>NZ_PQCD01000032.1 GCF_002964705.1 Pseudoalteromonas sp. T1lg75 | reverse complement strand
CGCTGTTTCGTTTCACTTCTGAGTTCGGCATGGGGTCAGGTGGTTCCAAAACGCTATGGTCGTCAGGAAAAAATTGTAAATTCGGAAAGCGTAATAAGTAATGTGTCTACTTCAGTCTTAATTTCTAACTTCTAACTTCTAACTTAACAGTCTCACACCATTTTGGTGTTGTATGGTTAAGCCTCACGGGTAATTAGTACAGGTTAGCTTAACGCCTCA
>NZ_PQCD01000005.1 GCF_002964705.1 Pseudoalteromonas sp. T1lg75 | reverse complement strand
TGCAGTTAGAGTTGTTTTACCGTGGTCAACGTGGCCGATTGTACCAACGTTTACGTGCGGTTTTACGCGTTCAAACTTTTCTTTTGCCATGACGGAACCTATCAGTTTTTGTGTATCTAGATTACATATCAAACGATCGACAAAAAACGACGATCAATTCAATTCTTCAATTATTGAATATTTTTTAGACAAATCAAAGGAAGTATTTCAGGACAGACAGGACTGGTGTGGTGCTGATAGGCAGATTTGAACTGCCGACCTCACCCTTACCAAGGGTGCGCTCTACCAACTGAGCTATATCAGCACACCAGAAAACTGGAGCGGGCAGCGGGAATCGAACCCGCATCATCAGCTTGGAAGGCTGAGGTAATAGCCATTATACGATGCCCGCTTTTAGGAACCTGTTCTTAACTACCTCTAACCGTCAAGAATTTAGAGTGGTGGAGGGAGCTGGATTCGAACCAGCGAAGGCAATGCCGTCAGATTTACAGTCTGATCCCTTTGGCCGCTCGGGAACCCCTCCACGCAAAATTCTTTCTAAAGCCTTTCCAAGATGAGGAAATGGTGCCGACTATCCGAGTCGAACGGATGACCTACTGATTACAAGTCAGTTGCTCTACCAACTGAGCTAAGTCGGCACTGCTTTAGTACGGGGCGAGATTCTAGAGTAAGGTTTATTGGGATGCAACTATAAAATTAAAAAAAGTTAAGGTTTGTGGTTCGAACGTTCATTATTCACCCAAAACAGAGCTTTTTTAAACAATTCACCCTTGTTTTTGCCATTGCCACAGGCCTTCGAACACTAAATGGGGACGATAAACACCTTGCCTCAGGTGCCGATGCAGGGCCAAACCATCACCACCGGTGAGCAATAATTGCACATCTCGTCCACGGCCGTGATGCGCCAGCGCATATTCGATGGCACCGAGGGCACCGATAAGAGCGCCATTTTTAACCGCTGCCGGGGTTGAACGCCCCGGTTTGGGGTCTGCAACCAGGTCATCGACGGTAAAAACCTTTTCGGCACGGCTCACTATGCTGTGCTCACTTAGACTTAATCCCGGAAGAATATAGCCGCCAAGATGATTATGAGCATCATCGATTAGATCTAGGGTCAGCGCCGTGCCGGCGTCAACCACTAAGGTGTAGCCATTAGGGTTAGCACAGTAGCCGGCGATCACCGCTAGCCAGCGGTCGATGCCCAGGGTGTGATAATTGTCATAGGCACAACTAAGTTGTAGCCACTGTGCCGCCACTTTGGCGCGGCGCACCCCAACCCCATGCGCTTCGGCTTCTTTTACCATTGCGTTCAAAGCGTCTGAATCCGCTACCGCAGAAACAACTACTTCGTCTATCTGTGTCCACGGTAGAGCCGCAGGCTCTACTTGCTGTAGCTGAATGTCCTGCTCCGTTTCGGGGCCCGAGGCCAACATCATTTTAAGCGCCGTATTCCCGGCATCGATTAATAGTTTCATGACTAACCCGTAGACTTAACGCGCAAGCTGATTTCACCGCCAAAGTAACGCTTGCTTTGGCCATCGACACGCAGCACCACGGCACCTTGCTCGTCGATACCTTCACAGATGCCACGCCAGGTATTGGTGCCCGAGCTCAGCTCCACATATTGGCCGCTGAAGGCATGCACCCTATTCCACTGCTGATACATACCCTGCAGACCGGTTTGGCGATATTGGACCAGGCGCTTTTGTAAAAAGCAGGTGAGCACGGCCACCAACTGGTTTTTATCCAGCTCACCGGCGAACTCGTTGAGATCGCACCAGGGCTGGTCGATATGCTCGGCCGCGGCCTGAGGCATGGAAATATTGAGGCCTATACCGATCACCAGATGACAAGGCCCCTCGGCGGTACCATCGAGTTCCACCAGCACGCCCGCCAGTTTGCGGCCATCAACCAGCACGTCGTTTGGCCATTTCAGCTGCACCTCTAGATCATAGAGGGCCTTTAGACTGTCATAGACCGCCAGACCCACGGCAATGGACAACCCCATGGCCGCATGCATGCCATCGTCTAAGCGCCAGTAATAGCTGTAATAAAGGTTTGCAGCAAAGGGGGATTGCCACGTGCGGCCGCGCCGCCCCTTACCTTTCTGCTGCATTTCTGCCACCAGCACACTGTTGTTGCTTGCCTCGGCGCTTTGCACCCGGCGCATCAGTTCGGTGTTGGTGGAGTCGATAATGGGCTGTACTTCAAAATGACAGCCGCTGCCGTCTAACTCTTGATAGGCCAGCTCGATATCCGCTTGCTTAAGCAGGCTCAAAGGTCGACTGAGGCGATAGCCCTTACCATTGACCTTGTAAATATCCAGCCCCATTTCCTGCAAGGACGTAATATGCTTGGCCACGGCGGCACGGCTAATGCCCAGTTGCTCGCCCATGGCTTGCCCGGAAATAAACTCGCCCTTATTTAAGGCCTGCAGTATGGCCAGCTTGTTACCGTCAGGCGCCTTCATGAGTGGTCCCTACATGAATTTCTTGCAGCTCGCCCATCAATCGCACCTCATGCTCCAGGTCAATGCCGAAACGCTGTGCTACCACGCTTTGAATATGCTTGATCATCTCCAACAATTCTTCAGCCCGGCCTGCACCACGATTAACCAGCACTAAGGCCTGTTTATCATGCACGGCGATATCACCAATATGAAAGCCTTTCAGTCCGGCCTGCTCTATCAGCCACCCGGCGGCCACCTTTTGCTGCTCGGCATCGACGTCATAGCAAGGCAGTTGCGGATATTGCTCTTTTAAAGCGGCTACCTGAGGGCGTGGCAGGATGGGGTTTTTAAAGAAGCTGCCACAATTGGCCAGTACCTTGGGATCCGGCAGTTTTGCCTGACGCACCGCCACCACCTCATCAAACACCTGCTTGGCGCTGGGCTGCTGTAAACCCTGCAAGGGCCCATAGCTGATATTCGGCTGCCATTGTTTAGGTAGGCGCAAGCCGACCTGGGTAATAATAAACTGGCCTTTCAGCTCATGCTTAAAGATGGAATCACGATAGCCAAAGCGGCACTGTTCGGCACTGAGCCGCTGGGTTTCGCCACGAGCGATATGATAGCCCTCGACATATTCGACAAACTGCGCCAGCTCGACCCCATAGGCACCGATATTCTGCACCGGCGCGGCGCCAACATTGCCGGGAATGAGTGCCAGGTTTTCCAGCCCGGGCATATTCAAAGCCAAAGTGTTCTCCACCAGCGCATGCCAGTTTTCACCCGCCGCACAATGTAGCAACCAGCTTTGCGCCAACTCCTCAATACGCACCCCTTTATTGGCTATCAGCATCACAGTCCCTTGATAGGGCGTGGTAAAGATGGTGTTGCTACCCTCACCGAGCACACAAAACGCTTGGGTGTAATCGAACTCGCAAAGCTGTGCCGGGTCTGTGATGGTCACAAGCTGGTGACAGGGGACGTCCAGCGCAAAGGTATGATGGCGTTGTAATGCAGGCAAAAGAAATATCTCTATTAGCTATTTGCCCTAAGTGTACCCCAAGCCAGCGAACAGACATAGCTGTCAGTCATTGTCTATATCTGATATAACAAGCACTTCTTATTTCACCCGTTCTGAGGATGCTATGAAATTAAAACCTCTTGCTCTTGCCTTAGCGCTTGGCGGCGTAAGCCTGCACAGCCTGGCGGCCAGCGACGAGCACACCTATGCCAACCTAGACGATGTGGTCTCCACGCATCTGTATTTAGATCTTGATGTCGACTTCGCCGACAAGCAATTAGAAGGCTTCGTTGAGCATAGCCTGAACTGGAAAAATGACGCCGCCCGTACCCTGGTGCTGGATACCCGCGACCTTGAAGTCGACCGCGTGCTCTATCAGGATGCGCAAGGTAAATGGCACAAGGCAAAATTTGATTTAGCGGCTCGTGACGATGTGAAGGGTTCAAAACTGACCATTCGCTTTAAGCAACAGGCACCTAAGGTGCGTATTTATTATAACAGCTTGCCACAAGCATCTGGCCTGCAATGGCTGACCCCAGAGCAAACCGCCAGTAAAACCCAACCCTTTATGTACAGCCAGTCGCAGGCCATTCACGCCCGTAGCTGGATCCCGGTACAAGACACGCCCGCCATGCGCGTAACTTACAGTGCTCGTATCGAAACGCCGGAAAATGTTCGTGCGGTAATGAGTGCCGACAACACAGGTGCCTTTATCAAAGATGGCGACTACTTCTTCGATATGCCACAGGCCATTCCGCCTTATTTGATCGCCATCGGTGCCGGTAACCTGGAATACAAAGAAATGTCGCACCAGACCGCGATTTTCGCCGAGCCGCAAATTCTCGACGCCTCGGTGGCTGAGTTTAACGACACCCAGGCGATGATCGATAAAACCGAAGTCATGTACGGCGAATACGCCTGGGGTCGCTACGACTTACTCATGCTACCTCCTAGCTTCCCATTCGGCGGCATGGAAAACCCGCGTTTATCTTTTATCACCCCGACCGTAGTGGCGGGCGATAAGAGCCTGGTTAACCTAATCGCCCACGAACTGGCGCACTCTTGGTCAGGTAACCTGGTTACCAACGCCACCTGGGAAGATTTATGGCTGAACGAAGGTTTCACCTCATATGTTGAAAACCGCATCATGGAAGAAGTATTCGGTCGCGAGCGTGCGGTCATGGAGCAATCTTTGGATGCCGCCGGCCTAAATGCCCTGCTGAAAGATATCCCGGCGCCGGATACTCGCTTGAACCTGGAGCTAAACGGTCGCGATCCGGACGACGCTTTTAGCTCTGTGCCTTATACCAAAGGTCAGCTGTTCCTAATCTATTTAGAAGAAAAGTTTGGTCGCGACGTCTTTGATGAGTTCGTGAAGGGTTACTTTAAGGCCTATTCATTCCAGTCGGTGACCACGGCGGAATTTGAGCGCTACCTGGAAGAGAATCTGATCAACAAACACCCTGGTGTGGTCAGCATGGAGAAGGTCAATGAGTGGATCCATCAGCCGGGTTTACCTGCCGATGCACCACAGCCAACCTCGGACGTATTTGACAAGGTCGATGCCGAGACTCAAGCCTGGTTAGCTGGCAGCAAAAAAGCCAGCGAATTACCTACCGCAAACTGGACCGTGCATGAGTGGTTGCACTTTATCAACAACCTGCCACGTGACCTGGCTGGCGAGAAGATGGTAGAGCTGGATACCCAGTTTAACCTGACCGCGTCAACCAACAAGGAAGTCGCCTTTGCCTGGTTTATGCTGGCGGTGGGTAATGGCTATGAAGCGATTTACCCGGCGTTGGACAAACACCTGAGCGGCATAGGTCGTCGTAAATTGATCGTGCCTCTATACAAGGCGCTGATCAAAAACAACAAGCGCGATTGGGCGTATGAAGTATACCAGGGCGCTCGTCCGGGTTATCACCCATTGGCGCAAGGTACGATAGACGCGTTATTTAACTAATAGCGATGTGCAATAAAAGAGGGTGCTAGATGCACCCTTTTTTATTGCAAACAAATAGTTGAGTTTATTGCTCATACCAATTCTGTTAAGTATGTGATCAGATATAGCGCTGGATAAATGATGTGATAACAAGGCGGAATTTTTCTTATGTAGTTATTCTACATAGAAAAATCCCAACACAGTGAGCACGATATTTAGCCCGCTAGAATGATTAGCTATTTAAGTGAATTGGTATCAGCCTGCACCTTCTGTAAAAACGCTTGGCGCTGTGCTGGCGTCGCCTGCTGCCACCAGAACTCTAACATGGCGGCAGCACTGACATTGCCACCGGGTTGAGAGGCAGGTGCAACTGCGGGTGCAACTGCGGGTGCAACTGCAGGTGCAACTGCGGGTAACGACTTGGTCGAAACCGCCGGAGCCGGAGCTATATTGGCAGGCATTAAGGTTGGTGCTGCCAGCGCTGGGGCGGCTACGCTGGGTGCAACCACACTAGGCGCGGCCGCTTTAGGCATAGGCACTTCCAACTGCTGACCCTCGGCGCGTAAACGCACTATGGGGCTTTGCGCATACAGTTTAGCGGCGGCCACCGTGTCTGCTCTATCGAAAATGACCTCGTAATCCTGCCCAGCAGCCACCTCTAAGGTCACCCAAAAGGGTTCCGACTCGATCACCTCGTGGTCGTCAAAGCCGCTTTCGTACAGATCACTGTATTTAAGCTTAAGGCGATAGTTACCCGGAGCCAACTCAAGCTCGTCGACGGTATTAAAAATAGAATGCGAAATGGTTTTATCGTTCACCTGTAAGGGAATGATTTCGCTCGCAAAGGACACAGTTTCGGCGTAAGCCGAAGGCGTTAGCAACAAAGCCAGTGCCGCTGCACTAGAGAGTTTTTTCCACATGGGGTACCTACCTTACATTTAAGCTTTGGTTCTCAGTTTGACACTTATGCTTTTCTTTGTCATTACTGACACTCTGACAGTTAAACTAAGGAGCTCGCCGTGAGCACAGAGACCATTTTCACTAAAATTATCAATCGCGAGATCCCCGCCGATATCATTTACGAGGACGATCAGGCGCTGGCCTTTACCGACATCAATCCTCAGGCTCCCTTTCATGTCTTGATTATCCCAAAAACCCCAATAGCGACCATTAATGATGTGACCACGGAAAATGCCGCCATTGTCGGTCACTTACATGTGGTTGCCGCCAAGCTGGCTAAAGAGCATGGCTTTGCTGAGGACGGCTATCGCGTGGTGATGAACTGCAACAGTCATGGCGGGCAGACCGTGTTCCATATCCACCTCCATATGCTAGCCGGAAAAGCCATGGGCTGGCCTCCATACCAGGATAAGCTAAAAGTATAGTAATCATCATCTTATTAACTTATTCACATACTTTTTTATGGTGCGATTAGGCGCGTTTTGGCGCCTAATTCTGGGCTTTCGTAACCTATTGTTTACAAATGTCGAGCAAATAGCCATTAATCATCTTTTTTCACTATTAAATCTAATCCCCCTAATACAAAAGAAGTGAATAGCGTGTTAGGATAGTGCAAATAGTTTTGAATGAGCTAACCACCCAATGAGTAAGAACCGTATTTTTACTGCTTGAGCAGGAGCCGATTAACCAAATCGGCCTGAATGTCTTGGCACCGCTGTTGCGCACCCAAGGTTTTGATGTCCACAAAGGCACCGATGTGAGCCAGGTGCAACCGGATACGGCTTATTTATTTATCGAGACATCGAACGAGGATGCCTGGGGTCGCTTAAAGCACCACTTGGTCAATCTTAAGGTGGAATGCGATATCGTTCTTTTCAACCTGGATGAAAACCCTGAATTGGCTAACCGTGCGCTGTTAAGCGGTATTCGCGGGGTGTTCTATACCTCGGATAACGCCGATGTGATGATGAAGGGCATTCGTTTATTGCAAGAAAACCAATTATGGTATCGCCGTGACGTCATGTGTAACGTGCTTAATCGCATGCTGCAGTTCAACAAGGACTCATTACACAAGCTGACCGAGGGCGATATTGAACCGGTTAAACTCACCAAGCGTGAAAAAGCCATCGTTGGCTTAATGAGTAAGGGTGCGAAGAACAAAGAGATCGCCGAGCAACTCAGCATCAGCCCGCATACGGTTAAAACGCACCTTTACAGTGCCTTCCGTAAAACCAAATGCCGTAACCGCATCGAGCTGTTGTCCTGGGCTCAGACCAATATACCGAACGAATTACGTTAGGGTCTGTTTTTAATCTCAAAGCCGGCGACATGCCGGCTTTTTCTTATCCGCAATAAATTGCCTCTCGATACTTACACATAGCCAAGCAGAGATTTTTCCGTATAGTAGAAACTAAATACCCATAACCAATACATATCACGGATGCTAGACACGTCGACCCTCTTCTATACCAGCGCCGCGGCCATCTTTGTGATGACCTTGCTCAATTTTATTACCTGGCGCGCCAATCGTAACTTCGTCGGCATCGGCCTGTATGTGTGGTACCCGGTGTGCTTACTGGTGGGCATTATTATCTCCGCCATCGAAGCACCACAACAACACGATCACTTTATTACCCTGGCTAACTTTTTCTTTATTTGCGGCTCGGTGATCCATGTTTTGGCCATCAATCGCTTCCTCAACTATAACGGCCTGCTGACCTACTTCTTTATCTTTGTCAGTGGCTGTTTGTTTATCAGCTTTACCTACTTTATGTTTATCGCCGCGGATATTTCCGCCCAGGTGCTGCTGATCGACTTGCACCGCTTCGTCGAAGCCGCCTGTCTGTTCTACATCATTAGCCGCTATGGCCGCAGCAAATATCCCAGCGCCAGTTTGGTGTATCTGATCGCCTTAAGCATGTCGCTCCTTGTATTTGCCGCCCGCGCCCTGGTGATGACCCACAGCGATCACACCACCCAGTTTGATAACGATTGGTTTAGCGCCGCACTGCTGGTAAAGGGCGTGCTTGCGCCCATGCTGTTTGCCGCCGGCGTGGCGCTGTTTTGTAATGAGCGCCGCGAACTCAACCTCAATCAACTGACGGCAAAAACACAAAAGGATTTAGAGATCCGCGGCATGTTTTTATCCACCATCAGCCACGAGATCCGCACCCCTTTAAACGGCATACTCGGCAGTGCTCAGCTGATCATGAATCAGGCCAGCACGCCAAAAAACAAACCCTACTGCGAAGCCATTATCAACTCCGCCGAATCCCTGACCCTGTTGATCGACAAGGTATTGGAATATGCCAGCCTGGAGCAAAGCGACGAGGCCCTGTATGAAGAGGATGTGGAGTTGCACACCTGGCTCAATAACCTGTGCTTGTTGCTGAGCCCGCTGGCGGAGCAAAAAGGGGTGAAATTTGAGCTTAATTATAATCTGGCAAAGCAGGCCTGTTATTACTGCGACCACCAAAAGCTCAGACAAATTCTCATTAACCTGGTGGGCAACGCCATTAAATTTACCGATCAGGGGAAGGTCACCCTCAAGGTCGACCTGCTCCATGGCGGTCAGGAGGAACATACGCTCAGCTTTAGCGTTATCGACTCTGGGCCGGGCATCGAAGAGGATGAGATCCAGTATTTAACCGAACCCTATGTGCAAAGCAGCGCCGGTAAGCTCAAGGGCGGCTCCGGGTTGGGGCTGGCGATCACCAGCCGTCTACTGGCCCATCTTGGCAGTCAGTTACATATTACCAGCCGCCTGGGTGAGGGCAGTACCTTTAGCTTCGCCGTTAAGCTCACGGTCGGTGAGCTCAGCCTGGTGGAAAAACGCCCGAAGTCAGACAATTACCGCACCGGTTTAGATGTACTGTTGGTTGAGGATTTAGAACTGAACCAGAAAATCGCCATTGAATTTATGGCCGAGGATGAACACAGGGTCAAACTGGCCACCGACGGTCGCAGCGCCATTGAGCTGCTCAAGCAGCATCATTTTGATGTCGTGCTCTTGGATATGAACCTGCCGGACTTCAGCGGTCAGGAGGTGATCCGCAAACTCAAAACCATGGATCACCGCAATCATCGCACCCCGATTTTGGCCTTTACCGCCAGCCTTAGCCCGGATGAAGTCAAGGAATACCTGGCCCTGGGCATCAAGGACATAGTGGGCAAGCCAATTAAGCAGGAAAAGCTGAGACAGGCGCTCAGCGACTCACAATCGAACCAAACCCCGAATATCAGCGTCGCCCTGAAGGACGTACTCTACGATGAAACCGCCGCCGAGCTTATGGCCAACACCTTTGCCGAGCAAGAGCTGAGCTCCATTTACAATGAGTTTGTACTTTCGGCGCGCAACAAGCTGCTGCGCTGTCAGCAACTGGTGGGCAATGATAAGGAGCAGTGCATCAAGCTGCTCCACCGCCAAGCCAGTACCGCCTTGCAACTGGGCTTTAATCGCTATGGCATGGCGTTGAAAAAAATCGAGCGGCGCCTGCTCGAGGGCAAAACCATAGATGAGGGCTTGGCGGAAGGTCTTGACCTGTGGCAGCAAAGCCTGGAGCAATACCTCAAGTTTATGCGCAGCCAAACGCTGCGCTAGCAGCAGTGCCTTAGCGGCCGTAATCGTCGTCAAAGCGGATAATATCGTCCTCACCGAGATAGTCGCCGCTTTGCACCTCGATGATGATCGCCGCCTCAGTGCCGACATTGGTCAGGCGATGGCGCTGCTGTGCCTGTATATAGATGGACTGGCCACCGCTGAGTCGATGCTCCTGCTGCTCAACCTGAACTAAAACGTCGCCACTGACCACCACCCAATGCTCCGAGCGATGCTGATGCGCCTGCAAGGACAAGCGCGCCTGCGCTTGCAGCTCTATGCGCTTCACCTTGTACTGCTCTCCCTCGTTCAACACTTCGTAATGCCCCCAGGGGCGGAAGGTTTGCCTGTGATAACGGCGTTGCTGCGGATGCTCGGCCGCCACCTTGGCCACCAGCTTGGGCATCTCGTCCAGATGCGCCTTGGCAGCCACCAGGATGGTGTCGCCACTGTGCACTATCACCGTATCCTCAATGCCTAAGGTCGCCACCAGATGCTGTTCTTCGGCGGCGATCAGGTTACCCCGGCTATCGACGCACACCGCGCTGCCGAGCACCACATTATCATCCTGGTCACGGCTGTGATATTGATACAGCTGTGCAAAGCTGCCGAGATCAAACCATTGCAGCGGTAGCGGACAAAGCAACAGCTGCTCACTGCGCTCAAGCAGCGCATAGTCCAGGGAGTCCCCTTCCAGCAGTTGCCAGGCGTGTTCATCGACACGGGTAAAGTCCAGATCACTGCTAAATGTTGCGGCACTACGCACTTTGGCCAATAACTGCGGCCGATGCTCTTGAAACTGCTCAATAAGCACGGCGCAACCGGCCAGCAACATGCCCGAATTCCAATAATAGTGGCCCTGCTGAAGATAATACTCGGCGGTGACCCGGTCGGGCTTTTCGGTAAAGCCGGCAACTCGATACAAACCTTCGGTGAGTCCTTCGGTACAGTCTGCAGACGAAGCAAAACGTTTGCCCTTTCGGATGTAGCCAAAACCGGTTTGCGCCTCGCTGGGGGTAATCCCAAATAAGACCAAGTGCTGCTGCGCTATGGCGTCAAGCTCGCCGAGTTTGTCGCTGAGGAGTTCGAAGTTGGCAATGGCATGGTCGGCGGGGGCAAAGAACAGACTGGCATCCGGCTGGTGCTGCTGCGCCCACAGTGCCGCCAAGGCCGCCGCCGGCGCGGTATTTTTCCCTTCAGGCTCGAGAATAATGGCACTGGCACACATATCTATCTCCAGCAACTGCTGCGCCACCATAAAGCGGTGCTCGGCACTGCAGATCACCAAAGGCGCCAGACAGCCCGCACCACGAAAACGCAACGCCGTTTGCTGTAACAAGGAATGCTCGCCATTAAGACGCAAAAACTGCTTGGGACGATCCTGGCGCGACAGCGGCCATAACCGGGTGCCGCCGCCACCGGCGAGAAGTACGGGTAAAATCAAGATAGGGGCTCGGGTTCGCTAAGTCATATCAGCATTATACCACTGCCCCGGGGCTCCTGCCGATGACCTTACAACTACCCTAGCGCAAGTCAAAAGCGTCGGCATCCTGCCAGGCGGGAAAGGCCTGGCGGTATTCCTCTAACGCATCTTTATCCAGAGTCATAGTGAGGACTTGTGGCTGGTCATCTGTGGCCTGAGCCAAAGGTTCGCCGCCAAAGTCATAGACCGCAGTACCACCATTATGCGCTATGCCGTGACCATCATCGCCAATACGATTGACAGCCAACACATAACATTGGTTTTCGATGGCGCGTGCGCGCAGCAAGGTATCCCAGGCGCTGCGCCGGGACGCCGGCCAATTGGCGATATTGATCATCACTTCATAATCATTACGGTTGCGGGCAAACACGGGAAAACGCAAGTCGTAACAGATCTGCGGCAAGATGCGCAGACCCTTTAAGGTAAAAATGACTCTTTGCTTACCTGGGCTCAGGTACTTACCCTCTTGCCCAAGACAGAACAGGTGCCGCTTATCATAATGCTGCAGCGTACCATCGGGAGACACCCAGTACAGGCGGTTAAACTTTTGCCCTTGCTCGGCGACGATCACACTGGCACACATAACCGCCTGATGACGCTGCGCCTGCTCCTTCAGCCAATCCAGGATCCGCTCGGCCGCCAGATGCACCTGGCTATCGGCCACGGCGAATCCGGTAGCGAAGGTTTCCGCAAGGATAATTAAATCGACCTCGCCGATGGACTCAAGGCGCGCACTTAACTGAGCAAGATTGGTATCGGCATCAAGCCAACGAATGTCGTGCTGAATCAGGGCGACGCTAAGACTCATGGGCTTGGTCCCTATACCCCGGCGTTATAAGGCCAGGTACAAAAGGTTTTGATATACAACTGCTCGACCTGCTCTCGCGCCCAGGGAGTACGGCGCAAAAATTTCAGCGACGATTTCACCGAGGGGTCTTTCTTAAAGCAATTGATGTTAATTTGCTGCGCCAGCTCCGCCCAGCCATAATGCTCTTCCAGGCGCGTAACGATTTGCTCCAGCTTAACGCCATGTAGCGGATTTTTGGGTTGTTCTTGATGCATGAAACTGCCTCGAAACATGTGATAACCCGCAGTTTAACGCAGTTGGCAAGCACTCGCCATGCACTACTTGTACATGGCGTACATTTCATCCAGGGTTTGCGACAGCCCATCCTCTTGCACCACGCGCACATGCTTGCGATTAAGGCCGCGGATATTATTGACGCCACAGGAATGGGCGATCAGGCCAATACCATAATGAATATACTTGTTGTAATTGGCTACCCGCTGGGTTTTATCTACCACATCCAAGCCCTTCATTAATTTAGGGTTATGCGTGGTAATACCGGTCGGGCAGGTGTCTTTATTACACTGCAGGGCTTGAATGCAGCCCAAGGAAAACATGTGGCCACGAGCCGAAACCACAAAGTCGGCCCCCAGAGCCACCGCCCAGGCCACCTTGGAGGGCACGATCAGCTTGCCCGAGGCGATAATGCGAATACGCTCGCGAAGCGCATGGCGTTCAAGCAGGTTCACCACCCAGGGCAGGCTTTCTTTTAGCGGCAAGCCAACCGAGTCCAAAAGTGGCTGGGGCGCTGCGCCGGTGCCGCCATCAGCGCTGTCGATGGTCATAAAGTCAGGGGCCGATGCCGGGCCGCGATTATTAATTTCTTCGGCCAGCTCTTCTAACCAGGAGGTTTCACCAATCACCGCCTTAAAACCCGTGGGTTTGCCGGTTACGGTACGCACATGGACTATCATATCGAGTAAGTCGCCCACGCTCTTTATTTCCGGATGGCCATTGGGGCTGATGGAGTCCTTACCCTCGGGAATACCACGGATCTTAGCGATTTCCGCATTCACCTTAATCCCGGGCAGCATGCCGCCCTTGCCCGGCTTGGCCCCCTGGCTCATTTTAATTTCGAACATTTTCACCTGATCATGGGCGGCGATTTCCTTGAGCTTGGCATCGCTTAATTTGCCATGTTCATCACGCACCCCGTATTTGGCGGTGCCGATTTGAAAGACGATGTCGGCGCCTCCTTCCAGATGATAGGGGCTCAGCCCCCCTTCACCGGTATTCATCCAGCACTCGGCCTGGCGGGCACCACGAGACAGAGCCAGCACCGCGCGCTTGGACAGGGCGCCGTAACTCATGCCGGAGATATTAAACACCTTTTTAGCTCGGTAGGGATGAGGGCACTGCTCACCTATGAGCACCGGCTCGGGTTCAATGGCATCTTCTTCCAGGGTCGGAAAGGCGGTATTCATAAACATGATGGTGCCCGTGGGGTCCAGGCTTTGCGTGGAGCCAAAGGCGGCGGTGCGGTCGAGGTTTTTGGCCGCCTTATATACCCAGCTGCGCTCGGCGCGATTGAAGGGCATTTCTTCACGATCCATGGCGAAAAAGTATTGTCGGAAAAACTCCCCCTGACGCTCGAAAAAGTAACGAAAACGGCCGATAACCGGGTAATTTCGGCGTATTGCATGCTTATTTTGATGGATATCGACAAAATAATAATACATGGTCAACAGCACCAAAAAGCCGATAAAGAGTAAAAAGAGGCTGCTCATCAAGTCGATGGCATGGATCAAAAACTCACTCATGGTCATACACTTTTTCTATCCCTAATAAAGCTCAGATTTACATAAGATTAGGTAATTGACCAGCAGAAAAGTAAGGTTATTTTACCACCTGGCCCAAGACAAAACAGGCGACCCTGGCGCCGCCGTTATGCGGCATTCGCAGGGACATCATGCTAGTATGGCGGCACCCGTATTTCCTGGTCTTGTTATGTCCACTTGCATTCGTCTTGCCAAGTATTTGTCCCATGCCGGAGTTTGTTCCCGCCGGGGCGCCTCGCGCCTAATTGATGCAGGCAGGGTAACGGTCAATGGCCGCGCCGCCAATCATATCGACCATGTCAGCGACCAAGATGAGATATGCCTTGATGGTCAGCGTATTGATGGACTGGCGCCCAAGCGCTATTACGCCTACCACAAGCCGGTGGGCATAGATTGCAAACTCAAAACCGAAGATCCGAGCAGCCTGGTCCATCACTTACCGCCCGAGCAACGCACCTACCCCATTGGTCGGCTAGACAAGGACTCCCGTGGCCTGCTCATCCTCACCAATGATGGCGAACTTTGTAATCTACTGGCTCATCCGGATCACAGCCATGAAAAAGAGTATTGGGTTGAGGTGGACAAGCCCTTGGACGAGGCATTTTTTTCTCGCATGAGCGCAGGTGTACCCCTGGATGGCACACTCACCAAACCTTGTGTTTGCACGGCGCTTTCAGCCACACGTTTTAAGATCATCCTTACCCAGGGTCTCAATCGACAGATCCGTAAAATGGCCCGTTATTGCGGCTATCGCGTGGTCGACCTGCTGCGTGTGCGCATCGGCCAACTGCACCTGGACCCAACGCGCTTAGCCGAAAATCAATTTACCGAGCTCACCACGGAAGAAGTTAACTTGTTGAAAAAATAGCTTGATCATTTTGACTACAAGTGTAATCTCAAGTTCAAGGATTACATTTGTGAGCAAAGTTATGATCGAGTTATCCAAAGCAGAGTTTGAGGTCATGGAAGCGCTGTGGCAGGGCCACCCGGCGAAATCGAGCGAAATTATCGAACGCCTCAGCGATGACACCCAATGGCATGATAAAACCATCAAGACCCTACTGGGTCGCCTCGTTAAGAAACAAGCGGTGAGTTTTGAAAAGCAAGGCCGCCTCTACCAATACAGCCCCACCATTGGCCGCGAAGATTACACCCTTAAACAGAGCAAGAATCTGATCCAGCGTTTCTTCAGTGGCCGCATTGCGCCTCTGGTCAGTGGCTTTGCCAAAACCGAACAGCTGTCACAGCAGGATATCAACGAACTCAAAGCCGTTATTAAAGAGTGGGAAGACCAACAAGGAAAGTAATATGTTGTCATGGCTTATTTCACAACAGGCACTGCTGTGCACCTTACTCGCCGCCTTGATTATCGCGGAGCGTTATGCCCTTAAGGCACTGAGTGCACGCTTTATCTATGGCCTCTGGTTGTTGCTCCCAGCGTTGCTGCTGGCGCAAAGCATAGAGCTAAAAAATACGGTAGCCGCTCCGGCCATGATTGGCCAGTATGTGGTGACACCCTTGCGCCAGGCAAGTGCCGAGGTAAGCATTAGCTGGGAGCTGGCCTATTGGCTTATTGCCGCCGCCTTGTTCGCCCTGGTTGCCTACCAACATCTGGTATTTCAGCGCCGCCTGAACGCCGCCCCCCTTGATAACCAGCTGCCGGGACAGGAAGGCAATACGACTCTGTATCGCAGCAAGGCGATCAGCTCACCCATGGTGGTTGGCTTCTTTAACCCACGCATTGTACTACCGCAGCGTTTACAGCAAGACGTCGATGCCTCGGCCCTCACCCTGATGCTCGAACATGAGCGGGTGCATCTGGAGCGCCGCGATAATGTCATCAACCTGATTGCCCTGATCGCCGCCATTTTAATCTGGTTTAACCCCTTGGGCTGGGTGGCTTATTTCAGCCTTAGACGCATTCAAGAGCTGGCCTGCGATGAGCGGGTGCTAGCCGATAAATCCGCCGCACAGCGTTTGCAGTACGGCAAATCCATGGTCGAGTGCGCCAGCCAGTCACGGCTGCATAGCTTGGCTTATTCTTACTACGGAGATAAAAACATGATGTTACAACGCCTATACAATATGCAATCGGCCAATAAGGGCTATGTCCTGGCCAAGGTGCTGGCCCTGCTTATTGCCCTGGGAAGTTTCACCCTGGTTGCCGGCACTCAGGCTGGTGAAGGCCATAAGCAAAAGTCTGCGAGTCAGCCAAAACCCCTGATGCGTATTGAGCCCATTTACCCTAAAGAAGCAGCGGAGCAAAAAATTTCTGGCTCTGTGGTTTTACGATTCCAAGTTGACGAGGAAGGCGCTGTTCGTAATGTGGTGGTGGTGCAGTCTCAACCGGCCAAGGTATTTGATAAAGAAGCGGTGCGTGCGCTGCAACAATGGCGCTATGAGCCTTACGCATTTCCACAAGAAGAACACCTGGTACAACTGGATTTCGCACTCAGCGCAGATGTGCAACTACCTGATTTAACAGAGCGTATTAATGTAACCTCACACTAATTCGCAACGACCAAGAGTATAAAGCAAGCCCCTTAATAAAGGTGCTTGCTTTGTGTTTTTATAAAAAAAAATCAGGTTAAATACATAGGGCGATCATGGCCAAGGGGCAGGCCAGGGACAGGGCCCAAATCAGCGAACGAGCCACATGCCAGTTATACCAATAACACAGGCAGTAAAGCACACGGGCAAGCAAATAGGTAATGGCCAGGGTATCCATCACAGCCCCCGAGGTGTTGGTGCCCAGCACCACGGCCAGGGCCACGGCGAACACGATCAGGGATTCGAAGCTGTTTTGATGTGCCGCCAAAGCGCGGGCGCCAAATCCGGTTAAGGCCTGCTGTTGTGCCCGTGGGTGGCGGTTATCGTAGCCACCGCTTTGTTGCTGCGCCCAGGCCAAAGGGGCTTTAGCAAGGAAAGGAATTAAACACGCCAAGAGCGCGCAAATCACTAAGGTACTCATGCTTGATCCTTAATTTTCTTCTTATTTTCACCATTGTGCGCCGCTTTGCAAGCAAGCTCAATAGCCAAATTGAGAGCAAAAAAATGGCCAGCATGGCTGGCCGAGCTTCCACTCACAAGATGTAACATCACCGCCCGTATAAAGAGAAAGCACAAATTGCCGCACCCATCAATTATTGCGCTTTTATCACCACAAACATAAGAGTGATAAGGCATTAAGACGGTTAGGTTAAATATTTGTAACAATCTTCTTGCATTTGTACCTATTTAGTCTATTTTCTGATCGGAGGTCACTCCTCCAACCAGAAAGATAAAAATAGAATCAACAGGAATACACATGAAAACAAAACTACTCACATTGGCGCTGGCACTGGGCATAAGCCAGGGTGCCATGGCCGCGCAAGGAGTCGCATTTATCCATGGCACCGGCCAGCAAACCGACGCCTATAACGACTATTGGACCGGCGGCTTCATCAATACGGTGCGCCAAGGCCTAAGTAATACCAACAACTACACGGTTATTAATTGTGATTTTGAACAGTATATGTGGACCGACGGTGCCGCCGGCTGTTTAGCCTCACAACTCACCAGCTTTATTAATAATAAAAACATCACCGAGCTGACGCTGATCACTCATTCCAACGGGGGCAACGTGGTGCGCTGGATTTTATCCAACCCCACCTGGGATAACCGCTATCCCAACATCATTAATAAGGTCACCCGTACCATAGCGCTGGCGCCTTCCAGTGGTGGCACCCCCTTAGCCGATGCAGTGGTAGCCGGCAATTCCTTTGAGCAAAGTCTTGGCTGGCTGTTGGGCTTCGCCAATGATGCGGTAAAGCAGCAACAGGTATCCTGGATGGCGTCATACAATGCTCAGTGGCTTTATGGCACCCCCAACCGCCCCAGCCTACCGTCCTATTTTGAAACCGTGGTCGGCAGCGACGTGGACTCGGCCATTTGGGATAGCGACAGCTATTGCGGCGGCTACCAAAATCAGGTGTCGCTGGAAGTCACTCAGAATTGGTTAGACAGCTGCTCCGACGGCTTCCTAAATTGCAGTTCCCAATCCTTGGCTGGCGCGATGTGGTTTCAAGATAAATCGCGCACCCGAGGCAGCGAACCGCTCAGCCACCAACAAAGTCGCCGTAACTGCTTTGGCCTTGGCGACATGCTGAAGAACCGTATCTAGGAGCTCAAAAATGAAAAAATTAACCACAATTTGCGCCCTGATGATGTTCAGCAGCACAGGCGCCATGGCGGATGCCGGTAACACCCAAACCGTTTATCAATTCCCGCAGGTGCAAGCCACACCCGCAACGCCCTTACACTCATTGGAAAAAACCAGCGTTGAATACTGGCAACAGGTCTCGGGCAGGGAGCTTAAGCAGGGAGTACCGGTGTTTGTAAACCAGGCCGATCACCTGATCCGCATTGCCCCCAAGGCCCGCTTTGAAAACGGCGAGGTGATCAAGCCCTATGACCTGCAACTCGATAAATTTTCCGTTCGCGATGCCCAAAGCCAGCGCCTAATGACAGTGCAGGCCATCGCCGCGCGCGAGCAGATGCAGCAAGCCGGCTTTAACGACGGCAGCGTCGGCCTCAAGCTGGGGCAGATTAATGGCAAGGGCCAGCCCATGCTGCACACCACTCAGGCACTCAATGACCAGGATATCTATCTGGTTCATGTAATCGAAAAAGGTTCAGGTAATGCACTGCAGGCTCGTACCCAGTTTACCCTGGCCGAGCACCAGCAACGCCTAGGGGTCGAGCTCAACATGGGATCGCAAAAGCTGCAGGATAAAAATGTGCAGCTTAAGCTCCATAGCCCAACGGGAGAGCAAATAGGTGCTCGCTACCAAGGTGGCGAAGCGATTTTCGATCAGCCACTGACCTATCTGGGCGCCGCCAATGGCTACTACGAACTGGAGGCCAGTGTCGACACCCAGGTTAACGGCCAAAAGGTCAAACGCTCGGTGAAAATGCCCTTTGTGCACAGCATGCAAACCATCAGCATGAGCGATGCCAAGGTACAGGCCTTAGGTGGTAATCAATACCAGGCCAGCGTTCCGGTGGAGGTAACCAACAGTGGTCGCTATGCTATTCGCGCAACCCTGACCGGCCGTGCCGATAATGGCGAACGCATTAAGCTGGCCACGGTTGAGGTGGCCAAGGAACTTGATAGCAACGGGCAGTTCCTTATGCCCTTTAGCGCCACACAAGGCGCCAATGCCCCCTACCGTCTGGTGGACATTGAATTAACAGACCAAACCAGGATGCTGAAGTTTACGCCGCAGTGATCCCTGCGCTGATAGTTATGGACCCAACCCAAGTCGGTGCCCAGCACCGGCTTTTTTAGGTGGAGGACTTGCCAGCTCATAACGCCAAGAGCCAGTATCTGCTGTACAAAATCAACACGCTAATCTAGGTTGTTAATTGAATGAAATTTAAAAAACGTTCTGCAAGCGGTACGTGATATTTGTATCCAAATAAGGAGATAAGCCATGACTCAGGATGAAATTAATCAGGTTGAATGGAGCAATGACGATAACTGGACAAGATTAAAGTGGATGGGGCTCTATTTCAGCAAAAAAGACTCGCGAGCCTGGGTGCCGAAGCCCTACCCAATTCTAGGGTGGACGGTAAACCTGGCCAACCCGGGTGGTGTGCTTTCATTAAGTAGCATCATTGCCCTGCTCATGCTCATTTCCGGTCTTGTTGGCTACAACTTAGCGCCATAGTCAATAAGACACGACATTGGTTTAGCCATTAACGCGCAGAAGTGACACGCTTGAGGAGAGAGGTGACAATCACCCTCCCCTATAGCCAGTATGTAAATTCCTCATTCGCCAGCACTGCATGGCCATGCTAACTTGGTTTTTTAAGTCCCTCTTAACCCGCTATGACCTGGATTTTCTTTACCTTTTTAGCCGCATTTAGTCAAAGCTGGCGTAACGCCCTGCAGAGCAAATTAAGCCAGCATACGGCCAGTTTAGCCGTGACCTTAGCGCGCTTTATTCTTGCCGGGCCCATCGCCGCCTTGTATCTGCTTGGCTTATATCAATTCGAACCGGCGCCGGCGCTTGAGCCCTCGGGTTTATTTATTTTTTACATTATAGGTGCTGCGGTCATGCAGATTATCGCTACCGCCCTTATGGTGCGCCTATTTAAAATGAACAACTATGCCGTGGGCGCGGGGCTGGCCAAGAGTGAGGCCCTGGTGGCGGCGATTCTCGGCATGCTGTTCTTTGGTTCGGCGCTGAGTTTACTGGGGTGGTTAGGTGTCATTCTTGGTGCCGTTGCCGTCATCTTGTTGTCCGGCCCCAGTATTCGTGGCTTGAACCTTAAAACCGTGGGAATGGGTTTAGCCTGCGGCACCAGTTTTGCGCTTACATCACTGTGGGTGCGCGAGGCCAGCCTGTCATCGGGCTTGCTGTTTCCTCACAGCGCCGCCTGGGTTTTACTCTTGGTGATTGGTTTGCAAACAATACTGCTGCTGATTTATCTGGGAATTAAGAACAAAAGGGCCTTGCTCAGTCTTTGGCAGCATAAAGGTTTAACAATGTGGATCAGCCTCACCAGCTGTATTGGCTCCATCGGCTGGTTTAGTGCCATGAGCTTGCAGCATGTGGCTTATGTGAAAACTCTGGGGCAGGTCGAGGTGTTCTTTACCATCGCCATTTCATATTTGTGGTTAAAGCAGCCGGTAAAACGCCGCGACAGCTTAGGCCTGGTACTGATTGCCCTAGCCGCCATCGCGGTCATGTGGGGTTAAACCCTAATCGATTTCAAGCCACTGTGTCGCCGAATCAAGGTCATGGAAGCGCTTGCCCGTCACTTGCATCAGAATAAGCTGTTCGCCAACGTGGCTGCTCATTAAGACGCTTTGCCCCAAGGGTATTTGCTCACTTTCACTGCTGGCTTGCAGCCAGTCATGCTGCTTGATCTTATAGTTCATATTGGCGCTGTAATATTCCCCGTCATCACTGGGAAACAGGGTAACCGACAGTAAATGCTTATCCTGCTCGCCGGTTTCAATCAGTGCTTCTTTACCCGCACGGGTAATAATACGCGGCTGATGTGCCAACTGGGCCCGATTAAAGGCGGCAATCATGTTGGGGGACGATTGGTCCGTTTGCGTACGGTAGATGTCTACCTTGACTGCGAATAAAGGCACCTCGGCCCTCGCAGGCCAGGCACTCAGGGTAAGTAATAAGGCGGTTGCTAGGTATTTCATGGTCTTGCTTCCTTCTTGTTATTTGCCCCTGAATGCTAATCGCAAACCGCGACACCATCTATGTAAGACAATAATATTCCTACTATTATCACTAATGAATATTATCCAGATACTAGGCCTACTTAATATACTAGGCAACAATAGAAGAAAAACCCAGGCGTTAGCATGGAACTGTCTGAGGCGGCGATCAGTGCCGCTAGTGACACTCAGTATAGTTTTTATGGGCAACGTGATATCAGTCGAGAGGAAAATCGCTGGTTGTTTGCCATCAGCATTTTACTGCTGATAACGGCGCTTATCGTCACCGCGGTGGGGGCCTTAAAAAAGCCTACGCGCATGCGCTCGTAGGCTTGCCAATAGGCTTCTTTTAGTAACAAATATTAAGCGCTTAGTGCGCAAGTTTCAGGGTGATCACCCCGGCAATAATCAATAGCACGCCAAAGTAGCGCATCAGCGATGAGCTGTCGCCGTAGAAGAGGATGCCCACCAGGAAGGTGCCAGCGGCGCCGATGCCAGTCCACACTGCATAGGAAGTGCCCATGGGAATGGTTTTTTGCGCCAGCCACAGCAAAAAGCCGCTAATGGCCATAAAGATCACCGCCATGGCAATGCCAAACCAACGGGTTTGCGGCTCCTGCGCCAACTTCAGTCCCACCGGCCAGCCAATTTCAAATAATCCCGCACAAATCAAATACACCCAGGCCACTAGCCGTTCTCCTTAACCAATTTTACTTCGTAGAGATCGCCGCGACGATCCTTCAAGTTGCGCACTGTACCCTCACTGTGCAGGATCTTCAATTTATCCATGTCCAAATCGGAGAACAGCAGCATCTCGGTGTTAGGGGTAGCCTCATTCAGGCAGGCATCATGGGGGAAAGAAAAGTCCGACGGCGTCAGCACCGCGGCCTGCGAATACTGCACGTCCAGGCTTTCCACCTCAGGCAGGTTGCCGACACTGCCGGCAATCACCACATAACATTCGTTTTCTATGGCTCGGGCCTGGGCGCAATGGCGCACTCGTAGGTAGCTGTTTTTAGTGTCGGTCCAAAAGGGCACGAAGAGAATATCCAGCCCCTGCTCGGCGAGAATACGTGACAGCTCCGGGAATTCCACGTCATAACAGATCTGAATGCCGACGCGCCCGGCATCGGTTTCAAATACGGCAATTTTATCGCCACCCTGGATCACCCAGTCATAGGCCTCGTGCGGAGTAATATGAATTTTGCGTTGCTCGTCCACCTTGCCGCTGCGATGGCACAAGTAGCTGGCATTATAGATAATGTCACCGTCTGCCAAGGGCATGGAGCCGGTGATGATATTGGCGTTGTATTCCACCGCCATACGCGACATGGCCTTAACGAAGGTGTCCGTGTATTCCGCTAGACTGCGAATGGCCTCGGTTTGGTTGCGGTGTTCATGCAGCCCCATCAATGGCGCGTTGAAAAACTCCGGGAAGAGGATAAAGTCGCTTTGATAATCGGACACGGTATCGACAAAGTACTCCACCTGTTTAAGCAGTTCATCCACGCTTTCCACTTGGCGCATCTGCCATTGAACCGCACCAACCCGCACCACGGTCTTGGTGCTTTCAAGCACAGTATCGGTCGGCTCAAAGAGAATGTTGTTCCACTCTAACAGGGTGGCGTAGCCCTCCGACTCTTCATCCTCCGGCAGGTATTTTTTCAATAGCCGCTTTACCTGAAAATCATTCGCCAACTGGAAGCTCAGAATAGGGTCATACACCTCCCTGCGGTCCACCTTTTCGATGTACTCCATGGGTGACATTTGCTCGCGGAAGTTGTGATACAAAGGGATGCGGCCACCGGCCAGAATCGCTCTCAGGTTATACTGACGGCACAACTCCTTGCGCGCATCGTATAAACGCCGGCCCAGGCGCATGCCGCGGTGGCTCGAGGCAATGGCCACATCTAAACCATAAAGGGCGTCGCCGTTGGGGTCGCTAAACACCCGGTCATGGCTATCGACGATATCGTCATAGGTATGGGGGTTAGAAAAACGCCCGTAATCCACCTGCACACTCAGGGCAATGCCCACCAGCTTGTCATCGTCGACTATGCCTATTTGTCCCTCGGGAAACTGGTCTATCAACCGGAAAATGGTGTGACTGGGCCAGGCTCCGCCGAGCTCCGGGTAGGTTTCATCCATCAGGGTTTTGATTTGCGGGTACTGCTCTTTCGCCAGATTACAAATAGCCAAACGGGTTGTTTCGACCGACATGCTCATCTCCTAATAATTAGGGTCTGTTGACCTTTGTTGTTTGTTTCTGCAGCAGTTTGTAGTGTATTTATACAAGGCGGCACATGTGTGGTGTAGTTATTCTACATAAACATGTAACAACACAGTAGAAATGCGCTACAAGCGCTGCCCTACGGGTTCATCTAAACGCCTCCTGCTCTGTGTTGCTCGCTATGTACATAGGCGAGCAAGACCGAAGCAATGCTTCGCAGCTTAGCGAGGTGAGCGCATGGATGCGCGATGTAACCAAGCTTCATGGATGAATTTAACCACATAAATCAGTGATTATATTCATCAGAATGCGTTTAGATTGAACATAAAGTAAACCGCAAAGATAAACAGACCCTCAATCTATTGTGGTGATAATCTCACCAAAACGAAAGACTATTCGCGATGAAATGCATAACGATTAATATTGGAGAACGCCATCAGAATATCGCGGGCATAATTCACTCGTGGATGCGCCAAGGCGCCCTTACGCCAGGCCAGATAAATATTATTCTCCGGTCCCTGAGGTCCGAGGCTGACCAGGCGCCCACTGCGCAGGTCGTCATAACATAAATAATCGGGTAACACGGAATAGCCCACGCCGGTGCGCACTATGCCGGCCAGAGCGCGGATATCCGGACAGGTGGCAATAATCTGCGAACGACAATGGGCCTTAAACACCACATCGAAATACTCACGGATCAGCGGCAACTGGGTGCTATATGCGACCACCGGCAGGGTGTTGAGTAAATTGGCATCTACCTCTTGGGTCGGTAATGAGTCGGCCAGCAGTTTATGGGTCACTAACATCAGCCGCTCCGAGTCCAGCACCTGATAGTCATACATGCTGCTATCGGGTAAGGAGGCGGTAATGGCCAAATCCGCGACGCCGTTATCCAGGGCCGAATAAATCTGCTCACGATTGCCGGGCAAAATACTGACATCGACATGGCCACCCTGCAGCAGGTTGGCCAACTGGGCCGAGGCTACATAACTGATGTATTCCGCCGGCCCGGCCAGGGTAATGGAACCACGTACTTCATTTGAACGGCTGCGGGTCGAGGCCATTTTCTGCTCTATGGCATCAAAATGACCGCCGATTTGCGCCGCCAGCTCATGAGCCAAATTGGTCGGTTCAACCCCTCGGTGCCGTCGGGTGAACAGGGTCTTGCCCACGGTCGACTCCACACTTTGAATATGTGCGGTTGCCGCCGGTTGCGACAAACCAAGGTTTTTCGCCGCCCGAGAAATATTCAAGCAACGATACACCTCAACAAAGGTACGAAGCTGGACAAAGTAAGACATCAGATATTTTATACCTAACCCAAATTAAACTGAATTCTACTTATTATAGAGCTTAACTATACTGGATACATCTTTCACCTAACTTGGTTATTAACCAGAGGCACAGATGAGTTTGAAAAAAATTGCCGCGGTCTTCGCAACCGCTCTGTCACTGACGGCCACCAGCGCCGCACAGGCACAAGAAAATAGCGAACAGATACTGGTGTTATTATCCAGCGAAACCCAGATGCAGCTTGCCGATGGCAGCAGCTATGAAACCGGTTATTACCTCAATGAATTCGGGGTGCCGGCGGACGAGTTACTTAAGGCCGGTTATGAACTGGTTCTCGCCACACCCAAAGGCAACGCGCCGGCGGTTGATAAAAATTCGGTGCAGGCCATGTATTTTGGCGATGACGAGGCCGAAATGGCACGCATTCAAGAGGTGATCGCCAACCTTGAGGGGATTAACGACACCCACACATTGAGGGAAGTGATCGAACAGGGCCTGAACCAATACAGCGGTGTCTTTATTCCCGGCGGCCACGCGCCGCTAATCGATTTAGCCAATAACGAAGATGTTCGCACCATATTGCAGCACTTTCATGAGCAAAGTAAGCCAACAGCCGCAATCTGCCACGGCCCCATCGCCTTGCTATCGGCCCAGCAAAGCCCAGTGGAGTACGAGCAAAACATTGCTCAAGGTGCCGAGGCACAGGCAACTGACTGGCTGTATGAGGGTTACAGCATGACCATCTTCTCTAACCCTGAAGAAGCGACTTTTGAAGGCTCATTAAATGGTAAGAAGCTACGTTATTACCCGGCAAAAGCCATGGCCACCGCGGGCGGCAAGATGCAATTTGCCGCCGATTGGCAACCCAATGTGGTGGTCGACCGTGAATTAATCACAGGACAAAACCCCTTTTCAGACAAGCAATTAGCTAAGGCATTAATTTCTGCTTTGCAGCAGCGCAGCAAATAAGAGGTAGTAACAGCACTATGTTGAATTTTGAGTTTAAAAACACCACGGAAATTCTCTTTGGCCAGGGCCAGGTAAAGCAAATCACCACGCTCCTGGCGCCCAGCGACAAGATTTTATTCTTATATGGCGGTGGTTCAATTAAGAAAAATGGCGTGTATGACGATGTTGTCAACGCCCTGGAAGGATTCGATTTTGTGGAGTTTGCCGGTGTCGAGCCCAACCCCACCTATGAAACCCTGAGCGAGGCCTTAAACGTGGTCAAAGCGCATAATATCAGCTTTATTCTTGCCGTGGGTGGCGGCAGTGTCATCGATGGTGCCAAATACATCGCCGCCGCGGCACACTATGAGGGCGATGGCTGGGATATTCTCGTCAATGGCGCCGAGGTAAAAAGCGCGCTGCCCATAGGCGCGGTACTCACTCTGCCGGCAACCGGCTCGGAAAGTAATGGCAACTCAGTGGTTACCAAGAAGGCGACGCAACAAAAACGCGCCTTTGGTACACCCATAGTGCAGCCACAATTTGCGGTGCTCGACCCTACCTACACCTATTCGCTGCCACCACGCCAGGTAGCCAACGGTGTGGTTGACGCCTTTGTGCATGTGATTGAGCAATACCTCACCTACCCAGTTAATGCGCCGCTGCAGGACCGTTTTGCCGAAGGCATTTTATCGACCCTGATCGAGCAAGGCCCACTGGCACTGGCCGAGCCGCAAAACTATGACGTGCGGGCCAATGTGATGTGGTCGGCGACCATGGCACTCAATGGCTTAATCGGTCAGGGCGTACCCCACGACTGGGCCACCCATATGATCGGCCATGAGCTCACGGCGCTTTATAACCTGGATCACGCGCAAACCCTGGCCATAGTATTACCGGCGTTGATGTTCGAGAAAAAAGCGCAAAAACGCGAGAAAATCCTGCAACTGGGTCGCCGCGTCTTCAATCTTGAAAATGCCGATGAAGATGCCTTGATTGACGCCACGATCAAAGCAGTTCAGGACTTTTTCGAGCAAATGGGCGTTAAAACGCGCTTAAGCGATTACGACCTACAGGAGCAAGCGGTGAGCGAGGCGGTAGACAACCTGCGCCGCAATGGCCTCTCGGCCTTGGGTGAGCACGGCGATATAACGCCGGAGGTAGCCACTAAGATCCTCAAGTTGGCGCTATAAAATCTAGCCTTCGAAGGCCGCCTAGCGGCCTTTTCTCTTGCCCATCCCCCATCGCTTTGTTAGCGTGTTCGCTACTTAATCAGTACCTTCTAACCCCTTAATGCGCTTTATTACCATCACCGCCGAACTCAACGAGAGCATCGCCTCCCTGTTACATCGCTTTAATGAGTGTAACTCAGCCCATCAACATGTGGCGCAAGCGCTGGCGGTGATCTATAAGCCCATCGAGTTACATGCCCTGGGGCGTATTTTAGCGCACAGTGAATTACGTGGCCTTGAGGAAATTACCGACAAGGCGCTCACACATATCATCGCCGATTTATGCGCCCTGGAGCTGGTACAACAAAGCCGTCACGGTTATATCATCAACCGCCTGATTGCCAATGCCCTGGTAAAACGCAGCATAAGTAAAAACCTCTTCGTTACCCTGTTAACCGCCGCCGAGCAGGTGGCGCCCGTACTTAACAGCTACCAATGGCAAGACAACACCACAGACAAGCGCCGCTTGCTGCGCGATATGTATTTTCTTGGTGAGCTAGGACGAGTGAAGGAACTGATGGGGCTGGCTAAAAATCCCATGCAGCTTGATTGGCAGCACACACCGGCGCTATGCAGCCTGGTGTTTTACCCTTTTAATCTTGATGAATTTCAACTTCTGGATGAACGCCTACAGTACCAGGCCTTCGCCACCTTGCTGGCGGCACACAGGCACAAAGGGCAAAGTACCGCGCAGCTTTTACATTGGCTGCATCAGGCCTGCGACGCCTTGCCGGCTAACCGCTGGCTGCATTATTTAAAGGCCGAGCAATACCTGCTGTCGGGGCAACTGGACAAACTAAACGCGCACCTCAATGAGCAAGATAACTCTCTCTATAGTCTGTTATTGCGTGCCAGCTTGGCATTTTTGCAGCAGCAATACGCCAAGGCCATGCGCCTGTTTACCCAGGCCGAGCAGGAAAAAGGCCGCTATCAAAAACGTAAAAAGCCCTACATTGAAGGACTGTACGGTATTTTCTATCAGCTAACCCTGCTGGTGCTGGGCAAAGGCCAGCAGGGCGACACCTCATCCTGGCTAACGCTGCAAACCCAGCTCGACAACCAGCAGCAGGACAAACAGCGTGGCGAATTTGCCCTGTCCATTGATTTGGTGCTGCGACGCCTGTTATTGCATCTGCAAGGGCGAGATACTTATCTTTTTCGCCAAGAATATCTTAGCTACTGTCAAAAGGGTGAGCTGAACTATTACCTCTACGTGTGTTTTGCTTTAGCAGCCTACACCTGGAGTGTGCGCACACCCGAACCCTGGCTGCTGGCATTAAAGGCCGATGCGATACGATTCTTTGAACACACCCAACTCCCGTTATTTGCCGACTTTTTAAGGCAACTATCCGGTGAATCGCCAAAGTTAACGTTCGATATAACCCAACTTATGCGCTCGCAGGAAAGCTGGGATATTGCCCTGGAGCAATTGCTGGCGTTGGATACCCCAGCGGTTCAAAACAGCGAAGAGCCGAGCCGCATAGTGTGGCAACTGGATATCGGCCGTTTCGAGTCCAGCCTGAAGGCCAAAGAGCAAAAGCGCACTAAGCAGGGCTGGAGTAAGGGCAAGGCCCTGAGTTTAAAACACCTGGTTAATGAACCGGAACGCTTTCATTTAAGCGAGCAGGACAAGGCCATCTGCGCCCAGATTGAAACAAGCACGGGCAAGGATTATTACCGCAGCAAGGAGTATCGCCTCAACCTAAGTAACGCCCTCCCCGCTGTGGTGGGTGCCGCTAATGTGATTGATAGCGAAGGCCGCGCCCTTGAGCTGGTGCAGCGTGAACCGACCATTCGTATCGTCGCCCATGGTCCGGATTTAAGCGTGAGTATCGCTCATCTTCCCGCGTTAACCACGCACTCTGAGCCCCCCGTGGTCAGCCTTAAGCAGGTCCGTGACGGCCTGGCAGAATTTAGCATTTTCAACGCCAATCACCTTAAAGTTGCCAAAATTATCGGCGAATCCGGCTTGGTGATACCGGCCCATGCAAAGCAAAAGGCCATAGATGGCATTAAGGCCATAGCGCCGCTGATCAATATCGAATCGGATATCGACGGTATTGGCGAAACCCTGGCCCAAACCGAGCCGGATAAACACCTGGTGATCAATATCACGCCGCTGAAAACCGGCTTGAACTTCGATTGTGTGGTCATGCCTTTTGGCGAGCATGGCCCGGCAATGAAGCCCGGCTTAGGCAGTCGCCATGTGAGCGCCCATGTCCAAGGCAAACGCATCGCCCTGGAGCGCGACCTCGCCTACGAGCAACGCTTGCTGGATCAACTGGATAGCCAATGTCCGGATTTTCAGGCCATGCAGGACACCTGTTTGGCTCAGACGGATTGGCAGCTGGCATTGGCCACCCTGGAGCAACTACAACTGACCCTTAGCAAGCCCAACCAGGAGCTGCCGATAAAGCTGCGCTGGCCCAGGGGCAAAACACTGCATATGACTAAGCCGCTGAAAAGCGAAAACATTCAATTAAGTATTAACCAGCATAACGAATGGTTCGATATTAGCGGCAGCGCCACCTTGGACGATGGCAAGGTGCTGGAGTTACGCCAGCTTCTCGATGCCCTGGCCACCAGCGGCGGGCGCTTTATTACCCTGGAAGATAACCGCATACTCGCCCTTAGCGAGCAGTTAAAAACCCAGCTGGATGTGCTCAACGGCGCCGCCGAACAAGGCTTCTATCACCCCCTCAGCAGTCGCCTCCTTCGTGACCATACCACCGGCATGCGGATGCAAACCGTACCCGGCTGGGAGCAATTACATCAACGCATGAGTGAGGCCAACGCCTTAACCCTGACCCTGCCCAATACCCTGCAGGCACAGTTGCGCGACTATCAGGTCGATGGCTTTGATTGGGCCATGCGCCTAGCCCACTGGGGCGCGGGCGGCTGTTTGGCGGACGACATGGGCTTGGGTAAAACCCTGCAGACGTTGGCGGTCTTGGTGGCACGCGCGGCAAAGGGGCCGGCGCTGATTATTGCGCCCACCTCGGTCTGTTTTAACTGGCATCATGAAGCCGCTAAATTTGCCCCGACTCTCAGGGTACAACTCTTTAGTGAGTTAAAAACTGCCGAGGCGCAGCAAGCAGCCATAGAACAAAGCGGTGCCTTTGATTGTTTAGTGATCAGTTACCAGCAAATGCAGCGTCATATTGAAACGCTGGAAAAAATGCGCTGGCATACGATAGTTGCCGACGAAGCCCAGGCCCTGAAAAACCCGTTGGCCAAGCGTACCCGCGCCGCCTATGCCCTAAAAGGGGATTTTCGCCTGATCACCACTGGCACGCCGATAGAGAATAACCTCACTGAGCTGTGGAGCCTGTTTCGATTTATTAACCCAGGACTGCTCGGCAACCTAAAGCGTTTCGGTCGCCGCTTTATGCTGCCCATAGACAATCAGCAGCAGGAGCCCGCCAAGGCACTCAAAGCCAAGCGCGTACTTAAAGAGCTGATCAAACCCTTTATTCTGCGCCGCCTGAAATCCGAGGTGCTAACCGAGCTGCCCCCGCGCACCGACATAGATCAACTCATTACCCTGAGTGAAGACGAGCAGCACCTTTATGAAGCACTGAGACAAAATGCCCTGGAGCAATTAGCGCAATTACAGCAGCTCGATAACCCGGGGGAACAACGCATCCAATTGCTGGCCCAGTTAACCAGATTGCGCCAGGCCTGCTGCCATCCCCAATTGGTGGCCGAACAAAGCACGCTAACCAGCAGCAAGCTTTCGGCCCTGGGACACCTGCTTGAAGAGTTACGAGAAAACAATCATAGGGCGCTGATATTCAGCCAATTTGTTGGCCACTTGCAGTTGATCCGCGAGTACCTGGAGCAACAGGGGATTGGCTATAGTATCTTGATGGTTCGACGCCTGCGGCGGCCAGACAAACCCGCATTGACGCCTTTCAAAATGGCGCTGGCGAGGTGTTTTTGATCAGCCTTAAGGCCGGTGGCTCTGGCCTGAATCTGACCGCCGCCGATTATGTCATACATATGGACCCCTGGTGGAACCCGGCGGTGGAGCAGCAGGCCTCGGATCGCGCTCATCGCCTCGGGCAAACCCGTCCCGTTACCGTCTATCGCCTAATTGCCAAGGGCACCATAGAAGAGAAGATCCTCGCCCTGCACCAGCATAAGCGAGATCTCGCCGACAGCCTGCTGAGCGATTACGACACCCCACAATCCCTCTCGGTTGAGGAAATGATGGCCACCCTAAAGGAAGTGTTTTAAAGGCGGTTCCCACCCATAAAAAAGGCCCGCATACAGCGCGGGCCAAAGGTACTCACAATAATTAACGACGTTACGGCGTGGGCATCAGCACGGAATCAATAACGTGGATCACCCCGTTGTCTGCAGCAACATTAGCGGCTACCACCTGCGACTGGTCGATATACAGCATGCTGTCTTGAACCGACAAGGTAGCCATATCCCCATTAGCCATGGTGATTTCCGGATTATCCGAGTTGGCCACGGCAATGGCGGCATCCGATTGCACAGTCGTATCGGGCAGAACATGGTAGAGCAAGAGATCGGATAGGGCCTCGGCATCGGCAAACAAGGCCTCTACGGTCGCTTCGTCTAACTTATCAAAAGCCGCATCATTAGGTGCGAAGACGGTGAATTCGCGCTCCATATCGGCCAGCACCAAGTCCAACCCAGTGGTTTGCAGCGCTGCAACCAAGGTGGTGAAATTGCCATCGGCAACGGCAATATCAACAATTGACTGAGCTGGTGCGGGCACTTGAACGTCGCCGACCACCACGGTGTCGAGCACGTGGATAATGCCGTTGGTTGTCATGATATCCGTCATGGTCACGGTAGCGTCACCAAATTTAAGGGTGTCGGATTCGGGGTCGATCATAATATCAATCATGTTGCCGGACAGTGTCTCGGCTTGCGTGCCGTTCAGGCTGAAAGCCGTGACCGCATCAACCTCGCCGCTGACCACATGCTGAAGCAAAATTTCGCTTAGCACCTCGGTATTGTTTAACAGGGTATTGATGGTCTCTTCGCCCAACGCCGCAAAGGCATCATCGGTGGGCGCGAAGACCGTATAGGTTTCACTCTCGTCGCTTAGCGCAGCGACCAGATTAGCGGCCTCAAGGGCGGCGGCCAGAGTTGTAAAGTTACCTGCGGCGACGGCCGTTTCGACTATATTCATGGTCGGCATTTCGTCGCTTGACGCGGGCGGCATCAGCACCGCATCGATCACATGGATCACCCCATTGGTCGCGGTGATATCCACCTGAGTGACCGTTGCAGTATTCACCAGCAGATCGTCTCCAGATAAGGATAAGCCAATCGATGCACCATTGACCGTTGCCACGGTGGAGCCCGCGGCGGAGACGGCGGCACCCGATTCAACGCGAGAGTCGAGAACATGGTAGGTGAGAATCTCAGACAAGGTGTCTGGGTCTTCAAGCAGGGCATTAATGGTGTCTTCGCCCAGCAAGGCAAACGCATCGTCTGTAGGCGCAAAAACGGTGAACTGGGCGTTCATGTCGCTGAGCGTCGCATCCAACCCGGTTGCTTCGAGCGCGGCGACCAGGGTCTCGAAATCGTCAGACGCAGCAGCCACATCCACCACGGAGGTTTGCGGCTGTTCCGGTTGTATCGGAGTCTTATCGTCGTCATCGTCACTACAGGCCGTAGTAAGTACCAACAAACTGGGTAACAACAGGGTTTTAAGTAATTTATTCACGTTTTAATCCCTCATTAGTGTAACTAGATAGCCCTTGTTACTACGAGGGGCTGAGCAAAAAGCGATCAAAAAATTTACTGTTTTTTCTTAGCGCCAGCATAACCTGTTGAAAATTTTGGCCATTACCGAGGACTCGGAGTGCTTAAAAAGAAGGGAAATTACCTAAAGTATTAACATGGCTCAGGCAAGCGTTTGCAGAAGAGTTCGCTGCAGAGCTCGTCGGGGGGTAGGTATAGGCATACCGCACTAATCATCTTAATGCGGTATGCCAAGGCACTTACTTCTCTTTCATATTCCAAAGAATACCCTGATCCGAACCCATAACCGTGGTTGGCATTTGTCCGTTCCATGTTTGTGCACGCATGTACTCAACCAAGGTGGCGTTGTTCTTAATGGCTTCGGCTTTCTTTTGCATGGCTTCGGCTTCAGCCAAACCCTTCATACGAATAGCCTCCGCTTCTGCCTGGGCTTCAACCTTGATCGCATAGGCCAGACCGTCGGCCTTGGCCTTGGCGGCATCACGTTGCGCATTAGCGGTGTTCACCTCTTGTTGCGCCTGCAGATTCTGGCGCTCTAGCTTGTGCTTTTCTGCTGCGGCCAGGTTTTTCTCTGTTTGCTTGGTTTCGATGGATTGAATGTATTTAGGTGGCAATACCAGGTCTTCGATTTGCGCTGAGTCCAGCTTAACCGGGTAGCTCTTCATTTCTTCCAGCAATAACTCTTCAATGCGGGCGATAACCTGCGAGCGATTTTGGATCAGCTCTTCGGCCTTATAACGAGCCAAAGCATCCTTGGTTGCCGAACGCAATTTAGGGTCGAGAATACGACTTTCGAACTGGGTTAAACCACCATAGCTTTTAAATAGATCAAAGGCTTCCTCGCGATTAACCGTCCAGTTGATGCTCACTTCTGCGGTCAATGGCATCTGCTCATGGGTGGCGGCACGCAATTTTTCGACGTTTTTACGGGTACGGATTTCCAGCATTTCTACCGTATCGACAAAGGGGATCTTGGTATGCAGGCCAGGGTTAACCTGCTCGGTGGCTTCACCAAAGCGTTTGATAATACCGACATGGCCTTCATCCACGGTATACATGCTCTTGAACCCCACAAGTAGCAATACCAGCACCACGAAAATAGTGCCGATCAGCCCCTTCTTTTTGCCTACCGAGGCAGTGAGATCTGGCAAGTTATTGTTGTTATTCATTCTTTATACTCCTTGTGGCTAAGAACAAGGAGTATAAAGTAAGCGATTACAGATGTTAAATTAAGGTTTCAAGTCTTTACCGCCCAGACTGCGGTAAAACAGGGTGATCACCCGCTCCTTCGGCAACCATTCCGCGTATTTTAAATTCAGTTCGGCAAAGGGATCCGCCGCTATCACGGCATCCAGGGTCTGCTCTTTTTCCATGGCCTCGAGCATAAGAGCCTTGGCCTTGGCCACCAAAGCCTGATACCGCATTAGTCCGGCCTTGTCGCTGACCGGTCCATGACCGGGGATCACCTGGGTGTTGTCATCGATTTGCTCGACAATACTTTGCAGCGCCGCCAGGATACCATCGACACTGCCTCCGCCATCAACATCGACAAAGGGCAGGCCTCCGGTGTTAAAGTAGATGTCTCCCATATGCACCACATTCGCATCGCTAAAAAACACCACAGCATCGCCATCGGTATGGGCGTGGGCATAATGCACCAGGCGTGCGTGCTCTCCATTAAAGTGCAAAGTCAGGTCGGCACCAAAGCTCAGGCGCGGTAAAAATTCAGAACCCGCACCATGCTTTTCTTCCAGGCGTTTGTGGACATTGTGATGGGCGATAACATGGGCACCCGCCTGCGCAAATACCTCATTACCGCCGGTATGATCGCCATGATAATGGGTGTTCAACACGAATTCTGCGGCATTGGGGTTAAGTTCTTTAAGCTTGGCTTTGATTTGCGGCGCCAGCTTGGCGAATTGGTCATCGATAATATAGGTGCCGTCGGCGCCCACATGAGCGGCAATATTACCGCCGCGACCGAATAATACGTAAATATGCTTATCCAGCTGCTGGCTGGTTACCTCAACGTCCGCTGCCTGAACGGCCTTTGTCGTCAGCGCAGTCACCACACCGGCGGCCAAAATGGCGAGCATCATGCTGTTTTTATTCATTATTGTATCCTTGGTAGCTTGTTTTCGATAAACCTAGTGTAGTGTATCACTGGCAAATTGCCCGAACCGATAAGCCCTATTCACCAGGTAACAAAGGCCGCAACCTGATTCGGGTTGCGACCGCTGATGGAGCTAGCGAGCCGGACGGATCTCCAATCTATGCTCTGGCGCGCCGGGCAGCAAAGGCGTGGCCTGGTGAGTGGCATACTGCTCATAACCAGCACGGTAAAAAGTCGACAAGGGATGCGCCGATTGGCCGCCGGGAATGGCCATAATCGCCTGCTCCAGCCTCCCAGGCTGGGCAATAAAGCGTTGTGAGGCGCCAAAGTCGGTGCGCTGAACCGCCGGCATAAAGCTATCACCAAAGGCCTCGACTTTAGGCATGTTCAACCAGCTCCCGAGCTGCGGGATTTGCTTGGCAAAAGGATGTTTCAGCTCCATGGCGTTGACATTACCCCAGCGCCAATTCGCCGTATCTTCACCAAATTTACCGCGCAGACGCGCCAGTGCCAGATTAAAGCTCTTACTGAGCAACTGCTGTTTATCGGCAAAGCCCCATACGCTTGGGTTGTCTAGCAGCTGCCAGGTGGCCGGCTCTAAATTTCGCTTAATAGGCCCGAGAGATAGCTGATGCCTTGCCAAACTGCTTTCTATATCGGCAAACAGGGTATCCATTACGGCGCTGCGAAAATAGCGCACCATGGTATAGCCGATGGAGTCGGCACAGGCACAGCCCTGCCATTGCTCAACCAATGGTAAATTCTGGGTGCTGCCTTGCTCTTTGAGCGTTGCGACTAACAGCGCCTGCCACTTAGCCAAGAAGCGCGCCTCATTATCGAGCTGCAAGGCTAAGAACGCCTGCTCGTCGAACCTGGATTGGGCGAAAAGGCGGTCGCGAATTTGCTGCTGGCGGGCACCGAGGGCATAACCGCCATCTCCCAACCTTTCGTGCTCCCGGGTCGATATCACCCGGGCATTAGCACTCCATAAACGACCTGAGCTGGGGTTCATAACTCGCGGGCGCTGTGGCTCATTACTGAGCCACTCGGCCTGAAACTCTTGTGCATCGAGGGCGACATCGCTGGGGTTTGTGCGAGCCGCAATGGCGCCCATGGGTTGCCAGCCAATTTGTCCTTGCTTATCCACCACCATTAAATTTTGTACCGGCATCCCGGCGTTATCGGCGATTTGAAAGGCTTGGGTGACAGAGGCGGCGGTGGCAAGGTTCGCCAGATCCAGGTTCACGGCATAATCGTAGTGGCCCACCCAACTAAGCGCATAGCGCTGGCCATTGACCTCTTGCACCGGGCCATACTCACTCATTAATAGGCTGAATTCATGCGTTTTACCACCGGCAATGGCGATAGTTTCCTGCACCTTTTCCACGCTGTCATCGCCGTCGAGGCGGATCCAATCCGAGGTATCAACATAGGCATTGGTAAATCCCCAGGCGATATGCTCATTACTACCAACGACGATGGCCGGTGCCCCGGGGAGCGACACCCCGGTGACCTGTATATCGGCGATATTTAACTGAGCGCGATACCAAATAATTGGCACGGCCAAACCCAGGTGCATATCATCGGCGACCATGGGCTGGCCACTGCTGGTCAGCTCCCCGGAGACCGCCCAGTTATTGCTGCCCACCTCGCGCGAAGCGACAATTTCTGGCACCGAGGCGCTGAGTTTCGCGGCTGACAGCATGGGAATGGCCAGCTCTTTCAAGCTGATTTCACTGCCGTCCAGCGCCGATTGATAGGGACTGGGCTGAGTTAAAAACTCGCGCATCTGCCTAGAGTAAAGCCGCTCTATTTGCTCCAGCACCATGTCGCGTTCGAAGTTACTGGCCTGCAAATCCAGATACATGCTGTAGATCACCAGCAGGCTATCCTCTGGCTGCCAGGGTGTGACCTCGGCGCCGCTCAGCAGGTACTCAAAGCCTTTGAGGGTCTGCGCCTGCTGCGCCTCATTGACGCCCCGGCTGTAGCTGCTTAACAAGGCCTGCTGGGACTGCGGCAGTTGCGCGAAAATACGTTCACTGCGCTGGCGCAGCTGATGAAAACGCATTTTTTTATCCAGCTCCAGTGCCGCCTCGCCGAATAATTCACTGAGTTCACCGGCGGAGTTGCGACGCAATAAGTCCATTTGGAAAAATCTGTCCTGACCATGGGCAAAGCCCAAACCATAGGCCGCATCATTCATGCTTTGTGCATCGATAATGGCCTGCCCCAGAGCATCGCGTTTAATGGTAACCGTGCTCTCGAGCGCATCACTGCTGCCGCGCCCGTCCAGGGTTGGTAGACTCAGAGACAATGCCCCGTACACACCCGCGGTGCCCAGTAACAGTAAAATGATCGCGCCGACCACCAGACGCTGCACCCACCTCAACATAAATATCCCATCCTTTTATTATTATTCTGCCCATCAGTGTATGACATTTTTCCACGTTTGTTGGCGTTATCACCGAGTTTGCGTCTTTTGCGTGAAAACATGATGACCAAAAAGGGCGGTTATTAGGGGCAAGGCAGCGTTTTGGCTCCTTGAAACAGACCACAACTCAGGCGCTTGGGGATGTAGATGGGTTCGCCTTATCCGCGCTTTAACTTTTAGTTAAATACTTACATAATAGCGACTCACCATTGAGCTCAAGCGGGGGAGTTATGCGAGCCGAAATCGTTGCCGAAATGAAGGTGCAACCAAGCATTGATGTTAACCAGGAAATTGCCCGTCGTGTGGCATTTATTAAGCACCGTCTACAGCAGGCCCATTGCCATAGTTTGGTTTTAGGTATTAGCGGTGGCGTCGATTCCACCACCTGTGGCCGTCTGTGCCAGTTGGCGGTGAACGAACTCAATGAGGAACATAACACCCAGCGCTATCAATTTATTGCCGTGCGCCTACCCTATGGCGTGCAGGCCGATGAACATGAGGCCCAGTTGGCCGTTGACTTTATTCAGCCAAGCCAGCGCGTAACCGTAGATATCAAACCGGCCAGCGATCATATGCATGAGCAGGTTTTGGCTGGCATCGCCTCTGGCACAGCCGAAACTTCAATGACCCTGCCGGCCCAGTCGCAGGTGGATTTTGTTAAAGGCAATGTGAAGGCCCGACAGCGCATGATAGCCCAGTATGAGATCGCCGGTCTGACTCAGGGTCTGGTGGTCGGCACCGATCACAGCGCCGAAAACATCACCGGCTTTTATACCAAGTTCGGCGACGGCGCCTGCGATCTTGCTCCTTTGTTCGGCCTGTCCAAACGCCAGGTGCGTACCCTGGCCGAGGCCTTAGGTGCGCCTCGTGATCTGGTACACAAGGTTCCTACCGCGGATCTCGAATGTGACCGCCCGGGACTGGCCGATGAAGTCGCCCTTGGCCTAAGCTACGACCAAATAGATGACTTTTTAGAAGGCAAGCCGGTCAGCGCCGAGGTTGAAGAACACATTATCGGCATCTACCAGCGCACCCAGCATAAGCGTCAGCCTATCCCCACTATTTACGACTGATCTGGTCGGGCACCGGTGTCTTATCGGTGCCCTGCTTAGCCACCTGCCCAATACCTTTTTCTTTGCTAACACAGTGATCGCCCACGCTTTTGTAAACGTAAACACTGCAATCACGAACTCATTTGTTTATAGTAAAGGTTATAAGCTCTTAGCCTTTGGAAGTTATGTCTTTTCCTATTTTAATTACAGGCGCCGGGCAGCGCATTGGCCTTGCTCTGGCCTCCCATCTGCTGGCCCAGGGTCACGACGTCATTATTAGCTACCGTACCCGCCACCCGGCGGTGGACGAATTGGCGGCGCAAGGGGCGATCTGCATCGCCGCCGACTTTAGCGACGATCACAGCATTATGCAGTTTATTGACGAGCTACGCGGCCACACCCATGGGCTGCGGGCGATCATTCACAACGCCTCGAGTTGGGATTGCGAAGCCAACAACAGCGATTATGCCCAGCTGTTTGACGCCATGATGCGTATTCATGCCAAGGTGCCCTATTTGATCAATCAGTACTGTGCCGATATGCTCCAGCAACAGCAGGGCTACGCCGATGTCATTCATCTGACCGACTATGTGGTCGAAACCGGCAGCCCGAAACATTTGGCCTACGCAGCCTCCAAGGCCGCACTCGACAATCTGACCAAGTCGTACGCCGCCAAATGGGCGCCAAAAGTAAAGGTCAACGCCATTGCCCCGTCGTTGATCATTTTCAACGACCACGATTCTGAGCAATATAAACAAAAAACCTTAACCAAATCCCTTATGGGCATCGAGCCCGGCTGCCAGGAAATTATCGCCGCCGTAGAGCTGCTGCTCAATAGTCACTATATTACCGGGCGCAGCCTCGCCATCGACGGCGGCCGCCATTTAAAATAGACGAGAACACTATGCACGACGATTTAAAAAACAGCTTTAAGCAGATCATCAGCGCCGTCGGCGAAGACCCACAGCGAGAAGGCCTGCTCGACACCCCCAAGCGCGCCGCCAAAGCCATGGAACACCTGACCCAGGGCTACCGACAAACGCTGGAAGAAATCACCAACAATGCGGTCTTCACCTCGGATGCCGATGACATGGTCTTGGTTCAGGACATAGAGCTCTATTCCATGTGTGAGCACCATTTGCTGCCCTTCGTCGGAAAGGCTCACATCGCTTACATCCCTGATGGCAAGGTGCTGGGACTGTCGAAATTTGCCCGTATCGTCGACATGTTTGCGCGCCGTTTTCAAATTCAGGAGCAGCTGACGCACCAGATCGCCAAGGCGGTAGAAGAGGTAACCGGCGCCAAGGGCGTGGGCGTTATCGTTGAAGCACAGCATATGTGCATGATGATGCGTGGCGTGGAAAAGCAGAATTCGAAAATGCGCACCTCGGTGATGCTGGGTAACTTCCGCACCGATCCGAAAACCCGCAATGAATTCCTACAGCTGGTTAAAAACTAGGACAGCTTATGACCAATGCCATTATCAATGTGACCAACCTCAGGCTGCGCACCTATATCGGCTTTAACCCCGAGGAGCGGGAAAAAAAGCAGGATGTGGTGATCAATCTGGAGATTCATTACCCCGCCGACAAAGCCTGCGAGCAAGATGAAGTAGCGCAGGCGCTGAATTATAAAACCATCACCAAGGCGGTGATCGAGGTGGTGGAGCAGGGGCACTTTCTATTATTGGAAAAACTGGTGGCAGAGATTCTGGCCTTGTGTCACAGCCATCCCAGCGTGCATTACGCCAAGGCTCGGGTGGACAAACCCCATGCACTGCGTTTTGCCGACTCGGTCTCACTGACCCTGGATTGGCAAAGACCGCACTAGCGAGCGCGCTTAGAGCAACTCCTCAAGCCCAAGCGCCATCAGGATCACCAGCAGATACCGGGTGCCCTTGCCTATGCTCACCAGCAGCAAGAACAGGCTAAAGCGCACCCGAAACACCCCGCCAATTAAGGTCAGCGGGTCGCCAACGACCGGCAACCAGGCGAACAGCAGACTGTACACACCAAAGCGGTTGAATTGCCGCTGCGCCCTGGCCATGGCCTTGGCGGAAACGGGAAACCATTTTCTATCTGCAAAACGCGTGACCTGGGTGCCAAGGGCATAGTTCACACAACTCCCCAGCACATTACCACAGGTTGCACTGAGCCACAGCAGGGACAGAGAAAAGCCGCCCTTGACCACCATGGCGCTGAGCATCAGCTCCGAAGAGCTGGGCAGCAAGGTAGCAGCAATAAAGGCGCTCAAAAACAGGCTTAAATAGGGCAAAACAGCTCCCTGGCCTTAACCGCCGAACACCGAATTGGGCATCTTGCTACCGATCTCACCGCTTATAAGAATCTAATCGTCAATGGATAACTAAACTCTTTACCCTCGTAGGCCTTAATCGATGCCACGATCACCATGATAAAGGAGAACAAGGCGACGATTGGCAGTAGCAAAAGACCCACGGCCACGAAAATCAGTAAGAAACAAACGATGTAGGCGATCAACATGGTGAACTGGAAGTTCAATGACTCACGACCATGGCGATCGACAACAGGCATGTCTTCTTTTTTAACCAACCAGATAATTAAAGGCCCTAAGATTGAGCCAAAAGGCACGATAAAGCCGGCTAACGCGGCCAAATGGCAGAGCATCGCCATGCTCTTCTCATCATTGCTCTTCGCTTGGTTGTTGTTCTCAGGTAATACCGGTTCCATGTTCACTCCTGTGATTGTTGTTAAGTTACTGAGATTCTCAGTTTTATTGCTTAGTGTCCAGCTTTTCGCCAAAGCAAAATTCTATCCTTCATCAACAATTGCCGCTAGACTAACGGCATTGTCAGTCTTTCTGTGGGAGTCAGTGTGAACACAGACGTCGTTAATATTCTCACCATGGCAAAGGTGATTCAAACCGCCGTTGCCCCAGTTTTCCTTATCACCGGCATCGCCGCCACCCTGGGGGTGCTATCAAGTCGTTTGGCACGCATCACCGACCGCGCTCGCACCTTAGAGCGCAAGCTAAAAATTAGCAGCGATGAAGATTTTAACCACTCCCTGACCACAGAATTACGCGCCCTGCTCAAACGCGCCCGCTATATCCATTTTGCATTTAGCTTGAGCGTGCTCAGCGCCACCCTGGTCAGTTTTGTGGTTATGTTACTTTTTATGGCTAATATTCAATCTGTTAACCTAGGCACTGCGATAGCCCTGTGCTTTATGATCGCCATGGTGTTGCTGATCCTGGCGTTTATTTCCCTGCTCGCCGAGGTTTATCTCGCCTTTAGAAGCATGCGCCGAGGAATGATTTTTGCCGATATCGACCTGGGTGAGTAAATACTTCTTCACAGTGCTGACAGGTCTGTACAATGCTAATTACCTAGCCAGGCTTGTCTTCACTGCATCCCTTAGGTAAAAAGGGACATAATTTTTATAATAATGGACTAATGGAATGAAACTACACTCTATTATCACTGCAATCGCGCTGGCTGCCAGCTCATCATCAGCTGTGGCAAACTCGGTTTTCGAAAAACCAGAAGATGCTATCGACTACCGTAAATCGGCCTTTTCACTGATCCGTGTACAAATCGCCGACATGGGTGACATGCTTAAAGGCAAGGTGCCTTTCGACGCCGAGCGCTTTGCCATGCGCGCCAACAATGCCGCAGCGCTATCGCAAATGCCTTGGGAAGCCTTCGGTGCTGGCACCGATAAGGGCGACACCAGCGCACTTCCGGCCATCTGGGAAGACCGTGCAACCTTTGATGCCAAGGCCGATGCCTTTGCCAAATACGCACAAGAGCTAGCAGTAGCAGCACAAAGCGGCGACCAAGAAACTATCGTACCGGCTTTCCAAAACTGGGCGAAAGGCTGTAAAGACTGTCATAAGTCATTTAAAGACTAAGCTCTTTAAGCAATAAAAAAACGGCGCAATAAGCGCCGTTTTTTGTGCCCAACTGTTAGCTTAGCTGCGACGACGACGTAACCATAACGCCGGTGCCATCAGCAGAGTCAACCAGGCCCAAGTACCTGAGCTGGTGCTCTTCTTAGGTTCAATCTTTGGCTGTGGCTTGGGTTGCTCAGAAGCTTCATCCGCCAGATTATTCACCTTAACCATTACGGTCGCTTCATTAGAAATTTGACCATAGGTGTCGGTGGCAACCACTGTCAGAGTGATTTGCTCAAGACCGGCGTCAAAGTCCAATTGCTCGGCGTTAGCCACAACCACTTCGCCCATGTCATTGATTTCCACTGCCGTTGACGTAGAGCTAGTGACGATGAACTCGGAAATAGCGCCCGCCAACGGAGCATTACGCATTGCCGCCAGGGTGCCAATCACAGTGCCTTTAGCGGTGTTTTCATCAACGCTGAATTCGGCATCGGCCAAGCTTGGTGCAACTTCCATATCGCCACGCGCCGAACCAAGCACAGCGGCAGAACCAGAAGTACTCAAAACGGTAAAGTTTGCATCGGCAAATAGGAATTGCGCCGACTCACCCGGAGCCAGGCTTTCTACTGCATCGCCCTGAGCATCCACAGCCATGGCCACAACACGAGCAGGGGCAAAATTATAACTCCCTTGCGCCATATCGACGGCATAAGCACCAGTGCTATCATAGTAGCCTTCACCCACTCTAAAGCGTACCGTGGCGTTTACCATACCCAGATCGGCAGCGGTTAAGCCATAGTCTTCGATACAGTTTTGCAGCGTCACAAAATTAGTACCGCTATCGAAGTACAGGTTATTCAAGGAGTAAGCTGGGACTGAGTAAGTAACAGGAATGGGTGGCACACCATTTGCGAACGAACGGTAGCTCAATGAATGCGCACGGGCATCCCAAACGCCATCACTGTCTAAGTCATAATCGGCGGCAAAGTTACCGATAAAGTTAGAGGTAATAGTCTGATTTAAAACGATAGTTGTGAATACGCCATAACCTGAAGCACAGAAGTTGGCAGGAACTTGTAGCGTTTCAACACTACCAGAAACAATATCCAGACGCTCAGCGTCACCCACTTCATCCGTAGCCGTGTTTTCAATGATCACCGGCTCAAAGTCAGTAGCGCCTTCATTAGTAATTGTATATACAACACCTTCTTCTGTTTTTTGTGCATCTAGTACAGGTTTTGCCGCCGCACGTGGCAGCACGTGATAGACCATGTGTAATGCATGCTCACCGCCTTCATTAAACACAAGCGCACCATCTAGCTCAGATTTAGTCAGTAATGCACCTGCATCATTTGACCACGAGTTAGTGAAGTTCACTTGCCATTCTGGCAGCTTAGTTGGGTCGATAGTGACGGTAACATCAAACTCAACCGTTTGACCTGCCGGCACTGTCACTGACGACGGGAACTCAGCACTGATAGCGCCAGATTCTTGATCATCCGCAAAGCGGTGCTGCCAGGCTAGGTCGTATGTTTTCGCTGAATTTGAGAAGTTCTTCACCTGCACCGTTTTGGTCATAGTGGCTGCTTCTGCCAGGCTGTGTAAGCCAAACGAAAGCGCCGCCTGACCGGTGTCTTTAGCCCAGGCTGCAACCGGTAAGTTGGCTGCTTTTTCCACGTCTACCAACCCAGAGCCGATAATACTGATCGGTGCTAACTCGGCATTTTCGTCAATCGCCTTAGGTGTCATGGTGACATCTAAGTTTGCCGCATTCATTAGCGTCGCTTTTAACTCAAGGGCATTACGCTCGGGCAAGGCTTCTTTAAGAATGCTCATTGCCCCCGCAGTAATTGGACCAGAGAAAGAGGTACCGCTTGCACCGCTCAAGCCATCGCCCGTGCCTGGGTGCGCAGTCATAATATTTACGCCTGGAGCAGTAATTTCAGGTTTAAGTAAGCCGCTTACCGAAGGGCCACGCGATGAGAAACCTGCGACCGCACCCGATGTAACCACGGATTCAATACTGACACTAAAGCTTGCACCCTCTTTAAGCTGCATACCTGTTGCGTAGCTAACTCCCACTGATGGAATGGTGACTGCCGCATCAAAGCCGCCCATAGGCGCCGGCGTACCATCATCATTATTGTTAGCGATAATAACAAAGGCAGCACCCTTTTCTTGCGCCGCGAGTACTTTCTGTGTGAATGCGCAAGCACCACGATCTAAGATCACAGCTTTGCCAGTGAAATCTGTACCATCAGCGAAGGCCGTACAGGCAGTTTGGTTCGCATCCGGGTAAACCAGCTCAGTATCTTCGCTGCTAAAGCTAAATGCTTCTTGCGGACCAAAACTCGCCGCTTGGAACACTGCTTCTTCACCTGCAACCGTACCCTTAGCGTTAAGCACCTCGTCGGTAGGGTGCGTCATCGCGCCTACAGACAGGGCATTTTCGGTCGTACTAGGTCCACCAACAATATACGGAATGTTGTTATCGTTACCGGCGGAGATCACCACATTAGTACCCAGTGTCACGGCACGGTTGATAAATAGGCCTACGGCACTTTCAGCGATATCGCCATAGTCACCACCTAGAGACATATTGATCACATCGACACGGTCGGCAATGTCCATGTCTTTATTGGGATCCATCGCCTCTTCTAAAGCCATAAGCTGGGCAACCCCTGGACAGGTCCCCGCACAAACTGAATAAACGAATAGCTCTACATCTGGGGCAATACCGGTCACAGAATGGGATACATGGGTACCGTGACTGGTGCCGTTATCGATGGGGTCATCATCCATGTTATAGAAGTCATAACCACCCTGCACTATGCCTTGAGGCCAGGTAACCGTTTCATCAGCAATGGCTGCAGCATAGGCTTCTGCCGTTCCTTCACCACCAAAGGCCGCGTGGGTGTAATCGATACCTGTATCTAAAACCGCTACACGCGCTCCCTTACCGCTAGCAAGACCGTTTTCAACCAAAGGCGTAGCCTTAATATAATCGGCGCTATCTGCAACGGCCAGCTCGTAGTCATAAACAGGGTAAACGGCTTTAACGTCAGAATGGTTTTCCAATTGACGTACTTCGGCTTCCTCTCCTTCAACAACCAAGGCATTGGCCAACCTTGAAGTACGGGTTATAACATTAAGACCGAGATCCATGTTCTGCATGTCGCTCATTACACGCTGCTGCATATCGGTAATATTCGCGCTCAAAGCCGCTTGTTGTGACTTGTTGACACCATAGAGTGATTGACCGTTTAGTTCGACCAACCAGGCTACCGCATTTTTTTCTTGTTGTTTAAATTCAGCTACCTGACGCTGTACCTGTGATTCATACTGAGAACCCAGTAGCTTAGTTTGTGCAGGTAAGGTGGCACTGATGGCCGGTGCGCTTAACAGCGCAGATGAGATGCCTAGCGCAATTGCGCTGCGGCGAAGTTTATTATTATTCATAGGGATACCTGTTTTGTTGTTAAATCTACTACTTTATTGTTGTTTTCGGACAATAAAGCCAAAACAGGAACGTTACAACACTGTAAACGTGTAAACACAAGGTTAATTTCCAGATGCGGGGCATAACCCCGCATCCAACGCGCCCTAGCAGCCAATCAGCAATTTGTAACTAAATGTAAACAACCGTCATTCATCGCTACAGCAGGGCTTGCAGCGGCTCATATCCCCAGGTTGTTGCCAGCACACCCAATAAAACGGCAAAAAGAGCAAAGGCCGGCCAGCTGGCTTTCAGTCGTGCGGCGTTGCTCACTTGCTGATTACGGCCGGTCACCATAGCCGGGACCAGTTTTTTACCACGCAGGGCATAAACAATAATGGCGACAAGGTGCAAACCTATGGCGATTAACAGCCAATCAAAATTCTGATGATGCAGCGAGGAGGCCCATTCAACCCACTCATAAGAGACGTATTGCACCAAGGGACCGTCAACCATAATATCGTCGGTGGCCATCAGGCCGGTAACCAGTTGCAACAAAATTAAGGCAAAGAATACCAACACCATATAGCTGCCGGCGGCATTGTGTCCGGGCGTTAAATGCTTGGCCTTGAGTGCCTCTGCAACCGCTTTAGGGCCGTGCAGTAACGCCGATAGCCGTGCGGTATCACTGCCAACCAGGCCCCAAATTAAACGCGTTACCAACAGCGCCAGGGTGATATAACCCAGTACAAAATGCAGCTCCATGGCTCCTTCCTCGGCGGAGAAATATAAGCCGACTAAACAGCTCACCAGGGCCCAATGGAAAAACCGTATATATCCATCCCAAACTTTCATAACTGCTCCACTTCTTTTGCAATAGCCGTGATTATGCCAAACTCTAGCGTCGGTGCGAAATCAACTTGGTTATTTTTTAACTATGAGTAATTCAATGGGCCATGCCAAAGGCTACTCCAGCCACACAAAACGCGCTGCTAAGCTGCGGCAAAGAGCCTTTATTAAGGGGCAACTCGATATGATGCCCCTTAACCTCGCCGTGCTGCCCTGGGGGCTATTATGCGGCTCGCTGGCGATGCAGAATGGTTTTAGCCTTATAGAAGCGCAACTGATGTCTTTATTGGTCTTTGCCGGCTCGGCACAGTTGGTGGCCATTGAGCTGATAGCAAACGACACTCCCTTACTGACCATAGCCATCACCACCTTTATCATCAGCTCACGGCACTTTTTATATGGCTTGGCCATTCGCCAGAAGGTGATCGCGCAACCCCTCAGGTGGCGTTTGCCGGTGAGTTTTGTGCTGACCGATGAGCTCTTTGCTTTTTCTCACCACCCTAAGGCTTATCAGACCCAAGTGCGGCTAATCTATGCCCTCAGTGCCGGTTTTAGCTTTTATGTCGCTTGGAATATCTGGACCCTGCTGGGCATAGTCGCGGGGCAATTGCTGCCGGACTTAACCAATCTCGGGCTCGACTTTGCCATTGCCACCACCTTTATCGCCCTGGTGATCCCGACCATTAAAAATTGGCCCACTCTGGCGTGCGTGTTGGCATCAGGGATAAGCGCCGCGTTACTGAAGTCCTGGGGAGTGGAATTGTGGTTGGTGTTTAGCGCCCTTATTGGCATGAGCTTTGGCTATGTTCTCAGCCGCGGGGAGCAGCCATGATCACCACCATCTTGCTGATGGCGGCCATTACCTTTGGCAGCCGTTATTTGTTTTTACACCGCGCCCTGCCATTTCGGGTCGGCCCTAAAATGCAGCGTTTTTTAAGCTTTAGTGCCCCGGCGGTGCTCACCGCCATCTGGGTGCCTATTGTCGTGTTACCCGGCGGACAGTGGCAACTTAGCTACAGCAACCCGTATCTTGTCGCCGCTCTCGTTGCCATCATTACCGCTTATAAAAGCCATAGCATCTACGCCACCACCATACTGGCCATGGCGGTCTTTTTTGTGCTGCGCTAACAACAAAGGGGCCAAAGCCCCTTTAATTATTCATTCAAATAGTCGTCAAAGTCATCGCTACCAAGATGCTTTCTTAGCTTTCGCTGCTCCAGGTAGTCGTCCAGCTTTTTCTTAACTTTGCGCTTGCGACGGTCATTTTGATTGCGTCCCATCGCTTCATATTCATCTGCAACAAATTCGTCTTCAAACGCATCATAGGAATATGTTTTACCCACAATACACTCCAATAAATCTAAATCAGTTCTCACCCTTCCCTTACTTGGGTCCGGCGAATTCAGGGCTAGGCGCCTTCGAGTGAATAAATAGCCGCTAAAGCCCAAACTGAAAAGTGAGATTTTTTTATCGTTTCGACAAACATCTTTTATTAATCATTCTCGGCCTCAAAATAACCCGGCTTACCGCCGTTGTTAATTTCGCTAAATGTTAGCCATAGGCACTAACCCTGGCCTCAACCGCCTTAACGCCAAAAACACAAGGTTATGATTTTTAATGATTTTATTATTTGGCATCGAAATTGTATTGCTCATTAGGTCAACAGAATAACAGGAAATATCATCATGAATACCAGCACGCTAGCCATTATCTCTGCCCTTAGTCTTTCAGGCACGGCCATCGCCGGGGAAGCAAATTCGCTGTCGTTTGGCTCTAAGCAATGCAACATTGAATTTAAAAATGATGTGCGTATCGAGCCGCAACGCCTACAGATCACCAATGCCAATAACCAACACCTGGTGTATAGCGATGGCTTGCTTGAGGTCGATGGTCAGCCCGTTGAGTTAAACGCCGAGCAGCAACAGGCCTTGGCAGATTACACCGACAAGGTTCGTACCTATATGCCCGAGGTGGCCCAGATAGCTCTGGATGGCGTGAAAATAGCCGGAGTGGCATTAGAAGAAGTCGGGGCGGCATTTGGCATCAGTCACAATGAAGCGCTTAGCGATTTGGTCGACAATATCGGCGTCAATATTGAGCAAACCTTCTACCAGGACGGTGCCTTTGTGATGGGTAAACAAAGCTTTGAACAGCTAGGTGATGATATTGAAAGCCAGTTTGACGAAGACTTTGAACAAGCCGTAGAACAGGCCATGGTGCAGTCTATCGGCAGCATCTTTATCGCCCTGGGCTCTGAACTACTGGGTTCGGGCGGCGACATGGATGAGTTTGAGCAACGCATGGAGCGCCTTGGTGAGCAGGTCGAGCAAAGAGTCGAACTGCAGGCCGCTCATATTGAAGAGCGTGCCGATGCGCTATGTCATTCGTTTAGCGAACTGGCGCAGCAGGAAGCACAATTACTTAGCATGATCCCTGAACTGAGAGAGTATCAGCTGCTAGGCAACTAAGCTTTAGCCTTTGCCTTACCCTTTTGCACTTGCAGGCAGAGCGCCCCTAACCGGGCGACTGCCTTTTCTACTTCCTCGCTCCACGGCACCCCAAAGCTCAACCGCAGACACTGGCGATATTTATCGGTAGCACTGAAAATAGCCCCGGGAGTAATGCTGATCCCAGCCTCCAAGGCCAGATGAAACAAGGCTATCACGTCATATTGCGCCGGCAGTTGCAACCACAACACGCAGCCCCCTTGCGGGTTGGTCATCCGGGTCCCCGGCGGGAAATGTCGCTGCACTAAGGCACGCATTCGCTCTTTATTGAGCGCCAGGCGCTGGCGCATAACGCGCAGGTTTTTATCGTAATCGCCGCTATTCATAAATTCATACAGGGTCCACTGATTCATCAGTGAAGAAGCGCAGCTCATGGCACGCTTTAAGCGTCGCGCCTGAGGTGCAAATTTTCCAGCAATGATCCAGCCCACGCGGTAGCTTGGCGCCGCGGTTTTTGACAGCGACGAACAGGTGATCACATTGCCCTTGGTGGAATAATACTGTGCCGGTTTGGCACCATCTTGCTCGTAGGCTAGCTCACCATAGACATCATCTTCGATAAGCACCGCGCCTTGCTCTTCCACCAAACGCACCAAACGTTGGCGCCGCTCCTCGGGCATTTTCGAACCCAATGGATTGCTTATACTGGTCGAAAAGATACAGGCCTTAATATCGTGCTCAGCAAACGCCTGCTGCAAATCATCGACGCACACGCCCTGCTGTGGACACATGGGAATTTCAATCACCTTGAGCCCCAGGCTTTCCAGCATTTCAATAATGCCAAAATAGCAGGGTGACTCGATGGCGACGATATCGCCCGCCTGGGTCACACATTGCACCGCGATATGCAAGGCTTCCTGGGCACCGTTGGTGATGATCAACTCATCACTGTTAACGCCGATAGCAAAATCCAGATAACGATTGATAATCTGTTTTTTCAGCGCCGCAAAACCATCCAAGGGACCATAATTGATCGACTGATGCCCGGCCACGTTCATCACCTTACGCATGGTGCGACTTAACACCTTGTCGGTGGGGTTCACCGCCACCGGGTTGGCGATCCCCAAGGGCACCACGGCGGCGCGATGGAGGCCATCAAATACCTGCTCTATCAAAGCCTGCTTATTAACCGCCACCGGTTGGCGCGCCAGTTGAATGCGACGGGGCTGGTGACATTGCTCGGAGCCGGCATTGAGATAGAAGCCGGATTTTTCTCTGGCACTGATCACGCCCTGACGCTCGAGCTCTTGATAGGCCTGCTGAATGGTGGGAATGCTAATGGATAACTTTTGTGCCATCGAGCGTAAAGACGGCAGCTTTTCACCCGCACTTAAGGTGCCATGCGACTGCATATCTTTAATCAAGTCAATCACTTGCTGATATAGATAAATATTACCTTGCTTATTAATAATGCGCGACATAGCAAATCTGTACAGGTGTAAAATAATGTTTTCTGTTTATGTACAGTATACAGAATAACTTTAAAATACCAGCTTTAATTGCCTCGAGAAAAACGCCATGAACAACGCCCTGCTGTATTTTATTACCGTCCTGATCTGGGGCTCAACCTGGCTGGCCATCGAATTCCAGCTTGGCGATGTCGCGGTGCAGATTTCGCTGTTCCTGCGCTTTGCGATTGCCGCCGCCATTATGTGGACTTATGTACTGCTTAAAAAGCTGCCGATGCGCTTTAGCGCCCGCGATCATGGCTTCTTTACCCTGCTGGCCCTGTGTAACTTCGGCGCCAACTACCTTATTCTCTATTGGGCGCAGCATTATCTGACCTCGGCCATGAGCTCCATCGCCTTTAGTACCTTGCTGTTGATGAATATCCTCAACACCCGCTTGTTCTTTGGCAAACCCATAGCCAAACGCATCTATTTTGGTGCCTTGTTAGGCATAGTGGGCATAGTGATCTTATTCTGGCCGGCCATCGCCACCTTAGATCTCAGCAATGAGCTGTTAATTGGTCTGTTATTGTGTTTGGCTGGCACACTCGTGGCTTCCATTGGCAATATGGTCAGTGTGCGCAACTCCCATGCTCAGGTCGGCGTGCTGCAAGGCAATGCTTGGGGCATGCTGTACAGTGCCCTAGGCTTGGCATTTTTTGTTTTACTCAGTGATGTCAGTTGGGACTTTAGCACCGCCGGCATGGGTTATTGGGTATCACTGCTTTATTTGAGCACCTTTGGCACGGTGATCGCTTTCGCCTGTTATTTTGTCTTGCTAAAGAATATCGGCCCGGAAAAAGCCAGTTATGTGATTGTGCTCTTCCCACTTGTGGCGGTCATTTTAAGCACCCTGTTCGAGGGCTTTGTGTGGCAGCTCAATACGGTCTACGGCTTTGTGTTTGTCCTTCTGGGCAATGCTATCGTCCTGACACCTTTCGATAAAATTGGCCATTTTATCAAACGTACACAAGCTCCCGCTTAAGGCATCTGCCTAGAGGGGTAGAACAAAGTGCAGGGCATCGCGCTGCACGCAAAAGAGCGCTGGTGTGGTGCCAATATACTCCCCATCAGCCTCTATCCCTATGTTAGCGGTGTGCACATCAAGCTGGGATACAGGGACTATGTTGACCTGCTTAAGCCGAGTGTGGGCCGCAAAATAGCTCAAAATCAAGGCCTGCACCTGCCGCCAAAATGACGCGGCGCCTATTTGCACGCAACTCAATTGGCCATCATTAATATTCGCCTCAGGCGCCAGGCACATGCCGCCACCAAAATAACGGCCATTGGCCAGACACATCATCAGTAGCCTTTGCTCTTGCTTCTTGGTAGTTGAAAACTGCAATAACGAAGGGGCATAACGATACAGCATTTTCACCCCCTGCCACGCATAGCTCAAATGCGCCCAGCGGCCACGTTTATTTTGGCTGGCACCGACAACCGCGGCATCGTACCCCACGCCTGCGACATTGATAAAGTAGCGCTCGTTCACCTTACCCAGATCTATGGGTACACACCGACCCGCGATGGCACCCTCTATCCATTGCTGCTCGGAACAGCGCCATTGCCGAGCAAAATCATTGCCGCTGCCACAGGGAACAAGGGCAACCTCGACATCACTGTAGGCAAAGGCATTCGCGGCCAAATTGAGCGTGCCATCACCACCGAGCACAATCAACCGCGCGGTAGTGGGGATATAGCTTTGTAACCCCTGTAAGTCGGCGTAAAAATCACCGCTGGTAGCCACCTCAACATGGGATATGGATAGCTGCTCCAACCGCTGACGCACTGTTTTTAGCTGTGCCTTTGCTTGCAGCGGATGATAAAGCAGTAAATAACCAGCCTGATGGTTCAAAACACCCACCTATAACAAATATGGTTTATCTGAATAAATATGCACGATATTTTAAAACAGTGGCTGCCACAAGCTAAAAAACCTTGATTAATGTACCTTTACCTAGGTTTTGACTTAAATATTCATGCAAAAACCACTTCAACCCAAGCTTAATAAAACATTAATCGCATAAGTAAAATTTATCCGAAAGGGCCAAAAATTATCGTTTTATTTTTAACCAGAAGAGCTGCAAAATACACTTGTTTTCAACCACAGGCACAACCCGGAGCAAGCGACCATGAATCCAGTAAACACCCTAAATCAAACAGCAGCCAGTCACGTAGCAGTTAAGCCAAGCAAGCGTAAGGCAAAAATGATGGCCAAGCTAAACCGCTTTGGTAAAGAGCTCGCTCTTAGCGGTGTTGTGCGCTACAAGTAATTAATTACACTAATGTTACTACTCGGTATTACCGGCTAGGTGCTAAGACCCAACCAGCTTAGCACCTAAAACCCCCTCTCTTTACAGCTAGCACACTGAATTAGCACAAAAATCAAGCAAACGATTCATTATCTATTTACACTGGCCACAAGCCTCAGTATTATCCTACCCCATGGAGAGATGGCTGAGTGGTTGAAAGCACCGGTCTTGAAAACCGGCATAGGTTAATAGCCTATCTAGGGTTCAAATCCCTATCTCTCCGCCAAATTTATCAAACTGATTCGCGCCGGAGAGGTGGCCGAGTGGCTGAAGGCGCTCCCCTGCTAAGGGAGTATAGGGTTTGTAGCTCTATCGAGGGTTCGAATCCCTCCTTCTCCGCCATTAGTTTTAAAAGAACCGCCTTTACGGCGGTTTTTTTATAACTAAATTTCGAGCAGGCGGACTTGGTTCGAACCCTTGTTCGACAAAATGTCAGGAACATTTTGAGCCGCGCAGGCGCCCGTAGGAGTGAGTGCGGCTGCAAGCGCTGGAGGCACAAGCGCTCTTCCCGAATAGAAGCCATTAGTTAAAAAAGCCACGTATTGTCGCGATTTTTTGCTTTTCGGCGTTCAGTCGCAAGCGCCCAAAGTTCAATCGCGCCCCCCATCTCCTTAACTAAAGCTTAATTAGAGCTTGATACTATCGGCAATATACCTATACACAGCACCCACTCTGTCAGCGGAAATAGCCGCGACTAATATATTAGATTGTTAACGGGGTGTTGATTTCCCAATGGAAAGTTCTAGAATCTTATAACCCTAACCATACGGACATGTCCTATGAAATACCCAGTTATATTTGCCGCGGCACTTTGTTTGACCACCTTGCCCAGCTATGCGGCGGTTTATAAATGCACCATCAATGGCGTGGCAACCTTTAGTCAGCAGCCCTGTGGCAAAGACGCGCAAATTATTAAGGTGCGTTACTCTGGTGCTAAAACAGTGACGGCCGTGACCAGCGAAGAAGACGATTCTCAACAGCCCAATGTGAGTGAGGTAGACAGCTATCTGAAGTCGCAAGAATACGACCGCCGCATCGCCATGCACGAACGTAATATCAGTGACTACGAAACGCGTATGGCTGAAGATCTGGCGCAACTTGATAATATGAATCAGGCCACCGCCAACTATTTAGGCAGCGACTCTATCGACAATGCGAAGAAGCAGCAGGCCACCATAGTACGCGCCAACTATCGCGCTCTTATCGACAATGAAAAGAAGGCGATCAGCGAATTGCAAAAGTACAAAGAAAATATCAACGCGGCGGCCAAGTTAAATAAACCGCTTTAACGCTGATACCAGCTGCGCCACATCCTGTTCGTCGTTATAGATGTGAAACGACACTCGGGCTCCGAGGTGGCGCGCATCCACACTGATATTATGCTGCGCTAACTCCTGCATCATCTGCTCTTGCCTGTCGCCGGCATGAAGAATCAAGGTACCGCTGCGCCGCCGTGCATCCAGTGGTGATGCCGCAAGGGGGGCACATTCTTCAAGTAATTGCCCTTGCAGTTTCAGGTTATGCGCGCGTACCTTGTCGATGCCAAAGTCATTAAACCAATTGATACTGTGCGCCGCTAACACATAAGGGGCAACGCTGGGTGTGCCTCCCCAAAAACGCAGCGCACTGTCGTGATAGGCAAAATGGTGGATATCGAATTCGAATGGATTGGCATGGGAGAACCAGCCTACATCCTTAGGTTCACAGCCAGGTAATTGCTCGGCGCTAAGCCATAAATAGGCGGCTCCCGGGCCACCGCAAAGCCATTTTACGCTCGATCCTATCATAAAGTCCGGTTGCACCTTGGCTAAATCCAGGGGCAGCACCCCGGCTCCCTGCGCCACATCGACCAGACTCATAACCCCCAACTGCTTAGCGGCGCTCACTATCTCGGCCACCGGCGCCTGGCGCCCGGAATTAGAATACACCTGACTGATAAACACCAGATCCATATCCGCTTGCATATGCTTCTGCCACACCTGGATATCGCTGACATCCTCGGCGGCGGGAATAAACACTATCTCACTATCGGGAGCCAGAGACTTTTGCAGTGCAAAACCCATGCTGGGAAAGTCTTGTTCCGACATCAACACCTTGCATTTGGCTTTGCACAAACTCGGGTGCGCCATCACCAGCTTGCTCAGAGCGCTGGAAAGGTTCAGCTGGGGACAAAACAACCTGGCATCCGAGTTAAACAGACGTGCCAGCGCAGCGGTAAAGTCCTCTACCGCCCCCAGCCATTGGGGCCAAGGCTCGCTTTGTCCCTGTTGCCAGGGAGCAAAAAAATGCTCATGAAAGTGCTGCTCTGTCGAGCGCAGTGGACGACCGACCGAGTGACTTAAGAAATAGGGCCCTGCGGGCAAACGAAACTGATTTTTCAAGGCTTAATCCACCATCTTAGTTAGTCGCTGTACATCATCGAAGCGGGTAAAAATATCATCGCGAGGACGGGCGGCACGACGGTCACGGAGCTTTTCCAACTGCGCCAACAGCACAGGCAAGGGCGGACCACTGGCGGTGACCTTTTCTTGATGCTCGGCCCCGAGTTGCTCATTCGGCACGCGAATGTATTTCTCCACCAGCTGATTGTGGTGCTGAATGGCGGTTTGCCCATGCAGCTTGCACACGGTTAAAAAGGCTTTGAGGTTTTCCTGGAACCAACTGGCCTTATGATGCTGCTCACCGACTTGAAGAAATTCATCCATAAAGGAAGGCAAACGCATGCAGTGGCGCAGGATCTGTTGATCTTGAGGCATCATATAAAGAAACTTATCCACCAGCAGTTGCGAATAGCTGACCTCATTGGCCTGACAAAGACCTAACAGCATATCAATGACGTTGATACCAGCAAAATCACCCGCATTGGCACCACGATACACCTCTTTACCGACACGATAGGGCTTGTAATAGGGCCGCACGCAATAGAAGAAACGATCGGTATCCAGGTGTTGAAAAAGATAGCGGTTGCTCGCCATTACATCCTTTAAAGCCTGCTCGGCCACCAACAGGAGATCGGCGGCTATGGGGTGAGAAATCCCTAAGGGTTGCAAGCGTAGCAGGGCATCGGCGGCACGCTTATAGGCGAGGATGCCTTTAGTATTGTAATCGACAAAAAGTTTCTCGTCGGCCAGATCGGTAAAGCGTTTATACAGCCCGTTCTCGGCACTGTTATGCGTGGTTAAATGGGCGGTGGCAAAGCGTGGCGTAACGCCAATCGAGGCACCGATATGCATGGCCAAGGTCGAGGCTGCCGTCAATGGCGATTGGGTTTCCCGCGACGGTTCGGTGATCTCATGGCGACGACAAGCGGCCATAAACAAGCCCACATTCCCTAACAGATCAAAGGCCTTATCAAAGCCTTGGTCGGTATTGCCCTCATCCACCAGGCGCTGAATAAGTGCGTTACCCTGTAACACCATGGCTTCTTTAATTTCCTCACCAACGCCAACAACATTGGCCTTGTCCTCTTGTTGCCAATACAAGTCTTCTAGTTCGTTATTAAAGGAAACGAAATCGGTGCGGATCCAGCGATCAAACGCGGCTGAGTGGCTAACCATAATACGCTCGTAAATTAGTCGATAATGACTACAAATTAGCATAGCTTTAAAAGTGAAATTACTTAACTTTCACCACAAACACCGGGTATATTTGAAGGGATACTCTAAAAAAGATTAGACAATGAGTGATTCCAACCAAAAAATAAAAATCGACCAAAAAGACCTGCAATTGTTGGCCCTGCTGCAACAAGATGGGCGCATGGCGGTCAGCGAGTTGGCGCAACGGGTTAACCTTTCCGATACGCCGGTGCTGCGCCGCATCAACAAGCTTCAGCAGGCCGGTTATATTCGCGGTTATCATGCTCATCTTGATGCCGCCAAGTTGGGTTTTGCAATCTCTGTGTATGCGCTGATCAAACTAACCCAAAATGCCGCCAGTGCCGCCCAGCGTTTTGAGGATCATGTGGCCTCACTGGCTCAGGTACAGGAATGCTCGGTGATCACCGGCGAATACGACTACCTGTTAAAAATCGTGGCACGGGATCTGGTCAGCTACGAGCACTTTGTCAAACACGCCCTGGGCAGTTGCCAGGATATCGCGGCGATCGAGTCCACCGTGGTTCTTAAACAAACCTTCTCGCGCTGGCAGTTGCCCTTGTCCGATTAGGGCTCGCGCTCAGGGCTGGCGCTCAGGGCTCGCGATTAGGGCTAGGCGTAAAATCACCGCTTTGTTATGCTGCCCGTTATAAATTATCCAGAGATCAAAGCGATGCGCTTGTTTTTATGTTTCCTACTCGGCCTAACCAGTTCGGTAACCTGGGCACAAACCTGCCTTAGTCATATCGACGATATCGACTACATCATGGCGGCTAAAAAAAACGGCACCCATCGCTTTGCCAATGACGCCTCCGTGCGAGCGCTCAAGCTTGACACCCTGCCGCCCTTCAGCGCTTATCTGGCCTCGGCCCGGGAGTGGATAGAGACGCGAAACCCCAGAGCCGGCCTGCCTTGCCCGGTGCACACGGAAACCGTCAAGTTACTGCAAGCCCAAGGAAGCCTAGAGGCCGACTTAACCGTGAGCGACCTGCTGAGTCCCTTTGAGCTACGACACCCCACTAGCAATAAAGCCGTACTGTTACTGCATGGCCTGACCGACTCTCCCTTCAGCTATCACTCATTAGCGGCCTTTTTCTATCGCCAGGGCTTTAATGTGCGCACCGTGCTGCTCCCCGGCCATGGCAGTGCCGCCAGCGATCTTCAAGAGGTGAGCTTTAAACAATGGCGGGCGCTGGCAAACTACGCCATCGCCCGCACCAGCCAAGACTTCGATCAGGTCATTATCGGCGGCTATTCCACCGGTGCCGCGTTGGCCTTGGCTAATCTCATCGAACAGCCGGTACCAAGCCAAGTTCAGGCCTTGATGCTGTGGTCACCGGCAACCGAGCCCCATAATAAGCAGGGCTGGCTGGCGAAATGGATAGACCGTATCCCCTTCGTAAACTGGATAGATAAAGACGCCGATATCGACTTTGCCAAGTACGAGTCCTTCCCTTTTGCCGCCGCGAGCCTGGCCCATGAGGCCATGCGCCGTATCGACAACGAACGTCTAGCCAAGGCAACTCTGCCCGACTTGCCGCTCTTTATCGTCCAAAGCGAGGTGGATACCACCATAGACGCACACGCCACCCTGGCCCTGGCTAAGGCCTGGCATAATCCCCAGGCACGCCCCAACAGCGCCAAGGATATGTTGGTCTATTATGGCAATCCACAAGGGGCACTAAACTATTTAGGCGATGACTTCCCGCTGCGCAACTATGCCTGCAAAGCCAATCAGGCACCCTGTAACAAGATCCTCGACTTATCGCATATCAGCGTGGTTAATGCGCCAAATCATCCCTATTACGGGGCTCAGGGACGCTATCGCAACTGTGGTTCCTACCTTGAAGACGACCTGGCATACCGCCGCTGTAAAACCCAGCCTCAGGTACTGATTGGCGAGCGCACCGCAGCAAATCTGGCCAAAGGACCACTTAAGCGCCTGACCTATAACCCCTTTTATGCCGAGCTGGAGCAGGATATGCGCACCTTCCTCGAGCGTGTGCATGAATAACTTCAGTGTCCGCTTTGTTCCCAGCATACAGGCGGTGGGTCGGTCGCTCTGGCAGCGCTTTTTTGCCGCCGCCGAGGATCCCTTTTCCAGCTATGAGTTTATTCGTGCCCTGGAGCAAACGAACTGCGCCAGCGCTCGCACCGGCTGGCAACCCCACCATTTGCTGCTGTACCACGACCAAGAACCTGTTGGCCTAGCCATAGGCTATATTAAAAGCCACTCTTACGGTGAATACGTGTTCGACTGGGCCATCGCCGAAGCCTACGAGGCACATGGCTTTAACTATTACCCCAAGTGGCTGTGCGCCGTGCCCTTTACGCCGGTGACCGGGGCGCGTTTAGCCCTAAGCGAGGCGGTGGATAGGCAACAGGCTCTCGCAGCCATAGGTAACGCCCTGGATGAGCAGGCGCGGCAATTGGGCTGGTCCGGCTGGCATATCAATTTTTGCTCGCAGGCCCTGGCCGAGCAATTACAAGAGCAAGGTCTGGCCAGGCGCATTACGGTGCAGTTTCAATGGCACAATCAAGGCTACCGTAACTTTGATGAATTTTGCCAGCAATTAAAGGCCCGCAAACGCAAGAATATAATCAAGGAGCGTGCCGCGGTCGCCAAGGCAGGGCTTAGAATTGAGGTTGCCAGCGGTGATGAAATTACGTCGGTGCATATGCAGGCGCTCAGCGCCTTTTATCAACGTACTTACCTAAAACGCTCGGGTCATCTCGGCTATTTAAATGCCGACTTTTTTACCCGGCTCAAACAGGGACTGAGTGAACAGTTAGTGGTGATCTGCGCCTATGATGGCGATAACCTGGTTGCCGCCAGCCTGTTTCTGCGCGGCAAAGACACCCTATACGGGCGCTACTGGGGCTGCCTTGAGCACTATGACCGCCTGCACTTCGAGCTTTGTTATTATCAAGGCATTGAATATTGTATCAAAGAGAGGTTGGCGCACTTTAATGGCGGCGCCCAGGGGGAGCATAAATTAGCCCGAGGCTTTACCCCCCAGCTGACCCATTCCTGCCACCGTTTTATCAACAGCCCCTTTGAGGCGGCCATTGAGGACTTTATCGTTCGCGAAACGCAGCAATATAGCCGGTATATGCAACAATGTGCAGGATTATCTCCGTATAAAGTGCAGTAAACGGTTATTGGCCGGCATGGCAATGTCGGCACAGAGCTCGAGCCCGGCGGCCTCGGCCAAACCCACCACCCATTGCTGCTCACGCAAACCACTTTGCGGGTCGCGCCCGCGCAAACTGGCATCGAAACGAGCATTGCTCTCGCTGGTATAAGTACCGTTGTAATTAAAGGGCCCATAGATGCACAAGTTGCCGCCCCGGCTCAGGTGCCGCTGCACCCCATGGAAAAATGCCCGCACCAGCTCCTCGCTGACAATATGCAGGGTATTGGCGGTGAAAATGCCGTCAACTTGCGCTAACGGCCAGCTATGTTCGAGATCCAACGCCAGCGGCGGCAGAATGTTATCGCCCTCGGCAGTGCCGATCACCTGGTTGATCAGCGCATGGTTATAAGCCAAATCGCTGGTTTGCCAAAGCAGGTGGGGAAGATGCGCGGCAAAATGCAGCGCATGCTGGCCGGTGCCCGAACCAATTTCCAACACTCTCTGAGTATGGGCAAAGATCTGCGTTAATTCGGCGAGGATAGGCCCCTTATTATTCTCACATGCCTGGGATAAGCCGCTAATTTTCATAGTCTAGGGTCGTTAAGAAGAAATTAAATTCCAGCGCTTTTTCCTCCAGGCTTTTAAAGCGCCCAGAAGCCCCACCATGACCGCTCTCTAAGTCGGTTTTAAACAACAGTAAATGGTCATCGGTTTTGTATTCACGCAGCTTGGCCACCCACTTCATGGGCTCCCAATATTGCACCTGCGAGTCATGCAAGCCTGTGGTCACCAAAATATGAGGATAGGCCTGGGCACGAATATTGTCATAGGGTGAGTAGGCGGCTATGGTGCGGTAGTCTTGTTCATGATTGGGGTTGCCCCACTCGTCATACTCATTGGTGGTAAGCGGAATGCTGGTATCAAGCATGGTGGTCAAAACATCCAAAAACGGTACATGGCAGCCAATGGCACGATATAAATGCGGCGCCTGGTTAACCACGGCTCCCATCAACAGGCCACCTGCACTGCCGCCACTGGCAAAGATCTTATCGGCGGCGCCATAACCCTGCGCCACCAGTGCCTGAGTAACGTCGATAAAGTCATTAAAGGTGTTCTGCTTTTGGGCCAGCTTACCGGCTTCATACCAGGCGCGGCCCAGCATTTCGCTGCCGCGAATATGAGCAATGGCATAGACAAAACCACGGTCCAGCAGGCTTAAAATGCTGCTCGAAAAACTGGGGTCTATGGTGATACCGTATGCACCATAGCCATATTGCAGTAATGGGTTGCTGCCGTCTTTATTGAAGGTATCGCGGCGATACACCAGGGAAACGGGTACCTGCACCCCATCACGCGCAGTGATCATCAGCCGTTCGCTTTGGTAGTGGGCCGCATTGAACTCACCCAGTACCTGTTGCTGTTTCAGCAACTTGCGCTCCAGGGTATTGAGATCGAATTCATACAGGCTTCCCGGCGTCGTCAAACTGCTGTAGTAAATACGTACACTGCTAACATCCGGTTCGGGGTTCACCCCTACACCGGCGTAATAACAGGGATCGCTAAAACCCAGGATGTGTCCTTCGCCCTGCATTTTGCCTTGCTGATGTTGATAAACGACAAAACGGATCTGCCCCAACTCGCGCTCGGTTACCAGCCAGTGGCCATTAAACAGGTCGACGCCTTCCAGCAAGACATTATCGCGATGCGCGATCAGCTCACGCCAGGCATTGGGGTCGGCTATGGTGGTGGCATCCGCCTGCATCAGGCGAAAGTTTTTCGCTGCGCGGTTGGTGATGATATAAAAATGTTCACCGAGTTTATCGACATCATAAAGATGGCCCATTTCGCGGGGCATAAGCGGCTGAGGTTGAGCCTGAGGATCATCGGCATCAAGTACATAGGTATGGCTGGTTTCGGTGGCTTCCAGATCGATAAAAATCAGGCTTTCATCACGGCTTTTACCCAGGCCCATGTAAAAGCTTCGGTCCTGCTCTTCATACACCAGCTCATCATCATTTTGGGCGCTGCCCAGACGATGACGAAAAACCTGAAACCCTAGCAGGGTTTGTGGATCTTTCTTAACATAGTACAGGGTGCGATTGTCGTTGGCCCACACCACTTGCCCTTCACATTCATGCAGCACGTCGTCGAGCAACTCACCGCTTTGCAGGTCTTTTATACGCACCTGATAAATACGACGACCGCTGGTGTCTTCACAATAAGCAAGGAGTTGTTCATTGGGGCTTACCGTCATATCGGCCAAGTCATAAAACTCATGGCCTGCGGCAAGGGCGTTAACATCGAGCAGCAGGGTTTTGTTGTCGCCGCTAAAACTGCTGGCGCGATAGTGCCTAGCGTATTCGTCATCCCCCGACACCTCGCTATGATACCAGTAGTGGCCATCACGTACCGGAACCGTGTTGTCATCTTTTTTGATGCGCGCCTTAAGCTCGGAGAAAATTTGCTCCTGTCGTGCGGAGCTAGCAGCTAACTGGGCATCGCAATAGGCGTTTTCTGCACGTAAATGCTCGAGTACTTCCGGATTTTGGCGCTGATCGTCACGCATCCAATAGTAATCGTCTTGTCGTTGTTGACCATGCTGAGTAAGCAAATGGGGGATTTTTTTGGCGATGGGAGCTTGCACGCACAACCTCGAAACACTGAAACAGGATTGTCAGTGTATCATACCAATTCTCTTAAATAGCTAATCATTCTAACGGGCTAAATATCATGCTAACCGCGTTGGAATTTTTCTATGGAGAATAACTACATAAGAAAAATTCCGCCTTGCTATCACATCATTTATCCAACGCTATACCTGCTCACATACTTAACAGAATTAGTATCACTTGTACTTTTCGCGACTACGACTCTATTTCTTGCCACGCGGTACGCCAATTAAGACCCACTCCTGGCTCGTATTGTTCTCGATTAGTTCCGCCTAAACGGCACAGTTCTGTGTAGGGCCAAGGCTTGCAGCGGTATACCTTGCCGGTAGCTAGATGCAAGACACGATCACCGGCGCAATACAACTCATGGTCAATGGGAAAGATATGATCATAACCCTGGTTATTATGCTGACCCTGATGTTGATTTTTTGCCACACAGTTGTAGTTAATCACCACCTCACTGATACCACTGCTTGAGCAAGCAAAAATTTCATTGCCACGATAGGCGACGATCAGTCCATGTTCGGTGATCTTTCCCGCCTGCATCAAGGGAATATGGGTATTAATATAATTGGCAACTTCGCGAGACCAGTTTTGCGGCTCACCTTGCTGATCGGACTGGATATGAAGCTTAAAACTCAGCCCTTTCACCAAACCTTGTCGGTCATAGACCTCAACTTCGACAATATCCCCGCGAAACAGCTGAGTATGGCTGCTTAGGGTACCGACACTGAGCCAACTGGCCTCGGGAAGAGACCCGCTCATGTACGAGTAAATGTCTGTATGTTCGGCTAATTGCAACTGTTACCCCTTGCATGGCCAGCGACCAAAGCACACTTCATTGAACACCAAAGTAGTGGCTATTGTAGTGACACCCTAAAAAAGATAGCAACTAATTAGGGTAAAGGGCCACTCAATACCATACTTTATAACTAGAAGGTGTTGACCTGTTAAGTTCATCTCTAGCAAAGTCACTTGGGTGTAATGCCTTTTTAAAGCTAAGCCCAGACGCGTAAAGAGCATACAGGCCAGGTAAAAATACACCCAAGACTATCAAAGGATAGAAGTGCGAATCTTAACGCTAACTGAAAGCGGGTAACTTTCTCAATTTATTACGCTTTAACCTCATTATGACGGGGCACCGTGCCTCTGATACGCTGCCATACCCAGCGGAACGCGGCCCGTATATCGCCGAGGATCACATACAAACAAGGCACCAGGATCAGCGTGAGTAAGGTGGCATACATTACCGCAAAGCCCAGCGCCACCGCCATGGGGATCACAAACTTGGCCTGCAAGCTGGTTTCAAACATGATCGGCAAGACCCCGGCAAAGGTGGTAATCGAGGTCAGGGTAATAGCGCGGAAACGCGCACAGCCGCCTTCGACCACGGCTTGTTTTACCGTATAACCCTCACGACGAGCCTGGTTCACATAATCTGTCATGACAAGGAGTCGTTAATCACCACCCCGGCGGCGGCGATTAAACCAAAGAAAGACATGGTACTTAAGTCCAGGCCGAACCAGAAGTGACCCCACAGGGCTCCGGTCAAGCTGAAGGGGATCACCGACATCACGATCAGTGGCTGGCTATAGCTCTTAAGCGGCACCGCCAAGAGGATATAAACAATGATCATCCCGGCGATAAAGAAGAGGATTTGTTCATTGGCCTGAGCCTGCTGCTCTTCAATGGAGCCACCCAACTCGGTTTTCACCGATGGGAACTGCTCTTGTAATTGCGGCAACAAATCTTCTTTAATGCGTTTGACCACCTCGGTGGGCTCCACCCTTTCCTCGTCTATGCTGCCATAGATATAAACGGTGCGATAACCCCCCTCACGGCGGATGTAACTGATCCCCGGACGCTCTTGCAGTTCTACTACGTCACCAAGCAACACTTCTTTACCAGCCGGAGTCATCACCACCGCATGCTTAAGGGAGGCAAAGGCTTCACGGGTTAACTTGGGATAACGCACCATGACCCGCACTTCTTCACCGTCGCGGATCACGCGTTGCGCCTCACCGCCGTAGAAGCTGGCGCCGACCTGGCTGGCAACATTTTGCAGGTCCAAACCCAGGTCGTAAGCGACCGGCTTAAGGCTCATCTGCACTTCCTTGCTGGCCGGGTCTATGGTGGAACTGATGTCAAACAAGCCCTGTTGTTGTTGCAACATGGTTATAAACTGACGACCGGCGGCATTAAGGGTCTCGATATCCGAACCAAATAGCAGATAACCGAATTCGCCATCACCACCAGGATTGCCATTCACGTCATCATAAATGGTCAGTGATTTCACCCCGGCAATCTCCGGCATGGCCTCGCGCCAGCGCCGCGATAACTCAAAGGCATCGAATGGACGTAAATCTTCATCAACCAAAGGCGCCAGTACCTGAGCCTCGGTACGGCCCTGGTTGAAAACCAAGAGGCTGCGCACCATCTTTTGGCCAAATTCCTGTTCGATTTGTGTGTCCACATCGAGCACCATGCGCTCGATTTTCTGAATCGCGTTGATGGTTTGAATGTCCGACGCATTGTCGTTCATTTCCACCCTGATTTGTGGGAAGTCATGGGGCACCTTGGGGGTCGGCACCACACGAATATGGTTGCTGCTGATCAGCGTAAAGCTCAGGATCAACATACCTAAAAACCCAAGCAAGACCACGTAGCGCCACTCTATGCTCTTCTCCACACAGCGACGATAGGTGCCATTCACAAAGCCAAAAAACTTATCATTAAAGCGGGCACGGAAACCGCTGGAGCTGATGGGGCCAAAACGGGTATGGGCGATATGCGCCGGCAAAATCAGCTTTGACTCGATCAGACTAAAGGCCAAACACGCCATGACCACCACGGCGATGCCGAAGAAAAATGCCCGCTCCGGGCCGCTCGATAAGGTAAAGGGTGCAAATACCGCCATGGTGGTCAACACCCCGAAGGTCGCCGGGGTGGCCACGCGCTGTGCGCCGCGCACCACATTGTCGACGCCACCGCCTTTTTTCTCGATCTCGGAGTAGGCGCTCTCGCCTATTACTATGGCGTCATCAACCACTATCCCCAGCACCATAATAAAGGCGAATAAGGAGACAATATTAATACTGATGCCAAAGATGGGCATGGTCATCAGCGCCCCGAGAAAACACACCGGCAGACCAATCATCACCCACAGCGCCAGTTTAAAGCGCAAAAACAGGGTCAGCATCAAGGCCACCAGGATGGCGCCCTGAAACAGGTTTTTCAGCATCATATCGAGTCGCGCATTCAGATAATAAGTCATATCCATAAGCGGCTCGATGGTCACCCCGGCGGGCAGGGTTTTATTCTTTTGGTCGATATAGGCCTTAACCGACTCCGCCACCGGGATCATGTTTTGCTCTTTGGTCGCCTTAACACTCAGGTAGATGGCATTTTTGCCGTTAAACTTAAAGTAGCGCTCACCTTCAACAAAGCCGTCCTTGATTTGCGCCACATCCTGTAACAGCACCTTGGCACCATTGGCGCCTATCTTCACCGGAATATTGCGAAACTCCTCGCCAGAGTATGACTGCGCTTCAACCCGCACGGAAATAATGCCCGCATCGGTGCGCAGCTGGCCGGCGGAAAAGTTGGCCGAGTAACGGCGCACCGCGTTGGCTACCTCGCCCAGAGTCAGGTTATATCGGCGCAGGGTATCAGGCTTGATCTCGATGGCAATTTCGTCCAAAGGCACATCGTTTTGCACCAGGGACACATTGCCCAGTTGCAGCAGCTCGTCTTCTATTTCGTTGGCGATGGGCTTAAGCTCGGTCAGGGGGATATCGGCCACCAAAGACATACCTATGACGTCCTGGCGAAATTCCACCTGACTTATGGTGACCGGCTCCATGCCCGCCGGGAAGGTGGCAATGCCATCGACGCGCAGTTTCACCTTATCCAGCACATCGCTGAGCTCGGCATCCGGGTCTACCTCTAGCGAGGCGCGCCCGGAGTTACGAAAGGCGCGATAAACCCCCTTGTCGATCTCGGTCACATCCTTGAGCGACTCTTCGATTTTGATCAGTATGCTTTCTTCTATTTCCTGCGGCGAGGCACCCGGATAGTTGGCGGTCACATTGATGTAGTTAATTTCAATGTTGGGGAACATCTGCCGCTGAATGGTGAAGTAGCTGACGATACCCATGATGATGATAAACACCATCATCAGGTTGGCGGCCACCGAGTTATTGGCGAAGTAGGCGATAATGCCGGTTTGCTTTGGTGTTTGCATGGGCACCTCCTACAGCTGATCGTTGCTTGGGCTGGTACTCACCTGCCCGGCAATACGCACTTCCATGCCCTGCTGTGGATATTCAGGCAGCGTCAGTACAATGCGATCACTGCTTTGCAGACCCTCGCTGATTAAGAAAAATTCATCTTCTTCACGCACTACGGTGACCTGACGCGGCTGCAACAGGTTGTCGTTGTTCACGACCCACACGGTTTTGTTATTAACCAACTCTTGCGGTAAGCGGAAAATTTCACGCAGGGTTTGCCCCGGGAATTGCACCTGCACATAGCTGCCAAATTTGACCTTAGGTTGCTGCGTGTGAATGGCGTAAGGGTCGTCTATACGCACCACCAGGTTGCTCATGCGCGTGGCGCTATCGACGATACCCAAATCTCGGTCGATCACCGCACTGCGGCTATAACCGCCGAGCCCTTCCTGAGTAATGGTCGCCGATAAACCGGCAACACGCGGTGGTAAAAAGGCGCTGTCGAAGCCGGCGATAGGCAGGATGATCTCCGCCGTCTCGATATTATTAAGTTCTGCGACCTTGCTGCCCGGACTCACAAACTGGCCCTGACCAATATCACGGGAGATCACCAGGGCATCGTAAGGGGCGCGAACTTCGCAGTTCGCCAAATCACGCTGCGCCCGTTTTAGCGCCGCTTCCGCAGACTTCACTGCCGCCTGAGCACTCAACACCTGAGGTTCTCGCAGGAATAAGGCCGAACGTTTGACCCCTGAGGTGCGGGCGGCTTCGTCTTTGGCCACCTGCTGTTGCGCTTGCTCTTCAATTAAAGCCGCCTGAGCTCGTGCAACCTCGGCCTCGGCCTGCAGCACCGCCGCCTCGTAGTTGTCTTTCTCTATGGTGAACAGCAGCTCGCCGCGGGCAACGATGCCGCCGGCCACAAAGCCCTTGTTCCAACTTACCACTTCGCCGCTGACCTGGGCGGCCAGCAAGGTATGCTCTAGCGGTCGTACTTCACCATAGCTGGTCAATAGTACCTGGTGATCGCTGGCGGCCAGGGACTCCACCTCAACGACAGGCCGGGTATCGACCTGCTTGGTCTCATCCGGCTTCTTTGCCGATGCCATAATGCCGCCAGCGGCGACTACCGTAACCACAACGACAGCGAGTGCTACTAAGGATTTTTTTAATGCCTGATGCATGGCCGATCACCTTGATAAAATTCTATTCAGCACATATTAACAACATGCTGCTTTTTAGTAATCTTTCATTTGTAAACAAGTATTAATTTTAGCAACACCCAGAATGTACTGCTTTGTACTTGATCAATAAATGCTTTTTGAACCAATACGGGTCGTATCCCTTGGCAGATCAGTATTCAACCCCTCCCTAAGTCGCTTGTACCGAGCTGAGAACAGCGAAAAAGTGCGACAAAATGACTTTTGCCATACTTTGTTACAAAGTAAAAACACATAATTATCAATTGATTAAATCAAAAATAGAGATGCCAAGCCGGGCTCTAAGCAATTCCCGGTTTTTTCGACAACCAGTTTCAGTACACTGCTTTGATAACAACAAGCAACATCAGGGAACCCAATGAAACTTTCTACCCTTACGCTGGCCCTTAGCCTTGCACTAGGCAGCCAGGCCACCTTGGCCAAAGATAAAGAAGAAGAAAAAACTAAAACACTGGCGCAAACTACCGCCGACCAGATCTTTTACGATGGCGTCTTCGACTTTTATCAAGACCCGAAAAGCGGTGACAACCTCATGGTGATCACCGAGGCGCAGCTTAACAAGCCCTATGTTTATTTTGCGCATACCGTAGATGGTGTCACCGATGCCGGGCACTTTCGTGGTGCCTACCGTGAAACCAAACTGATTGAATTTCGTCGCTATTTTGACCGCATCGACATTGTTAGCAAAACCCCGCGCTATCAATTCGACGACGACAGCGCCATTGCTCGTGCCGCCGAAGCCAATATCAGTGAAGCCGTACTCGCCAGCCTGCCGATTGAAGTGGAAGAAAAAGGTAAAGTCGCTTTTAAAGTAGATCAGTTATTCCTAAGCGAAGCGCTGCACAAGGTATCGCCATGGAGCAACCCGGATGACAAAGACGCCAAGAAGCGCTTTAAGCTGGGCAAGCTGGACGACAAAAAGTCGCGCATTATTAAACACCGTCCATACCCCAATAATATCGATATCGTTGTCGACTACGTATTTAACAACGCCAACCCCAGTGTCCGTGGTTCACAGGCGATCAGCGATCCGCGCTCGGTTTCCATCAAGGTGCAACACTCCTTCGTGGCACTGCCAGAGAACGACTACCAGCCGCGTTATGACGATGCCCGCATCGGCTACTTTAGCAACCAGTTCGACGACATGACCTCGGCGGATTGGGCACCCTATAAAGACGTAATCAAACGCTGGAACCTGATTAAAAAAGACCCAAGCGCAGAGCTCTCCGAGCCGGTTGAGCCAATCGTCTGGTGGATTGAAAACACCACACCGGTAGAGTGGCGCGATACCATCAAAGAAGGCGTCTTAGCCTGGAACAGCTCGTTTGAAAAAGCCGGTTTTAAAAATGCCCTGGTCGTGAAGGTACAACCAGACGATGCCGATTGGGATGCCGGTGATATCAACTACAACGTGTTACGCTGGACCTCTTCGCCTCGTCCACCATTCGGCGGTTATGGCCCAGCGTTGGCAAGCCCGCTCACGGGTCAAATCCTGGGCTCAGACATCATGCTTGAATACGTGTTTATGAAAAACCGTTGGATCTACGATACCCTGTATTCACAAGGTGCGGCCAGCCTCGGCGCAAGCGGCCTAGCCACTAATCAAGCCAGCGGCGAAGAGCTCAACTGCTCACTGGGCCATGAGTTACAGCAAAACATGATCCTGGCCAGCACCCTGGCTACCGGCGCCGATATTAGCGACAAGGAAATCCTGCGCCAGGGCCTGACCCAGCTGGTGTTGCACGAAGTCGGCCATACCTTGGGCCTGAACCACAACATGAAGTCATCCATTTTGTGGGATGAAAAGCAGGTGCATGATAAGAACCTGACTCAAGGCATAGTCACCGGCTCGGTGATGGATTACGCCCCTGCCAACATAGCGCCAAAAGGCGTTGAACAAGGCGACTTTTTCCAAACTAAACCAGGGCCTTATGACGATTGGGCGATCGAGTTTGGCTACAGCCAGGCGCTTAATGATGCCAAGGCCGAACAGGCACGTTTAGAGAAGATTCTTGCCCGCTCCGGTGAGCATCAGCTGGCCTTTGGTAACGATGCCGATGATATGCGTGCCCCGGGCCGTCATATCGACCCCCGCGTGATGATTGGCGACCTATCTTCAAACCCGGTAGCCTACGGCGCCGACCGCATGGCCTTAGTAGAAAGCCTGCTGGCCGAGCTTAAAGCCAAGGCCCTGGTTGAAGGCGAAAGCCACCAGCAGTTGGTGGTGTCTGCCAATATCCTCGCCGGCCAATATAAACAGCAGGCGGAAGTGATTTCTCGCCAGATCGGCGGTATTTATGTCGAGCGTAACGTGGTTGGCGGCGATAACGCCAAGGCGCCATTTACACCGGTTCCACTGGAGCGTCAAAAGGCAGCCATGCAGGTGTTGGCCGATAAGGTCTTTGCCCCGGATGTCCTCAAAGACATGCAGCCGCTGTACAACTACCTGCAGCAGCAGCGCCGTGGCTTTAATCACTATGGTAAGAATGAAGATCCAAAAGCGCATGCGATGATACTGACCATGCAGCAAGGGGTTCTTAATCAGCTACTGCATAAGAATGTGTTGCAGCGTATTTCGGACTCCAGCCTATACGGTAACGAGTACGATTTAAGCACCATGATGCAGGATCTAACCGCGGCTATTTTTGTTGACGCCAAGGAAGCCAGCAGCCTGAGCCATAACCTGCAGGTGGAATACGTTAACCGCCTAATCACCATCGCCGGCGTGAAGAAGCCTAGCGGCTATGACAACCTGGCCAAGGCGGCGGCATTATCGCAACTGCAGCAGATCCGAGACGAGAATGTTGCCTGGGGTGCCAGCGCGGCGGCCAAGGCCAATAAGCAGTATATCAACCTGCTGATCGACAAGGCATTAGCCGTTTAAGCTAACCACCGCAGAAAAACAAAAAGGCCACTTCAAGTGGCCTTTTTTATGGTCAATTCTGTACTAGGCCATGGCCGGGCGTTGACGATAGTATTGAATACAGGCCAACTGCGCCGCATTGGTTAAAAGGATCATCACAAAATTCAACACATGCGCCACACTCGGCGTAATCATGGCCAGCTCCGCCAGCAGACCAAAGGCACCGGCAATAAACTGCAGAATAAAATACCGGGCACTGAGATTGGAAACATCGCCGCTGCGGATGGTTTTATAGGTTTGCGGCATCACGCGAATAGAGCTCATCAGCAAGGCCACAAAGGTTAAGGCATTGAGTAACTCACCGGCTTCGATTTGGGCGCTAAACAGCAAGGCGAAGGGCAACAAGGTGCCGGCCAAGAGCAGCAATAATCTTCGGCGTTGGCTAGCGCTGGCGTTATAACGAACAAAATAGTAGAGGATCAGTGCACTGAGTAGCCCGGTTACTACAAACGGCAACACCATGTAATAACGTTCAAAGAACAGATTAAAAGCAATAAAGTAAATGCTTTGTGCCACTCCAAAGCTCATCATCAGCAGAGAAACCCCGGACACACTGCGATTTCTGCGGATTTTATTTAGCATGGGTAAAAAGCTAAAGGCCAGAATCAAGGACGCAAACAGGGCTAGATACTGAGTCAAGGCAACCTCTTTTGGTAATTATACCAATTCACTTAAATAGCTAATCATTCTAGCGGGCTAAATATCGTGCTAACTGCGTTGGGATTTTTCCATGTAGAATAACTACATAAGAAAAATTCCGTCTTGTTATCACATCATTTATCCAGCGCTACCTCTGATCACATACCCAACAGAATTGATATTAAAAAGTTAACCATTGAAAATCGCGGTTAATACCAAGTTTAAACTTGTAACCGCATGATTTTTAACGGTTTTAAAGAAGCCGCGCATTGTATATTTGCTGCTTATTTTGACAAGAGTAGAGCATTAATCTGTGCGCTTAAGTCTTGTAAACCAGCGCTTACGCTAGGAGTGACCATTCACAGCAAACAGTGAAAGAGAATAGCCCAAAAGCCAAGGCTAAACTTGCACTTGCATTGCTTCAGATTTGGTCATAAGTTAATCGTAAATAAACAAGGAGTAGTTATGCATCATTTTCTTTTGAGCTTGATAGCGCTCTGCCTAGCAACGGCTTGCGTAAGCAACCCTGTTCAAGAAAGTAAATTACAGCCCAAAGCCCCCTCCCTTAATGCAAGTTTATTTATAAAAGAGGATGTAGAGCCCAGGGCCAGCCTATTTTCGCTCACGCCGTCTCAAATAAAATCGTTTAATGAATACAGAAATAAAGCAAACGCAAACGGCCTGCGAGACGAAATTATTGTCTATAACTACGTTGAAAATTTATTAAGCAGTTTTAGTTATGATGGAACCACCTTTACCGCAAAAGAATCTTTGCTACACCAGGAAGGAAACTGTATATCTTTGGCATTGGTGGTACAAGCTTATGCAGACTTAGCAGGTGTTGAAACAGGTTACCAGCTAATGAAAGAAGAACCCGTTTTTGCTGGGCAAGCTAATGTTGTGCTGCTTTCCAGTCATTTCAGAACAAAACTCTATGCGCCAAAAGAAGAAACCCCTAATGCATTTACATTTCGCTCCAGTTTAATCATTGATTACTTTCCTTCTAATTCCGGCATAGTATCAGGTGGAGCAACAATAGATGACCTAATAGCCAAGTATTATGCTAACCATGCAGCCCAGGCACTACTGTCTGATGACATAAACACTGGCTTCAATTACATTCAGGAAGCGCTTTTGTATAAACCCCGCAGCTTAGAACTCTTGAATATAGCTGCTGTGCTTCACCGCCGAGCCGGGGATCTAACTACCGCCCAAGAAATGTATGATTTCATCCTGGATTCTGACCCCAATAACGCCATTGCTATTAGTAACTATGTCGTTGTGGCCAAGCAACTCCAAGACCAGGAGCTTGTCGCAAAACTAGAAAAGCAATTACGGGTTATAAGCCCGGAAGACCCCTATCATTTGCTTCACCTAGCCCACACTTCGGCGCAACTGGGCAATTTTACTCTTGCGTCCCAGTATATTTTACGTGCACGCAAAATTGCGCCTTATTTACCCCGGACCTATGTAGATATGGCTTTATTGAATTACCAACTGGGCAAAACCCATGTTGCGCTAAATGAAATGCAACACGCAATTGATATAACTCGTGCCAGCCAAGATAAAACGCGCTATCAGGCAAAGTATGAAGCCCTAAAGCGCCTACATAAACATTAGTGCGCAACTTTTAATTAACAGCTCCTAAGTACTAGGGGCTGTTAATTGAGGTCTTTTACATACCCTCGCTGAAAACCGTGACCGAACCTAGGAATATTGTTAAATCGAAGAACATCACAAGCTATTTAGCCCCAGCGTATCAGGGTACCTAAGGTGTGACTTTCGCCCGGTGCCAGCTCTACCTTATCATCCAGCACATTGGCCGCTTCCAGGCACAGCATGCGGTGGTATTCGTCATCGGCAAAGTTAGATAAGCGCTTTGACTTGTCCACCCAGGGGTTCCACAGCACACAAGAGCGTGAGTTTTCCCGCTCTACCTCTATGGTGCCATTGGGAGTGCGAATACGCTGCAAAGCAGCGGCACCGCTATAAACCATGTCGGTTTCGCGACCAAAACGCACCACCTCTTGTTGCTCAAAAGGCCCTTCACCAAATTCAATATATTGCGCCCCTTGCAAACCATCAACCTCGGTCTGGGTAATATCCGGGGTGGGAAAGTAAGTATGCAGAGCCTGAGTGAACTGGATCACATGATCATCCAGGTTAGTATTGGTTAAACGCACCTCAAGTTGTTTAGCACTAAGCACGTATTCGACCTTCAACTGGGTTTTATGAGGCCAGTAATCGGGGTCTACCTGGGTCATGGGCAAGGACAGGCTAATACGGATCTCATCCTGCGTTTCCTGCACCTCTTCGGCTCGCCACAACAACACCCGGGCAACGCCATGTATCGGCCAGTCCGGGTGTTGATGCACACCAAACCAGGGCCAGCAAATGGGAATGCCGCCACGCATGCTCTTGCCACTTTGGAAATCCTCTTCCGCGGATACCCAGATCAAATCTTTACCGCATGCAGGAGTGTACTGGGTAAGCTGTGCGCCTTGGAGAAAGATACGCGCCTGACAAAGGGGCGAGTCCACCTGCAAATACTCAAGGCCGGAATCACAATGGGTAATAGAAACACTCGAAGAAAGCTGCATTATTCAATCCTTAACGATAAAGCGGTGCTGATTCACCTTACCCAAAGTCCCGCACGAAATAAATATATGAGCAAAATAATTCATCACCTTGTCATCCCCCAGCAAATTCACACCATAAGCCGCTCATTCACCAGTTTGTGCACAGAGGGTGGCCGAGGCGCTTTTTACGGGTATAATGGCGGGGTTACAGGTTGGAGATTGGAAATGCAAAAGTATGATGAGTTGTTAATTGCCCTACGCAAGGTTATTCGCGCTATCGATCTGCATTCCAAACAACTCAACAAGACCTCGGGGTTAACCGGACCTCAGTTACTGATCATGAATGAAGTCGCGCAAACCGACGGCATTACCGCCAGTCGCATCGCACAAAACGTGAATCTCAGCCCGGCCACGGTCACTAATATTCTCGACCGCCTGGAAAGCCGCGACCTGGTCAATCGGGTACGCAGCCAACTCGATAAGCGCCGCGTCAGCCTCTATCTCACCGAGCAGGGAACGGCCCTGTTGAACAAGGCGCCACAGCCCTTGCAAGAACACTTTATCGACAAATTCAGCAACCTGGCCGAATGGGAGCAAACCCTGCTGCTCTCGTCCATGCAACGCATTGCCGCGATGATGGATGCCGACAACCTGGACGCTTCGCCTTTGCTGGAAGTTGGGGCCATTACCAAGCCCCCAGAGAGCAACAAGGGCGAATAATCCCCCATTAACCTAAGCTTTTGCTTTTGCTACACTAATTAATCATCTTTGGGCTCGATAAGAGGCCTGGTCATGGCTACCGCTTGTTCAGGGTTGAGAAACTCACTGAGACACTCTGCTGAGACACTCGGTTCTAAACGACCAGTCGCCCCGGATCCGGGCCTACCTTCGTAAAAACCCGAAACTTAGTCTAGGCTAGGGGAACGGGCCACAACAAAAGGTTATTATGATTAATTTCAACAGCACAGCATTGGCGGTAAGCTTAGCCCTGGCATCTGGCTCGGCACTGGCCAACCCTGAATTGGAGGCAATGAAAAAGCAACTTGAGCAAATGCAGCAGCAAATGCAACAGTTGCAGCAAAAGCTCGAAGCGGCAGAACGCAAATCCAAACAGCAAGAACAAGAGCAACAGCAGATCACCCGACGCATTGCTAAACAGGAAGAGCAACTGGAACAGAGCGTAGCGCAACAAAGCGAAGAAAAAGAAAATGGTATTCGCATTGGCGGTGCCGTACGTACCAACTACAGCCATACCTCCTACGACGACGACAATAAAAACCGCGGCGGCGACTTCGATTTCGATATTTTCCGCGTTAACTTCGCCGGTGATATTGGCGATGTGGAACTCAATGCCGAGATCCGCTTCTTCGACTATATGACCGCGGTAAAATATGCCTATGTGGGTTATGACTTCGCCGACGACTGGCAGGTGCAGGCGGGTATTACCAAGGTCCCATTCGGGAACTGGCCTTATAACTCGCACAACTACTTCTTCGGCACCACCTATTATGTGGGTCTGGAGGACGATCACGACCTAGGCCTGCTGTTTAAGCGCAAAATTGCCGACAACTGGCAGCTCGACCTCGGCTTTTTCAAAAACGATGAACTCGGTGGCGTCGACGGCTATGTCGATAACCGCAGCGATCGCTACTCCTATGATGTAGTTGGTTTTCGCAGCGCCGATGAGGGCATTTATGCCGAACCTACCAATGCCATTGGCGAATATAACACCTTCTCCGGCCGCTACGGCTACCACCTTGAACATGAAGGTGGCAAAACCGAGCTAGGGGTGTCTGGATTACGTGGCGATCTGCATGACGGCGACGACCGTGTGGGCGATTACTATGCCTGGGCGGTTCACCTCAATAGCACCCTGGGGCGCTGGAATTTGCAGTTACAGCATGGTGAATATAACTATGATATCGACAATGTCGATCGCATGGCGGTAGGTGCTTACTCCTTTTACGACAGCATTGCCGCCGAGGCAACCATGACCAATGCCAATATAGCCTATAGCCTGCCGGTAAAATGGGGCGCGGTAACGGGGCTGCAGTTTTATAATGACTACGGCATCATCTACGACAAATCGGATAACAGCGCCGATACCTGGATGAATGTCACCGGCTTCTCGGTAGCGGCAGGTGGCTTGTTCACCTATTTCGATCTGGTGCATGCGAAGAACCAGCCGTTTGTCGGTGGCTCCATCGCCGGCGACAGTGACGAAACCGAGCGTCGCTTTAATATCAACATCGGATATTACTTCTAAAAAAGGGCCGCGAGGCCCTTTTTGCTAAATCAACCGTCAACCAGTGCTGGGCTTGATCATCGCTAGAAAAAAGCCATAGCGGCCTTAACCAGGCTTTAGTACACTGCCCCTAACAGGGGTTGTGGAATTGTGTGGTGAGCCTGATAACTGCCCTTAGTCGGCATCTAAAACGCTACAAGAACCTTGCCTTGCAAGCGCTAGGCTTAGGTTTTGTCGGCCTGGGCATAGTGGGCATTGCCCTGCCCGTGATGCCGACCACCATCTTTTTTATCGCCGCCCTGGCCTGCTTTACTCACTCCTCCCCGCGCCTTGAAGCCTGGTTGCTTGAGCACCCCAGGTTCGGACCCATTCTATCGGCTTGGCGCCAGCATAGGGTGGTCCCAACCAAGGCCAAATGGCTGGCGGCCCTAGGCATGAGCATCGGCCTGTATATGATGATGTTTTCAGCGGCCCCAAGCTATGCCGTGGTACTGGTGGCGGCCGTCGAGGCCAGCGTACTGGCTTACCTGATCCGCCGCCCAAGCCGCACCGAGTCCCTTTACCCAAGCTCTCCGCAATTAACTGCCTTTGTGGCCATCTTCTTCCTCACACATCACTTATTTTTGCTCTACTTAACAAGATATTAAGTTACGAAAAAACAACATTACCCCTTTCTAATTCTACTCCCTGGTCACAGCACATTAACGCCTTATAGGACTTATTTCCCAGATGATTTGGGACCTTTGATCGATTACATCCGCTCCTGTGCTGATGAATAATCACTCAGTTCTCAATACAACAAGTCATTAACAGGAGTATCTATGAGGTTTCTTCTATCGGCAACAGCGCTCGCTGTTAGCATGAGCATGACACCACCAGTGTTAGCAAAATGGGGGAGTGATACTTCCTCTTTTGTGACAGCCACTGAAGGTGCCGCATCACACCAAACACTGGTTGATCATCAGGGTAATATCGTTATTGGTTACTCCGATCCAACAACCGGCTACGATTTTCTAATCAATAAGCTGGACCGCAACGGCGATTTCGCCTGGGAGCAGGGAGCAAAAACCCTCTATGAGCGCCAACAGTCATTCATCCTGACCTGGTCAATGATGTTAGATGACGAAGGGGCTATCTACACTGGCATTGAAGATTTAAAGGTGTACCCCTATGGCACCATGATTTTTAAAACCAATGCGGATGGCACGCCGGGCTGGGAGACACCATTCATACCCGCTCCCGAAGATGCAGGACGCACTTTACCTGTGCACCTCACAAGCGCTGGTGACAAGCTCTTCTATGCACTTGATTACGACACCATGTCTCGTTCAGCCAAAGTGGCGGTTGGCATGCTCGACAAGCAAGGCAACGAGCTTTGGAGCACGGCGGAGCAAATGGGCTCAACACGCTTCTCCTCATTTACGCCGGTAAAAGATGGCCTTGTTGTTTTATTCACCGGAGTCCGCGAGAGCGATGGCGCCAACTCTCTGTTTATCCAAAAATATGATTTTGATGGTAAGCCGCTGTGGGGAGAGTCGCCACAGCCCATTATGTTTGGTGATATCAAACTGCCCCCCCGCTCTTTTGGCGCAGCCTCATTAGTCGCAGATGGCATGGGCGGTGTCACCCTGGCCTGGTCTCACCCAACGGAATTTAACAGTAACATTCTCTATCAACATATCGATGCCGACGGCAAATTGCAGTTCCCCAACTCGGGTTTGCGTTTGTCTCATGGTGATGACTTTTTATTCGATACTGTCGCGCACCCATCCATTGTTGCCACCGATGAGGGCTATGTGGTGACCTGGGCGGCACAGCTTTCGCGCACCAACTTCGGTAACTATGGTCTGTTTATGCAACATGTGGGTCATGATGGTACCCTTACTCTTGGTTCCGAGCCGGTGTCGTTAGCGCCTATCCTGTATGGCGACGAGCAAGATTCTGGTTATTATTCAGCAGGTTATTTGAGTCGCTATAACGATACTTTTTCCTGGGTTTACTCCAAATCGGAAGACTACACCTCGCAAACCGAAAACCTCTACCGCGTTGACTTTAGCCAAGATGGCCAGGTGTTCAATAATCAAGTCATTGCCGATGTCCAGGGTGTGATCAATGGTCACAGTATTGCCCATTCTCCCTTTGGCGAAACCATTGCCAGCCTGCGTGTTTCGTTCGCGAGCGACGCCCCGGTGCAAGTACAAAGTATTCGCCAGGACGGCGAGGTTGGCACTGAATCAGGTCTGCGTTTGGCATGGCCCGAAACCCCGCTGCACACCAATGAAGATGAAGCGTTTGCGTTTAGCATCCCCTTTGTGGACGAGCTTCAAAGCGAATATAGCGTCACGGTTGCCAGCGTAAACACAGAAGACGACACCCAGTTCAGTGCACAAGTGAGCGCAAATACGCTTAATCTGAGCATCACCCCCGCCCCGGAATTTTCAGGGCAACTGCCGTTTGTGGTCACGCTTGCCGATAAAAACGACAGCAGCCGTTCAACCAGCATGACCTACACACTCAACATTGCCGCAATCAATGATGCGCCAACTATCGCGCTCCCGGAGCAGGTTCAGGCCGGCGAAGATGAAATGGTAGTGGTGTCTGCGGAAGTAACCGATCCCGACAATGCGTCTTTGGATATCGAATGGTTGCAAACCAGCGGTCCCGAGGTCGATTTTGATCCGGCGGCGATGGAGCTTAAATTCACCAGCCCGGTGGTTAAAGAAGAAACCAGTCTGACCTTCGCCTTGGTCGTCGACGACGGCGATACGGTCACCACCAAAAACATCACCCTGATTATCGAGAACGATAAACAGCCCAGCTTATCTGGTACCCGCAGCGTGAATGTGGAAGAAGGCAACCACTTCAACATAGATCTGGCGCTCAGCGGCGCTAAAGGCCCAGTTAACATTGAATGGCAGCAAGTTAGCGGCCCAAGCATCACGCTCAGCAACAACCAGTCGCTTACCACTCAGGGCAGTGCTCCTTTTGTTGATAGCGACGAGGTAGCCACCTTGGCGGTGACCGTCACCGATGCCCATGGTGAATCTGCGACCCACCAGGTGGACGTCAATGTAACCAACAACAAATCGGGTGGCTCCTTTGGCATGAGCCTGCTGGCTCTATTCGGTGCCTGCTTATTCCGTCGTCCACGCCACGCCAAGTAACAAGTGAAGAGAATTATTATGAAGAAGTCATTAATCGCCATCAGCATGGCTATGAGCTGCATGGCCAGTGCATCAGGCCCACAGGCCCTATTCAGCAAACCCTTTTCTTTTGAAGATAAGGTCAACACGGTCCTAAACAAGGACCACGAGGGCGCAACCAATCGTTATTTTGTGCACTTACGTGGACAGCCCCTGGCATTTGCGGCTCAGAGTGAACCTTCGTTTAAAGGCAAGCTCGATACTCAGACTCAGTTTGCTCAACAATTTAAAGCGCAGGTAAAAAGCCAGCAGCAGGCCTTTCATCAAGAGGCGCAAAGCCTGTTGGGTGAAAAGAAAGAGATCCTTTACAGCTACGACACCGTCTTTAATGGCGTGTCTATGGAGCTGACCGAGAAGCAGGCCGAAAAGCTGCTCAGCCTACCGAACGGGTTGAAGGTAGAACGCCAAATCAGCTATGAAATGCAAACCGATGTAGGCCCGGAATTTATTGGTGCCAAGCCTATTTGGAATGGTGAAACGATGCAGGCCATCGGCGCCAAGGGCGAGGGCGTGGTTGTCGGTATTATCGACTCGGGCGTAAACACCGACCACCCTTCATTCCAGGCCACCGGCGGTGACGGTTATACACACACCAACCCGCTGGGCAGCGGCAACTACCTTGGTGACTGTGTAGAAAATAAAAGTCTTTGTAACGACAAGTTGATCGGGGTGTTCAGCTACGCCAGCATCACAGATAGCTTTGGTGACGTTCGCCCTCATGTGGGCGAAGACTACAATGGCCATGGTAGCCACGTTGCCTCTACCGCAGCGGGAAATGTGCTTACCAATGTGCCGGTTCACAAACCAGGCAACACGCCAGAAAGTGATGGCACTCCCCTTGCGGGCACCAACTTCGCACAGATATCCGGGGTCGCTCCACACGCCAATATTGTCTCATTCCAAGTCTGTTTACCTGTTTCCGGGTGTGACATGGGCGCCATGGTGAAAGCGGTGGAAGATGCCATTAATGCGGGCGTCGACGTTATCAACATGTCTATTGGCCCCAGCGTTGAAGGTCCTCAACCTTGGAACTCGGCGTTAGACCTGGCGTTTCTATCGGCAGCCGAGGCGGGTGTTTTTGTTTCTTTATCCGCTGGTAACTCAGGTCCGGGAAGCAACACAGTCGGTCACCTGGCGCCATGGACAACGCAGGTTGCCAATGCCAGTCATGACCGAGTTGTGGAAAAAACCCTGAGTGCGGGTCCCGGTGTAACCGTGTCTTTCACCGATATCAAAGGCCTGGGTGGCTTTAGCGAAGCCGTGAGTGCCGAGCTGGTGTATGCCGGTGATGTTGATAGCTTTCGCAAGGAGTGTAATTTCTTTACCTGGCGCGACTACCCCGAACTAGAAGGCAAAATTGTGCTCTGCGATCGCGGTGGCATCAGCCTTTATGACAAAGTTGATCGTATTGCTCAACTCGGTGGTGTGGGCGTGGTGATCCGTAACGTCGACGGCAGCAACACAGAGCAATATTCAATTCCATACCCTATCGCAGGGATGCAAATTACCCAGTCTCAGGGTGAAGAATTACTGGCCTGGGCTCGCTCCGAGTCAGCGCCCGTGATCAGCATCAATGCCGGTGCTGCTACGAGAAAAAGCGACCAGGGCAACATCGTCAATATCAGCTCTTCTCGCGGACCTACCAGCTTTCTTCCTGAGTTGCTCTCGCCACATCTGGCCGCTCCGGGAACCGATATTTACGGCGCCTACGCCGACGAACAGCCGTTCAACGCAAACCCGACGCCCAGCGACTACAACTTCTTGTCAGGGACGTCGATGGCTTCGCCTCATGTTGCTGGCGCTGCCGCCCTTCTCAGACAAATCAACCCGAGTTGGACACCCGCGCAGATACAGTCTGCCTTGATGATGACGGCAAACAGTCAAATGACCCGCGCCGAGGATGGTCAATCCGCAGACCTCTGGGATCGCGGTGCCGGTATGATCCGCGTCGATAAAGCAGCCAACGCAGGCTTAATCATGGCGGTCAGCACCGAAGAGTTCATGGCGGCCAATCCGGCTCTGCAAGGCGATGTGAAGGCACTTAACGTCCCTTATCTAATCGACAGCAACTGTCCCGGTACCTGTACCTGGGAGCGAACCTTCACCGCGACTCAAGCGGGCACCTATCGCTTTAGTCAAAAGGGTTACAACTACTACATCAGCGAGATGACCTTTACCCCAGCCGAAGTCACCTTGAGTGCCGGCGAGCAAGTGACGGTGACAATTGCCGCCACATTCAGTGAATGGGCCGCTGACGAATGGATCGATGGCAATGTGCAGATAACCTCGGATGTTGTTACACAGCCCTCGTTAACCTTGCCTTTGCGCATTAAACCCTTGGTCGCACATGTGCCAAGTACGGTGTCGCAAGAATATTACTGGCAAAACGCCGGGTTCGATATCAAAGACTATGCTTTCCGTCGCCCCGAGCAAATCTTTATCACCCATAGCCCACTTATCAAGGGGCAAACGACTGAGCTGAAAATTTCAGCGGATGATAACAACACGCCGTTCGACAGCTTCGACAAGGGCGCCGCGTTTTTCATGTTAGATGTTGCTGAGGGTGCGCCGCTGGACATTATTATTGGTCGCTCGCAAGCAACGGATGCCGACCTGTTTGTTGGCTTAGACACCAATGGTGATGGTCTACCACAAGCGGTGGAACGCGTCTGTGTGGCCGCAAGCACACGCAATGTGGGTGAGCAGTGTACCCTAAGCGGCGATGCCCCAGGCCAATACTGGGTAATGGCATGGAACTATGAAGGCTCGGGTGCCGAAGAAGACCTTATCGCCATCGACGTAGTGCGCAGCACACCGGAAAACTGGGTGTCGATGAATGTCTTACCGGCAACCAATAGCAGTGCCTTTGAAAAGATGCCCTTCACCATCTTGTGGGACAAACAACTCGACGCTAACACCAATTATTACGGCAGCATCGAAGTGTTCGAACAAGACCAATACACGGGCATGTCGGTATCTCACGGCACGACCAGCGTGATTGTTAACCAACTTTCAAGTGCCATGACCTTAACCGCGGCCAATACAGACATCAGTACGGGTGTGCCAACAGAGCTGACGCTCACACTCGCACCTAACCCCCTTGATGAAGACGTAAGTTACACCGCCAATATCGCCCTGGCGCCAGGCTTTATTGCCAGTTCAGAAAGCGAACATGTACGTGTTGAGGGTAACACCCTATTAGTCAACGCCACACAGCCGGCAAATACAACTGAGCCACTGGCGCTGATCCTGAGCCCCGTCCTGGCACAGCCTCTTGAGGGAGAGTTCGTTCATACGTTTACCTTGAGCAACTCTAAAGGCGACAAGCTCTCTGGTAACTTGGTGCAGCAAAACCCTAACCATGCGCCGGTAGCGACCGTATCTAACTCGACGCTAAGCGTTAAAGAAGGACAAAGCTTCACCCTGGATGCGACCGCCAGCAGCGACCCAGATGGGGACCAACTTGAAATTGTTTGGCAACAATTACAAGGACCTGCAGCGATGGCAGCGAATACTTCGGGTGCCCAACTTACGCTTGAAACACCGGACGTAGAGCGAGATACCACTTTGGTGTTTGAAGTCACCGTCAGCGATGGCGAATTCGCGACGACGGCCAGGGTCAATGTTGAGGTCGAAAACAACTCCTCATCCGGTAGTCTCTTTTGGTTGCTAATTCTCTTGGCGCCAGCCATAGTTAGACGAAAGTTGCTATAAACACATTCGGAGCTCCCCAATGGGGAGCTCATTTGCTTATGCTGTCTCGCTTACTCATCCTACAATGCCTGTTTTGGCTAAGCAGTGTTCAGGCTATCGAACACCTGGCTCCATATGCCACGCGCTGGGATACCACCAAGGGGCTGACGCATAACAGTGTTTACGACATCGAAAGAGATGCATTTGGCCGACTTTGGCTGGCCACCCCCGGCGGGGTGAGCATAGTCGACGGGCTCGGTGTAATCCAACTCAAAAAAAGCGCCCAAAAAGACAAGGGCATTCGCTTTAATCCCATTACCCAAATTCATGCCCGCGATGACTTCATCTGGGTGCTGGGCCTGGGGGGGATCGAGTTAATTGAACCCAAAAGCCTCCGGGCACACCCCTTTCCGGATCCCAACAAACTACTGCAGCGTGTCACTAACATGATTTTTGTTAGCGAGACCAAGGCCTATGCCGTGGCCAATCGGCAACTGCTCGAAATAAACCTACGCACTTATGAACTGACGATTATTTCCAGCGCGCTTTACCAAGGCGCGCAGGTAAACTCATTTGCGCACTATGACCAAGCCCATATTTTGCTTATGACATCGAGCGGTCTGGTGCTTTATAACTGGCAAACGGACAAACACCGGCTGTTCAATTTAGAGAACCTGGCCCGTGGCAAAGAAGATATTCGCGCCATTTGGGTCGACTTCAGCAATCAACATGTGTGGCTCAGTATTTTCAACAAGGGCCTGTTTGTCTACGACCAGCAAAACCGCCTTAAAAAGCATCTGCGCGTACAAAATAATACCCTGCCCTCGAATATGATTTCGAATCTGCAGGTTAGGGAGGAACAAGTGTATGCGGTCACTAAACGTGGCGTGGTCATTATCGACCGATACCGGGCCATACCCAATCAGGTGGTCTTACCCACCAGCCTTAATAACAGCTACCGCAACTCGGAAATGGCACTGGCTGCCGACATCGGCGACAACAACGAGCTGTTTATCGGCACCAACAGCGGCTTTTATCATGTCTCTCCTACGGCCTATGAATTTCATGCACTGAGCGAGCAAGCACCTGATTTTAAAGGGCCCATCCTCACGCAATTTATCGATAAGGATGAATTAGTCATCCTAACCCAAAGCCAACAACACAGATTTTCTCCAGCGCAGGGCTGGCAGACCTTGCCCCATAGACTCGACACCGCAAACCTGCGTTTTATCAGTGATCACACCACCGCGGTGAAAAACTTCCATGATCTTGCCCTGTTTAATGGCTTAGACTATACCTCGCACCCCATTCATGGGCGCCCGGATCCACAAGCGCCCATCACCTATCTAGCCTATCTTAAAGACGCCGATATCTATGTGGTGGTCGATGATAAATACCTGCATCTGGCTCAATTTGATAATGCGGCGCTGCAAATAATGCGCAGCTTCCCCCTGGAGCTCGCCTCGGTAATCGATACGGCCTATGCCCATGGCAAGCTCTATATCTCCAGTCAGCGTCATGGTGTTATGGAACTGGCGCTTGAGCAACTGACCCAAAACCAGCCAGTCCGGTTGCACACCATCGACGGTGCTCAGGCCGTGACCAGTCTGTTTTTAGACTCCTCAGCTCGGCTGTGGATCACCACCTTAGACGAAGGAGTCTTTACCCTGGATACAAGGGCAGGGACAAGCAGTCTGACGCGCTTGCCACTTCCCAGTGATGGGTTCATTCCCTCTGCCAGTTGCGTGGTTGAGGACAGCCAGCAGCGGATATGGATAAGCTCTCGCCATGGTGTGAGCGTCTATCACAGTCAAGATAAAACGCTGCGCAGCTATACTGGCGCGCAAGGATTAGGGGCTATTCCCATCACCGACTTTTGTGGCCGCCTGGATCGGTTTATCTATTTCGCCAATAACTCAGAGTTGCTGCTGGTCGACCCAGAGCGCTTAGGTAACCACAGCAAGCCAACCTCAATCACCTTTACCGATTTGTCCATTGACGGCCAATCGACACCGCTTAGCGAGGGGATCCGCATTACCGACCCGAGTGTAATCGAGTTTTCCATGAGTGCCAGCTTGCCCCATGATGAGAGCGGCCAATTACTTTATCGATTAATTGGCCAAAACTCGCAGGCATCGCAATGGCTGCCCAGTCGCTCTCGCTATATCACCTTGATCAAACCCAAGCCCGGCAAGTATCGCATCCAGGCCAAGGTGCTCGGCTATGACTCGGTAGAAAAAGCCTTTATCCAATCAAGCTTTGAGGTTAAACCGCCGTTTTACCTGCTGCCCTCCATGATTGCCCTGTATATCGGCCTCGCCTTCGCCCTGGTTGCGCTGGGCTTTGTGGTTAAATTGCGTTTAAAAAATGCCGAGCTGGCGCTTTCTCGCCATAAGCATCAGGAGCAAGAGTCGTATGCCAAGCGGCTGGCGCAAGAAGTAGCAGCGAAAACAGAGCTTTATAAAGAACAACAACAACTTGCGGTGAAGGCCAACCTGGATAAGACCCGTTTTATTGCCTCCGCCAGCCATGATTTGCGTGCCCCCTTGAACGCCATTCGCTTAAAACTGCTCAATACCTTGCCTGCGGACAGCTCCAATAGCGATGCGATAATCAATGAGATTACACTATTAGATCAATTGGTTGATTCTATCGTCAGCATCTCTAAATTTGACGCTAAGATGGTCAAGCCAACAATAAGCGAAGTAAACCTATGCGCCCTGGTTGCAGAGAGTGTGAGTCGCTTTTCCCATCTTGCCCAAAAAAAGTCACAACAACTGACCTTCACCACGGCGCATTCCGAGGCCTGGGTGCAAACCGATCCCTTTTTATTGGCACGGGTGATAAATAATCTCGTGGATAACGCCATCAAAAACACCCCGGAAAAAGGCAACATAGAGCTGCGACTAGCGGCGCAGGAGCAGACCTATACCTTGGCTATCATAGACTCGGGCAAAGGCATCAACGAGGCGATTAAGGACAAGGTGTTCAACAGTTTTTTCCGAGGCACCGAAAGCTATGCGGGCAGCGGCCTGGGGCTGACCATAGTGCAGCAAATCTGTCAGATACTCGCGCTTGATATAGAGCTGGACTCCAGCGCACAGGGGTGTACCTTCACTCTCACTCTGCCTAAAAGCACTAAGCGAGTAACGACACAACAAGCCCCCTCGGTCACCAGAAACGTTTTGATAATTGATGATGAGCCAACCTACGCCAATGAGGTGGCCGCAATGGTCACAAAACGTGGCTTTGCACCGAGTGTGTTTTTAAGCGCTGGACAAGCGCTGTGTTACCCTGGGCCCAAGCCGGAAATGATTATTTGCGATTATCATCTTGATAACGGGGCCTTGGGGACAGAGGTCGCAAGCCAGATAGCGGCGCGCTTTGCGCTGCATAAAAGCCGCATCATTATCATGTCGGAAGACATCCGCATAAGAGAGCAAATAAGACTTAACTTTGGTTATCGCTTTTTAAACAAACCAATTAAATACAGCCGCCTGTCATGGCTTATCCAACAGCTGGGAGATGCACAGAACAATGAATAAGATCCTCATCGCCGATGATCATCCGCTTTTTTTAGCCGGCCTAAAAGGTGCGCTCTTAAACCGATTGGAAAATACCTATATCGAGCACGCCGATAGCTACCTGGCTCTGTTTTCAAAGCTACAAGAAGATGATGGCGAACTGGACTTGCTGATCATGGACTTAAACATGCCAGGAGCGACCGGTGCCAGTGGCATCTATTCCCTGCGGCAAACCTATCCAGAGCTGCCCATTGTCGTTCTCAGTGCCCATGATAGTCAGGATACTCGCCAGGAATGCTTGCAAGCCGGCGCGTCAGAGTTTTTATCGAAATCGGTGGATATTAACGAGCTAGTTAGCAGCCTTACGCGCATCTTTGCCGGTGAATATCAATTCCCGACAGCTGTCGGCGTCACTCCCTTACCCAGCGCACAGCAACGGCATTATGAGTTACTGGCAAGCCTGACCCCTTCGCAATTCAAGGTCCTGCACCTCATGGCCAATGGCGATGCCAATAAGCAAATTGCATCCACACTCAACATCTCTGAGAAAACGGTCAAGAATCATATTTCTGCCATTTTCGCTAAACTTGGGGTCAGTAATCGCACGCAAGCCAGTAAGATATTTATCGAGCAGGAAGGACGCTAACATTAGGACATCTGCATTTAAGATCGCAACCGTCCTACTTAACGGTTATTAACGGCGCGTCCACACCAGCAGTTTAACCTAGCCCTTAGCGCATCGCGACTTGGCCTGCGCTATGGCCTGAGCACACTCGGATGAAAGTGGCATGGGCTTAAATGGGCTTACATTAGCGCCCCCTGTGTTGCCCGTTGGCAATAAACCGATGGCGGTTTTGCTCAGGGCGCCAACAATACGTAAAACCTGCCCCGCCACCTCGGGATACACTTTGTGTTGCCAACCCCACACCAGCATCCGCCAATGGGTGTAGGTATGCCAATAGGTGGACTCCTGCCCTAGCACATGGGCATTCTCCAAATGCGTAAACTCTTGCGCACTGAAGGCTAGCCGACGGGCTCTGCGCGCCTGTGCCAACTCACGCAGGACGGAAAAACGAATTGCTTGGGTAAAGTTCATGCTGTGCTCCTGTGGTAAGAATTTCACCAGCATAAACCTTAGTGTTAACTCCAAGGCAAGGGTTTTGTGGACTCAATGTGCAGCAGCCTGAAGACACGAAGCCTGAGCAAGGGAAGCAGGCAGCAAGGGCTTGCTGCCTCGGTCATTCAGAGATTAGGGCATTAACAATTTAATGCACTGTGTAAGGTGTCGAGGTGGTTAACCAAATCCAGTCCCAGATCGGTTAGGTAGCCGCCATCCGGGCTATCGGTAATCCCCTTTTCATACAGGCGTCGTGCCGCTTCGCGCATAGCCTCATCGGCATCACTATGCACCTTAATGCCCTGCATATGGCTGGCGCGAGGAAACTTAGCCAGCAACTCCATCTCGTCTACCATGGCTTGATTTATACGCATATTATTTTCCTTTGTTGCTTTTATTATCACGCTTGTATTAATGCTAGACGATGCAACAAATTTTGCCCTGCGGCAAATCATATTTTCGTATTTCAATATAAGCCATGGGCTTGATTGCCCGCATCCTGCTTGCTGATTCATCGGCACCCAGCCCCGCTTTATCGCATCCGACTGTTGGCAACTGGGCACCGCTGTTAGTCTCAGTAAAAATGAGGAGATAACGATGAAAAAACTTTTCCCGGCGCTGTGCGCCACCTTGCTAGTGAGTGCCTGCAACAGCACTCCCGAGCCCTTGCAGGCCGATGTGCTTATTTCCCAAGTGGATATTATCGATGTGCGAACCGGCAACATTGATGCCGATCGGCAGGTAGCAATCCGCGGCGATAAAATTATCTGGGTAGGCAAAGATGCCGAGCATATTAATGCCACCACCCAGCTCGATGGCACAGACCAGTATATTATGCCGGGCCTGTGGGATATGCATGTGCACTTTGGTGGCGGCGAAAAGCTGATTGCTGAGAACCAAGATTTATTACCTCTGTACCTGGCTTATGGCGTGACCGCGGTGCGTGATGCCGCCGCCGATATCAGCGATTCAGTGCTCACCTGGCGGGCGGCGATAAATAACAATGAACTACTCGGGCCAACCCTGTTTACCTCGGGCCCCAAGCTAGAAGGGAAGAACTCAATCTGGGCCGGCGACCTGGAGGTAGAAACCGAGGCAGAAATGAATGCAGCCCTGGATCAACTTGAGGCCATGGACGTCGACTTTATTAAGATCACCGACAGTGCCCTGACCCCCGAGCTCTACCTGAAGGCCGTGCAGGAAGTAAAAAAACGCGGCCTGCCGATCAGCGGCCATATCCCCTTTGCGCTCTCGGTCACCCATGTGTCTAACGCCGGCCTTGATGGCATTGAACACATGCCTTACCTGCTAAAAGCCGGTGCCCGCAATGAAGCAGAAATTTCCGCCGAGGTGCGTAGCGGCGAACTGAGTTATTGGAGTGCCCTGCCCATTATTCGCGCCAATTTTGATGAGCAAACTGCGCTAAGCAAATACCGTGTCCTGGCCGAAAACGACACCGCGGTCGTGCCTACCCTGATAGGCAGCCAGATTATCGCCTTTATCGACGAAGACGATCACCTGAATGACCCGGAGCTCGATTTACTCGGCCCAGGCCTTAAGGCCACTTACAGTTGGCGGGTTAAGCGTGCGGCACAAAAGGCCGCCGCCGATGCCAATGAGATCACCGAACGCAAAGCCCGCTTTCGCGCCACTCGGGACCTTCTTCCCCTGCTCGACCAAGCCGGAGTGACCATTATGGCCGGTACGGACACGGGTTATCTCAATTCTTATATTTATCCGGGTAAGGCATTGCATGACGAGCTCGCCATTTATGTCGACGGCGGTCTCAGCCCACTGCGCGCCTTGCAAAGCGCGATACTTACGGGACCAAAATGGCTGGGTAAAGAAGCTGAATATGGTGCCGTGGAAGCGGGCAAAAAAGCCGATCTACTGCTGCTTGGCAGCAACCCGCTTGAAGATATCAGTCACACCCGTGATATCCGCACCCTGATCAGCCGTGGCCAGGTCTATAACAGCGCCGCACTGCAAGCCATGCTCGATGCGGCGAAGGCCAAGGTTGCTACAGCACAAGCTCAATAAGGGCTGCGGCGTTTAAACAACAAGCAATAAAAAAAGCCATCAGCTCGAACAGCTGATGGCTTTAACCAATGCCCAAAACATTGTTTGAGCCCAATGACCGCCTGCTAGGCAGGCAGTCATTATCCTTGGCATCTGTTTGCCTTAGTTGTTTTCCACTATGTCCACATCAGCCAGGCTACCTTTAACCGCACGTACTTGCTGTACGGTCACCATGGTCTTACCTACAAGAGCTTTTGCCGCAGAATCAGCGGAGGCTGTATCACCGTCAACTTCCACTGCCGCCGAGGCGCTAGTTGAAAACTTCGCTCTGATTTCATAGATGCCTGCATCCATATTAGGCAAAATGAAGTTAAAGTGGTGAGAAGCTAGGGTGTCTTGCATTAAACCAATTTGTTCGTCAGTTGTTGTACACTCAGTAGCCACATCGATTGTGCCATCAGGTAAACCGTCATCACCAGGAAGGTCGGTGCAGGTCTCAAGCACGCCACCCAAGGTGGCACTCAGCTCCTGCACACGCTTAGACAGCATCACAGGACCAGGGGCTGCAGTGATCTCAGTGCCTGCTTTAACTGCAACAAGTTCCACCTCAACGCTGGCACCCGCTACGGCTTTTGCCGCTGCGCCATCTTTACCTTTTACAGTGGTATCCGTGACTAGGCCGATTTCCGCAGACACACCGACCAATAACTCTTTGTCTTGAGGCACCTTGATGGTGGTCAGCAGATACCCATGTCTTTCGTGAGGAGGCAGCTCCTCACCATCCGCTGGCGGAGTGGTACTGGCAATAGACTCTAATTTTATAGGTTCATCATTCCAAGCAGCCGCAAACTTGGCCGATGCATTACCGGCGGCATGAGCGGAAAAAGCAGAACTTGCGATGGATACGGCGAGTAGTAGAGTGTTTAATTTCATGTGAACTCCCTGGTTTGTAAACCATAGTTTTTGATTAATAACTGTGAGCCATAAAACTACTATGGGATCTTCAATACCTTGCTACTGCGGTACTCCACATAACCGTTCTGGTTAAAAATGTGGTCTAAACATTTTAGTCAATTTAAAGGGATTGCAAGTAAAAATTCATTCTTAAGGGTGAGAAAAACAAGGAATATAAAAAATTTTTTTGATTTATCGGAAGTTACTTACTATCTTTTCAGATCTTTTTGAATTTCGAAGCGCCAAATGAGCTTTCAAGCGCCCTCCACCTAAAAAATTAACGCATTGTTATTTATCTGTTTTATTTTATCCCCTTCAAGGTCACTGATTCAGTTTGTTCAGGCAACAGAAAAGGAAAAATAAATTTATCGCTCTGCGTAATTTAATTTTTTAAACACCACCTATTTTATTAGCTTGCCTTATAAATTTACTGCTATTTCATTATATAGCGAAACCTCTGCCCACACTTGCCCTTGACACCAGACAACCGTGACCGGTTTTCTTCTCAAAAGCTGCAAGCGTTTTTTTAACGCCTTCGACTCATTCCCATTAGCAAAGCCGCATTAAGCACCGCTTTGCGACACTTTTGTACAATTTTGGGTCTTGAGTTAACCACCAACTCTCCCTATGTTTGAGTGACTAGCAACCCAAAGTAATCGCTTTTTTCTCGGCCAATCACTGCCAGTTATAACGCCTTAAAAACAACGATTTCTAATAAAAATAAATAGGTTTTATAAACTATGCTCCGACTTATCGCTTGCTTCGCTGCCACCGCCTTGCTTATTTCCTGTAAATCCATCCCTGAAGACGCTTACTATGCACAGGAGCCAATCGATGTGGGCTATTTTGGAAAGTTTGACTATTGGCAGCCCGCAGACAACACATTTAGACTCACCAACACAGCAAAAAAGGCCAGAAATAAGTTAGTAACCGATGGCCTCAGCGTGCTGATATTCGATTATGAGATAGATTCCAATGGTTACGCCCGCAACCTGCGCTTAGTCGAAACCCTTCCCGCGAACTTAATCACCCAGCAAGACTTACTGGATATGGACTATGCGTATCAATCATGGCAACCGACCAAAGCCAATAGCACACTTACGCCCTTGACGGTCCGGGAACGCATCATTACTCTGCCCAATGGCGATATCACCATGCCGGAAGATGAACAGAGCATTGAAGCGCGCGTCAAAGCGGTGATCGAGCACTTTAAACAGCGCCAGGATAAGGATAACGCTTAACTGTGCGTATGCGCACTTTCTGTTGCCTCTTGCCGCAGGTCAGGCCGATAGCCAGCGCCGCAGTCATTACTAGGCCTCCGGGCCAAGGGAAGCTGCCTAATTATTCTTGTTTACTTATCAGGCTCCTGTTCTCGACCGACTTGTCAGCATAAAAGGGATCGCTGCGGCGATAAATCCGCTGCCCATGGCTAGCAGCCAGTCGTCCAGGTGCAGGGGCGACAGGTGTAGCAAGTCGGCCAATGCCGGGACTTGAATCAGCAAAACACTGACCAGCATGGTGAAGACCACCAAAACCCGGGACGCCAGGGTACGCAGCCTGCTCAGGGCAATGGTAATACCGGCACTGACGCTGGTCAGCGCAACCAGGGCCATGGCTCTGGCATGCTCCACATCTTGTATCGTCCCAAGGCTGCGGATATAGGCAAAGGTGATCAGCAAGGTAAAAACAACCCCGCTGAACACAATGACGCCCCAGTGTCGCCGTGAGAAAAACCGGGCCGGCCCATGGGCTTGAGCGGGGGCTAGGTGCGAGGTATCGGCACTGTTTTGAAACACCAGCAAGGCCGTGGGATGAATGATCATCTCCAGCCAAACGATATGTATCGGCAGATAAAGAACGGGATATCCGAGAAAAGGGATGACCGCGGCGGTTAAAACCAAGGGAATGTGGACCAGCAGCAGGTATTCAAAACTCAGGCGTAGATTGTTAAAGAGCTGGCGCCCCTCGGCGATCGCCTGCACTATGCTGCGAAAGTTATCGTCGAGTAAAATAATCGCCGCGGCCTCATGGGCACTGCGGGTACCGCGCTCGCCCATGGCAATGCCGATATCCGCCGACTGAATGGCCGGCACGTCGTTTACCCCGTCTCCCGTAACCGCCACTATATCGCCACCTTGCTTAAGGGCGCGCACCAACGCCAGTTTTTGCGCGGGCACGGCGCGTGCGATCACATCAACCCCATCCAACACTCGGCTATCCTGGTTAGTTAGACTGCTTGCCAATGCTTCCCCTTCTATCACCCTGGGCTTCCCCTGATGCAGGCCTATTTCGCTGGCAATGGCGGTCGCCGTAGCAGGATGATCCCCTGTCACCATAATGACCCGAATTCCCGCTTGCTGACAGATCTCCACGGCTTCTTTTACACCGTCGCGAAGTGGGTCTTCAAACGCCAGCAGCCCGGCCAACGTAAAACCCTGCTCGGGCTCTTGATCGCACTGGGCCTGGTCATCCAACTCTTGCCAGGCGCAGGCGATCACCTTGTGCCCGGTTCCCGCCAGCTTTTCGACCTGCTGTTGCCACAGCTCTAAATCAGTCCCACCAAGATCGCACAGGGCCAATATGGTTTCCGGCGCACCTTTGACCGCTATGAGCTTCGTTGTTTCTTCCCTAATCACCGCCGTCTCGCGCTTGCGAGCTTCGGTAAAGGGAAAGGTATGTAATACAGCATGATCCAGTGGAGCACCTGATACGAGGATAGCCTGATCCATAGGGTCGCCGCTGTCTGCTCGGGATGCATAGGCAGCAATCTGCAGCAGCCGTGTTTCGTCGATGTCGCCGACCGCGTAGTGATGCGCGAGTTGCAGGCGCCCCTCGGTTAAGGTGCCCGTTTTATCCGTACAGATACAAGAAACCCGGCCTATGTTCTCTACCACAACGGCACGCCTCACCAAGGCCTGACGACGCGCCAGACGATACACTCCCACCCCGAGAAAGAAGGTGAGCACCACGGGAAACTCTTCCGGCAGCGCCGCTACGGCCAGGGTCAGCCCGCTCAGCAGCGCATCGATGAGGCCATGCCCCTGGTAAAGGCGGGTTCCGGCCAAGAGTACACAAATAACACTGGCGATAATAAGCAGCACCTTAACCAGCTCGGCCACGGCCAGTTGCAAGGGTGTGCGCTGATGACCGCCGTGGAGCACCGACTGAATGATTTCACCGTACAAGGTACCTTTCCCGGTATGGGTTACCAGCATGCGGCCCGAGCCGGTCAGTACACGGGTGCCGGCATATCCCCAGTGCGTCGCCGCAACCCGCTCGGTCGCCTTTAGCTTGTCCGGCTCTTGCAGTGCCAGCTTGTGTACAGGGAAGGCTTCCCCGGTCAAGGTTGACTCATCGACCTGAAGCTGCTGCACGCCAACGAATACTCCGTCCGCCGGCAGCGAGTCGCCGGGGTCTAAAAGCACCAGGTCACCGGGTACCAGCTCCACGGAGGGAATAATTTGCTCTCCTCCTAAGCGCACAACCCGCGCCAGGGAAGCCAGACGACGCCCCAGGCTTTGGGTAGAAGCTTGAGTGCGCCGATGAAGGTAAGCATCCATGCCAAGAAAGGGTATCAGGGCCAGCAACAAAATGCCGGCTTCGGTCAATTCGCCAGTGACAGCAAACAGGCCACTGGTGATCAGTAAAAACCACAGCATAGGATCTTTAATGGTGTCGATAATCAAAGCCCTGAGGCCGCCGCTGACCTGCTCGGCAATGCGGTTATCGCCATAGCGCATGCGCCGTTGCGTTACTTCCTCACCATCGAGCCCAGAGCCGACTTTTTTCAAGTCATCCAGTCTCTCGGGAGGAATTGTGCGTTGCATAGCGGCGCTCTTGGCTCAGGTTCATAACCCACTAAATATAGGCCGCTTTATAAAGGGGCGATAGGGAAACATCAGCCCGGTTGGATGCTGCGCTATCGCAAAGGGATTGGGTAGAAGCATGATTTGAACAACTCGATGAAAATCAAACGGTACCGAATATAAAGTGGCTGGCTTGGTTATTCCTACTTTAGGGGAAGTGTCTTAGTGAAACATTCACTCGTCCTCATCAAGAACAAGTGCCGTAACGCCTGCTTCTTTCAAAAAAGCCAAAAGTTAACAAAAATGACCGAATATTATACTTTTCTGCACTCGGTCATTTTTTACATTAATTTTATCCATACAAATCAAAGCATTAACATTGGAACAAGGTTTGCTTAGTTAAGCCTCTAAAAACTTATAAAAAGGAACGCTTTTATGAAGGGCAACGTCATTATCGGGGCACTTTTACTGTCGATAACAAGCTTCTCCAGCATAGGAATGAGCGAAGAGGATAAAACAACAATCAGTAATACGATTAAGCAACTTGCGACCGAAAACAAATTAGTAGGGACCCATATGCTGGCTGTCGTAGATCAGAATGGACTTGTACTGTTCACCGGTTATACGAAAGAAAATAAAGCCTTCACTGCGGATACCCCCTTTCTGCTTGCCTCACATACAAAGGCAATGACCAGTACGCTATTTGCGATTTTAGCAGACCAAGGCCAGCTAGATCTAAACGCTCCTCTCGGCACTTATGATGCAAACCCGATAGCCACACCGAAAGTCGACACCTCAGCAATAACAATTAAGCAGCTGCTGACCCACACCGCCGGTTTTACCAGTGTTCAACATTCGTTTAAAACCGCATTTTTAGGATTCGAAGACCAGGTAGACCTTGTTGCTTCTCTCAATAACAAGGTTCTGGTTGCCCCTGACTACTCCTTCAGGTATTCCAATACAGGACCTATCGTTGCCAGCATGATAGCCGAAGAAAAACTCGAAAAAAGCTGGAGTGAACTGATGGATGAGCACCTTTTCTCTGCACTTGGCATGCACAACACCACAACTCGCATCAGTGAGGTGAAGACTATCCTGCCGGGAATTACCAGCGCTCGCAATGGGAACGTTTTTGCATATGGGCACCACAAGGTTGATAAAACCATGCACCCTGCCGGCGGCGTCGTTTCCACCATGGGAGATATGGCAATCTGGCTAAAAGCAAATATTAACCGGGATTACTCGCCCCTGGCCGACCACGATATTTTTACAGCGTTACACAATACGCAGGTTAAACAGAGTAAAGAGTATTTCACTTATAGCCGCGACGGCTATACCTTGGGCTGGGATAGTGCCAGCTACAATGGAGAGCGACTATTAACCCGGTTTGGCAATTATGGCGGATATAGCGTCCACGTGTCGTTTATGCCCGAGCAGAAGCTGGGGATCATTGCCATGACCAATCTGGACACCGCATATGTCTTACCTCACGTAATGGCTAACTTTGCGTATAACACCCTGCTAAAAAAAGACAACGCCCAACAAAACCTTACTGCAGAAAAGGAGCGTTTAACCAAGTCTATAGAAAAAGAACGCGCAAGCGCCCCCGATCTTTCACACATAGTACGGGGAGAAGCCTTAAACCCAGATTTATTGGGCACTTATAACAACAATGAGGCCTGGCCAAATATGCACTTCTATGTAGATAAAGGGCAGGTAAAAGTGAAATGGGGCGAATTGACGGGCACCTTGCTGAAAAATGAGGAGCAATACTACGCCAACTTCGGCGCATTAGAGCGCCCGATATCCTTTTCACCAACTGGAGATCAGGCGTATTCACTGACTAACGGCTCGTTGAAATACAGCCATATAAAATAGCAATTATGTGGCGCAACAGGTGAATGCGGGAGCCCATTCACACCAAATGACAAAGCCGACGTAAAGTCGGCTTTTTGCTCAAAATCGGTATGAAACTCTATTACCCAGTGTGATACTTTAATACTTAGTATGAAACTTTATTCCTTTCCGACAATACCATGAAAAAATATGGAGTTGGTGGGCCGCTACTGAGACAGTTTCAGATGTAATAAGTACAACAGTCACTAATGTATATAACGATAGTTGTACTACAACAGAAAATAGATGTTAGAGGATGAGTATGAGCAACTTCTGGTCTAAGGTATGTAAAGTTACGTTATTTTTTATCGTCGCAATACTTTTAATATCATTATTGAAAGTATTTTTGGGTGGAGATGTGACACTGATAAGTGTTAAGAATTTAGGTGTCGCTTTACTTATTATCGTGCCAAGTTCATTCTTACTTTCGATTGGTGTTGTGATGTATGATGAATCCACGACGAAAAAAGACTAACGCACTAGTTAGATAGACTAAGGCCTCGTAAAATATGAGGATTTTTTATGTAAGTAGCCTTCAAAGTAGACTTAGATGAATTTGTAAACCTCCCCCTAATTAGTTGCATCCGTAATTAGAGTTTACAACCAGTTCATTCTCGATGCGTCGCATATTCCCTAGATTGTCCTAAGCACTAAAAAGCCGACGTAAAGTCGGCTTTTTGCTCAATATCGGTATGAAACTTTATTCCTCTCCGACAAAAATGTGGGAGAGTAATAAAGTTTCATACTTAAAATCCATGTACAGCGGACTCTGTGGCTTGGGATTCAAGTCATTTTTGAAAAAAGTATCATACTCATCAGACAAATTTAGTTGTTAAAGCCTTAATTATAAGTAATAAAGTCTCATACTAAATCTATGGGGATCGGCCGTGTTATCGAGGTGTAGTGGTCTAATGCTCCCGGACACCATTTAAGGTGGTACAGTCACCACCGTAACAAGAGGTGTTCCATGACCAGAAAACGACGTTCTTTCTCATCCGAATTCAAACTTGAAGCTGCCAGTCTGGTGCTTGACCAAGGTTACTCCATCGCCGAGGCCGGCCGCTCGCTGGATGTCGGTGAGACCATCCTCAGACGCTGGGTCCAGCAGCTTAAGCAAGAGCGCAAAGGCACCACACCAGCCAGCAAGGCCCTGACACCGGAGCAACAGCGGATACAGGAGCTGGAAGCACGTATCAACCGGCTGGAGCGAGAGAAAGCCATATTAAAAAAGGCCACCGCTCTCTTGATGCAGGACGAACTCGAACGTACGCGCTGATAGACCAGTTGAGAGGGCAGGAATCGGTTGAACTGGTCTGCTGCGTGTTTGGTGTCGCTCCATCCAGCTTTTATGACTACCTGAAACGCAAACGTATCGTGAATGTGCAACACCTCAGGGAGCGGTGTGAAGTGAACCGTTTGTTTACGGCCAGCCGGTCGTCTGCGGGCAGTCGCACCTTGATGTTGATGATGCGAGAGCAAGGCCATCAGGTGGGCCGTTACCGGGTGAGAAGTCTGATGAAGGAGCTGGGGCTGATATGCAAGCAACCCGGCTCTCACGCCTATAAAACGTCCACGGTTGAACGGCCAGATATCCCAAACAGGCTGAATCGCGAGTTTACGCCCGCCGCATCGAATCAATCCTGGTGCGGGGATATCACCTATATCTGGGCCGGCAGCCGCTGGTGTTATCTGGCTACCGTTATGGACCTGTACCGTCGTCGAGTGGTCGGCTGGGCACTCTCTCATCGCCCGGATGCCGAGCTGGCAGCCAGGGCGCTGGACATGGCTTACGAGCTGCGGGGACAACCATCAGGACTGCTGTTCCACTCAGACCAGGGCAGCCAATATACCAGCCGCTTGTTCAGGCAACGGATGTGGCGTTACCGCATAACACAGAGCATGAGCCGTCGGGGTAACTGCTGGGACAATGCCCCGATGGAAAGACTGTTCCGCAGCCTGAAAACGGAATGGGTGCCAGCGACCGGTTATCCGTCCATGACGGAAGCCAAAAGAGACATCGGTGATTACCTGATGAACTACGACAACCGGCAGCGCCCTCATCAACACAATGACGGCTTGCCACCGGTTCAGGCCGAGAATCGGTCTAATTTACTGTCCGGGATTAGTTGACCACTACAAATCGCCACTGAGCAGCAGCAAGTTCAAACTCAACTCTTACGTCTCATTAGTTCCGGGTTTGGATGGTTGGCACCACAGACATACCCACGCGTAGTTTATTCGCCTCAGGCTGACCAGAATCCACGCGAATGCGTAAGGGAAGGCGTTGCACAATTTTAGTAAAATTACCGGTTGCATTGTGTGGCGCAATGGCGGAGTAGCTGACCCCACTAGCAGGGCCTAAACTTTCTACTGTCCCTTTCAGGGTGGCGCCGGGCAAGGCATCTACTTTGATGTCCACCGTTTGTCCTATTTGGATATGAGCCAATTGCGTTTCGCGATAGTTCGCCTGGATATAGACGGCATCAAGTGGAACGATTGCTAGCAGTGGAGTACCGGTATTGACGAAGGCTCCGACACGAACCGATTTCTGTCCCACGGTACCGTCAACTGGGGCCGTGATACGCGTATAGGACAATTTTAATTCCGCTGCGGCTTGAGCGGCCTGGGCTTGGGCTAGCGCTGCTTTGGCCTTTTCCAGTTCAGCTTGCAGAATGGCCACCTGCTGCTGGGCCGCTTTTAGTCCCGCCTGGTTCTTCTCTTGGCTCGCCAGACGGATATTCAACTGTGATTGGGCCTGTTGCATGGCTTGGACAGTACCTGAACCATCGGCGGCCAGGTTGCGATAGCGTTCGTGGTTAGCTCTCGCCAATACTAGCTCGGCCTTATCCATGGCAACGGCTGCCTGCGCTTGGTGTATCACGTTTTGCTGCTGTGCCAGACGAGCTTCCAGACTGGCGACACTGGCGTTAGCACCGGAAACTTGTGCTTTAGCGGCATCCACGGCGACGACGAAATCCCGATCGTCAATGGTCGCGAGCAAGTCCCCTGCCTTCACCTGCTGGTTCTCCTCCACGAATATCTGATCGACCTTCCCAGCAATCTGTGGGGCAACAAAAGTGAAGTCTGCCTGTACATAAGCATCTTTTGTGGACTGACTTGATGCGCTTGATTCTGGCCGATTGAGATAAAGCACACAGCCTATCGCGACTGCCAATAGCAGTACTGCACTGGTGATTTTGGCTTTCTTTGGCAATGCCATGATGAAATGCTCCTTATGAAGATGATGATAAAGAAGTACTGGCCTTCAGGTCAGGCGCAGGAATGTAGGTCAGCCGCAGCACGAAAGGAATCAAGAGCAGTGCCAGAACCCCCAAGGCGCGATAGGCATCCGCCACCGACAGCACCAATGCTTGTTGGCCGACAATGCCCATCAACTGGGACGGCTCAGGCACCGATGAGAGAGAGGACTCAGCTAGCGCGGCATGATCCAGCAACATTTCCCCATGAAAGCGTCCGCGAACCGTCAGGAACTGCCCGACCACGGCACCGCCTATCAATGAGCCGAGAGCACGCAGCGTATTAATGGTTCCCGACACATAAGGACCTTCGCCAGGCCGCACCACGCTGGTGGCGAGAAACAGCATTGATACCACCGCCATGGGCTGGCCGAGTGCCTGCAGCATCTGTACCATCACGAACTGATCCCGATTCCAATCTGGAGTAAGCCAACTGCCCGAGAAACACGCCAGCGCAATCAAAAGCAGGCCAAGGCTGAAGACGAAGCGAGCATCGACCCATTTCTGGTACAGCAAGACCGCTACTACTGAGCCAAAGATCAGTTGTGGCAAGGCGATAATCAAACCAATGGGAGCTATCTGCTGGGGGCGGTAATCCTGTAATGGCCCGAGGTAGTGCATTGGCAACATCACCCCGGAGCTCATGACTACCAGTAGAAAGACAAACAGTGTACAGTTCAGCCCCAGGTTGCGCCGCTCCAGCAATTGCAACTTGATGAACGGAGAAGGGTGGTACCATTCAGTAAGTAGATAGACGCCCAGCAAAGTGAAGCCAGCCACCAATGACACGACAATCAGGGGGGAGTTAAGCCAATCCAGCCGCACTCCCTGATCCAGAGCAACCGCAATAAGGCCCAGCGCAGGCGCACCCAGTGCCAGGCCAACCCAATTGGCTTGCCGGAAACGCCCGGTCTGAATGGCATCCTTCGGCAGCCCCCAGGCAATCAGCCCACCTGCGATAAGGGCCAAGGGTATGATCTGCCAATACACCCAGCGCCAGTCGAGCAGTCCGTCAGTCCAATGCCCAGCCAACCAGATCGACACATTGGGTGCGAAAGTAGCCGTCAGTGCATACAACGCCAGACCATGCAGCCGTATATGGACAGGAAGGAATTTCAATGCCGCCATCATCAGCAAGGGAATCATAGTTCCGCTAGCGACACCTTGCACGAAGCGTAGGGCGAGCAACAGATCGAGACGCTGGATAAAGGGCATCACCAAGGCCAATAATGCGCAGGTGCCAATCATCCACAGCTCAAAGCGCCGTATGGACAGCGTAATGGCAAACCAGGCGGCGAAGGGCATGGCGATGAGCTCACCGGCGGTATACACAGTGGTAAGCCAGGAGGCGCCGTCCAGGCTAAAACCCAACGCCCCTCGCACGTCCGCCAGCGCCAGCGCACCAACGCGGTTGTTCAGCCCCGCCATCATGGCGGCGACAAGAATGCCGACCAGGCCACCAAGCGCGCGCCCGGATGGCTTTGCCGCCACAGCAGGCGAGCTTGCGGGCGGCTGTACTACGACCGTGCTCATTGGTCCGCCTCCAGGGATGACGGCGCAATCGACAGGGCGTCCGGATCCCATCCGCCCCCTAGTGATTTGTAGAGGTTCACCAGCGCTAGGGTGGCGTCGGTGGCATTGTCATTGAGCCGGGATTCGCTCTCCAGCACGTTGCGCTGTGCGGACAGTACTCGCAAATAGTCCACCGCACCCTGCTGGTAGCCTCGCTCGGCGGCATTCAGCGCCTGTATGTTCTGCTCGTAGGACACCTGCAGGTTGGCGTGCTGGCTGCGTTGTGCTGCCCAGGCATCCAAGGCGTTATCCACTTCGTGCCAGGCCTGCAGTACCGTTTGCCGGTAGGCCAGCGCGACGCGCTTTTGTTTCGCCTCATTCAGTGCTAGTCGCTGTTTCAGCCGCCCCCCTTCAAAGATGGGCAGATAAACGGTAGGGCCGACGGAAAAAAAGCGGGAATCCCAACTATCTAGGTCGTCGGATTCAAAGGCTTCTACCCCAATTCGAGCTCCCAGGCCAATGCGGGGATAGAAATCAGCCCTGGCAACGCCGATGGCGGCGGTGGCCGCATGCAGTTCGGCTTCGGCACGCTGAATATCGGGTCGTCGCTGCGCCAGCTCGGATGGAACCCCCATCGGCACCTTGCTCGGCAATGAAGGCAGGGGCATGGCGTTTTTCAACTCGGTGTCGAATGCCCGCGGTTGCTCTCCCAGCAGTAAGGCCAACGCATTCATCAAAGCGTTTCTGTGCTGAATGAGCGCAGGCACCATGCCCTTGACTGTAGCCACTTGCGCACGAGCGGACGCGACCTCAAAGCCGGTGGCTACCCCATTGCGTTCACGGCTTTCGATCAGTTCTAGGGCTCGCTCGGCAATCGCCTGATTTTTCTGCGTAATGTTCAGCTGGGCCTGGGTGCCCCGTAATTGCAGGTAAACACGGGCCACCTCAGCGGACAATGCCACCCGGGTCGCCTCATGGTCGTATACCCTCGCCTCAAGGGCGGCAGTGGCCCCTTCGCGCGCTCGATGAGCTCGCCCCCACAGATCAAGCTCCCAGCTGGCGTCAAATCCGAGTTGCCAGAAACCGGTGGCGCTGGTCGGTGCTCCCAGCGCGGCCAGCCGGCCGTGCTGGCTGAGCCCGCCACGGGAATAGCTCGCATTGCCCGCCGCACCGGGCAACAGCTGGGCCGACGTGATACCCAGCTGTGCGCGGCTTTGCTCTATGCGTTCCGCCGCCATTTGCAGGCCCAGGTTACCGGCCTGGGCTCGTTGCTGCAGTTCGGTTAATATCGGATCATTGAACAGTACCCACCACTGCACAGGCACATTGACTACGGATGTTTCCTGCATATGACGGTAATCATCCCGAGGCGATAACGGCGTTCCCGGCAGACTGTTGCCGGGCTGAACAAAATGGGGGCCGACCGCACAGCCGGCAAGCAGCAGTATACTGAGCGCTACCGTGGATTTACGCAGCGAAGGTAACAACGATTGTGGAGTCATATAAGCTCACCGAACACTTCAGTTCGAACCGATCGGTTCGAACTGGTGGCAAAAAAATAATCCGGGTAACATTGCCCACCAAGAACGATGGGATGCACCAGGATAGCGATACAATTTGCACTGTACCGTACAGTTCGATACAGTGTCAAGAATATACATCATTGCCAAGAGGCCGATTCAGATGCAACAACGCAACCTAACCGAACATGTTTCCCTTTCGGGTGAAACCGAGCTTAGTGGTAAAGCACTCAAGGTTTTGCAGGCTGCTCGAAAGGTATTTCTGGCCCATGGCTTCAGTGCTGCCACCACCGACATGATCCAGCGCGAAGCCGGGGTTTCAAAATCAACGGTATATGCGCACTTCACCAACAAGGAAGCGCTCTTTACCGCCGTGATCAAATCCGAGTGCGCTGCTTTTACCAGAGCCCTGCATAATATCCGCTTTCAGCCGGGGCGACTGAAAGAAACCCTGGGCATACTGGCTCGGACCTATCTGGATGTGGTGCTCTCCCCGTCCGGACTGGCACTATATCGTGTTGCCATTGCCGAAAGCGCCCGCTTTCCTGCTCTGGCACATACATTTTACCGTGCCGGGCCGCAGGTTAGTGCCAGGCTGGTTGCCGATCTGTTAGCCGGTGCCAGCCAGTCCGGTGAAGTAAATTTTGGTGACACCAGTCTGGAGGCCGTCGCCTGTATGTTTGTAAACCTGGTCCGCAGCGAGCTGCAGTTACAGTACCTGACTTACCCGGACAGCCCACCCTCGGCAGCGCAGATAGAGACTTGGGTAACCAATGTAGTGACCCTATTTATGCGTGCCTACGGAGGCGGTGATAAATAAACCAGAATCAACATAAACACTTGATGGCAAAAACTAATTGCTCTGACAGCACCACAGGATCGAGAAGGTAATTGGCAACTTCACGGGAAAATGCGGGGAGTAGGGCCACCGGTCCTTATATCAGGAGCCTGCTGGCGGCGGGTAAATACCAAGCATGTGATAAACCCGGTATAGCCTAATCACGATGTCCGGCTGCAAGCGCACAACTTGCAAACTCAGAGCCTTCAATTTGTGCCGCTAAGCCAGGCTTTGCATGTGCCTCTTGAGATGCATTGTGTGATTATTGTTCTGTAGAAATCAGCCTCACAAACACCCTTTCAGCCCACTTATCAATGTCCTCTGCGGTAATTGCTCCGGGCTTGTCAGACTTTTGGTGTGGAATCCAAGTGTGATTCTCTGCACCGACCAAGTTATCCAAATGCTGCTTCGGCCAGGATAGAGATGCCTTAAGCAACTGCTTTTCCATCTCAAACAAGTGGGGCTCTATGTCGCCGATAGCCTTGGCCAAGATCACTTTTGTCGATAAGGCCTTGCTTGCATCTGAAGTATCGACTTCCAGCAGATAGTACCCTGTGAGGCCTGCTGTAACATGGGCGACCGACATACACCTCGGATTTTGATCAGTTTCCAATATATGCTTTTTGCATTTACCAATATTCGGCAACTTTCTCAGTGGATCGGTGTTGACCTTAAAGCCATATTTATCCCTAAGTAATCCGAGCATTTTTAAGTAGCTCTCGAATTTGTTCAGATACAGGTAAGCATCATCAGTTTGGTCATCAAGATTGTTCCATTCGGCGCTTATCAGACCTCCGTATGGTCCTTGCTCTTCGGTACTGACATCTTTGGAAACTTCACCCTGCTCACCATCGTTCTCGTGGCCTTTCACCGTGGACTTTCTCTTTTTGCTGATCTTCGACGTCTCCACCACACGATTGAACGCAAGCTCAGTCGTGTTTTCTCGAATCATGACCGGCTTGTTTTCCCGGCTTCCTTCCGCCGCGTCATCCACGTTATACCCAGGCGGCCGCTCAAGAGCAGAGCCGGCTACTACACCTTTCCCAGCGACCCGAGTGAAAAACTTGGGACTGTAAAACTCGATATGCTCAGGTAAGTTGGCGGGAATATTTCTTATGCTGGTAACCTCGTAAACCAAGAACGTTTGGCTTTCTGGGTCAAAATTACCTTTCAACTTCAGGCTGGCACCTTCCAGTACTGGAGGTTCGAACTGAAAGGTCCATACTCTGTATTGCCCGTCATCAGCTCCATTACGCAGCTGGTAATTGCCAATACTATCGTATGAACGCCTGGCATCTTCATCCATCAGCAACCAAGCAAGTACCCGGCGATAACCGTAATCATTAAACAGCTCTGCCGGACAATTGCAGGTATCCAGTACGTTGATGATGGCCCTTTCCCACACGTTGTCGTACTCAACTGCAAACTCATTGTTCAATACATCGTGAATTACCGAAGAGCGGGCCAGATAGCCATTGTGAAAAAAGAGCGCCCTCGCCAGTTCGAACTGGGGAAGATAGATCCTGGTACCGTCCGGGTGGTGGAACACGAAACAATATTGCCTGGCTTCCTTATGCAACCGCCGTTCAATGGCCGGGCAGTTCTCAAGTGTGTCAATTCGCCATTCATGATCCGAGGGTACTGAAAAAGTTATCTCGTAATTTTTGCGGTAATAGTCTTTGGTTGGATTGATGATTTTTTTGCGTATCAAAATTGGTGCATTGGAAAGAGAAATCGCATCCTTTCCATGCTCCTTGCTAGGGTAGATGCTTAAGTTGATCCCCCACCTAACTCCGTCCATCCTGCAGAAAAAATCGCCAATCCCGTTGAGCCAGGTATCGTCCTTGAACCCTTTCAGGTAGGTGCTGCTGTTCAAATTTCGAGTACCTCCTCAAGAAATCTACGGGCCAGGTCGGTCAGTCGCTGCTCGCTCAAGCCAGCTCCCCTCAGCACCTGCCAGCGTTTCAGTGGCTCGTCGTCCCGTGTTATGTGTATGACGGTGCAGGTGATTCTTCTTATTTGATATTCGAATATACTTTCACAGTACCGAGCAAAAAACAAACTACACAAAGGTAGCAAATCCAGGTGTTTCTCAACGCTTGCCTTGTGCTCTAATTGATTTAAATACCAGTTCATCGATCGCCTGGGAGCTTCCAGTTGCACCTCGCTCTGCTCTCGAAGATCTATCAGCCTCCTGACCGCTCGCCTGTCCCGCTGAGCCCAACTGACCTTGGGCAGATGCTCATATTCCGGCTTTCTGTGAGCTTCGTTGGTCTTCATTAACCAGTCTCTGTCACGTCGGTAGAGCCAGGCATAGATACTCCCGTATCCATGACTGCGGGCATGCTTGGTGCCATGCTGTGCGACTGCAGCCAGCCATTTGTTTCGGTATTCGTTCAGTTGGGCCTTATCCGTCCCCTTCAACACCCCGTTAACAGCCTTTGCAGCCGGATTAAACCCAACAACGACTCGAAGGACATCAGCCAGCTTCCAGCCTGGCTCCAATAAGGCATGGAGTACAACCAAATGCTCGAGATAGCTGCACGCCTTACGGTGCTTTCGGAACATATTGCGCAACCAGCAGGGTTCACCGCTCTTCGGCAACAGTCTGTACTGGCCAAGCCACTTTTCTCCCCAGAACTCGACGATCCTGTTAGCAACCAAATCGTGGTGGACTTGGGTGCCTCTGTTTAGATGGTTATCAGCCGCCAGGTTTCGATACCACTGGGTCCACTGGCAGAGCTCAGGTACAGCTACGCTCCCAAGATTCAGCAATTCTCTTATGCTGTTGAGCATCAGGTCACTTTGCCAGCTTCCGGGCTGCTGTACGACCGCTGGGCAAGCACTCTCACTGGCGGCCTGGAAAAGATGCCTGTGCATATCGTGACGACGAATATCAGATTCGACCAATAAACCGTGAACCGGACAACTCTCAGCCCCGGCTACCTGCCAGTCTCTCCGCCAGTAGCATTCCCCATACAGGTTGATCTGTTCTTTTATGCAACCTGAGCAGTATCTGAGAAATGCAGGTTGTTTGATCCGAGAAGCCGCAACTCCAGCCGTGAGATGGACCGTACTTTTTCTGTTTGCCATGAGCTCACGGGTCAGGCACCTGCGCCGTTCTTCACCGATAAATGGGGCGTAAAGGGGAAAGAGGGTATGTTCATAAAGCAGGTCGCCCGGCGTGATTCCAACCACTTCAGGATAGAGGTCTGCTATGCGTGTCAGATGACCGGGTAAATCAGGAGTCGCAATAATCTTGGTATCGCCAAACACTTCCTGCAGCAATTCTTTTGGCGACACTATGCCGCTGTGTATCCCGTACCTCGCGATGGTGCTGTACAAAAGCTCGTCGCAATAAGGCAGAGGGAAACCCAGCATGTCACCCTACTTTCTTCAACCAACTCGGCACATCAAACAGCTCTTTGCCGTACATCAAGTCGTCGTAGAGTCGCCCCTTTTCAGCCTGGGAGAATTTGAACCTTAAATCTTCGGAAGGCAGCGTGTGCCAGTTGGCAGGTTTCATCTTCTCGATTTGGGTCTTCTTGGGCTTGGGGGGTTCGGAGTACCACTCCAGTATGATCTTGCTCAATTCCGGCAAGGAAAGATTTGGATGCTGTTTGAAGGCATTTTCGATCAGGGGTTGCAGCAGCACCGATTCACAGCCCATCGCCTGCAGCATGGTATACAACCGTAGTGCCTTATCGTTGCCGCTGAAGGCCGGCTCGATTTCCTTTTCGGCCTGCCGTTCGTCAATCCGCTTCCTCAGCTCAAGAAGGCGTTTGTCCATCGCCGGCAACTGCAGGTCAGAATATTTGACGATAAGCTCAGGATCTCCCCTGCGCAGGGCATCCAGCATGGGGTGCACCGGCTTCAGTTCCTGCTCATACACAGTACGCAGCAGTTTAACGGTTATTCGTTCCAACCCGGTCGATATGGCCCGCATCTGTGCCAGTACAAACAGCTTAACCACGATATCGAGCACGCCCTGTGACAGATCGAACCAGCAATCACGAATTTCTTCGCTCAGTACCTCGTCACGATGAGTCAGCCACTGGTATTGCCAGAGCTTGTCGGTAAAAGCCTGCCATTCGGTTTTTCTTGGCTTGCCGGTCCTGGGATCGACCCTGCCTGGTTCTCGCTGCACCGGCTCCCAGAACAACGAGCCGAATCCGGCGCTGCGCCTGCCGGCCTGCAGTTCCATTTCAAATATGGATCTGGCCTTGGGCGTGCCGACCATGATCACGGGAACACCGATCACATTTACCAGAGCAACAAAAAACTCCAGCATGGCTTCCTTGCTGATCGAACGCTTCAGCGTCAGTCGCTGTATTTCGTCGATGACCAGAACACCCAGCGCCCGCTGTGTTGCCACCTGCCCCATCAGTGATAAGAGCACTTCGGTGCTGTGGCGTTTGCGAGCATACTTCTCCTCGTAGCCGGTACTGAGTGTACGATCAACCTCGCGGAAAAAGTTCAGGCACAGACTCTTCAGCGAACCGTCAGACGGACACTCGATTCTCAGATAGGTCAGTTGAACAAAATTGTATTCTTGGTGGTAAATGGCCTGCGGGTAGGTTGCCAGGATCCGGTTGATGGTCGAGCTCTTACCGCTGCCGGAACAACCGATCAACGACAGACTTTTGGCGGTAGAATTCGATTGAGCGAAGCGAAAGTCGTTTGTAGCACCGGACATGATGCGCTGGTAGCCTTCCTGCATCCTCTTATTCAACGAGCCGTCAGCTATGTTGCGGCCCACATAACCGCCGCGGATCATCACCGATATTTTCTCTTCCAGCTGCTTATGGATCGACAAAGGCTGGAAGAAATCGTCAAGCAGTGCACTGATCTGGTGGGCACGAAGATGCCCTTTTTCATAGCAATCCTGTGGGTTGAATGTGAGCTTGCCGGTCAGCTTAACCTTAAGAGCCTGCAGATCCATGATGGGCGGAAGGGCCTCGATTAACGGATTACCACGATAACGATCGAGACCCGGGTCGATGTAAACGGCATCAACAAAGTTTTCTGGCAAAGGCATCAGTCGTCCTCAAACAATTCGTCGATGTAATCCGGATAATCCAGATCCGGTTCGGATTCGGAAATATGAATAACCTTTCCTGAAGGCTGGTTTTTATCCGTATCTGAGCGATACGCCTTCTCGGCCCGCTCCCTCTCCTTTTCCTTGCGTTTATTTTCGTTAATGTCCCTGATCCGCTGAGCATTGGAGATGCCGGATGTATCAGGTGCCGCCTTTTCAGCATGAGCGATTTTGTCGATGACAAATTCCTCGTGCTGTCGCTTTTTAGACCCCGAAAGCACTTTGGCCTTGGCCATCGTTTTCTTCTGTTCGTCTCTGATCTGCCAGACATCCCAGAACGAAGCGCCCCGAAACTCCCGGGATATATCAGCCAGGTTGCAAGTCCAGTACTTGATGCTGCCCTTTTCCGGGAAAAGATAGATTTGATCGGCCACCATAGGATCGTAGGCAGCTTCAATACTCGCAGGCCGTTTAACACCCCTGCCCCGGTGCAACCAGCCCTGCTGCAACAGCTCCGATGAGGTGTAATAGATACCGAACATACAGGCCCCTTTATCCGAGATGGTAGCCCTTTGTCGCGGTAACAGGGCCACACGCAGGGCATCCGGATCAACCTGATGCAAACGTCCGGTTCTGTGCTGCAAGCCCCAGTTCCACAGGTGAATAGGGGTGGAGGGCAAATCCGCAGGCATGTCAGCGTCCCGGTCGTACTCCTCCAAGACGGCGTATTGGTTGTGGCAGAGCACGGACGACAAGATAATCTGAGCGAACTCCCTTACTGTCAGCTTGGCATCCAGCCGGTAATCCTTTCCGCCTCGCTTTTTTACCTTGGTGCCGGATACAAAACCGGGAACGAAAGGACCGAAAGACGCCTGTATCGCCTTGAAATTTCGCTCCACTATACCTTTGGCGTCGCCCCGGTAAGGCGGCGTATTTTCTATTCTGACCGTAAAATTGCTTTCCAGGCTTTCTATCTGATGCCCCAGCAGTTCACCTCTGTCTGCTAGGATGGCATCCGGAAGTCCCACACACGGCCAGTCCTCCAGAGTAATATCGAACTCCAGATTCCTGCAATGGCTCGTTTTATCAGTCACTGCCATATACAGGGCTTGCATGGCAGCTACATAGGAAGGGGCCTCGAATCCGATGTAGAAGCCGGCCACCATACGGCTGAATACGTCAATCACCATATAGACCACGGGCCGTCCAACGATGTTTCCCCGTTCGCTATCAGAAACCACATAAATATCGGCAATGGTGGCGTCGATTTCGTAGCGGGATCCAGGCCCAAGCACCTGGGTATTCGCCGTACCGTGCAAAGGCCTGATGTCCTTGTTGTACTCAATGTTCGACACGCGCTTGCTAAGCGTTTCCGTCTGGCAATATTCGCGTTTGTAGAAGTGCATCATCTGCCAATTGCTGGGCAACTCTTCTTCCGGAACATCCGGAAAATAGTTGCGATACAAGGTCTGAAAGCGGCGATAAGCATAGGGAAAAGAGTGTCCCTTATCCTTCAGCAGGTATCTGTCTATGGCCATACGGAACAAGCGTTCAGTAAACTCATCAACTTTGGCTCCGACCCCCGGCATGTCTCTGCGAGGACGCCCCAGTTTCTTGTCTTTGGCAATCCGTCGCTTACCCTTGCCCCCCGAGTGCTTGTAGTCAGGCAACAGAGCATTCGGCATCTGTCCCCGCTGCCAGTATCGCCGGGCTAGCCGGTACAGCGTTTGCTTGGTAGAGCCTTTTTCGGCAAGAATGCTGTTGATCACTTTGCCCCGGCTTTTCGGCTCAAAAAAATCGGGCAGCTCAAGCAAAGGCTTGATCAGAGCATAGTTACTATCCCGTTTGGTTCTGGCAATACTGCCCTCCTGCGGGGATTCAAAGGCAAGCTCCTTGTAAGGGTCTTCCGTACGCTGCAGATTCTCCAGCTCTATGGCTTCTACCAGCTCACCGACCGACGTGATCTCGGGAAAGGCCGAATCATCGTCTATGTCAATCCAGACCAGATGCTCGCCGAGCAGTTGAAGCACACGGTAACGGCGTTCACCGATCTGTAGCACCTCATTGATTCGAAACAAGATACACCTCCCGGATAAATCCCAGATCTCCGGCTTTCAAGTCCTTCGCTTTAAGCTTGGTGGTAGGAATAAAGATATCGAAGGTGAAATAGCGCTTGGCCAACAACCGCCTCACCTCGTAAAGCGATTCGCCAAGTGGCAAGCTGTAGGCTGCATCCAGTTCCTTACAGATAGCGAGTACTGTCTTGTTCGGGTTCCTTTCGAAGTGATGGGCGTAGAACTCGATCTGCTGCAACGTCAGCTCTTCATCCTCTTCTTCCTCCCGCTGTGCCTGATAGAGCCACTTGATGGTTTGAGTCACCACGGCTGGCACATCTGCTTCCGTGACCAGATACCAGGGCAAGGCCTTCCCCTTCCAATATCGGCGCTCCAGTTCCAGCTTTTCCACCGTTCGAACATCGTTAAGCGCCTCTCGGTATTTCGCCTGCAGCACAAACCTGGACTCTTTTTCGTCGGCCGAGTCCACCAGAAAGTCCGACGACATATACTGATCGACTCCCGCTATACACGGGTGCTTTATTCCGGCCTCAATGGCCAGCTGACGGGTAACATCTCTTTCAAGGGGAAACTGCTCGCGGACCTGGGTAATTTCGCTGTGCCATTCCAGAAGCAGAAAGACGGAAAGTTCGAGATCGGATAACAGGTGGTGAGTACGCCTGGATTTGTGGCCGAAGACGCGATGGACCCGCCCCAGGGAAGGCAGATCCCTAACCGTCAGCCAGGGTTTGTAGTCAGCATGCTGGCCGCTGCCTCGACCTTCTTTTATCCACCTTGCAAACAAGGCTTCAGTAGATCTCTTATTGTGTGACGCCATGAAAAAAACCGCCGGACTTTGCTCATTAATCGAGCATAGAATCGGCGGTTTCAGTATGCAACTTTATTTCTCAGTATGATACTTTAATACTTAGTATGATACTTTATTACTATCCCACAAAAAAAAAGCGCTTCCGCGCCTTTTTTACTCTACGGTAACCGACTTGGCCAGGTTACGAGGCTGGTCGACGTCCGTGCCCTTAATGACGGCTACATAGTAAGACAGTAGCTGTAATGGGATGGTGTAGACCACAGGGGCAATCACGTTTTCAACATGATTGACGTTGATCACGCGCATGGTGTCGTCAGACTCAAAATGTGAATCCTTATCCGCGAACACATAGATGATGCCGCCACGAGCGCGCACTTCTTCCACGTTAGATTTCAGCTTCTCCAACAACTCGTTGTTTGGCGCCACTACAATGATCGGCATATCCGCATCGATTAACGCCAATGGGCCGTGCTTCAACTCACCCGCCGCATAGGCTTCGGCGTGAATGTAAGAGATCTCTTTGAGTTTCAGCGCCCCTTCCATGGCGATGGGGTACTGAGAGCCACGACCAAGGAACAGCGAGTGATGCTTGTCGGCGAATTCTTCCGCCAGGGCTTCGATGCCGTCGGCAAGCAAGAGTGCTTCTTCCAACTTGTTTGGCAAGGTCTTAATGGCGTTAACGATTTCCGCCTGGTTTAGGCCCTTTTCCTGGGCAATCGATGCGGTTAGCATCAATAAGCCAACAAGTTGTGTGGTGAAGGCCTTGGTTGAGGCCACGCCGATCTCGGCGCCGGCCTTGGTCATAAAGGCCAAGTCAGATTCACGCACCAATGACGAGCCAGGTACGTTACAGATAGTCATAGAGCCCATGTAGCCCTGCTCTTTGGCCAGGCGCAAGGCGGCCAGGGTATCGGCCGTTTCACCAGATTGAGAAATGGTTACCAGCAGGCTGTTCGGGTGCACAAACGACTCGCGATAACGGAACTCGGAAGCAATCTCGACATTACAGCTGACGCCGGCAAACTGCTCAAGCCAGTAACGGGCCACCATGCCCGAGTGGTAAGAGGTACCACAGGCGATGATCTGCACGTGCTGCACGTCTTTAAAGATTTGCGTGGCGCTGTCGCCAAAGGCATCAACGGCTACGCGGTCGTCTTGTAAACGGCCTTCCAGGGTGTTGCGCACCGCCATCGGTTGTTCGTAAATTTCTTTGAGCATGTAGTGCCGATATTCGCCCTTGCCCGAGGCGTCCTGAGTGATGTTTGACTCCACCACCTCACGCTCCACCGGCTCGCCGTTCAGGTCGAAAATCTCGACGCTGTCACGGGTAATACGCGCCACATCGCCTTCTTCCAGGAAAATAAAGCTACGAGTTACAGGCAACAGGGCCAGCTGATCGGAGGCGATAAAGTTCTCGCCCAGACCCAGACCAATTACCAGCGGGCTACCTGAGCGGGCAACGATGATTTCATTGTCGTTGGCCTTGTCGAATACCACGGTACCGTAGGCGCCTTCAAGCTGCTTAACCGCGGCTTGGACCGCGCTTAACAAAGTATCGTGTTGCTGGCGTAGCTGGTGGATCAGGTGCACCATGACCTCGGTATCGGTTTCCGATAGGAAGGTGTAACCATCGCCCTTCAACGCTTCGCGCAGGCTGCTATGGTTTTCAATGATGCCGTTGTGTACCAAAGCCAGTTCATTGTTCGACAAATGCGGGTGCGCATTGGCTTCGGTTACACCACCGTGGGTGGCCCAACGAGTATGAGCGATACCGGTAGTGCCGGATACACCGGCATCGTTTAAGGCGCTCTCAAGCATGGCAACCTTGCCCACGGCTTTAACGCTGTTTAGGGTACTGCCTTGCAACAAGGCCACACCGGCCGAGTCATAGCCACGGTATTCAAGGCGCTTTAAACCTTCAACTAAAATCTTGTTTACTGGGCGCTCTGCAACGGCACCAACTATTCCACACATAAATTCTCCATTTGCACGTATGTGTTATCTTTTTGCCCGATGTTGTCGATCGGGCTTATTCGTTTACCTCGGCACAGATCACCTGCACGCCATGGGCGCTGATTTCCCGGCGCAACTCGGGCGCCAGGTTGCTGTCGGTGATCAGGGTGCTGACCTGTTGCCAAGGCAGTTCTAAATTCGGGATACGGCGACCGATTTTTTCCGACTCCACCAGCACCACCACGTCGCGAGCGGCCTCGGCCATCACCTGGCTTAAACCGATCAGCTCATTGAATGTGGTGGTTCCACGGGAAACATCGATACCATCGGCGCCTATAAACAGGGTATCGAAATCGTAAGAGCGCAGTACCTGCTCGGCCACCTGGCCCTGAAAGGATTCCGAATGCGGGTCCCAGGTACCACCCGTCATCAGCAGGGTGGGCTCATTCTCCAACGCCAGTAACCGGCTGGCCACATTGATGGCATTGGTCATCACCACCAGGCCGCGTTTAGAAGCCAGCTCGGGGATCATCGCCGCCGTGGTGCGACCGCTATCGATAATAATGCGGTGGTGATCTTTAATCAGCTGCGCCGCCGCCTTAGCGATGGCACGCTTACGGGCCGAGTCTTGCGACTCGCTGCCGGCGACGATTTCTTTCGGCAGCGCGATGGCGCCACCATAACGGCGCAATAGCAGACCGCTTTGCTCTAACGAGGCTAAGTCCTTTCGAATCGTAACTTCTGAGGTATGTAACTGCTCCGCCAAGGCTTCAACCGACACTTCACCCAGCTCATTAACTTGGTTAAGTATGGTGTGGCGGCGCTGTTGAGTGTTACGTTTGGTCATTTAGTAATAAATAAGTTTCGATTCGAAAGATGCGCATTATAGTCGAAACTTTAGGCAAAGCTCAATTGCTAAATTGTTACTAAAGCGCGGACATTGACGCCATTGGTTAAGAGACCGATGAATGTCCGCACCTTACTTTAGGAAGGGGCTAAGTGAGATGGCGTATCTCAAGATCGGCAATATGCTCTTCCAAGCCGTCATTTGGCCCCAGCTCTTCATAAGCCGACTGCATCTTCAACAGCGCCTGGGTGGCACCGAGCGCCGATAACGCCCGCTCTGCTTCACGCAGCGAATTAAAGGACTTGGTGACATCCTGCTGGTCGACCAACATATGGTAATTACCCAGGGTATCTATCACCCCGGCCAAATAATGATTGGCATCGGCATAGCTGAGGATAATGGCACGGTAATGGCTGTCTGCGAGGGCAGCTTTCAATAGATTGGCTTGCATGGTGTTGCTCCTAAGAAGTGCTCACCTATATTAAACGTAGCAGAGGAACAAAAAGATTAAAAAGGCGCAATCAATGTGCGCCCTATTATTTGTTATTCATACCTCAGGGTAAGCGATGGTCGCGTGCTCGCCGCTTTAAAGGCCAACGTAGCCACGGTAAGCCAGGTGATTGCCGCTACCGTAACAGCAGCAACGCCATACACCCATAAGGCCTGCTCGATACGCTCATTAAAGTTTGCCAACCATTGACCAACAAACCAATAAGTTAGCGGGAAGGCGATGACGGTGCTAATGGCCACCAGCAATAAATATTCCTTAGCCAACAGGTTCACTAAGCTTATACGCGAGGCTCCGAGCACTTTACGCACCGCCACTTCTTTTTGACGTCGCAATGCGGAAAAAGACGCCAAGCCAAAGGTTCCCAACATGGTTAAGAAAATTGCCAATAAGCTAAACACGTTTACCAACACCGAGATACGTTGATCGTTCTTGTACAGAGCTTGGTAATTATCCGCCACCAGCTCCAAGTCCGGGTTGTATACCTTGAGTTCGTCGGCCAGCAGCTGTTTTACCTGAGCCTTAACCGACTCAAACAAGTGTGGCTCAAACTTGATGATCAATTTGCCTTCATTGGCCCAGCTTAAACCACAGATCAAAATAAGTGGCGACGATTCGTCTCGCGCAGAGCCCATGGTGATATCGGCAACCACGCCGACGATTCGCATCACATCCTGACGGTCATCATCCTTGCTGTACCACAACTTACCGATAGCATCCTCGGGATTACTGTAACCCGCCTGCTGTACCAAGGACTCGGAAATTAAGATGCTGGCGTGGCTATTGCCCTGGGCGTCCTGGTTATACCAATCGCTACCATGCGCACGATTAAAGTCACGACCAGCCACCAGTGCCAAACCTAAACTCTCGACGATATCAAAGCCCACGCCAACGAAGGGGATCACGCTATCACGCAAGACGCCATTATCCGAGGTGATAGAAAAGCTGGTATTAAAGGTGGAGGTAAACGAGGCATCACTAATACTGCTCGCCAGCACGCCATCAATGTTATTAATACGCTGAGTAAGGGCATGGTTTTGGCTTATATACAAATCCCTGGCAGGGATATCATCCACTTCCAAACGGTATTGTTTCTCGTAGCCCACCGGAATGGACTGCAGGTGCTGCAACTGCTGTTGCAATGAGAAAGCCCCGATGATCAGCGCTATCGATAAGGAGGCCTGCAGGATAAGCAGGGTTTTGCGCACTAAACTGGCGCTACGGCCACGTTGAATATCGCCGCTTAACACTCGTTTTGCGCTAAATGCCGACATAAAAAATGCCGGATAGGCGCCAGCCAGCACGCCGACAAGCAAGACAATGGCAACCAGCAGCAGGCCAAAATCAGAGAAATACGCTAACACCAGGTCGCGCTCAACCAATTGATTAAAGGTGGGCAAGACCAACTCGACTAGAATACAGGCCAGCAGTGCGGCCAGCAGGGTAATAAGCACAGACTCCAGCAGGAACTGATTAATAACCTGTCGTTTACTCGCTCCCAAGGCTTTACGCACACCCACTTCTTTGGCCCGCTTTGCCGCCTGGGCAATGCTCATATTGATAAAATTAAAGGCCGCCAACACAATCAGCAAGATGCTTAAAGAAAAACTGATCACCACCACGGTGGAGGAGCCGTTAGCCTTAAGTTCATAGCGACTATTGGCATGCAGGTGAATATCGGTCAGCGGCTGAAAGCTGACCTCAACAAAGCCCATTTCCTGATTTGGATAGACGAGTTGCGCATAGGCCTTGGCAAACAGGGCTTGCTCTGCGGCGATATTGGCCTGCTCGCTGAAACGCACATAAGTGTAGAAATTGTTGATACGGTAATTAGGCGCTTCTTTAACCATGGCCACCAGGCCAGCAAAGGTAAAGTGAGTGCTGTCGGGCAGATCCTTAAAAATAGCCGTAACCTGATAGCGGATCTGGCCCTTGCTGATGGTTTCACCAAGGGCATCGGCACGGCCGAACAGGCGAATCGCCTCGCTTTCGCTCAATGCCATTTTATTGGGTGCCGCCAGGGTCGCATCCAGATCGCCATAAAGCACATCGAGCTGAATAAAATCCCGGATATTGGTGGTTGCCGCAAACAAGTCTTCCATCTTGAAGAAGTTGCCATTGGCATTAAAGTCTCCCGACAGCCTGGGATGCATTTGTAAGGCAAAGATGTCTTCAATATCTGTGCCTTTCGCCAGATCTCTTACCGCGTATAAATTGGTGATGGGTGCGGAGGTACCCATGACGGTAAAGTACTGGGACAGGCGATAGGTGCGCTCGGCATTGGGCTGGTACTGATCCACTGCCATTTCAAAACGGGTAAATAAGGCCACCAGAATGGCCGCCGCCAAGCCCACGCTCAAACCGAACAGATTCAAAAAGAAATGCTGTTTGTGCTTGATAAAAGCCCGTACCGCTGAAGATAAATAACTGGTAAACATGATGTCACCTCTAAGTTTTATCGGCTAGCGCTTCCACGGAAGCGCTAACTTATTGTTATTCATATCGTAAGATAAGCGATGGTCTGGTGCTTGCGGCCTTAAAGGCTAAACTTGCAACGGTAACCCAGGTAATCGCTGCCACAGCGGCGGCTGCTACGAAATACACCCACAGAGCTTGTTCAATGCGGTCATTAAAGTTTGCCAGCCAATCACCTACTAGCAAGTAAGTCACTGGATATGCAATAGCAATACTCACTGCCACCAGCACTAAGAACTCTTTAGCAATGATATTAACAATACTGATGCGTGATGCGCCTAGAACTTTTCGAACAGCCACTTCCTTCTGACGACGCACTGTTGCAAACGAAGCCAAACCAAAGGTACCTAAGCAGGTTAAGAACACAGCAAGAGCGGTAAAGATTAAAACTACATTCGAAATACGCTCATCACCTTTTAACAAGGTTTTGTAGTTGTCTGCGAGTAAGTTAATTTTAGGCTCATAGATATTGGCTGTACTTGCTAATACCTCAGCGAGCTGAGTTTTAATGTAAGGCAAGTTTTGCTGATCAATCGTTAAAATAAATTCAGATACAGGTGTTAAGAAGTTAAAGCCACACAAAAACATGATATTAGAGTTGGCATCTTTAGCATTACCTACTTTTACATCTTCAACCACACCCACAACACGCATATCTACGCCGCTACCTGAGTCTTTAATTACCTTACCGATAATCTCACTCATGTTAGTGTAACCCGCTTGTTTTGCGACAGATTCAGTCACAATCGTACCTGTACTTGTTACCCCATTTTCACGGCTTGCCCAATCACCGGCAAACTCGCGGCTAAAATCACGCCCTGCAACCAGTTTTAAACCTAGCGTTTTTACCACATCGTAGCTTGCGCCTACTACAGGAGTTAAGCTGCCAGACGCTTCACCATTTGGCCACGTTGGCATAAGTGTATTATTGATTGAAAGCGTTAAACGGGTATCAATTACTGTTGTTTGCTGTACGCCTTGAATTGCACTAATACGGTTAACTAAGGCATTTTTTTCTTTCGTGAATACTTCCCCTACAGGTAGCTCTGAAATAACCAATCTTTGTGTTGTTTCATAGCCTAAAGGCAAGCTTTGCAAGTAAGTTAACTGCTTTAACAAGGTAACCGAGGCAACAATTAAACCTATTGCCAACGATGCCTGTAGGGTTAGTAAGCTCTTACGAACCCATATTGCTGTATTACCACGTTGTAAGTCACCACTTAAAACTCGTTTTGCACTAAATGACGAAATAAAGAATGCAGGATAAAGCCCAGCTAATATGCCCACAGCAATCGCTACCACAATAATCGCAAGACCAAATTCAGAGGCATAGTTGACTACTAATTCGCGGTCTACTAATTGGTTAAAGCTTGGTAAAAATAGCTCCACTAAGGCACAAGCAATCACCATTGAAAGCATCGAAACCAACACTGACTCAGATAGAAACTGAGTTACTAATTGGCCTTTACTTGCCCCTAGCGCTTTACGCACACCGACTTCTTTTGCACGTTTAGTCGACTGGGCTACCGTCATATTAATGAAGTTAAAACCTGCAATAAGAATAAGTAACACGCTTAAACCGACACAGATCATCACCACTTGTTTAGCACCGCCCGCTTTCATTTCAAAAGGAGATTTAGCCGTTAGGTGTAAATCAAGTAATGGATGTAGTTCTAAACTAACTTGTTCAAGCATAGAACCGCTAAAAAAGCGCTCTGTTAAGGTGTTAGCTAATGCGTCTGTATCGGTACCCGCAGCTAAACGCATATACACATAACTACTGTTCACATTAAATTCGCTTGGCTCATGCTTAACATAAACAAGGTTTTTAAAGGCAAAGTGAGTGTTGTCAGCTAAGTCTGCAAACACTGCGCGAACGGTGTACTGTCCTTGTTCGTGCGTCAGCGTTTCACCAACCACATCAGTACGGCCAAAAATGCGCAGTGCTTCTGTCTCACTTAAGGCCAGGCTGTCTGGTGTACTCATTGCGGTTTTTAAGTCACCCGCAAGCGTTTCCATAGCAATAAAGTTTTCAATATTTGCTGTAGCACCATACAAGGCATTTAACTTATAGCCTTGGTTACGGTAACTCACATCAACCATGGCTTCACGGGTCAGCTCTACCATGGTTAATCCAAATACTTCTTCAACCTGGCTGTAATCTTCTGCCTGTTTTGACTGCATATAATTAAAAAGAGGTATCACAGCTAAACCAAGTTTTGAGAAATCTTGGCCAACGCGATAAACACGCTCAGCATGAGGTTGTTGGCTATCGTACGAGAGCTCATTGATGGCAAAGAGCGCCACCAGAATGGCCGCCGCCAAGCCCACGCTAAGGCCCATCACATTCAAAGCAAAATGCTGTTTTTGCTGCTTAAATGCGCGCAGGGCCGTTATAAGGTAACTGGCGATCATATTAGGCTACCTCAGCGGTCTTAGTGCTCACCGCATTGGCTTTGTCGACCATGATCTGACCGTCCAGCAGGCGCACCAGGCGATCGGCATAATTACCTTCTTTCTCCGAGTGAGTCACCATGATCACCGTGGTGCCCTCGCAGTTAAGCTCGCGCAACATGGCCATTACTTCATCGCCATTTTTGGAGTCCAGGTTACCGGTCGGCTCATCCGCCAAAATAAGTTTAGGGTTAATGACCAAGGCTCTGGCCACCGCCACGCGTTGCTGCTGACCACCGGAAAGTTGCTGCGGTAGATGATCACCGCGATGATCGATGCCGACGCGCTTTAAAATGGCCTCTACACGCTGCTTGCGCTCACTCTTTGAGATATTTTGATACTGTAAAGGCAGCTCAACGTTTTCAAATACAGTCAGTTCGTCAATCAGGTTAAAGCTTTGAAATACAAAGCCGATGGATGCTTTTCTCAGCTCGGCTAACTGTTTTTCACTGTAGCCGGCGATGTCTTCGCCTAGAAACTCAAAGCGGCCGCTACTCGGTGAGTCCAACATGCCCAAAATGGATAACAGGGTCGATTTGCCGCAGCCGGATGGCCCCATGATGGCCAGAAACTCGCCTTCATTCACCGCTAGGTTAATGTCATTTAGTGCTGTTGTTTCAACGTCTTGAGTTCGAAATACACGAGATAAATTAGTAAGTTTAATCATTGTTGTTCCCTTAAAACTGTAATTGTTGTGCTTTATCAAAGTTGCTGTAGCTGGAGGTGATCACCCGATCACCGACCTCAAGACCACTGAGCACTTCGTAGTAATCCTGGTTTTTTCTGCCGAGGCGAATCTCACGGCGCAGCGCCTGGCTGTTGTCCTCACTCATCACATACACCCAGTTACCACCGGAGCTGGTAAAGAAGGCGCCGCGTTTAAGCAATAGGGCATTGGCCTGGCTATCACCCAGCATCAGCTCTATGTCCAGGCTTTGGCCGCGCTTGATGTTGCTGATATCCTTAGGTAAATCGACTTCGATTTGAAACTGTGACTGCTGCACTCTGCTATCTATTTTACTGACCTGAGCATTTACCTTGCCCTGCTCCAGCTCAATGACCACATCCATCCCGGATTGAACCTGGTTGAGATAAAACTCATCGAGGCGTACCACCAGCTTGTACTCGTTGGGGATATCAATTTGCCCTAGTCGCGCGCCACGATCCTTGGACTCACCAATTTCCACATCCAGCTCACTGAGGTAACCGGCAACGGGCGCGGTGATCAGTAAATTTTCCAGATTCTTACGCGCAAACTGCAGGTTTTTCTCCAGCATTTTCGCACTGTCCTGCAGCTGGGCTAATTGCACCTCGCGGATACTGCTTTCCTGCTGCTGGCGTTCCAGTGTCAGCTCCCTGCGTGCCTGGTAATAGGCAAGGTCTTCTTTAATTTCAGCCAACTGCTCCTTGGCCAAGACGCCTTTACTGACCAGGGGTTCGGTTTGTTTTAATCGCCGGCTTAGGTGGGTAATTTTCAGATCGATTTCCAATAGATCGCGGCGCAGATTCAAGCGGCTGGTTTCCATGGTCATCTGGGTATTGCGCAAAAAGTTAAGCTGCTCGGTGACCTGGGCTTCGCGACTCATTACATCCAGCTGCAAGTTGGTGTTGCTTAAGCGCACCAGGGGTTGGCCTTTTTTAACGTACTCGCCCTGTTCGACGAGCCGCTCTTCCACCTGGCCCCCGGCTATGGTGTCGAGATAAATACTGGTTCTCGGTACCACCTGACCACGCAGGCTTAGGGCATCGACAAACTCGCCCTGGTGCACCGTGCTTACACTGAGATTTTGGTCATTTACCGTTTGACTGCGACCCTGGGCATCGCTTTGGGTCAGGCCATAGGCGGCTGCGGCCACCACCAGGCAGCCAAGCCCAAGAAGTGATTTCTTCAGGTATTTATCTGTTGCTGAGCGGGCAATTTTCTTATCCATGTCAACGCCTTGCGATTGTTCTAAGTGCTAATTACCCATGAATGTAACAATTCCCGTGCCAAAATTTATTTGTCAATAAAAACATATGGTTATATGAATTTTACAGAGTAGGCTCAAGAACGGGTGTCCGCTGGTAGAACACTTACCCGATGACTCAACGTCCATTAATGGACACTGTCCCTATTTTGGATTAGGCTACTGAAAACACACAATAATAATTACAAATATGAAACATGCCGGTGCCATTCTCATCATCGATGACAACCCAGATATTCTGATCGCCGCACGACTACTGCTAAAACAGCACTATCAGGTGGTGAAGACCACGGATAACCCCTTCGATATCGAGGGCATTATCAATGCCCAACAGGAAGCGGATCAGCCCATCGATGTCATCTTGCTGGATATGAACTTTACCCAGGACTCCATCAGCGGGCAGGAAGGGTTTTACTGGCTGAAGAAAATTGCCGCGCAGGACCCCAGCATAGTGGTCTTGTTGATGACCGCATACAGCGATATTCAACTGGCGGTGGATGCCATTAAGGCCGGCGCCGCCGACTTTATCGCCAAACCCTGGCAAAACGAGCAACTGCTGGCCAGCGTGGCTGCGGCCTTTAATCACGGTAAAGATAAGCGCCAGGTTGGACAGCTTAAACGCCAAACCCAGGGGCTTAACGATGCCCTCAACAGCAACAAGTTTGCATTTTTAGGCCAAAGCCAGGCCATGCAACGGGTGTTCGACACCATAGCGAAAGCCGCTCAGACCGACGCCAATATACTGATCACCGGCGAAAGCGGCACCGGCAAGGAGCTCACCGCCCATGCTATTCACCAGCAGAGCCTGCGTCATCAGGGCCCCTTTATCGGCGTAGACATGGGGGCCATGAGCGCCTCCTTGTTGGAGAGTGAACTGTTCGGCCATAAAAAAGGCGCCTTTACCGATGCCAAAGAAGATCGTGTCGGCCGTTTTGAACTCGCCAACGGCGGCAGCCTGTTTTTAGATGAGCTCGGCAACCTGCCACTTGAGCAACAGGTGAAGCTATTGGCGGCGCTGCAAAATCGACAAATCACCCCCCTGGGCGGCAGTAAAACCATAGATGTGGATATTCGTTTGATCAGCGCCACCAATGACAACCTGCACCAAAGCGTCAGCGAAGGTCGCTTTCGTCAGGATCTCCTGTATCGTATCAACACGGTGGAAATCGCGCTGCCACCACTGCGCGAACGTCGCGAAGACATTCCCCTGCTGGTGGACTATTACCTCAATCATTTTGGTCAGAAATATAAACGCGAACTCGGTGTCTCAACTTCAAGCATGCGGGCACTAAGCGACTACCCTTGGCCGGGCAACGTGCGCGAACTGGCCCATGCCATAGAGCGGGCGGTGATCCTCTCAAGTGGCACCGAGCTGGACATAGCTTCTGTGGTCGCCTCCGGCACCAATGCGGCCTCGGAAAGCCCGCAAGGCGGCAACACTCAGGTATTTTCCACCTTCAATCTTGAAGAGCTGGAACACCAAGCCATTCGCGCCGCCCTCACCCATTATCAGGGCAATGTCAGCCATGCCGCCAAGGCTCTGGGGTTAACCCGTGGCGCCATGTATCGCCGCCTTGAAAAATACGGACTCTAGCTCGACATGCAAGCACAGACTAAACTTGCCCTGCTCTTGGTGATGCTGCTGGCCTGCATCCTTGGGGCTCAGTATGCCTATACCTTTTGGCACCTGCCCGCCCTGACCACGGGCCTGATGATTGGCGCCTTGATAAGCTGCTACAGAATAGTCGTTCTATTTAGGCGACAAAGCCGCCAGGCACAACTGGCACTCAAAGCCCTGGCCAATGGCGACAGCAGCCTGGGTCTGACCCAGTCGCATCCGATGCGGGTGCAGTATGACGAGGTTAAAGAGCAAATTCTTCAGGCCCGCTTAGCCGCCGAGCAACAAGCCCAGTTTATGCAGACCCTGCTTATCCATATCGATATGGCGGTGCTGGTGTTTGACCATAAAGGTGACGCCATAGAGCATAACCCCGCGGTAGCCAGGTTACTCGGCAAAGCCATTAAACACACCCGGGATCTGGAGCAAATTGGGCTCTTTATTGAAGAAGCTCAGAGCAACAGCCAGTCCACGGCGCTGTGGCAACGAGGTGAACAACAGGACACCCTGTCGGTGCAACTGAGTATTGCCACCATCCAGGGTCAGGCGCTAAAAATCGTAACCCTGCAATCAATCCATGAGCAGCTGTTGCACAAAGAGCAGCAGGCCTATAAGCGACTCACCCGGGTGTTGACCCATGAAATTGCTAATTCCATCACCCCGCTGTCGTCTCTAGCGCAAACCTGCACCGGCTTAATGCCCGAACAATTGAGCTTTGCCGATCAGGAAGACAAGGAAGACCTTGAGCTGGCACTGGCCACCTTAAAAAGCCGTACCCAGGGCTTAAGCGACTTTATCGCCCGCTTTCGCTCCATTAGCAATCTGCCAAAGCCGGACCTCAGCGTGCAATCGTTAGCGGCCGTGGTTGAGCGCTGCTGCACCCTGTTAAAGCATGACCTGGCACAGCAGCAAATCCACCTTGAGCTGCAGACAACCGCCGACACCTTGGTAATGTGTGACGCCCAGCAAATTGAGCAGGTGCTGATCAACCTGATTAAAAACGCCATCGAAGCCATGAGCCAGCGCGAGAATCGCAAAGAGCTGCGCCTGGAGATAGATAAAAATGGCCAGGGCCAACTCTATATTGCTGTAAGCGATAGTGGTGGTGGGATCAGCGAGCAGGCTCAGGAAATGATGTTTGTGCCATTTTTTACCACCAAACAACAGGGCTCAGGCATAGGCCTGGCGCTCAGCAAACAAATCATGGTCAGCCATGGCGGCGACCTTATCTACCAGCCGCTACCCGATGGCGCCTGTTTTCGCTGCATGTTTGGTTAGTGCTTAGACCGGGGGTAAATTTACGCTCTGCACCTTCCTATGTGCTATGCTCAAGCACAGAAGGAACCACTATACGAATCAACGGTCTACCTTGAGGCAAAAAATTAATATTCAGGTGTGGCTCAGTCACTTAAGCTGGCGCTCAGATTTAGCTCACTTTGTGTTCAGGCTAACCGATTAAGCTCACACCCTTTCGCTATGACCACCCAAATAGCGCACATGTAACTTTTTATCTAAATAACACTGAATTTTTATGTATCGAATTTTATTTATTTCTTTTTTCCTGGTGTTGGCGGGCTGTCAAAATACGCCGCCGGTTGCCGACCAGGAGCAACAGCAGGATATGGCGCCGGGCGAGGACAGCGCGGCCAACAATACCAACCACACCAGCGACACGCAGGAAGACCAGCAGGCCAAGGTTGAAACCAAGCTCACACCACAACAGGTTGATGATGTATGGCAACGTATTCGCATGCAACTGCGCTTTGCCGACTCTAATCACCCTGCGGTGCAGCGACGTATTGATTGGTATCTGGCACACCCTAACTACATGGAAGAGATCAGTCGCCGTGCCGAGCCCTACCTGTACCACATAGTCACCGAAGTGGAAAAGCGCGACTTGCCCATTGAGTTGGCGCTAATGCCGCTGATAGAAAGTGACTTTGATGCCAGTGCCTACTCCCATAAGCATGCCTCGGGACTGTGGCAGCTCACCCCATCTCTGGCCAAGTATTTTGGTGTAAAAATAAGCCCCTGGTATGACGGTCGTCAGGATGTGATCGACAGCACCCAGGCGGCACTGGACTTTATCGAATATCTGCACAAACGCTTTGACGGCGACTGGTATCACACCATTGCCGCCTATAACGTCGGTGAAGGCCGTGTATTAAAAGCCATTGAAAACAATAAAAAGGCCGGTAAAAGCACCGACTTTTTCGCCCTTAAGCTGCCTAAACAAACTCGCCACTATGTCCCAAAACTGCTGGCGGCGGTACAACTGCTTAAGCACCAGAAGATGGAATTTCCGGTAATCAATAACCAGCCAAGCATTACCACCTTGCCGCTATCCGGTGCCGTGGTGCTGGCCGATAAGAGCAAATGGGGTAAGCTGGAGCAGCTCAACCATGGAGTGATCCGCTTTCCAGCCATCATAGATGCCCCACATATTGTTGTCCCGGTAGAGAAAAAACAGCAATGGCAAACACTCATCGCCGACCAACAAAGCGGTGATTACAGCCAATGGCAGCATTACACCATAGCCCGGGGAGATAGCCTGAGCGTGATTGCCGCACGTTATGCGCTCACGGTACAGCAACTGAAGACCTTTAATAACCTTAAATCGGACCGCATCCGCATTGGCGACAAACTTATTTTGCCGGTGCTCGCGGATGAGCAAATCGAATACAAGGTGGCTCGTGGCGATAGCCTGTGGAAAATAGCCCGCCGTTATCAGGTGAGCGTGGCCAAGCTCAAGCAGTGGAACAACCTTTCTAAAGATACCCTGCGTATTGGCGAAACCCTGACGCTGTTTTTATCACGCAGCTAACCCCTTAGAAGTAAGGCCGCTAAATAGCGGCCTTATTGTTTTCAGACTCCACAGGGCTAAGCCCTGTTTCATTCACTTTCATTATTGCCATACCAGTTAAACTTGCGGGTCAGCATCATGATCAAGCTCAGTACAGCAAATACCAGGGTTGCACCCATTAACAAGGCGTAATCTTCCGCCGCCAACAGGCTGAATAAGACCCCGTAAAGCAACGCAATGCCAGCAAAGAATACCACCCCCTGGCGCGAGCTGTGCAGCATGCCAGCCACATAAATGCTTAACAGCAAGCCAGAAGCCAAAGCCGAGAACATATAAGCCAGATTAAAACCAAAATGCTCGCTGAGCGATACCAGCAACAAATAAAACACCGCGATGGCGAGGCCAACAAAGCCGTATTGCACCGGATGAATCGCGTCTTTTCGAAGGATCTCCAGTAAAAAGAAGCTTGAGAACACCAGTACCAACACCAAGAGTGCATAATTGGTAGCGCGGTGGCTTTTCAGATAGTGATCGACGCCATCCACCAGATTTACACCCAGACTGCGCTCGCGCAAATTACTGCAATCGCCATTGCTGCGCACACAGTTACCAAACAACTCCTGCATATTGGTGGCGAAGAAGTTAGTTTGCCAAATGGCGGTAAACTGTTCATTATCTATGCTTGACGAAGTTGGCAAGTAGTCACCAACAAAGCTTGGGTGAGGCCAATCGGCGCTCATGGAAACATGGGTTTCTTCCCCCACGGGAGCTATGGCGAAACGCTTCATGCCCTGGAGATTGAGGTTAATCTGCACCGCCACGCTGTCATTCGCCAACAGACCTTGCAAGTCCAAAGCCGCATGCACGCCATCGGCCAGTTGTTTTATCTGACTACCGGGCTGGAACGCCAATGGCTTACCGGCCATTTTTACCGCGCTGCCAACGCCTATACCGCGAATATCCTGAACTACCATCACCAGATTGAACTTGGTAATATTTTTGTCGACATAGCCTTTGAGTTTTCGCGTGTTGAAGGTGGCTGAAATATCGTTTTGCGAGCGGTACAGATTGGCCTTATAGATGCCGCGAAACTTCTCGAACGTGCTTAACTGGGCCTGCCATTTTAGCTCGCTCGGCAACAGTACCTGCTTGTGTAACACGGAATAGCTTTGCCCCTGCTCGTTATGCTTGGTTTCCACATATTCCAAATACAAAAATGGTCCGATGATGCCCTGCTCGCCGCTGCTGCTGCGGGCAATTTCCTGCTGTACTTGCAGGTGACGCTCGGATCGCTCGAAGATCAATCCCTTAATCAACATGATGGGCACCAAAATCAGCAGAATAAGGCCGGCGATAATGAGTAATTTATTACCTAGTTTTTGTCTCATTTAATAAACTCCATGTGATGAATAGCCTTAGCTTATTCAGCCAAATTGGAGTTTAGGTGCGGTTAATGTGGAGATTTTATGGAGTTGTAAATACCAGGGTGACGCGCACTCCACCTGGCACATTGGCTATCAACAACTCACCCTGGTGCAGTTGCATAATCTGCTCAACAAAGGTTAAGCCCAAGCCGGTGCTTTTTTGGCCATTGGCACGCGGCAGCGAATAAAAACGCTCGCATACCTTACCGAGGGCGTAGTCCGGTATGGCCGGGCCTTGGTTAACTACCTGTATCAGGGTGCGATGACACTCAAGATGTACCGAAATGTTCACCTCGCCGCCTTCCACCACAAAATCGAGGGCATTTTCCAAACAAATTGTAGAGCGCCTGTTGCACCAAGAATGCATCGCCAAGCAGGCTGTACCCAGGGTCACATTGAAGCTGCATCTGCACCTTTTTTTGGGTAATGGGAGCCAACAGGGAGTCACATACCCGGGCGATCAAGGGGGCGAGAACAATCACTTCTTTATTTTGCAATTGTGGCTGCTTTTCAAGTCGCGTCAGGGCCAAAAGATTGTCGATAAGATGCTGCATGCGGGCGCTTTCTTTTTCAATATTATTGGCAAAGAGCCGCTGTTTTTGCTCCGTCAGGGGCGTTTGCAACAACTCGCTCGCTCCTTTAATGGCACTCAGTGGACTTTTCAGCTCATGAGTCAGGGTTTGCACATATTGCTCCACATAGTTTTTACCATCCAGCTTAGCGCGCATGGCTGCCAGGGCATCGCTCAGTTGCCCATATTCATAAAAGATGCGAAACACCGGCTGCTTGGCCTTTTCGCCGCGGCCCATTTTGGCGGCGTAGTCTGCCAGTTTGTCCAGCGCCGTGTTGATGCGCCAGGCGATCAGCGCCCCGAGTAACAAGGCCACCACACTCATTACCACCAGCCAGGTAAGCACTCGATATTTGGCCTTATCAATAAAGGGTTGTACCGAACGATTGGCCTTGGCCACGGTGACACTGCCAATGATCTCGCCAGCCACCCGAATGGGTGCCGCCACATGCATTACGGTTGAATCCGGGTCGTCGCTCAATTGAGCACTGGAGCGGGCACCATACTGGCCGCGCAGGGTCAGGTACACATCATTCCAGCGAGAAAAATCTGCTCCCACATCCCGTTGCCATGAATCAACCAGGACGATACCGTCGGCATCGGTAATATAGATCCGGTGGTTAATACTGCTTTTGTCCACGCCCCAAATCGCCGCATTCGGGTCGCGTTTACCGAAGTGAGTCAACAGCTCGGCAAATTCACTGCGCGCTAAGGTGCCCTGTTGCAGGTGTGGCGCCGCCAAGGTTGCCAGCAGGTTGGCCATATCCACCAGGGTTTCTTCGCTCACCTGTCGCACCGTGGGCTTAATCTCGCGCATCACCGTTGAGCTGACCACATAGGTGGTTAACACCACCACGACCACGTACAGCAAAAACAACCGTAAGCCAAGGGGAATACGGGGCCATTGAAACAGCTTATCAACCCAGGAAGGATGGCTACTTGGGTTCATAGAAATACCCGAAACCGCGCTTGGTGTGGATCACCTCTGCCAGATCATGACACTTCAGCTTTTGGCGTATGGCCTTGATATGGGAATCGATATTGCGGGCGTAGTGAGAGGCATTAGCCATGTCCGCGGCACTCATCAGTTGTTCGCGGCTAAAAACCCGGTGCGGCTGGCTATGGAGCTTATGTAACAGCTTATATTCCAGCGCCGTTAACTGCAGTGCCTGAGCGCCGACATAAAAATCATATTGGCGGGCATGGAGCCCGGTGCAGACCTGTGCCGCAGACTCTGGGGCTTCAACCTTGGTATGCGCAGCTTAATGCGGGCCAGTACTTCCCTGGGGCTAAAGGGCTTGGTCACATAGTCATCGGCACCGATCTCAAGACCTACCACCCTGTCGATTTCATCGCTACGGGCGGTTAAAAAGATAATAGGCACAGTGGAGAAGGTGCGTATCTGTTTGCAAAGCTCGAAGCCATTGCCATCGGGGAGACCTACATCGAGCAGCACCAGGGCCGCAGGCTCATCTTGAATAGCGGTTAATCCCTGGGCGGCGGTGGCACACCAGGAAGCGGCTAATCCGGCTTGTTCAATCACATGTACCAGGGTATCGGCTATGGCCGGTTCATCCTCAATGACTACAATTCGCTGGCTTGTCATGCTGCTGTCCATCTGTCCCTTTTTTATTGTTCCGGCCTATAGTTACAGGACAATACCGGTTTATCAACTAAAACACGATCCGCACGCAGGCACCCTTTAAGGTCGCGCTTTGCTCCAGTTGAATATCGGCGTCATTCCACAGACACAACTTGCTGACGATGGATAGGCCTAGGCCCACGCCGGTGTGCTCGCGCTGGGCAACTTGGTGATTTTTAACAAAGGCCTGGAGTAGTCTGGGACTGAGCTGCTCATTAAAGCCGGGGCCATCATCGGCCACGGTGAGCTCAATACCATGGGGATGAGCACGCAGACTGATATGAATCTGGGTGTGGGCAAAGCGTACGGCATTGCTCATTAGGTTGGTAAGAATACGCAAGAAACTGCGCCTATCCACCTCAATCACCTCGCAGTGACAGTCTATATGTATGCTCAAATCGCTATAGATGCGAAATTTATCGCAGCCCTGCTCTAACAACTCCCTGGCATCATGGGCGACCGGGCGGATCGTCGGCTTGCACTGATTAAGCTCGGCATAGGTTAGAAACTCCTCCACCAGCATTTCCAGCTCGGTGAGGTCTTGCAGCACGCTATTACAGTCGACGGCACCGCTTGGCTGGTGAGCGGCCATTTCCAGGGCAAATTTAGCGCGGCTGATGGGCGTGAAAAAGTCGTGGGATACAGCATTGATCAACTGGCGCTGATAATCACTTTGGTTTTTTAATTCTTCAGCCATCTCATCAAAGGCATCGCCGATGCGTTTAATTGCACTTAAACGCCCCAGCCGGGCCTGGGCGCTAAAGTTACCCACGGAGATTTTTTTACTGGCCTGACGTAACCGGGTGAGATCGCGAAATAATGGCCAACACACCAGCAGCACGGCCACCGCGACGCTGGTATAAAACAACATACTGATCAGCGTCTGTTGCGAATCGCGTTGCGCTCGCGGCAAGGGGCCGAGCATCAAGATCCGTTGTTGGCTACCATCGAGGTAGTAAAAAAGTAACTGACTATCTTGATCCAGCATGGGCACTACCGCACCACTGCGCAGCTGCTCGTCTATGTGGGGGTCAAAGTGAATATCGCTCAGGGTTATTGCGCTGATCAGGTGGCTAGTCTGTGGGTTCGGTGTTTGCAGCATGCCCCGAGCTAGGGCAAGCTCGGCGTCACTGGCAATGGCGGTGTCGCCGAGATGGCTGTTAATCAGCCAAGCGCTTATGCCTAGACACAGCACCAGGGTTGAGAAAAGGTAACCATAAACCTTGAGCACTTAGCTCACTTCCACGCATCCGGTGAAAGGATATAACCCTTACCCCATACGGTGATAATGCGACTTGGATGTTCATCGGCATCGCCCAGCTTTTTGCGCAAACGGCTGACACGACCATCTATAGTGCGGTTTTGACCATCGTACTTACGGCCGATAGCGGCTTCGAACAAATGCTCACGACTGACCACCTGACCAACGTTAAAGGCGAGTTTTTCCAACAAGTCGAACTCACCCGTGGTGAGCTCAAGGCGGTCGCCATTTAAGCTCGCCTGACGCTGATAACGATTGATCACCAGGTTGCCTATGGTCAGGGTTTGCGACTGAGCGGCGTTCTTGGCACAGTATTTTAGCTCATTGCGACGCAAGCAGTGATTGATACGCGCCAACAAAATAGAGGGCGAAATAGGCTTTGTAAGGTAGTCCTCGGCACCAAGCTCCAGGGCATGAATGTGATCCACATGACTTTGTCGCGCGGTGAGAAAAATAACCGGCACCGAATACTGGCGCTGCAGCTCTTCAAAAACTTTAAAGCCGTCGCTCTCCGGTAGACCGATATCGAGTAGCACCAGGTCGTAACGCCGCTTCACCATCTCAAATGCAGCGATATGGGGTGAACTAATATGGGTCACAGCAAAACCATTAGAAATTAGGAAGGAAGAGATAAGCTCGGCCAATTTCAGGTCATCTTCGACATAAAGAATAGATTTTTGTTGTTCACTCATTAAAAAATACTCCAAGCTACCTTGCGACGCTTTTGATTTAGAAAGTGGCGTTGAACGTCGATCATCACCTGCGCAACTCGCTGTTTATCTTGCTTGCGCACTAAATAAATCATCACATCGGAAGCGGATTCCAATGCCAATTTATAGTGCTGGGCACGATTGGGGACGTCACAAATTAGTTCTGGCTCACGGGCTTCAACCTGTAAGCAATAGGTCGTGGTGGGCTCTCCTTGCCAACTTAATAATAGGTTTATCTGGCAGCTGGGCTGGGTTGTTACGCAGGTCTCCGGTTTGGCCTTGATATAGTTTTTTTCAAGCGCACCGGCGTTGCCGCTGTGTATCAGCAACAGGAATAAGGGGAGGATAAACTGCATAGCCACACGTTGACTCATCAGAAACTCCACGCCACCCCAGCGTAGTAAGAAAGCAGGTGCTGCTTCGATACTAGCGGACTGTCGGCAATTTCGCTGTCGAGCACCTGCCACTTAAGATCGGAAATAAATCGCCAATCTTCATTAATTTGATATTGGTAGGTTAGCTGTAAGCTCTTATTGAACGCGTGCTCTGGCTGATAGCGGGAAAAGCCAGCAACAATTTCCTGGCGCTGACTACCGTAATAGTACTTGGTTATCTCATTACTTTGGTACTGAATTTCCGCCGCAGCCACCAGTAAGTGCTTGTGCCATTGCTGATAACGGGAAAGCACCAGCGAGCCTTCTTGACCATGATGATAGTGAGTGATTTCAGTAAAGTAGCTGGCACTAAGACGCCATTGTTGCCAATCATATAAATATTGGGCACCGGCCAAAAAAGACAGCTCACGATCACGAATTTTGGTGATATCACCGACTTTTTTGGTGTCTCTGGGCTGTTGCTGCGCACTGGGTGGACGCGGAGCCCCCGGCATCACAGTGGATGTCAACGACGCAACAACCGAGCTCGCTGCCAGGCTGTCAATAAAATACAAACCATCACGATTCATTTTACTGACGAAGGACAACTGGTGGTTGTCATTACTCAAAGGGGTCCAAGACAGCTCAAAATTGCTAAAGGCAAAGTCGCCGTAAAACACTTCGACCTTGGGGATCACATACAGGGGAATATCATCGGCATCATGAATCGGGTTTTCGATTTCACCATAACCGGCACTAAGACCAAACTGCCATCCTGAATGAGCGGTGTAGATTGTCTCTTCACTCGCACTCAGAGCGCCACTGAATAGCGCAATAACCAGTAATAGCCCTGCCTTATACACCTTGCTACCGACTCTCGTTAATGAATAACACCGCTTAAATTGAGGTAGCAGCATCGCCTGAGGGGGGGTCTCAGTCAACGCAATTAATGTACACTTTTGTAACAATTTGGAAACTCTATTAATAATTAAAAAATGTTTTTGCGTAAGAAAAAAAGCCAATTGTTTCCAATTGGCTTTTACTTACTAGGGTCTATGAAAGTTAACCGTTACGAGCTCTGCGAAGCAGCGCTAACGGCATGAATAGCAGTAGCATCCAGGCCATTGAACCACCTGATGATTTTGCTTTCACTGCGTCTTCGGTTTCGGTTGATGTTTCCGGCTCTTTACCGTCTGACACTACGCTTAGCATAAAGGTTTGCGAGGCCATATCGGTACCGTTAACACTGTCCTTAACCATCACGGTAATGTGCGTTTCACCGTGGAAGTTTGCATCCGGCGTTAAGGTCACGGTTGAACCAGACTCATGGCCACTCACTTGAGCGGCGACGTTGTCACCGGTTACCAGGATTTCATTACTTACACCGTTTTTGTCTGCGTAGATAACATCAAAGCTAACAGACTCATTCTCAGCAACAGAAAGGTCTTTTAGGTCAACCAAGGTAATGTTACCCATCACATCAAGCTCTACACTCAAGCGCTCTGTGTCTGAACCTTCAAGGCCATTATTCAAGTACAAGGTGTGTACCTGGTTAGCCGCTTTTTCAGAAACATAGGCATCAAAGCTTACGCTGAATTTAGAGATTTCAGGACCTGTGTAGTCCATACAAACCACTAAGCCGTCATGCACAACTTCGTCGATATTGTTATAGGCAAAGCCGTCACCCAAGTTGATATCCATGGGCATGTCGCCATCTACTAGGATACGACCATCGGCAGCTTTAAAGCCGATAGAGCCTTGATTATCAACCAGGTTAACATTGTCGTAAGCAAACATTAGTTCGTACTCACCCGGCTCATAGTTGATGCCCATACGCATGAACATTTCAAAGTCGACACTCTGGCCGTCCGAGTAAGCGCGCTCAACGTTATCCCACTCCAGTACCAACCACTCACGGGAGTAAGTAAAGGTTGGCGTGATACCCGCGTTCGGATCACCAGGAACACGTGAACTGGCATCGATGCGCTCAGGAATCGTGTTATCACCCACCCAGAAAGGGGCAATCATGTAAGGAGGCGGAGGCGGCATGCTCGCTGCACGTGGGAATTCAACGTGGAACGGCGTGGTACGGCCTTGGTCGCCAAAGGTCACTAGACCCGCTGGGTTTAGCTTGATTGAGTCAAAGTGATATTTGTTAAAGAATGGGAATGACACATCCATATCGGTTTGCATCAATTCTTTAAAGGAGTACTTGTACTCGTTGTAGTAACGACCTTCAACACCCTCAAGGGTACGCCAACCTAAGTCACGTAAGTTCAGGTAATCCGGGTAAGGTGAATTACCCGCTAACAGCGAACATTTTTGGTCGGTTACATTGGTCGTCATGATGTAGTTGCGAACCACATCTTTCGTCGTTTCTTGTACGCCCACCAATGACAACACATTGTCTGCAACTTCCGGAGCAACAGGTGTCGATGCGGTTGTCACTATGCTGTCGGCAATGATCTGGATACCCTCAGGGAAGTCCGTAGTCAGAGCAAAGTTACGCGCCTGTGCTTCATTGTTCGCAATCACATCAACCGTGAAGTTAACAACATCGCCCGGGCTTGCCTGGTGCTTGTCTGCAGTGAAGGTCACGTCATCGTCAATTTGCGAGATAAGTACCGGCACATAGCCCAAGTTACCCGCGTCTTGCGGGTTTGAACCTAGGTCGAAACCACCAAAGTAGATATCGCCGATTTCCATTTCAGGAAGGTTATAAGCCAGGTTTACATTGTATTGCTCGTAGCCAGAAATTTGCTGCTCGGCACTGACAATTAAACCCACCGTTGTTTTCACCTACAACACCGGTTGCAATGGTTACATCGCGACCTTCATCAACTTCGCCATACTGAATATAAGCGGTGCTCATAAACACGGTGAAGTAGTCGCCCGCATTCGGCTCAACGATATTACAGAAGTTATTGATGCTGTAGTTGGTCGACATACACAGCACTTCGTCCATGCTGGCCATGCCATCACCGTTAGCGTCTTGACCCGTGAACAGAATCACACGCTCTACCGGCTCAGCACCCACTACACTTGCGCTAAACATCTTGCTGCCTTCTGGCACTTGTGTCCATTCAACGTGGTTGATGTTAACCATTTCCCCTTCTTCTTCATGAAGGTCAAACGGGTCGCCTGCAGTTGGATCAGAGAAGAGTTTAACTGTCTTCGCATCACCTTTAACCATGCCGTAACTACGTGCGGTGAAGTCAGTTACTTCCGCAGTGTTAAACGGACCCACTTCAATTTCAGCTGAAGTACGGTGTGCGTCTACTTTGACATAATCAGGTAAGCCGCGATCACCGGTGAATGTCCATACCGGCAGCTCTAGCACTGGCGACGCACTGTTGCTTGATACCAGGGTTACTTGGCCTTGGTTACCACTCAAGTCGATATAGCTTGCTGCACTTGAATTTGGCTTGCTGGTGGCGGTAATAACGATTTGCTGCGTTTCACCCGCCTTGATATCAAATTGGGCAGGCTCGGCTTTTAATTCGAACGCACCAATCCATTCCTCTGTGTGTACAGTCCAGCTTGCGTCTTCTGTTGCGGTGAACTCACGCACGAATGTACAGCTTGTTGGACATGTATTATCAACCGCGTACGCCGTATTCATATCCTCAGGACGGCCACCCATTGCCGGATTCGCATCTGCCATGTCAGCAATATCTTGATGCAGCGTTAGACCGGCTTTGTCGGCCAACTCAACACGCATACGGCCTGCACCCATGTCCTGCAAGCTGGACTTGATGCCATCATCTTTATAGTTGCTTAAGAAGCGGGCATTAGTGAGATCGTTACCGGCTGTTAGCATCAAGGCTGATTGCACCTGGGCAATTGACCACTCTGGGTGAGATTGTTGTAGCAATGCGGCGGCACCGGCTACGTGTGGGCTCGCCATTGAGGTACCCGACATGGTTTGCCAATCAGCAGTGCGTGGGTTGTTGGTAAATGGCTGGTCATCCGAGCTAGGCGCGTAAATATCAACACCTGGTGCGGCAATATCCACCAACATGGTATCAATACCGAAATAAGATGGGCCACGGCCTGAGAAGTAGGCTACGCGCTCTTTGTCTACCGGCACAACCTCACTCTGAGCACCCGTGACTGTACCCATGTGCGCTGAACCTGAGTCCAACCACTCCATTAGCTCAACACTGTCTTCATTAGTGATGTGGATCGCTGGAAGTGGGTGAGGAATAACAGGGATTGTCGCACTGTCTTGGAAGCTAAAGCGGTTGTAAATGATGACACCTTCAGCACCACCCGCAGCAACGTTATTTGCTTTTTCGTACAGCGGACGCGAGCTACGACGACACGTAACAATCACGTCTTGTGTGCTTTCATCGATATCTGCCGTTGCCGGGTCATCCGCTAAATCAAATGTACCAGCAGGGAATGGGATATCACAATCCGCGATGTTGAATGAGTTTGTACCCGGGTTCTCAAAGTTTTCCGCCTTAACAATAAGGCCGGTTACTTCTTCAAATGTTGAAGAGTAACCCTTGATAGCAGCCGGCGCAGCAGTGTCACCGCCAGACATGTTTTCCAACGACTTTGCACCGAAGTCAACAATTGAAGACGGTGAATGAGCAGCAACCGTAGTTACCCAAGGTGATGAGTGGTCAGCTGTGCTTAGCTCTGGCCCAGAGTTACCCGCTGCAACGGCAACGAAGACACCCGCATTAGCGGCATTGAAAAATGCTTGTTCGATTGGGTCAAGCCATGGATCTTCTTCAAGACCACCCAGTGATGCATTCAAGACATCAACATTGTCGATAATCGACTGTTCAATCGCGGCTAGAATAGTGGTAGTTGGACAGCCAGCATAGGGGTCACCGCCCCCACCGGGCCAACATACCTGGTAAGAAATGATATTCGCATGCGGTGCCATACCCGATACTTCTTCAAAGACCAGATCCGTTTCCACACCCGTTGATTGCGCTTCGCCCGAGGCCAGCTTAAATGGCACATCATAAAGAATGTTACCCGCTGCAGTACCCGCTACGTGTGAACCGTGGCTGTTGTAGTCTTCACCATAGGCCGGACGTGACTCTGCAAACACAGGGTCGCTGTAGGTATTAGTGATTTCAGGGTAAGAATAAATACCAACTAGCTTGTTATTACACTTGTCTGAGAATTCAGCGCTCGCACAGTCACCTAAAAACTCGGTGCCGAAAGGGTTAATGTGCTCGTAACCGTCACCACCCACTGCGGCAAACGATGGGTGATCGCTGTTGATACCTGTATCAATCACACCCACCACCATGCCTTCACCCTTGTTGCTACCGCCACCAAAAGCGTTAGCCCAGAGTTGCTTAGCACCCGTTTGTTCTATGGTGTTGAAGGTTGAAAGTTCATACACTTTTGAACGAGTAATGCGCTTTACACCCGGTACCTTAGCAAGGCGCATCGCGTCATCTTGGGTCATGGTCGTGGTGAAGGCGTTAATAGCCACAGAGTAAGCGCGTTCAACATTCAGGTTCAGGCCTTGTAAGGCGCTGGCTTGAGCAATGAAGTTCTGGCGCTGAGTGTTCAAGTACTTGTTGTAACCTGAAAGCTCCTGAGTATTTAGGTTCAGGGGCTTACCTTGTTGTGAGCGCGCAGATGCAACAACGGACTTAGTTTCGGCCAGCCCATTAATTTGACCTTCATAAGCCGATAGGGGCGCATCCTCTAACTCAACGATATAGGTGTGCTCACCATGCACGCCTTCTTCGGCTCGGAAGATCTTTCCCTGTTTTTTTACTGTTTGAGCAACGTCGCCCGACCAATGCATTTCTTCGATCATAGGTTTTGGCGCGTAGTCTGATGATGGTGCAACCCACTGCTCAGCAGAAGCATTCACGGCACTGGCCGCTGAACTGCCGAGATACAAGGCTGAAGCCACCATAAAGGAGACTTTCTTCAAGTTAAACATACTTAACCTTCGGTGTTATTTATTTTTTGTAATGAAGTTGTAATAACTTCCCCTCGCCGATGGTTATGTTTTATTCATATACGCGCAATTTACCGGAAATAAATAAGACACTTTGATGCACTTTGTGACATTTGTTGCCAACAAGTCGCAGCCATAAAAAAAGCCGCTTTAAGCGGCTTTTTCTAAATATAATCAGTAATTAGCTCTTTTTGACCGGGCGTTGCCAGCCATCCAGGTTACGCTGTTTAGCGCGAGCTACAGCCAGCTGGTTGTCACCGACTTTAGCGGTTACCACCGAGCCGGCGCCGACGGTCGCGGTGTTGCCGATCTCAACCGGGGCCACCAGCGAGGAATTGGAGCCGATAAAGGCATTGTCGCCAATTATGGTTTGTGATTTATTGACGCCATCGTAGTTACAGGTAATGGTACCGGCACCGATATTCACCTTCTCGCCGATTTGCGCATCGCCTAAATACGTTAAGTGATTTGCTTTAGAACCTTTGCCAAGACGTGACTTTTTCATCTCCACAAAGTTACCTATGTGCGAGTCTTCTTCCATCACCGCACCGGGACGTAGACGTGCAAACGGGCCCAGGGTACATTTGGCGGCCACGGTAGCCTCTTCGATCAGAGTATTGGCCTTAATCACCACACCATCGCCGATTTTACAGTTTTTCAGCACACAGTTAGGGCCAATCACTACATCATCGCCCAACTCAACCTGGCCTTCGAATACGACGTTCACGTCGATTTGCACATCTTGGCCAGTTGTGACCGTGCCACGCACATCGATACGAGCGGGATCAGCCAGGCTGGCGCCATTGAGCATTAGCTCTTCGGCTTGCCACGCTTGATACGCACGTTCTAACTGGGCGAGCTGTACGCGATTGTTAGCGCCTTCCACTTCCATCGGGTGCTCTGGCTGGCTAGAGCTGATTTCAACGTCCTCAGCGTGCGCCATGGCGACGATATCCGTTAGGTAGTATTCGCCCTGGGCATTGTTATTTGAAAGATTACCTAACCACTTCTTCAGCAGGCCGCCGTTACAGGCCATAATGCCGGTGTTGATTTCGGTGATAGCCAGTTGCTCAGGGGTGGCATCTTTTTGTTCGACGATGCCCACTAGCTTGCCATTTTCACGCAGCATACGGCCATAACCGGTCGGGTTTTCAAGATCCACAGTCAACACGGCCAAACCACGCTCTGGTGTGGCTGCCAAGAGTTTTTCAAGTGTCGATTTTTTCGTTAGCGGTACATCACCGTAGAGGATTAGCACGGTGTCGTTATCGGCGATATGCTCTTTGGCCACCGCCACGGCGTGACCCGTGCCCAGTTGCTCGGCTTGCAATACCCAATTAAGTTCGTTACCGGTGAGTTGCTCTTGCAACATCTCACCACCATGGCCATAAACCAGGTTTGTCTGTTTCGCGCCTAGCGCTTTTGCGTTGTCGATAACGTGTTGCACCATGGGCTTACCAGCGATGGGGTGCAATACCTTGGGAAGCTTTGAGCGCATGCGGGTGCCTTTACCCGCGGCCAAAATAACTGTGGTTAAATTCATTCTAATATCCTTTTTTCGCATCCACTGTCACACGATTCAGTTTGGTGCTTTAAATCAGCACGTCCTGTGTCTGGATAGAGTAAAGCCCTTGCAAGCCTTCACCAACGCCAAAACTGTACCATTGTGTACAAATTGGCAATATTGTAACTGCTTCACTATGAACATTGAACGAACGGACATAAAAAAACCCACGCTGTTAGCGTGGGTTTTTGCAAACCTTTTCGGTCGATAGCAATTAGCTATTACGCAATAGGCGGATTACGCGAAGTTTGGCAAGAGCCTCTTCGAGTTGCACTGCGGCGCGCTGATAATCCAGCTCATCACTTTGTGCTTTATCCATTTGTTCTTGCGCTTCGCGCTTAGCTTGCTCGGCTGCTTGCTCGTCCAGCTCTTCGGCTCGAACGGCTGTATCAGCCAGCACGGTTACGTTATGAGGTTGAACCTCAAGCGTACCGCCAGCAACATAGATGATTTCTTCACCACCTAGCTGCTTAACTAAACGCACCATACCAGGTTTCAGGGCAGTTAGTAGCGGCGCGTGACCTGGGTAAATACCCAATTCACCTTCACTACCTGTCACTTGAAGTGTTTCTACACGACCGGAAAATAACTTTCCTTCTGCGCTAACTACATCAAGATGTACGGTCATAGCTGCCATACTCCCCTCCTAATTACATGCTTTTGGCTTTTTCTTGCGCTTCTTCGATTGAGCCAACCATGTAGAACGCTTGCTCTGGCATGTCGTCGAACTCACCGTTTAGAATGCCTTTAAAGCCTGCAATGGTGTCTTTTAGTGATACGTATTTACCAGGTGCGCCTGTGAATACCTCAGCAACGAAGAACGGCTGAGACAGGAAACGCTGGATTTTACGAGCACGTGATACCACTTGCTTATCTTCATCAGACAGCTCGTCCATACCTAGGATGGCGATGATGTCTTTCAGCTCTTTATAACGCTGTAGTACAGTCTGAACGCCACGAGCTGTGTCGTAGTGCTCTTGACCGATTACTAGCGGATCAAGCTGACGTGAAGTTGAGTCAAGTGGGTCAACAGCTGGGTAGATACCTAGAGCTGCGATATCACGAGAAAGTACAACTGTCGCATCTAAGTGGGCGAAAGTAGTCGCCGGTGATGGGTCAGTCAAGTCATCCGCAGGTACGTATACCGCTTGGATTGACGTGATTGAACCAGTCTTAGTAGACGCGATACGCTCCTGTAGTACACCCATCTCTTCTGCAAGAGTTGGCTGGTAACCTACCGCTGAAGGCATACGACCTAGTAGTGCTGATACCTCAGTACCGGCAAGCGTATAACGATAGATGTTATCTACGAAGAAAAGAACGTCACGACCTTCGTCACGGAACTTCTCAGCCATAGTTAGACCAGTCAAAGCAACACGTAGACGGTTACCCGGTGGCTCGTTCATCTGACCGTATACAAGCGATACTTTATCAAGTACGTTTGAATCGTTCATTTCGTGATAGAAGTCGTTACCCTCACGAGTACGCTCACCAACACCGGCGAATACAGAGTAACCGCTGTGCTCGATCGCGATGTTACGGATAAGTTCCATCATGTTTACGGTTTTACCTACACCAGCACCACCGAATAGACCTACTTTACCACCCTTAGCGAATGGACATACAAGGTCGATTACTTTGATACCAGTCTCAAGTAGTTCTACCGAGCTTGATTGATCTTCGTACGAAGGTGCTTCACGGTGAATTGACATACGCTCTTCTTCGCCGATTGGGCCAGCTTCGTCAATTGCTTCACCTAGTACGTTCATGATACGACCAAGAGTAGCTTTACCTACTGGAACCTTGATCGCTTCACCTGTGTTTTCTACTGCTGTACCACGACGTAGACCGTCGGTAGTACCAAGTGCGATACCACGTACCACACCGCCGCCTAGCTGCTGCTGAACTTCTAGTGTCAGACCTGCTAGGTCGCCGTCTGTAACTTTTAGTGCGTCATATACGGCAGGCACGTTGTCTTGTGGAAACTCGATGTCCACAACGGCGCCGATAATTTGGACGACCTTACCTAAACTCATGTCTATTCCTCTCGTTAATCTTTGCCCGAAGCATTAAACTGCTGCTGATCCGCCAACAATCTCACTGATTTCTTGTGTGATTGCGGCCTGACGAGCCTTGTTATAAACAAGCTGTAACTCATCCATCAGGTCGCCGGCGTTATCCGTTGCGGCTTTCATCGCAACCATACGGGCGGCCTGCTCAGAGGCAGCATTTTCAACCACACCTTGATATACCTGAGATTCTACAAAGCGAACCATTAGTGTTTCCAAAAGTGCTTTTGGATCTGGCTCGTAGATGTAGTCCCAGCGGTGTGCTAGTTCTTCGCTTTCTGTTTTCGGCAAAGGCAACAATTGATCGATTGTTGGTTCTTGCTTCATGGTGTTTACAAACTTGTTGTAAACAACAAACAAGCGGTCTAATTTGCCTTCGTTGTATGCATCAAGCATAACTTTTACAGGACCAATTACGTCCTGAACCGAAGGCGCATCGCCTAGACCTGATTTTTTGGCAAGCACTGAGCCACCAAAACGCTGGAAGAAACCGGCAGCCTTGCTACCTAGTACGGCGAAATCCGCAGATACGCCTTTTTCTTTCCATGCTTTGATTTCTAGGGCTACTTTCTTGAACTCGTTAGAGTTCAAGCCACCACATAAACCACGGTCGGTAGAGATGACGATATAACCAACGCGCTTGACCTCTCGCTCTTCCAAATAGGCATGGCGATATTCGAGGCTAGCATTAGCAACATGACCGATCACTTTGCGTAAGTTTTCAGCGTATGGACGGCTTGAAGCCACACGGTCTTGCGCCTTCTTCATTTTAGAAGCGGCAACCATTTCCATAGCGCTAGTGATCTTCTGAGTATTCTTGATACTCCCGATCTTGCTTTTTATCTCTTTTCCGCTGGCCATGACTCTTTCTCCGAATCTGGGTGAGTTTTAAATTAAAACTCACCGTTCATAACTAATTACCAAGTTTGCGTAGACTTGAACTTCTCTAGAAGTTCTTTCAGCTGCGCTTCGATCTCGGCGTTGTAGTTACCAGTTTCATTGATTTGAGCCATTAGCTCTGCGTAAGTGCTGTTTGCGTATGAGATAAGAGCCGCTTCGAAATCCATGATTTTCGCGATTTCGATGTCTTTTAGATAGCCCTTTTCAGCAGCAAATAGCGACAGAGACATTTCCGCAACAGACATAGGTGCGTACTGTTTCTGCTTCATTAGCTCTGTTACGCGCTCACCGTGCTCAAGCTGGGCACGAGTTGCATCGTCAAGGTCAGAAGCGAACTGAGAGAACGCCGCTAGTTCACGGTACTGAGCTAGCGCTAGACGGATACCACCACCTAGTTTCTTAACGATTTTAGTTTGCGCTGCACCACCTACACGAGATACCGAGATACCAGCGTTAACCGCTGGACGGATACCCGCGTTGAACAAGTCAGTTTCTAGGAAGATCTGACCGTCGGTGATTGAGATAACGTTTGTAGGTACGAACGCAGAAACGTCACCACCTTGAGTTTCAATGATTGGCAATGCCGTCAATGAACCTGTTTTACCTTTCACTTCACCGTTAGTGAACTTCTCAACGTAATCAGCGTTTACACGTGATGCACGCTCTAGAAGACGTGAGTGAAGGTAGAATACGTCACCTGGGTATGCTTCACGGCCTGGTGGACGCTTAAGTAGTAGTGAGATCTGACGGTAAGCAACAGCTTGCTTAGAAAGATCATCATATACGATTAGCGCGTCTTCACCGCGGTCACGGAAGTATTCACCCATAGTACAACCAGCAAATGGCGCTAGGTATTGTAGCGCTGCTGATTCAGAAGCAGATGCAACAACAACAATCGTGTTCTCTAGTGCACCGTGCTCTTCAAGTTTACGTACTACGTTAGCGATAGTAGATGCTTTTTGACCAACCGCTACGTACACACACTTAACGCCTGTGCCTTTTTGGTTGATGATAGCATCGATAGCTAGTGCAGTTTTACCAGTCTGACGGTCACCGATTACAAGCTCACGCTGACCACGACCAACTGGAATCATCGCATCGATAGACTTATAACCAGTTTGTACTGGCTCATCTACAGATTGACGCTCGATTACGCCTGGTGCGATTTTTTCAACTGGCTCGAAACCGTCGTTATCTAGAGCGCCTTTACCATCGATAGGTGCACCTAGTGTGTTAACAACACGACCAAGTAGACCACGACCAACAGGTACTTCAAGGATACGACCGGTAGATTGTACTTTTACGCCTTCTTTAAGGTCTGCGTATGGACCCATTACTACGGCACCTACTGAGTCACGCTCAAGGTTTAGTGCGATAGCATAACGGTTGCCAGGAAGCTCAATCATCTCACCTTGCATACAGTCAGCTAGACCGTGGATGCGGATGATACCGTCAGTAACAGATACGATAGTACCTTCGTTACGAGCTTCACTTACAACTTCGAACTGCTCAATACGTTTTTTGATCAGATCAGAAATTTCAGTGGAATTAAGTTGCATGCTCTTCTTCCCAATTACGATTGTAGTGTAGTGGCCAGACGGCTAAGTTTGCCGCTGATACTGCCATCGATTACGGTGTCGCCGGCTTTAATAACCAGACCACCAACAACCGTGTTATCAACACTACAATTCAGCTTAACTTTGCGTGCGAAACGTTTTTCAAGTGCCGCGACTAGTTTCTCTTGCTGCGCTGCAGCAAGTTCGGTTGCAGAAACGACGTCAACGTCGATTTCTTTGTCATAATCCGCTTTAAATTCAGCGAATAATTGTGCAACCGCCGGTAGGGCGACTAAACGTCCATTTTCGGCCATTACCTTTACCAGGTTCTGGCCATATTCGTTGAGTTGCTCTGCACAAAGCTGAATCATAGTTTCAGCTTGTTTTTCAGCAGAGGCACTGCTCGACAGGAATCGAGTAACTTGCTCGTTCTTCGCAACTTCACCAGCGAAAAACAGCATCTCGTTCCATGCGTCGACCGCACCTTTGTCAACGGCAAATTCAAAAGCCGCTTTAGCGTATGGGCGAGCGATAGTAGTCAGTTCAGACATGCTCATACCCTCCTATTAAAGCTCGGCAACAAGTTTTTCAACTATGTCGCTGTGCGCGGCTTCATTGATTTCGCGCTCTAAGATCTTCTCGGCACCGATAACCGCTAGAGAAGCAACCTGCTTACGCAATTCTTCTTTGGCACGGTTACGCTCGGCTTCGATTTCAGAATGACCTTGAGCAATGATTTTTTCACGCTCTTCGTGACCACGAGATGTCTCTTCGTCAACGATTTGCGTCGCACGCTTTTTAGCTTGCTCGATGATTTCAGCAGCTTCTGCTTTAGCTTCTTTAAGTTGCTCGGTTGCTTTTTTACGAGCAAGCTCAAGATCTTTTTCAGCTTTATCAGAGGCAGCTAAACCATCTTCGATTTTCTTTTGGCGAGCCTCGATTGCACCGTTTAGTGGTGGCCACACGAACTTCATGCAGAACCATACAAAAACGATGAAAGCGATTAATTCACCAATTAGAGTGGCGTTTAAACTCACGTCCGCTCCTCCTTACAAGTCAATTTATGTTCGCGTTAAATGTCTTATCTAAAATTAAGCAGCGAACAATAGGTATAGACCGATACCTACACCGATCATAGCGATCGCATCGATAAGACCAGCTACGATGAACATTTTAACTTGTAGTTGAGGTGCAAGCTCAGGCTGACGAGCAGCTGATTCTAGGAATTTACCACCTAGGTTACCGAAACCGATAGCAGTACCAAGGGCACCAAAACCGATAAGTAGGGCAACAGCGATATATTTAAGGCCTAGTACGATTTCCATTATTGTCTCCAATATTTTTGTAAATGATTAAAGTTAAAGTTAAAAAATCTTTTGTGAGCCGGTTCTTAATGGTTGTCTTCAGACGCCATGCTCAGGTAAACAATTGTCAGCATCATGAAGATGAATGCTTGCAATACAATAACCAGGATGTGGAATACCGCCCATACAAAGTGCAGTGGTAATTGGAACAAGCCAATTGCTGCAATCAGGATGAAGATAAGTTCACCAGCATAAAGGTTACCGAATAGACGTAAGCCCAATGAAACCGGCTTAGCAATCAGAGTTACGAACTCTAGAATGAAGTTAACCGGAATAAATAGAGCTTGAACAACCATGTTTTTAGAACTGAATGGGTGAAGCGTTAGCTCCTTGATAAAGCCCATTAAGCCCTTAACACGAATCGAGTAGAAGATGATGAGTGCGAACACACCGATACCTAGCGCTAGGGTTAGGTTAAGATCGGTTGTTGGTACCACCTTCATGTAAACATCGTGAGAACTTTCTACGGCACCTGAAAGTACGCCGATTTGACCTGCAAGTGCAGGAAGGAAATCAACCGGGATCAAGTCCATTAAGTTCATCAGGAATACCCAGACGAAAATCGTCAGAGCAAGAGGAGCGATTAGTCGACTTCTACCGTGAAAGGTGTCTTTCACGTTTTGATCGACGAATTCTACGACCATCTCGATAAAGCACTGAAATTTTCCTGGAACGCCAAGCGTTGCTTTATTCGCAGCGCGCTTAAAGATCCATAAGAAAATCAGTCCAAGACCGATAGACCATGCGAGGGTATCTACATTCAGCTTCCAAAACCAACCATCGCCAATACTGACTTGACCGTTAGTTAAATGGTGCTGGATGTAACCCGTTAAGGTAAGTTCTTCACCTGCAGCCATGTTTTATCCCAAAAGTTAATGATTAAAAAAAATCGGCGCTAACCACTGTGTAAACGTCACCAATATAAAGCTGGAGAAAAATGGCAACGCCATTACCGGATAAAGCTTAAATATTAGTGCGAACAAGAAAATCGTTAGCAAAAATTTTAATCCGTTGCCTCTTTTAAATGAGGCATACACTTGTTTTGCCTTGCTTGCGCCCACATATCGAAACGCATAGATAGCAAACAAAAAGTTAGGAAGTACCGCCACCAGTCCACCAGCCAATGCTGAAACCGCGGCATCTACTTCCCAACCTACTAAAACTATTACTGCAGCTATAATTGCTACGACACCCTGAAGAAGAACGCCTTTTAATGCGGCTTGGCGATACGGGCCAGACAACCTTTGCGTCACTTTCTATTAACCTTAATTACGTTAAGTTTCATTGGGGTGCTAAAACTGGCGAAATTATACTGATTTCTGGCCAATTTGCAACTTGAGCGGGATGAAATTGTGTCAATTTCACCCCCGTGATTACGGGGGCGAGAAGGGGATAATTAAACCTGATTTCGCTGCGGGTCGATACGCTCTAAAATACCTTCAAGCTCGTCTAAATTAGTGTAAGAAATCACTAACTTACCCTTGCCTTTCTGGTTGTAGTTTATTTCGACCTTGGCACCGAGATTATCTTGGAGCTTTTGCTCTAACTGTTTGACATCTGGGTCTTTTTCTTTTTTAACTGGTTTTTCTGAGGGTTCCAACAGGGAACGCACCAGCTTTTCCGTCTCACGTACGGTTAATGCCTTGGCTACGGCGCTGCGAGCGGCCTCGGATTGCGCTTCACCACTGAGCGCCAACAGACAACGAGCATGACCCATCTCGATATCGCCATGCTCTAACATAATTTTTACATCGTCATTGAGGTTGTTCAGACGCAGCAAATTAGTCACCGTGGTACGGGATTTACCTACCGCATCGGCCACCTGTTGGTGCGTCAGGGCAAACTCTTGGATCAAACGCTCTAGGGCGATGGCTTCTTCCATGGCGTTGAGGTCTTCACGCTGAATATTCTCAATCAGGGCGATGGCCACCGCGGCTTCATCCGGTACATCCTTGATTAAACAAGGGACCATGTCGAGCTTAGCCAATTGCGCGGCGCGCCAGCGACGCTCACCGGCAATGATTTCGTACTGCTGTTCGCCTAATTGACGCACCACAATGGGCTGAATAATGCCTTGGGCACGAATAGAGCTGGCCAATTCTTCAAGCGCGTCTTCGGCCATATCCTTGCGCGGCTGATACTTGCCGGGGCGTAAAAACTCGATCGCCAGCTTTTGCAGCTCGCCTTTAACGGCTTGCTCGCTTGGCCCGTCATTGGCGCTTTGCTCTGACGCGGGTGCGGCGGGTTTTGACGACGTGAGTAGGGCATCCAGGCCCCTTCCTAATCCACGTTTTTTAGCAGACATTGATTCGCTTACCTCTAGATTTAGGCGACTGCAGGTGTTTGTTTTTCTTTGCGGCGCAGCATTTCACCGGCCAAGGCCAGATATGCCTTGGCTCCCGCAGAGGCTCTGTCGTAATACATGGCCGGGGCACCAAAGCTGGGTGCTTCTGCAAGGCGAACGTTGCGCGGAATAACAGTCCGATAGACCTTATCGCCAAAGTGCTGTTTCAGCTGTTCGGAAACATCGTTGGCAAGGCGGTTGCGCGGATCGTACATGGTTCGCAAAATGCCTTCAATCTGTAATTTGGGGTTAACCAGTTGTGCTAATTGCTCTATGGTGCCCATCAATGCGGTGATCCCTTCCAGCGCATAATATTCACACTGCATGGGAACCAACACCGAGTCGGCGGCGGCCATGGCATTAACGGTAAGCATATTCAACGACGGCGGACAGTCGATAAAAATATACTCGTAGTCGGCAAGGATCTTTTCCAAGGCGTTGCGCAAACGTACTTCGCGGGCAAACAATTCCATCAGTTTCACTTCCGCCGCGGTAACATCACCGTTGGCGGCGATCAAGTGATACTCACCCGAAGTCTGAGTGATCACCACCTCTTCGAAGGGTTTATCTTCGATCAGTAGATCATAGACGGTAGCAACATCGTCGTACTTATCAACGCCGCTGCCCATGGTGGCATTGCCCTGAGGATCGAGATCGATCAATAACACCTTACGTTTGGTCGCAGCCATTGAGGCCGCCAAATTTACGGCTGTGGTGGTTTTACCCACACCGCCTTTTTGGTTTGCAATAGCAATGACTTTAGCCACGTTGATCCTCGCCAATTAATTTTTTCTTAGAATTATAAGATGGCGCTCGCCCTCTAATTCAGGAACCCTAAGCTCAATATTTTGCTCGAAACTGAAGCCATCGGGAAGGTGTGCTAATTCCCGCTCAGGGTACTGGCCTTTAAGCGCAATAAAGCGGCCGTCCTGATCAATTAAATGCGCGCACCAATGCAGCATATCATCAATAGAGGCAAAGGCGCGAGATAGCACTCCATCTAATTTAACACTTGGCTGATATTCTTCAACTCGACTCTGCACCGGGGTTACATTTTTTAGGCCAAGCTCATGTTTCACCTGCTTTAAGAAGGTGACGCGCTTGCCAAGACTATCGAGTAATACGAACTCGGTATCGGGCAGGGCAATGGCCAAAACCATACCGGGTAAACCAGGTCCGGTCCCCACATCGATGTAGTGTTGACCTTTAAGGTGCTCGGCCACAACCAGGCTATCCATGATGTGCTTAACCAGCATGTCTTTAGGATCGCGAACCGAGGTAAGGTTGTAGGCTTTGTTCCACTTGTCCAGCAAAGCAACGTAGGCAAGTAATTGCTGAATCTGTTGCTCACTAAGAGAAATGCTGGCCTTAGCCAGCAATTGTTTAAATTTGTTTTCTAACACGCTTGCTCTTGGTTACGCCGATTTGCGCAACATACCTTGCTTCTTGAGATACACCAATAATAACGAAATCGCCGCTGGAGTAATACCAGAAATACGCGATGCCTGGCCGATAGTGTCGGGACGTGCATCGGTCAGTTTGGCGACCACTTCGTTCGACAAGCCGGAAACCTGGCTGTAATCGAATTCTTTTGGCAACAAGGTTTGCTCATGGCGCAGTTGCTTGGCAATTTCATCCTGCTGACGGGCAATATAACCGGCGTACTTGGTTTGAATCGCGACCTGCTCGAGGGCTTGCTCGTTGTCTGAGCCAGAAGCCAAACCGTCAATTGCCATCAGATCCTTGTAACTGATCTCCGGACGACGCAATAGGTCTTCCAGGCTAGCTTCGCGGGTCATTGGCGACTTAAGCAGTTCGTTGACCGAATTCAAGGCCGGATGATCTTTGTGGATCCAGGTCGAGCGAATACGCTGGGTTTCCTGCTCCATCACTTCCAGCTTGTCATTGAACGCAGCCCAGCGCTCATCACATACCAGGCCTAGCTCTCGTCCTTTGGCCGTTAAGCGTAGATCGGCATTGTCTTCACGCAGCAACAGGCGGTATTCGGCACGGGAGGTAAACATGCGGTACGGTTCTTTGGTGCCTAGGGTTGCTAGGTCGTCGATCAATACGCCGGTGTAGGCTTCGTCACGACGTGGCGTCCATGAATCCTTGCCTTGCACTTGCAATGCCGCGTTCATACCGGCGATCAAGCCTTGGGCACCGGCTTCTTCATAACCCGTGGTGCCATTGATTTGACCAGCAAAGAACAGGCCATTGATAAATTTGGTTTCCAGCGATGGTTTTAGATCGCGGGGATCGAAGAAGTCATACTCGATGGCGTAACCAGGACGACAAATATGAGCATTTTCAAAACCGGCAATGCTACGCACTATGTCCATTTGCACATCGAACGGCAGGCTAGTGCTGATACCGTTAGGGTACAGCTCATAAGAGGTTAGGCCCTCAGGCTCAACGAAGATCTGGTGTTTGTCTTTATCGGCAAAACGAACGATCTTATCTTCGATTGACGGACAATAACGCGGACCTATGCCTTCAATCACACCGGAATACATGGGTGAGCGATGCAGGTTGTCGTTAATGATCTGATGCGTTTTCTCGTTGGTGTAGGTGATATAACAGGGGATCTGTTTCGGGTGATCACTGGCCTTGCCCATAAATGAGAAAACCGGAGTTGGGGTATCACCAGGCTGAGTTTGCATCTTACTAAAGTCCACGGTTCGCGCATCAATACGCGGTGGTGTACCTGTTTTCAGGCGATCAACGCGAAACGGTAATTCGCGTAGTCGACGTGCCAGTGCGATCGAAGGAGGATCACCTGCGCGGCCTCCTTGGAAGTTTTCTAAACCAATATGAATTTGGCCACCAAGGAAGGTACCTACGGTTAATACCACGCTTTGAGCACTGAACTTTAGGCCCATCTGGGTAACAACGCCGGTAACCTTATCACCTTCAACGATAAGATCATCACAGGATTGCTGGAAGATCTTCAGGTTTTCCTGGCGTTGCAAAATGGCTTGGATCTCGGCTTTGTAGAGAGCGCGATCCGCCTGAGCACGGGTTGCTCGTACCGCTGGGCCCTTAGAAGAATTTAGGGTTCTGAACTGGATCCCGCCTTTGTCGATGGCTTTGGCCATAGCGCCGCCCAAGGCATCGATCTCTTTAACTAAATGACCTTTACCTATGCCACCGATCGCTGGATTACAAGACATTTGGCCAAGGGTGTCCATGTTATGTGTCAACAGCAGGGTATTCATGCCCATACGTGCCGCAGCTAATGCCGCTTCGGTGCCAGCATGACCGCCGCCTACAACAATGACATCAAAGTGTTCATGGAAAATCATTTAACGTTTCCTACAACCGGTGAAAGAGAAAAGGGTGCGTATTCTACCTAGAAAATGAGGGAAGGGAAACGGTTAAATAGTGTTCAAGATCTCAAAGTGGATCATATATAAAATAAAGGATCTTTAAAGAGATCTTTTATTGATCTTACTATTAGTCTCGTCCAGATCTGTTGATAACCGATAAAAACTTTATAAATTCAATAGATTGAGCGATCTTAATTGTTGTAGATATGATCGGATCTAAGGGCTAATAAGCTCTGATCAAATAGCTGTTTTATACACAGGCCAATTCGCGATAGATCTTATCAAGTGCATAATCATCGCTTGGATCGCATGATACTAAGCTTTTATCCACATTCAGATCTAACTTTTCGATATTTTGTGAATAAGTATTGGGTAAGATCCTTATGCACTTTTCCATGCTTGCAGCAAATTAGGCAGCCATTGCTCAGCAGTATCTTCCGGTAGCTCTTCGCCAAGCACATCTATTTCTAGTTGCGGCAATAGCAGGGTGGCGCCCTTGGTTTGTAGCAAGGAAACGATATTTTTAGCGGCAAAGTTAAAGGTGTCGTAGCTGGAGTCGCCAACTCCTATAACCGCAAAACGAACTCGATCAAGTGGCTCACTTGTTGCTAATTGCTCGATAAATGCCAGTAAATTATCGGGATAATCCCCTGCGCCATGGGTTGAAGTACAGATCAACCAGGGATGATCCCTATCTATATGTTGTAGCTCGGGTTGCTCGTGCAACTGACTTTGTACACCTTGATCCGCCAAAAGTTGGCTTAAATGTTCGGCCACATACTCGGTGCCGCCCATCTGGCTGCCTATGATAATTTCCAGCTGTTTCATGTCGTCAAACTAGTCGTTCAATTGGCCTGTATGATACCTGATCCCGTACATCACTCAATGGATCTCTTTATCAGTGCATAAATAATTACTTTGTAAAATGTGGAATCTTCTTTTAGTAATATGAAATATATAGTTTTTTTATGATTTTAAGTTGTTGATAAAAAGTCGATAAGCTTAGGTTAAATAGCCATTCCCGGTCATCAAAAAGGGATTAAAAGGGGCTATTGGCTTATTGCTTAGGGGTGTGAATTATTTGCCTGTGGATAATGATCCAAAAGCGAGAATTAGATCTTAATTCTTAGATCTATAGCATTGGATCCATATAATAAAAGGTTCTAAAAAGAGAAAGATCATCAGTTTTAGAGCCACTAAGCATGGATGATCTTGTATTGTTTTTAAGCAGGTTGCAGCTAGGTGGTGACTTGTTGTGCAAATAAAACCCCAAAATTTTGTACGTTCTGCACTTTTATTCGTAATTATTCACTACTGGCCAAGGAAATGATCGCTCATATCCGTGCCTTTAAGATCACAATTAAGCGGTTCTCTTTCCTCAAAGTCCCTATGATTGAACCCAGATCAGGATGCTGACCGAGTTGTCTACCCAGTGGGTATCCTTTATCTATGTAATGGAAATTAAAGGATTTTTTGTGACCTGGGCTTGCTATTTATGCTAGTTTTAGCGCCGTGACAATATAGGTACGTTCTGTCACAAAATTTCGATCGCTGACCCAATGTCAATGAATGACATTTTCTTCAATAGCGAATCTAAAATCATTTTTAAAAATATTTCCTTATGAATCAATTTGATAAAAACCAAATCATTTCCCTGAATATTTACGATCCGCAGCAAATCAAAGCTGCACTTATTCACTACCAAGCGCTTCTTAACAATGGGAGCGCCTTTAATGAGCAACAGTTTGATGTGGAATTTAAACATCAGACTCCAGATGAATTACGTCGTCTGCAGGTAAATGATGCCGGAGAAAACCAGGCATTGTTAAAAGCGGCCCTGAACCTGGGGCAAGAAGGTGGCGCGCATAACTATAAAGATGAGATCACAGATAACAGAGAGCTTTATATCTCTGAGGTGATCCTGTTTGCTGCCGCACTGCAGTATCCCGAGATAAAAGACGCGGTTGTTGATAGCGCCAAAGCCATAGTGGCGTACAGTCGGCGCATGAACGATACCAGTGATATGTGGCTGGACGATATGCGCGTTTTTGGTATTGAAGCCTTATATATGCTGGCAAAAACCGATCTTCAATATGCCTATTTGATTGGCCAGTATCTTATTCCTTATTGGGATCATGAGCATGCCAGCCAATATGAAGGTTATCTGAGTACCCTTTTAGACAAACATGGCTGGCATCCCGAACTTATAAAAGCCTTTATCTGGTGCGATAGCTCCGAATTTCGTTTAGGTATGTTTGGCGCGGACTTCTATAGTGGTGGTTTGAGCCACCAGCCTTTGGGAGCTTATCTTGAAGAGAACCCAGAGCAGTATGCCGTTTTTAAGCGTTTGGTGATCGAGCGCTTTCAAGCCGAACCCGTGCTCTTGCAACACATAGATGAAACCAGTGATGAAGAGGAAGATCTTAGCGCTTATAGCCCGGTTGTTTGGCTGTATCAGTCGCTATTTCAGCGTCCTGACCTTGATGATCAAGAAGATGCGCTGGATGCCTTTATGCAACAGGCGTTTATGGGCAGCACCCTGGAAGATGAAGCCTACGACTTGCAGCGCCAGGTACAAAGCCAGGTAACCGGTGCGCTGGTTAAAGCCGCGGACGCCGCACTGGAAAAGCGCGCTCAATATCAGGCTTATCTTGCCCGTGATGCCCGTAGCCATGAACTTAACTATGGCACAGAAATACTTAAACCCTTGGTTTTGGCCATGCCCCAGGGCGAGCGTTTATGGCGCTATATAGAAAGTGGCGAGCAGCGTGACGCTTTAGCAGCCCTTGAAGAACTAGCTCTTATACCACTTGCCAAGGCTCATGCTCCTGAAATGGCCGCGCATCTGGACGATATGCTGCACCGTTTCGAGTGCAACAACCAAGGCATTGCCGAAGAAATAGATGATGTGTTGCGCCTGGTGCGTGGCGATCTATTGACCGATCACTTTGGCGAAGAATGCACATTTGAGCTGGCCGGTAATCTAACGACCACCTTGACTGTGACCCCTGATAGCCGGGTTTCCCTACTTGAGGCGCGTCAGCAACAATATCTTAGAGTTATCGATGTATTTTACCGCGCCCTGGGGAAAAGGGAGTTTAGCGAATACATGATGTCCTTACTAAGTGAGGGAGAAGGTGCGCTGCTCACTCGCCAGGAATATTATCGCCGTTACAGCCAGTTGCCTGTCCCAGAGTCAGAGGTACTAGAGCAAAGTGAAACTGACCCAGCGTTAGCCCAGGAGGTGCAATATATCTTCTGCAAATTCAGCGACAGGGACGAGATCCTATATAAAAAGCACTTCAATTTGGTTGACACTGTGCTGCGCGGTTCACGTGATTTGTGTTACCCAAGGCATTGGCCAAAAGCCGACATGGGCTTTTTAGCCCTGGCCAGCTACCAGCTTTACCGGGATTTTAATGAGCGCATTGGCGATGAGATCAGCGAGTCTCTGTTGGCCTATTTAACTGAGCACCAGGTATGGGATAAAGCGGTAGCGAAAATTCTTAAACATACCAATAAGGAAGGGGACTTTCATAGCTCGGATGATAAGGGCTTAAGCGAGGCTGATGTTGCTCGTGTTCGCGCCTATTTTACCGCCGACAACCCAGAGGATGATCAGGCCAGCATTATGGCTTTGCTGGAGCCGCAATTACATCGCGATGATTGCTGTCGCGGTCAGCTCTATTTCAATAAATACAGCGAACAGCAGAAAGGATACCTGTTATTTCGTGACCATGATGATGATTTTCAGCGCTTTACCTTGATAGCCTATTGGCTGCGTCAGCTACCTTTATCCCATAGCGTTCAAGCGGATCGTTTGTGGCAATTTATTATTGCCCTGGCGCCTGTGCGTGTTGCCCGTAATATATTGCGGGCATACTCGGACGACTCCTGGAGTATCGAATTTAACAACGTCTTAGAGGGGATTGAGATACAGGAGCAGTTAGAAAAAGCGGGGATCGATGCCGGTGTACTCATGGCCTATGAGATGAGTCGGGAGTTCTATAACAACGAACGTTATCTGCATTGGCTTGAGCTTTACAGCGAGATTAGCAGCACGGCCACGGGCATGTTTGCCGGTATTGACCGTAAAAAGGCTGAAGCCATGCACCAAGGCCTGCAATATATTAACGAGCGTACCAAGGTCGATTTTTTACACCATGCCTCGCTTAAATACCCGGAGATCCCACTGGATATAAAGCATGATCTGAAACGGGCGCTGCGTATTTTAGTGCAACTGAATATTACCTCCTGGGAGCAAGCACTTGCCCACGAATATGGCCAAGCCTGCCTTTATATCGGTGAGGGTGACAAAGCTCCGGCGAAATTGCGCAACCCCATTGTTGCCGATGAACAAACGCTTCACGACCGGCCTTGTCATGTGGATGGCATGAGCTGGTTGGAAATCACGGTTTTACAACAGCGTGGTGATAAGAACCATATTCTGATGGCCGATCAGGAGATGCCACTGGAGCTTTACCAAGGCAGGTGGGCAAGTGGCTCACTGCTTATTTTTGACCAGGAAGTGGATAGCCAGGCGCTGCTTGCGCGTATTGCCACACTGCAAGATACAAATGCCCGTATTGAGCTCTTGGTGGAGCAGACCTTGGCATATCTGGAGGGGGAGGTGGAATATGACAATATTGCCAGCCTTTATGGTGGGCAGATGGCAGGCGAATACTTCCGCCCCAATGCCGATGAGTCGAGCATGTATGATATCGGCCAATTTATCTGGATGCTGGAACCAGTTCAACGGGACAGGCTTGCCAAGCTGTTGTTTAATCATGATTACCGTGGCTTTAAGGTGATCGAGCGCGATTATGAAAAATGCTGGCTGCACCATCTGTTGTTGCAAGGAGAAATAGACTTCGATAGCTACCTTGAGCTTACTCGCGCCAGTAATTTAGATAATGAAAGCACAGAGAAAGGCATGCGTTTTATGCTTCAGTGGCTGGTATCGCTGAAGGTTAATGCCGCTCATATCACGCTGTTTTGTATTAAGCGCGCGCATTTTGAGGTTTGTTGTGAGTTTATCCACGGCCATGCCCGTGGTGAATACGGTAACTTTAAGCACACCCTGGCCTACTTGCATGCGGGTAGGCGGGCACAACTGCCGGAGATTCTATCTCAGGCAGATGATAGTGCAGAGCTTATTCTGCCGCTGAGCAAAGACAGGTCACGGGTGGTGAAAGAGGCGCTCGCCAAGCACTTCTCTTAATTTTTATTCAGGTAATGAAACGACAAACGCCCTTGCAGTAAACAAGGGCGTTTTTATGTGGGCTATTCGGTATTGCGTTATTTACCGATACAGAATGAGCTGAAGATCTTGCCGAGCAGATCATCCGAGGTGAATTCACCGGTGATCTCGTTAAGGTATTGCTGTGCTAAGCGCAGTTCTTCGGCAAGAATTTCACCGGCGATATGGGCCTCAAGCTGCTCCTGGCCAGTTTGCAGATGACTTAAAGCACGTTCTAAGGCATCAAGGTGGCGACGGCGCGCCATAAAGCTGCCTTCTTGCGTGCCTTCAAAGCCGACACAGGCCTTTAGGTGCTCACGTACTAAATCGATACCCAGGCCCTCTTTGGCGCTGATCCTCAGTACCGGATGGCTATGGCTGTCGTCAAACCCCAGCTCTTCACCGCTGAGGTCGACCTTATTACGGATCACGGTAATGCCCATATTTTCCGGAAGCTTGGCGACAAACTCAGGCCAAATTTGCTCAGGTGTATTGGCTTGAGTGTCCTGGGCGTCGACCATAAAGAGCACGCGGTCGGCTTGGTTTATTTCTTCCCAGGCGCGCTCTATACCGATCTGTTCCACTTTGTCAGGGCTTTCCCTCAGTCCGGCGGTATCGATTATATGCAGAGGCATACCATCGATATGAATGTGCTCTTTAAGCACGTCTCGGGTGGTCCCGGCGATATCGGTAACAATGGCGGCTTCACGGCCGGCCAGGGCGTTAAGCAGGCTTGATTTACCGGCGTTGGGGCGTCCGGCAATCACCACCCGCATACCGTCGCGGATGATGCTGCCCTGTTTGGCCTGAGCTCGCACCTGCTCGACCTGATCGAGTATGCGTTGCAGATCGCCGGCAACCTTGCCATCGCTGAGAAAATCTATTTCTTCATCGGGAAAGTCGATGGCCGCTTCAACATACATGCGTAGGTGAATCACCTGTTCCACCAGCTCAGTGATGTGATTGGAGAATTCGCCCTGGAGCGAGTGCAGGGCGCTTTTCGCCGCCTGTTCCGAGGTGGCATTGATTAAATCGGCAATGGCCTCAGCCTGGGTTAAATCCAGTTTATCGTTTAAAAATGCGCGCTCGGAGAATTCCCCGGGTTTGGCCAGACGCACACCCTCGATGTCGGCAATTTCACGTAGCAGCATGTCGAGAATAATTGGACCGCCGTGACCTTGCAGCTCAAGTACATCTTCGCCGGTAAAGGAGTTAGGGCCTTGAAAGAATAGGGCGATACCCTGATCCAGCTGTTGCTTATTAAGGTCGTGAAAGGGCACATATTCGGCGTAGCGGGTCTTGGGGCAATGACCGATGATCTGCTCGGCAACATCCTTGGCAAGGGCACCTGAGACGCGAATAATACCCACGCCACCGCGTCCGGGGGCCGTGGCTTGGGCAACTATAGTGTCTTGAGAATACATAGAATAACTCGATAAAGCGGCAATGTGTGTATTGTAACCTAATGTGGCTGTAAACAATAAAAAAGCGGCCATAAGCCGCTTTTCTAATATCGATTCAGGCTAAATCTAGCCTCGGACTTTCAAGCCCTTTTTCTCCATACCGCGGTAGATGATCAGCATCTGAGCGATAGAAATAAGGTTTGAAACCAACCAGTAAAGTACCAGACCCGATGGGAACCATAGGAAGAATACCGAGAAGAATACCGGCATCCAGGTCATCATCTTCTGCTGCATTGGATCCGTTACCGTCATTGGCTGAAGCTTTTGCATCAGGAACATACTGGCGCCGAATAGAACCGGTAGCACGTAGAAGGGGTCTTTTGACGACAAGTCAGTTAGCCATAGGCCGAACTCTGCATGGCGTAGTTCTGGTGATTCCAGGAATACGTAGAACAGCGCCAGGAAGATAGGCATTTGTAGCAACAGTGGGAAACAGCCACCCATAGGGTTCACTTTTTCCTTGCGGTACATTTCCATCATAGCTTGACCGAACTTCTGGCGGTCATCGCCATAGCGCTCTTTCAGTGCCTGCATCTTCGGCTGAAGGGCACGCATCTTAGCCATAGAGGTATATTGGGCTTTAGTCAGCGGGTATAGCAGCGACTTCACAACAATAGTGATAGCTATGATAGCCAAGCCCCAGTTACCTAGGAAGCTGTATAAAAACTTCAGCAGTGTTAATAGTGGCTGTGAAATAAACCATAACCAACCATAGTCCACGGCTAAGTCCAGGTTAGGGTGCAGCGCTTCCAAAGCATCCGTGTCTTTCGGACCCATATAATAGGTAGACGCAAATGTTGCAGAGCTTGCCGGAGCAATATTCACTGGCTCCGACTTAATACCAATTTGCGCAACCTTGGCGGTAGGCAGACGCATATATACGGTGTTCGTTTGATCTTGAGCGGGTACCCAGGCACTAACGAAATAGTGCTGAAGGAAGGCCACGTAGCCACCTTGAGTCGACTCTTTCAATTCTTTGTCTTGAATATCGTCAAACGAGTATTTTTCGTAGTTAACTTCGTCGGTACCGTAAGCACCACCTAGGTAGCTTTGATCGATGAGGCTGCCCTTGTCTTGGACGGTGCGCTTAACCTGAGTATAAAGCTGTACCTGAACCGCGTTAGCCGTGTTGTTTTGGATGTCATAATCCAAGGTAACGTCGTAACGGCTTTTGTGGAAGGTGTAGGTCTTGGTGTAGCTCACGCCTTGAGCATCAACAAAGGTAAGCGGTACCGCTAGTGTATCGCCAGTCATGGTATAGCTTTGTTGCTCGCTTTGATAAACCGGGCGACCTTCTTTACGAGCGTCTGGACCATTTAAGCCGATTAAACCACTTTGGGCGAAGTATTCATTGCCCTCAAACTGGCCTAACAACAGGTAAGGCTCGTCGCTGCCATGAGTTTCCGCATGCTGCAGCAATTTGGCTTCGATGATGTCGCCGCCAAGGGTGTCAATTTTCACCGCAAACACATCCGTGGTTACGGTAATAATTTGTTGGCTTGCTGATGTCGATGCTAGCGGCTCGGCAATATCCGAATTGGGAACATCACTTTGCCCGGCGTTGGCTGGGGCATTGCTTTGGGTTTGAGCACTTGGATTGTTGGCCGGTTGGTTATAATCATTATTCCATTCCTGGAATAATAAAAATGACACCAACAACAGGCCGATAAATAAAAACGTGCGTTGCGATTCCATAACAGCTCTTATTTCTCGTTGTTAAGATTAATGGTGGTTACGTTTGCCAGGAACGGGATCATCCCCTCCGGCATGTAAAGGATGGCATTTTACTATTCGTTTCGCTGCCAACCAACTGCCTTTTACCGCGCCATGCAGTTTAATAGCCTGCAAGGCATAAGAAGAACAGCTGGGATTAAAGCGACAGTTCGGCCCAAGCATTGGGCTGATCCACTTTTGATAGACCTTTATTACAGTAATGAGGGTATTTTTAGGTATTGCTAATATAAAAGCTAACATAAAGGCCCGCAGCACTGAGTAGGGTATAAGTGAATACTCAGTTAGTCGATTAAAAGGTGAGCTAAAGATACCTGAAAACCTAGGTAAATTCTATTATCTACCACGCTTTTGCGAAGTATTGTCGCGCTTTTTGTGATGTCTGCGCGGTGGCGGCTTGTATCCTGGTTTACAGCGTTCGTTGATTTTACGCCATAGTTTATCCAGTTCTTGACGAATTTCGGCGTTTGAGCGCTCGTCGATACCGCGTTTAACCATCAACACAATATCAATATTGTCGAGTTTATGCTGATGCAGGCGAAAGCTTTCACGAGCAATACGCTTGATGCGGTTTCTTTGATTGGCTTGTTTTACATTCTTTTTAGCTACGGTGAGACCCAATCGCGGTTGCGATAACGAGTTAGGTTTAGCTAAGAGAGTAAATAAGGAAGTAGCAGCCCGAGCAGGCTCGTTAAAAATGCGGGAGTAATGCGAGGGAGTTAACAGACGTAACTCCCTGCCAAAGCGAAAGTCTTCCACTAAATATTAAGCAGAAAGAACTTTACGGCCTTTAGCACGACGACGTGCTAGTACTTTACGGCCGTTAGCAGTAGCCATACGAGCACGGAAACCGTGAGTACGCTTACGCTTTAATACGCTAGGTTGAAAAGTTCTTTTCATAACAATTCCATCCGATCGGTTAAGGTTTAAATTCTCTGTGTGGGTCGCGATCCTCACTCAGACGCTAACACAACTTCGATGCCAAGTTTTTCTCACTCTGTGGATGTTCACCGAGTGTTTCCAACGGACATTCCGTGGTGCCTTAGCGAGCGCGAGATTCTATAGAGGCTTGACGCTAAAGTCAACGATAATCGCACAACAAAGAGCCTATATATTAGCAGCTGGAGGCCAAGATCGTGCAAGCGATCCTCGAAGGATCGTTAAAAAATGAAAGTTTTCCACAGGGCATGTTTAAAAAGTGCATAAATCCCCTGAATAACCCCCTTGGATCATCTCAATTGATCAAGATCAAAGTTTTGTAAAGCGTTAAATTAAATTCTTTTTTTAAAATAAATATCAATTAAAAACAATGTGTTACATTGCTTTTCTTGTTGGAGCACATTTTCCGTAAAAATCAATATTGAAGTTGTGGATAAATAGGCGTCATAATGGGCGACCCGATCACAGAAAAGCCGTGATTCAGGGAAGAATAACAAGCGCTAAACTCGTGATGAACGAGTATCGAAACCTCTATTCTATTTTCGGGAGTACACTGTGTATCTGTCTGTTTGGCAAAGTTGTTTATACGTGTTGCAAGATGAATTGCCATCACAGCAATTTAGTATGTGGGTAAGACCCCTGCAGGCAGAAAGTACCGATGATACTCTGACTATTTATGCGCCAAACCGCTTTGTTCTTGATTGGGTTAGAGAAAAATACCTAAATCGTATAAATGAACTGTTAGTCGAAATTTGTGGCGATGAAGCGCCAGAATTACGTTTTGATGTGGGCAGCAAGCCCATGCTTAATACCGCTGTGAATACTACGGCACAGGCACCTAGTCAGGGCGTAAATGGCGCCAATGACAACGCCAAGGCTAATAGGGCTAAACAACCGGCTCAACCCGCAGCAGTTGAACCAGCGCCCAAGTCACAGTACAAATCGAATATAAAAGAAAACTATACCTTTGATAATTTTGTTGAGGGTAAATCAAATCAGTTAGCCAAAGCCGCAGCAACTCAGGTGGCCGATAATCCTGGCTCTGCATTTAACCCTGTATTTATATACGGTGGCACTGGTTTAGGTAAAACGCACCTATTACATGCGGTGGGTAATGGCATTTTAGCGAAAAAAGAGAATGCTAAGATTGTCTATATGCACTCAGAACGCTTCGTTCAGGATATGGTGAAAGCTTTACAAAACAATGCGATAGAAGAATTTAAACGCTATTATCGCAGTGTTGATGCCTTGCTGATCGATGATATTCAATTCTTTGCCAACAAAGAGCGCTCTCAGGAAGAGTTCTTCCATACCTTTAATGCGCTCCTTGAGGGCAACCAACAGATCATTTTGACCTCCGACCGTTACCCCAAAGAAATAGAAGGGGTAGAGGACAGACTTAAATCTCGTTTCGGTTGGGGTTTAACCATTGCTATCGAGCCGCCCGAGCTTGAAACCCGTGTGGCCATTTTGATGAAGAAGGCACAGCAGAGTAAGATTAACTTACCCCATGAAGTGGCTTTCTTTATTGCTAAAAAATTGCGTTCCAATGTGCGTGAGTTGGAAGGGGCGTTAAACCGAGTATTGCCAATGCTAACTTTACCGGTCGACCCATTTCTATCGATTTTGTAAAAGAAGCGCTGCGCGATTTATTGGCACTGCAAGATAAGCTGGTGACCATAGACAATATTCAACGCACTGTGGCAGAGTATTATCGTATTCGCGTTTCCGATCTATTGTCTAAGCGCCGTAGCCGCTCGGTGGCGCGTCCGCGTCAGGTGGCCATGGCATTATCGAAAGAATTAACAAACCACAGCTTGCCGGAAATCGGCGACGCATTTGGTGGTCGTGACCATACCACGGTACTGCACGCCTGCCGCAAGGTTAAAGCACTTCGTGATGAAAGCCACGAAGTGAAAGAAGACTATCAAAATCTAATAAGAACTTTGTCATCTTAAGGTTACCCTTATGCAAATTACTATCGCTAGAGATCAGTTTCTAAAGCCTTTAATGCAGGTATCAGGCGCCATCGAGCGTAAGCACACCTTGCCCGTGCTCTCCAATGTATTACTTGAGGTGCGCGATGGTCAGTTATCCATGACGGGAACCGATCTTGAAATAGAGCTCGTCGCCTCGGTAGCCCTGGAGCAACCTTGTGCCGACACCAAGATCACCTTGCCGGCGAAAAAGCTTTTAGATATTTGTAAAAGTCTGCCCGATGGCAGTGATATCACCTTGACCTCTCAAGAGCATCAGGTGGTACTGACCTCGGGACAAAGTCGATTTGCCTTGCTTTCGTTGGCGGCGGAAGACTTCCCTAATCTGGAGCAATGGGATGGTGAAGTTGAATTTCAACTAAGTCGCTTGGAGCTTCGTAAGTTGCTGGAAAGCACTCATTTTTCTATGGCTAACCAAGATGTTCGTTATTACCTTAACGGCATGTCGTTTGAAGTTGAAAATGACGAAATTAAAACCGTGGCCACCGATGGTCACCGTTTAGCTATAGCACAAAAGAAATTACCACAGTCGTTAAATAGCCAGCGTCAGTTGATTGTGCCGCGCAAAGGTGTGCAGGAAATTATGCGTCTGATGCCGGCCGACGATCAGCCCGTCACTATTCAGTTTGGTGCGAACCATATTCGTATTACCGATGCCGAGTTCACCTTTACCAGTAAACTGGTTGATGGTCGTTTCCCTGATTACCGCCGTGTTTTACCGCGTGGTGGAGATAAGGTGATTATCGCTAATCGTGAATGGTTGCGTAATGCCTTGCACCGCGTATCGATTCTATCTAATGAAAAGTTTCGCGGTGTTCGTCTGAACTTAAGCTCGGGTATGCTCAAGGTCAGCGCTAATAACCCAGAGCAAGAGCAGGCGGAAGAAGTGATCGAAGTGATGTATCAGGGAGAAGATTTAGAGATAGGCTTTAACGTCTCTTATCTGCTTGATGTACTTAACACCATCAAAACCGAAGACGTTTCTATTACTCTTGCCGACTCAAACAGCAGTGCCTTAATGGAAGCAGCGGGAGACGGTGAAGCCCTGTATGTCGTTATGCCGATGCGCTTGTAAACGGCCATGAGCCTGACTTCTTTTAGCCTCAATAACTTTCGTAATATTGAGGCTGCTACCTTAGCACCGGAAGCGATCAACATTATTTATGGTGAAAATGGCAGCGGTAAAACCAGTTTTTTAGAAGCCATTTATTTCCTTTCTCACGGACGTTCGTTCCGCACCAATAAGCACCGCAATGTGATCCGTAACGGGCAACCACAGTTTACCTTGCATGCAAAAAAGCGAAGTAACAACCTAACGATTCCCCTGGGCATACAAAAAAATGTTCAGGGTGAAACCCAGATTAAAATCCAGGGGAAGGCGAGTCGACGTATATCGGATTTGGCTCAAGTGTTGCCGGTCCAGGTCATTACCCCGGAAAGTTATTCCTTCTTTTTTGGTGGTCCCAAGGAACGCCGTGCTTTTATAGATTTAGGTGTGTTCCACGTGGAACAAGAGTTTTTTGTCCACTGGCAAAACTTTAATAAGGTGCTGAAACAACGCAATGCACTATTAAAAAATAAGCCCACCGAACTGCGCACCATGCTGCCGGTTTGGGACAAAGAATTCGTTCGCTTAGCCGAGAAAATTACCCAGCTAAGAGAGTCGTATATAGAGAGGTTTAAAGCGCTTTTTTTTGATAGACTGTGTACAGAATTAGAATTGCTAAACGACCTGGAAATTGATTTCAATTGGGGTTGGAAGCGTACTGAATCCCTCGCCGATGTACTGGCTCAAAACAGGGATGGTGACCTGATGCGGGGCTATACCAGCAAAGGGCCACACAAGGCCGATCTAACGATAAAAACATCTCTCGGCCCGGTAGAATCAGCCTTCTCGCGAGGGCAGTTAAAATTGCTTTTATATGCGCTCAAAGTAGCGCAAAATAGCTTAATAGAAAAAGAGACCGGAAAACAATCGATTCTGCTTATTGACGATTTACCCTCGGAACTAAGCGAAGATACCAAGAAGAAAGTCGGGCAACTGCTTTCTCGTTGCGATGCACAGATATTCATAACAACGATTGAATCCCAAAGTGTCTCCGCCGTGTTAGAGGCTTTGGCAAGGCCACAGGCTTTGTTCCACGTGAAACATGGCGAACTAATAACAAGATAAATGGAAACACCATGTCTGAAAATTACGATTCATCAAGTATTAAAGTACTTAAAGGACTAGACGCTGTACGGAAACGACCAGGAATGTACATTGGTGATACCGATGATGGCACCGGTTTACACCATATGGTATTCGAGGTGGTCGACAACTCTATCGATGAGGCGTTGGCGGGGTATTGTGACGATATATACGTGACAATCCATACCGATGGTTCCGTGTCGGTACGCGATAACGGCCGTGGTATTCCAACCGAGCTGCACCCGGAAGAAGGGGTGTCGGCCGCAGAAGTTATTATGACCGTGCTACACGCCGGCGGTAAGTTCGACGATAACTCTTATAAAGTATCCGGTGGTTTGCACGGTGTAGGTGTATCGGTAGTAAACGCTCTATCTGAGAAGCTTGCGTTGGAAATTCGTCGTGACGGTAAATTACATAAGCAGACTTATTCAATGGGTGAGCCTGATGCACCGCTGGCTGTGATTGGCGAATCAGACTCTACCGGAACAGAAATTCGTTTCTGGCCTAGTTCACAGACCTTTAGTGACACCAATTTCCACTACGATATTTTGGCCAAGCGTCTGCGTGAGCTATCCTTCTTGAACTCAGGTGTGTCGATTATTTTGACCGATGAGCGTGAAGAAGATAAGCGCGACCACTTTAAATATGAAGGCGGTATCGAGGCCTTTGTAGCTTACCTAAACCGTAAGAAAACCCCTGTTCATCAAAATGTATTCCACTTCACCCATGAACGTGAAGAGGATGGCATTAGTGTTGAAGTGTCGATGCAGTGGAACGATGGCTTCCAGGAAAGCATCTTCTGTTTCACCAACAACATTCCACAACGTGATGGTGGTACTCACCTAGCTGGTTTCCGTGCGGCATTAACGCGTACGCTTAATAATTACATGGAAAAAGAGGGCTTTAATAAAAAGGCTAAAACGACAAGCAATGCAACGGGTGATGATGCTCGTGAAGGTTTGACCGCGGTTGTTAGCGTAAAAGTGCCTGATCCTAAGTTCTCTTCACAAACCAAGGATAAATTGGTTTCCAGTGAAGTGAAGACAGCGGTAGAGCAAGCCATGGGTGAAAAGCTTAGTGAATTCCTTTTGGAAAATCCAAGCGACGCGAAAATTGTGGTAGGCAAGATCATTGATGCTGCCCGTGCCCGTGAAGCGGCGCGTAAAGCCCGTGAAATGACGCGTCGTAAAGGCGCCATGGATTTAGCAGGCCTACCGGGTAAGCTGGCCGACTGTCAGGAAAAAGACCCAGCCGAATCAGAACTCTACATAGTGGAGGGTGACTCTGCGGGTGGTTCTGCCAAGCAGGGCCGCAACCGTAAGAACCAGGCCATTCTGCCGCTTAAGGGTAAAATTCTGAACGTAGAAAAAGCCCGCTTCGATAAGATGCTATCGTCACAGGAAGTAGCTACTCTGATCACCGCCCTAGGCTGCGGTATTGGTCGAGACGAATATGACCCCGAGAAGCTTCGTTATCATCGCATCATCATCATGACCGATGCCGACGTCGATGGCTCGCACATTCGTACCTTGCTATTGACCTTCTTCTATCGTCAAATGCCGGAAATCATCGAGCGTGGCTATGTGTATATTGCTCAGCCGCCGCTATACAAGATTAAGAAAGGCAAGCAAGAGCGTTATATTAAAGACGATAACGCCTTGGTCGAGTACCTTACCTCATTAGCGCTAAATGGCTCAGCCCTTTACAGCAGCGAAGGAGCATCGGTTATCGAAGGGAATGCCCTGGAAAACCTGGTTCGTGATTACCAATCGACCGAAAAGGTTATCGAGCGCCTGGCCCGTAAATATCCATCGGCCATGATGCACAGTCTAATTTATCGCGATTGCATCAGCGAAGGCGATTTAGGCGAAGAGGCCAAGGTACAGCAGTGGACTCAGGCATTGGTTGACGATTTAGTTGTTCGCGACGAAGATGCGGCCATCTACAGTGCCCTCACGCATTTCGACGATGAGCGTAAGCTGTATTACCCCATGGTGAATATTCGTCAGCACGGTGTGGACAAGCAGTATGTGCTTAACCATGACTTCCTGACGTCTAAAGATTACCAACGTATCTGCGTTACCGGAGAGAAGGTGGGTAACCTTATTGGCGCCGGTGCTTACGTACAACGTGGCGAGAAAACTCAGCCGGTCGACAGCTTTGTTGAGGCACTAGACTGGTTGATCAGCGATTCGAAGAAAGGCTTGTATACGCAGCGCTATAAAGGATTGGGTGAGATGAACCCGGACCAGCTGTGGGAAACCACCATGGACCCTGCGGCACGTCGTATGCTGCGCGTTACCATTGAAGATGCCATCGCCGCCGACCAATTGTTTGCGACCCTAATGGGCGACCAGGTTGAGCCGCGCCGTGAGTTCATCGAGCAGAACGCTCTGCGTGTGGTTAACCTAGACGTATAATGTCAATCGATACCAATCAATAGGCATAAAAAAGCCCTCGCAATCGCGGGGGCTTTTTACTTCACTTAGTTCACAACAATTTTAGAGATGTAGGATAGAATCTGCATTGCCGTCAGGATCGTTGATGGCTTGACCATCTGTACCCGGGTTACCATTACGCATCATGATCACTGCACATGCAGCCGGAGACGCCATAGAGGTACCTGACATGGTTGTTGTGCCACCACCAGAACGAGTAGATAGAATGCTTACACCTGGTGCCGCATAGTCTACCGGTGGGTTACCATAGTTGCTGAAGCTAGCGAAGTTATCGCTGCTGTCGGTCGCTGAAATGGTAAACACGCGAGGGTGTGATGCACTGGCAGGAGACACGTTACCCGCATGCTGGCTTTCGTTACCTGCAGCAACCACGAAGAATGCACCCGATTGCTGAGCTGCATTTTCAACGGCATCATTCAGGTCTTGGTTAAAACCACCACCCAAACTCATGTTCGCACAGTCACCAGCAGACGCATTGGCGGCAACGTGATCAACACCGGCTAATACGCCAGACCAGCTACCTGAACCACGTGCGTCCAATACTTTTACCGGGATAACGGTTGCACCGGCAGCAACACCAACAACATCCTGCTGGTTATTTAGCGCAGCAATAGTACCGGCAACATGGGTACCGTGACCATTACCGTCGTCCATACCGGCATTACGGCCGCTGGTGAAGGCGCTAAAGCCACGGCTAGCATCAACGTTTAGGTCACCATGGTCTAGATCGATACCGGTATCAATAACCCAAGCGGTATAGCCCGAACCGTCTACTGGACCACCTACACGGGTGACACTCCAAGGAGTTTGTTGACCTTGGCTGCCACCGCCGCCACCAGGCTTACCCTGTTGTGCTGAAGGTGAAGCATAGGCGATACCGTCAGGAGTAAAGTGCATGATGTCCGCTTCGTCTGCAAACACGCTTTTCGCTTTATCACAGCTCATGTTAATAGCCATACCTTTTATGGCATTACTATAAATGTGCTTAGCTTGAGACTGAGATTTCATTAGCATGCCGCGGGCCTTGCCCTCGACATCAAACTTAGAAACGCTGTCGTTAAAGCGAACAATACAGGTATTTGCAATTTCAAGCTCGGCAGCCATGCCCGCGTGATCGGGAGCGGGTTGGGCATTTGCGAAGCCTGTTGATGCAGCTAAAACAGCTGTTGCGATGAGAGTTTTGTTCATTGGTTTAACCTTTATAATCGTTATTATTAAAATGGTGTCTTTTAACACCAGGTTAACAATTTAGGACAGTTTGCAAAAAAAGCAACTGTTTCAAATAGAAAATACGAAAAGGGTATTAGATAAAGATTAAAAAATGCGTGTTTTAAGAGTGTTGAAAATGATGAATGCAGAAGATTTATCAAGGCCGCTCTGTAGCCAATAAAAAGAAACTGCTTAAAACAAGGCGGTGCAAGGGGTATACTGTGCGCAATAAAACCGCACTCTAAGCAGCAGAATTTTACGTCATTATGCAAAAATACGACTTACAAACTTTTCAGGGCCTGATCCTTGCGCTTCAGGATTATTGGGCACAGCAAGGCTGTGTTATTGCTCAGCCGCTCGATCTCGAAGTAGGCGCCGGCACCTTCCATCCGCTTACGTTCTTAAAAGCCGTCGGCCCAGAGCCGATGTCGAGTGCTTACGTACAGCCCTGCCGCCGCCCAACCGATGGCCGTTATGGTGAAAACCCGAACCGTTTGCAACATTACTATCAATTCCAGGTGGTGTTAAAACCTTCTCCGGATAACATTCAGGAGCTTTACCTGGGTTCGCTTGCGGCCATGGGCATCGACACATTGAAACACGAAGTACGTTTCGTGGAAGACAACTGGGAATCACCAACATTGGGTGCCTGGGGTCTAGGTTGGGAAGTGTGGCTAAATGGCATGGAAGTGACTCAGTTCACTTATTTTCAGCAGGTGGGCGGTCTTGAGTGTGCGCCGGTGACCGGCGAGATCACTTATGGTCTTGAGCGTTTAGCCATGTATATTCAAGGCGTAGACAGCATCTATGACCTGGTTTGGACGGATGGTCCTATGGGCAAGGTGACTTATGGCGACGTATTCCACCAAAACGAAGTTGAGCAATCGAAATACAACTTTGAATACGCCGACGTAGACGCGCTGTTTAAGCAATTTGATCAGTGTGAAAAAGAAAGCCAGAAGCTTATTGAAGCAAATTTACCGCTGCCGGCCTACGAGCAAGTAATGAAGGCGTCTCATGCGTTTAACCTGTTAGATGCGCGTCACGCTATTTCTGTAACAGAGCGTCAGCGCTACATTCTGCGTGTACGTGCTCTGTCTAAAGCCTGTGCTGAAAGTTACTACGCGGCGCGTGAAGCGCTTGGCTTCCCGCTGTGTAAGGATTAAGAATTACCATGTTAAAGCAAAATTTATTAGTAGAAATCGGTACCGAAGAACTACCGCCGAAATCATTGCGTGCCCTGGCCGAGGCTTTCGCAGACGGCCTGAAGGCACAATTAGAAGATCTGGCCCTGGCACATGACGGGGTACAATGGTACGCCTCACCACGTCGCTTAGGCTTAATGGTGCTACAACTTGATGGCAAGCAGGCTGATAAGGTAGTCGAAAAGCGTGGTCCTGCGATCCAGGCGGCATTTGATGCCGATGGCAACCCGACCAAAGCGGCAATGGGCTGGGCCCGTGGTTGTGGTATCGAGGTGAGCGAAGCGGGTCGTCATGTCACCGATAAAGGCGAGTGGCTGCTACATAAGGCCGAGTTGCCGGTCAACCGGTTCAGGAATTGATCGTAGCCGCGGTGAATGCGGCACTGGCAAAACTACCTATTCCTAAGCCAATGCGTTGGGGCGCCAACAAGACACAGTTTATCCGTCCTGTGCACACGGCCACGGTATTTTACGGCGATAGCCTGATTGCCGGCGAGATCTTGGGTAAGCAGGTTACTAACCAGCTGCAGGGACACCGTTTCCATCACCCGGAAAAGGTCACCATCAACAATGCCAATGAAGCGCTAGAGCAGTTGAAGAAAGCTTATGTTATTGCCGATTACGACACTCGTAAGGCAATGATCCGCAATCAAATCGAAGCGGCGGCAGCTAAACTAGGTGCGGTTGTAGCCATGGACGAAGACTTGCTTGAGGAAGTGACCTCCCTAGTAGAATGGCCGGTGACCTTAACGGCATCATTTGAAGAAAGCTTCCTAGAAGTGCCTGATGAAGCCTTGATCTATACCATGAAGGACGACCAAAAGTACTTCCCGCTGTTAGACCAAGACGGCAAGCTGATCAACAAATTCCTGTTTGTTTCGAACATTGAAAGTAAAGACCCAAGTGTGGTCATTGCCGGTAACGAAAAGGTGGTTCGTCCACGTCTTGCCGATGCACAGTTTTTCTTTGAAACGGATAAAAAGAAAACGCTGGAAAGCCGTTTGGAGTCACTGGGTACGGTATTGTTCCAAAAGCAACTGGGTACGCTTAAAGACAAGTCCGAGCGTATTAGCGCGCTTTCCGGTTATATCGCCGAGCAGCTGGGCGCAGATAAGGCCCTGGCCGAGCGTGCGGGTCTATTGAGTAAGACCGACCTGATGACCGAAATGGTGATGGAATTCACCGATGTGCAGGGCGTGATGGGTATGCACTACGCGCGCTTTGACGGTGAAGACGAAGCCGTGGCCCTAGCCATGAACGAACAGTATATGCCGCGCTTTGCCGGTGATGCCTTGCCACACAGCGAGATCAGCTGTGCCGTGGCCTTGGCGGATAAGTTCGATACCCTGGTTGGTATTTTCGGCATTGGTCAGGCCCCTAAAGGCGACAAAGACCCGTTTGCACTGCGCCGCGCCGCTATCGGTGCCTTGCGCATCATGGTTGAAAAGCAACTACCTTTGGATGTGCTTGATATCGTTGCGAAAGCGAAAACCTTATTCGGCGATAAGTTAAGTAATGAACAAGTTGCCGAAGATGTGTTTGAGTTCCTACTGGGTCGCTTCCGCGCCTGGTATCAGGAGCAGGGCATTGAAGTGGATGTGATCCAAGCGGTATTGGCGCGTCGTCCTTCTAAGCCACTGGACTTTGACCTGCGCGTTAAAGCGGTAAGCCACTTCCGTACGCTTGAGCCGGCAGAAGCGCTAGCGGCCGCCAACAAGCGTGTTGGTAACATCCTGAGCAAAAATGACGTGCATGAAAGCGGAGCGATTGAGCAAAGCCTGCTGCAAGAAGCGCCCGAGCAAACGTTAGCACAAGAAGTGGCGGCCTATCAGGCCAAACTTGCGCCTTTATATGAGCAAGGTAATTACCAGCAAGCACTCAGCGAGCTGGCCAATATTCGCCAAAGCGTTGATGCTTTCTTCGATAACGTCATGGTTATGGCGGACGACGAAGCTATTAAACGCAATCGTCTGGCGCTATTGTCACAACTGCAGGATCTGTTCTTACAGGTTGCTGATATCTCGGTACTGCAAAAATAGTGAATATTTCTCACATTCATGACAAAAGCCAGCATTTAGCTGGCTTTTTTATTGAAGCTAATGCACTAATTTCTTAGACTGATGAAAAGTGCGTCAAATTTGGAAAAAATAACAATGAAGAGAAAACTCTCCCTCGTTTTAGCCACATTATTTTTAGGTGCGTGTTCAAGCACGGTCACCTTAGACGACATAGTGCCGGTTGAAGAAGTGCAAAAACCCCTGTATCTGCGTGGCGACTTCTCGTTATGGGATGCGCAGCCGGAATATCAAATGGTGAAGGTGGCGCCAGCCATTTATGAAACCAAGATCAAGCTATCGACTCCGGGTAAAGCCTATGAATTTAAAATCGCCGATGCCGATTGGAGTGAAAATTATAACTGTGGTTATTTAGACGAAGGTCTGGATAAGCAATTGGAAATTGGCCTGCCGGTTCAAGCGGACTGTAACAGCGTATATAACTACTTTAGCTTTACCCCTGCGGAAGAGGGCTGGTACAAGGTATCTATTAACTTCTCACGCTTTAGCAAGCCATTGGTAACCATTAATCAGGTCTTTGATTAAAGACCTTTTTTGATCAGGTACTGATAAGGTAATTGCTCTGTTTGCTGGGCCACCAAGGTGTGGTCCATAAAGCGGCAAAAGCTGGGTATGTCGCGGGTGGTTGAAGGGTCGTCCGCGGTGATCAACAAGGTTTCACCATTATTCATTTTGCGCACCGTACCGCGCACCATCATAACGGGTTCCGGGCAGCGTAAACCAAGGGCGTCAAGAACGTGATCGGCGGTATCAAAGGTCATAAATGAGTGCTCGTGTATAAAACGCCCATTTTACCCAAAGTCGCGGCAAGAAAAAAGGCGGGAGCATAAAGCTGAACCCGCCTTTTTGTCACCAAGTTTGTGGTTACGGACGTTCGAAGACCGTGGCAATACCCTGGCCAAGGCCTATACACATGGTAGCTAAACCGTATTTGGCATCCTTGTCTTCCATGATATTGATTAGCGTCGTACTGATACGTGAGCCGGAGCAACCCAGTGGGTGACCCAAGGCAATAGCACCGCCGTTGAGGTTAACTTTTTTGTCTACCTTATCCAGCAAGCCAAGATCTTTCAGTACAGGTAAAGACTGAGCGGCAAAGGCTTCATTCAGTTCGGCCACATCGATGTCATCGATAGTCAGACCGGCCATTTGCAATGCCTTCTTACTGGCTGGTACAGGGCCATAACCCATGATGGAAGGATCGCAGCCCGCCACCGCCATCGACTTCACATAGGCACGGATCGGCAAGCCCAGCTCTTTGGCCTTGTCTTCACTCATGACCAACATGGCCGAGGCACCGTCAGACAGGGCCGAAGAGGTCCCCGCGGTCACGCTACCTGATGCTGGGTTAAATACAGGACGAAGCTGAGACAAGCCTTCCACCGTGGTTTCCGGGCGGATAACTTCATCGTCCTCAACCAAGGTCAGAGCACCGTTTTCATCGTGACCTTCCATTGGCAGGATTTCTGATTTGAAGCGACCCTCAACCGTTGCCGCGTGCGCGCGCTGGTGAGAGCGAGCACCGAATTCGTCCTGCTGCTGACGACTGATGCCGTGTAGGGTAGCCAGGTATTCGGCGGTTAGACCCATCACTCCAGCCGCTTGAGCAACGGATGTTGCCAGGCCAGGGTGGAAGTCGTTGCCGTGCGTCATAGGCACGTGACCCATGTGTTCTACACCACCGATTAGGTAGGTGTCACCGGCGCCGGTCATAATGGCGCGGGCTGCGTCATGGAGCGCCTGCATGGATGAACCACACAAGCGGTTTACCGTCACGGCTGGCACGGTGTGAGGAATACCGGCAAGCAGGGCGGCATTACGGCCCACGTTAAAGCCTTGCTCTAGCGTTTGCTGCACACAGCCCCAATAAATATCGTCAATCGAAGCCGGGTCAACCGCCGGGTTGCGCTCCAGTAAGCCCTTCATCAAGTGTGCACTGAGATCTTCGGCTCGTTTATGACGGAATACACCGTTTTTAGAACGGCCCATGGGCGTACGAATACAATCTACAATAACAACCTTATTCATGATTATTGTCCCTCCACTTGATAAAACACACGGCCTTGTTCAGCCCATTGACGGGTTTCGTCTGAAACCTGGTAAATAGCACCTAGGTGCGCGTACTTATCGGCTGCCGCCACAAAGTTGGCTAGGCCAATTTGGTCTAGGTAACGGAATACACCGCCTCTAAACGGAGGGAAACCGATGCCGTACACCAGCGCCATGTCGGCTTCTTGTGGTGACGCAACAATGTTTTCCTGTAGACAAAGCAGTACTTCGTTGATCATCGGAATCATACAGCGGTCGATGATTTCTTGCTTATCCAGCTCTTTCTCGCCATCGAACAGCGGCGCAATAAGCTCTAGAGCTTGCGCATCCTGGCTCTTCTTCAAGCGGCCACGGCGATCCGGGGCATAGCTGTAGAAGCCTTTACCATTTTTCTGACCAAAGCGTTCGGCATTGGCCATAATGGTAACCGGGTCTTTTTCCTGACGCGCCATACGCTCAGGGAAGCCATCGGCCATCACGCCGGTACAGTGGAAGGCGGTATCGATACCAACAACATCAAGCAGGTAAGCGGGGCCCATAGGCCAGCCAAAGATGTTTTCCATCACCTTATCAATTTTAACGAAACTGACGCCTTCGCTGACCATCTTGCTGAAACCGGCGAAGTAGGGGAATAGCACGCGGTTTACAAAGAAGCCCGGGCAGTCATTGACGACGATAGGCGATTTACCCAGCTTAAGGGCGTAGTCGACAACGGCGTTAACGGTTTCTTGAGAGGTCTTTTCACCGCGAATAATCTCTACCAGCGGCATGCGAGGTACCGGATTGAAGAAGTGCATACCACAGAATTTTTCTGGTTTATCAAGCGCTGTCGCCAGTTCGTCGATGCGAATGGTTGAGGTATTAGAAGTCAGTACCGTGCCTTCGGGCATGGACTTTTCGAGGTCACTTAAGACCGCTTTTTTCACATTCGAGTTTTCAACAACTGCTTCGACGACGATATCGGCGGCTTGCACATCGGCATCATTCAAGGTCGGCTTGATTTTACCTAGTACGCCAACCATCTTGTCCATGCTCATATGGCCGCGTTTTACCTTCTTACCAAGTAGCTTAGCGGCTTCTCCCATACCAAGATCCAAGGCACCTTGGTTGATGTCCTTCATGATAATGGGGGTGCCTTTGTAGGCCGATTGATAGGCGATACCACCACCCATAATGCCGGCACCTAGTACGGCGGCTTGATTAATTTGGGTGTCGCTGCCTTTGGCCAGCTTCTTGGCCTTGCCTTTAATATATTGGTCGGCGAGGAAGATACCGGTGAGCGCCGCCGCTTCTTGGGTTTTAGCTAATTTAGCGAAGTTGGCGTTTTCCAATGCCATGGCTTCATCGCGACTCATATTCGCTGCTGCCTTGATGGTTCTAACCGCCATCACAGGGGCTGGGTAATGACCCTTTGTTTTGCCCATCACCAGGCCTTCGGCCATCGCAAAGCTCATGCCTTGCTCTACCTTGTTCATCTTTAGTGGCGCTTGCTTTTGCGCTCGGCGTTGCTGCCAATCCAGCTTACCGGCAATGGCTTGTTCTAGCATGCTGATACTGGAATCCAGTAATTTGTCAGCGGCCACCACGGCGTCGACGGCACCCACTTTTAGGGCATCGTTAGCGCGGTTTTCCTGTCCCGTGGTGATCCAGGTCATGGCGTTATCAGCGCCGATTAAGCGAGGTAAACGTACAGTACCCCCAAAGCCCGGCATGATACCCAGTTTCGTTTCAGGCAAGCCGATTTTGGCGGTTTCGCTGGCAACACGGAAATCGGTTGCCAGGATCCACTCGCAACCACCACCGAGAGCCATGCCATTGACGGCGCACAGGGTTGGAAAAGGTAAATCTTCTAAGGCATCGAATACGTCGGTGGCATTCTTAATCCAGCCAACCAGTTCTTCTTCTGGGCGCTGGAAAGTGGGTAGGAATTCGAAAATGTCGGCGCCAACGATAAAGTGATCTTTGTCACTGGTAAACACCATACCTTTGATGTCGTCGCGTTGGGCTAATTCTTTAATTGCCTGATGGCAATCACTCAGGGTTTGCTGAGATAGCTTGTTTACTGAACCGGGTACAGTGAACTTAAACTCAGCAATTTGGTCCTTTATAAAAGAAACTACAAAGGAATCGCTCTGAAATATCATGGGTATCTCCCTTTGTTTCACATGAAACTGGTACGATGAGTTAAATTTAAATCAGTGTCGCGCCTTTAATCGCAAAATGCAATGAAAATTTAAGCTTAAAATTTACATACGGTTAAAGTTAGCTCAAAAAATAGATGCGACCAAAACACGCCAGAATGCGGTTGGCATAGGTCAAAAGTCTGGCATTTATGTAGTACAGTTAATGAGAGTCTTTGACTCAATGAGGGCAGCGCGCCTTTTTTGCCTAGTGTAGGCTTCTTCGCTGCTTTTGTTTCACGAAATACAGTTAGGATTATCATGAAACGACTTCTTCACACCCTGCTGGCCGCCTCCTTAATGCAAGTTTGCAGTGTCTCATTTGCCGGCAGTCACGATGATTTTCTCAAAGCCGAAAAAATTGCCCGTGGTGGCAATTACAGTGAATTTAAGCGCGTTAACGAGCAGCTTAAGCATCCGCTTAAGCCTTATGTGGAAATGGCCTTTTATAAGCACCATCCACACATTAAATATCAAACCGAAATAGAGCACTTTTTACAGGTTTATCAGCATACGCCGTTGGAATGGCCGGTGCGCAGTGCCTGGTTAAACTACCTGGCTAAGCATGGGCATAAGGCCAAGTTTGTAGAAAATTACAGCATTACCAAGGACGTCGAGCTCACCTGCCAGTATCTTGATTTTCAATGGCAGCTCGGGGCGCCAAAAGATGCCCTGTTGGAGCAAATAGAAAAGCTGTGGCTGGTCAATAAATCACAACCTAAAGAATGCGATGGGGTGTTTTCTTACTGGCGTAAGGCTGGCGGACAGACGCCGGAAATAGTGTGGCAACGATTGGGTTTGGCGGCTCGGGCGGGGCAGTATAAGTTGGTAGGCTATTTAAAAACGCAATTGCCAGCCAAAGAAAGGTATCTAGCGGACTTATATACTAAGGTCAAAAAAGACCCCAGTGCGGCAGCCGGTTTGTATCGCTATAAGAACAAATCGCCCAAGGAAGCAGAAATTGCGGTGTACGGGGTTAAACGCCTGGTGTGGCAAGACCCGGATTTGGCCATTCGTGCCTGGCAAAAATTATCGACCATGTTTACCTTTAGCGCGCAGCAGCAGGATAAGGTGCATTATGCTTTGGCCTATGCCCTGGCGGTAAAACAGCATGATGAAGCCAAGTTCTGGCTCAATAAGGTGCCCGATACCAAACAGGATAATAAATTGGTGCAATGGCATTTGGCCAACATGCTTAGGGAGCAGGACTGGCCAGCCATTATCGCCTTCTTTACCCCGAAAAAAGAGCTCAGTGCCGGACATCAATATTGGCTGGCCTACAGTTATTCACGCCAGGGCAAAAATGAGCAAGCCAACGAGTTATGGCAAAAGCTGGCAACAGAACGGGACTATTACGGCTTTTTGGCGGCGGCGCGATTAGATTTGCCGGTTAACCTCAATAACCAAGAGTTGACCCTGCCACCGGGTTTAAAGGCTAAGGTAGAGCAGGCGCCGGGCTATAAACGGGCAAAGGTTTTATATGAGTTGGATAGGGTTACCAGTGCCAGAAGAGAATGGAATTACCTTATCGATACCTCCAGCAATGCCGAGAAACTGGCCGCTGCGGTGCTGGCCTCGGAGCAGGGCTGGCACGACCGAGCCATTATTACCCTAGCACGACTCAAGGCCTGGGATTATGTCGACCTGCGTTTTCCCGATGCTTACACCAACCTCTTCGAACGTTATAGTAACCGTCATAAAGTCGACCTGGATTGGAGTATCGCCATTGCCCGCAGGGAAAGCTCTTTTGCCGCCGATGCGCGCTCTCGAGCCAACGCCAGGGGCCTGATGCAACTGCTACCGAGTACCGCCCAATACATTAATCGCAGCTCGGTAGCCAGCAAGCGCCTGTATGAACCCAGCACCAATATTAATTTAGGTACCAAGTATTTGAAGTATTTGGAAGGTAAGACCCGTGGCAATCAAATATTAGCCACGGCCTCGTATAACGCCGGTTATCATCGCGTCAATAAGTGGATCCCAGACGAAGCCATGCCGGCGGAGTTGTGGATTGAGCTGATCCCTTATCGTGAAACCCGTGATTACGTGAAAAACGTCTTTGCCTATCGTCAGGTTTATTTGGCCAAGCAGGGTAAGAACGAAAATGTGCTGGCGACAATTTTGGATATGAATATTGGCGGTTAGCCGCAACGGTGGCGGCTATGATAGACTGGCATAAACATAATTAGCAAAGTGGGTGATACATGAATACATTGGCGGTGTTATACGCTGAACATATTGCAACCTTGCAAAAACGCACACGCGAAATTGTTGAGCGTGAAAACCTTGATGGTGTGGTAATTCATTCTGGTCAGGCAAAGCGCCAGTTCTTAGATGATATGTATTATCCGTTTAAGGTTAACCCGCAATTTAAGGCCTGGTTGCCGGTGATCGACAATCCTCATTGTTGGATTGTGGCCAATGGCAGCGATAAACCTAAACTTATCTTCTATCGTCCAGTTGATTTTTGGCACAAGGTGCCGGATGAACCAAACGAATACTGGGCCGACTATTTTGATATCGAGCTGCTGGTTAAGCCGGAGCAGGTAGAAAAGCTATTGCCTTATGACAAGGCGCGCTATGCCTACATTGGTGAGTGTGTAGAAGTGGCTCAAGCCCTTGGTTTTGAGTTGATGAACCCAGAGCCGGTAATGAATTACCTGCATTACCATCGCGCCTACAAAACTCAATATGAGCTAGCCTGTTTACGCGAAGCGAACAAGCTGGCGGTGGCCGGTCATCAGGCGGCGCGTGATGCGTTTTATCAAGGTAAGTCGGAATTTGAGATCCAACATGCCTATTTGTTGGCGACTAAGCACAGCGAAAACGACACGCCTTATGGCAATATCGTGGCCCTAAATGAGAATTGCGCTATTTTGCACTATACCCATTTTGAACGGGATATCCCGGCGCAACACCGCTCGTTTTTGATCGATGCCGGTGCCAATTTTAATGGCTACGCCGCCGATATTACCCGTACCTACGACTTTGCGCGTCAGGGTCAGTTTGCCGAGCTATTGGCGGTGATGAATCAACATCAGATAGAGCTATGTAACTCGCTAACACCGGGTAAACTCTACGGTGAGTTGCATCTTGATTGCCATCAGCGTGTGGCTCAGGTGCTAAGCGATTTTAATATCGTCAATCTGCCGGCGGCGCAAATTATCGAAAAGGGTATCACCTCGACCTTCTTCCCTCATGGTCTGGGTCACCATATTGGTTTGCAGGTACATGATGTGGGTGGCTTTATGGCCGATGAAAGTGGCACCCATCAGGCACCGCCAGAAGGGCATCCGTTCCTACGTTGCACCCGTATGATTGAGGCGAACCAGGTGTTCACCATCGAGCCGGGCCTGTACTTTATTGACTCTCTGCTTGAAGATTTAGCGGCAACGGACAATAGACAGCATGTGAACTGGGACAAGATAGCCGAGTTTAAGCCGTTTGGCGGTATTCGTATCGAGGACAATATCATTGTCCATGAGCATGGTCTGGAAAACATGACCCGCGAATTAAACCTCGACTAACCATCCTCCTGTGAAGGTGGTGGCAATGGTGCCACCGCCTTAGGCAGCTAAACCCTATGTCAGAATACGCTTATCCAGCTCAATCCCTGAGCTACGAAGAAGAAATTAAAAAAAGCACCTTTATCGTTCATCTTGCCCATACTCCGGACGTGGCCAGCGCCAAGGCCTTTATTGCTACCATCAATGAGCAGTACCCGGATGCCCGTCACAACTGCTGGGCCTATGTAGCCGGGGCGCCCGGTGGTAGCCATGTCTATGGTTTCAGTGATGATGGCGAGCCCAATGGCACCGCCGGCAAGCCCATGCTGAATGTACTGCAGGGCAGTGGTTTGGGTGAGATCTGTGCCGTTACCACCCGTTATTTCGGCGGCATTAAGCTGGGAACGGGTGGTTTGGTGCGCGCCTATGGTGGCACTTTGAATAACGCCTTGGCGCAATTACAGACACAGATTAAGGTGCCCAGTGTGGTGCTAACCGGCGACAGTGACTATGCTCTACAAGGGCAGATAGAACAATGCCTTAACTCACAATACCAGGTGCTGGCTATGGACAAGGAATACGGCAGCCACATTTCCTGGCAGATCCGTATCGATGCGCGCCAGGCAGAGGACGCAATAAAAGATATTTTTGATTTAAGCCATGGTACTGTTGAGTTAAAAATAAAACAGTAAGACAATAACATGCAAAGAAAAGTCACGGCGATGCGCTAAATGCAATACCGCACGATAATAAAGATACTCGGTCAGCTAGTAGCCCTGTTTAGTATCACCATGGTTCCTCCTGCGCTGGTATCACTTATCTATAAAGATGGTGGTGGTCTGCCTTTTATTCTTGCGTTTATCTTCAGCGTTATTGCCGGCTTATTTGCCTATTATCCTAACCGCCATGAGCATGGCGACCTCAAAGCCCGCGAAGGCTTTTTGATCGTGGTACTGTTTTGGCTGGTACTGGGGTCGTTCGCATCCTTGCCCCTGATCTTCCTTGATGCACCAAAACTGTCGCTTGCCGACGCCGTGTTTGAGGCCTTCTCCGGCTTAACGACCACGGGGGCGACCGTGTTGACCGGCATCGAATATCTGCCCAAGTCGGTGCTCTTCTATCGCCAGCAGTTGCAGTGGCTCGGTGGCATGGGGATCATCGTACTCGCGGTGGCCGTGCTGCCCATGCTTGGCGTTGGTGGCATGCAGCTGTACCGCGCCGAAACGCCAGGGCCGGTGAAAGACTCGAAAATGACACCGCGTATCGCCGATACCGCCAAGCACCTCTGGTATATCTATGTATCCCTTACCCTGGCCTGTACCTTGGCCTATTGGGTGGCGGGGATGAGTTGGTTCGATGCCATTTGCCATGCCTTCTCGACCATAGCCATTGGCGGTTTCTCCACCTATGATGCGTCCATGGGCTACTTTGATAGCCCGGTGATCAACCTGATTTGTGTGTTTTTCTTATTAATCGCGGCGGTGAATTTTTCCCTGCACTACGCAGTGGTGGCCAGTCGCAGTCCTAAAGTGTATTTGCGTGACCCTGAATTTAAGGTGTTCTTCTTAATCCAGGTGGCGCTGATCATCGTTTGTTTTGCGGTGTTGTCGTCTAATAATATCTATGCCAATGGGGATGAAACCTTAGATCAGGCCATGTTCCAGGCCGTGTCTATCAGTACCACGGCGGGCTTTGCCACGGATAACTTCTCAGCCTGGCCCTTGTTCCTACCCATTTTGCTCATCTTCTCCAGTTTTATTGGTGGCTGTGCCGGTTCTACCGGTGGCGGTATGAAGGTGGTACGGGTGTTCTTGTTGTACTTGCAGGGCATTCGTGAACTCAACCGCCTGGTCCACCCAAGAGCCATCTATTCCATTAAGCTGGGTCGTAAGGCGCTTCCCGATAAGGTCGTTGAGGCGGTTTGGGGCTTCTTTTCCGCCTATGCCCTGGTCTTCGTGATCATCATGATCAGCCTAATGGGCACGGGCTTAGACAATATCACCGCCTTTTCGGCGACCGCAGCTTGCTTAAATAACCTGGGTCCGGGCTTGGGTGAGGTGGCGGCCCATTACGGTGATATCAGCGATAACGCCAAGTGGATTCTAACCCTGGCCATGGTCTTTGGTCGTTTAGAGATCTTCACCCTGTTAGTACTATTCACCCCAACCTTCTGGCGTGGGTGAGAATTCACAAGAGTGACTCAGGTCACTCTTGTAAATTCGAACGCGAGACACGGATGTCGAGCCGGACCGCAGCGTCAGGATGACTTACTTACACCGAACTCACCTATTGCATATAACGCCACTCTTGGAGCGCCGAACGCGAGGGCGTGGATGCCCGATCCGGGCCCAAGCTTCAGGAAGAATTGTTATCACTATTACCAACTTCAAGCGTCACTCAGGTCACTCTTATTAATTCACCCGCGCCAACCTGAACAAGGCCCTGTGTGTTGCTAAAAGGCAACAATTTATCTATGACCGTGTTCTGGCTATGAAATTAATTTTAAAAAAAGTGCATAAAAAAAATAACTATATGATTTATAACTATTAAATTATTTTTCTCTCTTATCAAAATCTGCCACTTGGCACTTCTATTCAGATAAAAATCATAAAAGCGTGTCGACCATTTGTGTGGTTTCTGAATGAAATCCCCATTAAAAATAACTAACTCCATGAAAAACATGGATTTTATTTCCAAGAGCGTCGAGCTTGTCGCGAAATGGCAACAGAAAAAGCGGTGAAAACCAGAGTGTTTTGGCAAATAAAAAATTAACTTATTGAATTTATTTGATTTTTAATTTTTGGCATCGGATTTGTAATAGTCCTAGAGAATCGAAAATGTGACGGCGAATATGAATTCGTCAAGGTTCACACCAAAACAAGTAGGAAGGAAAGCAATATGAAACCAATGACAGCAACTATCGCTCTGATCACGCTAGCCGCATCAAGCGCAGCATTCGCTGCCGATTTCTCAACTCTTGATGTTGATGGCAACGGTGCTATCTCCGTGCAAGAAGCTGCCGCTGATGCTGCACTAGCCGAGCAATTTGCACAATTAGATAGCGACGGTAACGGCGAGCTTTCACAAGCCGAGTTCGATAAAGCACAGTAATTTTCAGCAGTTATTGCAGTTATCAGTAGGAGTTAATGATGAATAAATCTAAGCATATTTTAGCGCTATGCGCCCTTGTCGGTTCTTCTGCGGCCTTTGCCTTAGCAGCTGACTTCGCCACGATAGACACCGATGGCAATGGCGCCATTAGCATGGAAGAAGCCTCAAAGCACCCAGAGCTAATCAGCCAGTTCAAAGACTTAGACACTAATGTAGATGGCGAGCTGTCTCAAGAAGAGTTCGCTAACGCGAAATAACACAGGGAGTTAACAATGAATAAGACCTCTAAAGCAATCGCCTTAATCGGCTTAGTCAGTGCATCGTCGGCATTCGCGATGGACTTGGAATTTAACAACGTGGACGTAGATAGCGATGGCGCTATCAGCATGGAAGAAGCGGCTCAATATCCTGAATTGATGCAACAGTTCAAGGACTTGGACAGTAACAAAGACGGCCAGCTGAGCGAGCAAGAGTTCGCGGCAGTTCAGTAAGTTTACTTTTTGAATATTTGGAGCAAGTTATGAAAACGACCAATACACTACTAGCTATGGCAATTTTGGCATCATCTTCAACCGCCTTTGCAGGCACTGGTGCGACGTTTGAATCGCTTGATGTTGATGGTAATGGCGGCATCAGCAAGGAAGAAGCGAGCGCCGATGCCGAGGTAATGGCTAAGTTCGATGAGCTTGATATCGATGGTAACGGCGAGCTATCGCCAGAAGAGTTTGCCAATATTGAGTAAACACCTAAATCCATTAGAGAAGCAAAAAGCAGCATTTAGTTTCCAACTAAAGCTGCTTTTTTTTGCTTATAAGAACATGGCGCTGACTTGGAAGAGCTTCTCGACTACATGAATATGCTTTTTGTCGATCAAGAACATGATCACATGGTCGCCGCTTTGAATCACGGTGTCGTCATGGGCGATAAGCACATCATCATTACGCACTATGGCGCCAATGGTAGTGCCCGAAGGGAGTTTGATTTCACTAATGGCACGACCCACCACCTTAGAAGTGTTTTCATCGCCATGGGCCACAGCTTCAATGGCTTCAGCAGCACCCTTGCGCAGTGAGTAAACGTTCACTATATCACCGCGGCGAACATGGGTTAACAGGGCCGATATGGTCGCTTGTTGCGGCGAAATGGCAATATCGATTTCACCACCTTGAACCAGATCCACATAGGCACCACGCTGAATTAGCACCATGGTTTTTTGCGCACCCATGCGCTTGGCCAGCATGGCCGACATGATATTCGCTTCATCATCGTTGGTCACGGCGATAAAGACATCTACCTGCTCGATATGCTCTTCCGACAGCAGCTCCTGATCCGAGGCGTCACCACAGAAAACCACGGTATCATCAAGCATTTCCGAGAGTTGCTCGGCCCGCATAGGATTGCGCTCCAGCAGCTTGACGCTGTGATTTTTTTCCAATGAGCGAGCCAAACCTGCGCCTATGTTACCGCCGCCGGCAATCATGATCTTTTTATATGAACGTTCCAGCTTTTGCAGCTCGCTCATTACCGCGCGAATATGCTTGGTTGCGGCGATAAAGAAGACTTCATCATCGGCTTCGATAACCGTGGTTCCCAGCGGCTTGATGGCCTTACCTTGACGGTAAATGGCGGCAACCCGGGTTTCCACATTGGGAATATGTTCTTTTAATGCCGAGAGTGCATAACCAACCAGCATACCGCCGTAGTAGGCCTTAACTGCTACCAAGGACAGCTTACCGTCGGCAAACTGCAACACCTGCAGGGCGCCAGGGTAGTCGATTAAGCGGCGAATATACTTGGTGACCAGAGCCTCGGGTGCAATGTAGTGATCAACGGGCAGGTCATCATTGTGGAATAACTGCTGGCGATAACGTAAGTATTGTTCCGAGCGGATCCGCGCAATTTTAGTCGGGGTGTTAAAGATACTGTAGGCAACCTGACAGGCCACCATGTTCACTTCGTCGGAGCTCGTCACGGCGATGATCATATCCGCATCTTCGGCGCCAGCCTTGCGCAGCACATCGGGGTGAGCACTGTGGCCATTAACGCCTTGCAAGTCATATTTGTCTTGCAGCTCGCGCAAACGGTCACCGTCGATATCGACCACGGTGATCTCGTTTTGCTCACCCACTAAGTTTTCCGCTAATGTGCCGCCAACCTGGCCTGCACCTAAGATGATAATTTTCATGACTATGTCACTGCTTTATTATTTTTGCGTAGTAAAAACCATCGGTTTCTCCCGGCAACAACTGCCAACCCGGCTGCTGCTCGGTATCCTTATCATGCAACGCTATATGCTTGGCGTCACCATGTTTGGCTAAAAATGCTCGTATTTGCGATTGGTTTTCTTCGCTTAATACCGAGCAGGTGGCGTAAACCAGAGTACCGCCCGGTTTGAGCAGCGGCCAAATGGCGTCCAGTATGCTGGCTTGCAGTTGCGCCAGTTCATCGATATCGCTGCCGCGACGCAGCCACTTGATATCCGGATGACGGCGGATCACCCCGGTGGCCGAGCAGGGCACATCAAGGAGAATACGGTCGAACTGCTCACCTTGATACCATTGCTCTGTTTGCTCCGCCTGGGCGCAGATCAATTCGGCGTTTAAACCGATTCGCTCTAGGTTTTCATTAACGCGCTCAAGGCGCTGAGCATCGGCATCCAAAGCGACGACGCGGGCATCGGCAAGCTCGAGAATATGACAGGTTTTGCCACCGGGCGCCGCACAGGCGTCCAAGATCAATTCACCATCTTGTGGGTCCAGAAGCCTTGCCGCTTGTTGGGCCGCCGCATCCTGTACCGAACAGGCGCCGCGCTCGAATTCGGGCAGGGCAAACACATCCATGGCCTTATCGAGGCGGATAGCATCTTGGAATGCTTCATCTATGCTAAAGCCAATGTTTTGATCAAACAGTTTATCGGCATAGGCATCGCGGCTATTAATGCGATTATTCGCTCGCAGCCACATGGGGGCCTGTTGCTGATTTTCCTCGATAATATCCTGCCATTGCTCTGGGTAATCACGTTGTAGCTTTTTAATCAACCAGCCGGGGTGATTGTATTTGCAGGCATCGATTTGTTCCGCTTGCTCTTCCAGGCCTTGTTGTTGGCGTTGAAAGGTGCGTAGCACGGCGTTAACCAGGCCTTTGAGGCCCACCGCACGCATCGATTTGAGGGCATTGACCGTTTCGGCCACGGCGGCATGCTCGGGCACGCGCATATATTGCAATTGATACAAGCCGACGTAGAGCAGAAATTGATAAACCCGGCTTTTTCCTTTCAATGGCTTTTCGAGTAACTGTTGGCAATAAAATTCCAGGCTCGGCAAATAACGTAAAACACCAAAGCAAATCTGTTGCATTAGTGCCTTGTCTTGCGGGCTTAGATCGCGGCTGTACCTGGGCAGGGCCACAGACAGAGAAATGCCTTTGTCGACCACCTGGTAAAGGGTGTGCGCCGCCTGGGCGCGAACATTACTCACCCTGGTCATCCGCAGTGATTAATGAGCTGCCAACGGTGACCCAGTCGGCACGGCCGTTTAGGAAATCCTGGCTCGACATCGGCTTTTTACCTTGGGGTTGCAGCTCGGTGATGCACAGTGCATCGCTCGCACAGGCGATCACAATGCCACTTTTATCAGCACGTAAAATGGTGCCCGGCGTGCCTTGCTCGGCAACCACCTCGGCTTGCCATACCTTTACCGTATTGCCAGCCATTTCCGTGTAACTAACGGGCCAGGGGTTGAAGGCGCGAATATTGCGCTCTAATTGTGCCGCATCCAGCTGCCAATCCAACAGGGCTTCTTGTTTGGAGAGCTTTTTCGCATAGTTAGCCAACTGCTCGTCCTGTTGCTGCGGCTTAATGGCTTTTATATTTGCCAGCGTTTCAATAAGCGCGGCGGGGCCAAGTTCTGCTAATTTGGCGTACAGGGACGCTGAGGTTTCCTTGGCATCGATGGCGCAACGACTCACGCTGAGCATGTCACCGGTATCTAAGCCTTCATCCATTTGCATTATGGTCACACCGGTTTCATGATCACCGGCCCAAATTGCTCTTTGAATCGGAGCGGCGCCGCGCCAGCGCGGCAGAATCGAGCCATGGACGTTGATGCAACCGAGTTTTGGAGTCTCTAGAATGCTTTTCGGCAGCAGTAGGCCATAGGCGACCACCACCATGATATCGGCATTTAACGCAGCCAATTGTTGCTGCGCTTCTTCACTTTTGAGACTTTCTGGTTGAAACACCGGCAGGTTGTGCTCAAGGGCCAGGGTTTTTACCTCACTGGCTTTGAGTTTTTTACCACGCCCGGCGGGGCGATCCGGCTGGCTATATACGCCAACCAGCTCATGCTCGGAGTCGATTAAGGCCTGCAAATGGCGTGCAGCAAAGTCCGGTGTACCGGCAAATACAATGCGAAGGGCTTGTGTCACTGTGATTCCTTGTAATTAAGCTTTGGCAGCCAGGCGCGCTTCTTTCTCAAGCTTTTTACGGATACGCTGGCGTTTTAACGGCGACAAGTAATCAATAAATAACTTACCAACTAGGTGATCTAGTTCGTGTTGAATACAGATGGCCAATAAACCATCGGCGTCTAAAGTAAACTCTTCACCCTGGGCGTTGAGGGCTTTAACGGTTACGGTTTCGGCGCGATCAACCTTGGCATAAGAATGGGGAACAGACAAACATCCTTCTTCGCTGACGGTAGAACCATCTTTGTGTGTGATCTCTGGGTTGATGAGGATCAAAGGTTCATTACGTTCCTCGGAAACATCAATAACAACAATGCGTTGGTGAATATCAACTTGCGTTGCCGCTAAACCGATACCATTTTCGTCATACATGGTTGCTAACATGTTTTCGGTAATGCTACGAATGCCGTCATCGACTTGTTCGACCGGTGCAGCAATCGTGCGTAAACGTTCATCTGGGAACCTAAGTACTTCTAAAAGTGCCATAATTGCCTTATTAAAAATTGTGCTAAATATCAGGTATTGTGTTATGTTTTTATTTTAGCCATTCGTGTGCACCTTTAACAGGTTATTGGGTAATAAATATAATAAAACAAGCTTTAGGAAGCTCATTACAATGATTAAACAGCTATCAGCTGCCGTATTTGCTCTTGCGGTTGCTTTTCCATCATTAGCAGATGTTTTAGCAGTCAAAGACGACGCACCAGAACAATATGTGGTGAAAAAGGGAGATACACTTTGGGATATCTCTGCTATTTATTTGGACAAGCCTTGGCTGTGGCCAGAGCTTTGGCAAATGAACCCACAAATTGACAACCCACACCTTATTTACCCTGGCGATACACTGTATCTAGTGTACGACGCCCAAGGGCGACCGCGTCTAGTGGTTAAACGCCCGGATAACTATCAGAAACTATCGCCCCATGGTCGTAAGACGATGAAGCGTGACGCGCTACCCACCTTGTCGTTGGAGCTACTGCGTCCGTTTTTAACTTACGACCAGGCTCTCAGTGAAGAAAAGATTAATGCGCAGCCTTATGTACTGGGCGCCAACGAGAATGTGAAACGCTCTACTCAGGGCCATATTCTTTACGTTAAAGGTGACCTGGAACGTAACCGTAGCTATGCCATCTACCACAAAAACCGACCTTATATTGACCCGCAAACCGAAGAATTGTTGGGTTATGAGGTAAAACTGGTGGCTACCGCTAAGGCGTTCCGCAGTGGGGATGTCAATGCTGGTGTGCCTGCGTCCATCTTTGTTGATGGCGTTAAGCGCGAAATCAACGCCGGTGATTTCTTAATGCCGGTTAGCCAAGGTCAGAGTTTGCCTGCGACCTTCCAGATGCGTCGCCCAGAGACTGAAATTGATGGTGAAATTATCGCCTCAAGTAATCAGCTACGCGAATTCAGTAAGATGGATATAGTGGTACTCAACCGTGGCATGGTGGACGAAGTGAAAGCGGGTCATATGTTTGATATTCGTCGTCAGTCACCCACCGTAATCGACGGTCGTGATGGTCCTCAATACAAAGAAGACTCCAGCACCTATGATAAGTTTATGTCGAATATGGAAGAAGGCATGGGCATGGAAGAGGATGCGGACAATAAGACCTGGCATATGCCCAAGGAAAAAGTGGGTGAGCTAATGGTTCTTAAAGTTCAGGAACGCGTAAGCTATGCCATCATTACTAAAACATTACGACCCATTCGTGTCGGAGATGTTGTAAGCGTCGACTAACCGACGCTTTCCGTAACAAGCTTTTGGGTCTTGCTCAAGGAGGGAGCATGACACAGAGTGAATTTATTCCATCGGCCTCTTCTGAGGCCGATTTACTTCGTGCCGATGCCATCTTATTGGCATTAATACGCACCCCAGGTCTTGGCTTGCGTAGCGCCTACTCCTTGCTGCAACACCTTGCCATTAGCGACCTGTTCGATAATACAGAAACGCTTATTGAAGCTGGTTTGCGCCGTGATATTGCTACCCGTTTAACCGCTACTAAACTTGAACCTCTGCAACACCAGCTCAGTGAGTATCAGCGTCAGGGCATAGCTGTGATCAGCCTAGTTAACCCCTTATATCCGCCGTTATTAAAGGAGCTGCCAGACCCACCTTTGTTATTGTTTTGTCTAGGTAATAGCACCTTGTTGAGCCGGCCTCAGGTGGCGATTGTTGGCAGTCGTGGTGCGAGCGTGGGGGGGAAACGCCATGCTTTTGAATTTGCGGCGCAACTGAGTGACGCCGAAATAGTGGTGACTTCGGGTATGGCCATGGGCATAGATGCCAGCGCCCATCAGGGAGCATTGCACAATGGTGGCGCGACATTAGCGGTACTGGGGACGGGAGTTGATTTATGTTACCCGCGCAGAAATAAGGCGCTATGGGAGCAAATAGCCCAGCACGGTTTGTTGGTCAGTGAGTTTTTACCTGGGACCCCGCCACGGGCCCAGCATTTTCCCCGGCGAAATCGCATTATTGCCGGGTTGAGTTTGGCTACCCTAGTGGTCGAAGCGGAGCAAAAGAGTGGCTCTTTGATCACCGCCGAATTGGCGATGGATTATAACCGTGAGGTGATGGCCATGCCGGGGGCGGTGAATAATCCGTATTCCCGTGGTTGTCACGCTTTGATAAAGCATGGGGCGGCCTTGGTGGAAAATGCCGAAGATGTGTTAGCCGAATTAGGTTGTTATCAACAAAAGGGTCTATATATAAATAAGAGGGAAGAGCAAAAAGAGGGTGAGAACACTTTACTTCGCCATATTGGTTTTGAGCCGACCAGCATAGATGCTATTGCGGTGAGTTCGCAGATTCCAATCGCGCAGTTATTAACGCTATTAATAGACCTAGAACTCGAAGGCAGCATTACTAGCACTTCGGGCGGCTATACCAGAGTAGGGGGCGAGTGACATGTTTGATATCCTAATGTATTTGTTTGAAAACTATATTCATAACGAAAGCGAAATTTTCGTTGAAGAGAGCGCGCTTACCGATGAGCTACTGAAGGCCGGTTTTAACAGCCCGGAAATATATAAGGCTCTGGACTGGCTCGAACAACTGGCCCAGCTCCAGCACAGTGATGAATTGCCCTATCTGCACACCGCACCCACTGCGGCCTGCCGCATCTATACCGGCGAGGAAAGCATTAAGCTCGATATGCAATGCCAAGGCTTCCTACTGTTTTTAGAGCAAGTGGGAGTTATCAACAGCACCACGCGTGAAATGGTAATAGACAGGGCCATGGCATTAGATCATGCGCAAATAGCATTGGATGACTTGAAGTGGGTGGTGTTGATGGTGTTGCTCAGTGTGCCCGGCCAGGAGCTGGCCTATGCGCAGATGGAAGATTTGATCTTTGACGACCCTAATCCGACCCTTCATTAAGCTTGATCTTCATCGGAGTCTGAGTATATTGGGCGCACATTAACCAAGGGGCTGGGGTGCGCATGACGAAAATTGATCATTCTTTATTTAATGCCGATAAACACGCGTTGGAAAAAGAGTACGAGGTGTGTCCCGAGTGCGGCAGCGAGCTGGTGATGCGCCATTCCAAATCTGGCGCCTTTTTAGGTTGTGCCAGTTATCCAGCGTGTCATTTTATTCGCCCTTTGCATCAGCATGACACCAGTACCTTAAAAGTCCTTGAAGATAATCCATGTCCTCAATGTAGCGCACCGCTGGCGGTTAAAAACGGTCGTTTTGGTATGTTTATCGGCTGCACCAACTTTCCAGAATGTCACTATATCGCCGATCAGCGCGAGCAAAACGAGCAGGCGAGTACTTTGCCGCCTTGCCCCAAGTGCAAAAAAGGCCATTTAACTCAGCGCAGCAGCAAATATGGTAAGACCTTTTATTCCTGCGATGCCTATCCTAAGTGCAAGTACAGCGTGAATTACCCGCCGGTTGCGGTGGTGTGTGAGCAATGCCATTGGCCGGTCATGATGAAACGCCACTTTGCTGAGGGAGCTATGCTACAATGCCCGCAAAAGAATTGTGGGCACAAACAGCCCGATGATGTGGAGAGCGGACAGTGAGCGATGCAGTGCAGCCGAAAACGGCGCTGAGCAGTTTACAGCAGGGCGAAGTGATCCTTTACCCGACCGAGGCGGTATACGGTTTAGGCTGTGACCCTATGAATCAAGAGGCCGTTGAGGCCTTACTGGCAATCAAACAACGCCCAGTTGAAAAAGGCCTGATTTTAATCGCCGACAACTATGGCCAATTACTTCCTTATGTGGCCGATCATCGCATTCCCATGGATAAACGCGCGGATATTTTCTCGCAGTGGCCAGGCGCTGTGACCTGGGTCATGCCCGCAGCGGCAAGTACGCCGAAGTGGCTCACTGGTGCGTTTGACTCTATCGCCGTACGCGTGAGTGCCCACCCCACGGTTAAGCGCTTATGTCAGGAGTTTGGTGGCCCAATCGTTTCTACGAGTGCGAATCTCAGCGGTCAGGACCCGGTTGCGTCTATCGCCCAAGGACAAGCCACCTTTGGTGATCGCGTTGGCTTTTACGTTGACGAGCCTTTGGGCGGTGGTACCCAGCCAAGTGTGATCAAAGACGCCATGAACGGACAAATCATTCGAGGATAAGCATGCAATCAGAGTTACTGACCCAGGTTAAAGCCTACTTAATGGCGTTGCAGGATAAAATTTGTGCCGGATTAGAAGAAGCCGATGGCGGTGCCAAGTTTGTTGAAGATGCATGGCAACGTGAAGAGGGCGGCGGCGGTCGTACCCGAGTGATCCGTGACGGTAATGTGATCGAACAAGGCGGTGTGAACTACTCTCATGTGTTTGGTGCTTCCATGCCTGCTTCGGCCACCGCTCATCGTCCGGAATTGGCCGGTCGTAGCTTTCATGCCTGTGGCGTATCCCTGGTTATTCACCCGAAAAATCCACATATTCCCACCAGTCATGCCAATGTGCGTTTCTTTATCGCCGAAAAAGAGGGTGAGGAGCCGATTTGGTGGTTTGGTGGCGGTTTTGATTTAACCCCCTTTTATCCACAACTCGAAGATGTAAAGCATTGGCACCAGGTTGCCCATGATTTATGCGTCCCATTTGGTGATGAGGTGTACCCCAAGTATAAAACCTGGTGTGACGAATACTTCTACCTGAAACACCGAGATGAGACGCGTGGCGTTGGTGGACTTTTCTTCGATGATCTTAACCAATGGGGCTTTGAGAAGAGTTTTGCCTTTATGCAGGCAGTGGGTAACGGCTACCTGGATGCTTACCTACCTTTGATTGCAAAGCGTAAAGACACGCCTTATGGCGAGGCAGAGCGTCAGTTCCAGCTATACCGTCGTGGTCGTTATGTGGAATTTAACCTGGTGTGGGATAGAGGCACCTTGTTTGGTTTACAAACCGGTGGGCGTACCGAGTCGATATTGATGTCGATGCCACCTTTGGCGCGTTGGGAATACGACTTTAACCCAGAGCCGGGTTCACCAGAGTCTGAACTCTATGAGCACTACCTCAAACCAAAAGACTGGTTATAAGAGTAGAAAAACGCGGCCGATGCCGCGTTTTTTAGTTGTCGCTATTGATCATATGGGTCGCCAGCTGGGTTAGCGACTGTCGCAAACCCTCACGTAACACCGGATTATCGACTTCCATATCCAGCGCTTTATTCATACAGTACATCCACTGATCTCTAAGCTCCGCGGTCACAGGGAAGGGCATATGGCGTTGACGTAAGCGCGGATGACCATATTTTTCTACAAACAGATCCGGGCCGCCTAACCAACCTGATAAAAATTCAAAGAAGACCTGGCGAATACGATCCAGTGGCTGCGGATGCATATCATATAAGGGCTTGGCGTACGCATCGCTGGCCATTATGTCGTAGAATCGATTTGCGAGGGCACGGGCACCCTGTTCGCCACCCATTAGCTCGTAGGGGGTACGCTCAACATTAGGATGGGCGTCATCCGTACTTTGCTGAGAATTTTTTGCATCTTTGCTAAAGATGCGTTTTAGTAACTGCTTCATGATGCGCTCGATATAAGGAAAGGATAATGGATACATACGCGGTGTTTGGTAACCCCATAGCGCACTCAAAATCACCCCTCATTCACCATGCCTTCGCGGCGCAATTAGGTGAACAAATAGAATATCAGCGCATTTTAGCACCGCTCGACGGCTTTGTTGACTGCGTCAGTGAGTTTTTTCGCCAAGGTGGCTGCGGGGCTAATGTTACCCTGCCATTTAAAGAGCAGGCCTTTGCCATGGTTGATACCCTTAGTGAGCGAGCGCGTCTTGCTGGCGCCGTAAACACCCTAATCCTTGAAGAAGGCGGGGTATTAAGGGGTGATAATACAGATGGCATTGGCTTGGTGAGTGACCTGGAGCGACTTGACGGCTCACTGGCAGGCAAGCATGTCTTGCTAATTGGGGCCGGTGGTGCGGCCAAAGGTGCAGCGCTGCCCTTGCTAGAAGCTGGGGTTGAACAACTGCATGTGGTCAATCGTACCGAGGAAAAAGCACGGCTGTTGGTAGAGCGTATCGGTCAATACCAAAATGTCAGTTATGCGGGCTTAACAGATAAAAACACGCAAAACTGGGATATTGTCATAAATTCAACATCTTCAAGCGTCACCAATGCATTGCCTGGCATTGATCCCAGCTATCTTGAAGGGGCCCAGTTTGCCTACGATATGTTTTATGCTGAGCAGGCCACTTCTTTCATGCGCTGGGCGTCTGAGGTTAATCCGAACGTAGCAACCGCGGATGGTTTGGGTATGTTGGTGGCGCAAGCGGCCCATGCGTATAAACTTTGGCGTGGGCAAATGCCCGAATGTGCGCCTATAATAGCAGCGCTAAAAGAGGGGCGATTATAATGAATCAAGCAATTCAATTTGTTGACAGAGTAGAATACGAAAATGGCGTAATTACCTTTTACGCCATGGTTAATGGGCTGCTTTTACCTTGTATTATTGAGCTTAAAGTAAAGGAGCGCAGCGATGCACTGGCGCATTTTGCCGAGCATCGCTTTGATTATGAAGAGTTGGCCGAGCAACAAATAGAAGAGGAAGCCTTCGGTGAGGAAGGCGAAGTACAAATTAAAGCACTGGCTTAACGTCGTTTAGATATTCTTCCTTTAGACGCACATAGTTATCTGCCGATACCTTTAAGAAGGCGCGTTCTTCATCGCTTAATGGACGCGCCTGCTTTACCGGGCTACCCACGTATAAATAGCCTGACTCAAGGGTCTTGTTTGGAGGCACGAGAGCACCACCACCAATAATGACATCATCTTCCACTATGACGTTATCCATAATAATGGCACCCATGCCAACCAATATACGATTGCCAAGGCGACATCCGTGCAACATGGCCTTATGGCCTACGGTCACATCCTCGCCAATAATGAGCGGATAACCTTCTGGGTTCGAGGCGCTGGCGCGAGTCAGATGCAGTACACTCCCATCCTGAATATTAGAGCGTTTACCGATACGCATATAGTTGACGTCACCTCGAGCGGCAACCAAGGGCCAGATGCTGGCGTCTTCTGCGATTTCTACGTCGCCAACGATTACGGCCGACTCATGAATGTATGCCGACTTATGAACAAGGGGGGATTTATCTTTGTAACTTTGTAAGCTCATATCAGGTTCCTATCACCGAGCTATGACTAGTACCCTAACTCTAACTAGGGGATAGCAGCTACGCAATAAACATTAGTCGTACGAAAAAACGTCATCCATCTAGTTTGCTAAGGGGTTTGAGGTAAGAATCTGGTTAATAATGTAGAAAAAGCATGTCTATCGGCCGCTTTTTAGACGAACGATCTTTTTTTAGCAATTTTCTTTAAAAAAGGGCTTGCGTCGAAATCGAATCTCCCTATAATGCGACCCCACTGAGACGGCAGGCAGCAACGCATAGCGAGG
>NZ_PQCD01000031.1 GCF_002964705.1 Pseudoalteromonas sp. T1lg75 | reverse complement strand
AAGCCAGAGCGTGAAACCTTCAATGCTTTACACATCAAGGTGATCCGGAACTGGCCTACATACTGCGCAATCAGCGCGTACTTTACTCCTGGCTTTTCGCAAAGTACGCGGCTGCCTTTTTTAAGAATTCATTTTCCTCTTTCAGGTCGTGCAGCTCACGCTTAAGACGGCGTAACTCCTCGCTTTCATGTTTCGAGTAATCGACGCCTTGAACGGTATTAAATTGCTTGTCGGAAAGACGG
>NZ_PQCD01000030.1 GCF_002964705.1 Pseudoalteromonas sp. T1lg75 | reverse complement strand
CTTGTGCGGGCCCCCGTCAATTCATTTGAGTTTTAACCTTGCGGCCGTACTCCCCAGGCGGTCTACTTAATGCGTTAGCTTTGAAAAACAACTCCGAAAAGTCGAGCTTCTAGTAGACATCGTTTACGGCGTGGACTACCAGGGTATCTAATCCTGTTTGCTCCCCACGCTTTCGTACATGAGCGTCAGTGTCTACCCACCAGGCACTGTCCGCAACCCCGATTCAGGGGCCAACGTTAGAACATCAAACATACAAGGGTGGTATTTCAAGGATGGCTCCACGGTAACTGGCGTCACCGCTTCAAAGCCTCCCACCTATCCTACACATGTAGGCTCAATGTTCAGTGCCAAGCTGTAGTAAAGGTTCACGGGGTCTTTCCGTCTAGTTGCGTCGAAATCGAATCTCCCTATAATGCGACCCCACTGAGACGGCAGGCAGCAACGCATAGCGAGGCGCTAGCGACTCAGGGAGTCAAATAAAACTTAAGTTTAGAAACTTTAAACTTTCTCAAAATTAAGTGTTGACAACAAATCAGGGTTGAGTAGAATGCACAGCCCTCGAGACGCGAAAGAGTTTCGAACTAGACGGAAAGACCCCGTGAACCTTTACTACAGCTTGGCACTGAACATTGAGCCTACATGTGTAGGATAGGTGGGAGGCTTTGAAGCAGAGACGCCAGTTTCTGTGGAGCCATCCTTGAAATACCACCCTTGTATGTTTGATGTTCTAACGTTGGCCCCTGAATCGGGGTTGCGGACAGTGCCTGGTGGGTAG
>NZ_PQCD01000004.1 GCF_002964705.1 Pseudoalteromonas sp. T1lg75 | reverse complement strand
TGCAGTTAGAGTTGTTTTACCGTGGTCAACGTGGCCGATTGTACCAACGTTTACGTGCGGTTTTACGCGTTCAAACTTTTCTTTTGCCATTTTAAAAATTCCTATAAAGAAATTAAAGTCCGACCCTTAATGAATCGGACCGAACTCAAATTACTTAACAGCGCGAGCTGCAATAATAGATTCTGCGACGTTCTTAGCCGCTTCCGCGTACTTGAGGAATTCCATCGAGTACGAAGCACGACCTTGGGTTGCAGAACGTAAGTCAGTTGCATAACCGAACATTTCTGAAAGCGGAACCTCGGCGTTGATTTGTTTCAAGCCGCCTGGCGCCTCATCCATACCATCGATCATACCGCGACGACGGTTTAGGTCGCCTACAACATCACCCATGTTTGCTTCAGGAGTGATCACTTCAACCTTCATGACTGGCTCTAACAATACCGGGGTTGCTTCGAGCGCACCCTTACGCATTGCCATCGCACCAGCGATCTTAAAGGCCATTTCGTTCGAGTCGACATCGTGGAATGAACCATCGAATAGTGTCGCTTTCACGCCCAGTAGCGGATAACCAGCAAGGACACCTTGCTCCATCTGCTCGTGGAGACCTTTTTCTACCGCAGGAATGTATTCCTTCGGTACCGTACCACCGACGATTTCGTTAACGAACTCGAACGTTGGTGCGTCATCATCGCTAAAATCAAGTGGCTCAAGTTTGACCCAAACGTGACCATACTGACCACGACCACCCGATTGACGTACAAACTTACCCTCAACCTCAACGGTTGAACGAATCGCTTCACGATAGGCAACCTGTGGCTTACCAACGTTACATTCAACTTTGAACTCACGTTTCATACGGTCGACAATGATATCCAGGTGAAGTTCACCCATGCCAGAGATAATGGTCTGGCCCGATTCTTCGTCGGTCTGTACGCGGAAAGACGGGTCTTCTGCAGCTAGTTTACCTAGTGCCATACCCATTTTTTCCTGGTCTGCCTTGGTTTTTGGCTCTACCGCAACAGAGATTACCGGCTCTGGGAATTCCATACGCTCAAGCGTAATAACTGAATCCGCATCACACAGGGTATCACCTGTTGTTACGTCTTTGAGACCAATCGCGGCGGCGATATCACCGGCACGAACTTCTTTGATCTCTTCACGTGAGTTTGAGTGCATCTGAACGATACGACCGAAGCGCTCACGCTTTGATTTAACTGGGTTATAAACCGTGTCACCCTGGCCCACTGTGCCCGAGTAAACACGGAAAAAGGTTAGCGTACCAACAAAGGGGTCGGTGGCAATCTTAAACGCCAAGGCCGCAAATGGGGCATCGTCGTCTGCCGGGCGCGTGTCTTCGGTTTCACCGTCTTCTAACACACCCTGGATTGCTTTGACTTCGGTTGGTGAAGGCATGTATTCAATCACGGCATCAAGCACGGCTTGAACACCCTTATTCTTGAATGCACTACCGCAAGCCATTAGCACGATTTCGTTCGCTAAGGTGCGGGCGCGCAGGCCTTCTTTGATCTCAGCTTCGCTGAGGTCGCCTTCCTCTAAATATTTGTCCATTAGTTCTTCAGACGCTTCCGCAGCCGCTTCAATAAGTTGCGAGCGGTATTCTTCGGCTTCGTCTAGAAGTTCTGCCGGGATCTCCTCATAGCTGAAAGTCATGCCCTGGTCCGCTTCGTTCCAGTTGATGGCTTTCATCTTGATAAGATCGATTACACCTTTAAAGTCTTCTTCAGCGCCGATAGGTAGCTGAATGGGAACAGGAGTAGCACCCAGGCGGGTTTTCACCTGATCTACAACCGACAAAAAGTCGGCGCCGATACGGTCCATCTTGTTTACGAAGATCATTCGAGGAACTTCGTACTTGTTGGCCTGACGCCAGACTGTTTCTGTCTGTGGCTGTACACCTGATGAGGCACAAAGCACGACCACGGCACCATCAAGCACTCGTAATGAACGTTCTACTTCAATGGTGAAGTCAACGTGTCCAGGAGTGTCGATGATATTAATGCGGTGATCGTCAAATTGCGCGTCCATCCCCTTCCAGAAACAAGTAGTCGCAGCAGACGTGATAGTGATACCACGCTCCTGCTCTTGCTCCATCCAGTCCATAGTTGCGGCACCATCATGTACCTCACCGATTTTGTGAGACAGGCCCGTGTAGAAAAGTACACGTTCCGTGGTGGTGGTTTTCCCCGCATCTACGTGAGCACAAATACCGATGTTGCGGTAGCGCTCAATTGGAGTTGTACGTGCCATATTATCCTCTTAAAGGTTAAGGACAGATTACCAACGGTAATGAGCGAATGCTTTGTTCGCTTCAGCCATACGGTGAACGTCTTCACGTTTCTTAACCGCAGTGCCTTTGTTTTCAGCAGCGTCAACGATCTCTTGAGCCAGACGAAGGCCCATAGATTTTTCGCCACGCTTACGTGCAGCGTCAACTAACCAACGCATACCTAGTGCGTTGCGACGAACTGGACGTACTTCAACTGGTACTTGGTACGTTGAACCACCAACACGGCGAGATTTAACCTCAACCTGTGGGCGAACGTTTTCAAGTGCAGCTTCAAAGATTTCTAGGTGCGACTTGCCTGATTTCTCAGCAGCCACGTCTAGCGCACCATATACGATTTTTTCAGCAGTAGATTTTTTGCCGTCAAGCATTACTACGTTGACGAACTTTGCAAGTAATTCTGATCCGAACTTAGGATCTGGAAGAATTTTACGTTGACCTATAACGCGTCTTCTTGGCATTTTGAATCTCCGGTATCTTCAGGTCTGTCTTTTGAACAGATTCCCAAAACAATATTTATTAAAAATTTAAGTGCTTGGCCTTACTAACGGAGAACCATTAGCCCTTAGGGCGTTTTGCACCGTACTTAGAACGACCTTGTTTACGGTCATTTACGCCTGCACAGTCAAGTGCACCGCGAACAGTGTGGAAACGTACACCTGGTAAGTCTTTAACACGACCACCACGGATAAGGATTACACTGTGCTCTTGAAGGTTGTGACCTTCACCACCGATGTATGATGTTACTTCGAAACCGTTCGTTAGACGAACACGGGCTACTTTACGTAGAGCCGAGTTAGGTTTCTTAGGAGTAGTAGTATATACACGAGTACATACACCACGCTTTTGTGGACATGCCTTTAGCGCGGCTGAGTTACTTTTAGTAACCTTGCTGCGACGTGGCTTGCGCACTAGCTGGTTAATAGTTGCCATTAAATAGCTCCTGAAAAATTAAAGTTACTACTGAAAAAATTAAAAATTCCGCCCAATTTATCCGCAACAGTCGTTGTAGCGAGTAAAAGGGTGGCGGAATTTTAATGAGCAAAGTTTAGCCTGTCAACCAAAACAATGCCCAGAGCAGCATTCTACCACTCTAGGCATGACTTAATTATGAAATTAAGTTTTATTCCTGGTCGCCAGACAAATCTGCATTTAGCGCATCGGTTAGTGCTTGAGTTGCCTCTTCTGCACTGACCGTTGGCTCAAGCAAATCCTCTGCATTTTGCTTGCGACGGTTTGCGCGGTCCTGGTGATACGCAAAGCCGGTACCGGCTGGGATCAAGCGACCCACGATTACGTTCTCTTTCAGACCACGAAGCTCATCGCTCTTACCATTTACAGCGGCTTCGGTTAGGACACGCGTGGTCTCCTGGAACGAGGCTGCTGAAATGAATGATTCTGTAGCAAGTGATGCCTTGGTAATACCCATCAGCTGAATTTCGAATTTAGCTGGGATCTTACCTTGGGCTTCCAGGTCACGGTTAGCAATGTTTACACGTGCTACCTCAACCTGCTCACCGGCTAGGAATTCAGAGTCACCGCCGTCAGTGATCAGACACTTACGTAGCATCTGACGGATAACGGTTTCGATGTGCTTATCGTTAATCTTTACACCTTGCAGACGGTAAACGTCTTGCACTTCGTTAACGATGTAGTTAGCAACATCGGTTACGCCACGTAGACGAAGGATGTCATGCGGAGACTCAGGACCATCGGCGATTACTTCACCTTTAGATACTGTCTCACCTTCGAACACGTTAAGCTGAGCCACTTAGGAATCATTTCTTCGTATGCATCACCCTCTTCAGGCGTGATCACAAGACGTTTCTTACCTTTGGTCTCTTTACCAAAGCTTACCATACCTGAGATTTCAGCAAGGATTGCTGGATCTTTCGGCTTACGAGCTTCGAATAGGTCCGCTACGCGCGGTAGACCACCGGTGATGTCACGAGTCTTCGAACCTTCTTGTGGAATACGCGCCAGTACGTCACCTGGTTTAGAGGTCGCGCCATCGCTCACTTCGATTGTGGTGAATGACGGTAGGCGGATTTCCTGCAGGCCACGCTCTTCATTTTCAATGATTAGCTTGGGCTCTTTGGCATTTACTTTCGCTAGGTCTTTAACAACCACACGTGTTAGGCCAGTAAGCTCGTCGGTCTGCGTTTCGGTGTTCGAATCGTCGATGTCGCTGAACGACACTTTTGACTCGTGCTCGATAATAATTGGGTGACTGTGCGGGTCCCACATAGCAACTATGTCGTTACCCTTCACTTCGGCACCGTCTTGTACAGTTAGTACTGCACCGTAAGGTACTTTATAACGCTCTTTCTCACGACCATGCTCATCGATGATGGTGATTTCTGTTGAACGTGAAGTGATTACAATCTTGCCTTCAGTGTTCAATACGAATTTCGCATTGTGCAGCTTCAGACGACCGTTGTTCTTAACTTGTACGCTGTTCTCTGCTGACGCTCGAGATGCCGCACCACCGATGTGGAAGGTACGCATCGTAAGCTGGGTACCCGGCTCACCGATTGACTGTGCCGCGATAACACCGACCGCTTCACCCGCATTGATGCGGTGGCCACGGGCCAGGTCACGACCGTAACAGTTCGAACATACGCCGAAGTCGTTGTCACAGGTGATAACAGAACGTACGCGTACTTCGTCCACCGAGTGCTCTTCTAGAAGGTCACACAGTTTCTCGTCAAGCATCACGTTGCGCTCTACAAGCACTTCGTCGGTGCCAGGAATAACCACAGGCTCTGCAACTACACGACCTAGTACACGCTCGCGTAGCGGCTCAACTACGTCACCACCTTCGATTAGCGGCTTCATAGTTAGACCATCTTCGGTGCCACAGTCTACTTCGTTGATTACCAAGTCTTGGGCAACGTCTACTAGACGACGCGTTAGGTAACCCGAGTTCGCTGTCTTCAATGCGGTATCGGCAAGACCTTTACGCGCACCGTGCGTCGAGATGAAGTACTGAAGTACGTTTAGACCTTCACGGAAGTTTGCGGTGATTGGCGTCTCGATGATTGAACCATCCGGACGTGCCATCAGACCACGCATACCCGCTAGCTGACGAATCTGGGCCGCACTACCACGAGCGCCCGAGTCGGCCATCATAAACACTGAGTTGAATGAGTCTTGCTCTTCTTCAACACCTTCAGCGTTTACAACCGTGTCTTTCGATAGGTTAGCCATCATTTCGCGTGATAGGTTTTCGTTCACACGTGACCAGATATCGATAACTTTGTTGTACTTTTCACCGGCGGTTACAAGACCTGACTGGAACTGCTGGTTGATTTCAGCAACTTCTTCCTCGGCCGCTTCGATGATCTCAGCTTTAACCGGTGGAATTTCCATGTCATTGATACCGATAGACACACCCGACTTCATCGCGTAGTGGAAACCGGTGTACATTACTTGGTCGGCAAAGATAACGGTATCTTTCAGACCTAGTAGACGGTAACACTCGTTCAACATGCCAGAGATTTGCTTCTTACCAAGTGGGCGGTTAACCAACTCGAACGGTAAGCCTTGTGGCATGATCAATGAGAAGATTGCACGACCGACAGTGGTTTCTACGATGCCGGTTACTTCGCTTGCAGTACCGTCTTCAGCAATCACTGTTTGCGTCATACGTACTTTTACGCGTGCGTGTAGTTCGGCTACGCCAGTACGGTATGCTTTTTCAGCTTCTTTCGCGTCTTTCAATACCAGGCCTTCACCTTTGGCATTGATGCGATCTCGGGTCATGTAGTAAAGACCCAATACAACGTCCTGTGAAGGTACGATGATTGGCTCACCGTTCGCAGGCGAAAGAATGTTGTTGGTTGACATCATCAACGCACGCGCTTCTAGCTGCGCTTCTAGCGTCAATGGTACGTGAACCGCCATTTGGTCACCGTCGAAGTCGGCGTTATACGCCGCACACACTAGCGGGTGCAGGTGAATCGCTTTACCTTCGATTAGTACCGGCTCAAATGCCTGGATACCCAAACGGTGAAGTGTCGGTGCACGGTTAAGTAGCACTGGGTGTTCACGAATTACTTCGTCTAGTACGTCCCAAACCTCTGGTACTTCACGCTCAACCATCTTCTTCGCAGCTTTGATGGTTGTCGCCATACCGCGGCGCTCTAGTTTGCCGTAGATGAATGGCTTGAATAGCTCAAGTGCCATTTTCTTAGGAAGACCACACTGGTGTAGTTTCAGTGTAGGACCTACGGTGATTACAGAACGGCCTGAGTAGTCAACACGCTTACCTAGAAGGTTTTGACGGAAACGACCTTGCTTACCCTTGATCATGTCTGCAAGCGACTTAAGAGGACGCTTGTTAGAACCTGTGATCGCACGACCACGACGACCGTTATCAAGTAGCGCATCTACCGCTTCTTGCAGCATACGCTTTTCGTTGCGTACGATGATGTCCGGTGCCGCTAGGTCAAGTAGACGCTTCAAACGGTTGTTACGGTTGATCACACGACGGTATAGGTCGTTCAGATCTGAGGTCGCAAAACGACCGCCGTCTAGTGGTACTAGAGGACGTAGATCGGGTGGCAGAACCGGAAGAACCGTCATGATCATCCACTCTGGGTTGTTGCCAGACTGGTGGAATGATTCCATCAACTTCAAGCGCTTAGTGATTTTCTTACGCTTAGTTTCAGAGTTGATAGTCGGTAGCTCTTCACGCATTTCTGCGATCAGCTGACCTAGGTCTAGTTCTTTAAGAAGATCAAGTACGGCTTCCGCACCCATCTTGGCTTCGAACTCATCGCCGTGCTCTTCAAGAGCATCCAGGTACTCTTCTTCGCCCAGAAGCTGGCCACGCTCAAGCGTAGTCATGCCTGGCTCGGTCACAACGAATGATTCAAAGTACAGTACGCGCTCGATGTCACGTAGCGTCATATCAAGCATTAAGCCGATACGAGACGGTAGTGATTTCAAGAACCAGATGTGTGCAACTGGGCTTGCAAGCTCGATGTGACCCATGCGGTCACGACGTACTTTAGTCAGCGTTACTTCAACGCCACACTTTTCACAAATAACACCACGGTGTTTTAAGCGCTTGTATTTACCACACAAACACTCATAGTCTTTCACTGGGCCGAAGATACGGGCACAGAATAAGCCGTCACGCTCAGGCTTGAAAGTACGGTAGTTAATGGTCTCAGGTTTCTTTACTTCACCGAATGACCATGAACGCACCATGTCTGGCGAAGCAAGACCAATGCGAATTGCGTCGAATTCTTCGGTCTTATTTTGTTGCTTCAGAAACTTAAGTAAGTCTTTCACCTTAGCTCTCCTGTCGGAGGTTAATCTCGAGGGCGGACAACCGCCCATTCATTCTTTTTGCAGGTAGTGGGCGCGCTAGGCGCCCAACCGGCTTATTCTTCTTCAAGCTCGATGTTGATACCGAGTGAACGGATTTCTTTCAACAATACGTTGAATGATTCCGGCATACCTGGCTCCATCTTGTGGTTGCCATCAACGATGTTCTTATACATCTTGGTACGACCGTTCACGTCATCCGACTTCACCGTCAACATCTCTTGTAGCGTGTAGGCTGCGCCGTACGCTTCAAGTGCCCATACTTCCATCTCACCGAAGCGCTGACCACCGAACTGAGCTTTACCACCCAGCGGCTGTTGCGTTACTAGGCTGTAAGAACCAGTTGAACGAGCGTGCATCTTGTCATCAACAAGGTGGTTCAGTTTCAGCATGTACATGTAACCTACGGTTACTTGACGCTCAAACTGGTCACCGGTACGACCGTCATACAGGGTTACCTGACCGCTTGATGGGTAGCCACCTAGCTCTAGCATCTCTTTGATTTCGCTTTCTTTAGCGCCATCGAATGCTGGGGTTGCGATTGGTAGACCGCCTTTAAGGTTCTCGGCTAGACGACGAACTTCGTCATCTGAGAAGGTGTCGATGTCTACTTTCTGACGACACTCACCTAGCTCGTACGCTTTCTTGATGAATTCGCGCAGTTCGTGAAGTTCACGCTGCTCTTTCATCATTTCTTCGATACGCTCACCGATACCACGTGCCGCTAGGCCCATGTGCGTTTCAAGGATCTGACCGATGTTCATACGTGATGGTACACCCAGTGGGTTTAGTACGATATCTACGGTACGGCCCTTGTCATCGTAAGGCATGTCTTCTACTGGTACGATAGTCGAGATAACACCCTTGTTACCGTGACGACCCGCCATCTTATCACCTGGCTGGATGCGACGTTTAACCGCTAGGTAAACCTTCACAATCTTCAATACGCCTGGCGCTAAGTCATCACCTTGAGTGATCTTGCGACGCTTGGTTTCAAATTTCTTATCGTACTCGGCCTTAAGCTCGTCGTACTGAGCAGCAAGTTGCTCTAGCTCGGCTTGCTTGTCTTCTGCGGCCAGACTTTGCGTTAGGATCTTATCGGCAGCAAGACCAACTAGTTTCGCTGCGTCTACACCTGAATCGGTAAGAAGTTTGCGAGCACGGCTCAATACACCTTCTTCAAGGATCTTGAACTCTTCGTTGAAGTCTTTCTTCGCTTCACGCAGCTGCATTTCTTCGATTTCAAGCGCACGCTTGTCTTTTTCTACACCGTCACGGGTGAAGACTTGTACGTCGATAACCGTACCCGATACCGAGTTAGGTACACGCAGTGAGCTGTCTTTAACGTCAGACGCTTTCTCACCGAAGATCGCACGTAGTAGCTTCTCTTCAGGAGTTAGCTGGGTTTCACCCTTAGGCGTTACTTTACCTACTAGGATATCACCACCTTTCACTTCCGCACCGATGTAAACAACGCCAGACTCATCCAGCTTGCCTAGTGCAGACTCACCCACGTTCGGGATATCGGCTGTGATCTCTTCAGGCCCAAGCTTAGTATCACGAGCAATACACTGAAGCTCTTGGATGTGGATAGTCGTTAGACGATCTTCTTTTACAACGTTCTCTGAAAGTAGGATTGAATCCTCGAAGTTGTAACCATTCCAAGGCATGAATGCCACGCGTAAGTTTTGACCCAATGCCAAGTCACCTAGGTCTGTTGAAGGACCGTCGGCCAGTACGTCACCACGTACGATTGGCTCACCAACCATACAAGTTGGCTTTTGGTTAATACAGGTGTTCTGGTTAGAACGGGTGTACTTAGTCAGGTTGTAGATGTCGATACCGGCTTCGCCTGGTACGCGCTCATCTTCGTTTACGTTGATAACGATACGGCTCGCATCAGCGTAATCAACCACACCACCACGCTTAGCAACGATGGTTACACCTGAGTCTTTGGCAAGTGTAAGCTCGATACCTGTACCTACTAGCGGCTTATCGGCGCGTAGTGTAGGAACAGCCTGACGTTGCATGTTCGATCCCATCAATGCACGGTTCGCATCATCGTGCTCTAGGAATGGGATAAGAGCAGCAGCTACTGAAATAACCTGTTGTGGCGATACGTCCATATATTGGATGTCTTCGCGCGGCATCAAGGTTGATTCACCTTTGTGACGACAAGTAACCAGTTCTTCAATAAATTCGTTGTTATCGTTCAAGTCAACGTTTGCCTGAGCAATTACGAATTGACCTTCTTCGATAGCAGATAGGTAATCAACGTCGTCGGTAACCACACCGTCTACCACTTTACGGTAAGGTGTTTCCAGGAAACCGAAGTCATTGGTACGTGCGTACGTAGACAATGAGTTGATTAGACCGATGTTTGGACCTTCAGGCGTTTCGATTGGACATACGCGACCGTAGTGCGTTACGTGTACGTCACGTACTTCGAAGCCTGCACGCTCACGGGTAAGACCACCCGGGCCTAATGCAGAAATACGACGCTTGTGCGTTACTTCTGAAAGCGGGTTGTTCTGGTCCATGAACTGTGAAAGCTGTGATGAACCAAAGAACTCTTTCACCGCTGCCGAGATAGGCTTAGCGTTGATCAGGTCTTGTGGCATGATGGCATCAAGATCACCAAGGCTTAGGCGCTCACGTACCGCACGCTCAACACGCACTAGACCAACACGGAATTGGTTCTCGGCCATTTCGCCCACAGAACGAATACGACGGTTACCTAGGTGGTCGATATCATCCACATCGCCTTTACCGTTACGGATGTCGATCAACACTTTCATTACAGACACGATATCTTCTTTAGAAAGTGTACCTGGACCTTCGTCTGAATCGTAACCAACACGGCTGTTGAACTTCATACGACCTACGGTTGATAGATCATAGCGCTCATCGGTGAAGAATAGGTTTTCAAATAATGCTTCAGCCGCTTCTTTTGTTGGTGGCTCACCAGGGCGCATCATGCGGTAGATTTCCACAAGCGCTTCTAGGCGGTTTGACGTTGAGTCAATACGCACTGTGTCAGACATGTACGCACCGCTGTCTACATCATTGATGTACAGGGTGGCGATCTGAGTGTGGCCCGCTTTAACAAGCTCAGCCATCAGCTCAAGAGAAAGCTCGTCATTGGCGTTGGCGATCACTTCACCGGTAGACTCATCGACGTAGTTCTTAGCTAGTACGCGACCAATGATGTACTCGTGTGGTACTTCTAGTTGATCGATGCCTTGTTTTTCGAGAGTTTTGATGTGACGCGCAGTAACACGACGGCCTTGCTCAATCACTACTTCACCGTCTTCGCTCTTGATATCAAAAGCGGCGGTTTCACCACGTAGACGTGAAGGCACAAGTTCCATTAGAACTTTACCGTCAGTCACTTCAAACGTAGTGGTTTCGAAGAAGATGTTTAGGATTTCTTCGGTTGAGAAATCAAGGGCACGTAGAATGATCGACGCAGGAAGTTTACGACGACGGTCAATACGTACATACAGGTTATCTTTAGCATCGAATTCAAAGTCGAGCCAAGAACCACGGTAAGGGATAACGCGGGCGTTATAAAGTACTTTACCCGACGAGTGGGTTTTACCACGGTCGTTATCAAAGAATACACCAGGTGAACGGTGTAGCTGAGAAACAATAACACGCTCAGTACCATTGATAACAAAGGTACCTGTGTCGGTCATGAGCGGAATCTCGCCCATGTAAACTTCTTGCTCTTTGATGTCTTTAACAGTGCCAGGTGCTTCTTTGTCCATAAGCACTAGACGAAGTTTCACGCGAAGTGGAGCAGAATATGTCACGCCGCGAATTTGACATTCTTTAACGTCGAATACTGGCTCACCAATACGATAACTTACGTATTGAAGCTCAGAATTGCCCGAGTAGCTTTTAATCGGGAAAACGGAACGGAAAGCAGCTTCCAAACCGAAATCACCGTCAGCGTCCGGCGTTAAGAATTTTTTAAACGATTCTAGCTGCATCTGCAGTAAGAAAGGCACATCCAAAACCTGTGGACGTTTACCAAAATCCTTACGGATACGTTTCTTTTCAGAATAAGAGTAAGCCATGGGGTTCCTCAGCTTGCTGATCTTTGACCCTACCTGTTCTTGTAAGAACAGGACTTCATTGACGAAATGCCAATTTCTACAACATTTAGAGTTGCGTCCAAATGTCACTGCTATTGCCAATATTTAGGTGTAACTAATTGATAATAATAGTGAAATTTGGTTATAGAAAGCGCAATAGTGAATTTTCTCTCTATAGCGCAAAAGGGCCGGTGATTAAATAATCACCAGCCCTTGCCTGATTTCTCAGGCAGCGAACCTAGCGTATGCTAGATTACTTGATCTCAACTTCAGCACCAGCTTCTTCAAGATCTTTCTTAAGTGCTTCAGCTTCTTCCTTAGATACACCTTCTTTGATAGGTGCAGGAGCTGATTCAACAAGAGCTTTAGCTTCTTTAAGGCCAAGACCTGTTGCGCCACGTACTGCTTTGATAGCAGCAACTTTGTTAGCGCCAGCGCCAGCTAGGATTACGTCGAACTCAGTCTTCTCTTCAGCAGCTTCAGCAGGACCAGCAGCAACAACAGCAGCAGCTGCAGTTACGCCGAATTTTTCTTCCATTGCTTCAACTAGTTCAACAACTTCCATTACTGACATTTCAGCAATAGCGTCAAGGATTTGGTCTTTAGTTACAGACATTGTAAATTTCCTAATATTCTCGAACCTTGCGGTTCATTAAATTCAATACACCGATAAAGAACAATAGCTTATAAATAAAAATTAAGCAGCTTGTTCTTGTTTCTGGTCGCGAACTGCAGCAAGAGTTTTTGCCAGCTTGCCCGCAGAAGCTTCTTTCATAGCGCTCATTAGACGTGCAACTGCTTCGTCGTATGTAGGTAGCTTAGCAAGCATGTCTACATCAACTAGAGAACCGTCAAAAGCAGCCGTTTTAAGCTCAAACGCTTCATGACTCTTAGTGAAATCTTTAAAGATACGCGCTGCAGCACCTGGGTGCTCAGAAGAGAAAGCGATTAGGCTAGGGCCTACTAGTGATTCAGTTAGACACTCGTATTCAGTACCTTCAACAGCACGTTTAGCTAGGGTGTTACGAACAACTTTCATCCATACACCAGCTTCACGAGCTTCTTTACGAAGGGCTGTGATAGCGTCTACAGTTACACCACGAGAATCTGCAACAACTGCAGATAGAGCACCTTTGGCAGCTTCGTTGACTTCAGCAACAATTGCTTTTTTGTCTTGAAGATTTAAAGCCATGGGTGTTACTCCTGGTTGTGAGGAACTTCCATTCCTCAGTTTTACTCTACTCCACTCATAAGTAAGCGGAGCTGCTTGTTACGGCGAGAGCCAGAAGATTAGGAAAAATCTAGCTGGGATTCACACCGTCTACGTAGGAGATTAAGCAGTGAATCACTGCACCTACGGTCTTGGACGGAAGCCAAGTAACTTGGCTTCAACCCGAATTTGTTGCTTTGTTGAGACGTTTTCTCAACAAAATGGCGCGAAATTATAGTATAAAAATCGCGCCACGTAAACTCTTAAATTACGCTACCTGCGTGCTTAGAGAGTTTTGGTCTACAGAAACACCTGCGCCCATAGTAGTAGAGATGCTTACTTTCTTGATGTAAGTACCTTTTGCTTGAGAAGGCTTAGCTTTCTTAAGCGCTACAATTAGAGACTCAAGGTTTTCTTGTAGTTGCTCAGCTGTGAAGTCCACTTTACCGATAGTAGTGTGGATGATGCCGTTCTTGTCGTTGCGGTAACGAACCTGGCCAGCTTTTGCATTTTTAACTGCTTCTGCAACGTTAGGAGTTACAGTACCAGTTTTAGGGTTAGGCATAAGACCACGTGGACCTAGGATTTGACCTAGTTGACCAACAACGCGCATTGCATCTGGAGAAGCAACAACTACGTCGAAGTTCATTTCGCCTTTCTTAACTAGCTCGGCAAGGTCTTCCATACCTACGATGTCAGCACCTGCTTCTTTCGCAGCTTCTGCATTTGCACCAGCGGTGAATACAGCTACGCGAACGTCACGGCCAGTACCGTGAGGAAGAACAGTTGCGCCACGTACGTTTTGGTCAGATTTACGTGCGTCGATACCAAGGTTAACAGCAACGTCAACACTTTCAACGAACTTAGCAGTCGCTAGCTCTTTAAGAAGCGCTACAGCTTCGTTGATTTCGTAATCTTTAGTTACTTCCACTTTCTCGCGGATAGTACGCATACGTTTAGTTAGTTTTGCCATTATCTTAGTCCTCTACGTTCAAGCCCATTGCACGCGCAGAACCTGCGATAGTGCGTACCGCAGCGTCCATGTCGGCCGCTGTAAGGTCTGGTTTCTTCATCTCAACGATTTCTTCTAGTTGAGCGCGAGTAACAGAACCTACTTTCTCAGTGTTAGGACGGCCTGAACCAGACTTGATGCCCGCAGCTTTCTTAAGAAGGTAAGCAGCAGGAGGAGTCTTCATTTCAAACGTGAATGAACGGTCGCTGTAAACAGAGATGATTACAGGAACAGGTGCGCCTTTCTCTAGAGATTCTGTACGGGCGTTGAACGCTTTACAGAATTCCATGATGTTTACACCGTGTTGACCTAGAGCAGGACCTACTGGTGGACTAGGGTTAGCCATACCAGCAGCAACTTGTAGCTTGATTAAAGCTTCAACTTTTTTAGCCATGATTATACCTCGTTAGGTGGGTCTTAGCCTCGTGCGCGCGAGGACGCGTACTCAAACGGCTTCCCAATTAAAAATTTAGTACTCTTTTCACCCTCATCACCGAGTGACAAACACCGGGCGATGAATACAAAAAGGCCGCTGATTATAAGTTAATCAGCGGCCTTTTTCAATACGATTTTGTCGTTTAAGTAGACAAATTATTTATCTTGTTCTACCTGGCCGAATTCAAGTTCAACCGGCGTTGAACGACCGAAGATAAGCACAGATACTTTCAAGCGGCTTTTCTCGTAATCCACTTCTTCAACCACACCGTTGAAGTCGGCGAAAGGACCATCAACAACGCGTACCACTTCACCCGGTTCAAACAAGGTAGCCGGCTTAGGTGCTTCGGCGTTCTCTTGAAGACGGTTAAGGATGCGGTCCGCTTCTTTTTTGCTGATCGGCGCAGGACGGTCAGAAGTACCGCCGATAAAGCCCATGACACGTGGCGTGCTGTTTACCAGGTGCCAGCTTTCATCGTTCATGTCCATTTCAACCAGTACATAGCCTGGGAAGAACTTACGCTCTGACTTGCGCTTTTGACCGGCACGCATTTCAACTACTTCTTCAGTAGGCACTAGCACTTCACCAAAGCTGTCTTCCAGACCCTGGATTTGAATGTGCTCTTTGATGGTTTGTGCTACACGCTTCTCAAAACCTGAGAATGCCTGAATCACATACCAACGTAATTTCTTTTCTTTTTTCTCTTCCGTCATGGGACTAGATCTCCAATCCAGTTAAAAAGCCTACTACTCGGAATAAAATTCCATCCAATCCCCAAAGGATTAGCGCCATAATAACTGTCGCAATCATTACGATGAACGTCGTGTGCGTGGTCTCTTGGCGCGTTGGCCAAACCACTTTACGTACTTCGATGCGTGCCTCTTTCGCAAACGTGATAAAGTTACGGCCCTTTTCCGTGGTCGCCGCTACCGCTAAGGCGATAGCCACTGCCGCAACGACACCGATCGCTCGAATTAGCGCAGACTCTTCACCATAAACGGTGTTACCTACTACTGCCGCTGCCAGTAACGCAATGGCGAATAGCCACTTTACCCAGTCCATTGAGCTTGACGGGTTTTCTACATTTGCACTCATAATTCCTGATACCTTAAATACAGACACAACAACCCCGTCACTCGACAGGGTAAATCTATCCAAATCTAACCTTAAAAACTTGCTTTTAAAACAGATTTTTAGACTTAGACTTGCTAGCTGAAAAGTGGCAGGGGCGGAGAGATTCGAACTCCCAACCGTCGGTTTTGGAGACCGCTGTTCTACCAATTGGAACTACGCCCCTGCAAAGTGGATGCCCATTATACTGACCAAACGCGCTAAAACAAGAGTAAAAGCCAGGCACGGATAAAATTAATTGTGCGATTTTAGCCCTGCTAATCTTTGTATAGCAGCAGAGGTTGCTCTTTGCCATGCCAGTCACTCAGCAGCCAGATTTGCTCAAACTGATGTGGCGCGGGCACCCGCAAGCCTCTCATCACGGTGAGAAAATCCTCCCGTTGCCACAAGGTGCTGGCATTGCGAATAAGCAACCACACCCGTTTACTGTCGTATTGCTTACTGGCCTTGGCCTGCAGCAGACGGTTAAGGGCGAAGGCCAGCTGCCCCGAAGGCGGGTTTAATGCCAATTGCGCCAACTGGCGTTGAATATCCAGGTTTAACACCCGACCCAGCACCGCCATGGCCTCGTGTTCATTGGCATACAAATGGGCGATCTCTATGTCCAGACGCTCGCCATCCATATAACAGCTGACGTCCGGCTTGGCCGGCTCATTGTGCCAGATATGGCGCATCGGAGTATGATAGGTGCGCTCATAGGCACGTAAAAACAACCGCGCCGCTTGATGCTCTAACTGGAGCTTTTCGGCTTCACTGTCGGTCATAAGGCGCGATACAGGTCATCTAAAAGCGCCGAAGCGCCAAAACGAAAACGACCGGGAGCCAGCCACGCCGTGCCCATTTTATCCGCGACCAACTCCATATACTGCTGCGCCTGAGCTAAGGTTCTGACACCGCCGGAGACCTTTAGCCCCACCGTCTGGCCGCTGAGCTTGATTTCCTCAAGCATCACCGCCACTGCTTCCAAGGTGGCATTAACCGCCACCTTGCCGGTGCTGGTCTTGACAAAATCGGCGCCGCCGGCGATGGCAATACGGGTTGCCTGCGCCACCTGCGCTAAACTGAGCTCGCCACTTTCAATGATCACCTTGAGCTTAGCGCGCCCGTTACAGAGCACCTTAGAGCGCTGCACATATTCAAGTGGCGTGTGTTCATCCCCCGCCTGTAAGCGCTTATAGGGCAGGACCAAATCGATTTCATCGGCGCCCAGGGCCAGTGCCAACTCAGTTTCGCGTAACACTTCATCTAAAGGCTGATCGCCCCCGGGAAAATTGGTCACCGTCGCCAGGGCGGGAACCTGGGCAAAGTGGCTCTGCATAAAGACGCGCACATAGGTCAACCACTGCGGATAGATGCAGATCGCCGCAGGTAACGGCTTATCCGCCGACAATTGCTGCAAAAACGCCTTGATATTTTCATCCTCATCGCCTTCATTCAGACGGGTAAAATCCAAACAGGCCAGGGCCAATTGGGCATCATGTGACGCGCTCATGAATCACTCTCCTTTTAGTGCTACACCTATACTAGCATTGTCGTGGCGCAGTTAAATGAGATTTAGATCAAGTTAACTTTTAACGACTCTTTTTCGCCTCAAGGTTTCTCACTAAATTACTCAACACATACTTAAGGCTTTATTTTTATTGGCTTAAGCCATTTCAAAAGTCAGCATATAACTTTTGGTTATATAAGCTTGGAACAAATTATTTTTTAACCACTGGGGCTCGCTTTATGCTTTGCAGCTCAGACGAATCTTTGGGTTCGCTACTTTTTGGTTGCTTGGAACAGGTGGTGTCGCGTGCAATATTTTCCCATATTCACAAAATTAGATAATAAGCCGGTGCTGATCGTCGGCGGCGGCGAGGTGGCATTGCGTAAAGCCACAGCCATGCTCAAGGCAGGCGCCAAGCTGACCTTGATCGCGCCGGCATTTTGCACGCAACTAGAAAACCTGACACAGACACAAGACGTCACTCTGGTGCGCGCCGAATTTAGCGCCGAGCAGGTTAAAGGCTTTATGCTGGTCATTGCCGCCACCGACAGTGAAACGGTCAATGCGCAAGTGCAGGCGGCCGCCGATGAGCAGCATATTTTCGTCAATGTGGTGGACGATCAGCCCAAATGCAGTTTTATTTTCCCTTCGATTGTTGACCGTAGTCCGGTGACTATCGCCATTTCCAGTGCCGGCACCGCGCCCGTGCTGGCAAGACGCCTGCGGGAAAAACTCGAGACCCTGATCCCTCAGCACATTGGTCCACTGGCCAACCTGGTCGGTCGCTTTCGCGACCAGGTTAAGCAGCGCTTTACTCATTTTGCCGACCGTCGTCAGTTTTGGGAGCGGGTGTTTGACTCCAATGTCGTCAGCCAGGTGCAAAAGGGTAGTGAAGATCAGGCCTATACCCAACTACAGCAAATGCTTAACGACACCCCGGCGCCCAAGGGCGAGGTGTATGTCATAGGTGCAGGCCCCGGCGACCCGGAATTACTTACCCTTAAAGCCCTGCAATTAATGCAGCAGGCCGATGTGGTGGTGTATGACTACCTGGTGTCCGATGAAATTATGGAGCTGGTGCGTCGCGATGCCGACCTTATCTGTGTGGGCAAACGCGCCGGCGATCATAGCGTGCCACAAGAACGCACCAATGAAATCTTGGTGGAGCTGGCACAGCAGGGCAAAAAAGTGTGTCGTATTAAAGGCGGCGACCCCTTTATTTATGGTCGCGGTGGCGAAGAAGTACAGGTCCTGGCCGAGCATGGCGTGAGCTATCAAATCGTCCCCGGCATCACCGCCGCAGCGGGTTGTAGCGCCTACGCTGGTATTCCGCTGACCCACAGGGATCACGCTCAAAGCATTCAATTTGTGACCGGCCACTGTAAGAAAGATGGTCAGGAGCTGGACTGGCAGTCGCTCGCCAAGCCCAATCAAACCCTGGCGATTTATATGGGGGTGATGAAATCTCCGGATATCAAGGCACAACTTATTGACCATGGCCGCAGCCCGACTACTCCGGTGGCCATAGTAGAAAACGGCACACGCAAAGAGCAGCGTGTGGTCACGGGCACCCTGGCACAGTTGGACGAGCTGGTGACACTGCACAATATTCAGTCGCCCGCTTTACTAATAGTAGGTGAAGTAGCATCATTGCATCAGCAGTTGGCTTGGTTTGGCAGTACGGTACAAACCAGCAGCCTGGCACAGCCTCTGACCGATGTGGCTTAACACCCTATGGCATATTAAATTACGAGTTTAGGCAGGAACAAAGCTATGGCTTTAACACATCTTCAGCAGCTTGAGGCTGAAAGCATCAAAATCATCCGCGAGGTCGCGGCTGAATTTGACAACCCGGTAATGCTTTACTCCATAGGTAAAGATTCTTCAGTACTCTTACACCTGGCCCGTAAGGCCTTCTTCCCGGCAAAGATCCCCTTTCCTTTGCTGCATGTGGATACCGATTGGAAGTTCCGTGAGATGATCGAGTTTCGTGACCGCATGGCCAAAGAATATGGCTTTGACCTGCTGGTACACAAAAACCCAGAAGGCCTGGCGATGAATATCAGCCCTTTCGTTCACGGCTCCAGCAAGCACACCGACATCATGAAAACCCAAGGTTTGAAGCAGGCGCTTAACCAATATGGTTTTGATGCCGCCTTCGGGGGTGCCCGTCGCGACGAGGAAAAATCACGTGCGAAAGAGCGTGTCTATTCATTCCGTGACAAGCACCACAGATGGGATCCAAAAAACCAACGTCCGGAGTTGTGGAATACCTACAACGGTGAGGTGAACCAGGGCGAAAGCATTCGCGTGTTCCCGCTGTCAAACTGGACCGAGCTGGATATCTGGCAATACATCTACCAGGAAAACATCGAAATCGTGCCACTTTACCTGGCCCAGCCGCGCCCCGTGGTTGAGCGCGATGGCACCCTGATCATGGTCGACGACGAGCGCATGCCGCTGAGCGACGGCGAGCAGCCGCAACTGAAGTCGGTACGTTTTCGTACCCTGGGTTGTTACCCGCTCACCGGCGCGGTGGAATCCGAAGCCGATACCCTGACCGGCATTATCGAAGAAATGCTGCTGTCGACATCATCGGAGCGCGAGGGCCGCGTAATCGATCACGATTCCGCCGGTTCCATGGAGAAGAAAAAACGTGAGGGCTATTTCTAATGTCAGCAACTGCCAATGAAGTAAAAGAATTAGGCATTGAGGCCTATTTAACGCGCCAACAAGATAAAAGCCTATTGCGCCTGTTGACCTGCGGCAGCGTCGACGACGGTAAATCCACCCTGATCGGTCGTCTCCTGCACGACAGTCACCAGATCTATGAAGACCAACTGGCGGCGCTGCACAAAGACAATGAAAAGGTCGGTAATGCCGGCGAAGAGCTGGATTTAGCCCTGCTGGTCGATGGCCTGCAGGCGGAGCGCGAGCAAGGCATCACCATAGACGTGGCCTATCGCTATTTCTCCACCGCCAAGCGTAAGTTCATTATTGCCGACACCCCGGGACACGAGCAGTACACCCGCAACATGGTGACCGGTGCGTCGACCAGTGACTTAGCGATTATCCTGGTGGATGCCCGCTACGGAGTTCAGGTGCAAACCAAGCGCCACAGCTTTATCTGTGACTCACTCGGTATCGAGCAGTTTGTGGTGGCCATCAACAAGATGGATATCGTCGGTTTTGATGAGTCCGTGTATGAGAAGATCAAGGCCGATTACCTTAAGTTTGCCGAGCAGCTGAATGTCAGCGACATCAAGTTTGTGCCCATGTCGGCGCTTAAAGGCGACAACGTGGTGACTCGCTCAGAGCATACCCCCTACTACACCGACAAACCCTTACTCGAGCTGCTGGAAGATTCTCCGGCGGCGGCCACCAACAATGGCTTTGAAGCCCGCCTGCCGGTGCAGTATGTGGTGCGTCCTAACTTAGATTTCCGTGGTTTCCAGGGCACCATTACCTCGGGCGAATTTAAGGTGGGCGATGCGGTCAAGGTATTGCCTTCGGGTAAAACCTCAAGCATCAAAGAGCTGGTCACCTTCGATGGTAATCTAGATACCGCCGAAGCCGGTCAGGCCATCACCATGACATTGAACGACGAGATCGATATCAGTCGCGGCGATGTGATCGTCCCAAGCGCCTCCACCTCGGTGGCGACCAATCAGTTGCAGGCCAAACTGGTGTGGATGCACGAAGAGCCGCTGGTTGTTGGTAAAACCTATAACCTCAAGTTGGGTGCCAAGAAAACCGCGGCGGTGATCTCACGCATCGATCACACCATAGACGTGAACACCCTGGCTCATGGCCAGGCCGATGCCCTGCAGCTTAACGAAATTGCCTTAGTGACGGTGGAGCTGACCGAACCCCTGTTAGCGGATATGTATCGCAATAACCGCGAAACTGGTGCCTTTATCCTGATCGACCGCCTCACCAACCTGACCGTGGGTGCGGGCATGGTTGAGCAGGTACTGGCAGCCAAACAGCAGCAACAAGCGGGTCAGTTCAGTGACTTTGAAGTTGAGCTTAATGCCCTGGTGCGTAAGCACTTCCCGCATTGGCAAGCGCTAGACATCAGTAAGTTGCGCTAAGCCATGGATGCCGTTTTTTATGTGCTGATAATAGCCGCCCTATTTGCCGCCCTGGTCTTAACCCATGTGCGTCCGGCGACCCTGTTTTTCAGCGCATTACTCGGCTGCTATGCCCTGGGGTATGTGGATACAGCAACCCTGCTGGGCAACTTTACCAACACCGGGCTGGTCAGCCTGGTGTTGCTGATGCTGGTTTCCATTGCTCTGGAGCGCACCTCCTTGCTGCAGGTCCTGGCTAAACGCATCGTTAGTCCCTCCTTAAAATTAAGCATTATCAAGGTCAGCACACTGACGGCGGCAGCCTCGGCGTTTTTAAATAACACCGCCGTGGTCGCTTCTTTAGTCGGTCCGCTAACGCGTAATAAACATCATGCGCCATCCAAGCTGCTGATCCCGCTGTCGTATGCGGCCATTTTAGGGGGCACCACCACCTTGGTCGGTACCTCGACTAACCTGATAGTTAACAGCTTTACCCAGCAATACGATGACCTGAGCCTGGCCATGTTTAGCTTTTTGCCCATAGGCCTGGCCGTCACTCTGGTGGGCGTCCTCTTGCTGATCTTTTGCCATAAGCTGCTGCCCGACTACCCCAGGGTTGAAGGCGAACACAAGGAGTACCTGCTTGAAGCCAAGGTCAATACGGACTCCCCCCTGATTGGCAAAAGCATAGAAAAAAATGGTCTGCGCGATTTGGACGACCTCTTCTTAGTGGAAATAGTCCGAGAAAAGCGTTTGATCAGCCCGGTTCGCCCACAAAACAAGATACGCGCCGGCGATAAGCTGATTTTTACCGGCAATGTGCAGAGCGTGACCGCCCTGCAGCGCATTCCCGGGATCACCCTGTTCGCCGACAGCAATGGTTTACTGAGCTCAAACCTGCAAGAAGTCATAGTCACCCATACCTCGACCCTGGTGGGCCAGACCTTAAAGGACGTGGGTTTTCGCGCCAAATTCGATGCCGCTGTGGTAGCGATCCACCGCAACCGTGGACGCCTCTCTGGCAAGCTTGGCGAGGTTGCCATACGTCCCGGCGACCGGCTGATGCTGGCGGTGGGCCGCGACTTTCAAAACCGCAACAACCTGGATAAGAACTTTTACTTTGTCAGCGAGCACAGTGTCGCCAAGGCCTATAATCGCGTTAGCGAATTCGCCCTGCTCGGTGGCTTTGCCGCGGTTATTGCCCTGGCCGCCACCGCCTTAGTGCCCCTGGTACAGGGCCTATTGGTGTTTGTCGCCCTGCTGTTGGCCACCAAGGTACTCGACGGCCAGGAATTAAAACGTCGTTTTCCCTTTGAGCTGGTGATCATTATCGCCTCGGCCCTGGGTCTGGCCAATGCCTTTAGCGGCTCCGGCGCCGAACTGGCTTTGCAACACTGGCTGGGAGAGCATCAGGGGCTCACCCCCTTTATGGCCCTGGTACTGGTGTATGTGCTGACCGTGCTACTGACCGAGCTGATCACCAATAATGCCGCTGCGGCGCTGATGTTTCCGCTCGCTTATGGCCTGGCCAGCTCCTTAGAGGTGAGCCTGATGCCCTTCGCCATGACGGTGGCCTATGGCGCCAGCGCCGCCTTTATCAGCCCCTATAGTTACCAAACTAATATGATAGTGATGAACGCCGGCCAGTATCGCTTTGCCGACTTTGCCCGCCTCGGTGTGTTAATGTCATTGGCCTACGCCGCCGTGGTGTTGGCACTGATCGGCTATGTATTTGAGTTTTAATATCGAGACCAGAGAATGGATGAGAACATAGTGTGGCACCAACACGGTGTCGATAAACAAAAAAGACAACAACAAAATGGCCATAAAAGCTGCATCCTGTGGTTTACCGGCTTTTCCGGCTCGGGCAAAAGCACCATAGCCGGCGCCCTGGAAGCCAAGCTGTTTGAGTTGGGCCATCATACCTACCTACTCGATGGCGATAATGTTCGCCATGGCCTGTGCGGCGATCTTGGTTTTAGCGACGCCGATCGTAAAGAAAATATTCGCCGCGTCGGTGAAACCGCTAAGCTTATGGTCGATGCCGGTTTAATTGTACTCACCGCGTTTATTTCCCCATTTCAGGAAGAAAGGGATATGGTCCGCAATCTGGTGGGAGACGCCGAGTTTATCGAGGTGTATTTGGATACGCCGCTGGCCACCTGCGAGCAACGGGACCCCAAGGGCTTGTATAAGAAAGCACGGGCCGGCGAAATCGCCCACTTTACCGGTATTGACTCGGACTATGAGGTGCCGAGTAATCCGGAGCTCAGTATTAACACCTCAACACAGGATATAGAAAGCTGCGTGGCGCAACTTATCGCCTACTTACGCGACAAAAACATAATAGGATAACCCATGACTTCTCCAGAACTGCTCGAACAGATACTGCAACTGGCACAAGACGCCGGAAAAGCGGCCATGCGCATCTATAACAAGGACTTTAACGTTGAGTATAAGGACGATAAAAGCCCGGTGACCGATGCCGACCTAGCCGCTCACAAGGTGATCCTTGCTGGACTGGAGAAGCTGACTCCTGAGCTCCCCGTGCTCAGCGAGGAAAGCGCCGCCATCAGCTGGCAGGAGCGACAACAATGGCAACGCTACTGGCTGGTTGATCCCATCGACGGCACTAAGGAATTTATCAAGAAAAACGGCGAGTTCACCATCAATATCGCCCTCATTGAGAACGGCGAGCCGGTACTGGGCGTGGTCGATGCCCCGGCGCTGGGAGTAAGCTACCTGGCGGCTCAGGACATAGGCGCCTTTAAGCAGGTCGGCGAAGCACGCATTGAACTCAAGGTAACGACCAAGGAAAACAAGGGCTTGATCCGCGTGGTTGGCAGCCGCTCACACCCTTCCGAGCAACTCGCTAATTTCCTTAAGCAGTTTGACGAGGTGGATATGGTGCCCAAGGGCAGCTCGCTGAAACTCTGTTTAGTCGCCGAAGGGGCTGCCGATATTTATCCGCGTTTGGGACCGACGTCCGAGTGGGACACAGGTGCCGGCCATGCGGTGGCGGCCATAGCCGGTGCGCGCGTCACCACGGTGGATGGCGGACCGTTAAAATATAATCAAAAAGAAAGTTACCTCAATCCCTTCTTTATCGTCAGCGCCCTGCATCCTTAAGCAGCCCGCGACGCCGAATTGAAAGTTAAAAAAGCAGCCTAGGCTGCTTTTTTATTTTCTAAATAACTCGTTGAAAACCTATTAACCACCTAAAAGCAATATAAATGTATTAGTTAATAGCCAAAAATTGGCACGATGGTAAATAAAAGGTTAAAACTTAGTATCCAAAAGGTTGACGCGGTATTTTTTTTACGCCATAAATAAATCTGCTTGATAGTTATTCAAGCCCTCACTAAGAAGTGAAAAACAATTAATAAGGAAGATAACAATGAAGAAAATCAAACAAGCAATGTACAGAGCCGTAGGGATCCGTTCAAATGCATTCGGCTGTAATGGCAATAATGAGCCATGGTGGCGCTGGGTACACTATCACAACATGTAAGGCACCAGCCGAAGAGACGAGAAAGCAGTTCGTCTCTTCCAATCAATAAAAGTTCATAGGGAATTAAAAACAATAGCAAGGAAGTATTATGCAACAATCACTCATCATTTTTTCTTACCATCTCTAGCAAAAATTCCTTATTCGCTATTTTCGATAGCCATAAAAAAGCGCATTAATATGGAAATCAAAGCCATTAAATTAAAATTTGAAATAATTATAACCCTAGAATAAATCCATAAAAATAACTATGACAAAACCTAAAGAAACCCCGCGCATAGCTGAACTTCACCGAAGGCTGGAAGAGGGGAATAATGATTTTAGGCTAGATAAAAATACCGTCTGTATTTTTTCTGCCGCAGCCGCCAAGCTAACAAATAAGAAAAATTTTGAGAATCTTACGCTTCCAGATCGCCTAATTGATCTTATTCGAAATAAATCCAGCGCGCCTGTTTCCTGGCAGGAAATTCGTACTCTTTGGATTCAGCAAACTAAGCTGATGTCTGAGCCCAAGCAGCTAAAGAAAATGTATGGCTTCATGCAATTAAAGCTGCAAAAAGAAGCAGGAAAACGGTTAGATCTGGTTCAGCTTATCCACGATTTAATTGCTACATCCCTGCTGCCTCTTTTATTTGCCAATGCCACTGTACGTCAGTACCAAATACTAGAGCAGGATCAGCAAAACAAACGTGATTTCTTGCTCGATCTGGAACAAGTGCCGCAAAGAAAGCGTGATAAATTGAAAAGTGCATATCACAGTGTTCGTGCCACAAACGTTTTTCGCCGTGAAATTCGCCTAAGGGCACAAGGGAAAACCGAGCGCCAATTGGATTTTCTTGATTCAATTGTAGAACTCCTGCCTACTTTGGGTATGGATAGGGCCGCAGATTCAATGGCCATGATACATACCGCCGTCAATGGTCCGCCAGGCGCTGCAGCAGCGTGTTTGGTATTCGAGCTTGTGCGCCAAGATGGCTGGCGTAAGACCTTAACTGAGGAACTTAACAACCTGACCCCGGAAGAGTTATTTCGCTCACCGTTAAGCGTAGCCCCAAACACACATGCTTTTGTTAAAGAAACCCTGCGAATGTGGAATGTTCCCATCTTAATGCGAAATGCGAGAACAAGCTTCACGGTGGGCGAGCATCAGCTCGAAGAAGGAACCAATATCCTAATGAGTCCTTACTTTATTCATCGCCACCCTGAAAATTGGGAAAATCCGAATGAATTTGACCCTAGCCGTTGGCTGAATAAGAAAAGCCCGATTAAGCCCGATTCCTATGTCCCATTTGGCTGGTCACCAAAATCGTGCATCGGCTCCCAGCTTGGATTGATCCAGTTGATATTACTGAGCCACCTCTTATGCAGTCGATTCTCCATCCTAGTCGACGATCCTCAGAGCCTGGAAGTAATGATGGCTGCTCTACCCCAACCCATCGATTTTTACGGTGAGCTGAAAGAGCTAAGCGAGAGTGAACAACATGAAGTTTGAACCTAGCGATGAACTGTACCAAGATCCCTTTTCGTTTCTTGACAAAGGAATGGAGGCCAACAGTGATGTTATTGAATTTCCAAACAATGAAAAGTACTTAGTTGATGTTGAAGATGCAAAGCGTGTGCTTGCGAATAAGGAGGGCCACTATGTTGAGCATTCCGACTTTTTCTTCACCCGTAACGGCTATTTCGGCCCACGATCCGTGCAAATAGCCATTAGCAAGGGAGCTATTAAATTACTTCACAATATCGCCGATAAACAACAACCTCAGCTCAAGGAGTTAATAGCCACATTTTTAGCAGGAACTCGCCAGTGGCCAAACTCAGGAAACCGATTTTTTTATGAGCTTTTCAAGTTTGCGCTACTTAAAGAATCCTGCGCTGAGCGTCTACACATCTGTTTAAAGGAAATAGTTGATAAATCAGTGTTAGCCGGAGTTAAGCAAAATCGCTCTCTGCTCAGAAGGCTGTTGTTTCGGCGCAAGGCAATGAAACTGTTAAAACGAGAAATTCGGCAGCGGCGACAGCACGATGCGGCGACTAAAGAAGATATTCTTGATTGCATTATCTTTGAGTGTGATCCAGAGGTGTCAAACTCAGAGATTGCCGATATCTTTCTCTCCTTTGTATTCGCCATCACGGGCTCTCTTGGCTTTACCTTAGGCTGGAGTTTGTACGAGATCGGCAAAAGTGACGTAAAAGACAAGCGAGACATTGAACCCGAATGGGCGGTCAAAGAAGCCCTGCGACTTTGGCCTGTTGCCTGGAATCTAACCCGAATACCCAGCAAGCCGCACACGCTGTCAGAGGCAGAATTTAAGCCTGGTGATGCTGTCGTCGCCTGTCCGTACACGGCGCACCGCAGTGAGAGAAACTTTGAAAATGCCACCCAGTTTAACCCTCAGCGCTGGGAAAACAGGGAATTGAATAACCGCTTTATTGCCTTTGGCTGGGGCGAGCATAAATGCATTGCAGCCAATCTGGCGATCAGCATAAACACCAAAATAATTCGCTCTTTACTGTCTAACTACTCACTCGAGTTTATTATCTCTGAACAGCGCCCATTGGCCGAGGCCGCTCTTGCCCCTCCTCCATTTACCCTGATTGCCAAGTAAGAAAGGACACAGACAATGCTGAAAAAAATCACTTGGCGATACTTAAAAGAACTTGTAGTAAAGCACAAAAAACACCTTCTTTTTGCACATTTCGCCGCGATTACAGCAACCTTATTGAGCGTTCCCATCCCTTTGATGATGCCGCTGATAGTCGATGAAGTTTTACTTGCGAAACCTGCCGAAGCAACGGCGTTGTTTAATCAGCTATTGCCGCCGCAGTGGCAAACTCAAGTTGGCTATATTCTTGCTGTTTTGGTTCTTGTTATTCTGATGCGGTTAGCCAGCGCTGTCTTCACTGTGATCCAGGACTTCTACTTTGCTGTTATTGGTAAATCGGTGAGTTACAAGGTACGAGCGGCGATCATTGAACGGCTTGCCAATACCAGGTTAGTTGAATTTGAAACGCATGGCGTAGCAGCCATGACAAGCCGCACCATCACCGATGTTGATACAATCGAAAGCTTTATAAGCCAAACCGTTTCCGGGCTAATTATGGGCGTGCTAAGCCTAGTCGGCACGGCCATTATTCTATTACTAATCAACTGGCAGATCGCACTTATTATATTGGTTTTAAACCCTATTGTTATCTCTTTCTCTCGCTCTTTTGGTAAGCGGGTTACCAACTTAAAGCTTAAAGAAAACAACGCCTTTGAGGCTTTTCAGCATGCTTTAGTAGAAACATTAGACACCATTACCCAACTCAAGGTAGCCCAAAGGGACAAGCATTACTTTGGGCTTATAGTTGATGCCGCTCGCGATCTAAAAGCCCGGTCAACGGAATCGCAATGGCAAACAAACGCCGTACACCAAACCAGCTTTACCATCTTTCTATTAGGGTTTGAGGTGTTTAAGGCGCTTGCCATGTTGTTGGTAGTATTATCCGATTTAACGGTGGGGCAGATGTTCGCCATCTTCGGATACCTGTGGTTTATGATGGGCCCTATCCAATCTTTACTGAGCGTGCAGTATTCCTATTATTCGGCCAAGGCCGCCATGGAGCGTATCAATGATGTCTTTTCCTACAGCACGGAACACTCACAGCCTAGCCCTGAGGACGTCACCAAAAAGCCTAGCCCATCCTCTATCACAATAGAAAACCTACACTTTTCATACTCGCCACCAACAGCTGTGCTTGAGGGTGTAGAGCTGTCAATACCGGCTCGCAAAACCACGGCTTTAGTTGCGACGACAGGGGGAGGCAAGTCGACACTAGTGAAGTTACTTTTCGGCCTCTACTCCAGCGACTCAGGCTGTATATTGTTCGATGGCAAGCCCATAGAAACGCTTGGATATAATTACATTCGTAATAATATCGCGGTGGTTATGCAACAATCGGATTTTCTGAATTCCACGATAAAAGAGAATCTGACCCTAGGCAAACAGGTTACAAACGAGCAAATCCAGCATGCCTTACGAATAGCCGAACTCAATTCACTGATCGATAGTTTACCGGCGGGTTTAGACACTATGATAGGACGAAATGGTGTACGCTTATCTGGCGGTGAGAGACAGCGTCTGGCAATCGCTAGAATGGTATTGGATGACCCCCAAAACATTGTCTTAGATGAGGCCACATCGGCGCTTGATAGCCAAACCGAACAGAAAATTTTGGCGAATCTTCATCAGCACTTTAGTGATAGAACCTGCCTGGTGATTGCCCATAGATTAAGTGCAATAAAACATGCGGATCAGGTCTATGTATTAGAAGCCGGTAAAGTAAGAGAATCTGGTGATCATGAGACCTTAATACGCCAGCAAGGGCTTTATCATTCTATATTCGCAATGCAATTGTCTTGACCATAACCGGCATTAAAAAAGCAGCCTCGGCTGCTTTAATATTTTTCTAAGTAACCCCTTCTTCATTATCAGCAAGTTGCGCTAACAGCCACTACATGGAAATAGCAACAAAGGTACAGTTTAACGCTTGCTCCGTCACTTGCTGTGGCCGCAGTTCATGGGCTGGACGCTCCCCTAAGTGAGTGTTGCGGGTAGTCAGTTGATAACGCATTTCGCTGCGCTCTTGCTCGTTAGTGGTCAATATCACTCGCTCACCCTGACGCTGCCAAAGACCTTGTTTGCTGGCACTAACAAAATCGTCGAGTTGCCAATGACCATCGGCTTTAAACATCAAAGTACGATAAGGATGGCAATTTTCACTTTCAACATACAGGGGTAAACGCTGCTCCTGTGGGGGCAGCAAGTACACACCAATATGATCGTTACGATAGAAATGTTTTTGTTGTGCAAAGCGTAGCTCATCGATACGCTGGTAACCTAATTGCCGCAAGGCATCATGTACACGACCAAGCAACGCAAAATCATAAAAGGTTGGACTCATAGTGATGCTCGCTTCGGCAAAGTCTGCGGGCGCCACCACCTCATCGGCAAACTCCACCTTAAGCTGCTGCTTGGCAAAGCTATTGCTCAGTTGTTGCCTCTGCTGGGCATCTAGATGCGGGGCGACGACATGAATATTGGCACTCTGGCATCCTTGCAACCCCACAGCGAGCAGCAGGGCAAACATTATCCTGTTCATAATTTAAAAAATGATTACAACTGTAATCCTAATCTAGATAAAAACGACTGAGTGCGCAAGCCTCATAGCTGAAATCAAGCTCTAAACAACTAAATCCAACCCCTTACTGTGGGCCCACACCTGCAAACTGGCCTTGTCATAGGTGATTTCTTTGAACAGCTTATGTTCGCAAAACTCCAGCAATGGCTCGGCGCTGCGACCGTGATAAAGAATGCGGCTGTGGTTATCGTTAAACCGTGATAGCAGCGCAAAATATTGCTCACCCAGGCTTTGGCCCTCGGTCTCTGCCTGCTTGATGGCCTCGGTGATGGCTAGGCGTACCTGTTCGGCACTGCAATGATGTGCGTATTTATGGCCTAGAAATTCCTCGAATACCGCTTGTCGCGCACCCATATTCTTTCCCCGCTAAAGTTACTAACTACGATTATTAGCATTGGATAGCAATATTTACGCCATCCAGTAAAACGGCGCTTTGCTACTTGTTATACTTGTTATTGTGGAAATTAGACTATCAACAAGAAAAAAAGTTTGCATTACATTGGCGCAATTTGACACATTTTAGTGCAGCACCTGATGTATAATGTCGCACCAGTACCAGAGAGAGCCTACCCCAGATGCATGACGATTTTATTGAAGTTCAATTAGAAGAAGAGCCGATTGAACTATGTAAGCTTTTAAAAGTGCTCGACCTCGTTGAAGGCGGTGGTCACGCGAAGCTTTTAATCTCTGATGGCTACATTGGTGTCAATGGCGAGTTGTGCACGCAAAAGCGTAAAAAACTCTATGCCGGTGATACGGTGCATTTCGACGGCGACACCTTTTTGCTGAGCGCCGCCGCCAATATGGTACAGCGCGAACAGCATAAGGCTGCGGCGCAAAAGGCCAAACAGCCGGCAGTCGCTAAACAAACGCAGCCAGCCGCGGCCCCCAAAAAAGCCAAGAAGAAAACCTCTAACCGCGACGAGAACACGGGCCGTAAACCTATTTCATTCGGTTAATCCGCTTCCCGCCCTAATCCGGGCGGGCAAAAAATGACCTCCCGAGAGGTTGAAAAACGCGCAAATATCCCCAAGCTCTTAAATGTGGCTAAAATTCAGTCGCAAGGAACCTTGCGCATCAAATAATCGTACTGTGCGATTGTTTCGTGCGCCAAGAGCAGAAAAAGGGGTATTGAATGAAGAACAGCTTTAACACGCTTGCACAGCTTACCGTCAACGCCAAGCAGTATCATATTCACTCGCTGTGTCCTCTGGGCGATAAAGCCAAGCGCTTACCTTTCTCGTTAAAGATTTTATTGGAAAACCTGCTGCGCCATGAAGATGGCGAGAACATCGACAAAGACGATATTCAGGCCTTGCTGGATTGGCAACCACACGCCAAGCCGAGTAAGGAGGTCGCCTTTACGCCGGCCCGCGTGGTGATGCAGGACTTCACCGGAGTGCCCGCCATAGTGGATTTAGCCGCTATGCGCGATGCCATGGAGCAACTTGGCGGCGACCCCAGCAAGATCAATCCCCTGTCGCCGGCGGAGCTAGTGATCGACCACTCGGTGCAGGTCGACAGCTATGGTAATAACGGCGCCTTCGATCTTAATGCCAAGCTCGAATACCAGCGCAATAAGGAGCGCTATGAATTTTTACGCTGGGGGCAAACGGCCTTTGATAACCTCACCGTGGTCCCTCCGGCCACCGGCATAGTGCATCAGGTCAACCTGGAGTACCTGGCTCGGGTGGTGTTTGAAAAAGATGAACAGGGGCATACCTTTGCCTACCCGGACAGCCTGGTTGGCACCGACTCGCACACCACCATGATCAACGGCCTCGGCGTTCTTGGCTGGGGCGTTGGTGGCATCGAAGCCGAGGCCGCCATGCTCGGCCAACCCATCAGTTTGCTGATCCCTCAGGTAGTCGGCTTTAAACTCAAGGGCGCACTGCCAGAGGGCACCACGGCCACGGATCTGGTTCTGACGGTCACACAAATACTAAGACAAAAAGGCGTGGTCGGTAAGTTTGTTGAGTTCTTCGGTGACGGCCTTGCAGACTTACCACTGGCGGACCGCGCCACCATCGCCAATATGGCGCCCGAGTACGGCGCCACCTGTGGCATCTTCCCCATCGACCAGGAAACCATTGAGTACCTTAAACTCACTAATCGCAGTGACGAGCAAATAGCCCTTATCGAGGCCTATGCCAAGCATCAGGGAATGTGGCGCGAAGCCGGCGACGAACCCCTTTACAGCGACATAGTGGAGCTGGATTTAGGTACCGTGGTACCGAGCCTGGCAGGGCCAAAACGGCCGCAAGATCGCATCCCGCTTGATGAGGCGGGTAAAACCATCACCGAGCACCTGCGTGTCTTTCAAGACGAGCGGGCCGATAAACAAGCCCTGGAAACGGAAGAGGAAGCCCGCATTGTGTCGGAAGGCGGGCAGCCACAACAATCGCAAACCGAGTCGGAAGTCATCGGCATTGCCCAGGTAAACTACAAGGGCGAGACCTTTGAGCTTAGCGATGGTGCCTGTGTGATCGCCGCCATTACCAGTTGCACCAACACCTCAAACCCCAGCGTGATCCTCGCCGCCGGACTGGTCGCCAAAAAAGCCAAGGAACTGGGACTGAACGTGAAGCCCTGGGTGAAAACCTCTCTCGCCCCCGGCTCGCAAGTGGTCACCGATTACTTACACAAAGCCGGGCTGATGGATGACCTAGAAGCACTCGGCTTTAACCTGGTGGGCTATGGCTGTACCACCTGTATTGGTAATTCCGGACCGCTTGCCGATGAAATTCAGCAAGCCATCACCGAGCACAAGTTGGTGGTCAGTTCGATTCTCTCCGGCAACCGCAACTTTGAAGGGCGCATTCATCAGGATGTGAAGATGAACTTCCTCGCCTCGCCGCCCCTGGTGGTGGCCTATGCCATTGCCGGTCGCACCGATATCGATGTCTATAACCAGCCACTCACCCAGGATGCACAGGGCCGCGACGTCTACCTGAAAGATCTCTGGCCCTCGGTAAGCGAAGTGGCGGAGCTGGTGAAGTCGACGGTCACCAAGGAGATGTTCGCGAAAAGCTATGCCGACGTCTACAAGGGCGATGAACGCTGGCGCAATATCGCCGTGCCCCAGGCCAAACGCTATGAATGGGATGAGGCCTCCACCTATATTCGCAAAGCGCCCTTCTTTGACGGCATGAGCAAGGAGCCGCCGGGTTTACCTAGCATAGAGGGGGCACGTTGTTTGGCAAAACTGGGCGACTCGGTCACCACAGATCATATTTCCCCAGCGGGCGCGATCAAGGCCGATGCACCTGCGGGTCAGTACTTGATTGAACATGGTGTCTCTCAAGGAGACTTTAACTCCTACGGCTCGCGCCGGGGGAACCATGAGGTGATGATGCGCGGCACCTTTGCCAATGTGCGCCTGCGTAACCAGCTTGCACCGGGCACCGAGGGTGGCATTACCAGGACCCAGCCGGAAGATGACCTAGCCAGCATTTACGATGCGGCCATGCACTACCAGAAAAACGGCACGCCTCTGGTAGTGTTAGCCGGGGCGGAATACGGCACCGGCTCGTCGCGAGACTGGGCGGCCAAGGGCTCCTTGCTGCTCGGCATAAAAGCTGTGATCGCCAAAAGCTATGAGCGTATCCACCGCTCCAACCTGATTGGTATGGGCGTGCTCCCCTTGCAGTTTAAAGACGGGCAAGGCCATGAAGAGCTTGGGTTAACCGGCAAGGAAACCTTCGATATTAATGGCCTTTGCGATAAAGCCAAGGAGCTGGAAATTGTCGCCACCGACGAGGACGGACAGCAAACCAAGTTTAGAGTGGATGTGCGGATCGATACCCCGAAAGAATGGGAATACTACGAGCACGGCGGCATCTTGCAGTATGTGCTGAGGCAAATGCTGCGCTCCTAAGTCAGATTAAGCCGTGCCCTGCACGGCTTTTTTATTCCATTAACGCAAATAGCTCAACTTACCCTGCTCTTGCAACTTGGCCACATAACGCTGCTCCAGTTGCCAGGGGTGGCGCTTCCAGCCTTGAAAACCAAAACCGATAATATGCACCGGCCTGCCGCTCGCGGCGAAATGGGCAATGGCCTGAGTGCCTGAGCTTGGCCATTTGGGTCTGCACTGCGGTTGCCCTAAACGTAACAGCTCGGCCAAGAGCTGCTGCCTGGCTAGCGATGTGATACGTGTGCTTGAATGCGCTTGGGCAAATTTAGCCATCAGCGCTTCACCATGATCCAGACTGCCCTGGCGCCCAAGCAAACGAAAAAAACGCTGTGCAACCGGGTTCGGCTCGGGGTCGGTGAGCACGACACTTTGTAATTGCCGTGGGTCGATATCCAACGGTGAGTGTGCCAGCTTATGGGCTTGGCGACCACGGCTACTGAGCCAGAGATCGGTGCATTTGCGGCCAAGATGCGAGGGCATACCGGCACAAAAGTTAAAACGAACCACCCGCGTATAGGTTTCCACCTCGGCGCGAATATCCTCGCCGATGGGGGCATTGCCAATTATCAGTATTGGCTCTTGGCTGTCAGGCATTACTTACTCGCATCGCATCCATAGAGGGCGCATCCTAGAGCAAGTTTATGAAGCCTCAATGACAAAAATACTTGCCTCGCCATGTAACAATTTCACCAGGCTGTGCGTATTCGCTTTTAACCCAGCAAGGGTTTTAGAAGTGCGCCGCGTCCATTGATGCGAGCGCGCAAATCTAATCAATGTGCCGCGGCACATTGCCAACTAAAGATTAAGGTACCACTATGAACACATACAAATCCCTAACGGTGATTGTCCTGGTGAGTGCAGTCGCCCTCTTCACTTCCGCTGTCGACGCTAAAGAGCGTACCACGGGTAAAGGGGCCCCAGACCTTCCGGTCATTTACGTGACCTCTCAGAACCTTTATTACGACACTTTGCTGTTAAAAGATTTGCCGTTTAATGGCACTGAAAATTTCCAGTTGCTGGAAATGGATGGCCCCACCGGAGTACAAACCGAATTCGGCCCCATGGATACCGGCTATTATGGCGGGCGTTGGTGGGTGGATGCCAACCCCAATGGCTTTATGGATGAAGGTGATGTCTACTTCTTATGTCCGCTTCTGGGCCCAGGTAGAGAAACCCCATAACCTCTTCTTCAATGCGGCGAATAAGTTGTTTATGCGCCGCATTGAGCACTTAATGTAATTTCATTTTCGGCCTAACAACTCGCATCAGTTTTTCGCTTAGCCACAGCGCCATCATTTTCAAAGTGCCGTGCACTGCTTGTTGATGCATTCTGTACAGGCTCATATACATCCACCGCGCAATTTTGCCTTCAATAAACACATCACTGCTGAGGTTACCCATCAAATTGCCAACGGCACTAAAGCGGGCCAAGTTCACTAGGGAACCATGGTCTTTATAAACAAAAGGTTGTAGAGGCTTGCCCTGATACTCGCGAATGATGTTGTTTTTTACCGTACTGGCCATCTGATGCGCTGATTGTGCTCTCGGCGGCACCAAGGAGCCGTCCTCTTGCGTGAACGCACAGCAATCCCCCACTACATAGATATGTTCGTCATCGCTTACTTGCAGGTAAGAGTTAACCACAATTTGGTTGTTACGATTGAGTTCAAAGACACCAAGGTCTTTCAAAAAGTCCGGTGCTTTTACACCTGCAGCCCAGACCTTAATGTCGCAATCCAAAGTTTGATCTTCAAAGTGGATAGTGCGCTCATCGATTTGCAAAACTCGTTTACCCAAATGTAAGGTTACGCCAATTTTTTTAAGCTCCATTGTCGCCTTAGTAGCGATACGCTCAGGCAGCGCCGGGAGGATCCGGTCACTCGCTTCAATAAGATGAATGTTCAGGCGATCTTTATTGACCTTATCTAGTCCGTATATCTTAAGTAAACTAGTGACATGATAGAGCTCAGCAGATAATTCAACACCCGTGGCTCCTGCACCGATGATTGCTACGTTGAGTTTTGACGTGCTCTCATCCGCCTGCTGCAAGCGAGTAAAGCTGTCCAACAAGGTGTGTTGAAAACGTTCTGCACCACTGACTGAATCCAAGAAGAAACAGTGCTCTTGTGCTCCGGGAGTATTGAAGTCATTGCTCACACTGCCGATGGCGAGAATCAGTTTATCGTATCTAAGCGTGCGTTCGGGAAGCACTACTTGGCCACGATCATCTAATAGGGGGGCAAGTAAAATTGTTTTGGTAAGTCGGTCAACATTATAAAATGTGCCGAGTTGAAAAATGAAATGATGTTTTGCTGCATGCGCAGAATAGACAACACCATCCAAGCTAGCATCGAGTGAGCCAGTTGCGACCTCATGGAGTAGAGGCTTCCAAATGTGTGTGCGGTTACGATCTATCAGTATAATTTCAGCTTTGTGCTTTTTGCCCAATTTATGGCCCAAGCCCGTAGCGAGTTCTAATCCTCCTGCACCACCACCAACAATAACGATGCGTGGTATTGATTCGTCGTTCATAGTTATTCCTCAAAAATTGCATACCCAAATGCACGTACCTGAGCGTCAAATGCACTTGGGTATTGTTGGCCTGTGGGTTGGCCAATCTCTTGTTTTCGAGGAACACTTTGGGCCAGCTTACGCCTTCTGTTAACAAAAGTCATTAAAGCGCCAAGTATCGAATTAATATATGTAATAACTTTGCTAGGTGAGACAAAGACCTGCAGCATTTGCCGCACTCTAAATGCGTAGATAGGTAAATTACACGGCGAACTGGTGAACCAATGCTTAGCAAAATGGCAGATCCCAGCGAATGAGGTAGAGGTGGATGTAATTGCCTGTCTTCCCGCTCAACGCCTTACGCGATAAAGCCAGGCCAATCCCAATCCGATCACCATCACTAGCAAACCCGGGGTGATATGAAACAGCAAAATATGGCCTGGTTCATACATGCAGGCTAGCTGCATATACAACGCAGGCATCATACCGGACGCCAGGCTCAAAGAAATGGCCATACGTCGTGGATAGAGAGGGTAGAACTTACGCGTCACAAACCAGGCCAAGCTTAGGGGCACCAAGGAATACAGCAGGGTTTCAAAATCACAGCTCTGTCGTTTTCCAGGCTGGCAGGCTCAAGTGTGGGAGCCACTAAGCCGATTACATATTGCAGCAGCCAGAATAACATCAGCGTTAAACCAAGGAGCTGCAATTTGCCGCTTGTTCTGCCGGGCACCGCATCTCGAAAAGCCTGCACGCTGACATAAACTATCGCCACCACCCCCGACAGGGTTTCGAATAAGAAACGCGGCGTCGACAACAGCTGAGAAAAAGCGTCCGGGCGGGCTGGACCAACAAGATGAGTAAGCACAACGACATACAGCATACTCAACACTAACCAGGCCATGGCCAGCTTGTCCAGATCCGGCATCTTGCCGACCGGCTTGAGGTTATGGCTGAGATCCGCGATAAAGGTTATTCGATCCGGCATTAGTCTTCCGCCTCGATAAGATGTTTGAGTTTGTTGATGGCCCTGTGCACTCGCACCTTAAGCGCGCTTTCTGAAATTCCCAATTGTTTCGCGGCTTCACTGCTGCTCAGTCCTACCAGCTTGGTCAAGGTGAGTGCTTCCCTGTGGGGAGCCGACAACTCCTTCAACAGGTTTTCTTCATCAATGCCGTCTTCCACCGAAGCGCTCTGGGATACAAGACCCTGCGCTTCGAGTTGATACGACTCGGTGTGTTGAATGCGGCTACTTTTGTGGCGCAGATAATCTATCACCTTGTGCCGAACAATAGTGAAAAACCAGGGCCGGAATGGGCGCTGGGGATCATAGGTATGGCGCGCCTTATGAATGGCGAGCAAGGTTTCCTGGACGCAATCTTCTATGAACTCCTGATCCCCGAATCGCTTTTTAAGGTAGCCGTGGATCACGTTCGCCAGCTCGGTCAGTAATTGACGGTAATCGGATTCGCAACCCATTTGAGCACTGGCCATCAGCTCTGACCAACGGCCGTTATCGGATTGCGACGCGTCATTGATGCTCATCTGGGTAAAAAAGGCCCTGAGTTCATAAGCCGAGAAGATGACAATTCCAATATTAAAGCCCCCTGAGATGGACGCAATTCCGATAAATTTGTAAGACCTAGAAGCGTTAATAATAGCACCTCAATAACACGCCATATTTGCTTAATACGTACCGCAGCCTTCAAAGGTTACAAGGCATAAAAATAAACCGGGCTCAGATCAGGATAAGTTAACCGGGCTCGACCAATGCTTCACTGGCTGAAGACGCAATAGAAAAGGGAAGAAGAAATAGACGGGAGTGTGGGTATTTTGCCAGCCGCAACGGCCCAATAATGAAAAAGCCCCGGCAGATGCCAGGGCTTTTTTGGTCCAAATAGACTTAATTAAAAATTAAGCTTTCTTAGGACGCTCAACAACTTCTACCAATGTCCAAGACTTAGTCTTAGAGATAGGCGCACACTCACGAATAGTAACTGTATCGCCTTCTAGAGCAGTGTTGTTTTCATCATGTACGTGCAACTTAGTAGTACGTTTCATGAATTTACCGTATACCGGGTGCTTCACGTAACGGGCTACAGCAACAGTGAAAGACTTGTCCATCTTGTCGCTGATTACACGGCCTTGTAGAGTACGGATCTTATCGCTCATTATGCACCTGCCTTCTGGTTAATAACCGTTTTAACACGCGCGATATCGCGACGTACTTTACGTAGCAAATGAGATTGAGCTAGCTGACCAGTGCTTGCTTGCATGCGCAGGTTAAACTGCTCACGAAGAAGTTCAATAAGTTCAGCGTTAAGCTCTTCTACGCTTTTGTCTTTAAGTTCGCTAGCTTTCATTACATCACCGTCCGAGTTACAAAAGTGGTTTTGAATGGTAATTTACGAGACGCTAGGTTGAATGCTTCACGAGCAAGCTCTTCTGAAACACCTTCCATTTCGTAAAGTACTTTACCAGGCTGAATTTCAGCAACCCAGTATTCAACAGAACCTTTACCTTTACCCATACGAACTTCAAGCGGCTTTTCAGTGATTGGCTTGTCTGGGAATACACGGATCCAGATTTTACCTTGACGCTTGATGTGACGTGTCATAGCACGACGAGCTGCTTCGATTTGACGAGCAGTCATACGGCCACGACCAGTAGCCTTAAGACCGAAAGTACCGAAGCTTACTTTGTTACCGTTTTGCGCAAGACCACGGTTGCGGCCTTTGTGCACTTTACGGAATTTTGTACGTTTTGGCTGTAACATTATTCGCTACTCCTACTTAGCACTTTTCTTGGCTTTCTTCGGGCCACGTTTAGCAGGCTTCTCTTGCTCTTGAACTAGTGGAAGACCACCAATAACTTCGCCTTTGAAGATCCATACTTTAACACCGATGATGCCGTAAGTGGTTGCAGCTTCAGAAGTTGCGTAATCGATATCAGCACGAAGAGTGTGTAGAGGTACACGACCTTCACGGTACCACTCAGAACGTGCGATTTCTGCGCCGCCTAGACGACCGCTTACTTCAACTTTGATACCCTTTGCACCTAAGCGCATTGCATTTTGTACCGAACGCTTCATAGCGCGACGGAACATAACACGACGCTCTAGCTGTGACGCAATACCGTCAGCTACTAGTTGTGCATCAAGCTCTGGCTTACGTACTTCCGCAATATTGATTTGCGCAGGTACACCAGCGATTTTTGTTACAGCTTGACGTAGCTTTTCAACGTCTTCGCCTTTTTTACCGATAACAACACCAGGACGAGCTGTGTGAATTGTTACACGGATAGATTTTGCTGGGCGCTCGATAACGATTTTAGCCACAGAAGCGTTCTTAAGTTCCTTAGTAAGGTAAGAACGTACTTTGTGATCGCCAAAAAGCTGCTCAGAGTAATCTTTTGTATTCGCGTACCAGGTAGAAACCCAAGGTTTAGAGATACCTAGGCGAATACCAGTAGGATGAACTTTTTGTCCCATTACTTATATCTCCTAGTTATCCGAAACCACAACAGTGATGTGGCTTGTACGCTTAAGGATGCGGTCAGCGCGTCCTTTAGCACGAGGCATGATGCGTTTCATTGTAGGACCTTCGTCTACAAATACTTTCGCTACTACAAGCTCATCAATGTCAGCACCTTCGTTGTGCTCTGCGTTAGCAATAGCAGACTCAAGTACTTTCTTAACTAATGCAGCCGCTTTCTTAGGGCTGTACGCCAGGATTTCTAGGGCGCGATCTACCGGTAGTCCACGGATTTGATCTGCAACTAGACGTGCTTTTTGCGCCGAACCAGAGGCGAATTTGTGTTTAGCTAATGCTTCCATCATAACCTCCGATTAACGTTTCTTAGCTTTCTTATCCGCAGCGTGACCGCGGTAAGTACGTGTAGGTGCGAATTCACCCAGTTTGTGACCGATCATTTCGTCTGTGACAAACACAGGAACGTGCTGACGACCATTATGGACAGCGATGGTCAATCCGATCATGTTAGGTATGATCATTGAACGACGGCTCCAAGTTTTAATTGGCTTCTTGTCACCGCTTTCCAACGCTTTCTCTACCTTCTTCAGCAAGTGCAGGTCAATAAATGGACCTTTCTTGAGAGAACGTGGCATGGCTATTCCTCAACTATTATTTAGTACGACGACGTACGATGAACTTATCAGTACGCTTGTTCTTACGAGTCTTGTAACCTTTGGTAGGTACGCCCCATGGAGATACAGGGTGACGACCACCAGAAGTACGACCTTCACCACCACCGTGCGGGTGATCTACCGGGTTCATGGCAACACCACGAACGGTCGGACGGATACCACGCCAGCGGTTTGCACCGGCTTTACCAAGTGAACGTAGCATGTGCTCAGCATTACCTACTTCACCTAGAGTTGCGCGACAGTCAGCTAGTACTTTACGAACTTCGCCTGAACGAAGACGTAGAGTCACGTATTGACCTTCACGTGCTAGGATTTGTACGTAAGCGCCTGCAGAACGTGCAATCTGTGCACCTTTGCCAGGCTTAAGCTCTACGTTGTGTACAGTCGAACCTACAGGCATGTTGCGCATAGGTAAGGTGTTACCAGCTTTGATTGGTGCATCAACACCAGACTGGATTTGATCACCTGCTTTAAGACCCTTAGGAGCGATGATGTAACGACGCTCACCGTCGGCATAACAAACCAAGGCGATGTTCGCGCTACGGTTTGGATCATACTCTAGACGCTCTACTTTAGCTGGAATGCCATCTTTAGTGCGTTTAAAGTCAATTACACGGTAATGATGCTTGTGACCACCACCGATATGACGAACCGTGATACGACCTTTGTTGTTACGACCACCGGTCTTAGAGTTCTTCTCTAGAAGCGGAGCGTATGGCTTACCCTTGTGTAGATCAGGGTTAACCACTTTAACGACGTGACGACGACCCGCAGAAGTTGGTTTACACTTTTGAAGTGCCATAATTCTAACTCCCCTTATTACTCGGCGCCGCCGACAAAGTCTAGCTCGCTACCTTCTTTAAGAGTAACGTAGGCTTTCTTCCAGTCGCTACGACGACCGAAACGCATACCAGTACGCTTTGTTTTACCCTTAACATTAAGTGTGCGAACACCAGTTACTTCTACTTCGAAAAGCTTTTCTACAGCTGCTTTAACGTCAGCTTTAGTTGCATCTTTTAGTACTTTGAAAACAATCGTGTTGTTATCTTCAGCAGATACAGTGCTCTTCTCAGAGATATGTGGAGCAAGGATTACTTTTAAAAGACGTTCTTCACGGATCATGCTAGCGCCTCCTCAAGTTGCTTTACAGCACCCTTAGTCATAACAACCTTATCGAAAGCGATTAGGCTTACTGGGTCGATGCCAGCTACGTCACGTACGTCAACCTTGTATAGGTTACGTGCTGCAAGGAATAGATTCTCTTCTACTTCTTCAGTCACGATTAGTACGTCTTTAAGCTCAAGCTCTTTCAGCTTAGCTACAAGGGCTTTAGTCTTAGGAGCTTCGATACCGAAGTTCTCAACTACAACTAAACGCTCTTGACGAACAAGCTCAGATAAGATGCTCTTGATCGCACCGCGATACATCTTACGGTTTACTTTTTGGCTGTGATCTTGCGGCTTAGCTGCAAAAGTCACACCACCGCTGCGCCAGATTGGGCTACGGATTGTACCAGCACGTGCACGGCCAGTACCTTTTTGACGCCATGGCTTCTTACCGCCACCGCTTACTTCAGAACGTGTCTTCTGAGCTTTAGTACCTTGACGAGCACCTGCTGCGTAAGCAACAACTACTTGGTGTACTAATGCTTCGTTAAACTCACGTCCAAAAGTAGCTTCGGAAACTTCAAGAGCGCCTGACGCGTCTTTAATTGCTAATTCCATCACTAAATCTCCAGGACTTATGCTTTAACAGCTGGTTTAACGATTACGTCACCGCCGATAGCGCCAGGTACTGCACCTTTAACTAGAAGCAGATTACGCTCAGCGTCAACACGTACTAGTTCTAGGTTCTGAGTAGTTACACGCTCAGCACCCATGTGACCGGCCATTTTCTTACCTTTAAACACCTTACCAGGTGATTGGTTTTGACCGATTGAACCAGGAGCACGGTGAGACAAAGAGTTACCGTGTGTAGCGTCTTGCATGCTGAAGTTCCAGCGCTTAACACCACCTTGGAAACCTTTACCTTTAGAAGTACCGGTAACGTCAACTTTTTTCACTTCGTTGAATACTTCAACAGTGATTTCGTTACCAACTTCGAAGTCGCCTTCACCGCCATTAAGACGGAATTCCCACAGACCACGACCCGCTTCAACGCCAGCTTTAGCGAAGTGACCCGCTGCTGGTTTGTTTACACGGCTAGCTTTTTTCTCGCCTGCGGTTACTTGAAGCGCGTTATAACCGTCTGTTGCGTCAGATTTGATCTGCGTAACACGGTTAGGAGTCGCTTCGATTACGGTTACTGGGATAGATACGCCATCTTCAGTGAAGATACGAGTCATGCCCACTTTACGACCGACTAGACCTAATGCCATTTTCCTAAAACCTCTCTAATCTTCCGATTAACCCAGGCTGATTTGAACATCAACACCAGCAGCAAGGTCTAGGCGCATTAGAGCGTCTACAGTCTTGTCTGTTGGTTCTACGATGTCGATCAGACGTTTGTGGGTGCGGATCTCGTACTGATCACGCGCGTCTTTGTTAACGTGCGGAGAGATCAATACAGTGAAACGTTCTTTGCGTGTAGGAAGTGGGATTGGACCACGTACCTGAGCACCTGTGCGTTTCGCAGTTTCCACAATTTCCGCCGTTGATTGGTCAATCAAACGGTGGTCAAAAGCTTTTAGGCGAATGCGAATGCGTTGATTTGACATTCTAAAACCTCAATAAAAAGAGCATTTAAAAAGAGCATAAAAAAACACCCGAAACTTACTTACTACTAAGAAGTCGGTTGTCCTTTCATTTTCTACCATTGAGCTCCAAATCGGAGCTCCTGTTTATGCTTGAAATCCAAGCTATATCTAGCTTTCCAAGTCCTTGGTGAAACACCTAAGGCAAAGAAAGTCCGCACATTATAGAGAGATTGGTGATAAATGCAACAGTTTTTTCAGGGAAGGGATAGGTACGGTGGACAAGAAGGAGGAAGCGCTTGATGCTGCGCCACTCACCCGTCCTTCTTGTCTGCCGCAACACAGAATTCAGCCCCAGGGATACGACTAAATACCGAGCCTGGCGCGTTTTTCGCAGCCATTGTTCGTATTATCGAGACTTTTAACTGACAGCAGGCTTAAAGCCTGTTCATTTTATGTACCAAGGCCAATCCCTTTCCTCGCTGCAGTGGGAGGCAAAACCTCCCCGCGCCCTTGGCTCAGGCGCCAAGCCAGCTCATGGCAATGGTCAGTCCAGTTATAACTTGGTATCATTTGCGCCCTTTTTTGTGTTTTTTGATGCCAATTGCATTAATAAAGTAAGCGGCCACAGCGTCGGATAGAGACGCAGGATAGCAAGGCTAAAATTATGGTATATAGTTGTTCTGTATAAATAATTTTTATACCAAGCCAGCCTAACCTTTGGCCCGCTAGATTAAACAAAGTATTAATAAACAAGATTACCTGATCGGTTGTTACCCCCGTGGTAACGCGGTTAAGCGAGTGAGAGTAAATGAAGATTTTAAACCGCAGCGTCGACTTTTTAGCCCGTTGCTTAAATGCCATTTGTGTAAGGTCCAAGGTGCTGCCGCAGCAACCGATTGCCGACTTTGAGCTCGATACCTCGGTACCGACCTTCTACATTGGCCGCTTAAACTCACGCCTCGATATCGCCGCCCTGGCGAAGGTCTGTCGCAAGCTGGGCCTGCCCGACCCCGCCCAGGAGCAGAGCCTGGCCGACACCGAGCTGCCGCGCTTCATCGGCATTCAAAATCCACCACCGGTGTTCGGCACTAAAAGCCGCCCCAGCTGTGCACTGCAACAGGGTAAGGCGATTTTCGATGCTCTGGCCAAGCAACCGCAACAAAAAATCCAGATTATTCCGGTCACCATTCTGTGGGGCCGCAACCCGGGGAAAGAAAAGCCGGGTTTAAGCACGCTGATCTCCCACTCCTTAACACCGAGCTGGTTCCGGAAGTTTTTTGTGGTGCTGTTTTCAGGGCGCGACAACCTTATTCGTTTTAGCCAGCCCCTGGACTTAACCCAGCTGGTGCATGATAAGGGCGATAAAGACGAGTTGCCGCAAAAGCTGCTGCGCGTGGCCCGGGTGCACTTCCGTCGCCAAAAGCTGGCGGCCACCGGCCCCAAACTGCCTTCGCGCGAGGCGCTGTTTAATTCCTTGCTGGCATCACCAACCATTAAAAAAGCCATTGCCGACGAAGCCAAGGCCAAGGGCATTAGCCAGGACCAGGCGCGACAAAATGCCCTGCGTCTGCTCGATGAAATCGCCGCCAACTATTCCGATGCCATGGTCCGTGTTGCCGACCGTATTCTTACCTGGTTGTGGAATAAGCTCTATAACGGCATCGATGTGAACTATGCCGAGCAGGTGCGCGAGCTGACCGACAAAGGACACGAGATCATCTATGTGCCCTACCACCGCAGCCATATGGACTACCTGTTACTCACCTACGTGATTTATCACCAGGGCCTGGTGCCGCCGCATATCGCTGCGGGCATTAACCTCGACTTTTTCCCCGCCGGGCCCATATTCCGTCGCAGCGGCGCCTTCTTTATTCGCCGCTCCTTCAGCGGTAACAAGCTCTACTCGGCGGTGTTTAAAGAATACCTAAGTCAGCTATTTATTAACGGCTACTCGGTGAAGTTTTACACCGAAGGCGGGCGTAGCCGTACCGGCCGGCTGTTGCCACCGAAAACCGGTATGCTGGCCATGACCATTCAGGCCATGCTGCGCGGCATCGACCGCCCCATCAGCATAGTGCCCGTGTATATCGGCTATGAGCATGTGATGGAGATCAACACCTACCTCAAAGAGCTGGCCGGCGACAATAAAAAGAACGAGTCCGTGCTGGGTATTTTCAAGGCCATTAAAAACCTCAAGAACTATGGTCGCGGCAACGTGAACTTTGGTGCGCCCATCAATATCAACCAGTTCCTCAATGAGCAGCAGCCGAACTGGCGCGAGGCGATTCACCCCACCGATGTACAAAAGCCGGCCTGGCTGGGTAAGCAGGTCAGCAATCTGGCCGACGAGATCATGCTGAATATCAACAGTGCCGCGGCATTGAACTCAGTGAACCTGCTGGCCACCATCTTGTTAACCAATGATCAGTTTGCGCTCAGTAAGTCACAACTGTTGGAGCAGATGGATTTCTATCTGCGCCTGCACCGCGATGCGCCGCTCAGCGACAAGTTAACCCTGCCCCAGCAAAACAGCGCCGAGCTGCTCGAACACGCGCTGACGCTCAATAAGTTTGATGTGGTCAACGACCCGTTTGGCGACATCATTGCCATTAAAGAAAAAGAGCGCACCCTGTTTAACTACTACCGCAACAATGTGCTGCACCTGTTTGCGGTGCCCAGCGTCATCGCCCAGCAGCTGTTTAACCACCACAGCATCACTGTTCGCGAGTGCAAGGCACAGGTTCAACGCCTCTACCCCTTGTTTGCCAAGGAATGGTTCCTGCCCGAGCTGAACGAAGACTACATCGACAAGATTCTCGCCAGCTTTGCCGAACAGGGCCTTATTCGCCAACATGGCGAGCAGCTGGAAGTGATCAAAGCGGGTGACAACCAGGCCACCCTGGAAATGCTCGGCAAGGTGGTACACCACACCCTGCTGCGCTACGCCATAGTCATAGGCCTATTAAGCCAAAGCGGCGATATGAGCCCTTGGGAGCTGGAAAAAGAAGGCACCGTGATCGCCAACCGCCTGGGCACCTTGCATGGCATTAAGAGCCCGGAATTCTTCGATAAGAAGGTACTGACCGGCTTTATTGCCAGCCTTAAAGAGCAAGGCTTGGTGCATCAGCGCGACAACGCCCTCGCCCATACCGACGAGCTGGTTGCCCTGTACCAAGATCTGCAGCAGTTGCTGCCTGCCAGGTTGTGGCAGTCGATAAGTGATGCCATAGCGGCGATGCATGCAGGTCAGGCGTAAGCCTTTCTAGATCGTCGGGCCGCCGACTATGGCGGTTATATTTTGTCGCGTTGGCGACTGCAACCAAAGAGGGAGTGATTCGACTCCCTCTTTGGAAACTCCGCGAACCCGTGATTCGCAAATGCCTCCGAACTCAGGTTTTTGTTAAACGCTCCGCTTAGCTTTCAACACGGTTTAACTCGTCGTCCTGACTCGATAAACCTAACTCCGCATCCATGCTCCGTTGTTTTAAGCACACTCCACAACAAAAGCCGATTTCTCCAGCGCGAATCGTAACGGGGGAAACGATACCAGTAAGATTCGCTCTTAGTGAAAACGTAAAAGAACCCAAAACTAAGCTTTTAATTCCTGTTCAAGCCTAGCTAGTGTTCCTAAAAAGCGTGGAACTTTTTGTTCGTCAACACTCCAATACCTGCTTGAATACGTAAGCTTAGCTGCTAAGTCGTTGAGCAAAGTATCAAGATTTTGCTGGAGTAATTGAGTACCTATTGGAGATTTATTCTCTAGGTTATAAAGATGTCCAAATGCTTCTATCCTTTGCCGCATATCGAATGTCTGTGTCTCGGGCTCTCTTTCCTGCTCCGTGCAGAAATCCAGAAAATCGGCAATTGTTTTACCAGCTTCACAACAAGTAGCTAGCATCCCTTCAAAATCGGCAACACTGAAGAAGTGAATATTTTCAATAGGAAATTGCCCATCCACAGCATCTGTTATTTTGTGCGCTAAATCTTCACCAAGGTATTGAATTAATTTACGCCCGCTTCCGCAATAAAAGTCTTGATGTGTGACAACAATAGAATATCTGCGCTCAAAAGGAGCTAAGTTGTCATAATAGATATCACTCAAGGTCTTAGCACACCTACTTGCCTGTATAACACCGCTTAGCAAATTGTCTCGGAGCTTATCTTTCATAATAGATGCGGAGTCTGTAACTAGCAGCTTTTCTTTTGGTTCCACCCCCTTCGCATCAATAAAGATTGAAGAACCTTGATCTTGATGAAGAAAATCAACAACCTTACCCTGACGATTATGCTCACGATAGACATTATTAAGAGTATCTTCTGTAGTATATGAGAATTGAAATTCAGTTAACGCCGTACCCAAATAGAACTCAAAACTCTTTGTAAATTTCTTTTTGAAACGTTGCGCGTCAAAGCTTTTCAGTGTTCGTAATACAAACTCACTAATCCCAATACTCAAGATATAGGGGTGAGCATAAGTCACACTTTTGTCCGTTAGTATCAGGGGCTTATTAATCAGTAGAGGTTCATAAAAGTAAGTTTCAGGTTTCAAAGGGGTTGGTAATGGCCTAGCTAATTTCTTTAAGTTGCAGATAGGACTACCCACTAACTTGAGAATACGGGATATGGAAGATATTGAAAAAGCAGGATATAAAGACGAAATTATTTGCGACAAGGACAGCTCCGACACACCTTCTTGTGTAAGCTTAAGGTCGACCCATAAAGCAAACAGAAAGAACTCTTCAAGATTAACTCCGGTTGCTTTATTAAAGTCATCGATAAAAGCTTGTTTATACCCTTGCTGAAACATTATGGTGTGAAGCCTCAACAGGAAGAAACTGTGAGTAATTCTGGGCACTTGAAAACGCAGCTGTGATAACATAAATGCTCTAAGTGAGAGCCATATATCTCGCTCTTGTTCTATACCCATAGCTTTACCTTGCAACTCCCACATAGCTTGCAAGATTCCTTGAACATCTTTTTGCGTAGCTAGCTTTGCACCTTTAACCGGCTCCAATTCTAGCGCCCAATCAATAGCAAGGCACAAAATCCAAGAACGTTTATACGCTTCACCTCTATCACTTTTTTGATGAAGGCGGGATAAAATACATGTGACAAAACTGTCTGTAGTGAAGTGTCTAATCTTTTGGCGTATTTTTCCTGCTGCCGTAGCGTAACTCATAGAGATCCCTTCAGTTTAAATTTGCGAGGATATAGTGCCTTTAGGATTCAGTTTTTTGCAGTATATTTTTCTTGACCTAGTCACCTGAAAGCATATTATAAATTGCAAGCGGTTATCCGCGAGGTGTCAGGCAAAATCAAGGCAAGTAAAATACTTAACTAAGATACCTAAACGAACAAACTAAATATAAGTTAAAGTGTCGAGCGAACTAAATACAAACGTTTAAGCCAATATTACATAAACCGCAGCTCACCAGATTGATTGAACTACACGAAAAAGTGCTCACTTTAATTCACGCAGAAAATATAGATTTCAATATAGCAGACAACTAAAAATACACCTGTAAGCCTGATAGTCACTAACCCTCAATAGGTGTTGGCTATGAAAATTCATTTTAGTATTTCCGCAGCATTTCATGCTTGGTTTCTAAAATTTGAATTCGGTTTGGACAAACGTAAATCCAATCGAGTTGACGAAAAAGAAGCTTAAACAACTGAGCCCGCATTCTTGAATGTGGGCTTTTTTGTCGGTGCGCTCTTACATCCACTAAAAACGTCGCGAGCGAAGTCAGTACAAGGCAAAAATCGCTGAAAAGCCGCAGTTTACTGGCCGTAAATGAGGACTTTGAAGCGATTTTCAACGCCGTAATGATGAGCGCAGCAGTTTTAAGCCCCTAACGCTCGCGCATCACCCCTTCTTGAATGGTGGAAGCAACCAGGTTGCCCTTGCGGTCAAAGAACTGGCCGCGCACCAAACCGCGGCCACAGCTGGCGCTGGGGCTGTCCACGCTATAGAGCATCCATTCGTCCATACGGAATGGGCGGTGGAACCACATGGAGTGATCGATGGTGGCTACCTGCATTTTTGGGTGCATAAAGGACTTACCGTGCGGCTGAAGTGCCGTTGGTAAAAACTCGAAGTCCGACGCATAGGCCAGCAAATAGTTGTGAATACGCTGGTCATCCGGCATCTCGCCATTGGTCTTAAACCAGATATGCTTAATTGGCTCGGCCACCTGCGGCTTAAAGGGGTTTTGGAAATTCACCGGGCGCATGTCGATGGGCTTTTCGCTGATAAACTTGTTGCGAATAGGCTCTGGAATTTGGTGCGCATGCTCTTGGTAAAATTCCAGGGCAGAGCGTAAGCCTTCCGGTGCCGGCACATCCGGCATAGGTGTTTGGTGTTCCAGGCCCTGGGCGTCGCCGGAGAAAGAGGCGGTCATATAAAAAATCGGTTTGCCGTACTGAATGGCGCTGACACGGCGGGTGCTCAGGCTCTTACCATCGCGGATATTTTCCACATCATACACAATGGGACGCGAGGCATCGCCGGGGCGTAAAAAATAGGAATGCAGGGAATGCACCACGCGCCCTTCGGGCAGGGTTTCCTTCGCTGCCGACAGTGCCTGACCCATAACCTGACCGCCAAAAACGGCCTTAAAACCAAGGTCTTGGCTGGCACCGCGATACAGGCCCAACTCGATTTCTTCCAGTTTTAACAGCGACAATAAATTATCTAATGCTTGGCTCATTGTGTCCTCATTTCCACATTGCAGCTAATACAATGATAATACTATACAATGAACCCGATTACCTAGCTCAGCACAGGACCCGACATGGCTTATTGGCTACTCAAAACAGAGCCCGATGCGTTTTCATTGGCAGACCTAAAAGCGGCGCCGAACGGCACCACGGTGTGGGATGGCGTACGTAATTATCAGGCCCGTAATTTTATTCGCGATGGCATGAAAGTGGGCGACAAGGTGTTTATCTATCATTCAAGCTGCAAGGTGCCGGCCATAGTCGGCGTGGCCGAGATAGTGAATGGCCCCTATGCGGATCCATCCCAATTCGATGCCAGCGGCGATTATTATGACCCTAAAGCCACAGCCGAGGCGCCGCGCTGGTTTAGTGTCGATGTGCAATACCGGCAAACCTTTAACAAGCCGGTGACTCTGCAGGCGATCAAGGCCGACCCGGCCATCGAAGAGCTGGCGCTGAAAAAATCCGGGCGCTTGTCCGTGATGCCGGTCACCGAGGAAGAATGGCAATACCTGTGTGGCATTGCCAAATAAAGATTATCTAGTCGCCGCCTATCATGTCGCCGATACCGCCAAGGACCGAACCCTCGCCTTGGCGTGAGCCCCCGGCTCGGGGGGCATGTTCAAGCACGCGATCGGCCAGACGTGAGAAAGGCAGGCTTTGGATCCACACGGTGCCGTGGCCGCGCAGCGTGGTGAGGAACAGGCCTTCACCACCAAAGAACATGGAGCGCAGCCCCTTCACCCGCTCGATATCGAACTCGATGCCGCCGGTAAAGCCAACCACACAGCCAGTGTCTAAACGCAGTGTTTCACCGTTAAGCTGTTTCTCAACGACCGTGCCGCCGGCATGGGCGAAAGCCATACCGTCGCCTTCTAAGCGCTGCAAAATAAAGCCTTCGCCGCCAAAGAAACCGGCGCCTAATTTACGCTGAAAGGCGATGTTGACCTCGGTGCCCATTGCCGCGCACAGGAAGGAGTCTTTTTGTAAGAACACCTGCTCACCCAGCTGCGCCATGTTCAAGGGGATGATGGTGCCGGGAAAAGGCGCGGCAAAGGCAACGCGTTTTTTACCCATGCCCTGATTGGTAAAGTGGGTCATAAACAGGGACTCGCCGCTGATCATGCGCTTACCCGCACTAAACAGCTTGCTCATAAACCCTTGATTGACCTGTGAGCCGTCACCCATTTTCGCTTCAAATTGAATGCCGTCATCGAGGTAGTTCATCGCCCCCGCTTCGGCAATCACAGTTTCATTCGGGTCGAGTTCCACTTCCACCATTTGCATTGAATGGCCGATAATTTCATAGTCAACTTCATGACATCGCATTGTGCTTTCTCCTTTTTCTTGATGGACCTAGCATGACCTAAATGCACATTCAGTGCATCGAATAAAATGTAAGCAGCTTTTACAAGGGGGGAATCTAGGCTGTAGCCGTGGCAATCGCTGCCCGATTTGATTTGAGTGTTATTAACCGCAGCACCTGCCATCTTTTTGTATCGGTGGGCATTTAACCGAGCCATATGAGCAATACACGCAGCAGTCACCGGGTAAAGGCTTTAGCAGGGTGTGGCAAGATGAACACTCATAATAATACTGGCACGCATCCGTTGGCATGGTTTCCTGCTTCTTTGCGCCGCACGCTGGGCAGGTGATAACAGACTCGAGAATGACATTATTCATTTAGATCTCTGTCGCCTCTGGTTAATAGCCCTTAAACCTTAGCACAGCTCCTACTTAGGGCACCCTACGCCTGCGTTTGGGTTGGGTTGTGATGAACACATAAAAAACACCCAGCATAGCAGGCTAGCTGGGTGTTGGCTGGCGCAGTTTAGAGTCGGGACAACCCTAAAACTGCATCTCAGGAACCTGATCCGGGCAGATGAGCTTGCCCTGGGTTTTTGCTTTAATCTCTTCCACGCTTACGCCGGGAGCGCGCTCAAGCAGGTGAAACGCACCATCCTTGATTTCCAGCAGCGCCAGGTCGGTGATCACCTTATTGATACAGCCGACGCCCGTCAGCGGCAGTGAACACTGGGTCAGCAGTTTTGAGTCGCCATGCTTGCTGGCATGGGTCATGGTACAGATAATATTTTTGGCGCCCGCCACCAAGTCCATGGCCCCGCCCATGCCCTTGACCAGCTTGCCGGGGATCATCCAACTGGCGATGTTGCCGTTTTGGTCCACTTCGAAGGCGCCCAACACGGTTAAATCCACATGACCACCGCGGATCATGGCAAAGCTTTCGGCGGAGTTAAAAATCGCGGCGCCGGTGCGGGCGGTAACGGTTTCCTTACCGGCGTTGATCATGTCCGCATCCACTTGTGCCTCAAGCGGATATTCGCCCATGCCCAACAAGCCGTTTTCCGATTGCAGCATCACATCTATGCCTTTGGGTACATAGTTGGCAACCAAGGTGGGAATGCCTATGCCCAGATTCACATAGTAACCGTCGCGTAATTCCTGGGCGACGCGTTGCGCCATTTGCTCTCGTGTCAACGCCATGGTTATGCTCCTCGCACCGTACGTTTTTCGATGCGCTTTTCAAACTGGCCTTGAATCACGCGTTGCACATAAATACCCGGGGTGTGAATTTGACTGGGCTCCAGCTCCCCGGGCTCGACAATTTCTTCCGCCTCAACCACGGTGATCTTGCCTGCCGTAGCCGCCATGGGGTTGAAGTTCATCGCCGTATGACGATAGATGCAGTTGCCGTAACGATCTGCCTTCCACGCCTTCACTATGGCAAAGTCGCCGACAATGCTTGGCTCAAGCACATAGTCACGGCCAGCAAACTGCTTGATGTCCTTGCCTTCGGCCACCACAGTGCCTACTCCGGTTGCGGTGTAAAAGGCGGGGATGCCGGCGCCACCGGCACGCATTTTCTCCGCCAGGGTGCCCTGAGGGGTTAGTTCCACTTCCAGCTCGCCGCTCAGCAGTTGCTGTTCAAACAACGCGTTTTCACCCACGTAAGAGGCGACCATTTTGTGGATCTGCTTATCTTCAAGCAGGATGCCTAAACCAAAGCCATCGACACCACAGTTATTGGAAACCACAGTCAAACCTCGGGTGGCCTTGTTTTTGATTTCTTTGATCAAGCCCTCGGGAATACCGCAAAGGCCAAAGCCGCCGGCGATCACCGTCATATTGTCTTCGAGGCCCGCCATTGCTTCACCGTAGCTGTTCACTACCTTATTAAAACCTGCCATCGTCTCTCCTATTGCGCCGTCCAGCCGCCATCAAGGGCGATGGCCTGAGCGGTAATGTTGCGCGCCGCATCCGCCAGTAAAAAATCAACGGTGTGGGCGATTTCATCCAGGCCGATAAAGGCCTTTTTAGGCATGGGAGCCAGCATTATGGTGTCGATCACCTCTTGCTCCGTGATGCCATGCTGTTTGGCCTGGCTGGCTATTTGCGACTCGACCAGGGGTGTTTTTACATAGGCCGGGCAAATGGTATTGACCGTGATATCCACATCCCCGGTCTCCAGCGCCAGCACCTTGCCCAAACCAATAAGGCCATGCTTGGCCGACACATAGGCCGACTTATACTTGGAGGCCACCTGGGCATGAATGGAGCCGATATTGATAATACGGCCAAAGTTTTGCTCTCGCATCGCTGGAAGCACCGCCTTGGTGAGCATAGCCGGGCCATTGAGCAGCACATCCTGCAGCAGCTGCCATTTATCCAAGGGGTAGTCGTCTAGACGCTCTACGTATTGAACACCGGCGTTATTGATCAGCACGTCTATAGTCGGCTGCCTGGCAATAAAATCACCGAGGGAGGCCAGTTCTGCCACATTCAGCGCCAGGCCCTGGGCACGAACGCCCTGCTGTTGAAGCTGTTCGGCCTCGGCCTTGGCTCGCTCACCATCCAGATCGGTCAGTAAGATCTCATGGCCTTGTTTCCCCAGGTGCTCCGCCACATAGCGGCCAATGCCACTGGCTGCACCGGTAATTAAAATTCGTTTGGTCATAATTACTCCGCTAAGAATTCGGCGATCACCGGGGCCTTGGTTTGAATGGAGAAAATACCGTCAAGATGACCCCAGATACCCTCAACTTCCTCGATTTTCACATCTTTCTCTTGCTCTTTAAGCAGCTTGGCAAACGCGCGCACCGGGCCTGGGCGTAACAAGAGGTCGTTGCTGGCGGGCATAAGCAGCACCTTGGCCTGAATCTTCTTTGCCGCCGCGTTTAGGTCTTCCTGCATGCCGGCGCTGTACAGTTGCGAGGCGCGCACTAAATAGAGAATATGGTTGGCATCCTGAGTTTGCGCTCGAACCAGGGCACGCTCATGCAGGGTCTGGTTGATGGCCGGCAAGGTGCGTATGTCTTTCTTTGCACCCTCGTCCTGCACCTTGAAGTTCGGGAAGCTGGCCTTATAACTTTCCGGGTGCATGGCGTCCTGAGTGATGTTAAGCATGGTGGCGGTCACACCGGCCAGCGGGCGCTCACCCTCATAGTAATTGCCATTATTCCAGTTTGCGTCCAGGCGAATAGGCAAGGCCCATTTTTCCAGCGCGGGTACCGTCCAGGCGTCCATTTTCGCCGCACCAATCACATGCACTAAACGTTCAACCTTGTCTGGGTAACGCACCGACCATTCCAGCGCCTGGAATGAGCCCATGGAGGCGCCAATGACGGCGTGGAGTTTTTCAATCCCCAGGCTGTCGAGCAAACGTTTTTGTACTTCGACAAAATCGCCTATGGTGACCACGGGGAAGTCCAGGCCATAGGGCTTGCCGGTTTTTGGATTAATGGACGCCGGGCCCGTGGTGATCACGTTTTTATCGTGCCAGTTGGCGTTAACCAGGGTATCCGAGCTGATCACGAAAAACTTGTTGGTGTCTATGGCCTTACCCGGACCAATAATGGCATCCCAGTAACCCGGCAAGGCATCATCCGGGCTGTATTTACCCGCCGCATGGGAGGTGCCGGAGAAGAAATGGGTGATCAAAATCACATTGTCCTTGGCTTCATTAAGGGTGCCGTAGCTCTCCCACCCCACCTGCACCTCGGGCAAGGTCACACCCGACTCCGTGGTGTAGTTGGCAAAGGCGAAACGCTGTTTTTCCACCAGCAGGGGCTCGCTCTGAGCCCAGGCCCACTGGCTTACACAGATTAAAACAAGGCCTATTATTCGCAGCATGCTCATGTTGTTCACTCCTTAGAATAAGATAAATAGGGCGAGCGCCAGGGCCACGCCAATCAGTGGCACCACGGCCGTTAATGCCGCCATAGACCAGTAGGCGCGCTGGTGCGTTTCTTTACAGATGGCACGGATGGTGGTCACCACATAACCGTTGTGCGGCAAGGTATCCAACGCCCCGGAACTGATCGCCACCACTCGGTGCAATTGCTCCGGATTAACGCCAGCATCCAGGTAATGAGGCGCCACTAACGGCAGGGCTATGGCCTGACCGCCGGATGCCGAGCCGGTCAAACCGGCAATCACACTGACGGCCACCGCCGCACCGAGCAATTCGTTGCCGGGCATATTAGTCATGACTTCCACCGCCACCTGAAAGGCCTCTGTGTTTTTAGCCACCGCGCCAAAACCAACGACCGCACTGGTGTTACCTATGGCCACCAGCGCCCCCGTGGTACCCAAGTTAATGGCACCGCTGAGGTTGTGGAAATGCTTGAAGTTAATCACCAAAATCGCCAACACACCGCCGAGCAAGGCGACAATCAGCGCGCTTTGGTGCAATACATCGTGCAGGGTAAAGGACAGCAGCAACACCACCAGCAGCGGGATCACCCCGGTGATCGGATGGGGATAGTCGCGCTCGGGAATTTCCGGGTCGTCGTCGCGGGCCTCGAAGCGCTCACCATTGGCCACCGCCTTAGTGATCATCTTCTTCAGCCACCAGTAACCGGCAATGGCCATAAACACAGCCACCACCAGGCTCACTTCCCAGGCCGCATAGGGCGAAGTGCCCAGATACTTGATGGGGATCCAGTTTTGAATCTCCGGCGAGCCCGCCGAGGTCATGGTAAAGGTCACCGAGCCAAAGGCCAAAGTCGCGGGAATAAAGCGTCGTGGCAGGTTGGCGTCTTTAAACAGGCTCAGAGCCATGGGGTACACGGAAAAGGCAACGATAAAGACGCTGACACCACCATAGGTCAACACCGCACAGGCGATCACCACGGCCAATACCGCGTGTTTCATACCCAGCTTGTTGACTATGGCACGGGCAACGCTGTCCGCGGCGCCGCTGTCTTCCATAAACTTGCCGAACAGAGAGCCGAGTAAGAACATAAAGAACCAGGCACTGAGGAAACCGGCAAAGCCGTTCATATAGGTGCTGACAAAGTCTAAAGGCACATTCTCACCGGGAAAGAGCGCCATATTGCCGCTCAGCGCCACCAACAGGGCACATAAGGGCGCGGCAATAAACAGGTTTACGCCGCGCAGGGTAAGAATGATAAGTAGTACCAGACCGCCGATAAGGCCAATCATACTGAGCATAGAAGTGCTCCTCGAATTATTATTGTTTTAGTTATCAGAGCTAGCATAGCAGCTGTTTCTGTTAACAACACTGGCAATCAGTGTGGCCCCACAAACCGTTAAAATACATAGTACTAAGGTTATAGAATTGCGCCACACCCCGTAAATAAAGGGCTGTAGCGGCGATAGTACTAAGGTACTAACCCCCTCGTCGCATTTTTCCCCTAAAGTCACAGTTAATTAATATTTTTAAAACAAACCCATACCGTGACGACCCATAACAATACCGGCGCACGGACAACGACAATAACAGGGGATACAGGATGAACACATACAGTCTACGCCGCTCTAGTCTAGCCTTAGCGATTGGGGCGGCACTCACAAGTGCACTGGCAAGCCCAACGGCCTTGGCAGAAGAAGAAGTAAAAAAAGCCGAGCTGGAGCGCATCGAGGTTACCGCCCGTAAAACGGTAGAGAACCTGCAAGAGGTACCGGTGGCCGTGACCTCAATCGGCGCCGCGCAACTACAGGAAAACGGTATTTCGGTGATGACCGAGGTACAGCAGTTTTCACCCAACACCACCTTGCAGGCCAGCCGCGGCACCAACTCCACCATCACCGCCTTTATTCGCGGCGTAGGTCAGCAGGACCCGCTGTGGGGTTATGAGCCGGGTGTGGGTATCTACATCGATGATGTCTACGTAGCCCGCCCTCAGGGTGCGGTACTGGATTTATTGGATGTCCAGCAAATTGAAGTATTACGCGGCCCGCAGGGGACACTCTACGGTAAAAACACCATTGGCGGCGCGGTAAAGTATGTCACCAAGGAAATGACCGGCGATATGACCTTTGATATCCAGGGTACGGTGGGCAGCTATAACCAAAGAGATTTGAAAATCACCGGGCAAGTACCGCTGATCGATGAGCAGCTCTACCTGGGTTACGGCTTTGCTACCTTAAACCGCGACGGCTTTGGTGACTTTTTGGTCTCGGATCTGGATGGTCAGGATAAGGAAAACTACAACAAGGATCTTACCGCGGCGCGCCTGACTCTGGAGTTTCGCCCCACGGAAGACCTGTTTTTCCGCCTTGGCTGGGATAAAACCGACGATGACTCGAATTCCAAGGGCGGCTACCGTTTATTACCCAGTGTCCTGACCGAGGCCCCGGTGCCGGATGATGTCTATGACTCTTACACCAGTATGCCAACCTGGAACAAGGTGGAGTTAGAGGGCTATAGCCTGACCGCACGCTGGGACATGAGCGACAGCACCTCGTTTAAGTATATCGGTGCCAAGCGCGACAGCTATTCGCCGACCAATATCGACTTTGATAATACCGCCTTACGTATTTTCGATGTGCCCGCCATCTACGACGACGAGCAAACCACTCACGAACTGCAGATGAACCACCAGGGCGACAACTACAAGCTGGTATCCGGCTTGTACTATTACGACGGTGAATCCTGCGGCGTATTCGATGCCATCTTAGAGGTGGGTGCGCAGCTCGATAAATTGGGCGTTGGCGTGCCACTGCCTAGCTTCACCCGCGAAATCAGCGGTTGCAGCAACTCCACCAGCAAGGCCGCCTACATTCAGGGTAGTGTGGATTTAACCGACCAGTGGTCATTAACCCTGGGTGCCCGTTATACCAAGGATAAGAAAGAAGCCTACGTCAATAACACCGCCCTGGTTGCCACCATCTATCCAGAATCTGGCTGGGTACCCGGCTATGAACGCCCAGAATTTGAAGAAAACCTGGTCTTGGACGATGAAGAAGATTGGTCACGCTTTACTCCTCGCGTTGGCGTCGAGTACCAATACAATAACGACATCATGTTCTTCGCCAGCTACGCTCAGGGCTTTAAATCGGGCACCTTTAACCCCCGTGCCAGCACCGCCGAGCCGTCGGCCAACCCGGAAATCGTGGATTCCTACGAGCTGGGTATGAAGAGCGAGTGGAACGACAACCTGCGTGCCAATATCACCTTCTTTACCTTAGATCATGAAGACCGTCAGTATATCTCGGTACTGCCCGGCGATAGCTCGGCGGATCTCAACCAGCGCTTGGGTAATATAGGTAAATCCTCTGCGGACGGTGTGGAAGTGGAGCTGAACTATGTCGCCACCGACGCCCTGACGTTTGATGCGTCTATGGGCTATATCGACTCGGATTTCGAAGAGGTGCTGGATACGGACCCTGTTAGCGGCGAAATCTTCGATAAGTCGGATCGCTTTAGTATCTCCAACACCCCGGATCTCACCTTTAACCTGGGCGCCACCTATCGCCTGTATACGGACAACGGCGACTGGGTGTTTAACACCAACTACTACTACCGTGGCGATTATGTGTTATTCGAAGAAGACAGCCTGTTGAGCCAGGACAGCTATGGCCTGCTCAACCTCAGCGTCAACTGGTATAGCACCGACGGCCACTGGCGTGTCGGCCTCCATGGCAAGAACTTAACGGATGAAGAGTATATGATCGGTGGCTACCAGTTCGTCACCCCGGATGCGTCTGATCCCACAGATGTCAGCAAGTACACCCCGGGTCTGGGTGGCGATAACACCTTGATCGGCTACTTTGGCGACCCGCGCACCGTGTCGCTCACCGTGGGTTATAACTTCTAATCCCATCTGCTATACCAAGGCGACCGGCCGTCCCCCGGTTTCAAACGGTCGCCTTTCTCTTATGCAACTTACCGCAGGCCCTTGCCGCGACTAACAAAATCCCCTATAACGAGGGACATGGAGTCAACTTAGGATGCCCAGTGTGCAAGCCATTATCGCCGATGATCACCCGTTATTTCGCAGCGCCCTAAAGCAAGCCGCCGCCCAGGCCATGGCCGATGAGCCAATTTTAGAAGCCAGCGATCTATCGGAGCTGTTTAGCGCCCTTGTCGCCCACCCGGAGATTGAGCTGGTGTTTTTAGATCTCACCATTCCCGGCGCCCAGGGTTTGGAAGGCTTGGCACGACTGCGCAATCAATACCCGGATATTCTGGTGATCATGGTCTCCGCCAATGAGCACCCCAGCATTATTGAACAGGCCATGGCGCTCGGCGCCAGTGCCTATATTCCCAAGTCTTCATCCCTGGATGTGATCAGTGAAGCCATCGCTCAGGTTATCGAAGGGGAAAACTGGCTGCCACCGCAAACGGAAATTTGCACCGACGTTAACAGTGAACAGGCCCAGTTTGCCCGTAACCTGGAAAAGCTGACGCCACAGCAGTATCGGGTACTGAGCATGATCGCCGATGGCATGCTCAATAAGCAGATCGCCTATGCCATGTCGATTCAGGAAACCACCATTAAGCAGCATGTCTCGGCCATTTTGAAAAAGCTCAATGTCTACAACCGCACCCAGGCGGGGATTTTATTCAAGCAAATGGCCACGGTAGCCGAAAGTGAAGAAGCCTGAATTGTAGGTCGGGATTTTATCCCGACACAAAGGCATATTGTCGTTGTAAGTTGGCCTTTGCCGCTAGAGATGACGGTAGTAGAGCAATGCAGGAGCACATTGCCGATAAGGCCAACAAAAGGGCAGGAATCTCGCTTTGTCGGCGCAAAGCACCGACCTACAATTTAACCTGCTCCTGATTCGCCTTTAAGCGCTTTAGCATCCGCTTTAATGCCGGTGTTTTTAACGGCTTATACAGCAGGGGATAACCACAATCGCTGACGCGCTCACGAATGGCCTCGTCATGGTTGGCGGTGTTGATCACGATGGCCATGTCCTCCAGACCCAGAGCCTGGATCACCTGCAAACCGGTGACGCCATCATCGAGCTGGTAGTCGGCAATCAGAATATCCGCCTCACTGCTTTGCACTAATTCGGCCAACTGCACCTGATCCTTGGCCAACGCCACGCTACATCCCCAGTTCAGTAGCACCTGAGACAGCGCCTGTAACACGTTATCGTCATTGTCGAGCAGCCAGATGCGCATACCTGCCAGTTGATTATCTTGACCCTTGTGTTCGCTCGGTGTTGGCACCGCGCTGTGCGGCTGACTATAACATGGCAGTGTCAGGGTAAACTGGGTGCCCTGGCCGAGTTGTGAGCCCAGGGTCATATTAATATCCAAAACGGCACAGATACGCTTACTAATGGCCAGCCCCAAACCCAGGCCCTGCGCCTGCTCTTTGCCCTGCAACTGTTTGAATTCCTCAAAGATCAGCTCCTGATCTTGCTTAGCGATGCCGGCTCCGGTGTCTTCCACCATAATGGACAGCTGCTGCCCATGGCACTCGCAGAGCACCCGGATCTCGCCCTGCTCAGTATAGCGAATGGCGTTACTCAACAGGTTACTCAACACCCGCTTAAGCAGCGCCTTGTCCGTTTTCACCATCACCTCGGCGCCTTGCAGACGAAACCCCAGGCCCTTGTCTTTGGCCAGGGCTCCGTATTCATTGGCAAGGGGCTGCAACAAGCTGGCCAAGGAGAAGTCGGTGCTGTTGATTTTAAAGGAGCCGGACTCCAGCTTGGTTAGCTGTAAGATGCTCGACAATAAATCCTCGGCACTGGCCAGGGAGTTGCGAATATTCTCGGCCAGCTCAGCCAATTCCGAGCCTTGGGCCTTGTCGCTCATTAGCGAGCAAAACAGGCTGGCGGCATTAAAGGGCTGTAACAGATCATGGCTGGCGGCGGCGAAAAACCGGGTCTTACTTTCCGTGGCTAATTCCGCCTCCCGCTTGGCCGCCACCAGGGCGTGGTTGGTGGCCACCAGCTCGCTGGTACGGGCGGCGATTTTTTCTTCCAGATTCAGGTTTGCCAGCTCTAACTCACGTTGCTGCTGCACAAAATCGCTGATGTCGGTGTAGGTGGTTACGAAACCACCGCCGGGCAAGGGGTTTCCCTGCATCTCGAAGACCCGGCCATCGTTGTGCTCGCGGCGATATTTATAGGCGCTGCCACGGCGTAGGTGGGCGATGCGCTTGCTCACCTCCGCCTCGATTTGCTGGCATTCAAACAAACCGCGCTCGGCATTAAAGCGGATCAGCTCGGCCACGGGTCGCCCCACCGCCAGCATGTCTTTTGGATAGGCAAACATCTCCTGATAGCCCTGATTCCAGGCCACCAGTTTGAGATCGCTGTCTACCACGCTAATGCCCTGCTCTATGTTTTCTATGGTGGCCTGCAACAGATCCCGGTTAAAGCGCAGTACCTGAGAGGCCTCATCGACAAACTCCGCCACCTGCTCAAAGGGCTGGCGTTTTTCATCCTTGGCCACATCGAGGATCAGCCGCGCCGAAGCGCCGCCTACCAGGGCCGACATTTCCCGCTCAACCCGCTCTTCCACCGCGGCGGGAGCCTGCTCCTTCCAACGGTTGCGGGCGGCGGGGAAGTATTTTTCTACCAGCTCGGCGGCACGATCCGGTTCGCTAAAACGTTGTAATAGCAGCGCCAGCTCTTGATAGCTAAGGGCGATATTGGCGTCACGCTCTTCTACGCCACGCAAAATAAACTTATTGCTTTGCAGGCGCTCGGCCAGCTGCGCCGCACTGATAAAGGGCACCAAGAGATAAACCAGGGTGTTCACCCCCAACGACAGCAGCACGGCTTGGGTTAGGGGCTCCAGACCAAGAGCAAATAGGTTGTTCGGTGCCAGCCAGGCCAGTTGCCACGGTCCCTCGTTAAGCCAGGCGGCCTCGCCATACAGGGCGGAATACACACTCGGTAGCAACAGGGTGTAAAACCAAATTGCCGAGCCACTTAAAATTCCCAGCTGGGCGCCGCGACACGAGGCCTTGGACCACCACAGGCCGATGATCATCGCCGGGGCAAACTGGGCCACCAGGGTAAAAGACATCAGGCCCATATTGGCCAGGGTATTGCCTTCGGCCAGCACCCGGTGGCTGGCATAGCTCAACAGCAAGAGCACCACGATCACCGCGCGCCGCGCCTGCAGCAGCTTAAACTTGGAAAGGCCGCGGTGGGACGAGCTCAGTTGCGAACGGCGCAGCAAAAACTGGTTGATAAAGTCGTTGGTGATCATGATAGACAAGACTATGGTGGAGACGATCACCATACTGGTCGCCGCAGAAAAGCCCCCCAAGAAGGCCAACAACGACACCCAGGGTGCCTCGGCGGCAATGGGCAGGGCCAGCACAAAGGTGTCGTAGCCCACATCCTGCCCCTGAAAATACACTAAGCCAGCATAGGCGATGGGCAGAATAAAGAGGTTGATCAGCAACAGATAGAGGGGAAATAACCAGCGTGAGGTTCTTATCTGCTGCTCGTTATCATGCTCGATAAAGGCGGTGTGGAACTGACGTGGTAAACACAAGGTCGCCAATAAGCCGAGCAACACATGCACCCAATAGACATAGCCCGGACTGGCGGTGGTTTGCATCTGTGCCACGATTTCCTGCTGCTGCGCCGCCGCAAAAATGGCCTGGGGCGAGTCGAACAGGCCGAAGCAAATAAATAAACCCACGCCGACGAAGGCCAGCAACTTGACCACGGACTCAAAGGCGATGGAGGCCATCAAGCCCGGATTGTGTTCACTGGGGCGCACCCGTCGCGCCCCGAATAAGATGGCAAACAGCGCCAGGGTCAGGGTGATATAAAAGGTACTGTCTTGATAGAAATAGTCGTTTTGGCCGCGCTCCACCTCGGTGAGCATGGTGATACTGGCACTGGTGGCATTGAGCTGCAGGGCGATATAGGGCACGATGGCGATCACCGAGATCAGCGACACCAGGCCGGACAAACGGGACGACTGACCGTAACGGGTGGCAAGAAAGTCGGCCATGGAGGTGAGTTGCTGCTGGCGACAAATGGTGGCAATACGGGTATAAATTTGCCAACCAAAAACAAACAATAGGATGGTGCCGGTATAGGTAGGAGCCAGCCACCAGCCGTTATTGGCGGCCTGCGCGGTAGTGCCGTAAAACGCCCAGGAGGTGCAGTAGACCCCCAAAGACAAGCCATAGATCCAGCCACTGGAACGATTGTTGCTGAACTTATCCGCATACCAGGCCACGGCGAACAAGACCCCGAGGTAGGCCAGGGCAATCACGCTTATCACACCAATAGAGAACATAACGGGCTAATTTATTATTGTTTTCGCTCTAGCATAGCGGCTCATGAGCATAATTACACCAAGCACTTTAGTGTTACTTGACGCCCGACAGCTGTTCTGGATATTTGGCCATCTCGGCAGGAAACAAGGCCTGAACCTGAACCAGTGTGGCGTCTATATCTTCCCCGACCTCTAACGGCGCCATGATCACAAACTGCTTTTTACTGTAATCCAAGGCCATGGGCACCACGGGAACCTTCGCCGCCTTGGCGATATGCAGGAAACCACTTTTCCATTGCGGCGTGTATTTGCGGGTGCCTTCAGGGGCCAAGCCGAGGATCAGCGCGTCGCTATTATCAAACAGGGTTTTCACCTGCGCCACCACGCCATGGGAGGAGCGCCTGTCGACCGGGATACCACCCCATTTTCGCAATAAGGGTGCCAAGGGCCAGACAAAGATACTGTGCTTGCCTAAAAAACGGATCCGCACCTGTAGGTGCATTTTCACCGCAATGGCGATGACAAAGTCCCAGTTCGAGGTATGAGGCGCCACCGCGGCGACAAACTTGCCCTGCTCGGGAAACTCCCCCACCACCTGCCAACCGAACCAGTTCAGCACCTTGGTACCCAGCCAACGGCCGAAACGACTGTGGGTGCGGGGAATATTCGCGGGGATATTCAGTTCGGGCATGGAGGTTAAAAAGTTGGGGACAATCTCGTTAGGTTGGCGCTAACTCGCTGTTTAGTCAACTTTATTAAGCTTTTTACCGGCTCCATAATTAAAAACACAGAGTGGATGAGCAAATTAGAATGTCCAGTAAAAATTGGAGATTCACACAATTTAGGTGACATACTTAATTCTACTTAGACATTCAAATTTGCGCTTTTTAGTTCTACCAGAACTTTTGTTGTTCGGTGCGATGAATTAATTTGCTGATCAGATATGCGCATAGAAAAAGTGCCGGAGCAGCAAACAAATTAGGCTGTAAAATCCAAGTAATTGCTCCTGCAGCCACACTAATGTACTCAATTATGGCTAACGGCTTCCTCTCAGATACGCCCCACATCAACGATTTATACCAACGCGGCTGTACCTGCCAAGATTGCGATTCTTTATCTATCACGGTGATTTCCTTTGTCAGAATTTCAATATCAACTTCAAACACCGAGGCAAGGGCTTTCAATGATTCCAAACTTGCTTTATTACCACTTTCAAGACGTTGAATTGTTCGCGCGCTTAAACCAGCCACGGTCGCCAACTGCTCCTGCGACCACTGTTTTTGCTCTCTTAACTTTTTGATCATCATCGTCTCCTTGCCTCTGCATTCGGGGAAATCTTGGCAAATAATTTTACCCGTCGGTGACGACATTACCACGACAGCAGCACGACAAGAGGAGGTCAAGGGTGAAATAACGTCAGGAAAGGAGCTCTATTACGAGAGAGTATTTAACTTAACCTTTATACACAAGCCAACTTGAACGGCCTGTACACAGGATGAGATATAGCAGTGAGAACATAAAAAGGCCACATATTGCGACCTTTAATGCCCATAGAACATCTGGAAAATTCAAGTCATCCCAAAATCACTTTTGTGGTCCACAACCCTTTACGCGTTAAAATATCTGCGTAAAAAAACCGCGCAACTCATAAGCAAGAAAACCATTCCCGTACTGCCTCCACCAGAGCTGTCATCACTAGAAGCAACCGGGTCTGTTACCGGCGGGGGCGGAGTAGTCGTTGTCTCACCTTGAGTAAACACGGCATTGAGCTCAATATTAGTCCCCTGCTTGACCAAGCAATCTTGATAACCAATAGAGGCAAAATAGTAGAACTGTTGCTTATTAAACTCACCGGTTGCGACATCCAGGTAACCATCGTTGTTTAAATCAGCAACGGCTGTTGCCGTTAAGCCATCGATGGCACCGGCAACATCTTTTTTCACGGTGCCGCCTTCATAGTGAAGACTCAGGCGAGGTGCAAGATAATGCGCAGAAAGCATGTCCATGCTGCCATTTTTATCGATATCTGCAAATGCGACTCCGTAAGGAGCTTGGCTTCTGTCGATAACACGGCGCGTAAAGCTTTCTTCCTGGCCATAAACAGCCACCGCCTTGGCGGCAATTTCCGCTGCTGCCAACTGTACTTGGCCGGAATCAGCATCTCTGTAGCTATCAAGCGTAATTGCAGCATGCTCCGAGATATGCAACTCTTCTGTAAATACATCATTATTATTTAGATAGAGCGCCGTTTTAGCATTAGTTATGGTGTTCACCAGCACAAACAGATCCCCCGAGGTGTCTGCCTGAAAACTGGAAATAAATAAATCTGGCTGACCGTCCTGATTGAAGTCATTTACGGTGAAAGCATAGGGGCGGACACCATCGATCACTATGTCTTTTTTAAACACAAACTCACCGGTACCAGTATTCAAGTACAGTTTGATCTTGCGAGTCAAATATTCGCTTACCAGTAAATCTTCAAAACCATCGCCGTCCCAGTCATAGGCATCAAGCGCCGCCGGATATTCAAGCCCACCAACAATTGACTTGCGGCTGAAACCATCACCAGACTGGTTTAGCATTTGATAAATTGAGCCATCAAAGAGACTGATACCAACTAGGTCCATGTATTCGTCATTGTTTACTTCAATGGCTTGCAGCGTCTTTGCACCGCCACTAGCGTAGGTAATTTCAGTCGCGCTCGTCTCAAGGTGAATATAATTTCCCCCGTCACACTGTTGCCCCTGCCAACTATCAAAGGCCCAGTTTGTCGCGGCTTCTGCTTTTAGTATTTGTGTAGCCTCGCTGGTATCTATTTCACATGACTGTTCACACTTAAAATCACCGCTTCCATAACTTACGACGCCATCACCTTCTATGGTGAGATTAATTTGCCCCGCTTGGGTGGCCATTGAGCAGCCAAATAAAGCTAAATAAATAAGTTTTTGCATCTTATGCCCCTGTTAAATAACAACACATTTTGTAATGTAAAGTTGTTGTATACCCACGCCTCATTACTTACAATCATGTAACAGTGATGTTATCGATATGGCATTATCTTTCATACTTTCAATGCGTTAGGAAGCTATCTTGCAAACGGAATTTTGGCTTGGTGAGTATCTTGTATCGCCTAAACACAATAAGTTAACTTTACCCAAACGAACTTTTACCCTAGAGCCTAAGGTAATGGCCATTCTCTGCCTGCTGGTGCAACATCGTGGGGAAGTGCTAAGTAGAGAGGAGATTTTAACTACACTTTGGCCAGACCAAGTTACCGAGCCAGAAGTAGTCACTCGCGCTATTTTCGAACTAAGAAAGGTCTTCTGCGATGACCCCAAAAAGCCCATTTATATTGAAACCATAGCCAAAAAAGGCTATTCATTTATTCACCAGGTCACCCAGTCGAAATCATCTAAGAGGCCAAGGGTAAACTTCAAGGTACTAGTTACCACAATCCTATTATTCGTACTTATAATCATTCTTGCTTTTGCCTTACTCTTAAAGCCGTTCGTATCTAGAGACATGGCTCAATTCAGAGTTATTCCTCTCTCCAGTAGCCAAGAATCGGTTACTTTCGCCGCCCCAGATACGAACTGGAAATACTCTCTCTTGATTCGAGGAAGCAACAAAGAAAAGCAAATTTTTCTCAAAGACTTGGAAAGTCATAAAACCGCTCAATTAACCGCTCGCTATTCGGATTACAAATCACCTGCTTGGGGAAAGCAGTCGAATAGTTGGTACTATGTCGATTGCGCCAACTCCAGTTGCCAAATAATCAGACACAACACAAAAACAGGCAAAAAGGTAACGGTTTTTACTGCGTCGACCGATATAAAAGCAATCGCCCTGTCAGAGCAAGAAAAAGTCCTCGCGCTCACCATTTCAGATGGTGGGAAAGAGTTACTAGCCGTATTGAACTTAGATGAAAAAAAACCTGAGCTGGCTTACATCAGTCAACCAGGAACAAATACATTACCGACATTTTTAAAAGGGTCGGAGGCATTGTTCTACGTTAACTGGCACACCCCAAGTGCAAGTCGAATTATGCGCTACGACATTCAGCGCCATAGTAGTACAGAAGTAAGTAAAAAACTCGACAGAATCACGGCGCTGACCTCGCACTCCAATAACAACCTGATAGCCGCCGCTAAGCTCAAAGGCGAATATGCCCTTTGGCAACTAAATTTAAGCACAGATAAACTATCACGTTATGCCAATTTAGAACCCACTGCCACAATTCGAGATCTACACCTGAACAATGATGGCAACAAGCTAATGTATATGAAAAGTAAATCCGATTTGGATATCCAGTTTGTTGGCTTTAACAAAGAGTTTAAAGGCCTCAATAGCGATGCTCACGATATGAAAGCAGTTTGGTCAGCGAGTACCGAAAGCCTCTATTTTGTCTCGAATAGAACTGGTAGCTACGAACTTTGGCTATACCGTCAGGGAAGTAATGAAAAACTAACGGACCTAAATGCGGACAACATAGCGCAGCCGGTTTTATCTCATGCACAAGACAAACTGGCTTTTATTACCCGTAAAGAAAACTTCTCTTATCTGACTATCTATGATGCTCAATCCGCCACCCTTCATGAGCTAGGAAAGGTCTCTCCCGGCAGCTTCTTACTCGGATGGTCATTCAACGCCGATGCACTGTATCTAAGCGTAGGCAGTGAAAATATCTATGATTTGACTAAATATGAGTTTCAATCAGGGGAAATAAAAACGATCAAACTCGGCGCTGGATTAATAGCACAAGAAAGCCAGCAAGGTGAGACTTTCTACTACGGCGATCTGCGCAACAAGCAGCTGAAACGAATTGACGCAAACGGTGATGATAGCCTGTATTACGACTTTTCTTCCCTCCCACTCAGAGTAGCGCCTAACAGTGTGAAAGTTGCCGACGGGAAAGTTTATTACCTTAGCGAGTCAGAGAACCATCTACACTTATTTAGAGATAAGGACGCCCTCCTCGAATTACCTAAGAAGGCTTTTGTTAGCCAGATCATTACCGAGCCTACGACCAAACTGATTTATGATTTGAAACCCCCTGCGGCTCAGGTTTTGGAGATGCAGGTGTCTACCGCAGTGGTTCGGTAGCAAAACTGTACTGGCCATAAGCTTCATACCACAAGAGTGAACAATTTCACTCTCTTTTTCGCTTTCAGCCCTGCCCCACGATTAACAAAAAAGGTAGATGAGAAAATTACAATGTCCATAAAAAATTATAAAATCACACAATTCAGATGACATACTTAATTTTACTTAGACATTCAAATTTACTCTATTTCGACGACATCTACTGACAAGGCACTTCAAAATCAATGTGATAATGCTCGTCATGGCGCACCCAAAAAGGCTGAGGTTGGAGATCTCGTTGGGTCGCCGACTAAGATTCACTCAAAGTTAAAGCCTAGGTTACATCCATACACTATCACGATCTCAAGAACACCTATGTATCAGCCCAATTCCCCTTACATTGCACCCGAAACGCGATACGAGAAGAGTAATCGCCAGCATGGCTGAAAGCGGAAACAAGAGAGTGAACAATTTCACTCTCGCCGCTTGAAGGCGACGAACTCTGTGAGGAGGGGGGATGCGCTGTGCCTGTTGGTTACGTTCATTTCTCGTGGCTCGTTGAGGAAATTATGCAATGTTGGGGCGCCTTGGGGTTCCAAGGGGAAATGGACAAGCCTTTTCTTTTGGTCGCAGTCGGCGACCCGACAAGAACTATCAATTACCACCATAGTCGATGGCCCTAGAAAAATTGTCGGGTTGAAACCTGACCTACAGGTATCGAGTTTCCCGTTTAAATTCGCGCTGGAGAAATCAGCTTTTGCTGTATAGCGTGGCTAAGACAGCGAGGCACGACGCCAAGCTAGATTTACCGGCACAGGGAAGTGCCGTTAAATCGTGTCGCAGCCTAAGCGGAGCGTTTAGCAAAAATCCGAGTTCGGAAGCATAGGCGAATTACGGGCGCCTTGGGGTTCCAAGGGGCGGTTGGCGTAAACCGCCCTTTGGTTGGAGTCGCCAACGCGACAAGATCTCACTACAGAGAGCTGTGGGGAGTTTTAACGAGAAAGGTGAGAAAGTCGCCATTGAGAAGATTGAACGGCGATATAAGAAGATACAGGGATTGTCAGGCTGAAGCCTGACCTACAATTTACGGCCGTGAAGGTGGTCTATAAGGTTTTTTTACGCATAAAAAAAGGCCGCTAAAAGCGGCCTTTTTCTCGAGAGTAACTATTACTCTACGATTGATGCTACAACACCAGCACCAACTGTACGACCACCTTCACGGATCGCGAAACGTAGAC
>NZ_PQCD01000028.1 GCF_002964705.1 Pseudoalteromonas sp. T1lg75 | reverse complement strand
AGTGGAGTCGAACTCCAAGTGAGAACTCATCTCGAGGCTCGCTTCCCGCTTAGATGCTTTCAGCGGTTATCGATTCCGAACGTAGCTACCGGGCAATGCAATTGGCATCACAACCCGAACACCAGCGGTTCGTCCACTCCGGTCCTCTCGTACTAGGAGCAGCCCCTCTCAATTCTCAAACCGCCCACGGCAGATAGGGACCGAACTGTCTCACGACGTTCTAAACCCAGCTCGCGTACCACTTTAAATGGCGAACAGCCATACCCTTGGGACCGACTTCAGCCCCAGGATGTGATGAGCCGACATCGAGGTGCCAAACCACCGCCGTCGATATGAACTCTTGGGCGGTATCAGCCTGTTATCCCCGGAGTACCTTTTATCCGTTGAGCGATGGCCCTTCCATTCAGAACCACCGGATCACTATGACCTACTTTCGTACCTGCTCGACGTGTCTGTCTCGCAGTTAAGCTGGCTTCTACCATTACACTAACCGTACGATGTCCGACCGTACTTAGCCAACCTTCGTGCTCCTCCGTTACTCTTTGGGAGGAGACCGCCCCAGTCAAACTACCCACCAGGCACTGTCCGCAACCCCGATTCAGGGGCCAACGTTAGAACATCAAACATACAAGGGTGGTATTTCAAGGATGGCTCCAC
>NZ_PQCD01000027.1 GCF_002964705.1 Pseudoalteromonas sp. T1lg75 | reverse complement strand
GATGTCACCAGTTACGTCAGTTGTACGGAAGTAGAACTGTGGACGGTAGCCTTTGAAGAATGGCGTGTGACGGCCACCTTCGTCTTTAGATAGTACGTATACTTCTGCTTCGAACTTAGTGTGCGGGTTGATTGAACCAGGAGCTGCTAGTACTTGACCACGCTCTACTTCGTCACGCTTAGTACCACGTAGAAGGGCACCGATGTTCTCACCAGCACGACCTTCGTCTAGAAGCTTACGGAACATCTCAACACCTGTACAAGTTGTCTTCGTAGTTTCTTTGATACCTACGATTTCAACTTCGTCGTTCACGTTGATGATACCGGCTTCAACACGACCAGTTACA
>NZ_PQCD01000026.1 GCF_002964705.1 Pseudoalteromonas sp. T1lg75 | reverse complement strand
GTACAAGTTGTCTTCGTAGTTTCTTTGATACCTACGATTTCAACTTCGTCGTTCACGTTGATGATACCGGCTTCAACACGACCAGTTACAACTGTACCACGACCCTGGATTGAGAATACGTCTTCGATAGGCATGATGAAAGGCTTATCGATGTCACGCTCTGGCTCTGGGATGTAAGTGTCTAGTGCTTCTGCAAGCTCAACGATCTTGTCTTCCCACTCTTTCTCGCCTTCTAGGGCTTTAAGAGCTGAACCTTGGATTAGAGGTAGGTCGTCACCTGGGAAGTCGTACTCAGAAAGAAGTTCACGAACTTCCATTTCTACTAGCTCTAGTAGCTCTTCGTCGTCAACCATGTCACATTTGTTCATGAATACGATGATGTAAGGTACACCAACCTGACGAGAAAGAAGGATGTGCTCACGAGTCTGAGGCATAGGACCGTCAGTCGCAGCTACTACTAGGATCGCGCCGTCCATCTGAGCAGCACCAGTGATCATGTTTTTAACGTAGTCAGCGTGTCCAGGACAGTCAACGTGCGCGTAGTGGCGAGTTGGAGTGTCGTACTCAACGTGTGAAGTTGAGATTGTGATACCACGCTCACGCTCTTCTGGAGCGTTATCGATTGATGCGAAGTCTTTTGCTTCACCACCGTATACTTTTGCAAGTACGTTAGTGATTGCTGCAGTTAGAGTTGTTTTACCGTGGTCAACGTGGCCGATTGTACCAACGTTTACGTGCGGTTTTACGCGTTCAAACTTTTCTTTTGCCAT
>NZ_PQCD01000025.1 GCF_002964705.1 Pseudoalteromonas sp. T1lg75 | reverse complement strand
TGACCTTTCCCCTGAATTAGTACCATTCATTCAATGAGATAATTCATATTAAGCGGCCCGTTTAGCAAACTCAACTGGCGATAAATAATTCAGCGAACTATGTGGTCGAACATGATTATAATGTTCTCGCCATAAGTCGATTTCATATCTTGCTTCTTCCATCGTTCGGAACCAGTGCTGGTTTAAACACTCATTTCTGAATTTACCATTTAAGCTTTCAACAAAGGCGTTCTGAGTTGGCTTCCCTGGTTGGATAAAGCTGAGCTTTACTTTGGTTTCTTTTGACCAGAAGAACATAGCTTTACTCGTAAACTCTGTGCCGTTATCACACACTATTGAATTAGGTGCACCTCGTGTTTCTATCATCTCAGATAAAAATCGAGCAACCTGTTTGCCACTAATTGAAACACAGACAAGCTGTCCGACCATTTCGCGTGAATAATCATCAACCACATTCAGCGTTCTGAAGCGTCGACCATTGGCTAGCTGATCTGAAACAAAGTCCATAGACCAACGCTGGTTCGGTTTTGACGGTACTTCCAAAGGAAGTCTGGGCCGCTGTATTTTCTTCCGCTTTTTGGTGCGAACTTGGAGTCCTTCTTCCGTATAAATGCGATAGGTTTGCTTTTTATTCCTCACTAAGCCCTCAGCTTTTAACAGGCCGTGAAGCATCAAATAACCATAACGAGGGTATTCAGTAGCTAAGCGCTTTAATCGCTCTCTTAGTGCGTTATCTGCCTTCGCTCTTGGACGATATCGAAATGCCGTTCGGCTAACCCCAGATAGTTGGCATGCAGCTCGTTCACTGAGGTTAAATAGCTCGATGAGGTGGCTAGCGATCCGTTTCTTATCCGAAGGCTTCACCACTTTTTTGAGAGCACATCCTTCATACCTTCAACTTCAAGCATCTTTTCAGCCAATAAACGCTTGAGCTTATTATTCTCTGACTCAAGCTCTTTTAAACGCTTGGCTTCATTTACTTCTAGGCCTGCATATTTACTGCGCCAGTTATAAAAAGTGCCTGTCGATATTCCCATCTCTCGGCAAATATCATCGACTTTAGCGCCAGCTTCATGTTGTTTGATTGCTCGGATAATTTGTTCTTCGGTGTAACGTTTTTTCATTTTGAGATCTCCATTGTCTCCAGTTTATTGGAAATCTCATCAAAGTCATGGTGTTAATTTTGGGGGAAAGGTCA
>NZ_PQCD01000024.1 GCF_002964705.1 Pseudoalteromonas sp. T1lg75 | reverse complement strand
ATTATCGCGCCCGATGAACGCACTAAATCCTGATAGGCCACCGCACGGTACTGCACGCCTCTATCTGAGTGAAGCATCAAACCCGGTTTAACCTCCCTGCGGGCCAGTGCCATGTTGAAAGCATCGGAAATCAGCTTGACCGTCATCGACGTGTCTAATGCCCAACCCACAATCGCCCTGGAGAACAGGTCCATCACCGCGGCTAGGTAAAGCCACTGGCCGCGAACACGGATATAGGTGATATCTGATACCCATTTCCTGTTGGCATGCTCTGTGGTGAACCGCTGGGCAAGCACATTCTCTTCTACATTCGAGCTTGAATAGCTGCTGTGACTATAACGGAACGCCTTGCCGTTTCTTGCCTTGAGAGCTAGTTCTTGCATGATTTTAGCAACAGCGTTGAGGCTACATCGAACACCACTGGCATTTAGTTCATACGTTATCCTGGGCGCGCCGTAGCGAGCCTTAAAAACCTCATACGTCTCTTTCACATGATGGGCCAGCTCAGCGTGTTTCTGTGCTTTATAGCTCGGCTTTCGGTTTAAATAACGATAGAAGCCAGAGCGTGAAACCTTCAATGCTTTACACATCAAGGTGATCCGGAACTGGCCTACATACTGCGCAATCAGCGCGTACTTTACTCCT
>NZ_PQCD01000023.1 GCF_002964705.1 Pseudoalteromonas sp. T1lg75 | reverse complement strand
AGAGGCGTGCAGTACCGTGCGGTGGCCTATCAGGATTTAGTGCGTTCATCGGGCGCGATAATAAGCATGAGCCGAAAGAGCAATTGCTGGGATAATGCGGTGATGGAATCCTTCTTCAGTCGCCTCAAAGTTGAGCTGATTTATGCCGAGAAATTCCACTCGATACAACACGTTAAATCCTGTATGTTTGAATACATTGAAATATTTTATAACCGCAAACGACGTCACTCTGCGTTAGGCTATCTCAGCCCGCTGGAGTATGAGCAACGGTTTGCGTAATAACCTGTCTACTTTTGATGGGGAAGACCA
>NZ_PQCD01000022.1:65185-293618 GCF_002964705.1 Pseudoalteromonas sp. T1lg75 | reverse complement strand
CGACGTCACTCTGCGTTAGGCTATCTCAGCCCGCTGGAGTATGAGCAACGGTTTGCGTAATAACCTGTCTACTTTTGATGGGGAAGACCAGTGCAAAGGGATTTCGTGCGAATATATCTAATTTTCATTGCTATTGCTTTGACTGCATGTGCTAGCACTAATGAGGCGGAATACGCTTCATTTAGAGTGGGCTCTGACCATTTTGACTCTTTTCAAAGTACATTTGAACGCTCACTTTGTGCTGATGGCAGAGAAAAAATAATAATATCACTGAGTCTAAATAAGTCAGAAAAGGCTGAACTAGTCAGACTCGCAAAATTAGATATTGCGGAGGGCAATTCAGGTTCAGGTGACTTGGAAAAAATATGTGTCAGTAGCTTTCCTTATGAAATTACAGTTGGGGTTCAAGGAAAAACATCAACCACAACATGCTTTTCGCCTATTGGCGACGACGAATCACGGGTTGCTAAGTTTGTATATTCATTAGAAAGTGTGCAAAAGTTACCAAAATCACAGTGTAGATTTTACTAGTTTGCACATAACAAACTGTTTAAAGTGGACAAAATTGCGTTGGCTTGGTTTTGCTCCGCTTCACATTTTAGCCAACACAATTTTTCCATTAACAGGGCGTTATGTGCACATGGAGAAGCAATGAAAAAATTAGTGCCCCTGTTACTTTTTATCCCTTTGTTCGCTTTCGCTGAGGAAGAAGTAGACTGTGAAAAAGCGTGGACGACACTCGCGATTAATCAGTGTATGCATAAAGATCTGGTGGCGGCTGAGAAGGTAATGGCTAAGTACTTGGCGAAGAGTCTAGAGAGATATTCACAAGACAGTGTATCAGCAACTGCAATTCAAAAAGGCCAGGACGCCTGGTTGAGTTATCGCGAAGCACATTGTGGAGCAGTTTATGACACTTGGCGTGATGGCACCATAAGGACGGCTATGGGACTGGGTTGCAAATTAGAATTAACTCATCAAAGAACGGCTGTTTTGTGGCAGTCATTTTTAACTTATGTTGATTCAACCCCCCCTTTGCTTCCCGAGCCTAACTCATATGAACCAAAGTCATATTAACAGTGCACATAACAAGCGCCGAAACCAAAGGACGCCAAACAGCGAGCCTGTGCTACTTTTGATGGGGAAGACCAATTTCATTCTGGAGGGGTAAGTGCAAGAGTTTGATAGAAAGGCTCATTGGCAAAACGTCTATGAGCACAAAGAAGTGACTGAAGTCAGCTGGTTTCAAGCAAAGCCGGTCCTCTCCCTTGAGCTCATAGCCAACAGTCATCTCCAACCCGTGTCTCCGATCATAGACGTAGGTGGGGGAGCGTCGGTGCTGGTCGACCAACTGCTTGATCAGGGGTACACAAATCTTACCGTCCTAGATATATCCGGTGCGGCATTGGCTAAATCGGCAAAGCGACTGGGAGAAAAAGCCGGCGCGGTCAATTGGCTTGAGTCTGACGTTACCGCTTTCTCGCCGGATAGTCAGGTTGCACTTTGGCACGACCGTGCGGTGTTCCACTTCTTAACGGATGCTGCAGACCGTCAGCGTTACGTAGGGGCGTTGAAAAAGGCGCTGCGCCTGGGCGGTCATCTAATTATTGCTGCTTTTGCAATCGGTGGCCCTGAAAAATGCAGTGGATTGCCTATAGTTCAATATGATGCTGCAAAGCTGAAGGCCGAGCTTGGGCCGGAGTTCAGGCTGCTTGAGGAGCGAATAGAGGAGCACATCACCCCGGCCCAAAGGGTGCAGAAATTTGCCTATTTTCGCTTTGAGCGTATCGTAGAAAACGAAATATATTAAGTGCTTGCAGGCGAAGTTTGACCCGCTGCGCATCCTTACTTTCACAAGGGCAGATCGCCTCTGAACCTCGGCGTTGGCCCTTGACAGTCGGAACGACTTCTTATGGGTACAGGTAAGCAAGACAATTCAGGAGTCACCCGATTACCGAAGGAATTTGCTGATCGGCTGACCAACCCCTTTGTGCGCTTCTTGCGTATTGAGTCAGCGGGTGGGGCCATTCTTCTATTTTTCACTGTTGCCGCACTCATTGTATCCAACTCACCGTGGGCTGACTCGTTCGAACACGCATGGGAGACACAAATAGGTCTTCAGGTTGGCTCATTCGAGTTTGCCCGTTCACTGCGGGAATGGATCAATGATGGCCTGATGACGCTGTTTTTCTTTCTTGTCGCATTGGAACTTAAGCGGGAGTTGGTTCTCGGCGAGTTGAGCAAGCCCCGCATGGCCGCGTTATCCATAGTCGCTGCGCTGGGCGGTATGATCGTTCCCGCTACGATCTATCTGGCACTGCAATCAGGACAGCCCGGCCAGCATGGATGGGGCACTGTCATGGCAACTGACACAGCGTTTGTTATCGGTTGCCTCGCCCTGCTTGGCTCACGCGTTCCTCAAAGCTTAAGGGTGTTTATGCTGTCGTTAGCGATTGTTGACGATATCGGCGCCATACTGGTCGTCGCAATCGGCTACAGCAGTGATATTGCCTGGTGGCCCTTGGTGATGGCTGCGCTTGGCCTAGTGAGTATCCGCGTAATTGCAAGGCTCGGTTTTCGTGGTTTTCCTTTGTACTTTCTCGTGGGCCTGGTCATCTGGCTTGCCGTGGATGCATCCGGGATCCACGCTACCATCACAGGCGTGATGCTCGGCCTGATGACGCCGGCGCGTCGATGGGTCAGCGATAAGCGGTTGTACGCGATATTGGGTCAGGTTATTGCGCATCCAGCAAGCAGTGAAAGCAGCGGCGATACCAAGGATCGTCAAACATTACAGATGGCCGAAATTGCCGTGCGTGAAACGCTATCTCCAGTGGAGCGTCTGGAGATGGCGCTACATCCCTGGGTGGGTTTTGTCATCATGCCCCTGTTCGCATTTGCGAACTCTGGATTGCCACTCACGTTCAGCGAAGTGGAAAGCTTGCTCGCAGTAGCAATTTACCTAGGCTTCGTGCTTGGTAAGCCTATTGGTATCCTGTTGTTCTGTTGGCTGGCTATACGTTTGCACATCGCCATTCGCCCACCTGAACTTAGCTGGAGGGTATTGGCCGGGGGGAGCCTGCTCGCCGGAATCGGCTTCACCATGGCGTTGTTCATTGCGAACATAGCTTTCGATAAGACCCTGATTGACAGTGCTAAGCTGGGAATTTTCCTCGCATCCGTTTTCTCTGCAGTGGCTGGGCTTGCACTTTTGAGGTGCTTGCCTGCACGTACAAAAACTCCTTGACTGTGTCACCAATGGCAGTTCTTCATACCCGTTTGGAGCGGTGATAACGGATGCTGTTTGTGTTGCCACTGGCGCTTACAAGGCGTTCAAAAAGGACCTGAAAAACGTCTTGCTTTTAACTTTAACGTTAGGTGTTCTCTGTTAACATTCAAAATTACTGAACTTGAGTCTTAGAAGCTTCGTAAAACTCATTGTTTGCAAATACAGTCAGAACGTTTTGGAGTGGGCATGAACCGCATTAACCCGGCTAAATTACACCATAGTAAGTGGACAGCAGTGAAGCCGATGAATCGAGAAAAGCATTTCTTAGTATCAGAAATTGAGTTCGACGAGGAGGGTTCTGTCATTTCCTGTAAATTGGAAGCGGTTCTGTCTAAGAACGAGTACTTAATAGACTGGACTGAATTGAAAAGCCAAGAAAAATGGCTTCAAGGTTGGAAATAACCGCAACCCACGCAACACACCTTAATGCCTCATTATCAACACCTTAAAAGCAGACACAAAAAAGCCTGCGCTAGGCAGGCTTAATGTGAGTGAAAAGGGCGCTTAGCCGTTTTCTAATGCGTATTGCTTACACGCATCCGTGTCCACACATTCACCATACAGGTAAAGTGAGTGGTTGGTCAGCTTAATGCCATTGCTGCTGGCGATTTCCAGCTGACGCTGCTCAATTAGCTCGTCTTCAAATTCGATTACGCGGCCACACTTTAAGCACACCAGGTGGTCGTGGTGCGTTGAACCGGCAAGTTCAAATACCGATTTGCCGCCTTCGAAGTGGTGACGGGTTACAATACCGGCGTCGTCGAATTGGTTCAGTACGCGATACACAGTTGCCAGACCGATTTCTTCACTGTTATCGAGCAGGATTTTATAGACGTCCTCGGCGCTGATATGTTGGTTATCAGGGCACTGAAGGATCTCTAAAATTTTGATCCGTGGGAGCGTGACCTTAAGGCCAGCTTTTTTGAGCTCTAGGTTATGATCAGTCATTCAACGTGTTCTCAATTATGATTCTTTTTGTGCACATAAGGCAGACTTTGCCCCAGTGCGCGCGACGCATTTTAAAAATTAACAATAACGTGCTTAGGGGGCAAGTGTAAAGCCAAGTTCAACTTGCCCGGCAAAGACTTAGTCGGCTAATTCGGCCAGGCACATTTCGTCATGAATTTGTGCACACCACTGCTTCACGCGCTGCTCGGTTAGCTCCGGCTGGCGGTCTTCATCAATGCCCAGGCCAACAAAGTGATTGTCATCGGCCATGCCTTTTGAGGCTTCGAAGTCGTAACCTTCGGTAGACCAGTGACCGACAACGATGGCACCACGCTCGGTGATGATGTCGTTAACCATGCCCATGGCATCTAGGAAGTACTCGGCGTAGTCTTCCTGGTCGCCGCAACCGAAGATGGCACAAAGTTTACCTTCGAAGTCGATTTCTTCTAATTCAGGGAAAAAGTCGTCCCAGTCACACTGAGCTTCACCATAGTACCAAGTAGGGATACCAAATAGCAGCAAGTCAAACTCTGCGATCTCTTCTTTACTACTTTTTGCGATATCGTGCACGGCCACGAGTTTCTTGCCGAGCTCTTTTTGGATCATTTTTGCTACGTGTTCAGTGTTACCCGTGTCGCTACCAAAAAATATACCTACACTTGCCATGAATAAATAACCTTTTATGTATCTATAGCCAATCGTTCTTGCAAAATGGTTTCAATCAACGCACTGCGGCTAATATTTTGCGCATCCGCCATATCATTTAATGCCTGATACAGCTCCGATGAAACTTTAAATTCGACGCGTTTCAAGCCTCGCGCCTTATCGCGCTTAAGCTGGTTTCGCTTATTAACTTTTAATTGTAACTCCCGTGGGAGCGGGTTTGTTTTTGGACGACCCGGGCGTCGCTCGTACTCGAATAAATCGAGCGTCGTTCTATCTAGCTCTGACTTGGCCATGGTTAACCCACACCTGCTCCTTGCCAAAACACCTGAATAAGGCCCTTAGCGATAAAGCCGGAACAGCCTAAAAATAATACAAGCCATACAACATAACGGCCAAATTTAGGCACATCGCCTTTTTTCAACACGTCTTGAATTGCCATGCCGATGAAAAAAAAGATGCCAGCAAGGCCAAAATACAACCCAAGGGTATCTAGTCCATTTATTAATTGGTCGACCATGTACTGCTACCTATTTGTAAAACGGCGCGCATTGTAGCACATAAAAAACGAATAATTTAGGCCATAATGCGCGTTTCGACCCACATCAGTATAGTGCGCTTAACACACAAATTTATTGATATGGATTAACGAGTTAAAAAATCAACAATGGACTTATTCACCGCCACCGGTTTTTCCGCGTGCAGCCAGTGTCCGGCTCCTTGAATCACCTTGGCCTTGGCCTTGGGAAACAGGCGCATAATCTCATCGCGGTAGGGGCTATCGATGTAATCCGAGTCGGCACCCTTGATAAAGAGTGTATCACACAAACAAGAATCATTTGCAACTGGGGCAGAGAGAATTTGTTGATATTGTGAGGCCAGCACCGGCAGGTTAAATTGCCAGCCCAGGGCGCCCGAGTCAGTTTTGCTCAAACTCTTAGCCAAAAACTGGCGTACGCCCATAGTGTCAATGTGTTCACTCATCAGGGCGTCGGCTTCAGCGCGCGAGCGCACGGCGATCTCGGCCACGCTATGCAGGGCCTTAAAAATGGCGTCGTGGCGAGAATGATAAGCAACCGGGGCGATATCCAAGACCACCAGCTTATCGACACATTCGGGTTTAGTGAGCGCCACCTGCATGGCAATTTTACCGCCCATGGAGTGGCCCACCAAATGGGCTTTGTCTATGCCTAAATGGGCGAGCAGGGCAATGATGTCCTCGGCCATGGCCGGATAATCCATCTGCTCGCTGTGAAATGAACGACCATGGTTGCGCACATCCACATTAACCACATGAAAGTGCTCGCCCAGCGCCCGCGCGACCACTTTTAAGTTGTCGAGGGAGCCAAACAGGCCATGGATAACGATAACGCTCGGCGCCTGCTCGGCACTTAATCCGCTTTGTTCATAATTAAGTAACATAGATATGCCAATTTGGGGTTAGGAAAACGCAGGGATTGTGCCCGAGCTAAGGGCCTATTTGCAACCTTGAAGGTAAATCAACTGGCGTATTTATACCGAGATGATGCTCTGTATACCCTAGCTTATTCAGGTAACTTGGGTATAATTCTGGCATGCGTGAAAGACATGGCAGTAATGACAGGAATATCATGAAAAAAATAGAAATAGACGACGAGCTATATCAATATATCGCCAGCAACACCCAAAGTATTGGCGAGAGTGCCTCTACTATTCTGCGTCGTTTATTGAATCTGCACAATACGGGCGCCGATTCGGTGCCTGCGGCCGCGCCTGCCCCTGCAGTGACAACTGCACCCGCAACATCGGCTGACGCAACCGGCTTAGAACAATCAGAGACTGCTACAGTGGCAACCAGTGCACCTGCTAAAGCACAGGCCAGCAATCAAGGGTCGGTATTCGATATTCTTAATAAAGAAGAATTGGCGATGCAAAAAGGGGTGGTGGGTCGCTTCTTATTTATTCTTGCGGCATTTCACCGCAGCCACAAAACCACCTTTGAACGTGTCTTGAATATTAAAGGTCGTGACCGTCGCTACTTTGCCACCAGCAAAGAAGAGCTTCAGGCCAGCGGCAGCAGCCTAAATCCAAAGAACATAGACGACAGCCCGTATTGGGTGATGACTAACTCCAACACCACGCGCAAGAAAATGATGCTGCATGAGGTGGCTCTGGAGTTAGGTTATAGCAAAGAACAAGCTGAAACCATTCGCGACTATTTATAAGGAGCCAAGTATGGCCGTTCATCCTAACGCTGGAAAAACCGCCCCTCAGTCAGAGCTGATTAATGTGCCCAAGCTGATGAGTGCGTATTATTTGCATGAACCTGACGTTGAGCAAAACCCCGAACAGCGTGTGGCATTTGGCACCTCGGGCCATCGTGGCTGCTCCTTGAATACCCAGTTTAACGAATCGCATATTTTGGCCATTACTCAGGCTATTTGCGATTACCGCAAACAAAACAATATCTTTGGCCCCTTGTTCCTGGGTAAAGACACCCATGCCTTGTCTGAGGCAGCGTTTAATTCTGCCATTGAGGTCTTGGTTGCCAATGAGGTGCAGATCATCACCCAAGAAGGGGATGACTACACACCAACGCCGGTGATCAGTCATGCGGTGGTGAGTCATAACCAAGCCCACCCGGGCGAGCTGGCCGATGGCATCGTGGTGACGCCGTCACATAATCCGCCACAGGATGGGGGTTTTAAATACAACCCACCGAATGGTGGCCCGGCGGACACAGAGATCACCAAATGGATTGAGGACAGAGCGAACCAGCTGCTGGCGGAAGATCTGGTTGAAGTCGAGCTGTTTCCTTATGTGCAGGCGGTGCGCTCCGGTTTTATCAAGTATGTGGACCTGAAAACCCCGTATGTCGAAGACCTTGTCAACGTAGTGGATATGCATGCCATTGCCAAATCCGGTATCAGCCTGGGCATTGACCCACTTGGTGGTTCGGGCATCAACTATTGGCCGCTTATCGCTAAGCAATACGGTTTAAACCTGACCGTGGTGAACGACGTCATCGACCCACGTTTTGCCTTTATGCCGCAAGACAAAGACGGCAAAATCCGTATGGACTGCTCGTCGCCTTACGCCATGACCAACCTGATTGGTCTTAAAGACAGATTCGATATCGGCATAGGTAATGATCCCGACTTTGACCGTCATGGCATTGTTACCAAGGATGGTTTGATGAACCCTAACCACTTCCTGGCAGTGGCCATCGACTACCTGTTGACCCATCGCGAGTGGCCAGAGGACGTCAAGGTAGGTAAGACTCTTGTATCAAGCGCTATCATCGACAAGGTGGTGGCCAGCCATGGCAAAGAGCTGGTCGAAGTGCCGGTAGGCATGAAATGGTTTGTTGAGGGTCTGCACAGCAGTGCCCTGTGCTTTGGTGGTGAAGAAAGTGCCGGCGCGGCGTTTTTACGCATCGACGGCTCGGTGTGGTGTACAGATAAAGACGGTTTTATTATGGGCCTATTGGCCGCCGAGATCCTTGCGGTGACCGGTAAAACACCGTCGCAATACTATCGCGAGCTGGTCGCCAAATTTGGTGAACCGCTTTACAAACGCATCGATGCTCCTGCAAATTCAGAGCAAAAACAAAAGCTTAAAGCATTAAGCGGTGACGATATCAGTGCCACCGAGCTGGCCGGTGAACTTATAGTTGCCAAGTTAACTGAGGCACCGGGCAATCATGCCGCCATTGGTGGCCTTAAGGTGGTCACCGAAAATGGTTGGTTTGCGGCACGTCCTTCGGGCACCGAAGATATCTATAAGATCTACTTTGAATCCTTTAAGGGCGAGCAACACCTGGCACAATTAGAACAAGCTGCCATTGAGCTGGTCAACGCCAGTATTGCTTAAGCCCCGTAATTAAAACAAAGCCAGTCGTTTGACTGGCTTTTTGCTATCTAAACTTTGCCACCCCCTTGGTGGCATCATATGTAGAAGGTGTACTATGTATTTACAACGTCTGCAGCAAAGTGGCGATTTCCTCGGAATTACCCGTGAGAATGAATTCACCTTGGCGCCAACCCAGTTCACGCTTGATAATGGCACCGATGTAAAGGTCCTTGACACTGGGGTGATCCAATTCGAGCCGAAGCACTACGGCAACAAGGATTTTATCTTCTCCAGCGCCGTGCACGGCAATGAAACCGCGCCCATTGAAATTTGCGACCAGCTTATCCGAGCCATTATTGCCGGTACTCTTGAGTTGACTCATCGGGTGATGTTTATTTTCGGCAACCCCAAGTCCATTAATATTGGTGAGCGCTTTGTCGATGAAAACCTCAATCGCTTGTTCTGCGGTAAACACAGTGTGGGTGAGGTAACGAACCCAGAGCGTGAACGTGCGAAAAAGCTGGAAGAATACGTTGAAGCGTTTTTTACCGCGCCAGGCGAGGGACGCTATCGCGCCCACTATGACCTGCATACCGCCATTCGTGACTCGAAAAATGAAAAGTTTGCCGTTTACCCGTTTCTACACGGTAAACCGCACAAGCGCGAACAGCTGCAATTCTTAATCAGTTGTGGGGTGCAAACCGTGTTGTTGATGGCGGAGCCGGCTTCAACCTTTAGCTATTTCTCCTCTCGCCACTTTGGTGCCGATGCCTTTACCATAGAGTTGGGTAAGGTGCGTCCATTTGGCGAAAACGATATGGCGCGCTTTGCCAAGGCCAAAGAGACGCTGGCGGCGCTTATTAGCCAGGATGAGGTCGTCTATCCACCATTAAAGGCGGAAGATGTGGAGTTATTCTCAGTGTATCGCACCATTAATCGTCATCATGAAGACTTTTCCTTCACCTTTTCCGACGACGTGCCTAACTTTACCGGCTTTGCCAAAGGTGAGTTGTTAGGTCATGACGGTGGCGAAGAAATACGCGCCGAGGTTGATGGCGAAGCCATTATTTTCCCCAATGCCAAGGTCGCTATAGGGCAGCGTGCATTGCTGACCGTTGTACCCACCGAATTGTCGGATGAATTCATCTGATCAGACCACTTCGCCTCATAATATTTAATCATTTCAGTGTGTTATGAGGCGTACACCGAACTTGCCAACCCGGCGTTATCAATGATGCAATTATTCGGCTATGATTAGTTGAATAAGCCTTTACGTTGACGTAAAGTGGCGGAAGCATAATTTAAACTAGGCACCAAGTGTAGAAATATTATTCTACATACTCACTGCGGTTGAATTGTTTATTTCAGATTTAACGTTAACGCAGAAGCCACAATAACAAACCTGTGCCTAGTGACATGACAACAAGAGAAGGGAAGGTTATGACTAACCCCAATAACGTTTCGTTGAATATCAGTCACGAACTTGCGTTCATCGACAGCCACGCGCTGAATATACCCACTTACCGTGTCCTTAACGAACAAGGCGGTGTAAGCGAAGGCGCCACCGTGCCTGAAATCGATCAAGCAACGGCACTTAAAATTTATGACACCATGCGCTTTATTCGTGCCCTGGATGAGCGTATGCAAGCGGCACAACGTCAAGGCCGTGTAAGCTTCTATATGCAATGTCTTGGTGAAGAAGCGGCGGTAACCGCCAGTGCTGCGGCGCTAGACGATAACGACATGATCATGGCCCAATACCGCGAGCAAGCGGCATTGCGCTACCGTGGTTTTACCCTCGAACAGTTCATGAATCAGATGTTCTCCAATGAGAAGGACTTGGGTAAGGGTCGTCAAATGCCGATCCACTATGGTTCTAACGAATTGAATTATATGACCATCTCTTCGCCGCTGGGCACGCAAATTCCGCAAGCAAGCGGTTATGCCTACGGCCAAAAAATTAAGCATATCAACAAGCAAAGCGGCGAGCTTGATAGCGAAATCGATAACATTACCATCTGTTACTTCGGTGAAGGTGCAGCCTCAGAGGGTGACTTCCACGCCGGTTTGAACATGGCGGCGGTGCATAAGGCCCCGGTGATCTTCTTTGCCCGTAACAATGGTTATGCGATTTCTACCCCGGCGGAAGAACAATTTGCCGGCGACGGTATCGCCTCACGCGGTGTGGGTTATGGCATTAAAACCATTCGTGTTGACGGTGGTGATGCCCTTGCCGTCTATGCGGCGACCAAAACCGCTCGTGAGCATGCAACCAAAACCGGTGAGCCGGTACTCATCGAATCTTTGGCGTATCGTCTTGGCGCGCACTCAACGTCGGACGATCCAAGTGGTTACCGCTCGAAAGATGAAGAAGCGAGCTATCGCGAAAATTGCCCAGTTGCGCGTTTCCGTACCTGGCTTGTGGCTCAAGGCTGGTTAGACGAGCAAGAAGACGAGAAGGTAAAAGAGCAGGTGCGTGAACAGATCCTGGATGCGCTTAAAGTTGCCGAGAAAGTGGCCAAGCCACCGCTTGAAGATCTGATCAGTGATGTATATAACACGCCAATTCCAAGCCTGCAGGCGCAATATGAGCAATTGAAATCTCATATTAAGAAGTACCCGGACGCTTACCCAATTACAGCAGGGAGAATCAAATAATGAAAACAATGAATATGCTCCATGCCATTAACTCAGCCCTGGATATCACCATGGCCGAGAATGATCATGCCTGTATTTTTGGTGAAGACGTGGGTTACTTTGGTGGCGTGTTCCGTGCCACTTCTGGATTGCAGGAAAAATACGGTAAGCACCGTGTTTTCAATACCCCGCTAACCGAGCAGGGTATTGCCGGTTTCGCCAATGGTCTTGCCGCCTTCGGTGCGCCGGCCATTGCCGAAATTCAATTTGCCGATTATATCTTCCCGGCCTTTGACCAAATCGTTAATGAGTCAGCGAAGTTCCGTTACCGCAGTGGCAACGAATTTAATGTGGGCAACCTGACCATTCGTACTCCTTACGGTGGTGGTATTGCCGGTGGTCTTTATCACTCGCAATCACCGGAAGCCTACTTTGCTCATACCCCGGGTTTGAAAATCGTTGTGCCACGCGACCCCTATCAGGCCAAGGGCCTGCTGCGTGCGGCCATTAAAGACGACAACCCAGTGATCTTCTTTGAACCTAAGCGTCTATACCGCGCCTCGGTCGGTGAGGTGCCTGAAGAGGATTACAGCATCGAGCTTGGCAAAGCCGAAGTAGTGCAAGAAGGTAAAGACGTGACCGTGTTGGCCTGGGGTGCGCAGATGGAAATCATCAGTGCCGCCGCTGAAAAGGCTAAAGAGCAGGGCATTAGTGTTGAACTAATCGACCTTCGCAGCATCTTGCCATGGGATGTAGAAACCGTTGCCAACTCAGTGAAGAAAACCGGTCGTTTGGTGGTCAGTCATGAAGCGCCGATTACTAATGGTTTTGGTGCCGAAATAGTTGCCACCATCCAACAAGAGTGTTTCTTACACCTGGAATCGCCTATTGCGCGAGTATGTGGTCTTGATACTCCATATCCGTTGGCACTAGAAAAAGAATATATCCCAGATGCCTTAAAGGTATTCGAGGCGATTAAAAACGCGGTTGAGTTTTAAGGGGACAGGCATGGCTAAAGATTTTATCCTACCAGATATCGGCGAAGGTATCGTCGAGTGTGAAGTGGTTGAATGGCTAGTCGCCGTGGGCGATGAGGTTAAAGAAGACCAGCCAATTTGTGACGTTATGACGGACAAGGCGCTGGTTCAGATCCCCGCAGTACATGATGGCGTGATCACCGAGCTTTACTACGCCAAGGGCGATATCGCCAAGGTGCATGCACCCTTGTTTGCCATGGATGTGGCCGGCGAGGAAAGCAGCGCAGCTGCAACGCCGGTTGCCGAACAAGCGACCCAAGCAGCGCCGGCTGCTCAAGGCTCTGCCCTTGAAGACTTTATCCTGCCGGATATCGGTGAAGGTATCGTCGAGTGTGAAGTGGTTGAATGGCTTATCAGCGAAGGCGATGAGATCAAAGAAGATCAGCCCGTCTGTGACGTAATGACCGATAAGGCGCTGGTACAGATCCCGGCCAAGTACGATGGCAAGGTGATGAAGCTGTATTACCAAAAAGGCGATATTGCCAAGGTACACAGCCCCTTGTTCCAGATGGAAATCGCGGGTTCATCAGCTAATGCTGCAAACACTGATGCGGCTGCCGCTGTTCAAGCTGCACCAGCACAAACAGCCAATGCCGATAAGCCATCAAGCGAACCTGTGGCCCAAGGTAAAGCCCTGGCTTCACCTGCGGTACGTCGTCGTGCTCGTGAATTGGATGTGGATATCAGCACGGTTCCTGGCTCAGGCAAGAATGGTCGTGTGTTTAAAGAAGATATCGAACGCTTTATTGCCGGTGGTGCATCTGCTAAGCCTGCGGAGCAAGCAACCAGCACAAGCGCGGCGCCAGCAGCTCCAGTAAGCGGTGGTACACGCGTCGAGCCTATTAAGGGCATGAAGGCGGCGATGGCCAAACAGATGGTGCGCTCGGTGTCGACTATTCCGCATTTCACCTACAGCGATGAAATCGATTTGACCGATCTTATCGCCCTGCGTGGTGGCATGAAAGAAGAGTATAAGCAACAAGGTGTGAAACTCACCATGATGCCATTCTTCATCAAGGCATTGTCATTGGCCATGAAGGAATTCCCGATACTCAATGCCCAGGTGAATGATGACTGCACCGAATTGACGTATTTTGACGATCACAATATCGGCATGGCCGTTGACTCTAAACTGGGTCTATTGGTACCAAACGTGAAGCAGGTACAGAACAAGTCTATTGTTGATGTGGCTAACGAAGTTACGCGTCTTACGGACAGCGCCCGTGAAGGTCGTGTGGCGCCGGCGGACCTTAAGTCTGGCACCATTTCGATTTCGAATATCGGCGCTATCGGCGGTACCACGGCGACGCCTATTATCAACAAACCTGAGGTGGCCATTGTGGCCCTGGGTAAGCTGCAGCATTTGCCGCGCTTTAATGCCAAGGGTGAAGTCGAGGCTCGAGCCATTATGCAGGTAAGCTGGTCTGGCGATCACCGCGTCATCGACGGCGGCACCATTGCCCGTTTCAACAACCTGTGGAAAGACTACCTAGAGCAGCCGACAAAAATGTTGATGGCGATGAGCTAAGGCTGGTCTAACCAGTTGTTCCTGTTATGAAAAACCAGCTTCGGCTGGTTTTTTTTATGCGAGGATTGAATTATCATCGCATAAGCCTTTGTTCTTAAGGTAAATATGCGAGCTAGAAACTAATTCGCATATTGGAATTAACAATAATATATAGGATTTGCTATGGAATACTTTATGGAAGCGCTTAAGCGATACGCTGATTTTTCTGGCCGTACTCGCCGTAAAGGCTATTGGATGTTCATCCTCTTCTATCTCATCTTTGCAATTGTAGCGGTTATATTAGATGTAGTGCTTGGTTTCGAATCAATGCCACTAACTAATGTTTATTCATTGGCTCTATTTATCCCAAGTCTAGCAATTGGCGCACGTCGCCTTCACGATACTGGCCGTTCGGGTTGGTGGCAGTTACTTTACTTCCTACCACTTATCGGTTTTATCGTACTTATCATTTTCTTCGTACAAGATAGCCAAGACGGTGACAATGACCACGGAGCAAATCCAAAAGAAATTAATGGCTTAGCTTGAAGTGTACGTAAGCTTGAATTTCAGATAAAGAATGTAACATCTGTAGTTAAAAGGTAAAAAATAAATCAACTGCTTGTTGGTAATACCTTGTAGTTGCTATATAGACATAAGTTATTACCAGTCACAAGCAGTTTTTCACAAGAGAGCAACACTAAAATGAAGCTCTCTTTATTAATTAACGTCAGATAGGCTAACCGCTTAGATGTCAGTTATCTTCCCTCATTCAAGAAGTTTAATGCAACCGTGTAAGAGGCTTCCATCCTCTGCTTCGGCAGGTCAGCAAAAACGTATCGATTTACTGACGACAGTAGAAAAAACTAATTACATTGAGCGTGAATTCAAAAAGCAGTCATAATATATTAGGGATTAAGCAGAGTAGTTTAATTTAACGAGTAATGTACTTCGGAGTTGAATTCGCGGGTCACTCCTGCCTATTATGTTTTAAAGGGGATTTTTTATACATTGGGAGCTTCATATGGAAAACACAATAGTAAAAATCTATTCTGGAAATCTCTTGGTTGCAAAACGACGTTACGCTAAGGCCAAGTCTATAAATCTGGCACAGGGCTATGAGGTGGTATCTGAGTCTTATGAAGAAGGAAAAAGGGGAGCGGGTATATTTCTTTTAGGGCTTGTTTTACTGCCGCTCTGGGGTTTAGGGTTATTTATTTGGATATATGCAATTATAGTAAAGCCAGAGGGTAAGTTAGTCGTAACCTATCAAAAAATAGAGCAGTGTAATGAGTTGACAAAGAAGTGTCCTGATTGCGCTGAATCTATCAAGGCTGAAGCGTTAAAATGTAGATATTGTGGAGCTATTTTTAAATTATAAAGCTAATTAACAATGAAATATTCCCTAGAAATCAAATTAGGGAATATTTCGCAGTTATCTCTTATCTCATTTACGCTGGAACTCTGAATTGGCATACCATTTTGGCCATTGTTCCTGTTGCGAGATATCAAAGCCCACCTTATAGAACAATTGCAGGTCTTGCACCGCGCCGGACAGATCCCATTCATCGCGGTAACGGTCGCAAGGCTGGTGATAACAACCGCGCAGTACCAGGCTCATGCGCTTACGGTATTGAGCGGTTTCTTCGTCACGAGCTTTACTTCCGCCGCCGGCATACATGGCCGGGACACCCATGTTGGCAAAGGCGAAGTGATCCGAGCGATAGTAACCACCCGAACTTGGCTTAGGATCGCCAGAGATGGTGCGCTCCTGGATTTTCGCCGCTTCACCTAGCATATCGTCGAGCTCAGACTTACCCATGCCGACTACGCTCACATCTTTAACCTTGCCCAGCAGGTTGAGGCTATCCATATTGATATTGGCCACGGTTTTATCTGTAGCAATCACAGGGTTAGCGGCATAGTATTTAGAACCCAACAGGCCTTGCTCTTCGGCGGTCACGGCCAAGAATGTAATAGAGCGGTCGGGATGACGCGGCAAGGTGGTAAAGGCTTCAGCCACTTCAATCATGCCGCCGGTGCCGGTGGCATTGTCGTGGGCACCATTATAAATCTGGTCGCCCTTGCGGTTTTTATCCGTACCCAGGTGATCCCAGTGTGCCGAGTAGATAATGTGCTCATCCGGCTTTTTGCTGCCCGGTAGGGTGGCGATAAAGTTATACGATACCGATTTTTTGATTTCGCTGTTTACCTCAACGCTGGCAGTCAGATCGCCCATATCCACATGGTAGGCGCCCTCGGCGGCACGTTGTTTGGCTTCATCAAAATTCAGTCCGGCCTTGGTGAAGAGCTCTTTAGCCACATCCAAAGTTACCCAGCCTTCGACGGCCACGCGATCCATATTGTTGTTATCTTTTTGGAAGCCGAACTGCGGACCACTCCAAGAATTTTCAACCACGGACCAAGGGTAGGAGGCCGGTGCGGTTTCATGCACTATGATGGCGCCGGCGGCGCCCTGACGGCTGGCCTCTTCAAATTTGTAGGTCCAGCGGCCGTAATAGGTCATGGCATCGCCGGTGAAGAGTTCTGGGTTTTTAGTGGCAAAGCCTGGATCGTTTACCAGCATCACCACGGTTTTGCCCTTAACATCCAGGCCTTCGTAGTCGTTCCAGTTGTATTCAGGGGCATTAACGCCATAACCAACAAATACCAACTCGGAATCTTGAATGCTTTCTTTGGCACTGATACGGCTGGTACCTATCACCATGTCTTTTTTGTATTGGTAGTCTTTACCACCAATGCTTAGGGTCATGTTGGCATCGGCCTCGATAGACACCAAAGGCACTTGTTGTAAAAAGCTGTCACCGTTACCCGGCTGGTAACCCAGGGCTTTAAACTGTTCGGTTAAATAAGCCAGCGTCAGCTCTTCGCCTTTTGAAGAAGGGGCACGGCCGCCGAATTCATCAGAAGCCAAGGTTTTTACATGCGTTGCCAGTTGCTCGGCATTGATACTGTTCCAACCAGCCATGACGTCCTGGTTGCTGATCTGTGTGCTAGCGCAGCCGGCAAGAATCGCCGCGCTGACTAGAGTCAAAGGAAAATAGCGCTTCATAATTATTGGTTTCATTGCTATAAGACCGAGCCAGTATAAGGATAGCGGTAAAATTAAACCAGTTTTTGCGCTAAACTACGCAAAATTTACGCCTAATAATCGCAGTAATGAAACGTTTTACCCCTTTTAAACACTGGCAAACAGCCTGTTTGCAGACTGGTGCCTTTGCTCATCTAAATGCGCTTTTTGCACTGGACCAATACAAGGATTGGCCAACGCTGGCCGAGCTTAACCGCCACACTATCGTCAATGCTAATAACCAACCGCTGCAGTTTATTGACAACGCCGAGTTTGAGCGTGACGGACGTTATTATGAGTCGTTTATATTTGAAACCGGCAAGGTACCTACCCGCCAGCATAACTGGCACGACCTTTTTGGCGCCTATATGTGGCATTTATTTCCCAAAACCAAGGCGTTATTAAACCGTTTGCATATCGACGAAATGGCGGTGCAACAGGGAAATCAGCGCAGTAAAATGCGCAATGCCCTGACCCTGTTTGACGAATGTGCGGTGATCTTGGCGGTGACTGACTCAAGTTGGACAGAGGCATTTCGTGAACATCAATGGCATGAGGTGTTTGTATCACGCCGCGAAGGGTGGCAGAGCGAAATCCGTGCCTATACCTTTGGCCATGCGAACTATGAAATGCTGACTCAGCCCTTTATTGGCCTAACCGGTAAGGCGCTGTTTGTGCCGGTAAGCGCTGATATATTTTGTAAAGATTTAGCCAGCCAATACAGCTACCTAGATGAGCGCCTCTATGAGATGATAGCCAAAGATAGGGTGTTGGCGGATAACTCAGCCATGTCGCCACTGCCGTTATTGGGGGTGCCGCATTGGTATGAAGACAATAATAACGCCGATTTTTATGCCAATACCGACTACTTTAGGCCAAAACGAAGGAAGAATAATAAATGATAAGCGTGAACGGGCTTAAGAAGAAGTTCAAGCTCACCAAGGATCATAAAAAGGGGATCACCGAGGCGCAGCAAGACCCGCGCGAAGAAAAAGACTACTTCCACTCCGTCCGCGATGTGCACTTTCACTGTGAACAGGGCGAAGTATTGGGCTTGTTAGGGCCCAATGGCGCCGGTAAAACCACCACCTTGCGCATGCTCTCTACGGCGCTTAAACCGGATGAAGGCAGTATCGAGGTCGGCGGCGTTGATTTAGTCAAAAAACCCTTGGCCGGGCGTAAGGCCATCGGCTTTTTATCCGGCTCAACCGGGCTCTATGGTCGTTTGACCGCTAAAGAAAATGTCGAATATTTTGCCAAATTACATGGCATGAAGGGCGCCGAGCTCAAGCAGCGCTGTGATGAGCTTTTTACCCTGCTTGATATGCATAGCTTTTTGGATAAGCGCGCCGATAATCTCTCCACCGGGATGAAGCAAAAAACCAATATTGCCCGCGCCGTAGTGCACAGACCTAAGGTGGTCATTCTTGATGAGCCGACCACGGGATTGGACATCATGACCACACAAACGGTGATCAACTTTATTAAAGGCCTAAAGGAGCAGGGCACGCCAGTGGTGTTTTCAACCCACCATCTTGATGAAGTGGCATTGTTGTGTGACCGCGTAACCGTGATTGACCAGGGACTCACTTGTTTTGATGGCACCTTGGCGGCCTTTAAAGAACAGGGGCACAGTGAGGAGCTAAACCAGGCGTTTATGAACATTCTTGAGGGGCATCGTCATGTTTGAAGTATTTTTAAAGGAAATAAAAGAGCTGTTACGTGACAGAAAAACCCTGATGTTTATTGTCGCTTTGCCACTGCTGATCTTCCCGGTTATTTTTGCCGTGGTCGGCTACATGATGGCAATGGCTAACCTGGAGGCGGAACAAGAAGTCCATAAGGTGTATATCATAGGTGCGGAGGCGGCGCCTGAGTTTACCGAGAGTGTCAGATACCATAAGAACTTTGAACTTGTCACCGCCAACTACGCAAATAAGAATGACATTATCCAGGCAATCCAGAATGAAGAGCTGGATGTGGGGATTGTGATTGAAGCCAAGGCGCAACCATCGACTAGAGAACAAACCACCTGGCAGGTGATTTATAATGACTCTGCGCGCATCAATTACCTGTTTAGATACATCGAAGAATTAAAAGAGCAATACCAAAGCAAGGTGCAAACCCTCTCATTTAATGCGCTGGGTGTCACCAAAGAGAGCGAGATGGAGTTTTTGATATCCCCCATCAAGCTGGAGAAGGTGGATACCGCAGATGCACGTGAAAGCTGGGGTGAAAAAATTGGCGTGCTGCTGCCTTATTTGTTGATCCCCATTGTACTGACCGGGGCCGTCTATCCGGCCATCGACTTAGGCGCTGGTGAAAAGGAGCGTGGCACGCTGGAAACCCTGCTACTTACCCCAATATCCAGAACCAACATAGTTTTGGGTAAGTTCTTAACCGTGCTGTCCGCCTCCCTGGCAACGGCCAGTTTGAGTATACTCAGCATGGGGCTCTGGCTGTTTGTGGCCCGCACCTTTGTTAATGTCAGTGAGTTCACCGTCGCGCTATCGCACATCACCTTTGTTGAGCTGCTCGCCATGTTGTCCTTGTTGATCCCCTTGGCGGCGATGTTCTCAAGTATCGTGTTGTCTATTTCTATCTATGCACGCACCTTCAAGGAAGCGCAAAACTATATGGGTCCGCTGTCTATGCTGGTCTTTATTCCGGTGATGATTTCTGTGATGCCGAATATGGAACTGACCTATAAAACGGCGTTTATTCCGGTGACCAATGTGGCCTTAGCAATCAAGGAGTTGCTAAAGGGGACCAGCGAGATTGGCATACTGGCGGTGATCGTCGGCTCGAGTATCCTGCTGGCGGTAGGACTGTTAGCCTTTTGTGTGCGCTGGTTTAATCAAGAAAAAGTGCTGTTCAGATAAATAGCAGGAGCGGGTCTAGATGACCCGCTCAGCTTTACTATCTATGTGACTTTGTTAATATCGGTGCATGACTACAGGGATAGCACTGTCAATGGATGACGAAAATGAAAGCAATCATATTACTGGCGGCCGTGGCCGCAACCTCGTTTAGCGTCATAGCTCAAGATTACTCAACTCCCATCGAAAACTGCGTAAAGGCCGCCGAGGCCGTTAAGAATAATGATGCAGCCTTGTTAAAACCACTGGTAAGAGATTTGAATCCAGAAGAAGAACAGGCCATGACGCCGTATCTGGCAAAAATCCACACCTATTACACCAAGGGTAGCTATCAGGGTATTAGAAATTTTCGTACCAACGAGGTGCAAGTAATAGAAAATGCCAAAACCAGCATCTATCAAGATACGCGCGAAAATGCAGAAAAATATAATTATGACGAAGAAATTTGGGTTAATTATTCGTTTGATACCAGCCGCGTCGATAAAAAGGATGCTGTTAAAAGCGGGCAGTGCAAGTTTGCACAAATCGGTGGCCGTTGGGTCATGATGAATGTCTTAAATTAACTGTTAATTCAATTATGAAGCTTGAACTTACCGATCCTGTGTGGTTTTCCTACGCCCATTTTAAAGGGCAAAAGGGGCTTTCCCCGCACAGTGTTATTAAGCTGCCATTACTTAGGCTGCTGGCAACGCTGTCGCCAAAAAAGGAATGGCCGTTTGCCCTTATGGTACTGGCGTTAGCGCCGCTGCCTCTTATCCTTGAGCCCTATTTTGGCCCTAGGGCATTTGTATTTATCTATTTTCCGGCCTTAGTTGGCGTCTTGATACTTAAGCGCATTGTCTTTTGGCGCACCTTGGGAGCCGATAAGAAAAAGTTGATGACTTTGAGCGCTGAGCGGATCGAGGTAAGCCCATTGGCATGCGCACAGTTAAGTGAAACGATTGTTTTATCTCGCCAGGATATTGCCAGAGTAAAGGTTTACCATACATTTACTCACGACCATGATGTGGGCAGCTCTGGGGCGAGAGCCTCGGTGAACCAGCTAGCCTTAGTGCTTAATGACCAAAGTGAGTATAAATTAGATGGCTACCGTCTTGGCTTGGCGAATGTACTCTATTTACTGGTTTATTTTGACTATCCTTTGGAGTTTATTAAACAGTCAATAGCCCATGTACCAGGGCACCTGTGGCCTCTCGCTTTGCGGCTAATTCCCATCTGTGCCAACGTCCCGGCACTGGGGCAGACGCTATTTGCGTTAAAAAGCGTATTTTAGCCAGGCATCATTTTAGATTTACAAGGACGTGAATAGGCCACTCAGACCCCTTAGAAACCCCGCTTCAACCTTGTATCTATGATTTAATTTCTCGCGCTTTTTGCTTGCCGAGTTGTTTACTACTTGGCAGGCATTTTCCCTTACCAGGTTAGTACTTTAAGTCTCGGAACTGGCCAGATTTTCCTTATTTAATGAGGGGAGTTACAGCGCTAATCTTTTATATTTCCTTCTTAGTTCCTAAAAAATGCCCATTTCTTCGCCGATTTCTTTCGACTCTAAAATCGCCTGCTATACTCTGTTCAATATTTGTTCACTTTCTATTAACAAAAAGCCGTAAACAAAAGTGGCGAATAGCAGGGACGAGTGAGCGTAAGAGGTTCCAGCAAACCCGGCCCGATGAAGGAAAATTTATAAATCTATCTTAGGAATCTATCTATGCTGAAAATAAAACGACCCCTGGTTGTGTCTGCAGTACTGTCTGCGTTAGCACTTGCAGGCACCGCACAGGCGGCCAACGAAGATCAACGCTATATAGTCAAATTCAAACCAGGTCACAAAGCATCGGTGATGACGGCGGTGAGCAATAGCCGGGGCAAGGTTGAGCGGGAGCTCGACAAACATCGCCTCGTTGCCGTTACACTCCCAGCGCAAGCGGCCAAACAATTCAAAAATAGAAAAGACATTGAATTTGTCGAAGTGGATCAAAAGCGCTACCTAATGGCTGAAAGTACGCCTTATGGCATCTCTATGGTACAAGCGGATCAAGTGAGCGATGCGCTAACCGGTAATATGAAGGTATGTATCATGGATACCGGTTATGATCTCGGTCATGAGGACCTGCCTACTACCGGCGTGACCGGCGATGACGGATACGATAACTACAACTCCGGCAACTGGTATGAAGATGGTCATGGCCACGGCACTCATGTCTCCGGCACTATTGCCGCACTAGGCGGTAATGGCACGGGTGTGGTGGGTGTGAACCCCAGTGGTAACTTAAGCCTGCATATGGTCAAGGTATTCAATAGCAGCGGCAACTGGGCATACGGTTCAGATTTAATCGCCGCGGTTGATCAGTGTATGGCCGCCGGCGCCAAGGTGATCAGCATGAGCCTGGGCGGCGGTGGTTCAAGTAGCGCCGAGCAAGCGGCGTTCGATAATGCCCATGCTAATGGCCTGCTTTCTATCGCTGCGGCGGGAAATGACGGTAACAGCAGCATGTCTTATCCGGCGTCCTACGATTCCGTGATGTCGGTTGCGGCGGTTGACTCTAACGGCACTAAAGCCAGCTTCTCCCAGTACAACAGCCAGGTTGAAATTGCCGCTCCGGGCGTTGCAGTTAATTCAACCTTGCCCAATAATAGTTATGCCGCCTGGAGTGGTACTTCCATGGCGACTCCACATGTAGCGGGTGTTGCAGCTCTGGTATGGAGCCACTATCCAAGTTGTAGCAATGACCAGGTCCGCACCGCAATGGCACTGTCAGCAGAAGACCGTGGCAGCGCGGGAAGAGATAACAGCTATGGATGGGGTATAGTCAAAGCCAAGGCCATGTTTGATCTATTTGCCGATGGCTGTGATGTCGGTGAATTGCCACCGCCTCCAGAGCCGGAAGATTTAGTTAACGGCGTGCCAGTCGAGAACCTGGCCGGAGCCAGCGGCGATGCCTTTGACTATAAGATGGCTGTGCCCTCTGGTGCATCCAACCTAGTGTTTGATATGTCCGGTGGCAGCGGTGACGCTGACCTCTATGTTAAGTTCGGTTCAAAACCAACGGCCAGCAGTTACGATTGTCGTCCGTATTCAGGGGGCAACGACGAAAGCTGTAGCTTCGCCTCGCCACAGACCGGCACCTATTACGTCACGGTGCTCGGTTATAGTAGCTTCTCTGGCGTGTCTCTGGTCGGTAACTATGATGGCGGGGGCACGCCCAATACGCCGCCAACCAGTGATTTCAGCTACACCTGCACGGATCTAAGCTGTGATTTTGATGCTAGCCTCAGCGCTGACAGTGACGGCAGCATCAGCAGCTACAGCTGGAGCTTTGGTGATGGCGCGTCGGCCAGTGGTCAGGTTGCCTCGCACAGCTACAGTGCCGATGGCAGCTACAACGTCACCTTGACCGTCACCGACAACGACGGCGCATCGGATAGTAGCAGCCAAGTTGTCACCGTCACAGGCGGCTCAAGCAGCGATATTACCCTGCAGGCTTCCGGTTATGCTTCCAGAGGCACCCGCTATGTGGATTTAACCTGGAGCAATGCAAACGGCAGTAATGTGGATGTATATCGCACCAAAAACCGTGACACCGTGACCTTTTCCACGGCTAACGATGGTGCCCATACCGACTCATTCGGTGGCGGCGGCTCCTTCGTTTATAAGGTGTGTGAGTCTGGCACGTCAATTTGTTCGCCAGAAGTTACGGTTAATTTCTAATTAAACCCAGCAGTCAAAACGTAAAAATCCACCTGTACATCAGGTGGATTTTTTTTGCCCAGTCTGGTGGGCTCAAGCTTGCTTTGGCTTATAGAACCAAGCACAGAACTAGGTTAGCTCAGTAGGCTGTACACCAGGGCCGACACCGCTAAGGCTCCAACCAGCAGTACAAACAGGGTACTGAGTTTACCTCGGTATTGCGCCAGCGCAGGGACCTTGTAAACGGCAATCATGGGCATAATAAAGAGGATCATGGCGATAATTGGACCGGAAATCGCTTCCATCATACCTAGGATACTGGGGTTATAAATGGCACAAATCCAAATGGCCACAAACATCAAGGCCACACCGAGTTTATCGGCGCCGCGATAGCTTAATGATGAGTGCTTTACCACTAGGCCATTAAAGCTTTCACGAGCCCCTAAAAAGTGGCCGAAGAAAGAAGAGGTAATGGCAACAAAGGCAACCAAGGGGCCAACATAGGCAAGCAGTGGGTTGTTATAGGTGTTGGCCAAATAAGAAAGCACCGAAATATTGGCGTCCTTCGCCGCTAACAGCTGCTCGCTTGATAAGGCAAATACGCAAGAGAACACAAAGAGCAGTACAAAGCTAATCAGCATAATGGCGGTGTACTTTAAGATGTTGTCTGACTTGGCGCGGGCTTGCTCACCATAGTGGCGGCGCTGGGCATTGGCAAAGCTGGAAATTGCTGCGGCGTGGCTAAATGAAAAAACGATTACCGGCACCGCTAACCATAGGTTGGTGGCCAGCTCTGGGGCGCTGCTAATGTCCATGGAGGGCATTTGCCAGTGTGGAATAAGATACAGGGATAGACCAAACAATACCGCCACCAAGGGGTAGACCAAAAATGCGAAGGCGCGCAACATCAGTTTCTCTCCGCCGAGCATAACGGCCACCATGGCCGCCACCAGTACGCCAGAGAGCACTGCGCGTGGCGGTGAGCTCATTGACAGCTGGTTGACGATAAAGTCATCCACCGTGTTGGTCAGGCCAACGCCATAGATCAACAGAATCGGGAAGATGGATAGAAAATAGAGCAGGGAGATCAGACGCCCTGCGGTGGCACCAAAGTGTTCCTGCACCACATCGGTAAAATCACTGTCATCCTTTTTTGACGAGAGCACGAAGCGGGCCAAACCGCGGTGCGCCAAATAGGTCATGGGAAAGGCGGCCAAGGCCATAATTACTAAGGGCCAAAACCCTCCTAAGCCTACATTGATGGGTAAAAATAAAATACCCGCGCCGACGGCGGTGCCAAAAAGGCTGAGCAGCCAATGGGTGTCATGACGATTCCATGAACTTGCTGTTGCCGAGGCGCTGGCGCCAAGGACTTGGTGAGAGGAGTTCATATACTACTACCTGATACTGCATAAAAATTCGGGGCAATGATACCTAATATGCCAAAACAATTCATACTTATGCGTAACAGAGTGTATTTTTATGTGACTGGTTGGGCCTCTAAGCCGCGCGTTACTGGCTTTCGCAATAAAAAAGGCCTCTGAATTCAGAGGCCTAGTTAGATTGGTTATTAATTACACTTTTTGCTCTGCGGGTTGTTCACTGGGGTTGGCATCAAGCATGGGCTCGTCGCTGCCGTTGGCGCGCTCCCAAAACTTGGCTTTAAAGTTAAGCAGCACCAGGACTATACCCACGCCTATGCTAAATAGGGCGATCTGCATGTATAAGCCCGGGATTTGCTGGACATTTTCCGAATCGAAAGAACCGGCCAACAAACCCGAGATAATATTTCCGATGGAGTAAGTCAGAACAAAAACCCCCATCATCTGCCCGACATAACGAGCAGGAGAGAGACGACTCACGGCACTCAATGCCACTGGGCTTAAACAGAGCTCACCCACGGTATGCAGGAAATAGGTAGTGATCAGCCAGTAAGGGGCCACCTTTAAACCATCAGCGGCGTATTGAGCGGCAAAAAACATCACTAAGAAACCCGACGCCATGATAATCAAGCCTACGGCGCACTTTACACTGTAGGAAGGGGTGATCATGCGTTTGGCCATATTAATCCACAGGGCGGCGAAAAACGGCGACAAGATAATAATAAAAATTGAGTTGGCCGATTGGAACCAGGCGGTAGGGATTTCAAACGTGCCTAACATTCTGTCTGTGTAGTCACGGGCGAATAAGTTAAGCGATGAGCCCGCTTGCTCAAAGCCAGACCAGAAACAGGCCGAGGCCACACAGACCAAAAACAGCGCCCACATCCGCTGCTTTTCACTGTTGCTGAGCTCGCCCATAAAATAGATATGGCCAAAATAAATAAAGAAGGTGATGGTAAAGACGATGGCCACGGAGCCGGCTAAGGCAACCGGATTGATCACCAGCCAGCCCTGATAACCTGCGACAACCGTGAGTGCGACAATAGTGATAAAGGCGCCGATGACGGTCCAGGCCAAAGACGCGCCTTTGGCCGACAGTGGATTGGCGGGCTTGTCGTTAATACCGGCAATATAACCCTGGCTCACTCGGTATTGTACCAGACCTAAGGCCATGCCCACGGCCGCTGCACCAAAGGCCCAATGCCAGCCGACATTTTCCATAAAGTAACCGCATACGCCATACCCTATCATGGAGCCAATATTGATCCCCATGTAGTAAATCGCGTAGCCGCTATCGCGGCGCTCATCTTCGGTTTGATAAAGCTGGCCGACCATGGCGCTGATATTCGGTTTTAAGAGACCCGTACCTGTGGCCACAAAAATCAAGCCGATAAAGAAGGAGCTGGGGTGGGGAATGGCGAGAATAATATGGCCGCACATAATAATAATGCCGCCATACCACACGGTTTTTTGTCCACCGAGGAGGCGGTCGGAGATCCAGCCGCCGGGCAGGCCTAAAAAGTACACCGCGCCCGTGTATAAGCCATAAATGGCAGCGGCGGAGGCTACGGTAAAGGCCAGGCCTTCTTGTTGCAAGGAGGCGGTCATAAAGAGTACCAGCATGGCGCGCATGCCGTAATAACTCATGCGCTCCCACATCTCGGTAAAGAACAGAGTTTGCAGACCTTTGGGGTGACCGAAAAACGCGGTGTCCAGCTTGGCGTCTCCGGCCACGCTGTTTTGCGTGGATAATTGCTCGTCAGACATAGATTCACTTCCATTATTGTCGTTATAGTGAACAATTATTAGTACGTTAATTAGCCGTGAGATGCAACCTTGGCCATTTTTGACGGAGCAAATGAGGCCAAGGTAAGGTTAATTTAAGCCGCCTTACTGTTCACTTCGGCAAGGGTGTTGGTTGCCACCACATGTTGTGTATCAGACCAGTGTAGCAGCTCCATGCGACCGTGCTCGTTTTCGACTAGGGCAGTGCAGTTTTCTATCCAATCGCCATCGTTACAATAAATGATGCCATCGCTGATTCGCAGTTGTGGCTGATGGATATGACCACACACGATACCGTCGTACCCTTGGCGCTTGGCTTCATGGATGGCGGCATTTTCAAATGCGGTGATCGCCGCTTGCGCCTTATGCACACGGGCCTTGATCCAGGATGCCAGAGACCAATAACGACCACCATAGAGACGGCGAATACGGTTATGCCAGCGATTCAAAAACAGTAAAAAATCATAGGCGGCATCGCCTGCCACCCGGATCAATCTGTTGTAGCGGGTGGCCGAGTCGAAATCATCGCCATGAAGGATCAAGAAGCGCTTATCATTTTCCGTGGTGTGGACAAACTGGCGATGTACTTCCACCCCCATCAGGGTATCCTGATCGTAACGGCGGAAGGTTTCATCGTGGTTGCCCGGCACATAGATAACGCGGGTTCCTTCATCCACCTTGGCCTTAAGGGATTCGAGGACATGATAATGGCTGGGATGCCAGAAAAATCGGCGTTTCATCGACCACAGATCGACAATATCGCCGACCAGATAAAGTCGGTCGCACTTTATGCTGTTTAAGAAGTCCAATAGATATTGAGCTTTACAGTCTTTATAGCCCAAGTGTACATCTGATATAAAAACTGCTCGGTAGTATGTGCGCTTATTCTTATCCATAATCAGGTTCATCCCAGAGTAATAGAATCCAGCCTAGGAGGCACGAATGACAATAAGAAGTCTAAAAAAAGAACAATCCATGACAATGTTATTGCTGTCATTGTTGTTATTACTAGGGGGATGTAAAAGTACCACGAGCTCAGGTGATGCGTTTGTCGGGGTCGATTTTATCAACCGCACCGGGATGGTGTTGAGGGATGTTAAATTAGCTGTTATTGAGGACATGGCCCACGTGAGTTGCACTCATATCGACAGCAGCGGCCAGTGTGGTACCGGATTCCCGGCGCACAGCTATAATGCCGAACAGTTACGATTGAGCTATTATCAGGGTAAGGACTTTAAAAGCCATGTTTTTAATATCAAGGTGCCCGAAGAGGGAGCCCAGCTTTACCGGGTACAAATTCGTGTCACAGCAACGACACCCGATGTCTCGGTGATAAAACAATAAGCCAATAAATAACAGGTGTTACTCTACTTGCGTTAGCTGCAAAATTTGATGTGGTAAAACCAAGGATTAAGGAGGCACAGATGCGTGCAGTAATAATTCTCGTGTCACTTTGTGTTGTTTGTGCTTGTGAACAACAACAAGCCACCGAGTTGCAGCCCGGTGATATGCGCAATCCGGCGATACGCTTTTGCCTTGAACAAGGCGGTCATTACCTAAGTGAGGGCAGAGCGGCGAACCGGCACCAATATTGTGTCTTGGATGATGGCACTAAGGTTGATATGTGGGAGTTTTATCGCGACTATCAATGACATTAAAAAAGCCAGTCTGAGACTGGCTTTTTTATATTGGCTCGGGCTAAACCAGCCTTATTGCAGTTGCGCCACAATGGCGGCCACGGCCTCGTCGATTTTAAGCATGGTTTTCTCACCGGTACGGCGGTTTTTCAGCTCAACTTCGTCGTTATCCAGATTACGCTCACCAATGACTAGGGTATAAGGCACACCTAGCAGCTCCATGTCGTTAAACATCACGCCCGGACGCTCTTTACGGTCGTCGAATAGTACATCGACACCCGCTGCTTGCAGTTCGCTGTAAAAACGCTCGGCAATATCCGGGATACGGTGTGACTTGTGCATATTCATAGGCACAATCGCGACCTCGAACGGGGCGATATTCTTGGGCCAAATAATGCCGTATTGATCGTTGTTCTGCTCGATGGCAGCGGCAACCACTCGGCTAACACCAATACCGTAACAACCCATGGTCATGGTTTGGTTTTTACCGTCTTCACCCAATACACCGGCGTTCATGGCTTCTGAGTATTTGGTTCCAAGCTGGAAGATATGACCCACTTCGATACCGCGCTTAATGCTCAGTGTACCCTGACCACAGGGGCTAGGATCGCCTTCAACCACGTTACGAATGTCGGCAACTTCATAGTCACTCACATCTCGATCCCAGTTGATACCGCTGTAGTGCACGCCATCGCTGTTGGCACCGGCAACAAAATCGGCCATTACCGCCGCGCTGCGGTCAACAATGATTGGCACAGTCAGGCCAACCGGGCCTAGTGAGCCAGGGCGGGCGCCAATTAGGTTAACAATGTCTTCTTCTTTGGCCATTTCAAGCGGTGAGAACACACCGGCTAGCTTTTCTGCCTTTAGTTCGTTTAGCTCGTGGTCGCCACGCAATACCAGGGCAACTAGGCCGCGCTCGCCTTGCTCGTTTTCTTCGCCATATACGAACAGGGTTTTGACGCCACGGTGAGGTTTCACACCATAGTGCTCTTTTAGTTCGACGATGGTTTTGGCTTTCGGCGTATCGAATTTTTGCAGCTCTTTGCTTGGCTCAGGGCGTGCATCGAGAGGTGCTAGAGCCTCAGCCTTTTCGATATTGGCAGCATAATCGCTGCCGTCGCTGAAGGCGATGGCGTCTTCACCGGATTCGGCTAGAACGTGGAACTCATGCGAGAAGCTGCCGCCAATAGAGCCGGTATCGGCCAATACAGGACGATAATCCAGGCCTAAACGATCAAAGATATTACAGTAGGCCTGGTGCAGTTTTTCATAGGTTTGCGCCAAGCATTCATCGCTTAAGTGGAATGAATAGGCGTCCTTCATCATAAACTCGCGTGAGCGCATGATACCGAAGCGCGGGCGAATTTCATCGCGCACCTTGGTTTGGATCTGGTACAGGGTAATAGGCAACTGCTTATAGCTGCTTATCTCACGGCGAATGCAATCGGTGATCACTTCTTCGTGCGTAGGACCCAAGGCAAACGGACGATTATGACGGTCTTCAATGCGCAGTAGTTCGGGGCCATACTGCTCCCAACGTCCAGACTCCTGCCATAGCTCGGCGGGTTGGATAATGGGCATCAACATTTCGATGGCGCCGGCCTTGTTCATTTCTTCACGAACAATGTTTTCTACTTTTTTAAGTACTTTTACACCGCTCGGAAGCCAGGTGTACAGGCCCGAGGCCAATTTGCGGATCATCCCGGCGCGAAGCATAAGCTGGTGGCTTACCACCTCGGCATCTGAAGGCGTCTCTTTCAAGGTCGCAAGTAAATACTGACTGGTACGCATGAAGGTTCCGTTTTGTTATTAGTAAATAGGTATGGGCGCTAGTTTAGCAGTGCTGCGCCCGTGGGCAAAGCGCTAAAGTGGCGATATTTGCTCGACATGATTATGCTCGCCGTCAACCTGCCAACGAATATTAAAATCATACAGGGTCATGCCGTAACTCTGCGTCCCTTCTTTGTTTTTCTTATAGGCCGGGCGCGGGTCTTGTTGCAGCACCTGGGTAATAAAGGTTTGCAGTTGCAACGCCGGATCAACCGAGGCGATAAAGGTCAGGGCCTGCTCGGAAAAGCTCACCGTCATCTGAGTTTGCGGTCGGGTGTCGGCAAAACCGGCGCTGGCATCGGGCAAGGCATCGGAATAGGGCAGATAGGGCTTGATATCGAGCACCGGGGTGCCATCGAGCAGGTCGACGCCACCGAGTTGTAACGAGACTTGGCCGTTTGCATACTCCACCCCAAGCAATTCCACCGCACTCATGCCGATGGCATTGGGGCGAAACGTGGCGCGGGTGGCAAATACCCCTTTACGTGCGTTGCCGCCTAGACGCGGAGGACGCACCAAGGCGGAATAGCCTTTATCGGCGGTTTCATGAAAGCGAAACAGCACCCAGATGTGGCTAAACTCTTCGATGCCACGGACAAACTCTTCGTGATTAAACTCGCCCGCCAGCACCAGTTGCGCCCGGGCGCTATCCACCAAGCGTGGTTGCCTGGGAATGGCAAACTTTTGTTTATAGGGTGAGCGGATATGGCCGATGGCGTCAATGGCAAAGGATGTGGTCACAGCGGTACTGGCTTAGGTATAAGATTAGCGCGCCAGTGTATCGGCGGTGCCGGCTAAATTCAAGGACAAACAAAGACTAATCCCGGCCCTAGCGAACGGGTTAGGGCTAATCTTTATCCCTTATCCGTGGTTTGGTGCAACAGGTTTTCCGTTTCTATGGCGATTTCTTTCATACGTATGGCATAGGCTTCGAGTCGCTTTTGCTCATCGGTTTTGGCCACAAACTCTGGCACTTCTACCGGGTAGCCGGCTTGATCCATGGCCACGAAGCTGATCACGCAATGATTGGTTTCCACCATATGCTGGGTTTTCGGGTCGCCGCAGCGCACCTGGATAAAGATTTGCATACTGGTTTTGCCGGTATGGGCTATGCTGGCCCGAACCTCGACCAGTTGGCCGACCAGCACGGGGCGGCGGAACTTTACGCCAGCCACAGACACGGTGACGCAATAATGGCCGCTCCAACCGGCGGCACAGGCGTACCCGGCCTGATCTATCCATTTCATTACTACACCGCCATGCACCTTACCACCGAAGTTGACGTCGGTAGGTTCGGCTAAAAAGCGAAAGGTCACTGATTGTTGTGGCATTGGTCTTCCCCGCTGCGTGCATAGTTACTACTAGTATAGTAATCGTCTGAATTTACGCACAAAAAAGGGGCTGACGCCCCAGTTGCAACTTAGGATATAGAGATAATATTACATATTTGGATAGTTTGGACCGCCGGCACCTTCCGGTGTCACCCAGGTGATGTTCTGGCTGGGGTCTTTAATATCACAGGTTTTACAGTGCACGCAGTTTTGCGCATTGATCACAAACTTAGGCTCGCCTTCGGTGTTATCCACCTCATAAACACCCGCCGGGCAATAACGCTGGGCCGGCTCATCAAAGCGCGCTAGGTTCACCTTAATGGGAATGCTGGCATCTTTGAGTTTAAGGTGACAAGGCTGCGACTCTTCATGGTTGGTATTAGACAAAAATACCGACGACAATTTATCGAAGCTGAGCTGACCATCCGGTTTTGGATAGTCGATTTTTGGTGCCTGAGAAGCTGGTAGCAAGGTGGCATAGTCCGGCGTATTGTCCTTAAAGGTGAAGGGCAATTTACCAGCAAACAGATTTTGATCTAGGGTGTTATAGGCGCCACCGAAGAACTTACCTAGCTTGTGCATGGCCGGGCCAAAGTTACGTGAGCGGTACAGTTCATCATACAGCCAAGACGCTTCAAAGCGCTCTGCAAAGTCAGCCAGATCCGTATGTTGTTGGTCTGCTTTAAGCGCAGCAAAAATACTTTCTGCGGCTAACATACCTGATTTCATCGCCGTGTGGTTACCCTTGATCTTGGCGAAGTTCAAGGTGCCGGCGTCACAGCCTACCAACAAACCACCCGGGAAGTGCATCTTAGGTAAAGAGTGCAGGCCGCCTTTGGCAATGGCGCGGGCACCGTAAGCAAGGCGCTTTCCGCCGCTAAGCACATCGGCAAACACTGGATGGTGCTTCATGCGTTGGAATTCATCGAACGGGCTTAGGTGTGGGTTTGAGTAGTTCAAATCCACGATTAAACCGACCACCACCTGATTGTCCTCACTGTGATACATAAAGGCACCGCCGCTGGTATCACCGGATAAAGGCCAACCTGTACCATGGACGACTTTACCTTGCTGATGTTTCTCCGCATCGATCTGCCAAATTTCCTTAAAGCCGATACCGTAATGTTGCACCGAGCTGTTTGCATCCAGGGCAAATTGATTGATTAGTTGCTTACCCAAGTGACCACGACAGCCTTCGGCAAATACGGTGTACTTGGCGCGCAGTTCCATGCCCGGCATATAGCCCGGCTTTTCATTACCGTCTTTGTCCAGACCCATATCGCCGGTAATAATGCCTTTGACCGTATCGTCTTCGATGATCAGCTCATGGGCGCTGAAGCCTGGGAAGATTTCCACCCCAAGCTGCTCTGCCTGTTCGGCCAAGAAGCGACAGACATTACCCATAGAGACGATATAGTTGCCGTTATTATGGAAGGTTTTAGGAACCATAAAGTGGGGTAGGGTTTTGGCGCTTTTCTCGTCGCTAAACCACAAGATCTCATCCTCGGTCACTGCTGTGTTGACTGGGGCGCCGAGTTCTTTCCAATTCGGAAGTAGTTCATCGAGGGCCTTGGTTTCAAATACCGCGCCGGAGAGGATATGAGCACCGACTTCCGAGCCTTTCTCCACCACGCATATCATTAGTTCTTGTTGTTGTTCTTGTGCAAGCTGCGCAAGTTTAATGGCGCTGGCAAGGCCGCTAGGCCCTGCGCCTACGATCACCACGTCAAATTCCATGGTCTCACGTTCTACCATAATAATCCCCTGCTATTGATGACGGTCAAAGTGTTACGAAATGCAAATTAATCGTTACACAAAAGATAGTGCTCCAAGGTTATTTTAGGTTGACGTTTACGTCAACAGGAAGTACGCTGATTTCATCAAAATAAATAAGTTTACGTTAACGTCAGGTTGTGGTGTCAAAATAGTGAACATGCAGGCTTTAGCCTCCTAAACCCACTTTCCTGCGTCTCTACTAGGAGCATATATGAAAGTATTAGTGCCCATTAAACGTGTAATCGATTACAACGTAAAAGTACGCGTTAAGGCCGATAACAGTGATGTGGATTTGGCCAATGTGAAAATGGCGATGAACCCATTTTGTGAAATTGCCATTGAAGAAGCGATACGTTTAAAAGAAGCGGGCAAGGCGACGGAAGTCGTTGCGGTAACCATAGGTGACAAATCGGCGCAGGAGCAGCTGCGTACGGCATTAGCACTGGGTGCCGATAGCGCTATTCATATCGAAAGTGAAGATAAGCTGGACTCACTGCATGTGGCCAAGTTGCTTGATAAGGTGATTGATGAACAGCAACAGGATCTTGTGATCCTTGGTAAGCAAAGTATTGATGCCGATAATAACCAAACAGGTCAAATGCTGGCCGCGTTACGCGGTTGGCCGCAAGGCACCTTCGCCTCAAAAGTAGAATTGAATGATGGCAAGGTTAATGTGACCCGTGAAGTCGATGGTGGTTTGCAAACAGTGGCACTCACACTGCCGGCAATCGTGACAACCGATCTACGTTTGAATGAGCCTCGTTATGCTTCATTGCCGAACATCATGAAGGCAAAACGTAAGCCGTTGGACGTTAAAAATGCCGCAGACATGGGCGTTGACCTTACTCCTCGCGTGCAGTTGGTGAGCGTAGAAGAGCCAAGCCAACGTCAAGGTGGTGTGATCGTTGAAGACGTAGCAACCTTAGTCAGTAAATTGAAGAATGAAGCGAAGGTGGTGTCATGAAATCATTAGTAATTGCTGAACACGAATACGGTCATCTTAAGCCTGAAACGGCGAAAACAGTGCATGCGGCTGCCAAAGTGGGCGCCGATATCGATCTGCTGCTTATCGGTGAAGGCCTAGAGGGCGCGGCGCAGGAAGCGAGCACCATCAGTGGCGTAAGCCGCGTTTTGGTAGCCGATAGCGCCGAATATGCACATCAGCTAGCAGAAAACTGTGCCGACCTAGTAGTTAAGCTAAGCGCCGATTACAGCCATATCTTCGCCAGCGCCACCACCACGGGCAAAAACATGATGCCACGTGTTGCTGCGCTACTGGATAAAGCACAGGTATCGGACATTATTGATGTAATCGACGCCGAAACTTTTAAGCGTCCGATTTATGCTGGTAACGCCATTGCCACAGTAAAATCTCTGGAATCCCAACACATCATTACCGTACGTGCCAGTGCGTTTGATATTGCCGAGCAGGGCGGTGCTGCACCGATTGAAGCCATTGCCGATGTGATTGCTTCTAGCAACAGTGAGTTCGTCTCTAAAGAGCAGACCGAATCTGAGCGTCCAGAGCTTACCGCTGCCGATGTGATCATCTCAGGTGGTCGTGGTATGCAAAATGGTGAAAACTTTAAGCTGCTTGAAGGCATTGCCGATAAACTCGGTGCCGCCATCGGTGCGTCACGTGCCGCGGTAGACGCCGGTTTTGTGCCTAACGATATGCAGGTAGGTCAAACGGGTAAAATCGTTGCCCCTAACCTCTACATTGCCGTGGGTATTAGCGGTGCCATTCAGCACCTTGCAGGCATGAAAGACTCGAAAGTGATCGTTGCCATCAATAAGGACCCCGAAGCACCAATCTTCCAGGTAGCCGATTATGGTTTGGTTGCGGATCTATTCGATGTGCTGCCTGAGCTGGAAGCCGCTCTGTAATAGACTAGCTTAGTGAAGAAAAGCCGCTTTAATAGCGGCTTTTTTTGGCTCGTTAATTCATGCGCGTTCAATAGAACGGCAATAAAAAAACCGCTCAATGAGCGGTTTTTCTGTGTTTGCTATCTGGCTAGGCACTTAAACTTAGTAAGTGGCGCTGCCCTTAGTGCGCGGGAAGGCGATAACGTCACGGACGTTGCCCATACCGGTTACATAGGCAACCAGACGCTCAAAGCCCAGACCGAAACCTGAGTGCGGCACTGTGCCATAACGGCGCAGGTCACGATACCAGCTGTAGTCTTCTTTATTTAGACCCATTTCTTCAAGACGGGCATCAAGTACATCCAAACGCTCTTCACGCTGTGAACCACCGATGATCTCACCGATACCTGGAGCTACCACGTCCATGGCCGCCACGGTTTTGCCGTCTTCGTTTTGACGCATATAGAAGGCCTTGATATCGCGAGGGTAGTTTTTGATAACTACCGGTGCTTTAAAGTGCTCTTCGGCCAGGTAACGCTCGTGCTCTGATTGTAGATCAACACCCCACTCAACAGGGAACTCGAACTTCTTGCCGCATTGTTTAAGGATTTCGATGGCGTCTGTGTAGTCCACCTGGGCGAAATCCTTGCTCACGAATTCTTCTAAACGTGTAATGGCGGTTTTCTCAATGCGCTGGGCAAAGAATTCCATATCATCACGACGCTCTTCAAGCACGGCGGCAAATACATACTTCAGCATGTCTTCGGCCAGCTTGGCGATATCGTTAAGGTCGGCAAACGCCACTTCCGGCTCAACCATCCAGAACTCCGCCAGGTGGCGCGAGGTGTTCGAGTTTTCGGCACGGAAGGTAGGACCAAAGGTGTAGATTTTAGATAGCGCGCTGGCGTAAGTTTCGCCATTCAACTGGCCCGATACGGTTAGAAAGGCTTCTTTACCGAAGAAATCCTGGCTGTAATCAATATCGCCTTTATCGGTTAGCGGTAAGTTCTGCATATCAAGGGTCGACACGCGGAACATTTCACCGGCGCCTTCACAGTCGCTGGCGGTGATGATAGGCGTACTGATCCACATATAACCACGCTCATGGAAGAAGCGGTGAATCGCTTGCGATAAACAGTTACGCACGCGCGTTACGGCGCCAATCACATTGGTACGCGGACGCAGGTGAGCATGCTCGCGCAAATATTCGATGCTGTGACGCTTGGCCGCCATTGGGTAGGTGTCCGGGTTTTCAACCCAGCCAATTACCTCTACGGTTTCTGCTTGGATTTCATAAGCCTGGCCCTGGCCAGCTGAGGCAACCAGCTTACCTGTGACAGAGACAGAGCAACCAGCGGTTAAGCGAGTGATTTCATCATAATTATTAAGCGAATTGGGCACGACCGCTTGAATAGGATCAAAACTCGAACCGTCATGAACGGCTAAAAACGAAATACCTGCTTTTGAATCGCGACGTGTACGCACCCAGCCTTTAATGGTGACCTGGCTGTCCACGGCAACGGCGCCTTTTAATAGCTCGGCGATTGCTGTATGGCTCATTTTCACTCCAATGATTACTATTGCCCAAAGTGCTTAGCCTCTTACTAAGCAGCTTTATTATGATGTAAGTTAAGAGGCCTATCTTAACCGTGTTCGGGTGAGAAAAAAACTCTCAATTACGCTCTTAGCCGGTTAATTGCTGAAAATTGGGTGAAAATTAACCTAAACTCAAATTGACGTTGATTATAAAAGGCAAACGCATATGTTACGAGGCGATAGGGTGGGTCCATTTGTGTTGGTCGGCTGGTGTGCGACGCTGGGATGGAGCGTATTTGTGCTGGTTTTGATACTGATCCATTACGGTCGTCCCGAGCAGGATTTTGGCTTGTGGCGTTACCTGGGAGTGCAAACTCGGGATTTTTGGCTTATAAATGCAAAAAATTCCGCTTTATTACTACTTGGGCTGTGCAGTCTGTGCGCAGTTTGTGGCATTATAAGAGCCAGAAAGATAAATAAAATGATGCATCTAGCGCCTCTATCTTTAATCGCCTTGGCGTTTTTATGCATCAGCTTCACGCTAGCCTTAGTGAGTAGTTAATGAAACAAGTGTTTATTTTGCGCGGTTTGCCCGGCAGTGGTAAAACCCATTACGCGCTCAATCTCGCCGACGACCTGGTTGCCGGCGATACCAGTCAATATGTAATTTGTAGTACCGACGACTACTTTGTCGGCGCCGAAGGGTATCAGTTTGATAAACATAAACTGCCCGAATATCACAACCTAAACTTGGCACGTTTTATCAAAGCCCTGAGCGAGGGGATCCCCCTGGTGATCGCCGATAACACCAATATTAAGAAATGGGAATTCGTAGCCTATATGGAAGCCGCTCATGCCTTGGGTTATCAGGTCAAAGAGGTGATTGTTGGTGAGGTCAAAGACAAGGCCATGCAACATTTATATGCCCAGCGTAATACCCATAATGTGGCGCTGCGCACCATAGCAAAAATGGCCTATCAGTTTGAATGGTAGTTATTGCTTCGGCAAATAAAAAATCCCGCTTAATGCGGGATTTTTTTTAATGGCCTTACATGGCGTTGTATTCGTCTTCCCAGAAGAACTTCTCTTCGCCGAAGGCCGGTTTAAGATCATCAAGCCAGGTCGCCGTTTCATCGTATTTGGCAAAGAAAGGACGTTGTACCCAGTCCGGATTACGAGCCTGGATGAAGCGCAGCACGAACACCTTTTCCCCGGCTATTTCGCTCACACCCGATACTTCGACCTTACCTGGGCCAGCACTCATAGACGGGCCACGAACGGTGCGACTTACTCCAGAGATCTGCTTATAAGCTTCGCGGAAGGTTTCCCAGGTCTTATACAGGGGCAACTCAAAGTAGCGTTTTGCACCCGTATCGCGCTCGATAAACATATAGTAGGGGATCATGCCAAGCTGGGTTTGCTCTTTCCACATCTCGGCCCACATATTGGGATCGGTGTTGATGTTATTGAGCAGTGGCGCCTGGGTACGAATTTGTGCCCCGGTTTTACGGATTAAGGCGATGGCTTCGCGGGTGGCCGGACTGCGCAGCTCTTGCTTATGATTTATATGAGCCATAATGGACACATGCTTTCCGGCATCGACTAATTCTTTTATTAGGGCCAGTAAGTCCTGCGCGTCTGGGTCGGTCAGGTATCGGTATGGCCAAAAGGTCAATGACTTGGTGCCGATACGAATAGTACGAATATGATCAAATTCGGGCTCTTTTAACTTTTCAAGATAACCACGCAGTTTGACCGTACGCATAACCATGGGATCGCCGCCGGTCATCAGTAGGTCGGTTACTTCGGTATGCTCGCGCAAATAACCGTGCAGCAGTTCGGTATCGTTGTTGTTAAAGCGTGTCGCTTTACCTACAAACTGCGCCCAGCGGAAGCAAAAGGTGCAGTAAGAGTGGCAATACTGGCCCTGAGATGGAAAAAACAGGACGGTTTCTTTGTATTTATGCTGGATACCCTCGACGCGCTCGCCATCCAGTTCGGGCACGTTTTTTTCCATTTGTCCGGCGGGATGCGGGTTCAACTTTAAGCGAATTTCCTGGGCCAGAGTCATTACTTCTTCGGCACTGGGGTTGCTTCTATGCAGCGCCGCCATTTTTTCGTATGACTCGTCATCAAGCATACCGCGTTGAGGGAAGGTCAATTGAAAGACGGGATCATTGGGGACCTTATCCCAATCAATTAATTCTTCAATGACAAAATTATTGACGCGGAAAGGGAATACGCTTGCGACCACCTTCATTTCAAAGCGCATATGCTCCGGCAGTTGGTGCAAAGCCTCAATTTTATCGATTTGGCGATGTTGATACACGGTAAACCTCGGTGGTACAAAGGCCTCCGCTGGCTGGATCTGAACGTGTTGCTGCATAGAAAGTCACTTGCTTATTGAAAAGTTTGGTACTCTAACAAAAAGCAAGGGGGGATTCCTAGTGTAATCCGGGAAGTATGCGGCAAATTTCACCGTAAAAGCGTCTTTTATTCACTTTTACGGTGATTTGATTGCTTTGTGCGCAAACTAATAAAGTGGCCGCTAGGTTATTAGCCCTTTGAACTAATAATGTTTTTCGGCAATAGCCTGGTAGATGGCCTGGCACAGGGTGTCGATATCCTGCTTCGAACTGACAAACGGCGGCATAAGATAGATGAGTTTACCGAAGGGTCGGATCCACACCCCTTGCGCTACGAAAAAGCGCTGAATTTTAGCCACATCGACGTTGGTATCCAGCTCTACCACACCAATAGCGCCCAAAGTGCGCACCGAAGCCACGGCGTCTAGCTCCGTGCAGCGCGTGAGTTGTTGTAACCAGAGATTGATATTGCCGACTTGTTGCTGCCAATCGTTCTCTAGCAATAAGCTTAGGCTGGCGTTCGCCACTGCGCAGGCGAGGGGGTTGCCCATAAAGGTGGGGCCATGCATTAAGACACCGGCTTCACCACTACAAATACCGCGCGCGACTTTATGGCTGGTTAGGGTGGCGGCTAAGGTCATATAGCCACCGGTCAAGGCCTTGCCCACACACATGATATCCGGGCAGATATCCGCATGTTCGACGGCGAAAAGCTTGCCGGTACGGCCAAATCCTGTGGCGATTTCGTCACAGATCAGCAGTACATCGTATTGGTCGCACAGGGCGCGTACGGTTTTTAGATAGTGCGGGTGGTAAAAGTTCATGCCGCCGGCATTTTGCACTATGGGCTCGATGATAAAGGCGGCAACGTCTTGATGATGCTCGGCAAAGTAATGCGCCAATTGCTCGGCTTCTTGCTCGTCAAAGTCGCCATTAAAGGCACTGACCGGCTGCGGAACAAAGATTTGCTCGGGTAGGAAGCCGCGATACATGCTGTGCATGGAATTAACCGGATCGCAGACGCTCATTGCCGCAAAGGTATCGCCATGATAGCCCTTTCGGGGAGTCATAATTTTATGCTTTTGTTTATGACCCTGACTGAACCAATACTGCAGCGCCATTTTGATCGCCACTTCAACACTGACCGAGCCACCGTCTGCCAGAAACACCTTATCCAGAGGCGCTGGGGTCATAGCGATCAGCTTTTTACACAGATCCACGGCCGGCGCATGGGTAATACCACCAAACATCAAATGGCTCATTTTTTCGCTTTGCTCTTGCAGTGCGCGATTTAAGCTTGGGTGATTGTAGCCATGCAATGCGCTCCACCATGAGGCCATGCCATCGACCAAACTCTCGCCGCTGGCTAAGTGTAAGCGAGTACCGCGGGCATGGCTGACCGGATAGTTGGGCAGGGGTTTGAGCATGGAGGTATAGGGGTGCCAAATATGGTCACGGTCAAATTCGACATCAATGGGATTTGTTTCTGTATAATTATTGTCCATAGGTAAACTTTAAACATTGCACTGGCGTTGACAATACTAAGGCAACTCGTAGACTGATACAAAATAAGTTTACCGTCGATAATAAAGAGAACCCCATGCAACAGGCCGAAATTCGCCATAACTGGACTCATGAACAAGTAAAAGCCCTTTTTGAAATGCCGTTTAACGATCTACTGTTTAAAGCGGCGAGTATTCATAGGCAGCACTTTAACCCCAATGAGGTTCAGATCTCGACCCTGCTATCGATTAAAACCGGTGCGTGTCCAGAAGACTGCAAATATTGTCCTCAATCCGGCCATTATAAAACCGACTTAGAGCGTGAACGCTTGATGGAAGTGGAAAAGGTGGTTGAGCAGGCCCGTTTAGCAAAACAAAAGGGCGCGACCCGTTTTTGTATGGGCGCCGCGTGGTCCGATCCTAAAGACCGCGATATGCCTTACATCGAGAAAATGGTTCGTGAGGTTAAGGAGCTTGGCCTTGAAACTTGCATGACTCTGGGCATGCTGGATAACGACAAAGCTCACCAATTGCGTGACGCGGGTTTGGATTACTACAACCACAACCTGGATACCTCACCCGAGTATTACCAGCAGATCATCACTACACGTACCTACCAAGACCGTCTAGACACCTTAGACCATGTTCGCGATGCCGGCATGAAGGTGTGTTCGGGCGGTATTGTTGGCATGGGCGAGCAGGCTAAGGACAGATACGGCCTACTGATCCAGCTTGCTAACCTGCCAAAACAGCCGGAAAGTGTGCCGATCAATATGTTGGTAAAGGTGAAGGGAACGCCACTGGAAAATGTTGACGACCTGGATCACTTTGAATTTGTTCGTACCATTGCCGTGGCGCGTATCATGATGCCGAAGAGTTATGTTCGTTTATCTGCCGGTCGTACGGCCATGAACGAGCAGATGCAAAGCATGTGTTTCTTCGCCGGTGCGAACTCGATTTTCTATGGTGACAAGTTACTGACCACGGACAACCCGGAAGCGGATACGGATATGAACCTAATTCGCAAGTTAGGCATGCGTCCGGCTCAGGGCGAAGACTATTCAGATGAAGCCTATGAGGCATCACTGAGCTCGGCGATTGCCGATAAGGCCGAGTCCGAGCTGTTCTACGAAGCAAAATAAATGGCGTTTGACTACATACAAGACGCATTAAATGCAAGGCGGCAGCAACATTTGTTGCGCCGTCGTGTACTGGTAGAAGAAGTCAGTGCCCGCAGCATTCGGGTGCAGGGGAGCGACTACCTTAACTTTGCTTCGAACGACTACCTTGCCCTAGGGGATCTGCCCCTGAATGAGCTAGAGGCCCGTTCCGGTTCTCACAGTTCGCCCTTGGTGACCGGCTATCAGCGCTGTCATCAAGTGTTGGAAAAGCAGTTTTGCGATCTGCTTGGCTACCAAAGCGCCATGCTTTTTCCCAGTGGCTTTAGCGCCAATATCAGTGTGTTAAAAGCCCTGTTTGCCGAGAGTAATGATGGCCTGATAGTGCAGGATAAGCTTAATCATGCCAGCTTGATCGACGGCGGCCTGCAGGCCAACGCCGCCATGCAGCGTTTTAATCACAACAATATGAGCCACTTACAGGCTCGTCTCACTAAGTCTAAAGCTCGAAATAAGCTGGTGGTCAGTGAAGGGGTATTTTCGATGGACGGGGATTGTGCGCCGGTCGGTGAGATTGATGCCCTATGTCGTGCCCATGATGCCTGGTTTATGCTTGATGACGCCCATGGTTTTGGTGTACTCGGTGACGGCTTAGGCTCGGCACTCGAGCGCAAAACCCGTCCGGATATTCTGGTGATCACCTTCGGTAAGGCTCTGGCCAGCAATGGCGCCGTGGTGTTGGCATCTACGTCCGTGATAGAGCTACTGCTGCAGGGCAATAGAGACTACATTTATTCCACCTCTATCTCGCCCATGCAGTGTGCCATTACCGAGCAGCGTTTGACGCAATTGCTTGATGCGAATGTGCAGCGTCAGCAATTGCAACGAAATATCACGTATTTTAGAGAGCGGTGCGCGCAGTCGTCTTTGGCACTAATGGAGTCGCAAACGCCGATACAGCCGCTGATAGTGGGTGACAGCGAAAGCGCTTTGCAGATGCAAACCGATTTACGTGAGCAGGGGATCTGGCTCAGTGCCATTCGCCCGCCTACGGTTGCTCATAATACCGCGCGTTTACGTATCACCTTGACCGCGGCCCATCAAGAGCGGGACATAGACACCCTGGTCAAGGCCCTGGAGTCCTGTCGATGAGCGTGGCGTTAAAGCAACAAACCCAATCGCACTTTTCTAAGGCGGCGTGTCGTTATCAGCATCACGCCCGCGTACAGGCCAGTGCCAGCGAGGTGCTGTTGGCACATCTAGCACTACGGCCATTAGGGCTGTGTTTGGATTTAGGGGCGGGGCCCGGCGTTAACAGTGCGGCCCTTGCGGCACAAAGCGATACTTTGCTAGCCCTTGATTTATCACCCTCGATGCTCGCGCAAATACACACACCTAGCGTTAAGCTCTGCGCCGATATGGATGCGCTTCCTCTGCATGGGAACAGCTTGGACACTGTGTTCAGCAATTTTGCCATGCAGTGGTCCAGTGATTTAAACATCGCCCTGGCCGAGCTTTATCGCGTGCTTAAACCCAAGGGGCGTGCCTACCTGGCCATTGTTGCCGCCGGCTCTTTGGGTGAGGTAAAAACGGCGTTTGCCAGTATAGGGAGAGCGGCGATTAATCACTTCGCTAGCTTTGAAGACATACTAGGTTCAGCGCACAATGCCGGCTTCCAGGTCAATTGGCAGCAGGAGTTGTCCTTGTTTGACACCTATGCAAGTGCCAAGGAAGCCCTAAAAAGCCTGTCTGCCATAGGTGCAAACAGTGCAGAGCAGGGTCACAGGGCACTGAGTAAAGGCGAGTATGCGCAAATATTGCAGTGCCTAGGGGGCGATAACTCAGAGGTTGCCCTCAGTTATAACGTGGTCTTTTTGGAACTTATCAAATGAAGCAATTTTTTATTACCGCCACGGACACGGATGCCGGGAAAACCCATGTGACCAGCCTGTTGCTTAAACTGGCGGTACAACATAAACGCAAGGCCTTAGGCTTTAAACCTATCGCCGCCGGTGCCGAGCAGGCCTTTGGTCGTCTGGTAAACACCGATGCCCTAACGTTAATCGAAAGCGGCAATACTCAGGCTTTGTATGAGCAGGTGAACCCCTTTATTTATGAGCCGCCCATAGCTCCCCATATTGCCGCGGCCCAGCAGGGAGAGCAGATCACCATGGCTAAGCTAAACCGGGCCTATGATGAGATCCGTGCCTTGGACACAGATCTTTTGCTCACCGAGGGGGCCGGTGGTTGGCTGTTACCGATTAACGACCAGGAATTACTCAGTGACTGGGTGGCAGCGGTAAATCTGCCCGTGATCCTGGTGGTGGGCATGAAACTCGGCTGTTTAAATCATGCCTTGTTAACCATGGCTTCTTTACAACAGAGTGGCGTTGAGGTAGCGGGTTGGATTGCCAATCAGGTAGACCCAGAAATGGCACAGTACGATGCTAATCTGGCGACTTTAAAGGCACGTTTGCCGGTACCCATGTTGGCCGAGAGCCCATACAGCGAAGGGACGCCAAAACTGCGCATTCATGGTGCTTTGTTGGATGTGTTGGCGCTGCGCTAGCGCCTCAATACAACCCCGCGCCCTGTAACAACTCTTTACAAATGTTCATAAAACTATCTCTTGATGCCGCCGTAGTTAGCCTATATATAGAACTCATGGCCAGAGTGATGCTATCCATTATGGGTCAAGGTCAACCCTAAGGGAGGACCCCTAATGAATAATCTTACTCGATTGGAGAATGAAGTATGAAACGTGTTGTGCTGTTTTTATTGACCAACCTGGCGGTAATGCTGGTGCTCGGGGTGGTGTTATCGATTATATTTGCCGTATTTGGTATTTCCTCACGCAGCATGGGCGGGATCCTCACGATTGCCGCGGTCTTTGGTTTTGGTGGCGCGTTTATTTCTTTAGCCATGTCTAAATGGATAGCCAAGCGTTCAACCGGCGCCTATGTGATTGAACATGCCCGCACCGATACAGAGCAATGGTTGATGGCTACCGTGGCCGAGCAGGCCCAGCAACGTGGCATTAAAATGCCCGAGGTGGCGATTTACGATAGCCCGGAAATTAACGCTTTTGCTACCGGCCCTTCAAAAAACAATGCCCTGGTCGCGGTGAGCAGCGGTCTGCTCCATAACATGACCAAGGATGAAGCCCAGGCGGTGCTGGCCCATGAGGTTTCGCATGTTGCTAATGGCGATATGGTGACCCTGACACTGATCCAAGGCGTGGTAAATACCTTTGTGATCTTCCTGGCCAAGGTGCTAGCCGGTGTGGTGGATAACTTCCTAAGTGGCAACGAAGAAGAGAGCGGCCCAAGCTGGACGTATTTCTTATTCGATATGCTGTTTCAAATTCTCTTTGGCGTACTGGCATCCGTGGTTGTTGCCTACTTTAGCCGTAAACGTGAATATGCCGCCGACCGCGGTGCTGCCGAGCTAGTGGGCGCCAATAAGATGCGCGCTGCACTGGAGCGCCTAAAAGGCAATCGCGAGTCGCAATTGGAGGGATCAATGATGGCTTTTGGCATTGCCTCGGGGCGCTCAATCGGCGAACTGTTTGCGTCGCACCCGCCGTTGGATGCGCGTATCAACGCATTAAAGTAAAAGTAATAATAAAAAAGGGCCGACAGGCCCTTTTTTATTGATCTTAGCTGCCCGCTTGTTCGCGCGCTTGCTGATTAGGCAGCAGTTGCTCGACGATTTCCCTGGCCGACAGGGTATAACGCACCCCATCGAACATCACCGAGGTATATTCATCGATACCTGTAATCCCCGTTAGCGTCCATCCCTCGCCACGCTGTGGGCAGTACACTGTGGTGGTGGGAGGGACCATGATAAATTGTTCTTGGCTCATGCTGTTGTCATTTTTAAACTTGCCGATAGCGCTAGTTTAAGGCAATAATTCCACAACTCAACCTCCGCTCCTCAAGTTTAATGATTGATTGCCCAGAAGGCTCGGTGACACTGCGTCCTATATGTCACAAAGATGCGCCAGATCTCTATGCGTTACTCACACACCCCGAGGTAGTGCGTTACAACGATTATGCCATGCCCTCAAAACAGCAGGTGCGAGACATTATTCAAGGGGATATTGAGCTCTTTCTAACGGGCGAGGGCGTGCGTATGGCCATCATGCATCAAGGGCAACTGATCGGCAGTTGTGGGATTTATGACGCCCATACCCAGGTGGCAAAACTAGGCTACGAACTTCACCCCTCGTTTTGGGGTAAGGGGTTGATGTATCACGCTTTGTCTTTGCTGCTATCGCACGGGGAGCAATATATGGGAGGGAGGGTGACGGCTGTGGAAGCCCTGGTTCACAGGGACAACCTGCGCAGCATAAGGCTATTACAACGCCTTGGTTTTTCCTTCGTAACAGAAAGCCGCTACCAGCTAATTTGGCACGGCGCGGAACTCAGAACGACCAAGGGTTAGCGCCAAAGCGCAGAGCCGCATTTTATAACAAGGCTATTTTGGCACTCAAACGGCGAACCAGGGTGGAGACATCCGGCCGCTCACTGTTAAGCCCTTCAATCAGGGTCATAAAGTAGCAATCCATCATGGCAGCGGCCCGCACCTCGTCATATTGCCGAGTACCATCGAATAACAGCTTTTTAAACTCTTCCATTTGCGCACTAAAAAACGCGCCTTGCCATACCAAGCCTTGCAATAAAGACTTACTGAATTCGATGTGCTGCAGATAAAACCGATAGAGATGTTGTGCATAGTGGCGCATTTTCAACTTTGGCTGTTCAAACGTATCCTCATGCTTGGCCTTGGCAATTACCTCATCGATGTGCATCAGCATCAGCTGGCGCAGCAAATCATCTTTATTTTCAAAGTGGGTGAATAGGGTGCCGTTGGCAACCTGGGCAGTTTTGGCGATATCGCGTGTAGAAGTAGCTGCAAAACCGCGCTCCTGAAATAATCGCCAGGCCGCACTCATGATACGTTCGCGAGTTAATTGTTTTTTGCTTGTTACTTCTTTATCGCTCACAAAACACCTGTTTTAAAACTAGAAATGAGCGCGCTCAATAATTATAATGAGCGCGCTCAATTTTAAAATCGTTAAGGAAAACAGCATGAAATCAATTACTAACCTTGCCACCTGGGCTTTTGGCTATATCTTATTTATGCCATTTATCATTTTTTATAGTTATATCCTAGGTCCTATACTCAAAGCAATTTTACTGCCTGGCGGCTTAACCCTCTTGACGCTTATTTTAGGCCCCAAAGAGACGCTAAGGGCGTGGCGAGACGCTAACGCATCGGGTCAAAATAGCAAGTCCGGATAACACCATTTTATCCGCCAACTTGGCATGCTTTTTAGCTGGCTTTTTTGTATAATGCGCCGCAACTTATGTTGGCAAATGGCCAACCGCGGTGTGCTGGCGTACCCCTCAAGTCAATTGTGCTTGGCGCCGGCGCGGGTAAACTGCAGTTAAACTAGTATCGTTATTGACCCGAGGAGTAACAATGAAAGTAGGTATTATTATGGGTTCCAAGTCTGATTGGCCCACTATGCAACATGCAGCGGATATGTTGGATAAATTTGGCATTGACTATGAAACCAAGGTGGTATCGGCACACCGTACTCCTCAATTATTGGCAGACTATGCCTCATCGGCTGCCGAGCGTGGCATCAAGGTCATTATCGCCGGTGCCGGCGGTGCGGCTCACCTACCGGGTATGGCTGCTGCCTTCACTTCATTGCCTGTATTAGGCGTACCGGTAAAATCTAAAGCCCTAAACGGTGTTGATTCCTTGCTATCTATTTGCCAAATGCCTAAGGGCGTAGCCGTGGGCACCTTAGCCATTGGTGATCCGGGTGCCGCCAATGCCGGTTTGTTAGCGGCACAAATCTTAGGTTGTCAGCAGCCAGAGTTATTGGCAAAAATCGATGCTTTCCGCAAAGAGCAAACCGATACCGTTTTAGCTAACCCTAACCCAGCTGAATAAGGGGTAGGCTTCAATGAAAATGTTAGTGCTTGGGGCCGGACAGTTAGCGAGAATGATGGCGCTGGTTGGTGCCCCCTTGGATATTCATATCTATGCCTATGATGTAGGGTCAAAGCAGGTCGTTCACCCTGTTACAGGTGAAAATTATGGCTTAACACTGGAGCAGGCGATTGCCGAGAGCGAACGCATTACCGCCGAATTCGAACACATTCCTGCTGATGTATTAGCCCTGTGTGAGCAAAGTGGTAAGTTCTTCCCAGGGAAAGAGGCCATTGCCTGTGGTGGTGATCGTGCCAAAGAGAAAGCCTTGTTGGAGCGTGCCGGTGTTCCGAGCGCACCTTATGTGTTGGTAACCGAGCGCAGCCACTTCGATAAAGCCATCACCGAGTTGTCGTTACCTTTGGTGATTAAAACCTGTCAAGCGGGATACGATGGTAAGGGTCAATGGCGCCTAAAAGACGCCGCGGATGCGGACACTATCTGGGCTGAAATGGTCGAGTTTTTACAAAAGGATGCGCATCACAGCATTATTTGCGAAAAGATGATCCCGTTTGAGCGCGAAGTATCTGTGATTGGTGCCCGAGACCACCAAGGCAACCTGGCCATCTATCCGGTAACCGAAAACGAACATACCAATGGTGTACTGACTCTGTCGGTGGCCGGTTTGGTAAATGACAGTGTGCAGCAGCAAGCCATTGATGCCTATCGCAAATTGGCTAATGAGCTTGACTATGTTGGGGTATTGGCCATTGAGTTCTTCGACGTCGACGGCCAGCTTCTCGTTAACGAAATAGCCCCTCGCGTGCACAACTCAGGGCACTGGACGCAACAGGGTGCCTACAGCTGTCAGTTTGAAAACCATGTGCGTGCCGTAGCCGGTCTTCCTTTAGGCGATACCGAGTTATTGCGCCCAAGTGCGATGATCAATGTGCTGGGTCAGGCGGCTATTCCGGCCGAGGTGCTAAGCGTTGCACAAACCCGTAGCCATTGGTATGGCAAGGGTGTGAAGCCGGGTCGTAAGATGGGTCATATTAATGTCAGTGCAGATACCTTGCATGCTCTGGGTCAGCGCCTGGCAGAGTTAGCAGAGCACCTTCCCGAGGAGCATTATCCTGGGGTTGCAGCCATGGCTCAGCGACTTATTCTAAATTAAGCGATAATTTAGGTGAATCCATAAAAACCGAGCAACTGCTCGGTTTTTTTACCTCTTTTAATTACAAAGTCAAAGCCTTAGCTGCTACCATAATGGCCTTGTACCAATTTTAATAGTTTCATGGGTACAAGCCTTCTTTCGTCAGCTTATATGGAACCCAGTATGAAAGTACAATGTCGGGCTTTTTCTCTTGTCAGCACGTTATTGATCAGCGCTGGCGCTGTGAGCGCCAACACCTCTTCGGCGCTTCAATCTCAGGCCTCACAGTCAGCGCCGAGCATACGCATCGCAACCTTTAATGTGAGTATGGACGGCTCTAATTACAGTAAACACTTTACCTCACTCACCGAGTCTCCATTGCCTCAGTTACTGGCCGAGGGCACTCACCCACAAATCCATAATATTGCGACCATTATTCAGGCCGTGCGCCCGGATGTGATTTTACTCAATGAATTTGATTTCACCGCTGACTGGCAAAAAAATGCAGCGTTATTTCAGCAACATTTCCTCGGCCAGGCTCATGATGAGTATCAGGGAATTAGTTACCAGTACAGCTATGCGGCACCAGTGAATACCGGGGTTGCCAGTGAGTTTGATTTTGATGGGGATGGCAAAAAAAGCGGCATAGCCGGTGATGCCTATGGTTTTGGCTTTTATCCCGGCCAATACGGCATGCTGTTGTTGAGCCGCTTTCCCATCGATAACGAAGCGGTGCGAACCTTCCAACATTTGCCCTGGCATACGCAAACGGGGGCTGTGGGCCCTACACTGAACGGCCAAGCCTTCTATGATCAACAAACCTGGCAGGCCGCACGCCTAAGTTCTAAGTCGTTTTGGGATATTCCATTGACGATTAACGGCCAGCGTTTGCATATTCTCGCTTCGCATCCAACGCCGCCTGTGTTTGACGGCCCGGAAGACAGAAATGGTCTGCGTAATTTTGCTGAGATTAAGCTATTGGCGGACTATATCGCTACGGATGTCCCCGATTACCTTATTGATGACAAGGGTCGCCGCGGCGGTTTACAAGGAGCGGGGCGCTTTGTGATCCTCGGTGATTTAAATGCAGCGCCGCAAGGGCCAAAGGCGCGTCCCGCGGCCATTAATCAGGTCTTAGAGCATCCTAAGGTAGACAGCAGTGTAACGCCTCAGAGCAAAGGCGGTGCCGAGTCGGCAACCGAGTCATACGCCAAGTATTATACCGCCAGTTGGCAGGCTCGCGCCGACTATGTGCTGCCTTCTAAGCAGGGATTACGTGCGCTCGAAGGCGGCGTTTACTGGCCGGCAAAAGGCGAAGCAGGTTATGAATTGGTGCGCGACAGGAGGCTCTCTTCGGACCATCGTCTGGTTTGGCTGGATGTGCAGATACTTACAAATGAATAAACGTAATTGTTCAAATTATGGTCTATATTTATAGGGAACAGGTTCATAGCTTGTTTTATTGCTAGCGCAGAGTTTTGGTCAGCAACACTTGCTGACCTTTTTTTGTGCCGTTATTCGCCTCGTTAAGCGCGTATTTAATCTAAAACACCTGTCTTTATTGTCGAGTTTTTGCTTAAATCTTGGCACCTGCAATTTCAATACTAATAATTATGTTTCATAAAACTGTGCTAGCGGCCACCGTTGCTTCTAGCTTTATCCTCGCGGGCTGTCAAAGTACGGCGTCACAAAGTGATGCTCCGACTAGCCTTGAGTCCAGCACGATTGAAAAACAACAAGTATCGACTCCTGCTAAACCAGGCTCTATTGCCATCACCTTAGAGCAGGCGATGGCCCATCCCGATTGGTTGGGTAATCAGCCCGAAGGTGCATTTTGGCGCGCCGACTCAGGTGCGGTGATCTATAAGCAGAAACAGCAGGGCAATGAACTAAGAGATCATTATGTTCAAGTGCTTGGCGACGATGCAGTCGTGGTGCCTTTAAAAGAGCTTCATACTCTGGGCGCTGACGGTGCGGTCATGAGCAAAGATAAGCGTCTTCAGGCTTATGTTTTTGAAGGGGATATCTTTGTTAAGGACATGGTTAACAATACCCTGATCCAAATTACCAAGACCTCTGCCTTTGAATCTAAGCCACAGTTTTTAAATGATAACTCTTTGGTATACAGAGTCGGCAACCTGTTTATGCAGGTTGATTTAAGCACAGGTCAGCGCAGCGAGCTAGTGAACCTTAAGCTTGAAGACACGCCGGTGAAGGTGAGCGAGCCGACCAGCTACATTGCCAAAGAGCAGCATAAGCTGATCGACTATGTGGCCTTGCAGTTAAAGAATAAAAAAGATGCCGCTGCACGCCAACAAGCGCTGATGGATGAAAATGACTCGGTCATCGATGCCAGTATCTACCTGGGCGAGAACAAGCGCTTAGTGGATGCCCAGCTATCACCGGATGGCACCAAGCTTATTGTGGCCCTAACCGACACCCGCAGCTGGCGTGGTGAAGGCGATATCATGCCTAACTACATCACCGATGATGCCGGTATCGATGCGGTTCCGGCTCGTCGTCGAGTGGCCGATGCCAAGCCGCAGGAAACCGAACTGGTGTATATCGACCTGGACAACAAGCAAAAGTCGACCTTGACCTATAACACCCTGCCAGGTTGGGATGAAGATGTTTTGGCCGAGGTTAAGGCTGAAAACTATGCCCGCGAAGGCAAAAAGTACACATCTGAAAAGAAGCGCCGTGAAATCAATTTGATGATGGACTGGGGCTGGGATCAAAGTGCTATCCAATGGAACAACGCCGGTACTCAGGTCGCGGTGATGCTGGAAGCCTGGGATAACAAAGACCGCTGGATTGCCACCGTTGATTTCAATGGTAAAAAGCTGGTTAATCAGCACCGTTTACATGATGATGCCTGGGTCAACTACACCTTTAATGATTTTGGTTGGTTCAACAACAGTGACACCTTGTACTACCTATCCGAGCAATCGGGTTACAGTCATATCTATACCAAGGCGCTCGATGGTAAGGCGACTCAGCGCACCAGCGGTGCATTTGAGGTGTCTAACCTGACGCTCAGCGACGATGATGCCTACCTGTACTTTAAGGGTAACAAAAAGCACCCGGGTATCTATGAAATCTATCGCCTGGCGTTACAAGGCGGTGAGGTTGAAGCGCTGACCGACCTTAACGGCATGACGGACTATGTACTTAGCCCGGATCAGAGCAAACTGTTGCTGACGCACTCGACCATTATGAATCCACCTGAGCTATTTGTGATGGACGCGGCCCCTAAGGCCGAGGTAACGCAACTGACTCACACGGTATCCGAGCAGTTTAAGGCCACCAAACTAGTAGCGCCGCAAATTGTTGCCGTACCATCAAGCCACGGCGAGCAGCCTGTGTATGCCAAGGTGTATTACCCAAGCGACTACCAAGAAGGTGAAAGCGGTAAGACCCGTAAGGCAGTGATCTTCAACCATGGTGCCGGTTATCTACAAAACTCACACTTTGGTTGGTCCGGTTATTTCCGTGAATTTATGTTCCATTCATTACTGGCCAGTGAAGGCTATGTGGTCATGGATATGGATTACCGGGCATCAAAAGGCTATGGCCGTGACTGGCGTACTGCCATTTATCGTCAGATGGGTACACCGGAGACCCAGGATTTGCTTGACGGTATTCAATGGATGGCTGAGCATGCCAACGTTGATACCGGCGCCGTGGGCACCTATGGTGGCTCATACGGTGGCTTTATGACCTTTATGGCTCTATTCACCGCGCCAGATGCATTCCAAGCCGGTGCTGCACTGCGTCCGGTCAGCGACTGGGCTCATTATAATGCGCCATACACCTCGAACATCCTTAACCATCCGGATGTGGATCCCATCGCCTATGAGCGTAGCTCGCCGATTTATTTCGCCGAGGGCCTACAAAAGCCATTACTGATCAACGCGCCCATGGTGGATGATAATGTGTTCTTCCAGGACGTAGTGCGTCTGGTACAGCGCTTTATCGAGCTGGAAAAAGAAAACTTTGAGACGGCCATCTTCCCTGTGGAGCCGCACGGCTTTATCCAACCTTCAAGCTGGTTAGACGAATACCGTCGTATCCATAAGCTGTTTAAAGAAAACCTATAGTGGTTGAGTGTTAACAGCATAAAAAAGCCCGGGTCTCCCCGGGCTTTTTTTATTTGCTTCTCTAGATAAGCTAATTTACTGGCGAGCGCGATGCCTTTAACCAGTGCAATGCGGCCAGCGCCACACCGCCTATAACGCCAAATAAATGCGCTTCAATGGCCACCCGGGAGGCGATGAGGGTTTCTAAGTCGGCACTGGCGCCGATAAACTGCTCATAGCCCACCTTGACCAATACGCCTAACAACAAGAGGTAACCGGTTTTCTCGCCGCTGCGAATATCCCTCAGTGCGCCATAAACTAATAAACCGTGTAAGGTGCCGCTTAGGCCCACATAAATATCGATGTTGTCGGCAAACAAATAAATAAGCCCGGTGCACCCCACTGATATGCTCACGACCGCCAGCCAATAGCCGCGAACCGTAAAAAAGTGACCATGGAGTAGCCACAGTGCACCGACCCCGGCCATATTCATTAATAAATGGGCACCATTACTGTGACTAAAATTGCCACTGAGCAGTCGGTATATTTGCCCTTCATTAATGTCAGCGCGATCAAACTGTAACAGGGGGTTAAGGTCGAATACCATGATCAGGGTGCAGAATATGATCAGGGCTAAAGGCGCAAACAGGGTCGACTTTTTAAACAAGGATTGAAACATAGGGCGATAATCTATTATTTTTTGCGTATTGTGCCCGTTTATACCAATTCTGTTAAGTATGTGATCAGATATAGCGCTGGATAAATGATATGCTCACAAGGCGGAGTTTTTTCTTATGTAGTTATTCTACATAGAAAAATCCCAACACAGTGAGCATGATATTTAGCCCGCTAGAATGATTAGCTATTTAAGTGAATTGGTATTTCCCTTAAGATGCCAATCTTAAACAAGACAATGGACCCTGGCATTTTTATGACTTTTTCTAAATCCCTGCTGATCCTTGCAGCCTCTCTTTTTCTTACTATCGGCTGCGTTACCACAGAACAACCCGGTGTCACCAAACAGGTACTCGCTGATAGAGAACCCGAAGCCACCACCAGTATCGTCACTAAGCACCAGGTTGTTGGTGATAAGTACATGGTCGCCGCCGCGAATCCCTATGCGGTAAGGGCCGGCGAAGCGGTCTTGGCCAAAGGCGGTAGTGCCATCGATGCGGCCATTGCCGTGCAATTGGTCTTGACCTTGGTTGAGCCACAATCATCGGGCATAGGCGGCGGTGCCTTTATTATGCACTATGACGGTCAAGGGCGTCAGTTAACCACCTTTGATGGTCGAGAAACCGCACCACAGGCGGCTACCCCTGAGTTATTCCTTGACGCCGAGGGCAAGGCGGTACGCTGGATAGATGCGGTTGTCGGTGGTCGCTCTGTGGGCGTACCCGGGGTGATGAAAGCCCTGGCCGACGCGCATGCAAGATATGGCACCCTGGCCTGGGAAGAGCTGTTCGGTGATGCCATTGCCTTAGCCGAGCAGGGGTTCGAAGTGTCTTCGCGACTGCATAACCTGCTGTCCCGACGCATAAACCCGGGCGTTGAGAAATTACCTGCGGCGAGCGAGTACTTTTTCCCCGGCGGTGAGCCCCTTGCAGCGGGCACCATTCGCAAAAACCCGCAACTGGCGGCCTTATATAGACAGATGGCCGAGCAGGGCGTTGCGGCGTTTTATCAGGGTGATAACGCCGCCGCCATCGCCAATGCCGTGCAGCATAGTGAAGTGGCACCAGGGCTGTTAACCACCGCGGATATTCAGGCTTATCAAGCCAAAGAACGGGCTCCTATTTGCGTTGGCTACCATGGTTACCGCGTGTGCTCCATGGCGCCGCCGAGCAGTGGCGGTATGGCGGTACTGCAAATTCTAAAATTGCTGGAGCACAAAAACCTAAGTCAGTACCCGGCTAACGACCCTGAGGCGCTGCATTATTTCACTCAGGCCTCGCGGTTGGCCTTTGCCGACCGTAATGTCTATGTGGCGGACCCGGATTTTCAGCCTGTCCCCACTCAGGCCCTGATGGACACCGCTTATTTGGACAAGCGTGCGACGCTTATCGGTGAGCGCGACCAAAAGCAGCGTCATGGTAACCCGGTTGTGGGTCTAAGCTATGCCGAGGATGACGCTTTTGAGCTCCCAAATACCAGCCATATTTCCATTGTTGATGCCAAGGGCAATGCCGTGTCCATGACCACCTCAATTGAAATGGCCTTCGGCTCGACCGTGATGGTTAATGGGTACTTGTTAAACAACCAACTCACCGATTTTGCGCTCTCGCCTAAACGTGATGGTAACTACGTGCAAAACCGTGTTGAGGGCAATAAGCGCCCCCGAAGCTCGATGGCACCGGTGATGGTGTTTAATGACGACGGCTCACTGCGCCTGGTGATAGGCTCTCCCGGCGGCAGCCGTATTATAAATTATGTGGCGCACAGCATCATCGGCGTACTCGATTGGGGACTAACGGCCCAGCAGGCCATTAATATGCCGCGTCTGACCAATCGCAACGATCTGACTACCTTGGAGCAGGGCACCGAATTGGCAAAGCTTAAGGCGCAATTTGAGTTGCGTGGCCATGAGGTGCGCATCGGCGACTTAAACTCAGGCCTACATGCGGTGGAGGTGATTGACGGCAAACTCTACGGCAGCGCCGATCCTCGACGTGAAGGCATTGCTCTGGGTCAGTAGGGCGTCAATGTTAATATAAATTCATGGGCTTGTTGGTTAATTGCTAACAAGCTCAAAAACTGGGAATGAATACGTAATCTAACCGATTTGGGTTTGCAATTTGAGCCCAAGGGGCAATAATATCAGGCAATTGTATTCTGCGCTAAGTAGGCATCATGACTGATAAATCATCCGCATCTCAAACACAATCCAGCGATCCAAATTATCTTTATATTCCTTATTCTGGCCCCACTCTGTTAGAAACGCCTTTATTAAACAAAGGCAGTGCATTTACCCAGCGTGAGCGTGAAAGCTTTAACCTGGCTGGCTTACTACCGCCACGCTTTGAAACCATCGAAGAGCAAGTCGAGCGTTGTTATCAGCAGTATTCGAGCTTTCGTGACAACCTAAACAAGCATATCTATCTGCGCGCCATTCAAGATAATAATGAGACCCTGTATTACCGTTTGGTGCGTGATCATATCGAAGAGATGATGCCTATCATCTACACGCCAACCGTGGGTGATGCCTGTGAGCAGTTCTCCGATATTTACCGCAGTTCTCGTGGCCTTTTTATTGCCTATGAAGACAGGCACAATATCGATGATATTCTCCGTAATGCCACCAAGGGCAAGGTCAAGGTCATCGTAGTGACCGACGGTGAGCGTATCTTGGGTCTGGGCGACCAGGGGATTGGGGGTATGGGTATTCCTATCGGTAAACTTTCCCTGTATACCGCCTGTGGTGGCATTAGCCCGGCCTATACATTGCCAGTGATGCTGGATGTGGGCACCAATAATGAGAAATTATTGAACGACCCCATGTACATGGGTGCCCGCCATCCACGTATCAGCCAGGCGGAATACGACGAGTTTCTTGATCTCTTCATCAAAGCGGTTAAACGCCGCTGGCCGAATGTGATGTTGCAGTTTGAAGACTTCGCGCAACCTAATGCCATGCCATTGTTAAAACGCTATCGCGATGAGATCTGTAGCTTTAATGACGATATACAGGGCACCGCCGCGGTGACCGTAGGTACCTTATTGGCCGCTTGTCGCGTCAAGGGCACGAAATTAAGCGAGCAAAAGGTAGTGTTCGTTGGCGCTGGCTCTGCAGGCTGTGGTATTGCCGAGCAGGTGATCAGCCAAATGGTGTCAGAAGGCATTAGCGATGCCCAGGCGCGTAGTCAAATCTTTATGGTTGACCGTTTTGGTCTGCTCACTGAAGGCATGGAAGGCTTGCGTGATTTCCAGCAGGCACTAATGCAGTCTCAGGATAATCTGGCACAGTGGAAATACAGCGGCGATTATCCGTCCTTATTGGATGTGATGCACTGCGCCGAGCCGGGTATTTTAATCGGGGTGTCAGGTCAGCCTGGCCTCTTTACCGAGCAGGTTGTGCGTACCATGGCCGAGAATAATCCTCAGCCGATTATTTTCCCGCTGTCTAACCCATCGAAACAGGTAGAGGCGCACCCACAGGATGTGCTTAACTGGACCAATGGCGAGGCCATTATTGCCACCGGCAGCCCGTTCGGTACCATTAACCATGAGGGTAAGGATTACACCATTCCCCAGTGTAACAACAGCTATATCTTCCCGGGCATAGGCTTGGGCGTGATTGCCATTAAAGCCAAGCGCATTAGCGATGAAATGCTGATGGCCGCCAGCGAGACCTTGGCGTCGAGTTCGCCGTTAGCCAACTCAGGGATGGGCAGCCTGTTGCCGCCTTTGACTCAAATCGAAGCCCTGTCTAAACGTATCGCTTTTGCCGTTGCCAAAGTCGCCATCGAGCAGGGTGAGGCGCTGGAGGTCAGTGATGAGGATATCATTAAGGCCATAGACAAAAACTACTGGCATCCCGAGTACCGCAACTATAAGCGTGTGAGTATTTAATCGACGCCTTTCCTGCAAACGCCGCACCCCTTGTGCGGCGTTTTTGCGTTGAAGGAAGGGTTAGATAAGACCAAATACAGTGCCTTTTGGGTTGGCTTTATTAATAATGATGTTAGATAAGTATGCAGCGCGCATGGATATTGATGGCGTTAGCAGGGAGTTTAGTGAATTTTGAATTGGCAGCAATTAGTCGATAATCGCCAGCGTTTTTTCTGGGTTTTGCAAATCGCAGGATGGATAGGCTACGCCCTGGTTAATTACATCGGCTCCAAGGTCTTCGAAATGCGTGATATTTACGTGTTCGTGATCTTGCTTAATGCCTATGCCGGGTGCCTGATGACGGTGCCGCTGCGCTATTTGTACCGCCGGGTGTGGAATGCCAAACCCTGGATTTTGGTGCTGGTGGTGTTTGGGGTGTCCTATATCACCGGAACCCTGTGGTCCGTGGTACAAAAGTTTAACCTATGGGAAATTTATCGCCACGGGTATAGACCCGACGAATGGTTTTACTACTTCCAGCAAGGCCTGGATTCGGTTTATATCATTTTATGTTGGAGTGGTTTGTATTTCGGGATCAAATACTATCAGTTGCTTCAGGGAGAGCGGCAAAAGGCGCTCAAAGCCAATACCATGGCCCATGAAGCGCAATTAAAAATGCTGCGTTACCAGTTAAATCCGCATTTTTTGTTTAATACTCTTAATGCCATATCGACCCTGATCTTGGTTGAGGAAAACAAGGATGCAAACAAAATGGTGTCCCGTTTGAGTGACTTTTTGCGCTACACACTCAACACCGACCCCATAAAAAAAGTGGCGTTAGAGCAAGAGCTGCACGCCCTGAGTCTATATTTAGATATTGAGCGGGTGCGATTTGACGACCGCTTGGCTGTACAGATGGATATCAGCGACGAGGCCAGAGAAGCCTTGGTGCCAAGCCTTATCCTACAGCCGTTAATTGAAAACTCGTTGAAGTATGCCATCGCTCATATGACCCAAGGGGGTGTGATCAGCGTTAAGGCTCAGGTGTTTGCCAAGGAGTTGTTGCTTGAGGTCAGCGATAATGGACCGGGTACCGAGCTTAAAGACGGGCAGCTGCTTAATGCCGGTGGTGTTGGTATCGCCAACACCAAGGATAGATTAAAGACACTTTACGAGAACAATTATTCATTTGTATTATCAGGGAATACGCCGACCGGTTTAACCGTCAACATTCGTATCCCTTATGAGAAGGCAGTAACAGAGTGAGTACCATTAAAACCCTGATCGTCGACGATGAGTCGTTAGCTCGCAAGGGCCTGGCTGTGCGTTTGGCCCAACTCGATAACATCGAAGTGGTTGAACAATGTGCCCAAGGCAGCGATGCGGTGGCCTTGTGCCAGGCGCAAACGATTGATTTGGTCTTTTTGGATATTCAGATGCCAGGAATGAACGGCTTCGAGGTCGCGGATGCGCTTGCGCACTTGCCCGCCGAGAAGCAACCCCTAGTGGTGTTCGTTACCGCCTTCGATCGCTATGCCGTGCAGGCCTTTGAAGTACATGCGCTCGATTATGTGCTCAAACCTGTGGATGACGAAAGACTAAAACAGGCGGTGGAAAAAGTGCAATCACATCTAAAAACACAACAAGATAACCTTCATAAGAAAAAGCTTGCCAGTTTCGTTGCCGGGATCACCGGTAATAACTGCGAAGAAATTCTTAAGAAACTCGCCAGTGGTGATAGCTTGGAAACCAAGCGTTATCCGGAATCTTTGGCGGTGAAAGAGCAGGGTGAGATCATCCGCGTGCCCACCAACAGCATTCAATGGGTAGACGCCGCAGGCGATTATATGTGTCTTCATTGTGGTGATGGACAAACCCATATCCTGCGTAAAACCATGAAAGAGTTGGAGCGCGAGCTCGACCCCAGCTTATTTGTGCGCGTTCATCGCAGTGCCATCGTCAACTCCAAACAGATCAGCAAACTGGTGACTCAGGTCAGTGGTGAATACCTTTTGGTGTTGAGCAATGGCCAAGAGCTGAAGGTGAGTCGTAGCTACCGCGATAAGGTGAAGGCGGCGTTAGCTAATTAATAGCAAGCGCCTTGTCAAAATTTTAGACCTTATTAAAAGCGAGACCTGAGTGCTCGCTTTTTTGTTGTGCTAAGGCTGTGAAATGGTCGCTGTCGGGTAAATGTCGGGAAGCTTTCGTACCTGACAGTGTTAATATTCGTCCAATCTTCACTTTGACATGGATAAGCAGTAAGAGGCAGGCAATGAATTTGAAACAATTACGTTTGAGTCGACAATTATCGCAAGAGCAATTGGCACAGATGTCCGGGCTCAACGTGAGAACGGTGCAAAGGATAGAAAGTGGTGCCAATGCGAGTTTAGAGTCTCAAAAGTGCCTGGCTGCTGCACTCAATGTCGATTTAGCTACATTGAATCAGGAGAAAGTGATGATAGATAGAAGCTCAGAGAACTGGAAAAACCTGCCTTTGTTTTTAAGGGTTTGGTTCGTCTTTAATTTTTTGCAATTGAGGCCAACACGGCGCTCGGCTCATAATGTTGAGCGACTCAGTCATGTGTGTGGCTACCTTTTTTGCTTCTTGGGTGTTATGAATGAAGCCGCGTTGATTGGTGGTTTGATCATGCTGACGTCGGGCTATTTATTTACCTTGTTAAAATACCAAGGTGATAAATACCAAATCTGGTATGGGCGAAGCGACAAGGCATACGCCGAAGGATAACAAAGGGGCCGTTTACACGGCCTTTATTGTGCTAAGTTCAAAGGCGATATTCTTTGAGTCGCGCTACGAAGTTCACATTGCGGGCCTGGGTATCCGAGGTGTCGCTAAGTGCAGTGGTCGTCACTTGGGCGTTTTCAATGCCGACCATGATGCCGGTATTTCCAAGCTCTATTTGCTTAACCGCCTCGACTCCCAATTGGGTGGCCAGTATTCTATCGCCGGCCACGGGGGCACCGCCACGCTGAACATATCCTAAAATGGCGCTGCGACTATCGACTCCAGTGAAGTCACTGAGCTGCTCAGCCAGCTCTTGGGCGCTGATACTTAACGAATGCTCTGCCATCACCAGCACATAGCTGTGCGCCGCATCCTGGGCTAGCGATAACGCGACATCTTGTTTCAACTGGGCAATAAATTGCTGCTCATCGTCAATGAGCTCTTTGCAGATGATCTGTTCAGCACCGCTGGCCAAACCCGCTTCCATGGCAATAATGCCGCAATCGCGTCCCATCACTTCGACCACAAATGTTCGTTCGAACGCTTGCGCCGTATCGCGAATTTTATCGATGCAGCCGAGCGCGGTGTCTATGGCCGTGTAAAAGCCTATGGTCGCGTCGGTGCCATTGATATCGTTATCTATGGTGCCGGGAATGCCAATAATTTGTCCCGACCAGTGTGCGCTAAGTGCCTCGGCCCCCTTGAAGCTGCCGTCTCCGCCGATCACGATCAGGGCATCAACATGGCATTTTCGTAAACTGTTGGCCGCCTGGAGAATACCTGACTCCGTGTGCATCGCCGGACAACGGGCGGACTTAATAATGGTTCCACCGCGATGAATTATATCGTTGACTTGATGGGCACCGAGCTCGGTGTAATTTTCGTCAATGAGGCCGTTATAACCTCCGTGGTAACCAATTATCTGGTAATTGCACGAGAGCGCTTTGAGAGTGATGGCGCGGATGGCGGAGTTCATTCCGGGGGCATCGCCCCCGGAAGTGATCATTGCTATACGTTTTTGTTTAGACATAAGTCTTTGCGTGTGTTGCTAAAACCTATGTTAACTATTTATTGAACGGTGACAATTTTCAAGGTATTTGTGGCACCAACGGTTTCCATCATGTCGCCGTGGGTGAGGATCACGGTATCACCTTGCTGCAGATCGCCCAGTTCAACCAAGCGAGCAAGCGCCTGACTGGCAATCTCTTCCTTCTCATATTGGCTTGAATCAAAGTGCACCGGGTAGACACCGCGATATAACGCAGACTGTCCCAGGGTTTGCTGGTGACGTGATAGCGAATAGATGGGCAGACCCGACGAAATACGCGACATCAGCTTGGCCGTGTTACCGGACTCGGTCAGGGCGACGATGGCTTTAACCGTGCCTAGGTGGTTGGCCGCATACATGGCCGAAAGGGCAATGGTTTCGGCGTTGTCGGCAAACATGCTATCGAGACGGTGTTTGGAAATATGTGTTTCTTTTTGCGATTCGGCACCCAAACAAACGCGCGCCATGGTCGCAACCGTTTGCTCCGGGTAGTCACCGGCCGCAGTTTCGGCAGAGAGCATGACCGCATCTGTGCCGTCCAATACTGCGTTGGCCACGTCCATCACCTCGGCGCGGGTCGGCATGGGATTGTCTATCATAGACTCCATCATTTGCGTGGCGGTGATCACTACACGATTAAGCGAGCGGGCACGATTGATGATGGTTTTTTGTTTACCCACCAGCTCGGCATCGCCAATTTCCACACCCAGATCACCACGGGCCACCATGACCGCATCGGAAGCGAGAATGATATCGTCGATGGCTTCAACGCTTTCGACCGCTTCGGCGCGCTCAATCTTGGCCAGCAATTGCGCCTTAGAGCCCGCTTTTTCGGCCAAAGAGCGTACATAGCGCATATCTTCCCCAGAGCGTGGGAATGACACGGCGATATAATCAACGCCAATGTCGGTGGCGGTGATCAGGTCTTCTTTGTCTTTATCGGTAAAGGCCGGTGCCGTTAAGCCGCCGCCTAGGCGGTTAATGCCCTTATTGTTCGACAGCACGCCACCGACTTTGACGATACAGTGGACCTTGTTGCCTTCAACATGGTCAACAGTTAGTTGAATAAGGCCATCGTTTAATAACAGCAGGTCGTCGCTTTTTACATCCTGAGGTAGTTCTTTGTAGTCGATTCCGACGCCGTTGATATCGCCTTGATCTGGGCCTAAGTCCGCATCAAGAATAAATTTTTCGCCCTGGGTGAGGGTAACCTTGCCATTCTTAAAGGTGGAAACACGAATTTTAGGGCCTTGTAAATCGGCAAGAATGGCGACGTGAACACCTAAGCGACTGGCAATATCACGTACCGCATCGGCACGTTGCTGATGGTCGGCGGCTTTACCATGGGAAAAGTTTAAGCGCACCACATTAGCGCCGGCGCGGATGATTTTTTCTAGATTATTGTCTCTGTCCGTTGCCGGACCAAGGGTGGCCACGATTTTTGTACGTCTAAGCATTAAAGTCTCCCGTAGGCGTATTTGCTTTTATAGCATGGTAGCAAACTCTGGCTTGATTACAGCTTGGAGTCCGCTTTTTACTTATTTTTTACTATTTATGTTTCGGTAGTATGACACCGGTGTCAGATGCAGTCAATTGTGCTATAATCGCCAGCTGACTCCTTTATGCAATGATATTGGGCTAATTTGATATAATTCCAAGGCGGGGATTGAATGGTGCATAGTTTTCCCTATAATGCCCGCCGTAATCAGGTTATACACCCAATTTTTAAAGGTGGTCAATCCAAGCGCCGGGCACAGACACGCTAACAGGTGAATATTTGTCAGCGAGTTAGGCTCTTACGCTAACATTATTATGTTGTTGCACCCATGGGTGTTCTAGACCAGTCACACGTTTATACCGAGGAGGAAACTCGATGCAAGTAGCATTAGTAGGTCTGGGAGTGATGGGCAAAAATCTTGCTTTGAACTTAATCGAAAAAGGGCTCACGCTCGTTGCTTATGATAAAAATCCAGACGCTGGTGAAGAATTACTAAGCTGCGCCAAATCGCAAGGAACGGCCGATCGCTTGCATATCGTCTCCGATCTTCATGATATGGTGCGTCGTTTAGAAGCGCCACGCTCCATCCTCTTGTTGGTGCCTGCCGGTGAACTGGTTGATCGTGTGTGTCAGGACCTGGTTGATGCGGGTGTGAGCAAAGATGACATCATCGTCGACTGCGGTAACAGTAATTACAAAGACGGTATTGCCCGCAAACTGAAATATCAGAATAAATTTGAATTCGCCACCATGGGTATCTCCGGTGGGGCCGAGGGTGCTCGCCATGGTCCGGCGATGATGGCCAGTGGCTCAGAGGGCGGCTGGGAGCGCATCGAGTCTTCCTTTGAAAAAGTAGCGGCCAGCTACAATGGCGAGTCTTGTTTTGCCCGTGTGGGCCAATCCGCCAGCGGCCATTTTGTAAAAATGGTACATAACGGCATCGAATATGCGCTGATGCAGTTAATCGCCGAGGTTTACCAATTATTGCGCCTGGGCGCGGGTAAGACCCCACAGCAAATCGCCGAAATCTTCGATGCCTGGTCAGAAGGCGAACTCAACAGCTATCTACTGGCTATTTCCAGCCATATTCTTAGACTGGAAACCACAGAAGGCACTGCCTTAGTCGATTTAATCGACAACAAGGTTGGCGCCAAGGGCACGGGCTTATGGACGGCGCAAAATGCCTTGGAATTGGGCATTGCCGTGCCTTCCTTGGTTGCTGCGGTACAAGCGCGTCACCTGACTAATACCGGTGACACCCATGCGGCAAAAGAAATGACCTATGCCGCTAAGGCAACAGAAAGCATTGATATCGACCTGGACGAGCTAAAAGATGCCTTCCACCTGGCGAGTCTGCTCTGTTATCGCCAGGGTCTGGCGCTGATCAAAGGTGCATCACGCGCCCATCAGTGGAAAGTCGATCTGGCTAAAACCCTGCAAACCTGGCGTGCCGGCTGTATTATCCGCGCCGATTACCTCGACCAAATTGCCCAAGGCGTTGAGTTTATCGATACTTTGGATACGCAAGTGAAAGCTCTGCGTTGCATCAGTGGTGCTGCGGTTAGCACCGGCCTTGCATTCCCTGTGCGAGCGCCACGCAAAACTATTTGGCGACCTTAAGCACGCCGAGCAATGGTCACCTGGTGCAGGCGCAACGCGACTACTTTGGGGAGCACGGTATTAAAACGCACAGCGGTGAGGTGTGCCACCTGACGGACCTAGTTGAGATAGATGCCAAGGTTCGTTAATAGCCAAGACTAATCGAAATGATTAAAGACTAAAAAGCCCCGCATTAGCGGGGCTTTTTGTTTCGCTTCTTATTCGCCGTTAACGGCTTAATTCACCGCGCAGATTGTCCTGCATCAGGTGGCGAATGCTTTGTGTTGAAATCTGCTTACTCAACAAATAATGCAGCTTGGTTAAACAGGCCTCTAAGGTCATATCGAAACCGCTGATAACGCCCACGTTCAACAGCGCATTGCCGGTGGCATAACCACCCATATTAACCTGACCCTGTAAGCACTGGGTGAGGTTGATAATCACAATACCGCGCTCATTGGCATTGGCTAACAGCTCCAAAAACTCATGGTTTTGCGGTGCGTTACCGACACCAAAGCTCAATAAAATGAGTGCCTTAATATCGTCGTTAATGATAGAGCCAACCACATCGGCGCTGATCCCAGGGTACAGATGCAATACCGCAATGGCTTGCGGGGTAATGCGTGAGACCTGAAGCTCATTGTCGATATAGGGGCTGAGTTGGCCTTCTATCAGACGAATATTGATACCGGCTTTGGCTAGGGGCGCCATGTTCGGAGAGTCGAAGGCGTTAAAACCATCGGCATGGATCTTGGTTGCCCGATTACCTCGAAACAGCTGATTGTTAAAGAATAGGCTCACCTCGGCTATGGGGTAGTTCGCCGCCAAGTACATGGCATTTAACAGGTTAACCTGGCCATCGGAGCGCAGTTGCGACAGGGGGATCTGAGAGCCCGTGACGATCACCGGCTTGGTCAGGTTTTCGAACATAAACGACAGCGCCGACGCCGTGTAGGCCATGGTGTCTGTTCCGTGCAACACCACGAAGCCATCGTAGTCATGGTATTTGGCCTGAATATCATCGGCTATCATCTGCCAATGGGCCGGCGACATATCGGAAGAGTCGATGAGAGGGCAATATTCTTCGATATCGAACAGCGGCATTTCATCACGGTTAAACTCGGCACTGTTTTTTACCGTTTCGGTCAGGTAGCCAGCGGCGGGGATAAAGCCCTGACTTGATTTTTTCATGCCTATGGTACCGCCGGTATAGGCGATATAAATACGTTTACGTTTCATAAAAAAGCCCGATAGATGCTATCGGGCTAAGTATACATGCTGTAGCGCCGTGACTAAACGTGGCGCTAGGATTTATTTACGAAAATTAATTCGTTACGGCGCACACTAGACAGCGAGCGTAGATGCCTTCGGGATCATTAAAGGCTTTTAAGGAGCTGACTTGCTGTTCAATTTGCTCAACAAAGTTATCAAACTGCATGGCTGCTCCAACGCTGGCGCTGTGTGGGGCTTGTTTGGCAACCAGAGACTGAACCATAGCATTCCCAAACAGGTTTTGAATGAAGATATCCTGTGGTGATAGCGGCTGCTCAATCAGCTTCACATCATAATGTTTGAGGCTCGCGAGTTTGGCCGCTGCGCTAATGGCTGCCTGTTTGTCACCAAGTTGGTCAACAAGGCCTAATTCTTGTGCCTGCGTAGCAATCCATACGCGTCCCTGAGCTATTTTATCCACCTCTTCAACTGGCAGGCCACGAGACTCGGATACCACCTTTAAGAAGCGGGAGTAGGCGTTTTCAACACTCATTTGAATGGCTTGAGCCAATTTATCATTAAGGCCAAGTAACACAGATGATCCTTTTAGCTCTGTAGTGCCGACGCCATCGGAGTAAACACCTAGTTTTGCGGCGCTGTTTTCAAAGGTCATAATGGTACCGAACACGCCGATAGAGCCTGTGATGGTGCTAGGTGCGGCCCAGATCTCGTTGGCGGCACTGGCAATCCAATAACCACCAGAGGCGGCTACCGAGCCCATGGAGGCGACCACGGGTTTACCTGCTTCTTTAAGGGCGATGACTTCACGGCGAATTAGCTCAGAAGCAAACATGCTGCCACCACCTGAGTCGATACGAAGAACCACGGCCTTAACGCGATCATCGTTACGTGCTTCGCGAAGTAGGGCAGCGGTGCTGTCGCCACCAATTTCACCGGCTTTACGATGACCATCAACTATGGTGCCTTTGGCCACGATCACCGCCACTTTTTCGGTGAGAGGATTATCCACAGCGATGGGTAGCTTGAAGGTAGCCAGGTAATCATTGAAGCCAATTTGACGGAAGCTGTTGCCTTCATCATCAAGGCCTACCAAGTCGATCAGCTGTTGACGTAGCTCCTGGTTATTTTTCAGGGCATCAACCCAACCGTATTTAAGCGCATATTCGGCGCCGTTGCCGTCTACTTTCTCTAGCTTTGCCAGGTAGGCGTCCAGGGTTTCGTCGAAGTTTGTTTGTTCAAAACCACGTAGGCTCGCAACTTCGTCCTTATACTGCTGCCATAGGTGCGACAACCACTCTTTATTCGCTTCCTTGGCCGCTTGCGACATATCGTTACGGATCAACGGCTCCACCGCTGATTTAAAGGTACCGACACGGAACACATGTTGGGTGATCTTAAGCTTGTCTAAGGCGTCTTTAAAATACACCGGATAAACACCAAAGCCTTCGATAGACACGCCGCCATAAGGGTGTAGATTAATTTCATCGGCGTGGGCGGCAAGGTAGTACTGGCTTTGGGTGTAATAGTAGCCTGAGGCAATAACCGGCTTACCCTGGGCCTTAAAGGCATCGATGGCTTTAGCTATGGCCGCCAGTTTATTGATATGGGCACCGCCTAGGTTTTGCACATTTAACAGCATGGCTTCTATTCGCTCGTCCTTGGCGGCCTTGTTGATCACATCAACAACATCATCAACCAAGATTTCTGCTGGTTCATCTTGTGCACCCATGGATTGGGCGAGGGCGGTATCGAGAGGGTCTACATAGCGTTTTTGTTCGACCAGGTAGCCATTTAGGTTTAGGTTTAGCACCGAGCCTTTGGGAACCATGATCTCGCCGTCGTCGCTGGTAATTGAAGCAATTACCAGGATAACCAGTACTATGAAGATGATGTTGACCACCAGGCGGCGGGAAAAGTTAATTCCATCCCAGGTGGCTTTTACTACTTTTTTAATCAAAATCAGACCCTTAATATTAAAATCTGCTCTACACCTTGTTTAGACTTCCATATTAGCCCAAAGACTTCAAAATTTTAAACAGAAAAAAGTAACTAAGTGTTTACAGTTATCGCTGCTTAGATCATGGGTGCTGTCGAATCTACTTGCCGCTTAAGATAAAAATCGCTACTCTCAAACAGGTATGACCAGATTAGTTAGAAGAGGATAGCCATGCTAGAACAAGCATTAGAATTAGCGCATGGGCAAATACGAAATCGCCTGGTAATGGGCTCAATGCACACAGGTTTAGAAGAAGGGTGGCATAACCGTAAGCGCCTGGCGGCCTTCTATGAGGAGCGTGCCAAAGGCGGCGTCGGGCTTATTATCACCGGCGGCTATAGCCCTAATATTCGCGGTAAGCTCACCCCAATCTCATCGTCCTTTAATACTCTGTTCGATGTAATTAAGCATAAAAAGTACACTCAGGCGGTGCATAAACACGGTGGAAAAATCTGTCTGCAACTGCTCCATGCCGGACGTTATGGCTATCATCCCTTTAACTGTGCACCGAGTGCTATCAAGTCGCCAATTACTCCCTATGCACCCAAGGCCATGACCAAGGGCATGATTAAAAGTACCATTAAGGACTTTGCCAAGAGCGCGCGTCTGGCGCAACAAGCCGGGTATGATGGCATTGAGATCATGGGCTCCGAGGGTTATTTGATCAATGAGTTTATGGCTCCCCATACCAATAAGCGCGAAGATGAATACGGGGGTGATAACAAAGGCCGTATGCGTTTTGCCAGGGAAATCGTCGAGGCGGTGCGCGCACAGGTGAGCGACGAGTTTATTATTGTTTTTCGTTTGTCTGTGATGGATCTCATCCCCAACGGCTCAAGCTCAGAGGAAGTGACCGAGCAAGCCCAGGTGTTAGCCAAGGCGGGCGTCGATATTTTTAATACCGGCATTGGCTGGCATGAGGCGAGGGTACCCACCATCGCCTCCATGGTCCCCCCAGGCGCCTTTCGTGAAGCGTCACAGCGTTTAAAAGCGGCGACCGATAAACCGGTGATCGCGGTAAACCGTATTAACACCCCGGAGATAGCCAATGAAATTCTAAACGCCGGGCAAGCGGACATGATCTCCATGGCACGCCCCTTGTTGGCCGACCCGGAATTGTTTAACAAGTATGCCCAGCAGCGCAGTGAGCAGATCAACATCTGTATTGGCTGTAACCAAGGGTGCTTAGACCATGTTTTCAAAGGCCAGCGCGCCACCTGTTTGGTTAACCCTTTGGCGGGGTTTGAGCTAGATTTAGCGATAGAAAAAGCAGAGAAAAGTAAAAATGTGCTGGTGGTCGGTGCCGGCCCTGCGGGTCTTGCCGCCAGCATCTATTTACGTCAGCGTGGCCATCAGGTCACCTTAATTGAGCGCTCCGATACCTTGGGCGGTCAGTTTAATCTGGCCATGCGCATCCCAGGTAAAGAAGACTTTCAATTGGCACTGAAATATTTCAGTGAAGAGGTGGTGCGTCAGGGCGTACAGCTACATATGAACACCGCCTACGATGCGTCCATGCAAAATGACTACGACGATATCGTCTTTGCCTGTGGTGTGTCTCCGCGGCAGGCAAGCTTCCCTTGTGAAGATGGGAAACGCGTTTACAGCTATGATGAGGTGATCCGCGGCGAAGTCGAGCTTGGCTCACGCATTGCCATTCTTGGCGCCGGCGGGATTGGTTTTGACATGGTGGCGTTTTTAACAGAAGAACACCATCAGAGCATTGCCAACTTCAAGGCGCAATGGGGCATAGAGCAGCCCGTTGAGTTACACAAGAGCGACAAGCAACTTTACATGCTTAAACGCAGCAGTGGTCGCTTTGGTGCGGGCTTGGGTAAGACCACCGGCTGGATCCATCGTCAGGTGGCCAAGATGCATGGCGTCGAGCAAATCGCCGATTGCCATTATGAGCGTTTCGATGCCGACGGATTGCACATCAGCGTGGCCGGTACCGCCAAGGTACTGGATGTGGATACCGTGATCGGCTGTATCGGCCAAACCGCGAACGACGGTGAGTTAAAGCAGGCACAGCAGGGCACAGGTAAGGCTGGCCTGCATGTAATAGGCGGCGCCAAATTAGCGGCGGAAATCGACGCCAAACGCGCCATCAAAGAAGCCTTGATGGTGGCCAGGGAGATTTAATTTTCCGCCCTTATAATCGTTAATTTTAATGCCGCCTAAGTGCGGCATTTTTTATGGCTTTAATATTTTTTGTAATAAAAGCAGGGGAATGCGGGTCTTTGTGCTATATCATTAACAGCTTGTTTACTTACAAAGGTTGTACCATGCACACTCGAGTTGCCACTACCCACCAGGAAGCCCCGTTAGGGCCTCTGCAGGCCTTTGATGGCTTAGCGCCCTTGCTTATGCGATTAATTTTGGCGCCGGTGATGATCATCGCCGGGTTTACTAAATTGAATCTCGGCCAAAGTGATTTGCCCTGGACACAACGACTACTCGCCGACCCCAATGTTGTGGCCTGGTTCGGTAACAGCGATTGGGGCTTGGGGTTACCCTTTGCCGATGTGTTTGCGTTTTTGGCGGGTTGGGCGGAGTTTGCCGGCGGCTGGCTGCTCCTGGTTGGGTTGTTTACTCGCTTGGTTGCTATTCCTTTGATGATCACCATGGTGGTGGCGGCCACAACGGTACACTGGGATAACGGCTGGTTTGCCATTACGCCAACGGATACACAAACCAGTCCAGCGCAGGTATTGCACTGGGTTGGCATTGAAGCTGGCAAGGAAAGCCTCGAGAATTCAGCAGCAGCAAAAATGCGATTAGAGGTCATCAAAACTTTGGTCGCAGAGCATGGACGTCCCAGTTATCTCTATGAGCGCGGCAATATCGTTATTCTTAATAATGGTATTGAGTTTGCCGCTATCTATTTTGTTATGTTGCTGTCGCTGTTCTTTGTCGGCGGGGGGCGTTATGTGAGCCTGGATTACTATCTTGTGCCACGAAGACGGCGTACATAAGTCATTTGGGTCTGTTGACCTTTTCTGTTTGTTTCTGCAGCAGTTTGTAGTGAATTTATACAAGGCAGAGCAGGTGTGGTGTAGTTATTCTACACGAGCATGCGATAACACAGCAGAAATACACTACAAGCGCTGCCCTGTGGGTTCATCTAAACGCTTCCTGCTCTTTGTTGCTCACTAATTTACATAGAGTACTATGCTGCATAGCTCGCGTCGCGATCAGAATGCGTTTAGATTGAACATAAAGTAAACCGCAAAGATAAACAGACCCTAGGTTCTCTTATCAGCCTAGGGTGACTGTGGTAGCCTTAGGCAAAAGCACTTAAGAGAAAGAATTGCCCATCATGAATGCAACCGAGCTGTTATTAAATCGCCAATCAGATAGCCAATTATCTTACCCGGGTCCATCGCCACAGCAGATGGAGCTGATCCAACAAGCTGCACTTAGAGTGCCGGATCACGCCAACCTAGCTCCTTGGCAGTTTATTGTTTTAGAAGATGAACAACGGGATGCACTTGGCAGCATCTTTGTCAAAGCTGCGGTCGCCGAAGATATGGGTGAGCGCACCATAGAGCGGGCCGCGACGCTCGTGGATAGAGCTCCCATGGTGATTGTAAGTATCATGAAATACACCCCTCACGACAAGGTGCCGCGCGTCGAGCAAATAGCCAGTGCATCCTGTGCGACCTTCGCCATGCAACAGGCGGCATTTGCACAAGGCTTATCGGGTATCTGGCGTACCGGCGCTTTTGCGCAATCGCCGACAGTGAAGGCCGAGTTGGGGTTGAACGAGCAGGATGAAATTATTGGCTTCTTATACCTTGGCACTCCCACACTCGATTGTCCGAAAAAACGCCGCCACCAGGTGGGTGATTTCTTTTCTTCTGGTATTTAATCTCGCACAGGACGCCGTGCTGATGGAGCGAAAAAGCGGCGTCGTCATCTTAGATTAATATTCGCCCATTTATACTCTTTTTTTTGCTTAATTAATCACTTTGAGTGGTTTTTTATACCGTTATTTTTTGTTAGGCTAAGAAATGTACAGAATTGTAACCAACAAAATAATAAGAAGATAAGAGTCGATGGGTAACTTATTCTTAAGAGAAAAAGAGCGCTGGGGATTATGGTCATTTTGGGGTGTGGTCGGCGCTATGCTGACCACGTATGTGGCGATGGCCACTAAGGCGCCTTTATACATTACTCTGAGCGCCATGTGTGTTGTAATATTGGTATCCAGCTGGATGCTCTACAGCAAGCGCTACGATTTCTTGCGCGCCCTTAAGGTCACCGCCTATGTATTGTGTTTTAGTGTACTGCCGGCGTTGACTCTGCTGATTATTCCGGCGACAAAACAACAACGCGGTGAGTTGATCATCCAAAGCCTGCTGTTTGCACTGGTCGCCTTAATTGGCTGTGTGCTTTGTGCACTGGTAGCCAAGCGCCCCAAGCAATACTACTAAATAACAGTGTAAACGCTGGGCACATCGCTTTACTTTTACGGTAATAGCCTTTAGTATGCGCGCCATTGCGGAGAGATGGCAGAGCGGTTGAATGCACCGGTCTTGAAAACCGGCATGGGTTAATAGCCCATCTAGGGTTCAAATCCCTATCTCTCCGCCACCTCATTCTAAAAACCGCCCACGTGGCGGTTTTTTCGTTATAGTGTTTTGGATTCTAAGGCTTAATGGAGTTTACAAAATGGCAGCACCAATGATGGCAGCACCAATGCGCATTTTCTTTTGGCTGGCGTTAGCCTTCTTCTACGCCATGGGCTTGGATGTGGTTAACACCATGGTGCTCGATGCGCAGTTGAACCTGATCGCTCAGTTGGCCAGTTTTGCTGTGTTCAATGCTTTAGTTGCGCACCTGATAGTAAAGTATGAGACACAATTTGCAACCTTGTGTGCGCTCTTGGTCGGATGCCTGGGCGTGATCGGCTGTGGGGTTATCTTATGGCCCTGGTTTATCAATATGCCATATTGGCTGTGGGCTTATTTGATAGTGTCTTTGCTGGTCTTTACCTGGGCATGGCCTTTTGTGGCAAAAAGAATGGCCAATATATCGGCAAACAAATAACTATAGCGGCCGTTTTTAGGCGTAAGCCTGACGTACCGTCTTGAGTATGGTACCCTGTGCCCGAATTTTATATTTTCAAAAAGATGGACGATTTTATGTCTGATAAATTTACTACCCATGCAGATAAAGCCAGCTACGGCATTGGCCTGCAAATGGGCGAGCAACTTAAAGCCAACCCTTTTGATGGACTTAACCTGAACTCAGTATTCGAAGGCATGAAAGATGCGTTCACTGGTGAGAGCTTCCAAGTTGAGATCCCTGAAATTCAAGCTGCTTTCGAAAAGATCAATGCTGAAATTCAAGCACGTCGTGAAGAAGAAGCGAAAGTACTTGCCGCTGAAGGCGAAGCTTTCCTTGCTGAAAACGCAAAGCGCGCGGAAGTAACGGTTACCGAGTCTGGCCTACAGTTCGAAGTAATTGAAGCGGGTTCTGGTGAAAAGCCGACTGCTGAGTCAACGGTACGTACGCATTACCACGGTACACTAGTAAACGGCACCGTGTTCGACAGCTCTTACGAGCGCGGCCAACCTGCTGAATTCCCAGTGGGCGGCGTGATCAAAGGTTGGACCGAAGCATTACAAATGATGCCAGCCGGTTCAAAATGGCGTTTATACATCCCGCATGACCTTGCCTACGGTGAGCGCGGTGCCGGTGCAGCGATTGCGCCTTACTCAACGCTGATCTTCGATATCGAGCTACTTGAAATTCTATAATTTTAAGTGTGATAAAAAACCCGCTAATTAGCGGGTTTTTTTTGGTTCTAAATTCAGAGCTTAGGCTATTTACGTGCTTCCCAGGCCTTTTTCACACCCCGACACCATAAATAGTCAACTAAAATAAACCCTATCAGTGCAGCCAAAGCGCCACAGACAGCAGAGCCGAGCAAGAAGGCCGGGCCTATGGTGGTCAGGCTATCACTGAGCCATTGCCAACTGGGTTCAAAGTAAAACTCTTGCTGTGGGTGCCCGAGGATCCACGTACCTACCACATAAGAGCAATAGAAAATCGGTGGCATGGTTAGGGGGTTGGTGATCCACACAAGGGCAATGGAAAGCGGCAAATTAACGCGCAAGGGAATAGCGACGGCCGCGGCTAAAATCATTTGAAAGGGAACTGGAATGAACGCAAAAAATAAGCCAACGGAAAAGGCTCCGCGTGCCGAACGTCTATTAAGGTGCCAGAGATTAGCATCATGTAACAGCCGCCCAAAAATACGAAGCGATTTAAGCTGCTTGATCTTATTATGATCGGGTAAGAACCGTTGAATGGTTTTCTTCGCCATTGGATGGGGCCCTGTACATCTATTGCGCTGTGCAGTGGGTTTTCATTCGGCTGTATTTTGTCACTTTTCACCCCGTCACTGCCAGTACTTTTTACAATAATAGCCATATTGCTAGTTATTCGAACAGTAACTGGTTATTTTATCGGCCAGACCCGTGCTTGCCTCTGTGCACTCCTTTATACCTTAGTCTATTTTCAGGTGTTTTATCAGTGGCATGGACCCGAAATTGATAATCGGGTTCGCCACCTAGAGGGGCAGGTACTGGCACTGAGTGAATTGCCGAGCAGCCAGTTTGTCACGCTCAAGCTCACTCACCTTGATAAGTATAAGGTACCTTTTTATCAGAAGGTTATTATTAGCGTTCCGTTGACGACGGAAGTAGATGTGCCCCTGGGCGCTAGGGTCACAGCAACGACTCGGGTACGTGTAAAAAAATGGCGCCTTAACTTCTCCGTGCGCGATGCCCGCATTTACGGCTTTTTACATGGGCCGCACCTGGTCGCCTCAAAGCCCGTAGCCCTTAAAATTACTCAGGCTCCAACGCCAATAGCCCAGCGCTATCGACGTTGGCTGGATACGCATCTGCGCGACTTTCAACTGTATGGTGTCTATAAAGCCTTACTTAGCGCCGACAGAAGTGCTATTTCCGACCAAGACAGACAACTGTTTCGTGATACCGGCACCATCCATTTGCTGGCCATCTCCGGGTTGCATATCGCGCTGCTGTATGGGTTTTGTTTTTACGGTATAAAGCTGATGTTCTGGGTGCTAAGCGCCTGCTTCTATAAGGGACTGCGCCAGGCACTGCACATCAATACGGTTATCGCAGTGCTGGCGCTTTGTGCCTGTGCGTTGTTTGTCTTGTTATGTGAATTACCTATCAGTGCCCAGCGTGCCTGGCTGATGTTGGCGCTTTTTGTCGCCCTATATTTTAGTCGCTTACGTTACCAGTTAGGCCATAGTTTGTTGTTGGCCTTCACCCTGGTACTGCTTATCAATCCCTTTGCTCTGTTAGATGTGGGCATGTGGTTTTCTTTCTTTGCGGTGGCGGTGATTTTTATCGCCCTCAGAATGAGCACAGGGCGACATTGGCTGATGCGTTATCTATGGGTGCAGGTGGGATTATGCATCGGACTAGCGCCGCTGAGTCTGTTCGTGTTTGGCGGTTTCTCCAGCTCTGCAGCGCTTTTTAATTTATTGTTCGTACCCTTGGTTAGCTTTGTCTTGCTGCCACTGTTAATACTTACAGCACTTAGCGGATTTGCACCCTGGCTGATGGCGAGTTTAGGTGCCTTCGATTCCTTGGCAGTACAAGGCATAGGGTATCTGCGGCCATGGAGTGAGGTATTTTGGCTGCAAAGCGCTCACCTACCTGTGCTATTTGTGTTATCAGGCTATATTGCTGTGTTGGTGATGATACTAGTACGCTCCTGGTGGCCAGGTATCTACACCTTGGTATTGATAGGTGGCTTTACACTGATGGAGCGGGCCTGGGCACCGAGGTGGCAAATGGATGTGCTGGATGTTGGTCATGGCCTGAGCATAGTGGTCAGTCGTGGACGCCAGGCCCTGGTCTATGACCTCGGCGCCAGTTACTTTGGTCGCTATTCCATCGTCGATAATACCTTGTTGCCCTTTATTCAAAGTGAAAACCTCCGTCCCGAGCTAACCCTTATCTCTCATCGGGATAATGACCATGCCGGTGGGTTAGGGCATTGGCGTGCTGCGGGTTTTGGGCAGACCTTAGCGCAATTTCATCCCAAGGGTCGGTTAAGTTGTGCTCAGCAAACGATTCATTGGCATGGCCTGGAGCTCAGGCCTTTATGGCCAAAACGGCCCGGGAGCAATGATAATGCTAATTCCTGTGTATTGCTGATCTCTGATGGTCAATTTAAGGTGTTATTAAGTGGAGATATCAGCGTCAAGGAAGAACGCCAACTGGTCGCGCTAGGGACGTTGCCGACGGTGGATGTACTGGTGAGCCCTCACCATGGTAGCCGTACTTCTTCGAGTCGTGCCTTTATCTCTGCCCTCGACCCCGCAGAGGTTATTCATTCCAGCAGTGCACGTACCAACTGGCAGATGCCTCATCCGGAGGTGACGGCGAGGTATAGACAGGTGGGCGCAAGGCAATGGCAGACCAAAACCCAAGGAGGAATAAGGGTTGAGTTTTATCAGGATAAACTTGTCATAAAGGCAGCAAAAGAGCAGAAAAACTATTGGTTTATCACCGATTGAGTTTTGTTTTTTGCCGCGCAAAGCTACAATAGCCGCTAATGCGTGAATTTGAGAGTCTTATGCAACATAGCGCCACCCAAACCTATAAGCGCCTTTTAGGCTACGTAACCAGTTATAAGTCCGCTGCCATAGTCGCCATCATAGGTATGCTTGGCTATTCCGCCATGGATGCCACCTTTGTCTGGCTAATGCAGCCCTTTATTGATGACGGACTGACCGATCGCAATAGCACGGTATTAAGTTGGGCGCCTTATGTGGTGATCGCCTTGGTGCTCGGTCGTGGCACCTTTAACTTTCTGTCCAGCTATTGTTTGGCCTATGTGGGCTCTCAGGTGGTACGTGCTCTGCGCCAGGACTTGTTCGTGCACATGCTCAACTTGCCGGTGACCTTCCATGATAACCACTCCAATGGAGAGCTGATTTCTAAAATTACCTTTGATACCGAGCAGGTACAGCAGGCCATTACCAAGGCGCTTCTGGTTTTAGTGCGTGAGGGAGCCTATGTGGTGTTCCTGTTAATGGTAATGTTTAACGCCAGCTGGAAGTTAAGTCTTATCTTTTTGGTTATCACCCCCATCGTGGCTGTGATTGTGGCGGTTGTGTCAAAGCGTTTTCGTCGCATCTCCAAAAATATCCAAAATGCCATGGGCGATGTAACTCGCTGCTCTGAGCAAATGCTTGCCGGCCACAAGGTGATCCATGGCTTTAACGGCCAACAACTTGAAACCGAACGATTTGGCCGAGTTAACAACCTTAACCGTTTACAACGGGTAAAAATGGATGCCACTAAGGCCCTAAGCGTGTCGGTTATTCAAATTCTGGCGGCTTCGTCTATGGCGGTGATCTTAGTTTTAATCTCTATGCCAGGCATGATCGACAGCATCACCTCAGGCACCTTTGTGACCTTGATTTCATCTATGATGTTGATGTTGCGCCCGTTAAAGCAGTTGTCTAACGTCAATAGCGAATTACAAAGAGGGATTGCCGCGGCGCAAAGTATTTTTGCCGTACTCGATACCGAGATTGAAAAAGACAATGGCAAGCAGGAGCTTACCAAAGCCAAGGGCCATATCGAAATTAAGGATTTGTCCTTCGCTTACCCAAGCAATGCTGAGCCGGTCATTAAGAATTTGAATCTGGATGTAAAACCGGGGACCAATATTGCGCTGGTGGGACGCTCGGGATCGGGTAAGTCGACCTTGTCGAATCTGTTGCCGCGATATTACGATGTAGAACCCAGTAACGCCATTACCCTCGATGGTGTCCCACTGTGTGATTATAAGCTGCGCAGCCTGCGTCAACAGTTTGCCATCGTATCGCAGCAGGTGGTGCTTTTTAATGACACCATAGCCAATAACATCATGTATGGCCTCGACGCCCCACTCAGTGAAGAAGATCTGATTGATGTCGCTAAAAAGGCGCACGTCTGGGAGTTTGTAAAAGATCTGCCACAGGGGTTAAATACCTTGGTCGGAGAAGACGGGGTAATGCTCTCTGGCGGTCAGCGTCAACGCATTGCCATTGCCCGAGCCATAGTTAAAGATGCGCCAATTCTTATTTTAGATGAAGCGACATCGGCGCTCGATACCGAATCCGAAAAGCTGATCCAAAATGCCCTGGAATCGCTAATGCGTGATAAAACGGCCATTATCATCGCCCACCGTTTATCGACCATAGAGCAGGTTGATTGCATTTATGTCCTCGACCAAGGGCGTATTATTGAGCAGGGAACCCATCAGGAGCTACTTACTCAAGATGGCACCTATGCAGCACTGGCTAAAATGCAGCAGGGCGAGAATTAATGGCGGATACGGAAAACGGCTTCGGCAAACGTCTGGAGCGGGCCTGGTATCAAAAGGGTGACTGGCTGGCATACGTCATGTTGCCCCTTAGCGGACTCTTTTGGCTGTTAAGTTCGCTTAATCGGCTGTTATTTCGTCTGCAGATTAAAAAAGCGTATCGCGCCCCGGTGCCTGTCATAGTCGTTGGCAACATCAGCGTCGGCGGCAACGGCAAAACCCCCATGACTATTTATTTGGCTGAGTTGCTCAAGCAACAAGGCAAGCGGGTAGGGATCATCACTCGCGGATACGGTGCCCAGCCGCCCTATACTCCCTTTATGGTTGATGGCCAATGCGACACGCAAACAGGGGGCGACGAGCCCGTGTTATTGGCGCAACGCACCGGGTGTCCAGTGATCATCGGTGGTGATCGCCGGGCCAGCATCGAGAAAATGATGTCCGAACATCAAATTGATGTCATTATCAGCGATGATGGCCTGCAGCATTATGCTTTGGCCCGAGATATTGAACTGTGCATCGTCGATGCCCAGCGGCTATTTGGCAATGGCTTGCTGATGCCCGCCGGACCACTGCGCGAAGGGCAGTGGCGATTAAAAACCGTCGATCTCGTTATTTACAACGGGCAAGCGGGTGAACAGCAGCCGGCGTATCGGCTGGCGCCCAGTGGTATGTTCGGCGTTGCCGATGATAGGAGTATCACGCCGCCTTATACACCGGGCGTGGCCGTCAGTGCCATAGGCAATCCGCAGCGCTTTGAGCGCAGCTTGGTACAGCTCGGCATTGAGCTTACCGGCTATCGCCATTTTCGCGATCATCATCAATATCAAAGTGCCGATTTGCCTAGCAAGGGCGCGGTGTATATGACCGAAAAAGACGCGGTAAAATGTCGCGCCTTTGGCCATCGGCAATGTTATTATTTACGCGTTGATGCCAAGGCCAATGAGGCACTGAAGCAACAATTGCACAGCCTACTTAAACGTAAAGGGGTCATTTAACATGGCGTTTGATACCAAGTTGTTAGAAATCATTGCTTGTCCGGTTACCAAGGGCAAGCTGCATTACGATAAAGAAAATCAAGAACTGATCAGCACCGCTGCCAAATTGGCCTATCCGGTTCGCGATGACATCCCCGTCTTACTTGAAAGTGAAGCGCGGGAGCTGAGCAGCGAAGAGGTAGAGAAGTGGAATTCGTAGTTATTATTCCTGCTCGATATGCTTCAACTCGGCTGCCGGCCAAGCCGCTGGCCGAAATCCATGGTAAGCCGATGATCCAGCATGTCTATGAGCGAGCTCAGGCATCGGGAGCCAGGGCCGTGTATATTGCCACCGATCATCCTGACGTTGAACAAGCCTGCTCGGCGTTTGGCGCAGAGGTGGTAATGACCCGCGAAGACCATCAATCGGGCACAGAACGCCTGGCCGAGGTGGTTACAAAGCTTGGCCTCAGTGACGACACCTTGGTTGTTAACGTGCAGGGTGATGAGCCGATGTTGGCGCCTGAAAATGTTTCCCAGGTGGCTCGACTGCTTGATGGTAATGATGCGCCCATGGCGACCTTATCGACACCTATTGTCGATGCCGAAGAAGCGCTAAACCCCAATGCCGTTAAGGTAGTGAGTAATACCAGCGATAATGCCCTGTATTTCTCGCGCGCGCCTATCCCGTATCATCGCGATGCTCTATTGGCAAAACAATGTGAGTTGGACTTTAGCCATATGCAACGTCATATCGGCATTTACGCCTATCGGGCCGGATTTATCTCGCAATACATTGAATTGGCGCCGTCACCCATTGAAAAACTCGAGTCGCTGGAGCAGTTACGGGTGTTATACCATGGTTACACCATTAAAATTGCCGAGGCCGAAGTGGTGCCCTCTGCTGGTGTGGATACACCTGAAGACTTAGCGCGTGTGATTGCGGCCTTACAATGAGTTCATTGCAGCTGGTTGCCAAAGAGCGCGACTTTATCGTCGTCAACAAGCCTGTGGGTATGAATTTTCATAGCGAAGATGAGGCCCCAGGTTTGGTCGCCTTGGCCACTGAGCAATTCGGGCTGAAGCTATTTCCGGTGCACCGTCTTGATAAGGTCACTTCTGGTCTGGTGTTACTACCTACAAGCTCAGAGGCAGCGGCGCAATTTACCGAGCTTTTTACCAGTCGCCGAGTGAATAAATACTACCTGGCCCTGGCCAGTGATAAGCCAAAGAAAAAGCAGGGCTGGGTCAAAGGGGATATGGTCAAGGCGCGACGCGGTGCGTTCAAGCTACTAAAAAGCCAGGAAAATCCAGCCATCACCCGGTTTTATTCCTACTCTTTGGCACCCAAGGTGCGTGGTTTTGTGCTGAAACCTTACAGCGGTAAAACCCATCAGTTGAGGGTGGCCATGAAGTCTCTGTCGGCACCCATTATTGGCGATAAGCTTTATGGTGGCTTGGCTGCGGATCGCACGTATTTGCATGCCTATGCATTACAATTTGAATATCAACATCAGAATTTTCAATTCTCTATGCCACCAGGCCAAGGGGAGTTAAATCAGTATATGACAGAACTCACCCGTCAATTTGCCGAGCAGCCGTGGCAGTTAGAGTGGTAGACACATGACACAAGATTACGAACTTAGGTTTGGTGGCATTAGCCGCCTTTATGGTCAACAGCAATCACAATGGTTAAGCGAAGCGCATTTTTGCGTTATTGGTATAGGCGGCGTGGGTAGCTGGGTGGCCGAAGCGCTGGCCCGCACTGGGGTGGGCAAACTGACCCTGATCGACTTAGACGATATTTGTGTCACCAATACCAACCGACAAATTCATGCCCATAGTAACAGTGTTGGTGAGGCCAAAGTGGATGCCATGAAGGCGCGCTGCGAGCTGATCAATCCTGCCATCCAAGTCAATGTTATCGACGACTTTATCACCCTGGATAATTACCGAGAGCATATTCAAGGCTTTGATTATGTGATCGACGCCATCGACGCAGTAAAAGAAAAGGCGGCCTTGATAGCCCATTGTAAGCGCAACAAGCTGCCTATTATTACCACAGGTGGCGCCGGCGGGCAGACTGACCCAAGTGAAATCAAGTTTGGTGATGTTGCCAAGACCACCCATGATCCCTTATTGGCAAAGGTACGCTATATCCTGCGCAAGCAATATAACTTCAGCTCCAACCCTAAGCGCAAATTCGACGTGGATTGTATCTATTCAACTGAGCAATTGGTATACCCGGATGGTCATGGTCAGGTATGTAAGGCCAAACAAGGGGCAGACTCAAGCATGAACATGGACTGCGCCACCGGCTTTGGCTCGGCGACCATGGTCACGGGCACATTTGGCTTTTTTGCCGCCGCCAAGGCGGTGCGCAAATACTTGGATAAGCGCGCACGCCAGGCAAAATAGTCTGCGACTTTTTTAAAGGTGCTGTTGTGCGAAGGCGTTAATCTGCTGCACTATGGCACGAATGCCGTTTCCTCGTGATGGGCTTAGGTGTTTTAGTAAGCCAAGCTCATCAAATTCCTGCTCGGCGTCAATGGCAACAACTTGAGCCGGCGTCTTGTTACGGTACATAAGTAGGATCACCGCCAATAATCCCTTCACGATTCGGGTGTCAGAGTCGGCAATGATCAGCAGTTGGTCTTCTTGCGGGGTGAAGTCGATATACATCCACACATTACTCTCACACCCGGCAACCTTGGCGTCGTCGACCTTTAACTCACTCGCCATCATGGGAAGCTCTTTACCCAGTAGCATAAGCTCGCGGTAGCGCTGCTGCCAACTGCCAAGGGCGATAAACTTGGTTTTTAACTCATCAAAACTGGCAAGCATCAGGCTATCATCTCCAGGGTATTGGCCAGTGCCGCAATAAAGGCATCCACATCGGCCTGATTGTTGTAAAACGCCAGGCTTACTCGTACCGTCCCGTTTACACCGATCGCCGACATAAGTGGTTGTGCACAATGGTGGCCATGGCGCAGGGCAATGCCTTCCATATCCATCAGCGTGGCTAAATCATAAGGGTGCTCCCCTGAGACCACAAAACTGATGGTGCCTATGTTGCTATTCATATCCCCAAGAATCTGCACCTGACTAAACTGGGCTAGTTGTTTTTGCAAATAGGCGAACAACTGCATTTCATGCTCGCGGATCTCGGTCATATCAAGGGTGTTGAGGTAATCGATGGCGGCGCCAAAACCTACCACGCCGGCGATATTGGGGGTGCCGGTTTCAAATTTGCCCGGTGGCGGATTAAATTCTGCTTGCTCAATACTCACCTTGGTGACCATTTCGCCGCCGGTTTGAAATACTTCAAGCGCTTCCAGGCATGGGTAACGGCCATAGAGGCCGCCAATACCCGTGGGGCCGAGGCATTTATGGGCGGAAAACACGAAAAAATCACAGTCCAAGGCTTTGACATCGGGGCGCAGGTGCAACAGGGATTGGGCACCATCGACCAAGGTGAACGCATCATATGCTTTGGCTGCCTTGATAAGCGTTTCTACCGGCTGGATATTGCCAAGGGCGTTGGAAGCCTGACTGATGGCCAATACCTTAGGTTTTAATTCCTTAATCAGCTCAAGCGCCTGCTCGGTCTTTATGATCCCTTCGTCGTCCACCGGGATGGCACGTAAGCTAGCGCCACTGCGTTTGGCTAATTGTTGCCAGGGCACTATGTTGGCGTGATGTTCAAGCTCGCTGATGAGGATCACCTCATCTTTGCCGACAAGAGGAGTGAGTCCGTAAGCGACGAGGTTGATGGCTTCGGTCGCCCCCTTGGTCCACACCAGTTCGTTGGCATGGCAATTGATGAATTGGGCGACCTTAGCGCGGGATTGTTCGTAGCATTTTGTAGCGTCACTACTGAGTCTGTGGGCGCCACGGTGTACATTTGCGTTGCCATTTTCATAAAAATGACTAACGGCGTCTATCACACATTGGGGCTTTTGACTGGTGGCCGCAGAATCGAGATAGACTATGCCCTGTTGTTGGTGGTGATTAAGGGCAGGGAAGTCGCTGCGAATGGCCTCGATATCAAACATAAGGGCGGTAAGTCACTTTTAGCGCGAAATTAATGGCCGATATTGTAGAGAATTGCATGTGATTGGTAAATATAAAGGCCAGCAATTAAGCTAGGTGGACAGAGTGTAACACTTGATGGATTTGCCTGATCGCACTTCAAGTGCATGAAAAATAGATGAGTATTCACGCCATTATTTAAAAAGTGTAACACCTACCTCTATCTCAATCCAAGCCTCACAAATTAAATCATTAAAAATCAACCAATTAGATACTGGCTTGCTTTATGCTTCTATGGGCACTCAACCTCACTCGTAACACAGTGAGACACATACTTGCTCGCTTTTTAGCTGATTTTTGAGGCTAGTAAAAAAGTATTGCAGCGAGTGGGGTTTATGTCAACGATGTGAGAGGAGTGTACAAATGAAGATGCTAAATCTTAAACAAGGAGCTCTGTCCCTGTGTATTGGGGCGGTGATCTCCTTGTGTTCCCCACATGCGTATGCAGTGCATGATAACGGAATATTTGAGTTGGAGGGTAACGCGGTTCAAGACGCTATGGCCGCTCCTTATGATTGGGAGACCTTATACAATGGAGGTCTCAATAACGGTGGTAACGCCAATGCTTTCACCGGCATAGTCAATGATGAGCCCAATGCCAGTGGCGTGGATGACTCTATATTCACGGGGGGTCGTAAAGATATCCAGGATATAAGTGACTGGGGACACAAGTCGGGTAGCTCACCGGATAAGGATGAGATCACCAACGCCTATGCGGCGGCCTATAACAATGCGGCCGGCGATACCATTGTTTATTTTGGTGCCGACAGGATCTCAAATAAAGGTGATGCCTTTATGGGATTCTGGTTCTTTAAGAAACACATTGAAGCCAATCCAGATGGTTCGTTTATGGGTGAACATACCAATGGCGACGTTTTGGTACTCACCAACTTTCCACAGGCTAATAACGCCAGTCCCGAAATCAGAGTGGATGTCTGGGATGATACCTGTGGCAAGGCGGCAAACAATAACCCGTCAGTGGGTGAATGTGACGCCAAAAACCTAAGGCTATTGTATAAAGGCGCTGCTATTTGTGGTTCTGAAAGTGATGACCTAGTTTGTGCTATCACCAATGACGAGGGTGGTGCATATGACCCCACTAATTCGCCTTGGCCTTACCAGTCTAAAAACCACCCGGATCCAAATGTGTTTCCTTATGAGTCCATCTTTGAAGGAGGCATTAACCTAACCCAATTGGTCGGCGGTGATAATTGCTTTAGTAGTTTTATGGCCGAAACCCGCTCATCAAGTGAGTTTACCGCGACATTGAAAGACTGGGTGTTACGTGACTTCGAGCTTTGCAGCATAGATATCACCAAACAGTGTGGGCAAGGTCAAGTAAATGAAGCAGAAGATGGTTATGTCTATGAGTACAGTGGTGTGGTTACCAACGACGGTTCGGGCACCTTGTATAATGTGCTAGTTACAGACCTAGAAGCTGGTCAAACACATGCTCTTGGTACTTTAGCGAAAGGCGAAACTGCAAACTACAGTGGAACTTTTGAGAGTACCTCTCCAGAAGGGTTTATCAATATGGTAGAGGTGAGTGCATCGGCCACACCAGCTGGCGCATCCACAGTTACCGATACTGCGAGTAGCGAATGTGATCCTCCTAGCTTGTCAGGTGAGATTAGCGTATCGAAAGTATGTGAGTCCAACTTTGTTGAAACAAACGCAGGAGTCATAGCTAAGGTCAGTTTTTCTGGGCAAGTCTGTAATATTACTACAGAGGCTCAGCCACTAACCTTGGCCAATGTCTCTGTTACAGATGACAAAGGAGACGTATACGCGGATTCTGAGATGACTATCCCATTTGGTACGGTGGAATTAGAGCAGGATGAATGTAAGCCTTACTATGGTAGTTATATACCAACTGCCTTTGAAGAAAGTGGTCAAATTTTCAAAGATACAGTGCTCGCAACGGGCGAGTTAAAGGTTACAGGTGATCCCGTTCAAGATACTGCTTTTGCAACCTGTCCTATTTGTCCAGAGGGGGAATAGATAACTAGCAGGGATGTAAACTAAGGAGATAAATCGTTTCAATTTAAAAGCCTAGCGGTAAATTCGCTAGGCTTTTTTTGTCTTATTTATTTTTACCTCGGCCAGGCTTAGTGGCTCCCCCACCTGTATCGCCTTTTTGCAGTGCAATACTAACATTGGCCGTTGCGCTGGTGATGCCGTCACTAATGGTATAGCTGAAGCTATCGCTGTTTTTAAAGCGCTTACCAGGGGTGTAGCGTACGGTTCCATCCGATAATAATTCGACACTGCCTTTGCTGGCTCCGCTTACCGTTACTAGCCTAACCGTTTCAGGCTCTGACAGCGTATCGTTGGCCATAACGTCGACAATAACTGAGCTTAGGCTGGTGATTGCCACCTGGTCGTCATTGGCCTTTAGTACAGGTGTAATCGGCAATTCACCCGATGAACTGATAACAGTGTAAGCGACCTGTGTGCTTGCTACCTTGTCGCTATTGCTTGCATTAATTGTTAACGGATAGGTGTTGGCTGCGGCATCTACAGCCGAGGTGACACTTAGCGTAACGTCTACAGATTCACCTGGCGCAAGAGATACCTGCTCACTGTCGGCATACCAGCCCTGTGGCAAGAGCGCTCGCACGTCAATAGTGGAAGTGCCACAGCTATTTGAATCTCGATTGGTTACACTCACCTTGTAGCTAACTTGAGCTCCGGCACTGACTTCAGTGGAGGAAAGTGGCGTAGCAGATAGGCTAGGTGTCTGCGCCGCACAGCTTGTTTGACCAAAGGTGACGCTCACCTCGGCCTTTCCATCTTGTGCGCTTATCAAACTAATGGTTGCGCCAGATTCTGGATCTGTAAAGGTGCCTCCGACGGGAAGGGCCGGATCTCCCCAGTCTTTATAGCCCGTTTGTTGCTCATAATAAGAATTGGGCTTCATATGCAGTAGCTGACTACTGTACGCGTCTCCCTCGGTTGCCTGGCGCACGACAATACCGGCAGTAACATCATCGCGAAAAAAGCTGTAAGAGCGGTCAGCGAGAAAATCATCGTGGGCGATTGCTTGGCGATACTCGACATATAACCAACGCTGTTTGCCGTTGGCATCAAGGCCACGGGGAATTTTAATAGCAATTGGTTGGCCATCGTTTTCTTCATAGGCGCCGAGGGAGTAGGTACCTGTGCGCTCGGCCACACTAATTTCCGGTGCAACAGAGGAAGTCATCCAACCTAAACGCTCCTTTTGGAAGGTACTAAAGTAGCCCATATCATCATTACCCATGGTGTCATAACTATCGCCATAAGAAATTGTACGACAACTGCCGCCAAGTACTCCATCGGTGCAGTTCAAAGCATTTGCATGGCGCAGCCCTAGGTTATGTCCCAGCTCATGGGCTAATACTCTAGGTTCTCTGGCACCATTTATGATTACTCTCGAAGGTAAACTGGACGTGGTTGCAGAGCCCTCAGTAGCACAGCCATCGCCGGTGGTGAGATAGACAAAGCGCGTATAGCCTGAGAGGTCGATACCTTTAGCCTGAGCTTGTTTTTTGGCTTCCTCTTCGAGGATGTAAGAGGTATTACAATCCTGATTAGACAAGGGCACGGTAACCAGGCCTCCTACCTCGCCAGTAAACCAAAGCTGTCCGTATGAATTCGCCTTGTAGTAATCATTGATGGTACCGAACATCAGTTCACGGGCTTCTGCGCTGGTCATAGGCTGCTCCGCGGGGTTTTCCTGGAAGTTAACCATAAGGACCAGGGTTTTTTGCTCACCGGTTGTAGAAGCCAGGGAAGAGGCCGAGTAAGCAACACCGGATAGGGCCATTACGCTTGGGAGAAGATATTTGGCAATGGTTTTGCCCCCATCGTTAAGAGCTGGGAGAAATGCTGTTAGCTTATTGGAAGATTGTTTCATGTTTACCTACATCAAAATAGCTCAGCGATACAGCGCAACAAAGCGAATAAAGTGTTCGTGCATGAAAACGGGAAGAGGGAGATGACATATCATCGCCTCGGCAACTCCGCTGCCTTAGACAATGTCCTTAGGCCGGTCGTTTTGCGTATCAAGGTTTCCCTTAATTTGCCTTTTTCTAGCTAACAATATCTGTATGCTTGAGCGTAAAATTAGTAAAAACGGCTTTTAAGCTCATATCAGTAAGGAAGTGCCTGTTGTTTACATTCCATACGATTCGTGGAGGGATGGTATAAAAAATGATCAGCTCAAGCAAGTAATCTAAGGGAGAATTTTTAATGTTTTTTCATTAGATTTTTGAAGGCTGAAAAAACGTTATGAAACTCAATTAGATGCTGAAAAGATAGGCAGGAAATTAGATCAAGATATAGAGTTTAGATAGGCACGAAATAAATTTATATATTTACAAGAACATTCAGTAAGGCTTCATTTTCACCATGAACCAAACGGGGTGATAATTAGTTTTTGGTTCTATAACATATTGATTTTAAAGATTTTAAAGATAGGAATTTTGTTTTTTCAGCTTTCGTTCATTTTACTTTGCAAAAGCCCCAAAAAACAAAATCGGCTAAAGAGAATTCTTTAGCCGATTTCATCGTAGTTAAGTAGATGTTTACTACTTAGTGCCTACAGCAGGGCGCTTAACGCTTATCCTGGCTTACGTAGTCACGCATAGTTGCGCCTTTGTATAGCTGACGTGGGCGGCTGATCTTGTGACCAGGCTGAGATAGCATTTCATCCCAGTGTGAGATCCAACCTACGGTACGGGCCATGGCAAAGATAACGGTGAACATGCTGGTAGGAATACCGATAGCCTTAAGAATGATGCCTGAGTAGAAGTCTACGTTCGGGTATAGCTTCTTCTCAACAAAGTACGGGTCTTCTAGGGCGATTTGCTCTAGGCGCATAGCTACGTCTAGTAGTGGATCTTCGATGTTAAGCTCTTTCAGTACTTCGTGACAGGTTTCACGCATTACTGTAGCGCGTGGGTCGAAGTTCTTGTAAACGCGGTGACCGAAGCCCATTAGACGGAACGGGTCGTTCTTGTCTTTGGCTTTAGCAACGTATTCGTCGATACGGTCAACCGAACCGATTTCTTGTAGCATGGTCAAGCAAGCCTCGTTAGCACCGCCGTGAGCAGGGCCCCACAGTGACGCGATACCGGCTGCGATACATGCATAAGGGTTAGCGCCAGAGGAACCAGCGATACGTACTGTAGAAGTCGACGCATTTTGCTCGTGGTCGGCGTGAAGCATAAAGATACGATCCATTGCTTTCGCTAGCACTGGGCTTACCTTGTATTCTTCAGACGGTACGGAGAACATCATGTGTAGGAAGTTCTCCGCGTAGCTCAAGTCGTTACGTGGGTAAACGAAAGGCTGACCAATGGTGTATTTGTACGCCATGGCCGCGATAGTAGGCAACTTAGCTACCAAGCGGATTGCGCTGCGCTTACGCTGTGCAGGGTCGGCAATATCCAGGTCCTGGTGGTAGAAAGAAGACATAGCACCAACCACACCACATAGCATCGCCATTGGGTGAGCATCAACACGGAAGCCCTGGAAGAAAGCGGCTACTTTCTCGTGAACCATGGTGCTTAATGTGATTGAGTTTGAAAATTTCTCAAGCTGTTCTGCGGTAGGCAGTTCGCCGTTAAGAAGAAGGTAGCAAAGCTCGGTGTAGTTTGAGTTTTCTGCTAGCTGGTCGATAGGGTAACCGCGGTGTAGTAGTACACCCTTGGCGCCATCGATGTAGGTGATAGATGAGTCACAAGAGCCAGTCGACATAAAACCTGGGTCATAAGTGAAGTAACCGTGAGAGCCCAAGGTACGAACGTCGATAACGTCTTGACCCGCTGTGCCTTCATAAATTGGAAGCTCGATCGGGTCGTGTCCATCGATATGAACTGTGGCTTTCTTATCTGCCATCTATTTATCTCCTAATAAGAATAACAAGCTGCTGCTGTTATGCGTGATACTAATGTTAAGCAAATTGCGATCATTCTAACGTACAAGAGGGGTAGAAAGTCAATTTTAATGCATATTCGTATAATAAATATTCCTCGCAGATTAAATATTATACCAATGGCTAATTCGCAAACCTGCGAGACTAAACAAGAATTGTAATATCCTCTACAGACTTATATACTGTCTGAGGTTCAATACCGTAACGTCTTTGAGTAAACCGATTATGACAAATCAGTGGAAATTCGCTTTAAAGTCGAACACCTAAAGTGAATTTTTCGCATGTCTGCGGTTTATTTCTGTGAGCGCATTTATGCAGTGATGCATAAATGGTTATAAAAACAATGTAGATGGCTCTATTTTTCAATGTGAGCAAGATGGGCAAGTAACTGTGAAAAAGCAAAGACCTGTAAATCTCGATCTAACGACCATCTCTATGCCAGCAACGGCCAAAGCTTCAATTCTTCACCGCGTCACCGGTGTAGCAATGTTCTTTGCCTTGACCTTTGTGATTTGGGCATGGGCTGAGTCTTTATCTTCTCCGGAAGGATTTGAATTTGTCAAAAGCCTGTTAACCGGGTTTGTTGCCAAATTTATCGCCTGGGGTACCCTCACCGTTCTTTCGTATCACTTCATCGCAGGTGTACGCCACTTAATCCAAGATTTGGGTCCGTGGAAAGAATTAGACTCAGCTAACGCGACTGCAAAAGCTGGTTTCGTGTTGTGGGTAATTGTTGCTGTTTTAGCGGGAGTTTGGCTATGGTCTTAAATCAAGCATCTCTTAAGCGCAATGGCGTTCAGGATTTCGTATCTCTTCGTGCTACCGCGTTAGTAATCAGCGCATATGCACTCTTTATTATTGGTTATCTGCTTTGCACTCCAGCACTAACCTATGAAGCATGGTCAGGCCTTTTCGGCAACCTAGCAATGAAAGTGTTCACGCTTGTGGCACTGACTTGCATCATGGTGCATGCACGTATCGGCCTTTGGCAGGTACTAACTGACTACGTAAAGAACGCTCAACTACGCGCGTTTCTTGGCTTCGTACTAAACCTTATGGCGCTTACTTACGTAGTAATCGGCCTATTCGTTCTATGGGGTGTTTAAGTGAAATATTCAGTTCGCGAATTTGATGCGGTAGTAATTGGTGCCGGCGGCGCAGGTATGCGTGCAGCACTGGCTATCACCGAATCGGGCAAGTCTTGTGCTCTTATTTCTAAAGTTTTCCCAACTCGTTCTCACACGGTATCGGCGCAGGGTGGTATCACCGTAGCGCTAGGTAACTCGCACGAGGATAACTGGGAATGGCACATGTACGATACCGTTAAAGGTTCTGATTACATCGGTGACCAAGACGCTATCGAATACATGTGTAAAACAGGCCCGGAAGCGATTACCGAGCTAGAAAACATGGGTCTTCCATTTTCACGTTTTGAAAATGGCCGTGTTTATCAGCGTCCTTTCGGCGGTCAGTCGAAGAATTTTGGTGGTGAGCAGGCTGCGCGTACAGCAGCTGCGGCAGACCGTACAGGTCACGCACTTCTTCACTGCCTATACCAGCAGAACGTTAAGAACAAAACCAACGTATATTCTGAGTGGTATGCACTAGATCTAGTTAAGAACGACGACGGTGCCGTTATGGGTTGTACAGCAATCGACATCGAAACCGGTGAAGTGGTTTACTTCAAGTCTAAAGCGGTCGTGCTTGCAACAGGTGGTGCAGGTCGAATCTTCGCCTCTACCACAAACGCACACATCAACACAGGTGACGGTGTTGGTATGGCAACGCGTGCCGGCGTTTCAATGCAAGACATGGAAATGTGGCAGTTCCACCCAACCGGTATCGCCGGTGCCGGTGTACTGGTAACGGAAGGTTGTCGTGGTGAAGGTGGTTACCTTCTAAACAAAGACGGCGAGCGTTTCATGGAGCGTTATGCGCCAAATGCTAAAGACTTGGCATCACGTGACGTTGTTGCTCGTTCAATGATGACTGAGATCCGTGAAGGTCGTGGCTGTGAAGGTCCTTGGGGTCCTCACATCAAACTTAAGCTAGACCACTTAGGTGAAGAAACGCTTAACCTACGTCTTCCTGGCGTATGTGACCTGGCGAAAACATTCGCCCACGTAGATCCTGCAAAAGAGCCAATTCCAGTTATCCCAACCTGTCACTATATGATGGGTGGTGTACCGACTAACGTTAATGGTCAGGTTCTGAACATTGATGATGCTGGTAACGAAAAGCTGGTAGAAGGTCTATTCGCGGTAGGTGAAATTGCCTGTGTATCTGTACACGGTGCTAACCGTCTAGGTGGTAACTCACTGCTTGACCTTGTAGTATTCGGCCGTGCCGCGGGTAACTTCCTAGGTACTTACCTGAACGACTACCAAGCGCAGCGTGAAGCTTCAACTGACAACATTGACGGTGCCCTTGCGCGCTTCAATCGTTGGGAAACGTCTAAACCTGGTCAAGGTGAAGACCCAGTGCAAATTAAGAAAGACCTACAACAGTGCATGCAGCTTAACTTCTCGGTATTCCGCGAAGGTGATGCTATGGCGACTGGTCTTAAAGAGCTTAAAGAAATCCGTGAGCGTCTTCAGTTCGCCCGTCTTGATGACAAATCAAGCGACTTCAATACTCAACGTATTGAATGTCTAGAACTAGATAACCTGATGGAAACTGCTTACTCGACAGCGGTTGCTGCAAACTTCCGTACCGAGAGCCGTGGTGCACACTCACGCTTCGACTTCCCAGAGCGTGATGATGACAACTGGCTATGTCACAGTATCTACAACCCTGAGACAGAGCAGATGTCAAAACGTGACGTTAACTACGCGCCTAAGCTACGTGAAGCGTTCCCACCTAAAGCTCGTACTTACTAGGAGAGATGACGATGGCAACTTTAGAATTATCTGTTTATCGTTACAATCCAGATGTGGATAACGCACCGCGCATGCAGGACTACACCCTAGAGGTGGAAGAAGGCCGCGATATGATGGTGCTTGATGCCTTGATTCTGTTAAAAGAACAAGATCCAAGCCTGGCATTCCGTCGTTCTTGCCGCGAAGGTGTATGTGGTTCTGACGGTGTTAACATGAACGGCAAAAACGGCCTTGCCTGTATCACGCCTATTTCTGCGTTGCAGAAAAACGGCAAAGGTAAGGTAGTTATTCGTCCACTTCCAGGTCTACCGGTAGTGCGCGACCTCGTAATTGATATGACTCAGTTCTATACCCAATACGAGAAAGTGAAGCCGTACCTAATCAATGACACGCCGGCAGCAGGCGAGCGCCTTCAATCAATTGAAGAGCGTGACAAGCTTGACGGCCTATACGAGTGTATCTTGTGTGCGTGTTGTTCTACTTCTTGTCCGAGTTTCTGGTGGAACCCAGACAAATTTATTGGCCCAGCTGGCTTGTTACACGCTTATCGCTTCTTGGCGGATAGCCGTGATACAGCAACCGAAGAACGCTTGGCCGATTTGGACGACGCATTTAGCGTATTCCGTTGTCACAACATCATGAACTGTGTCAACGTGTGCCCGAAAGGCTTGAATCCGACTAAAGCGATTGGTCAAATCAAATCAATGCTTCTTAATCGTTCTGTTTAAGGGCATAATAACGCAAAGAATGGCTAGACATCTGTCTGGCCATTCTTCGATCACTTACTCAATTACTGAGTAGGCTAGACAATGTAAATCTGCGCTAGATAAAAGGGCTTATAAATGCACGATGGTGTGATGAAGGCATGGCTAGAGTCTTCTCATCTATACGGCGGCAACGTTGCTTATGTTGAGGAGCTTTATGAAGCATATCTTGATGATGTGACTTCAGTGCCAGAAGAATGGCGTGTAGTGTTCGAACAACTTCCAAAAGTGGAAGGCGTGGATGTAGAAACCAAGCATTCACAAGTTAGAGCCGAATTCGCCGAACTGGCAAAAAATAAACACCGAGAAGTAGTTATTGCAGAAGGGGGTCAGGGCGACCCGAAACAGATTAAAGTTCTGCAACTTATCAATGCTTTTCGTTTCCGTGGTCATCAAAATGCGAACCTTGACCCCTTGGGTCTATGGCAGCGTGAACGCGTACGCGATTTAGACTTAGAATTCCACGGCCTTTCCAAAGAAGATTTCGATACCGAGTTTTATGTAGGTTCATTCGCCGCCGGCGGTGAGATGATGAAACTGGGTGATCTATATCAAGCACTTAAGACTACTTACTGTGGTTCTATTGGTGCTGAATACATGCACATCACATCGACCGAAGAGAAGCGTTGGTTACAACAACGTCTTGAATCGGTGCAGGCTCGCCCGCAATTCGATAGCGCCACCAAAAAGCGTATCCTTAAAGGTCTGATTGCTGCCGATGGTCTAGAAAAGTACCTGGGTGCTAAATTCCCAGGCGCCAAGCGTTTCTCTCTTGAAGGTGGTGACGCCCTAGTACCTATGCTGAAAGAGCTGATTCACCGTGCCGGTGAAAGCGGTCAGCAAGAAGCGGTTATCGGTATGGCCCACCGTGGTCGTCTAAACGTGCTTGTAAACGTACTGGGTAAGAACCCGTCTGCCTTGTTCGACGAATTCGCCGGTAAGCACAATGACACGCTAGGCTCGGGTGATGTGAAATATCACATGGGTTATTCTTCAGATTTCGCAACCGCTGGCGGCAGTGTTCATATGGCACTTGCATTTAACCCGTCGCACCTTGAAATCGTTAACCCGGTTGTGATGGGTTCGGTGCGCGCTCGTCTAGACCGTCTAGGTTGTGAAAGCGGTTCAAAAGCACTGCCAATTACCATTCACGGTGACTCGGCTATCGCCGGTCAGGGTGTGGTACAAGAAACTTTCAATATGTCGCAAACCAACGCCTTTAAGGTAGGTGGTAGCGTACGTATCGTGGTTAATAACCAGGTTGGTTTCACTACCTCTAACGCCGAAGATACCCGTTCAACAGACTACTGTACCGACATCGCGAAGATGGTTCAGGCGCCGATTTTCCACGTTAACTCAGACGACCCGGAAGCGGTTGCCTTTGTAACGCAAATCGCCCTTGATTTCCGTAACCAGTTTAAGCGCGATGTGGTTATCGACTTGGTGTGTTACCGACGTCACGGTCACAACGAAGCCGACGAGCCAAATGCAACGCAGCCGTTGATGTATCAAAAAATCAAAAAGCACGCGGTACCTCGTGAAATCTATGCACAGCAGTTGATTTCTGAAGGCCTGTTCACCGAACAAGAGATCAAAAACCTGATCGATAGCTATCGTGCCGGTTTGGATGATGGTCACTGTGTGGTTGAAGAAATTGAGCCAGAGACTAAGCACTCATCTGAGTGGTCTAAGTTCGTTGGTCACGATTGGGATACGCAATACGATGCCAGCGTGCCGGTTGAGAAGCTTAAAGAGCTTGGTAACAAGGTCGCTTCATACCCAGAAAACCATAAGGCACAATCGCGCGTTAAGAAAATTTACGACGATCGTAAGGCCATGGCTGCCGGTGACAAAAAGCTGGACTGGGGTATGGCGGAAACGCTTGCCTATGCAACCATGGTAGAAGAGGGCACGGACATCCGCCTTACGGGTCAGGACTCGGGTCGTGGTACCTTCTTCCACCGTCACGCGGTTGTACACAACCAGACCGACGCCTCAACCTACTTGCCACTGCAGCATATCAGCGAAAACCAAGGCGCCTTCGAGGTGTACGACTCGGTGCTTTCTGAAGAAGCGGTACTGGCATTTGAATACGGTTATGCCACGGCAGAGCCAACCTCACTGGTTATGTGGGAAGCACAGTTTGGTGACTTCGCTAACGGCGCTCAGGTTGTATTCGACCAATTCCTAAGCTCGGGTGAGCAAAAGTGGGGCCGTCTGTGTGGCCTAACCTGTTTGCTACCACATGGCTACGAAGGTCAGGGCCCGGAGCACAGCTCGGCGCGTCTTGAACGTTTCCTTCAGCTGTGTGCGGATCACAATATGCAGGTGTGTGTACCTTCGACTCCGGCGCAGGTTTACGCCATGCTTCGTCGTCAGGCGGTACGTCCGCTTCGTCGTCCGCTGATCGTAATGACGCCAAAATCGTTGCTACGTCACCCGCTGGCGGTTTCGTCACTGGAAGAGCTTTCTGAAGGCGTATTCCACAATATGATCGATGAGATCGATGATCTCGATGCGAAGAAAGTTGAGCGCGTGGTGTTCTGTAGCGGTAAGGTTTACTACGAACTACTGCAAGAGCGTCGCAAGCAAGAGCTCGATAATGTTGCCATCGTGCGTGTTGAACAACTTTACCCATTCCCGCATCAGGAAATGGCGAATATTGTTGAGCGTTACAGCCATGTGAAAGATTTTGTATGGTGTCAGGAAGAGCCGCAGAACCAAGGTGCTTGGTACTGCTCGCAACACCATTTCTGGAATTCAATTCCAGAGGGTGCAAACCTGACATACGCAGGTCGTAAAGCCTCTGCAGCTCCTGCATGTGGTTATATGGCCGTCCATACTAAAGAACAACAAGCGTTAGTCGCTGACGCGCTTACCATTAAAAAATAAGGGATAAGAGATGACCACAGAAATCAAGGTTCCTGTTCTTCCTGAGTCAGTTGCAGACGCGTCAGTCGCAACATGGCACGTGAGTGTTGGCGACAAAGTTAGTCGCGATCAAAACCTGGTTGACATCGAAACCGACAAGGTTGTTTTAGAAGTAGTTGCACCTGCCGACGGTGTGATCACTGAAATTAAAGAACAAGAAGGCGCAACAGTGCTTGCCGAGCAGGTAATTGCCATTATCGGTGAAGCTGATGCCGCTGACGCTGGTTCTGAGCCAGCTCCATCTGAAGACAAAGCCGCTCCAGCCGCTGCTGGCGCACAAGAAGGTAAAGAAGTGGATATTAAAGTTCCTGTACTTCCAGAATCTGTTGCTGATGCAACAATCGCTACATGGCACGTACAACCAGGCGAAGCGGTAAGCCGCGACCAAAACCTGGTTGATATCGAAACTGACAAGGTTGTTCTTGAGGTGGTAGCACCTGAAGACGGCGTGATGGGTGAGCACATCCATGGCGAAGGCGAGACGGTACTGGCCGAGCAAGTGATCGGTAAGATGAAAGCCGGTGCTTCTGCTGGCGCTGCGCCTGCGGCGGCACCTGCAGCCGACGCATCAAGCGATGAGAGTGCTGCTGACGCGCTAACTCCTTCTGTACGTCGTTTAATTGCCGAGAAAGGTCTTGATGCTTCAAAAATCAAGGGTTCTGGTAAGAACGGTCGTGTAACCAAAGAAGACGTTGATGCCTTCATTAAGAGCGCGCCTGCTAAGCAAGAAACTGCTGCAGCTGCGACTCCTGCGCCTGTTGGCAACCGTACACAAAAACGCGTTCCGATGACACGTCTGCGTAAGACCATTGCTAACCGTCTACTTGAAGCGAAGAACTCAACGGCCATGTTGACGACCTTCAACGAAGTAAACATGAAGCCTATTATGGATCTTCGTAAGCAATACCAAGAGGTATTCGAAAAGCGTCACGGTACGCGTCTTGGTTTCATGTCTTTCTACGTGAAAGCGGTAGTTGAAGCGCTTAAGCGCTTCCCAGAAGTAAATGCGTCAATTGACGGTGATGATATTGTTTATCACAACTACTTCGACATCAGCATCGCGGTATCGACTCCGCGTGGTCTGGTGACGCCAGTTCTTCGTGACTGTGACAAGCTATCACTTGCTGAGATCGAAAAGGGCATCAAAGACCTGGCGATCAAAGGCCGTGACGGTAAGCTAACTGTTGAAGATATGACGGGTGGTAACTTCACCATCACTAACGGTGGTGTATTTGGTTCACTACTTTCAACGCCAATCATCAACTTACCGCAGTCTTCAATTCTAGGCATGCACAAGATCCAAGACCGTCCAATGGCGGTTAACGGTAAGGTAGAAATCCTACCTATGATGTACCTAGCACTATCGTATGACCACCGTCAAATCGATGGTAAAGAGTCGGTAGGCTTCTTGGTAACCATCAAAGAGATGTTAGAAGATCCTACGCGTCTTCTACTAGACGTATAAGCGTCATATTTGCATAAAAATTAAGCTGCGGCTCTTGCCGCAGCTTTTTTTTGCCACCTTTAGTCGTACTAGGGTTTTCAAGCATTGCCATGAGAACTATACTAGGTGCGCAATTTGGGAGGTTGAATAAATTGCATATTTATTCAGCTCTTTTAGTACAAAAAATTGGATAAAGCATCATGAATTTGCATGAGTATCAGGCAAAACAACTTTTTGCCGAATATGGTTTACCAGTTTCTGAAGGCTACGCATGTGACACGCCTCAAGAAGCTGCTGAAGCCGCTGATAAAATCGGTGGTGACAAATGGGTTGTTAAATGTCAGGTTCACGCCGGTGGCCGCGGTAAAGCGGGCGGTGTAAAACTTGCTGACAGCAAACAAGAGATCAAAGATTTCGCTCAAAACTGGTTAGGTAAAAACCTAGTAACTTACCAAACTGACGAAAACGGTCAGCCAGTTGCTAAGATCCTTGTTGAAAGCTGCACAGACATTGCTAACGAACTCTACCTTGGTGCTGTTGTCGACCGCGCTTCACGCAAAGTTGTTTTCATGGCGTCAACTGAAGGCGGTGTTGAAATTGAACAAGTTGCAGAAGAAACGCCTGAACTAATTCACAAAGCTGAGATCGATCCTCTAGTAGGTCCTCAAGCTTACCAAGGCCGTGAACTAGGCTTCAAATTGGGTCTTAACCCTACACAAATGAAGCAGTTCGTTAAGATCTTCCTAGGTCTTGGCAACATGTTCATCGACCACGATTTCGCTCTACTTGAAATCAACCCACTGGTAATCACCGACGAAGGTAACCTTCACTGTCTAGACGGCAAAATCGGTGTAGATGGTAACGCGCTTTACCGTCAGCCTAAGATCCGCGCTATGCACGATCCTTCGCAAGAAGACGAGCGTGAAGCTCACGCGGCTCAGTGGGAGCTTAACTATGTTGCTCTAGACGGTAACGTAGGTTGTATGGTTAACGGTGCTGGCCTAGCGATGGGCACTATGGACATCGTAAACCTACACGGCGGCAAGCCAGCTAACTTCCTAGACGTTGGTGGCGGCGCGACTAAAGAGCGTGTAGCTGAAGCATTCAAGATCATCCTATCTGACGACAACGTTAAAGCTGTTCTAGTTAACATCTTCGGCGGTATCGTACGTTGTGACATGATCGCAGAAGGCATCATCGGTGCTGTTAAAGAAGTTGGCGTAAACGTTCCTGTAGTTGTACGTCTTGAAGGTACTAATGCTGAACTAGGTCGTGACGTTCTTGCTAACTCAGGTCTAGACATCATTGCTGCAGAATCTCTAACAGACGCTGCTGAAAAAGTTGTTGCTGCTGCGGAGGGCAAATAATGTCTGTACTAATTAATAAAGACACTAAGGTAATCTGCCAAGGTTTCACTGGTGGTCAGGGTACTTTCCACTCTGAGCAAGCAATCGAGTACGGAACGCAAATGGTAGGTGGTGTATCACCTGGTAAAGGCGGTCAAACTCACCTTGGTCTTCCTGTATTCAACACAGTACGTGAAGCGGTAGAAGCGACTGGCGCAACTGCATCAGTTATCTACGTACCAGCTCCTTTCTGTAAAGATGCAATCCTTGAAGCTATCGATGCTGGCATCGAGCTAATCGTTTGTATCACTGAAGGTATCCCAACGCTAGACATGGTTGACGTTAAAGTTAAGCTTGATCAAACTGGCGTTCGCATGATCGGTCCTAACTGCCCAGGTGTTATCACTCCGGGTGAAACTAAGATCGGTATCATGCCTGGTCACATCCACAAGCCTGGTAAAGTAGGTATCGTATCTCGTTCTGGTACGCTTACTTACGAAGCGGTTAAGCAAACTACTGACGCTGGCTTCGGTCAGTCTACTTGTGTAGGTATCGGTGGTGACCCAATTCCTGGTACTAACTTCATCGACGTACTAGAGATGTTCGAAAAAGATCCGCAAACTGAAGCTATCGTAATGATCGGTGAGATCGGCGGTACAGCTGAAGAAGAAGCGGCAGCGTACATCAAAGAAAACGTCACTAAGCCTGTAGTATCTTACATCGCTGGTGTTACTGCTCCTCCGGGCAAACGTATGGGCCACGCTGGTGCCATCATTGCCGGTGGTAAAGGTACTGCTGACGAGAAGTTCGCAGCCCTTGAAGCAGCTGGCGTACAAACTGTACGTTCACTTGCCGATATCGGTAAAGCGCTTAAAGAGAAAACCGGTTGGTAATCTCCGCATAACGCTTAAAAAAAACCCGCCACCTGGCGGGTTTTTTGTATCTGCAATACGCTTAATTACGTCATGGCATTGTGACAGCGCTTCATTTCGTCTATCAGCGCCTGTGCTAACGGTGAGGCGGAATTACTTTTTGAGGTGATCAACACCACAGGAATGGTATAGCGATACACCTCGGGCAGGATGGCCTTAAACAATCCCTTGTCCACCCAATGCTGGGCATAATGTTCGGGTAGATAGCCGATAAACTTCCCGGATAAAATCAAATGGCCGATGCCTTCGTCATGATAGGCGATGGCACTGTTTTGATAATTTAAACCGTCATTTCGGCTTTCCCTGTCGCGCATATAGTTACTGGTGATCACCTCTGCATCTTGCAAGAGGTCGGTAACGGCGGACGTTTCACAGTCAAACAGAGGATGGCCCTCGGCGCAATACAGGTAGTTGGTTTCATCATGGAGTGGGAAATAGTCTAGGCCTCTTAAGTGATGGCGGCTTACGCCTATGCCTACCAGCGCACGACCATTGACCACAGAGGTTTCCACCTCGCGCGCCTCACACACATTGATATCGAACTGAACGTTGTTGCCTCGCTCTTTAAGTTCGGCGATGACGTGCGCAACGGCGCAGCGCGGGTCGCTGACCAAGGTATCTATGATGGCCAGGCTGACCCGACCCGATAATTCATTTTTTGAGGTCGCGACCGTGCTGGCAAAGGCCTCGCATTGCTGTAACAGCTCCAAAGAGGCCTGATAGGTGATGCGTCCGGGCTCGGTGAGTTCGAAACCGCTGCGCCCGCGTTTACAGAGCTTAATGCCCAGGCGTACTTCTAAGTCCGATAAATGTGAACTAATGGTGGAGCGGCCAATGTTTAGGCGCGATTCCGCCGCCGCCAATCCGCCACATTCGACAATCGCAACAAAGATGCGTAGTAAGCGTAAATCAACATCATGAACTTGCACCAGACCTCCTTACTGTTTGTTATAAGATTTAGTTCGATAAAACCGGAATGAATTACGATTATTATGTATTTATAAAACATCTCTGGCAAGTTAGCATGGCCGTATTAAGCAGTATTGCTTCGCACAGACAACGAGTTAGGAGAATAAGATGACGTTTAGATATGGTGTAGACCAGCTAAATCTTGACATTGTTAATGGTATCGCCGATGGCAGTATTAAAGCCGAGCTTTGCCAACAAGCACTGGATAAAATTAATAAGAGTCGCCAGAATGTTGATGTGATGGCCGCTTCCGATAAGGCCGTATACGGTATTAATACCGGCTTTGGTCCTTTGTGCGATACGCAAATCTCACCAGAAGAAACCCATCTTTTACAAAAGAACCTATTGATCACCCATGCCGTGGGTGTGGGTGAGCCTATCGCCAAATCAATTTCAAAATTGATGCTGATCACTAAGGTACATGCCCTAAGTCAAGGCTTTTCGGGTATTCGCCTGGAAGTGGTTGAACGCATGTTGGCCTTCCTAGAGCTAGATCTTATCCCCGTGGTACCAGAGCAGGGCTCGGTCGGTGCATCAGGTGATCTGGCGCCGCTTTCACATCTATTTCTGCCACTTATCGGCGAAGGTGAATTCTGGCAAGACGGTAAACCTGTACCAGCGGCACAACTGCTTGAAGCCAATGGCTTAGCGCCGCTTGAGCTGCACGCGAAAGAGGGCCTGGCGCTTATCAATGGTACGCAGTTTATTTTGTCTCACGGTATCACCGCGCTGACCAAGATGCGCTACCTGCTTGATTTAGCCGATTTAGCCGGTGCCATGAGCATTGAGGGCATGCAGGGCAGTGCTTCACCGTTTAGGGAAGAGTTGCATGCAACCCGTCCTTTTGAGGGGAACATCGAAGTGGCCAAGCGCATGCGTGCCTTCTTCAAAGACTCACAGAACATGGCCTCGCACACCGACTGCGACCGCGTGCAAGACCCTTACTCACTGCGTTGTATCCCGCAGGTACATGGTGCATCACGTAATGCCTATAACCACCTAAAAGAGCTGGTAGAAATCGAGATGAACTCGGTGACCGATAACCCAATCGTGATCAGCTCAGAAGAAGCGATTTCTGGCGGTAGCTTCCACGGACAGCCATTGGCCATGGTATTGGACTATGCATCCATAGCCGCCGCCGAGCTTGGCAACATCGCCGATCGCCGTTGTTACTTAATGCTTGAAGGCCTGCACGGTCTGCCGCGTTTATTGACTACCTCCGGTGGCCTTAACTCGGGCATGATGATCCCTCAGTATGCGACGGCAGCCTTGGTAACAGAGAATAAATCACTGTGTTTCCCACCTTCAGCAGACAGTGTGCCTACCTCTATGGGCCAGGAAGACCACGTGTCTATGGGCAGTATCTCGGGCAGAAAACTGAATCAAATCCTAGGTAACCTGGAAAAGATTTTTGCCATCGAATTGATGTATGCGGCACAAGCTATCGAGTTCCGTCGTCCGAATAAATGCTCTGAAATCATCGAAGAAAACTTCGCCATTATTCGTGAAAAGGTGGCCAAGCTTGAAGAAGACCGTCTGCTTAAGCCGGATATCGATGCCATGATTGAACTAGTTAAATCACAAGCGTTTAGCGTGAACTAAGGGGGCTAATTACAATGAATTTCCAAGAACAAATTAAACAAGGTATTCCCAGCGTTTTACCTGAGCCTAAGCCATATCCGGCCGGTGTTAACCGTGCGCCAAAGCGTAAAGACATTCTTAGTGCAGACGAAAAACAACTGGCGGTGCGTAACGCCTTGCGTTACTTCCCCAAAGAATGGCACCAGGAGCTTGCCGCTGAATTTGCCGAGGAACTGAAGCAGTTTGGCCGTATTTACATGTATCGTTTTAAGCCTAACTACGACATGAAGGCACGCTCGGTCTCTGACTACCCGGCTAAATGCGAGCAAGCCGCGGCCATTATGTTGATGATCGACAACAACCTGGATCCTGCTGTTGCACAGCACCCCGAGGAGCTGATCACTTACGGTGGTAACGGTGCGGTATTCCAAAACTGGGCTCAGTACCTGTTGACCATGAAGTATCTGAGCGAGATGGAAAAAGACCAAACCTTGCACATTTACTCGGGTCACCCAATGGGACTGTTCCCATCATCAGAAGATGCACCGCGCGTGGTGGTGACTAACGGTATGATGATCCCGAACTACTCCAAGCCGGATGACTGGGAGAAGTTCAATGCTCTGGGTGTGACTCAGTACGGGCAAATGACCGCAGGTTCATTTATGTATATCGGTCCGCAAGGTATTGTACACGGCACTACCATTACGGTGATGAATGCCTTCCGTAAGGTGCTTGAGAAAGGTGAGAGCCCGCAAGGTAAGATCTTCCTCACCGCCGGTCTGGGCGGCATGAGTGGTGCGCAGCCAAAAGCGGGTAACATCGCCAACTGTATTACCGTGTGTGCCGAAGTGAACGCCAAGGCCGCCATTAAGCGCCACCAGCAGGGTTGGGTTGATGAGCTGATCGACAACATGGATGCGCTGATTGAACGTGTTCGTCAGGCGCAAGCTAATGAAGAAGTGGTGTCTATCGCCTACGTGGGTAACATTGTAGATGTGTGGGAAAGCTTCTACGAGCAAGACATCTTTGTTCACCTGGGTTCAGACCAAACCTCACTGCACAACCCATGGTCGGGCGGTTATTACCCGGTTGATATCTCGTTTGAAGAGTCAAACCGACTGATCCGTGAAGAGCCTGAAGTATTCAAGGTTAAGGTACAAGAGACCTTGAAACGTCATGCCGATGCGGTAAACAAGCACACGGCCCGTGGTACCTATTTCTTTGACTATGGTAATGCCTTCTTATTGGAAGCGTCGCGCGCCGGTGGCGATGTGATGGCCGAAAACGGCATCGACTTTAAATATCCGTCGTACGTGCAGGATATTCTTGGTCCTATGTGTTTTGACTATGGCTTTGGTCCATTCCGTTGGGTATGTGCCTCAGGTAACCCAGACGATCTGGATAAAACCGATGCCATCGCCGCAGAAGTACTGAACAAGATCATGGCCGAATCGCCGGAAGAAATTCAGCAACAGATGCAGGACAACATCACCTGGATCAAAGACGCCAAGCAAAACAAGCTGGTTGTGGGTTCACAGGCGCGTATTCTTTATGCCGACGCCCAAGGTCGTATGGAAATCGCGAAAGCCTTTAACGATGCCATTAATCGCGGCGAAATCGGTCCGGTCGTACTAGGTCGTGACCACCATGACGTGAGCGGCACCGACTCACCGTTCCGTGAAACATCAAATATCTATGATGGCAGCCGTTTCACCGCGGATATGGCGATTCACAACGTGATCGGCGACAGCTTCCGTGGCGCAACCTGGGTCTCTATCCATAATGGTGGCGGTGTAGGTTGGGGCGAAGTAACCAATGGTGGTTTCGGTATGCTGCTTGATGGCAGCGAAGGTGCCGAGCGTCGCTTGAAATCTATGCTGTTGTTCGACGTAAACAATGGTATTGCACGCCGTAGCTGGGCCCGTAACGAAGAAGCCAACTTCGCGATTAAGCGTGAAATGGCCCGTACGCCTAAGCTGAAGGTAACCTTGGCAAACCTGGTTGATGACGAGATCCTCGATAACTTGTCATTCTAATTTGCCAAGCAAATGTAATTTAAAAAGGAAGCCTAAGTGCTTCCTTTTTTGATCTGCTTTAAGTTACTTACGGGTATCTGATGGAATGAGGTCAACAGCGTAGTAAATCGGGAGAGGGGTTATTACTTTAGAGATATGTGAGGCGACTTAAGCGCTATGTATTGAAGGCATATATAAAATAAAACGCCACTTTTTCTCAGTGGCGTTTTTATATGTAGATCAGGTAGTACCTTAGGCTTTTTTGACGAATTTGGCGGTGATCATCATCTCGCCAACGCCATCAACCTTACAATCCAGTTCGTGGTCTTTGCTGTCTTTGATGCTGCGTATCTGCGCCTTGGTGCCTATTTTCATCACCATGGAGCTGCCTTTGACCTTAAGGTCTTTGGCCAGTGTCACCTTATCGCCGGCATTCAGTTCGGTGCCGTTGGCATCTTTGGCGGTGATAAGCTCTTCTTCGGCCAGTTGCTCCGGATCCCACTCATAGCCACACTCGGGGCAAATAAGCTGATTTTGATCTTGATACACATAGGGAGAATTACAATTTAAACAAGGTGGGTGGGCCATAATGCAGGAGCTCTTTAGTTACTGTGCGCCAATAATAAAACTTCTCAGCAACGGGATCGAGTGCGTAAGTGAAAATAAGTGATGAATGAGGCCATAAAATATGTAATAGAGGGATAATTACATAGCAAGACAGGGCTCGAATAAGTGAAGGCTCGTTTTTTATGACTTTTTCTTGATTGCGTGTGAGAAAAACACCTGATAACTTAATGTTATTATTAAATAAAATCTTTATTAGTGAGAGTTACTCCTGCTGTGGATAACTTCCTTAACCGGGAATTCGCACTAATAAGCTGTTATGTGCAAAGGGATTTCGTGCGAATATATCTAATTTTCATTGCTATTGCTTTGACTGCATGTGCTAGCACTAATGAGGCGGAATACGCTTCATTTAGAGTGGGCTCTGACCATTTTGACTCTTTTCAAAGTACATTTGAACGCTCACTTTGTGCTGATGGCAGAGAAAAAATAATAATATCACTGAGTCTAAATAAGTCAGAAAAGGCTGAACTAGTCAGACTCGCAAAATTAGATATTGCGGAGGGCAATTCAGGTTCAGGTGACTTGGAAAAAATATGTGTCAGTAGCTTTCCTTATGAAATTACAGTTGGGGTTCAAGGAAAAACATCAACCACAACATGCTTTTCGCCTATTGGCGACGACGAATCACGGGTTGCTAAGTTTGTATATTCATTAGAAAGTGTGCAAAAGTTACCAAAATCACAGTGTAGATTTTACTAGTTTGCACATAACAAACTGTTTAAAGTGGACAAAATTGCGTTGGCTTGGTTTTGCTCCGCTTCACATTTTAGCCAACACAATTTTGCCCATTAACAGGGCGTTAGCTTTCTTTTGAGTATGGAGAAAAATGGTAGGGTATAGATGGACATGTCAGGCTTGTCAGGCCGGCAATGAACCGAACGTGGATAAGTGTGAATTTTGCGGTTGTCCAGCGAATGCAGGAACTGAAGATATTGAAAAACACACCAATCCAGAAGGCTTCAAGAAAAAGAAAGCAAAAGAGCAATATTCAAAATCATTGGTTATCTATTTCTATATCCCCTTTTTTGCCGCAATTCATGCTGTAAATGGGAGTTATGAATCTCTAATTATTCTTTTGGGTATAACGGCTGTTGTTAGCTTTAAAAATATTAAGCTACTTACTCACATTTGGGGTGATAATTGGGCTCGTTCTAGTTTAATCACAATATCGAGTTTATTCTTGGCGTCTATACTAGTCAGAATTTTTCTCATCCCCGACAATAGTGACTTCGTTTGGTGGTCGGTATTATTTTATTTTCTACTAGCGCTGTTTTCTTTCTATTACTTTTTTAACAGCAAAAATGGTAAAAGAGTTTTCAGTGAATATTACGCGAAAGCTAACAAGCCACTGAAGCGGGACTCGTAACCGTTGGCTCGGTTCCGCTTCGCTACACATTTTAGCCAACTATTACTCGCTCCTTAGTGGGGCGTTAGCTTCAGGACTTACCCAAAAAAAGTAGACACCTTCTATAGTTAGAAAAAGAGGTGTCTCATGACTAAAAAGAAAAGAACCCAGGCCTATACCGAAGAATTCCGTCGCGAAGCAGTGCGCCGTGCGGAATTACAGGGTAATACCAATAAATCCGTCGCCGAAGAACTGGGGATCAGCGCCCAGCAAATCTATAACTGGCGCAGGCAATTCAACCGTCTTTCCGACAAGCAATTTAATACCGTTCAAGGCGTCGATTACTCGAAACATGAAAGCGAGGAGTTACGCCGTCTTAAGCGTGAGCTGCACGACCTGAAAGAGGAAAATGAATTCTTAAAAAAGGCAGCCGCGTACTTTGCGAAAAGCCAGGAGTAAAGTACGCGCTGATTGCGCAGTATGTAGGCCAGTTCCGGATCACCTTGATGTGCAGAGCATTGAAGGTTTCACGCTCTGGCTTTTATCGTTATTTAAACCGAAAGCCGAGCTATAAAGCACAGAAACACGCTGAGTTGGCCCATCATGTGAAAGAGACGTATGAGGTTTTTAAGGCTCGCTACGGCGCGCCCAGGATAACGTATGAACTAAATGCCAGCGGTGTTCGATGTAGCCTCAATACTGTTGCTAAAATCATGCAAAAACTGGCTCTCAAGGCCAGAACCGGCAAGGCGTTCCGATACAGTCACAGCAGCTATTCAAACTCGAATGTAGAAGAGAATGTGCTTGCCCAGCGGTTCACCACAGAGCGTGCCAACAGGAAATGGGTATCAGATATCACCTATATCCGTGTTCGCGGCCAGTGGCTTTACCTAGCAGCTGTGATGGACCTGTTCTCCAGGGCGATTGTCGGTTGGGCATTAGACACGTCGATGACGGTTAAGCTGATTTCCGATGCTTTCAACATGGCACTGGCCCGCAGGCAGGTTAAACCGGGTTTGATGCTTCACTCAGATAGAGGCGTGCAGTACCGTGCGGTGGCCTATCAGGATTTAGTGCGTTCATCGGGCGCGATAATAAGCATGAGCCGAAAGAGCAATTGCTGGGATAATGCGGTGATGGAATCCTTCTTCAGTCGCCTCAAAGTTGAGCTGATTTATGCCGAGAAATTCCACTCGATACAACACGTTAAATCCTGTATGTTTGAATACATTGAAATATTTTATAACCGCAAACGACGTCACTCTGCGTTAGGCTATCTCAGCCCGCTGGAGTATGAGCAACGGTTTGCGTAATAACCTGTCTACTTTTGATGGGGAAGACCAGTGAAACCGGAATTCGAAATCGAGCATGAAAAATATATTTAATTTCTTTAAAAAAACGAATAGTTTCAGTGACCGAGTAGATTCTCCTGAAGATAGAGTCAAAGCGTTTATTTCTCACTGGCATGAACAATGGTCGAAAGCCCGAAAAAAAATGGGCGAAAATGTAGATTTCGATTATTGGGGTAATCAAATATCGGAAGTTGATGAGACCCACTTCATTACTGGCCGAAGTTCAGGATCTAGAAATTCTATTGGCTTAGCACCTGATTATGATCCTAAAACAGAAAAAATAACAGAATGCGAAATTGATGGAGAAATCGCTCAAGTATTTACGGAGATTTACCAAGAGTCACGTAAGTTCTCAAAGTATCACGTTTATGAACTTGTGCGTGATGTAGAGAGTGGCTGGAAAATAACTGATATATTTACACTCTTTCACCCACCTAAGAGTTCTGTCATCGATGTTAATAAGCATGCAGAAATCCTAGCTATGAGCAGCGAAGATGCTCCTTTCATGGAGAGAGCGAAACATATAGATCTCAATGAAAATACTCTTTTTCAAAAAGTTCGCAATATTAAGACCCCACATTTAGATGAAGGTGAGGCAAGATTGGAACGAATCGGAAATCTACGAATCAGTTCCGGGGTTGTCGGTATTTTAGATTTTGGCTATGACATTTACGACTTTGAACCTCTGCATAGAAAAATAAAGCCAGGGGAGTACCCAGTAGAAACAGTCACAATACATGACCGGGTTGCTGGTATTCGAGTCAAATTCAGCGATAGCGAAGAACCAATAAAATGGCATGCAGCTAACACTCCAAGTGGTAACGGAGTTTATGGCGTAGATGCAGGGAATTTAGCTATATTTGATGTGAGTAAGCTCATGGTATTAAACAGAATAGGGAAAGAAAAAATCTTTAATGGATGGTGCATTTCAGGCAAGCCTGAATTAGTGTCAATGACAAGCACGAATGACTGCGTTATATCCACAAGTGGCTTTGGTGATGGCGCTTATCCTGCATATTGGGGTGTCAACAAACAAGATGAAGTAATCTCTCTATATATCGATTTCATGATACTTGTAAAAGAGAATGAAAACGGCATATATGAATCAATCTAAATCACCTTATAAAGTGCTGCTAGGGATAAACCTACGCTGCGCTCCGGTTTGCCTCAGAGCAAAGCGCAAAGCGTTTCCACCACTCACTCTTCGCCCACAGCCTGCTCTGAGCATCAATCTCTATAAACAACCCATAAAAAAGCCCCGGCATACGCAGGGGCTTAATTTTTCAAAGATTAAACTCAGTGCTTAATCCAGGTAAGTTACTTCACCTAGATTTAGACTTTCGATTTGCTCTTTGATCTTGGCTACATCACCGACGATCACCCAGGTCAGTTGCTCAGGCTTAATCACCTTCTTGGCCTCGGCGGCCAGGGTTTTGGTATCCGGCTTACGAACCAGCTCGGCGTAATTTTCCAGATAGGTGACGTCACGGTCTTTACTGTAGGCATCCGCCAGTGAGTTAAGCAGTGACCACTTCTTCTCATAACGACCGGGTAGCTTAGCCGTTTTATTCGATACCACCTTGGCCAGCTCTTCATCGGTGGCCGGTTTATTGCCGATATAACCATTGAGTTCTTTTAGGATTTCCTGAATAGACTCTTTGGTTTTATCGGTTTGCACCGGTGCATAAACAAAGAAGGGGCTTTGTGCATTGGTATCCATAAGAATGGTGCGCGCGCCATATGACCAACCCTTGTCTTCACGCAGGTTCATATTCATGCGCGAGGTAAAGCTGCCGCCTATGATGGTGTTCATCATATCCAGGGTTACTTCATCCTGAGCGCTTAATGATTGGCTGTTTGGACCCAATAGGCCAGAGATGATCAAGGACTGCGGCGACTCAGGCTTGTTCAATACAAATACCCGTGCTTTTTCAGGAATGGCCACATCGGCGATATCAAGTTTCGGTGCCGCTGTTTGTGGTTTTTCCCAGCTTGCCAAAGCCGTTTCCAAGGATGTTTGTAGTTCGGCTTTATCGATATCACCAACCACTACTAAACGGCCCAGATCCGGACGTAACCAGGTCGAAGTAAAGGCTAATAAGTCATCACGACTGATTTGCGCGACCGATTGCTCCGTGCCTGAGCCGGTTAGCGGCTTACCATAAGGGTGGTTTTCGCCGTATAGCAGCGGCGGTAAAACGCGCAGGGCATTGGAGCTTGGGCTCGCCTTTTCCTGCTTAATACCTTGAAGCAGCAGTTTACGTACACGCTCAATGTCGCTATCGGCGAAGCGAGGCTTTTGCAGCACATCGGCAAACAGTGCCAGGCTTGGCTGCCAGTTGGTGGTCATGGCCGACATCATCACCGAGGTTTTATCCAATCCGGCATTGGCCGAGATGGACGCACCTAAAGATTCGAGCTCGGCAGCCAGTTGCAACGCGTCGCGCTCGCCGGCACCTTCATCAAGCATGCTGGCGGCGAAATTGGCAACACCAGGCTTGTCGTTAGCATCGGTGGCGGTACCGCCGGCAAAGTCTAAACGAATGTTGATCACCGGGGTATCGCTGCGTTTAGCCAGTACCACTTCTAGGCCATTGCTCAGGGTAAAGCTGTCAACATCAGGAAGGTCCAGGGCAGGGACGTCACCGGCGCTGGGTACACCCGTGCTGCGATCCACGCCTTGTTCATTGGCGCTCAGTTCGGCAAATGGGTGCACGGTCAGTACAAAGTCACCGCTGCTCAACCACTTGTTTGCCACCATCTGAATGTCGCTGGGCGTCGCATTGGCGCTAATGCTAAATGCTTCTTTATAATAGGCAGGGTTGTTGTGGTAAACGGCGCCCGAGGCCAATACGTCTGACTTACCGCCAAAACCACCCACGCCTTCCACATTCTTCACCCAGCCGGCGGCATTGGCAAACTTAATGCGGCTTAGCTCTTCTGCCGTTGGGCCCTCGGCGATTATACGAGCAACCTCTTCATCGATAATGCGTTCAATTTTGTCGATATTGTCTTTATCCAGGGCATCGACACCGATCATAAGCTGACCGGCCAGGGTGCGCTGATAGTTAAAGGCAAAGACGCTTGAAGCCAGTTGCTCGTCATACACCAGGCGCTGATACAGACGAGAGTTTTTACCGCCGGCCATGACATCGCTTAACAGCGACAGGTATTCACCATCGACACTGCCTTTTTCCGCCGTGTTCCAAACCTTTAGGATACGTGAGGCTGGCACGCGGTCTTGCATTACTAAACGAGTTTGCTCGTCGCGTTTGGCAATCCATTTTTGCAGCTTGGCTACCGGTTTACCCGGCTTAATATCGCCAAAGTACTTACCTACTTTTTGTTTTGCCGTCTCAACATCGATATCACCAGCAAGCACTAACACAGCATTGTTCGGGCCGTAGTAGTCTTTAAACCATTGGTGTACGTCGTCTAACGACGCCGCGTTTAAGTCTTCCATTGAGCCGATCACAGACCAGGAGTAGGGGTGACCTTGGGGGAAGGTATTCTTCCAGATGTTGTCCCACATGGTGCCGTAAGGTTGGCTTTCGCCCTGGCGCTTTTCGTTTTGTACTACGCCGCGTTGCTCATCGAGCTTGTCCTGCGTGATGGCGCCAAGCAGATGACCCATACGCTCAGATTCCATCCACAGTGCCATGTCGATTGCTGGGGTAGGCACGTTTTGGAAGTAGTTGGTTCTGTCTGAGTTGGTGGTACCGTTTTGCTCGGTGGCACCGGCACGCTCGAACGGACCGAAATACTCGTCGTCGTAGTTTTCGGTGCCGTTAAACATCAGGTGTTCAAACAAATGGGCAAAACCGGTTTTGCCGACGTTTTCATTTTTGGCACCCACGTCATACCAAACGTTGACAGCAACTATGGGCGCCTTGCGATCGGTATGAACGATAACCTTAAGGCCGTTATCCAGGGTAAATGAATCATATTTGATATCGACAAACGGATAATTAGCGGCATTTTGTGCAACTTGTTGTTGCTGCGCCGTGGTTTGTGTATCGCTGGTGGCGGAGCAGCCACCGAGGGAGATCATCACTGCCACACTCAGGGCACTGAGGGTCATCTTATTCATAGGGATCCTTATTAATCTAGTTGATGTCCTGAGCAGCAATTTACCACTATATCGGGAACGGCGACATTGAACGCGTTAATCTGTAGCAAGAAAGATGTAAGGAAATGTTTAATGGTGAATTTACACCGGGAAATAGGCGAAAAAAAACCCCTCTTGCGAGGGGTTTTGGGTAACACAGTGCCAACTAGCACTGGGAATGAGGTCGGTACATTTACGGGTATGCCCAAGACACTCTGTCAGGCTATCCGTTAGTCAAAGCTCATTTCTGGCACATCGCCTTCGACGATGAGTTTACCCGCTGTTTTGCTGATAATTTCATCAACACTAACACCCGGGGCGCGCTCTAGCAAATGGAAAGCGCCGTCTTTGACTTCTAACACGGCCAGGTCGGTTACTATTTTTTTCACACAATTCACGCCGGTCAGTGGCAGTGAACACTCTTCTAGTAACTTAGAGTCGCCGTGTTTACTGGCATGGGTCATGGTAACAATAATGTTCTTCGCGCCGGCTACCAAGTCCATAGCGCCGCCCATACCTTTGATTAACTTCTTCGGGATCATCCACGAGGCAATGTTGCCGTGCTGATCAACTTCAAATGCACCTAAGACCGTCAAGTCTACATGACCACCGCGGATCATGGCAAAGCTATCGGCACTATTAAAAATCGCTGCACCTTTAGCTGCTGTAACGGTTTCTTTACCCGCATTGATCATGTCTGCATCAAGCTCGTCCTCGGTTGGGTAGGGACCCATACCCAGCAGGCCGTTTTCCGATTGCAGCATGACTTCAATGCCTTCGGGTACATAGTTCGCAACCAGGGTAGGGATACCAATACCCAGGTTTACGTAATAGCCGTCGGCCAATTCTTTGGCAACACGTTGAGCAATTTGTTCACGATTTAATGACATCTCGAATCTCCTTAGGCTTTACGTGTGGTTACGCGTTCGATGCGCTTTTCAAAGTTGCCCTTGATTACGCGGTTTACATAAATGCCTGGGGTGTGGATTTGACTTGGCTCCAGTTCACCCGGCTCAACGATTTCTTCTACCTCGGCCACGGTGATCTTACCGGCAGTGGCAGCCATAGGGTTAAAGTTCATCGCCGTGTGGCGAAATACCAGGTTACCGTAACGGTCTGCTTTCCACGCTTTAACGATGGCAAATTCACCGGTAACGGACTCTTCAAGAATATACGGGCGACCGTCAAATTCTTTTACCTCTTTGCCTTCGGCAACTGGAGTACCGTAGCCGGTGGCGGTATAAAATGCCGGAATACCCGCGCCGCCGGCGCGCATTTTCTCTGCCAGTGTGCCCTGAGGGGTCAGTTCTACTTCCAGCTCGCCGTCAAGCAGTTGCTTTTCGAAAAGGGCGTTTTCACCCACATAAGAGGCGATAATCTTCTTGATTTGCTTGTCTTGAAGCAGCACGCCTAAACCGAAATCATCAACACCACAGTTGTTAGAAACCAGGGTAAGATCTGTGGTACCCATGCGCTTAATCTCGGCAATTAGGCCTTCGGGGATGCCGCACAGCCCAAAGCCACCGGCGATAATGGTATCGCCGTCTTTTAGTCCTGCCATGGCATCGGCATAACTTGTTACTACTTTATCGAATCCGGACATGTCTAAGCACTCCTAGGTTTATTGTTCTTGGTCACATTGGGCAAGTATGGCATTGGCCACCTTGCTCTGGGGCTGCTTGTTCAGCGCCTTGCAAATTGTAGCGCCTGCTTGGGCCAGTGTTTTTAAATCAATTCCAGTGTCTATGCCAAGTTTTTGTAACAGATAGACCACATCTTCGGTGGCAACATTTCCTGACGCACCTTTGGCATAAGGGCAGCCACCCAGGCCTGCTACCGCACTGTCAACGGTGCTAATGCCCATTTTTAAGGCGGCATAAATGTTACTGATGGCCTGGCCATAGGTATCGTGAAAATGCACCGCAAGCTGGCTTGCATCCAGATGCTCAAGCAACAGGGCAAGCAATTGCTCCACCTCGTTTGCCGTACCCACGCCTATGGTATCGCCGAGACTTACCTCATAGCAGCCCAGAGCCAACAATTGTTTACACACTTCAAGCACTTGCTCAGGCGCAACCGCGCCCTGGTAAGGGCAACCCAGGACGCAGCTGACATAGCCGCGAACCTTAATGTTGTTTGCCTTGGCAAGCTCTACCACCGGGCGGAAGCGTTCAATGCTTTCACTGATTGAACAATTGATGTTCTTTTGCGTAAAGGCCTCGCTGGCCGCGGTGAAAATAGCAAACTCGCCCACGTCGGCTGCCAATGCCAATTCCGCGCCTTTTAAGTTTGGCGTCAAGGCACTGAGCAACACATCATCATGGCGCTCAATGGCGGCAAACACCGCACTGGAGTCGGCCATTTGTGGCACCCATTTAGGCGATACAAAAGCACCGCCCTCAATATGCTTTAATCCCGCCTTGGCCAGGCTGTTGATCAAGGTCACCTTGTCTTCAAGGCTGACATTGACCTCGTTTTGCAGGCCATCACGAGCACCTACCTCAACGACACGCACCTGTTGTGGAAAGGCCATTAGCTTTGCTCCTCAACGATAGCAAGCAGGGCACCATGGCTGACCAATTCGCCCTCGCCATAGCAGTAGCTGCTCAGCACGCCATCAAATGGCGCATTAAGGGTATATTCCATCTTCATGGCTTCCATCACTACTATGGCATCGCCTTGTTTTACCTCGGAGCCAATATCCAGCAGGTGTTTTACCACCGTGCCGTTCATAGGCGCAGCAAGGGCATCGCCACCGCTTTGCTCAGCGCCGACATAGTGCTTAGAGGTCAGGGCAAAGTCATACTGAGCACCTTGATACATAATGCTCAGTGCTTCGTCATCGATTTGTGCATCGGCGCTTAGGCGCTGACCGTCGACTACGGCAACATAGTGGCCGTGACTTTGATACTCACCACTCAAGCTATGGCCTTGGCCATCGATATCGACTTTAATTCCGGTAGATGTCACATGCAGCATGACCTGATGATCCGCTAGCGGCACGGTGATCTCATTAATTGAATTCAGTTTAAAGCCAGATAGGCTCTGCCAAGGTGAGGTTGCAGCCGAGGCCTTGCTTGTACCTTGCAGGTGACAATAATACACCCAAGCAGCCATGGCTAAGGCATGGGCATCGGCCTGTGGTGCCTGAGTCAGGTTGTCACAGTTATTGTCGATAAAATGGGTGTCCATGGTGGCGTCTTGCAACGGCTGCGACTCGCACAGGGCCACGAGGAAGCCGGTGTTGGCTTTAACGCCGCCAACATAGGTATGACGCAAAGAGCGCTCTAGCAATGACAGCGCCTGCGCTCGGTTATCGCCTTTGACGATCAGCTTGGCAACCATGGGGTCGTAGAAGGAGCTAATCTCATCGCCACAGGTAACGCCGGTATCAATACGCACGTTCGCATTTTGCTCCGGGAAGCGTAAATGCGTTAGACGTCCGCTTGAAGGCATAAACTGCTCGCTTGGGTCTTCGGCGTATAAACGGGCTTCAAAGCTGTGACCTGTGATTGTTACCTGCTCTTGCGTCAGAGGCAGGGTGTCACCACCGGCAATGGCGATTTGCCATTGCACCAGGTCCACGCCCGTGACCATTTCGGTAACCGGGTGCTCTACCTGCAAGCGGGTATTCATTTCCATAAAGAAGAATTCCTCGCCACACAGCAGGAACTCAACCGTACCGGCACCCACATAGTCGATTGCTTGAGCACAGCGTACCGCCGCTTCCCCCATGCTTTTACGCATGGCGTCACTCAGGCCGGGAGCGGGGGCTTCTTCAATCACTTTTTGGTGGCGGCGCTGCAATGAGCAGTCGCGGTCGCCCAAGTACACGCAGTTGCTGTGTTTATCGGCAAATACTTGTACTTCCACGTGACGCGGATTATCGACATAACGCTCAATCAACACCAGGTCGTTACCAAAGCTGCTGATCGCTTCGCGCTTGGCACCTTCCAGGGCACTGATAAAGTCTTTTTTATCCCGTACTACGCGCATGCCCTTACCACCACCGCCATAAGCGGCCTTGATAAGTACAGGATAACCGATTTTATCGGCCTCATCGCTGAGGAAAGTCGGGTCTTGGTTGTCACCGTAATAGCCGGGTACCAAAGGCACATTGGCGCCAGCCATAATTTCTTTGGCGCGGGTTTTTGAACCCATGGCTTCGATGCTTTTGGCGTAAGGACCAATAAAGGTAATGCCTTTTTGCTCGCACTGGGCGGCAAAGGCCTCATTTTCAGAGAGGAAGCCATAACCCGGGTGAATGCAGTCGGCGCCGGCCTGTTCGGCCACGGCAAATAGCTTGTCCATATCCAAGTAAGACGACTTACTCGGTGCCGGGCCTATGTGGTAGGCGCTGTCGGCCATTTGTACGTGCTGAGCATTGGCATCGGCGTCGGAATAGACGGCAATGGTGTGCATGCCCAGCATTTTGGCGCTGCGAATTACGCGACAGGCGATTTCACCTCGGTTGGTAATAAGAATTCGTTTTAGCATGAGTTATCCTTGTTGTTGCCAAGCCGGCGCTTGTTTATTGAAAAACGCGTTTAAGCCCGCTTGCCCTTCGTCGCTTACGCGAATGGCGGCAATGCGCTCGGCGGTTAAATGGCGCAGGTCGGCATCAATGTCCTTACCGGCAACGTCATTAATTAAGTTCTTCGCTGCTTTAACGGCCATGGGACCGTTGTCGGTAATGATATCGAGGAATTTGTCACATTCCGCTTGCAGGTCTTCACACACTTCGTGGATTAGTCCCATGGCGTGCGCTTTGTCGGCGTTAAAGACCTCTGCGGTTAAGAAGTAACGTCTGGCGTTACGCTCGCCGATGGCTTTGATCACATACGGGCTGATCACAGCCGGGATAAGGCCAAGTTTTACCTCTGACAAACAGAATTTGGCAGTCGGGTTGGCAAGGGCAATGTCACAACTGGCGATTAGACCCAGGGCCCCACCAAAGGCCGCGCCTTGCACCAAACAAATGGTTGGGTGCGGGCAGGTGTGCAGCACATGCATGAGTTTGGCAAGCTCCAGCGAGTCGGCGACGTTGTCCTCGAACGAGTTGTCTTTCATGGATTTCATCCAATTCAGATCGGCACCCGCTGAGAAGTGTTTGCCTTCGCTATTAAGCACCAAGGCACGAATATCCAGTGTGCTTGCATGCTCGATTAAGCGGATCATTTCGCTTATTAGCGCATCGTCAAAGGCATTGTGCTTTTCTACGCGCTGCAGCGTAAGCGTGGCGATACGGCTTTTACTAATATTGAGTGTAACTGACATAGCGCCTCCTACATTCTAAACACACCGAACTCGGTGTCTTTTTGTGGCGCGTTGGCAGCCGCTTCAAGGGCTAAACCGAGAACAGAGCGGGTATCCGCTGGGTCGATAATGCCATCATCCCATAGGCGCGCACTGGCGTAGTAGGGGTGACCCTGCCGCTCATACTGCTCAACGATGGGCTTTTTAAACTCGGCGACTTGCTCATCGCTCATGGATTGACCCTGACGGGCAAGACCATCTTGTTTCACCTGTGCCAATACGCCGGCGGCTTGCTCACCACCCATGACCGAGATACGGGCGTTAGGCCACATCCACATCATGGTAGGGTCGTAGGCGCGACCACACATACCGTAGTTACCGGCGCCGTATGAGCCACCGATCAACACGGTAAACTTAGGCACTTCGGCACAAGAAACCGCGGTCACCATTTTGGCGCCGTGTTTGGCAATGCCTTCGGCTTCATATTTCTGGCCAACCATAAAGCCGGTGATGTTCTGTAAGAAAATCAGAGGGATATTACGCTTGGCACACAGCTGGATAAAGTGGGCACCTTTTTGCGCCGACTCGCTGAATAACACGCCATTGTTGGCGACAATACCAACCGGATGGCCATAAATATGGGCAAAGCCGGTTACCAGGGTCTCACCAAAGTAACGTTTAAATTCATCAAACGATGAATCGTCGACGATACGGGCGATCACTTCGCGTACATCGAAGCTCTTTTTCAGGTCGCTACCGACGATGCCGTAAAGCTCGTGAATATCGTAACGGGGCGCTTTCACCTCATTCAGAACAGGCGCCACAGGGCGTACATGGTTTAAACGGGCAATACACTGACGGGCGATAGACAGCGCATGCTCGTCATTATCGGCATAGTGATCCGCCACACCAGACACCTTACAGTGCACATCCGCACCGCCCAAGTCTTCGGCGCTCACTTCTTCACCGGTGGCCGCTTTAACCAGCGGTGGACCGGCCAAGAAGATGGTGCCTTGCTCTTTAACGATAATGCTTTCATCGGCCATGGCCGGTACATAGGCACCACCTGCGGTACACAGACCCATTACCACGGCGATTTGCGCTATGCCTTTGGCCGACATGCGCGCCTGGTTAAAGAAGATGCGACCGAAGTGCTGCTTGTCTGGGAATACCTCGTCCTGCTCCGGCAGGTTGGCACCGCCCGAGTCCACCAGGTAGATACAGGGCAGGTGACAGCGCTCGGCAATTTCCTGGGCACGTAAGTGTTTTTTCACCGTCAGTGGGAAGTAGGTACCGCCCTTAACCGTGGCGTCGTTAGCCACTATCATGCACTCAACGCCTTGAACGCGGCCGATACCGGCGACAACGCCAGCACACGGAATGTCTTGCTCATACACGCCAAACGCGGCGAATTGGCCAATCTCTAAAAAGGGTGAGCCTTCATCGAGCAGGTGTTCGATACGGTCGCGCACAAATAACTTGCCGCGGCTTTGGTGACGTTCTACATATTTAGGGCCGCCGCCACCGCGCAGGGTGGCCGCCTTGTCATGCAGGTCTTGAACCAGGGCACGCATCGCTTCGTCATTGACGGCGAACTGCGGGTCCTTAGGGTTTATGCTTGAAGATAGAATGGTCATACAACACCTTAGCGGCTTTCGCTGAACAGTTCGCGGCCGATCAACATACGACGAATTTCAGACGTACCAGCACCGATTTCATATAACTTGGCATCGCGTAACAGACGGCCGGTAGGGTATTCGTTGATATAACCGTTACCGCCTAGGATTTGAATCGCATCCAGAGCCATCTTGGTTGCCAGCTCGGCAGCGTAAAGGATAACCGCAGCGGCATCCTTACGCGTGGTTTCACCACGGTCACAGGCGCGAGCTACGGTATACACGTATGAACGCGCGGCATTCATTTGCGTGTACATGTCGGCAATCTTACCCTGGATCAGCTGGAACTGACCGATAGGCGTGTCGAATTGCTTACGCTCGTGGATATAAGGCACAACCACATCCATACAGGCCTGCATAATGCCCAGTGAACCGCCAGACAGAACTACACGTTCGTAATCCAGGCCACTCATTAGCACCTTAACGCCTTCGTTTAGGTTACCCAGGATGTTTTCTTCTGGAACCGCACAGTTTTCGAATACCAGCTCACAGGTGTTTGAACCGCGCATACCTAGTTTGTCTAGCTTTTGTGCTTGAGTGAATCCCGGAGTGTCACGTTCAACGATAAAGGCGGTGATGCCTTTAGGACCGGCGTTAGAATCGGTTTTCGCGTAGATCACATAGGTGTGGGCGTCTGGACCGTTAGTGATCCACATTTTATTGCCGTTAAGGATGTAGTGGTCGCCTTTTTTCTCTGCTTTTAAGCGCATAGAAACCACGTCTGAACCCGCACCCGGCTCACTCATGGCTAAAGCACCGATGTGCTCACCGCTGATCAGCTTAGGCAGGTATTTTGCTTTTTGTTCTTCATTACCATTACGGAAAATTTGGTTTACACACAGGTTAGAGTGAGCGCCATAGCTTAGGCCGATAGAGGCGCTGGCACGGCTGATCTCTTCCATGGCAATCACGTGCTCTAGGTAACCCAGACCGGCGCCACCGAACTCTTCGCTAACCGTCATGCCTAACAGGCCCATATCACCAAACTTGGTCCACAGCTCATTAGGAAACATATTTTGCTCATCGGTTTGCTCTGCTAAAGGCGCGATCTCGGCGCTGGCAAAGCTATTAACGTGGGCTCGGATCATGTCGGCGGTTTCGCCTAAGCCAAAGTTAAGCTCTTTATATAGAGAGATAGTACTCATGATGATTAATCCTGTTGTAAATGTGAGAGAGTTTCACGGCAGCGTTTTTCGGCCGTTACGAGTTCCATTAGTACGACTTTAATGTCGTCCATTTGCTGTATTAAGTGTGCTTTTTTCTCTTCGATAAGGTCTAACATAGTGACTAACTGTTTGGCGCTGGATTTGTCGGCGTCGTAAAGCTCGAACAAACGGCCGGTTTCGGCAAGGCTAAAGCCCAGGCGTTTGCCCCGTAAGATCAGCTTTAGACGGACCTTATCGCGTTTTGAGTAAATGCGGGTTTGGCCGTTACGACGTGGCATGATCAGTCCCTGGTCTTCGTAGAAACGAATACTGCGGGTGGTGATATCGAATTCTTTTGCCAGATCGCTGATGGAGAAAGTCTGTTCCGGTTGCTCGCTGGGGCTTTGGCTTTGCTCAGTCATCGTTATTTAGTCTTATCTACTACAAAATATTAACACCAATATAAGTGAAGTTTACGTAAAGGTAAAGCTGGATTTCAACTCTCTTTTGGAGAGGTACAAAATCACAAATATGGGCGCCAGAGCCGGTTGTTATTGGCCTTGCGAGAAAGTGTAGGAGTTTTTAAGAAGCAGGGTTGGGCCGGCTAGATAAGTTTACAGCTCAAAAAGTGGACAGATTAAACTTATCTAATTGACGTTGGCGTAAACGTAAATTTTATGTATGCTCAAGTGAAATTGATTATGGAGACCCGAATATGAGCTCACAGTTAAACGATAACGACATTGTAATTGTCAGTGCGAAGCGTACCGCCATGGGCGGTTTTATGGGCGCCTTGAGCGGCGCAAGTGCCACCGAACTGGGTGCCTCTGCTATTAAAGGCGCGCTCGAGAGTGTGAATATTAACCCTAGTGAGATCGATGAAGTCATTATGGGCTGTGTTCTGCCTGCGGGTCTGGGTCAGGCACCGGCGCGCCAGGCAATGATTAAAGCCGGTATGGACAAGCACACCGGCGCAACCACCATTAATAAGGTGTGTGGCTCTGGTCTTAAAGCCGTTATGTTGGCCCATGACCTTATTAAGGCCGGCAGCGTAAACAGCGTAGTGGCTGGCGGCATGGAAAGCATGTCTAATGCCCCTTATATGTTACCTAAAGCCCGTGGCGGTATGCGCATGGGTCACGGTGAAGTAAAAGACCATATGATGATGGACGGTCTTGAAGATGCGTACGATAACCTGGCAATGGGCTGTTTTGCCCAGGCCACGGCGGATCAATACGACATTACCCGCGAACAAATGGACGAATTTGCCGTCGCTTCATTGGAAAAAGCCAATAAGGCCATCGGCAGCGGTGCATTTAGCAACGAAGTTGTTGCCCATACCATCAGCACGCGCAAAGGCGACCTGGTAGTTGATACCGATGAGCAACCTGGTAATGCCCGCCCAGATAAAATTCCTTCGCTACGTCCAGCATTTAAAAAAGACGGCACTATCACTGCGGCAAACTCATCGTCTATTTCAGATGGTGCCTCTGCGCTAGTGGTAATGAGCTATGCTGAAGCGCAAAAGCTGGGTCTTGCGCCTATCGCTCGTATCAGCGGTCACAGCACACATTCGCGTTTGCCTGCGGAATTCACCATTGCTCCCGTGGGCGCCATGGAAAAACTGCTGGCCAAGCTAGAGTGGAGCACGGATGACGTTGATCTATGGGAAATCAACGAAGCTTTTGCCATGGTGACCATGTTGGCCATTAATGAAATGGGTCTGAATAAAGACAAGGTGAACGTTAACGGCGGCGCCTGTGCCCTAGGTCACCCAATCGGTGCCAGCGGTGCCCGTATTCTGACCACACTTATTCACGCTTTGCGTAACCAGGGCAAACGCCGTGGTGTTGCTTCTTTATGCATCGGTGGCGGCGAAGCCGTAGCCTTGGCAGTCGAAGCACTTTAATTTATCCAGCGCCCGTATAACGATAATTTCCGGGCGCGCAGTCAATTTGGGGAGACCTGTATTATGCACAAGGTACCATTATATATCGGCGGCGAAATGCGCCAATCTGAAACATCTCAGTGGTTAGACGTAGTAAACCCGGCTAACCAGGAAGTGCTTGCACAAGTGCCTATGGCCACCGAAGCAGAAGTAAGTGAAGCCATAGCCTCTGCCAAAGAAGCGTTCCAAACCTGGAAAGAAGTACCGGTAAGTGAGCGTGCGCGCATTATGATGCGTTACGCTCAGTTGCTAAAAGACCACCACGACGAGCTGGCCACCATCATCTGTCATGAGCTTGGTAAAACCTTTGAGGATGCCAAGGGCGATGTATGGCGTGGTATCGAAGTGGTTGAGCAAGCGGCTAACGCACCATCGAACATGATGGGTGAAACCGTGTCTAACGTCGCACGTAATATCGACACCTATTCACTTATCCAGCCATTAGGCGTGTGTGCCGGTGTAACACCCTTTAACTTCCCGGCGATGATCCCATTGTGGATGTTCCCACTGGCGATTGTATGCGGTAACACCTTCGTATTGAAGCCGTCTGAACAAGACCCGCTAACGCCAATGCGCTTAGTAGAGCTGTTCGAAGAAGCCGGTGCACCTAAGGGCGTACTGCAAGTAGTTCACGGCACCAAGGGTCAGGTAGATCAGCTACTAGAGCACCCAGATATCCGTGCTATTTCATTCGTAGGTTCTTGTGGTGTTGGTCAGTATATCTACGACAAGGGCACAGCAAACCTAAAACGCGTGCAATGCTGTGTGGGTGCAAAAAACCACATGGTCGTCATGCCAGATGCTCACAAGCAAAACGTCATCAATAACCTGGTTGGTTCATCGGTAGGTGCTGCCGGTCAACGTTGTATGGGTATTTCGGTAGCCGTATTCGTTGGCAGTGCGAAAGACTGGGTTGATGAGCTTAAAGATGCACTGAGTGTTGTTAAGCCAGGTCCTTGGGACCAAGCTGACTCAGCCTATGGTCCGCAAACAACCATCGCCGCGAAGCAACGTATCCTGTCGCTAATTGCCCAAGGTAAGCAAGAAGGCGCCGACTGTCTGCTTGATGGCTCTGACTTCACCGTTGAAGGCTATGAAGAAGGTAACTGGGTTGGACCTACGCTGTTCACCAATGTCACGCCTGACATGGCCATTTACCGCGAAGAAATCTTCGGTCCGGTATTGTGCTGTGTGTTTGTAGATACCCTGGACGAAGCCATTGCCCTTATCAATGACAACCCATACGGTAACGGTACTTCTATCTTTACCGCCAGCGGCGCTGCGGCGCGTAAGTTCCAGCACCATATCGAAGTAGGTCAGGTTGGTGTGAACGTACCAATCCCTGTGCCATTGCCATTCTTCTCGTTCACAGGTTGGAAAGGCTCGTTCTACGGCGACCAGCATACCTATGGTAAGCAGGGTGTCCGTTTCTATACCGAGACCAAGACTATTACCGCGCGTTGGTTTGAAGACGACGTGGTAAGTGGACCAAACATGAGTATTCACCTTAAATAATTTCTTTACGGGTCGCCTGGGAGCGGCCCGTAAACATGTAGTACAAGAGAGTGTGTTATGGATTTTAATCTTAGCGAAGATCAACTGGCCTTTGCCGATATGGCCGAACGTTTTGCCAGTCAGGAACTAGCCCCATTTGCAGCAAAGTGGGATCAGGAACATATTTTCCCCAAAGAAACCATTCAAAAAGCAGGTGAGCTTGGCTTTTGTTCACTTTACACCCCGGAAGAAGCCGGTGGTTTAGGCCTTTCTCGACTAGACTCAAGCATTATTTTTGAACAGTTGGCCAAAGGCTGTACCGCCACCACGGCGATGTTGACCATTCACAATATGGCGACCTGGATGGTAGCAAGTTTCGGTACCCAAACGGCGAAAGACACCTATTGCCCTGAGTTGGTAACCGGTGAAAAACTGGCTTCTTATTGTTTGACTGAGCCGGGCAGCGGCTCGGATGCGGCCTCGCTTAAAACCAAGGCCGTACGTGATGGTGACCATTACTACATCACGGGTTCGAAAATGTTTATCTCTGGCGCCGGTAGCACAGAAGTGCTGGTGGTCATGGCCCGTACCGGTGAAGCAGGCCCGAAAGGCATTAGCGCCTTTGTGGTTCCTGCGGACGCGGAAGGTATCAGCTATGGTAAAGCGGAAGAGAAAATGGGCTGGAACGCACAGCCGACTCGCCTGGTTACCTTCGAAAACGTACGTATCCCAGCCGATCACCTGTTAGGTAACGAAGGCGAAGGCTTTAAGTTTGCAATGCAGGGCCTGGATGGTGGTCGTATTAATATCGCCACCTGTTCAATCGGTACCGCACAACAAGCCTTGAACACGGCGAAAGCCTACCTTAAAGAGCGTGAGCAGTTCGGTAAGCCGTTGGCGGCATTCCAGGCATTGCAATTTAAACTGGCGGATATGAACACCGAATTGGTGGCAGCACGTCAAATGGTTCGCCTGGCGGCGTTTAAACTGGACAGTGGCGATAGCGAAAAAACAGCCTATTGCGCCATGGCCAAGCGTTTTGCGACCGATGTGGGCGTGAAGGTGTGTGATGATGCACTGCAGATCCACGGTGGTTACGGTTACATCAAAGAATACCCGCTTGAGCGTCATCTGCGTGATGTACGTGTTCACCAAATTCTCGAAGGTACGAACGAAATCATGCGCTTAATCGTTGCTAGACGTATTCTGGCCGATGAAGTGAACGAAATTCTTTAGGAGGAAGTTATGTCAGCACAAATTCAACTAGAAAAAAAAGGGCACATTGCCGTCCTTACCATGAGTAATCCGCCGGCAAACACCTGGACTGAACAAACGCTAATCAGCCTTAAAGAGCAGGTTGAAGCCCTTAACGCCGATAAAGACATCTTCGCCTTGGTACTGACAGGTGAGGGTGAGAAGTTTTTCTCTGCCGGCGCCGACTTGAATGTATTCGCAAGTGGTGACAAGGGCGTTGCGGCGCAGATGTCACAAGTATTTGGCGCCGCCTTTGAAGCGCTAAGCAATTTCCGCGGTGTGTCGATTGCCGCTATCAATGGTTATGCCATGGGCGGTGGTCTAGAAGTGGCCCTAGCCTGTGATATCCGTATTGCCGAAGAGCAAGCACAAATGGCACTGCCGGAAGCCAAGGTGGGTCTGCTTCCTTGTGCCGGTGGTACTCAGAACCTGTCATGGCTGGTGGGCGAAGGCTGGGCCAAGCGCATGATCTTGTGTGGTGAGCGCATTAAAGCCGACAAGGCCAAAGAAATCGGTCTGGTAGAAGAAGTGGTAGCGACAGGTGGTGCCCTTGATAAAGCCATGGCCCTTGCCGAGCAAGTGGGTGACCAAAGCCCTGTAGCGGTTAGCTACTGTAAGGAGCTGATTCAAAAAGGTCGTCACGGCGATATCACCAGTGCACTGCCGCTTGAGCGTGAACTGTTTGTGAAATTGTTCGACACCCAAGACCAAAAAGAAGGTGTAAACGCCTTCTTGGAAAAACGCAAAGCGAACTGGGTGAACGGCTAATGGATACACTGATCCCTCTCAATAACCCAGAATCAGAGGTGGTGTTTGAGCTGGCTCAGTGTAGCAATGGCGCAAAAATCGCCCTTGCTACCTTAAATGTGCCCAAAGCACTCAATGCCTTAAACCTGAATATGATCCGTCTGCTCGACGAGCAGCTGACCAAGTGGCAAAGCGATGACGAGGTTGCTCTAGTTATTATCAAGGGCGCCGGCGAAAAAGCCTTTTGTGCCGGCGGCGATGTGGTTAGCCTGCATCGTGCCATGGCCACGGGTGAGCCCAAAGACTATGGTAAGACCTTCTTTAGCGAAGAATACCGTCTGGACTATGCCATTCATTGTTATGACAAGCCGATTGTCGTGTGGGGTGACGGATTTATCATGGGCGGCGGTATGGGTCTGATGGCCGGCGCCAGTCACCGTGTAGTCACCGAGCGCTCTAAGCTCGCCATGCCGGAAATCACCATAGGCTTATACCCGGACGTGGGCGGCAGCTATTTCTTACAAAAAGCGCCGGACCAGGTGGGTTTGTTCCTCGGTCTAACCGGGGCGCTAATGAATGCCGATGATGCTCGTTTTGCCAGTTTGGCGGATCACAGCATCGACAGCGAGCGCTTTGTCGAGCTGCTAAGCACCTTGTGTGAGCAAAGCTGGGGCCAGGTTTCAGCCCTTAATCACGATAAGCTGACGCAGCTGTTGAAGAAATTCGAAAGCGAGTCTAAGGCGATGGAAAAAGGTGGCTTGCGCAAGCATCAGGCAGTTATCACCAAGCTTGCCGAGTTTGACACTCTGGCAGCCAAGGTGGATTACCTGAGCGCTATCGAAACCGACGATAAATGGCTCGCCAAGGCCATTAAAACCCTGAAACACGGTTGCCCGCTTAGCGCGCATCTGGTGTTCGAACAGCTTAAACGCGCTCAGGGTTTATCCCTTAAAGCCTGTTTCCAAATGGAACTGGGCATGTCGGTGACCTGCTGTGAGGTGGGGGAATTCCAAGAGGGCGTTCGTGCACTCTTGATAGATAAAGACATGGCACCCAAGTGGCAATACCCCACTTTAGAGAGTGTGCCTGCGGATGTAATTGAACGATTTTTTGCACCCATGGGTGAGAGCCACCCGTTGGCAAGCTTAGCTTAGGAGAAAGGCATGGCTAAAATAGGATTTATCGGCCTGGGTAATATGGGCGCGCCAATGGCGCGTAACCTGATTGCCGCCGGCCACGAAGTGCAAGTATTTGATTTAAACCAGCATGTGGTCAGCCAATTGGCCGAGGAAGGGGCAACGGCGTGTAAGAATGCCAATGATGTCGCTCAGGGTGCTAACTTTGTGATCAGCATGCTGCCAGCGGCCAAGCATGTGCAGTCACTTTATTTAGGCGAAGATGGCTTAATTAACCATCTTGGTGACGATGCAATCGTGATCGACTGCTCAACCATAGATGCGGCCAGTGCCAAGAGCCTTGGCGAAGCGCTAATGGACAAGGGCATTGCCTTTGTCGATGCGCCGGTTTCAGGTGGCGTAGCAGGGGCCGCAGCGGGTACCTTAACCTTTATCGTCGGTGGCGCGCAGGAACATTTCGACGCGGTTGAGCCCATTTTACAAAATATGGGTAAGAATATTTTCCATGCCGGTGCCATTGGCGCCGGACAAGTGGCTAAAATTTGTAACAATATGCTGTTGAGTATCTTGATGGCCGGTACCAGTGAAGCGCTGCAAATGGGTATCAACCACGGTTTAGACCCTAAAGTGCTGTCTGAGATAATGCTTAACAGCTCAGGCCGTAACTGGACGCTAGAGCTGTATAACCCATGTCCGGGTGTGATTGATTCCGTGCCTTCAAGCAACCAGTATCAGCCGGGCTTTATGGTTGATTTGATGGCCAAAGACTTAGGTTTGGCGCTGGAAGCGGCGCAAAACTCAGGCTCGGTAACCCCACTTGGTGCGCTTAGCAAAAACCTCTACACCCTGTTGCAAAACCAAGGGGCAGGAGCGAAAGACTTCAGCGCTATTTTTACCCTATTTGAGAAGAAATAAGCATGGATTTAAATAATAAAACCATAGTTGTCACCGGTGGCGCTCAGGGCCTGGGCTTAGCTATGGCACAAATGGCCGCCGAGCAAGGCGCCCAGTTGGCCCTAATCGATATGGACAGTGCTCTGTTGGATGAAGCTGTGACGCATTTACGTCAGGCCAGTACCAATGCGGATGCAAAAATTAAAGCCTATGTAGCCAACGTCAGTGTTGAGCAGGAAGTGGAAGCAACTTTTGCCGCTATCGCTCAAGACTTTGGTGCCATTCATGGCCTTATCAATAACGCCGGTATTCTGCGCGACGGTCTCTTTATCAAGGCCAAAGAAGGCAAGGTGGTTGATAAGATGTCTCTGGCGCAGTTCCAGTCTGTTATTGACGTTAACCTTACCGGTGTTTTCCTATGTGGCCGTGAAGCTGCGGTACACATGGTTGAAAGCGGCGAGGGTGGCGTGATCATCAACATGAGTAGCGTGGCACGTGCCGGTAACATGGGTCAGACCAACTACTCGGCGGCTAAATCCGGCGTGGTTGCCATGACGACCAGCTGGGCTAAAGAGCTGGGTCGTTTTGGTATTCGCGTGGGCGCCATTGCCCCAGGTGTTATTCGTACCAAGATGACGGATGCCATGAAGCCAGAAGCCAAAGAGCGCCTGGTGAAGATGAAGCCGGTAGGTCGCCTTGGTGAAGCCGAGGAAATCGCCCATACCGCCAAGTATATCTTTGAAAACGATTTCTTCACCGGACGTGTGGTAGAAATCGACGGCGGTATTCGTTTGTAAGACGTATATTCGACGTAAAAAAGGCGGTCAATGACCGCCTTTTTTGTGTTCTCTTTTTATGCGTTAGTTCTTGCGAATATGCGAGCTAGAACTTAGCTGTATACCATGCCCATTGATGTCCGTGGTCATTGAACCGGAAATATTTTGCTCGGCCAGAGCTTTTAACTCCGGCGGCAGCTCTTGACCGCTTGCTTCATTGGCGGCGACAACTATTTCCATTAATGGTGCAAGATTAACCGTCATACCAAGCAGGCCATTGGCTTCAAGCGCTTGGTTTTGCAAGGCGCCGGCCTGCTGCTGGGCTTGCTCACCGGTATAGAGGGTAATGTGGTTACCTTTGACCGCTAATTTCACGTCTAAGTCGTGTTCCATACCCATTTCCAGTAGCTCGCTCACAGAAACGGCACTGCCATCGCTTGGAATTGTTACCTGGGCAAGCTCTGGTACCAGCGATTTGGCGGTATTGATCAGTGTCATAGGGTCGTCGGCACTGAGCGTTACCAGGCCGCTAAACTCTTTGATATCAGGCGCATGTGGGTTCGTTAAATCCAGCTCTAAATCGTTTATGGTGACACTGACTCCCTTAACGCCGGCAAACATGCCTGTCGCCATGGCGATGGCCATGGTGTTGGCCCCCTGGGCTTGCTCTTGGGCCATCAATAACGGCTCACATTCAAACTCGGCTTGGGTGAAGGAACTCCATAAGGTGTTGGTTAGCGACCCCACCTTTGACACGTCAATGCCATAGCCCAGGCTCAAAATGGCTGCATCGGCTTGGGTAACATGTTGTGGAATAAAACCGCGCAGGGTTGCCAGGGTGCCAAGCAGGTCGCTATCACTGCTTTCAAAAATAACATCGGCATCAAAATTGGCATAGCTGTTGGTGACTTCTAAATCCGATGTGCCCCATACCACGGCCGGGAATTTGGTGGCGATGGCGGGTAGGTCTTTTTTACAGCCCGGGGTGCGCAGTGCGTCTAGCGCATCTTCCTTACCGGCTTTGGCTATAAAGGTGTCTATCATGGTACCCAGGCGTGAAGGCTTTTCGGCAACCAGGGCTGAAACCAAGGCCTTATTGTCGAAAAAATTGACCGAGCTGCCGTCCCAGTCGTATTTTTTCGCATAGGCTTGTAAGCGACCGGTGCCAGCCAAAGAATTTGCGGGCTTTTTAGTTGCCAAGGCAAGGGCGAGGTCGTCGTCGCTGGTAATCATGTCACTGCTTAAGGTCAGGGTTAACCACTGGCCTTGCACGCTGGTGATGAGTTCGAGAGACTGGCCTTGCTCGGCTTCGAGGATAAACCGGGTGTAGGCGGTGTTAGCCAAAGTTTCTTCTTGATAATTCAGGCCCGCTTTATCGGCCGCTTCTTTAAGTGTAGCGATAAAGGTTTGTGGCTCGGCCAGCTCGATACGGGCAACCGGCATAAGGCCAACCGCATAGGTTAGGTAACGCAGCTCGCTGCCAAACCCCCAAATCTTATCTGCACTTTGACTTGCCATGGCCTGCTCATATTTACTCACCAGCTCGGCAATGAATACCGCCGTTGCGTCGCCTTCTTGTCTCAATGCCTCGGTGATTTCACTGAACTGACCGCGTTGCTCATCGCTCAGCACAGTCGCGGGTAATAACTTGGCATATTGTTCATAGGGGAAGGGGGTAAGCTGAGACGCGAAAAACACCGTGTCTGCTGGCACATAGTCCAATTCGGCGAGGTTAATTGCGGCACTGGTTTGATTAGTTTGCTGGTAATACACACCAACACCAAGGGCAGCAACAACCGCCGCACCAACGAGGACTTTCTTCATGAGAACTCCATTTCTATTTATAAGTGTAATTGTGAGCAAAAAGCATACTGTATTGAACCTGCCTTAACAAGCGCACGGGCTGGGTGAATTTGTTTCCGGTTATTTCGAATGGCGGAAAAAAAGCGTAAACTGAGCAGATAGTTAGCATTTATTCAAACACCGAGGTAACGGTGGCGCAGCGGCCGATCACGAACTTCTACATCAATGAAGAGCAGTCTATTTATCTGCTTTCACACCGTGATGCAAAAAAACACAAGCAATGGCTTAACATCTGTATTAAGCAATTGACTATGCTTGGCTACCAGGAGGTTGAATTGATTGGCTCCGGTGCTTACGGTTTTGTGTTTGCCGGTGTGGACGACAAAGCGCAGCAGTGGGTGTTTAAGTTCTCCCGTATTACTCTGGCGCAATCGGTCCGCGATCGCCTCGAAGACGAAGCCTATATGCTGTCGCGTTTCAATCATCCGATGATCCCAAATTTTATGCCTTTGAGCGTATTAAAAAACAGGGGATCTTGATGATGGCCCGGTCTTTAGGGCACGATCTAGAGCATTTTTCCCTGCGCTTGGGGAAAATATCAGCGAAACAACTGCTTGCCTTGGCACTGCAATTACATCAGTTGTTATTGGTGTTGCGTAACCACCGCAATGGCATTACCCCAACTCCCGTTGTCCATGGCGATATTAAACCCTCTAATTTGGTATGGGATCCGCGCACCGGCGCCTTGTCTTTGGTCGATTGGGGTAGCTCGGTGTATGCCCAGCTGGATGCCGAGGGGCATCCCGTGGGGGCCAATGTGATGGATTTAATGTCGGCGGATATGGCCAATACCAATGCTCGCATGGGCGATGTGTACTTTATCGGCGATGAGCAGATGTCCGGTGCAAAATCATCGCCGCGATTCGATGAGCAGGGCGTGGCTTCGACCCTGTATGCCCTTGCTTCCGCTCAGTCTTGTCGCTTTGGCGCCCAGGTTATTCCGGCCAGTTCCTTGGGCCTGCCTATGGAGTTCGCCAAGGTCATAGACGGTATGCTCAGTAAGGACAAGGCCACGCGGGACAAGGCCGGAGATTATTTTATCCGTAATATGCCGTCCATGGCGCGGGCCTATGTACCGGTGCAGCTTCGAGCCCCATCCAAGTCACTGATCCCATTTTGGAGCTCGGTGGCGACCACCTTGCCAGATACCGTGGTTTATAGCTCGCGCAAACAGTTTTTGCGTCAGGCCGACAGCGATAAGCGTTTAAGTGATGTGAATGATGCCCAGTTGGAGCGTTATTACCGCGAGTTTCTATTCGATACCGGTGATACGGAAAAGGCCTTCCTTGCCGCCATTAGCCGTTTGGCTAAATATCCGGTGGTGGGTGGCCTAAGTTTTCATTGGAAACAGGAAAACCTGTTTGTCGAGTCAAGCCTGATTTTGTATGACGAATCCTTGCAGTTAGCGTTTCAGGATGCGGTCGATAATACGGTTAAATTGGCGCAAGGCATTGAACAAAAGGGCTTATTTAAGTGTTGTTTATTTGACGCCAGGCAAACCATTCAAGTGGAGAGAGATGACACCGGCGCCTTTGTGTTTGAGCAGTTACCCGAGCTGAGCTACGACGTGATCGATATTCCCTCCACCGAAATGCTAAGGCCGCATTCGTACTTTGAGGATGGCAAAGACCCGGACGAACAGTTGCAGTTACCGAAAAAGATCATCCAGTGCGTTTTTGAGCTCAATAAAATTCACCACACCGGCTGTATTATCTTTGAGTCTTTAGCGCAACGTCTGAAAATCCACCATTATTATCGCCTACTTGATGCCAGCCAAGAGGCCCGTTTTACGCAACTCTTAAATGAAATTATGCAGTATGCCATGAGCATAGACGGGGTAGGTGTGGCGGGCTTTATGAAGCTGCCCTATAAAAACACACGGGAGTTTTCGCTGTGTGCAAAACAGCCGGATAAATTTTTATCTAAGAACCCAAAAAAACATAGTTGATGCAAAAATTAACATAAGATCGCGCTTCGAAAACGCATTGTCGAGAAGATCCGAGCCACTTTTGTTTTCTACCAAAAGCGTGCACATATTATATCTAGCTGGATAAAAAAATAAGACTTGAAAACTGCCTCAAGAGACGGCAGATTGAACTTAGGGACAGCGGAACTTATTAGTCGCTTTTGCTGTCAGTAGTTGTAAGTATCGTCCGTTTTGTGCAAAAAAATATTACCGTCAATTACACGGGGTTTTGCACTTTAGACGATGCCTTTATTACGGAGTCCATGTAATCGGTCGAAGAAACAGAGGTACGGCCACTTATTTTTTCGCAGTCAACAACTGTTCAATGAGCCAAACTAACCCAATGTGATTTTAAGTATGGCCAATAAAAGTGACAGTTCTATTAATTATCCATTACTTGTAGATGATAAAAACACTACAAATGACGAAACTACAATGGTGAGGACTTTACCTATGAAGAGACAAAAACGTGATCGTCTAGAACGCGCCCATTCTCAAGGTTATAAAGCAGGCATGGCAGGCCGCTCAAAAGAAAACTGCCCCTACCAACAGCTCGACCCGCGATCACAATGGCTTGGCGGGTGGCGAGAGGCCATCGAAGAACGAGCCCAATTTAAAGTCTAAATTTACAAATAGAAACGCCGCTTAAATAGCGGCGTTTTTACGTTTTGAATCGTGCTGATTAAAACGCGCTGGTGTCTTGGAATAGACCCACTTTCAAATCTTTCGCTTCATAGATAACGCGACCATCTACCTCTACGGTACCATCGGCCATGCCCATGAATAGTTTGCGTTTAATAACACGCTTCATATCGATGCGGTAGGTCACTTTCTTAGCCGTCGGTAAGATCTGACCGGTGAATTTAACTTCACCCACACCTAGTGCACGACCCAGACCAGGACCACCTGACCAACCTAAGAAAAAGCCCACGATTTGCCACATAGCATCAAGACCAAGACAACCAGGCATAACCGGGTCGCCCTTGAAGTGACAGTCAAAAAACCACAGTGATGGATCAATGTCCAGCTCGGCTACAATCTGGCCTTTACCGTGCTCACCACCGTCTTCGGTAATAGAAACGATGCGGTCCATCATTAACATATTGTCGCTAGGAAGGCGGCAGTTGTTCTCACCGAACATTTTACCTTCACCACACAACACCAAGTCTTCTTTTGAGTAGCTATTCTTACGTTCCATAACACACTTATTATTTGAAAATTTGCAGCTACTTTAGCGTACACCTGTACGCTAAACAACTCTGAGCAGTCATTTAATGGTCTATATTTACAGGTTTTTTATTTAATTTATGTGAATCTGGCGTTGTGTCGCTGTTACAGGGGCGAGAATTTTCAATAAATCCCCAAAAGGGCAGCAATTTAAACCTTTCCTCTGTATAATTTGGGCAAACTTCTTAATTGCTTGTTAGGCTAGCCTATGACTTTGTTTGTCAACGATCTTACCGTTATCGATTTTTCATATTTTTGTCCCGACCGCGGACCGGTAGGAGAAAGTTGGATTGTTGATTTGACCCTGGATGGCGATCTGAATGATGAGTCCATGGTGCTTGATTTTGGTTTGGTCAAAAAGCAGATAAAGCGCATTATCGATGACAGTGTCGACCACACCTTGGCCGTGCCGATGCAGGCTGATTTACGCCTGGTTGAAAATGACGACTTGGTGATTCTAGACGCTCAATTTGGTGACAATTCCCATCTAGCCATGAGTGCACCGTTGCAGGCGGTGAGTAAAATAGACGCGCCACGCATCGACGAGCAGGCCTTGACTGAACACCTAATTGCCTTGATCACCCCGCAATTGCCGGAAAATGTGACCGGCATGGGTTTGAATCTGCGTCCGGAACCAAGTAATAGTTTCTATTACCACTATTCTCACGGCCTGAAAAAGCACGACGGTAATTGCCAGCGCATTATTCACGGCCACCGCAGTACCCTGGGTATCGAACTTGATGGTATGGCGATGCCAAGGCTGCAAAAGGAATGGGCCGATCGTTGGCAAGATATTTATTTACTGAGCGCCGAAGATCGGGTTGAGGCCTCGCAACTGCAGCATATCCAGGCTAAAGATGGCGACCTATGCAGCCGTTATCGCTCGACCCAGGGTGAATTTGAGTTGGCCATTAGCGCCGAGCGTGTTGAAATTCTTCCTTGTGATACCACGGTTGAATGCATCGCCGATTTTATGGCGCAAGAATTAAAGCAACAATATCCCGACAGGAAAGTGAAGGTCACCGCTTATGAAGGGGTAGGGAAAGGATCCATCAGTTATGCTTAAACGACTCATTTGCTCTGGTTTTATTACGCTTGCATGCCTAGGTAATTCGTTAGCCGCCCAAGGGGGTGACTTACCTGCGCCTTTGGTTAAGGGCTCGCTTACCCAAGGCGCCATGCTCATCGGGCAATTGCCTAACGCGCAAAAAGTCGTGTTTGCCGAGCGCGAACTAAAACGAAACGCCGAAGGCTATTTTGTGTTTGGCATTGGTCGCGATGCCGAGGCGCAGCAACAACTTAAATGGCTTGATAAGCAGGGCAAATGGCAGCAGCTGGATTTCACTGTGAGCCAGCGCGACTACAAGATAGATAAAATAGAAGGGGTGGAGCAAAAGTATGTCGCCCCACCCAAAGAAGTGTTAGAGCGAATTAGCAGTGATGCCGCCATGGTTCGTGAAGCCCGTGCCAAAGAGTCGGATTTAACGGCATTCATGGCTCCGGTTTATCGCCCGGCTCAAGGGCGTATTTCGGGAGTGTATGGCAGCCAACGTTATTTCAACGGTACGCCTAAGCGCCCACACTTCGGTTTAGATATCGCTAATAAAACGGGCACGCCCATCTATGCGCCTTTACCTGGGCGCGTGGTGTTCGCACACCCGGACCTTTATTACTCCGGCGGTACGGTGATCATCGACCATGGTCACGGCATTAGTTCTACCTATATTCATATGCACAAGGTGTTGGTGGATGAAGGTGAAATGATTAAAACTGGCGAGCGCATCGGCCAAATCGGTGCCACAGGGCGGGTAACAGGCCCGCATTTAGACTGGCGTTTTAACTGGTTTAACACCCGGTTAGATCCACAACTTATGATGATAGATACTCTAGCGAGCGAAACTAACACGAATGACTAATACCCTAGATAAAGACGCAATTGTTGCACAGCGTATACAAGACTCAATCACCCACGTAACTAAAACCGTGTTTCCTGGGCGAACCAACCATCATAACACCTTGTTCGGCGGTGACGCCTTGGCTTGGATGGACGAGGTTGCCTTTATTGCCGCAACGCGTTTTTGCCGTAAGCCTTTAGTAACCATCTCCTCAGATCGGGTTGACTTTAAAGAGGCTATCCCGGCTGGTACGTTTGCCGAATTGGTGTCTACTGTCGTACACGTAGGTAACACCAGTTTAAAAGTGGACGTGGAAATATTCCTAGAGACTATGCACAAAGACAATAAGCACCTGGCTATTCGTGGTAGCTTCACCTTTGTTGCCGTTGATGAAAACCATAGACCGACCCCGGTGGTCTGCGAGCGTATGCTCAACGGATTCCAAGACTAATGAAATAGGGAGCTGAGGCTCCCTTTTTTATAATGGCACATATATTGAACACATCATACCTATACTTGATGATGTAAACCTTAGCATCGTGAATAATAGTGAGAACATGACTGCCAAAAGGTAAGTAAAAGCGATATTTGGCTGCATGGCGGCACATTTAGGTTTTACAAAGAGGTGTTACAGCACCATGGCTGCAATCCAGCCAAATATCACCAAAGGAATATTAAAGTGGATAAAGGTAGGGACCACGGAATCCCAGATATGATCGTGCTGGCCATCAACATTTAGGCCCGATGTTGGCCCTAAGGTCGAGTCGGAAGCGGGGGAGCCTGCATCTCCTAACGCACCGGCGGTGCCCACTAAAGCGGCGGTGGCCATGGGTGAAAAACCGAGTTGCAAACACAGTGGCACAAAAAGGGCGGCGATGATGGGCACGGTGGAAAATGAGCTGCCTATGCCCATGGTGATCATCAAACCAACTAACAGGATTAGCAGGGCGGCCAACGGCTTATTCCCGGCTATCATATCCGCGGCACCGCTGACCAAGGTGTCGATGTGCCCGGTTGCCTTCATCACTTCGGCAAAGCCCTGAGCGGATATCATAATAAAGCCTATCATTGCCATCATGGCCACGCCCTTAGAGAACACATCTTGGTTTTCATGCCATTTAACAATACCAAAGACGGTGAAGACCATGACCCCAACCAAACCACCGAGGATCATAGACTGACTCATAAACTGGGCTATCAGCGACAAAACGATGGCCAGTGTACCAACCAATATTACTTTGCCCGGGCTCTCTACCTGAATAACGTCGGCCTCGGTTACTAAGGTGTGATTGTATTCACGCTTACGACGGTAACTAATAAACACCGCCACCAACAAGCCGACGAACATGCCGATGGCCGGAAGTATCATGGCCTTTGGCACCGAGCTTTTATCAATCACCAGGGCATTTTCAACCAGGTTAAGATGCAAAATGTTATAGAGATAAATGCCGCCAAAACCATAGGGCAGCACCATATACGCGGTGGCTAGGCCAAAGGTGAGGATACAGGCGATGGCGCGGCGGTCTAATTGCAAGCGATTAAAGATTGCCAACAGGGGCGGAATTAAAATGGGGATAAAGGCGATATGCACGGGGATCAGGTTTTGCGAACTTAACGCACAAAAGAGAACAATAGTCATGATGGCAAAGGATAAATAGCGCTCGGAGGTTTGCTCCTTACCCATTAGTGCCAACAGTCGCGCCGCCAGTAAATTTGTAAGGCCAGACTTGGCGATGGCCACGGCAAAGGCACCGAGCATGGCATAGCTCAAGGCTATTTCTGCACCACCTGAAAGGCCATTATTGAAAGCATTTACCGTATCGGTGAGGGAGAGGCCGCCGATCAAACCACTGGCAAGTGCCGCCACCGTCATGGCGACAATAACATTAACCCGAAACAGGGTTAATAGGAGCATGAGTAGCACGCCGACTATGACTGAATTCATTTTTTTAACCTATTATTTTTATAGATTGATTCACTAGTTTTTTGAGCTCCAGACGCTGTTTATTCGTCAATGGCTTTTGCTCATAAGTGGCCTGAACATACAGGCGAGATATTTGCTCCATCTGCGCTTTTAGTTTTGGTGTATGGGTGGCCAGGTAGGCGAGTTGCGCGACCGGAGTCAATTGCTGTGGCGACAATAGGGCGCTGGCGTCAGCGGCATTAAACAACTTGGCCAGCTGTGTGGCACCAAAGCTTAGTCGCACCTTGCGTTGGCGTGAACTTAACATCAATACAATAAACAATACAAGGGCGATGACAATGACGACTAAGGCCATGCTGTATTGTGCAAACTGACTCCCCAGTAAACCCTTTAGTAAGTTATTTTGTTTTTCCTGGTTGAAGCCAAGCACCCATTTAGTCCAGGTATAATCAATTTTTTCCAATTGAATACGCAACCAATTCAATGATTCAAAATTGCTAAGTTGTAAAAGGCCCAGCTCCAGGTTGGCGCGAAATTCCTGTTGCAGCTGATCAACCTGGGAGAGCGAGCCATTGAGGCGCTCGGGTGCCACCACAGAAGTGGCATCAAAGCGTTGCCAACGCGCGCCGTCATGATATTCCACCCAAGCATGGGCATCATACTGGTAGACGGACAGGTAATTGCTGCCACCCACATTTTCTCCACCCAAATAACCGGAGACCACCCGAGCCGGTATTCCCACGCTGCGCATCATAAAGGCGCTGACGCTGGCGTAATGGCCGCAAAAACCACGCTGTGTCTGGGTTAAAAAGATATCCAGCGTATCACTGCCGGTGATAGGCGTCGGAGTCAGCGTATAAGTAAAGCCCTGGTTGCGATAATAGCCATATAGCTCAGAAGCAAACGCCTCAGCGTCCTTGCTTGAGGCTCCGAGGCGCTTCGCCAATCTGCGAGCGTGGGGGTTACCTTGCTGTGGCAATTGGGTGTAAAACTGGTATTCGTAGCGACTAAGGGTCGCGGGTAATTGCGGGCGATAGCGCAAAGGGTATTTAAAGCTTGAGGCAGAAGGGTCTTTACGTTGTAACAAGCCATCATAGAGGTTTCTGACCTCGGATGCGCGACTTACCCCGTCACCGAGTGTATAAAGCCAGCGGTTGGCACTTTTTTCCAGGTAAATTTGTGCCGAGCCACTATACGCTGGCCAGTCGATATCTTGGCGCACTTGTGCCGGACCTTGCTCCTTAACCCAGGCTTTGCCATCGAAACTCGTGTGTAACATGGCGCGCCAGTAATAGGGAGGAGCGGCTTGAGTGTCGTTAAATTCGGCGCGAAATACCAGTTCATCGGATTTTGCCAAGCTGGCAATATCGAAGGGGTCGATTCGCTCATTAAGCCCGGTTTTAGCGGAATTAGCCCCGGGCAATTGCCAAAAGGCCGGCATTTTTGGTACGAATACCAACATCAAGGCCGCCAGGGGAACTGCGATGCTCAGTGAATAAATGCTCTTACGCGTGGCCAAACGCGTGGTTGGTAAGCCGTTAAGACTCGCCAGCGCTATGGTCAATGTGATGAAAAAAAGACCTACGAGTAGGGTGCTATAGAGTGATTGCTGATACAAAAAGACCGTTGAAATAGAGAAAAAGGTCAGTACGATCACCGTTTGTTGCTGTTTTGCATTACCTGCTTGCAGTAGTTTTAAAATGCTGGCCTGAAGCAACATGGTCACAAACAATAAAACACTTTGTTTTAAGTCCACGGTAATAAAGAGTACCGCCAATAAGGCCGCCGCGAGAATATTGGTGATCAGCGTCGCAGGGCGAGTGAGCCCCTTACTCGCCATCAAGAGGTTCCAAAGACACAAGAGCAGCAACAAACTCAACAGCATGGTCGGAAGCTCGCTCGCTAGCAGCATAAGGATGCCAATATAGATAAAACTTAAGGCGCTACTGGCAAAATTAGTCATAATGTGTGCCCCGGTTTCTAAAAACGGCCAGGGCGCGCAGCGCTTTTAGGTAATGTTCATCGCTGTTGTCACAGGCCAAGGTAACGCCGGGCAACTTAACGGCGATGGCTATATGTTGGAGCTGCGCCTGCTCGACACTATACGCCATCAGGCTTAGGCGATGTTCAACGTCACCAGGTAGTTTATCAAAATCAACAACATAGGCACTGTCCGCCTCGGTTATAAATTCTTTGACTAACAGCTGCTCTCGCTTGGCGAAGTGCTTCCAGGAAATACGGCGATAATCGGCCAGTTGTTTATGTTCTTTAAGGCCATCAAATTCGTCGTTGCCGGACTGAGTTAAAGCACCTCGGGTTTGTTGTGGGGACTCGACGATCGCTTCTTTACTGAGGCCATGGTTGTGAGGCTGGGGCGCCGGATAAACGTAATAATCGGCATTGGCCTCAAGGTAACTCCATACTTTTGCAAGGCCAAAGGGATAGGTCGAAAATATCTTTAACCTTGGTACCTGGTAACAACCCCGAGGCTGTTTTTCGCCACCGATAGTAACATCCTGACTATTACTATCGACCTTTTCCACCAAGGCCGTGCTACCACGCCACTGTAATTGAATGGCATAGCTATTACGCTGCTTGTTCGCCACACTCAGACGATAGGTTCGTCCTTGATTGGCATAACCGCTGGCCACTTCTTTAAATTGCAACTGCAGCCCTTTGATATTGGCGTAGGATTGGATCAAGGACATCAGTACCAACACCAGCATTAAATAGGAGCTCAATTGCACCAGGTTATTTTGGTAGTTGGCGGCGAGGATAAAGTTGAGCCCGGCGACCAGGATAAAACCAAAGCCAAGCTTTGAGGGCAATACGTAAACGGTGTTGTGACTTAAGGTCAAGGCCGCCGTTTTATGTTTATCCCTTAGTAGCCAATGTTGTAGACGGTGATGGAGTGGGGCGAAGACCTTGTGTAGCAGGGCGGCCATACTACAAGGGCACCTTCACCCGGCGCAAAATATCCTCGCAGACACTGGCCTGGCTGTAATTGTCGTGTGGATTTACACGATGCTCACAGATACTGGCAAACACAGCCTGTACATCCTCGGGCATTACGTAGTCACGGCCTTCCAAAAAAGCCCAAGCCTTAGCACCTTGGGCCAAAGCTATGCTGGCTCGCGGTGATAATGGATGGGTAATATCCCGGTCGTGACGCGTTAAGGTCACTAAAGCAAGAATATAGTCGACCACTGTGTTAGCGATGTTGACTGTATCCACCTGATTTTGCATATGCTGCAATTCATCACAGGTGATAATGGGCTCGATTATCTTGTGTCTTTGTGGACCAAGGCCCTTAATAAGTAGTTTTTCAGCGTCTGCCGGTGGGAAACCCAGGCTTATGCGCATAAAAAACCGGTCCAGCTGGGATTCGGGTAGTGGAAAGGTGCCGGATTGATGTTGCGGGTTCTGAGTGGCAATAACAAAAAAGGGCGCTGGCAAGGTGTAGCGCTCGGAGTCGATGCTGACGCAGCCTTCTTCCATGGCTTCAAGCAAGGCACTTTGGGTCTTGGGGCCGGCCCGGTTAATTTCATCGGCCAAGACAATTTGACTGAAAATAGGGCCTTTATGAAACGTAAACTTTTGTTCTTTGGTGTTAAAAATACTGGCACCTAGGATATCCGCGGGCAATAAGTCACTGGTAAATTGGATACGTTGATAGCTCATGCCCAGGGTTTGCGCCAGACCATGAGACAGGGTTGTCTTACCCATGCCAGGAAGGTCTTCCAGCAACAAGTGACCGCGAGAAAGCATGGCGCACAGCGCTAGCTTGATTTGTTGTTCTTTGCCATAGATGACATCCGCCAAACCCAGCGTAAGTTGTTTTAATTTTTCTTGCATAAGGGATTAATTAAGCTCTAAGCGCTTCATTACCATGTCGACTTTATTGGCATTAAAAGGCTTACTAATGTATTCCTCGGCGCCAAATTCCCAGTTGTGCTCAACATTCTCGTAGGAGTTATGATCGGCACAAAGAATGATTTTACAGTGCGGGTGTAGCTCTGACAGGTAGCTGATGATATCGCAGCCGTCGCTATCGGGTAAGGCGATATCGACAAAGATAACCTTAGGGTCTAGTTGTGCGAGTAAAGGCTTAGCGTCGTTAATATCCGCGCTACCGGTGATCTGGTCATAACCTAGGTCGGTGAGAATCGCGGCTAAAGAACTGCGCATGGACTGATCATTGTCGATGATCAGAATTGGCTCCAGCGGGCGAACAAACTCCATAATGCGTCTTTTTTATTGCTGTTTTAAATAATACTATGCGATAAGGCGCATTTGCTCAATACAACCAACGCATGATTAAACACTTATCGTTAATTTAATTGAAATTTAACGTGCACTTACAGCGTCTGTCTAAGATCAATGCTAGCGCTAAGTATAAGAGCGGCAATAAACAAGAAAATGTCCGATACCGTCTAGTATTGGACATTTAGAAGGCGAAGGAACCGAGCATGATGCGCAAAATCCATAACCACCTATAATTTATGTTATGTTAAATAGGGTATTTAAATGAATAAAGAGCATTATCCCCTTAATAAGATATGTGTTTGCGTAGCCCTTTTTCCTGCTCTGAATTTACCACGGTATTTTTTTGCCTAATTTCAGTGCCTGTCTCTAGAGTCAGCGTAAGTGTCTTTGTCGGTGGTACTGGATTGTTTCTCGGTATTGATGATGCTTGCAACAGACTCTTTTAATTCCGGCGCGTATTGCTGCATATAGTCTTTCACTAACTTCACGTACTCATCATTATCCTGAAATGGCAAACTGGCATCAAAGGCCTCAGCAGTGACCCGCATCATTTTTTTATCATAGGCATCGAACTTTGAAATGATTTGCTGCGCCTGTTCGCTTTTAATTCCTAACGCTTCATACGCGGCGCGCCCCATGCGCAGTGAGCTGTCATAGGTTTCGCGGATAATGTCACGGCACCCCAATGCCCACAACTGATAAACGTGATGTCGGTCAACCGCCCGAGTTAGCACATGAACATGCGGGTAATTTTGAAGTACATAGTGTGTTAGCGTGGTGATTTGTTCTTTGTCGTCTAACGCGATGACCAATAACTTGGCTTTGTCTATCCCGGCACTGTTAAGTAAATCCGGTCGTGTCGCATCACCATAAAAATAATGCACGCCGACTCGGGCCATGGCTTCTAAATGGTGATAGTTATGGTCAATCACGGTGGCACGAAACCCGCCGATTTTTAATATCCTATCCACTAGACCGCCAACCCGACCTGAGCCGGCAATAATAACATGGCTTTGCTCCGGAAACTGGTCTTCACGGCTTTTCCCTTCCACCACATAACGTGGCGCTATCACATATTGGTAAAGGATAAAAAGCAAAGGCGATATCAGCATGGACAAGGTTACGACTAGCAAGAGTTGGTCCGCCATGGCCGCTGCTATAACCTGATTACTAACGGAAAACGACAGTAAAACAAAGCCAAATTCACCGGCCTGCGCCAATCCCAATGCCAAGAGCCAAAGTGCCGCGCCTTTGATGCCAAGTATTCTGCCCAAGACCAAGAGCACGCCTACCTTGACGGCTATCAAAGCTAACGTGGTTAGTGCAATAACAGTAAACTGCTCTGCCAATAGGCCAAAGTTGATTCCCGCCCCCACGGTAATGAAGAAAACCCCAAGCAACAGCCCTTTAAATGGCTCAATGTTGCTTTCAAGTTCATGCTTATAGGGTGAGTTGGCTAAAACCACACCCGCAATAAAGGTACCGAGCGCCGGTGATAACCCCACTAAGGTCATCATCAGCGCAATGCCAATTACGAGTAATAAAGCGGTTGCGGTAAACAGCTCTCTTAACCTAGCCTGGGCAACAAATTTGAAGATGGGTCCGGTGAGGAACGCGCCCCCTATTACCACGGCTAACACTGCAGCCAACACGACTAACGCGCTTTGCCAGCCATTTAATCCACTTAGTATGTTTAGTTGGGACGTAGCATGTGCACCAGCCATGTCGGCGCCGCTTATATCGGTCATGGCCAGTAAGGGTAAAACCGCTAAAATAGGGATAACGGCGATATCCTGGGTGAGTAATACCGAAAACGTCGCCTTCCCACCTTCGGTATCAAGCTCTGAGCGCTCGGCCAAGCTCTGTAATACTATGGCTGTGGATGACAAGGTTAAGATAAGTCCGATACTAAGGCCTAGTTGCCATGAATACCCCAAAAACATGGCCGCGCCCATTATAGCCAAGGCCGTGAGTATCACCTGCCCACCCCCAAGACCGATTAACTGAGCGCGCATTGACCAGAGTTTTTTTGGCTCCAGTTCTAAACCGACCAGAAATAGCATCATTACTACGCCAAATTCGGCGACATGCTGAATGGATATCAGATCAATATTGAGTAGCGCCAATAAGGGCGCAATGATAATTCCGGCTATCAGATAGCCAAGAACGGAGCCCAAACCAAAGCGCGTGGCAATGGGAACGGCCACTATGGAGGAGATGAGAAAAATACAGGCAACAATAAGAATGTCTGTCATCAATTTGCCCTTGAGCTAGTAATTTTGAATCACGCTTAAGGGCAATTTTAGACGACTATTTATACTAAGGCATTGATTTTGCCAAGAAGATAACGAAGGTTCAGATTAAAGATAAATACCCAAGGTGGCGTCGAGCAATAAAGACACCGAGGTAATTAATATCACCGCGAAGGTCAGCATCATGCTCACTACCCTCACCTTGATATTTTCATCTAACTGGGAAATATTACTGGCATGAATTAATCGTGCTAATACTAAGGTCACCCCAAGAGCATGGCAGTAGTGACTTGCGAGTCCTTGATACTCATTAAAAAACAGCAGTAGCAAGGCCAGCGGCACATACTCGATAAAGTTACCATGAGCGCGTACGGCACGTTGCAGAGCTTCGCTGTCGCCGGTGCCGATAGAACGTTGGCTACGACGGCGCTCTTTGACCACGTAAAGACTAAGTTGCAAATAGACCAGCGCTAAAATGGCGGCGTAGATGGAAACAATCACGTCTGCTCTCCTGAGTACATTATCAGGCTAGAAGGTACAGGTAATTGATTTAAAAGAAAAGCGCCGAAGGAAAACTCTTTGCGGTTTTGCCTTCGGCGAGGTTACGCACGGCGTTTATTTTCTAGGTTAATTATCCAGTAAAAATACCGCATTGACCGAGGCGGTGACTTTGATCTCGCCAACATTGTACGCTTGCTCGACACCGGGCGCGGCATCCGCACTGACCATCATTTTCATTTCCGCACGCGGATATGGAATCGGTCTGTCATGGCTCATTACGTTAATGCTGTAAACTTTGCCCACCTTAGTATCAAAGCCCTCTGCATAGGTTTTTGCTTTTTGCTTGGCATCACTAAAGGCTTGCTGTTGCGCTTGGTTATACAGTTCGTCGTAATTACTCAGACCAAAATGGGATTGCCCTACCTGATTGGCTCCTTGCTGTACCAACAACTGCAAAACCGATGCATAGTTATCGATTTGGCGCAGAATAACACTTACATTACGGCTTACTTCATAGCCGTCAAACTCATTGGATTGCGTGTCACGGTTATAACGGGTTTTACTGTGGATGCTGAGTTGGCTGGCATGAATATCCTTGCTTTCAATGCCCTGCTCTTTTAACGCAATAATCATGTTCGCCAGTTTACTGTCTGCGGCGCGTTTAGCTTCAAGCACATCCATACTTTGTTCGTTAACGCTGAGATTTATGGTCACCTTATCCGGGGTGGCCCACACCTCACCAATGCCGCGTACCTGTAAATGGGGCTCATCGGGTATGGATTGCGCTTGCACGCCAAAGGCTACGCCCATCGCCAAGGTGGAAGTCAGTAACACCGAAATTAGTCGTTTCATAGTCGTACCCATTATTGAAGAATTGCTTTAAGTCTATGTATAGGCTGGTTAATTGCAACTGAATAAAAAAGGCCAGCGGAGTGCTGGCCTTATGATTAGGTTAGAAATGCGTTTTAACCTAGCTCGTCCGAGGCAACGCGATATTTGGGGTCTTCAATTACGTTGATTTCCACAAGATCACGGGCTTTGTGTAAGAGCTCTTTACAGTCGGCGCTGACATGGCGCAGGTGCAAGGTTTTACCGGCCTTAGTGTATTTATCCGCCAAGGTATCGATGGCTTCGATGGCACTGTGGTCGGCCACACGGCTGTGTTTAAACTCAATGATCACGTCTTTTGGATCGTCCTTAATATCGAACAATTCTAAGAAATTTTTCACCGAACCAAAGAACAAGGGGCCATGTAATTCGTACACTTTAGAGCCTTCTTCATCGACATAACTTTCCGTGTAGATGTGTTTGGCATGTTGCCATGCAAAGACCAGGGCCGAGACAATAATGCCCACGCATACGGCAATGGCCAGATCGGTGGCTACGGTTACCGCACTCACTAAGAAGATAACGAAGGCATCGGATTTGGGTACCTTGCGCATAATACGGAAGCTTGACCATTCGAAGGTGCCGATAACCACCATAAACATAACGCCAACCAGCGCGGCAAGCGGGATCATTTCAATGTAGCTGGCGGCAAATAGAATAAAGACCAGGAGCAACAATGCCGCGGTAATACCCGATAAACGGCTACGACCACCGGAATTAATATTGATCATCGATTGACCTATCATGGCGCAACCACCCATGGCACCGAAGAAACCGCAGGTTACGTTTGCCGCGCCCTGACCCACACACTCTTTATTACTATGGCCGCGGGTATCGGTAATTTCGTCGATCAGAGTTAAGGTCAGAAGCGACTCGATCAAACCAATGGCCGCCAAAATCACAGCGTAAGGCAGAATGATCTTCAGGGTTTCAAGGTTAAATGGTACTTGCGGGATATGGAACTCGGGGAAGCCACCGGCTATGGTTGCGGCGCTATCGCCGGTCATATCTTTAACAAAGTCGATAACGGTGCGTGCTTCCAGATCTAAGCCCAGCACTAAACCTGTGACCACCACGATAGCAGCAAGGCTTGATGGAATGGCCGTTGTTAGTTTCGGTAAGAAATGAATGATGGCCATGGTTAAAGCCACTAGGCCTAACATGGTATACATGAGTTCGCCCTGCATCCACTGCATTTGCCCATCGTCACCCAGGACCTTAAATTGTCCTAGCTGAGCGAGGAAAATTACAATGGCCAAGCCATTCACAAAGCCCAGCATGACCGGATGGGGCACCATGCGAATAAATTTGCCGAGCTTAAATACGCCCGCCAGGATCTGTAAGAGACCCATCAGCAGCACAGTCGCAAACAGATATTCGACACCATGGGTAATAACTAACGAGGTCATCACCACGGCCAAAGCGCCGGTTGCACCGGAGATCATGCCAGGGCGGCCACCAATTAGAGAGGTGATCAAACCGACGATAAAGGCGGCGTATAAGCCAACAAGAGGGTCTACCTGAGCTACAAAGGCAAAGGCCACGGCTTCGGGTACCAATGCCAAGGCAACGGTTAATCCCGATAGGATATCGTTTTTAGCAGAGCTAGGAGCTTTGCTGAGTAAGTTAAACATTCATTCCTCGTTTGCGGTGCGATTAGAAACAAGCTGCGAAAGGGGTGCAGATTCTAGCAAAACAAAGAGAAATTAACAATTCAGCAAAGAGTTAGGCGACCGTAACGATCGCCTAAGAAGTAAGCTTACAGAGGTAAAGAAGTGGAGCGTTTTACGCAGGTCATGGTGACGTTGGAGTGTACCTCTTGTACATAAGGCAGACTGAGTAAATTGTCGCGCACAAACAATTCATACCCCTCTATGCCTTTAGAGATAATACGCAGCATAAAGTCCATGGTTCCGGCCATGGTATAACACTCGGTGACCTCGTCATAGCTCATGATGAGCTCTTCAAACTGTGCCAATTGATCGCGGCCGTGGTTAGATAAACGCACGTGAGCATACACCAGCATATCAAAGCCGAGCTTTTTCTCATCGAGTAAAGCCACCTTCCCCTTGATGTACCCTTCTTGCTCTAAACGGGCAATACGGCGCCAACAAGGCGATTGCGACAAGCCGACTTGATCGGCAATTTCTGCAGTAGAGAGACTTGCATCTTGCTGCAATAGCGCCAGTATCTGGCGATCAACTTGATTTAATGACATTGATTTTTCTTATTCTTTCTTTAATTAGGTAAAATTATACACAATCCTGCGGGGATCGTCTTTTTTTTTAGGGCCGAAACCGATTCAAGTTAGCCAAAACGTCCACTGATAAAAGGGTTAGTGGCGCGTTCCTGGCCCACCGTGGTGTTTTCACCATGACCACTTAAGATGACAAAATCATCCGGCAAAGACAATACCTGACTCTTGATAGATGCAATCAATGTGGGTGCATCCCCCTTTGGAAAGTCGGTGCGCCCAATTGACCCTTTAAAAATCACATCCCCTACCAGTACCTGCTTTTGTGCGTGCTCCACAAAAATGACATGGCCTGGGGTATGTCCGGGGCAATGACGTACCTCAAAACTGAGGTTACCTAAACTTAAGGTATCACCATGGCTCAACCATTGTGTCGGTAGAAAAGCAGGACGAGGCGAAAACCCAAACATCTGTGCCTGCTGTGGCAGCGCATCAAACCAAAACTGCTCGTCTTTATGGGGGCCGATAATCTCTACGCTGTAAGCTTTAGCCAACTCATCGGCGGCCCCCACATGATCCAGATGACCATGGGTGAGCCAAATGGCCTCAGGCTTAAGTCCATGCTCATTCAAGATGGCTACGATTTTTTGCGCATCGCCGCCCGGGTCCACGATAGCCGCTTTCTTGGTGCTCTCACACACCAGAATACGGCAATTTTGCTGAAACGGTGTCACCGGCACCGTTAGTATTTTAATTGTCATAGCTCGTTATCTATTCGTTTTCGTACTGCATTAAAACGGGGTAATTCAAATATTGCTGATCATAATACGGGCTTTGCTGGTAAAGCCAAGCGCGACGTGCTTCGGCATCCTGAGCAAAACTAGGATCTTTTAGCTTTTGTTCAAACTTGACTCTGATTTCCTCATCGCTAGCTAACAGCTGCGCTGCGTAGGGAGCCAAGGCATAATTCTCAACATACTCGGTACGCTGAAAAAGGGTATGGAAAAAGCCCCACTGCAATAAGGAATCCGGAGCATCCGGGTGCAGTATATGGGTGGCCAACAGGCCGAGCTTCTGATCTGTGTCGACTTTTACCCAATTGTTATCAAGCCTGACGTTAACCTGGGTGTATTCAAGCTCGGGGGTTACGCGAAAGCGCCCTTCAAATGGCGCCTTGGCAAACTCGTAGCTAGTTATCTGCGCTTGGCGTAATGCGAGTGTGAGAGGCTCGCTCACGGCTTCTAATTTAACCCCTTGAAGGCTCAGCACCGTCAAGGTTTCGGCGTATTGACGAGGAATATAAAAGGCCTTGGGAATTGCCACCTTGGTTTTCACCTCTTTTTGCCAGTAAATAGGCAAACTTTCATACTCCTGAGCTTCCCCTAGGTAGCGTACCTCGCGGGAACCGGTAACCGCACTGGTATAATGCTCGTAGGCGATCCCCTTAAAGGATATAGAGTCTGGCTCACTGGCATAGTCTCGTGCAACGACCAGCTCTTTGTAACTGGTGTTAATCGAGTCCGCAACCGCCTTATCAATTTGCTCACCGTGTCTTGCTAAGGCTTCAATTGCCCCGTCCAACAGCACATAGGTGCCAAGCACGCGCTGTTTGTAGGGCTTTAAGGAATGGTTCTCAACCAAAATGGTGGGCAGATGACGCAACTCCCCCCAGCCATTCGAATACCTGGGCCCGGCAACCCAACCGGCCAGGCCTTTTGAAAATTCCATTTTATCCATCACAAACACCAAAGGCCCTGGTATATGCCCCTGCTTTTGCAGCTTGGCATCGATAACCGGAGCGACCCACTTGTCCAGAGCCTGCGTCACCTTGGGCGTGCTGCTGGCAAAGCTGGGGTTATAACCATAGGTAATATCGTACTGATAATCGGCGCCATCGGTGACATGAACGTCAATATAGAGGTCCGGCTGATAAGTATTAACAACATGAGCGATGGCGCGAATACCCGGAGTGTCCAGCTTGGTGTAGTCACGGTTTAAATTAAGATTTTGGCCGTTGGTGCGAAAGCCCATGATGTTCGGGCCACGTTGGTTTATGCGATTAAAGGCACTACGGCGTTCATGACCATCGACATTGAGAATAGGAATAAACAGCAGATTGACACTTTTTAGTATGTCCGGGCGATGACCCTTGGCGATATCGCGAAGCAGCATAAAACCTGCGTCTTTGCCGTCGATTTCACCGCTGTGTATACCCGCTTGAATAAGCAAGGTGGGTTTGTTATCCGCAACAAGCTGCTCGGCGGAGCTCAATCCATGCTCGGTGGCAATCAGCATGCGAATATCTCGCCCGGCATCGCTTTTGCCTATAGTCACCGTATGGAACTGTGCGCTATTTGCCTTCACCAGCTGTGCCAAATACGCCATGGTGTTTTCATAATTTGGTGAGTCAACACCACCGGAGCGCTCAAAGTCGGTCTGTAAGGGACCGTCACTTTGCATCAGCACTTCGCTGTCTCCGTGCCAAGAAATTAAAGGTGGTAGGTGCGCATCTTGGCTTAGGGCAGCGCTAAGTAATAAAGACGTTAGCATAATAAGCTCTTGTTATTCTTATAAGTGGGTTTGAGTATAACAAGGATAAACAAACACTGGCGAGGGCTGCGATGAAATGGTAGTTTGCTCGCAAAGGATGTATACAGCATAAAATCAAACCATGAAAACCATACTTATCACCGGCTGCTCCAGCGGCATAGGATATTACTGCGCGCAACAATTACTAAAGCGTGGCTATAAGGTCATAGCCAGCTGTCGTGCCTTAGAGGACGTTCGTAAACTCAACGCCGAGGGCATTACCTGTGTTCAGCTTGATTACAGCGATCCGCAATCCATAGAAAGCGGCTTTAACGAGGCACTTGCCCAAAGTGGCGGTAAACTCGATGCACTCTTTAATAATGGCGCCTATGGTCAACCCGGAGCCGTAGAAGACTTACCCGTAGAGGCGCTACGCAAGCAATTTGAAACCAATGTGTTTGGCTGGCACCACCTCACCCAGTTGGCCTGTAAAATAATGCGCCAACAAGGCCATGGCCGCATTATTCAAAACTCGTCGGTGTTGGGCTTGGTGACCTTACCCTATCGCGGCGCCTACAACGCCAGTAAGTTTGCCTTGGAAGGTCTAACAGACACCCTGAGATTGGAGCTTAAAGGCAGCGGCGTGCAGGTGTCGCTGATTGAGCCCGGACCCATTACCTCGAAATTTCGCGATAATGCCCTACAGGCTTTTTTAACCTCGGGGATAAATATTGAAACGAGCGCACACCGGGAAAACTACTTGGCGCAACAACGCCGGTTGGAATCGGCCACTGGGCCGCAACCCTTTACTTTGGGCCCGGAGGCTGTTTATAAGCGCTTGGTCCATGCCTTGGAGTCGCAACGACCACAGGCAAGGTATTATGTCACTACCCCAACCTATTTATTCGGCTTTTTGAGAAGAATTTTGCCTATTAGCTGGATGGACTGGGTCTTAACCAAATCCCGTTAACGGGAATTTCAGGCAATAAAAAAGGAGCCAATCGGCTCCTTTCTCTGCTAGCACAAATTAAGCTTCTAGGCCTTCTTTAGCCTTAGCAACTAGTGCTGCGAATGCAGTTTGGTCATAAACAGCGATGTCTGCAAGGATCTTACGGTCGATCTCTACAGAAGTCTTCTTAAGACCGTTGATGAAACGGCTGTAAGACAAACCATTTTGACGAGCTGCAGCGTTGATACGAGCAATCCATAGTTGACGGAAAGTACGTTTCTTCGCACGACGGTCACGGTAAGCGTATTGACCCGCTTTAGTAACCGCTTGGAAAGCTACGCGGTAAACACGTGAACGTGCACCGTAGTAACCTTTAGCTTGCTTTAAAACTTTCTTGTGACGTGCGCGCGCGATAGTACCGCGTTTTACTCTTGCCATTATTCTATACCCCTATTAAGCGAATGGTAACATACGAGAAACTAAGCCGTGGTCGTTCTTGTGAACCATTAGCTTAGGACGTAGGTGAAGCTTACGCTTAGAGGTTTTCTTGGTCAGAATGTGACGAAGGTGCGCTTGTTTACGCTTAAAACCGCCAGAAGCAGTTTTCTTGAAGCGCTTAGCGGCGCCACGGTGTGTTTTTAGCTTATAAGCCATTGCAATAACTCCAATTGATATTGCTTAAATTTAGCAAGCAGGCGTCCAGCTTACGCTGACACTTTAGTGGCCTAACTTACTCCCAAAACCGGTGAAGGGACTTAAAAAGTCCCTTACTTTCAACCGGATAGATACAGGTGCTAAATAAATTACCGAAGCAATTCAAGTAGCTTGTAAACCTGCACTAAATCTTAAGGCGCGCAGTATACTATTTTTTAGCCACCGGCGCTAGCATCATAATCATTTGACGACCTTCGACTTTCTTAGGGAAAGACTCGCAGGTTGCCAAATCTTCTAAATCCGTCTTGATGCGGTTTAGAAGCTCGATGCCGATCTCTTGGTGGGCCATTTCACGGCCACGGAAGCGGATAGTTACTTTCGCTTTATCGCCAGCTTCTAAGAACTTGCGAAGGTTACGAAGCTTAACCTGGTAGTCACCAATGTCAGTACCCGGACGGAATTTAACTTCCTTAATCTGGATTTGCTTTTGCTTCTTCTTCTGTTCTTTTTGTGCCTTGCTTTTCTCGAAAATGAACTTACCGTAGTCCATAACCTTACAAACAGGTGGCTCAGCATTAGGGCTGATCTCAACGAGATCGACACCAGCTTCTTCCGCCAATGACAACGCTTCACTTAAAGACACAATGCCTGCTTGCTCACCGTCAAAGCCAATTAGTCGAACTTCTTTTGCCGTGATGTCTTCGTTAATACGATTTTTTTGAGTCGTTTGTTGACCCTTTTTTCCGCCTCTAATGGTACGTTCCTCCAAGAATATTAAAAACAAAAAAGGGTGTTACCGTCAGTATTTGGCACACCCTTTTTCCATCACAGACTAGCGTCTATTCTTAATTTCATCTGCGATTTTTGTAATAAAGTCATCGACTTTAAACTTGCCCAGGTCTTCACCTGTACGTGTCCTCACTGCGACTTCTTGTTGTTCAACTTCTTTGTCGCCAACAACTAATAAGTAAGGTATACGTTTTAAAGTATGTTCGCGAATTTTAAAGCCAATTTTCTCATTTCTCAAGTCGGCTGCGGCACGAATGCCCAGTTTATTTAATTTTTGTACAACTTCTTGCACATAATCCGCCTGCTTATCGGTGATATTCATCAATACCACCTGCTTTGGCGCCAACCAGGTTGGGAATAAGCCGGCATATTCTTCGGTCAAAATACCGATAAAGCGCTCGATTGAACCGAGAATCGCACGGTGGATCATTACCGGCGTGCGACGGTCGTTATTTTCAGCAACATAAGTTGCTCCTAAACGGCCCGGCAACATAAAGTCTAGCTGCACAGTACCACACTGCCATGCACGTTCCAAACAATCATAAAGCGTAAACTCAATTTTTGGTCCGTAGAAGGCGCCCTCACCCGGCAGATATTCAAATTCAATATTCTTATCTGTTAGTGCTTGGGCAAGCGCTTGCTCGGCTCTACCCCAAAGCGCATCCTCACCGATACGTTGCTCTGGACGAGTTGATAATTTAACCACGATTTTTTCAAAACCGAATGTGGAGTATGTGTCATACACCATGTCGATACAGGCTGCTACTTCGTCGAGGATCTGCTCTTCGGTACAGAAGATATGGGCATCATCCTGGGTAAAGCCGCGCACACGCATCAAACCGTGCAGGGCACCCGATGGCTCATTACGGTGACAACAACCAAACTCGGCCATACGCAGTGGCAGGTCGCGGTACGATTTCAAACCTTGGTTAAAAATTTGTACGTGTCCCGGACAGTTCATCGGTTTAATGGCGTATTCGCGCTTTTCCGACTCGGTGGTAAACATAGCATCGCCATATTTGTCCCAGTGGCCCGACTTTTCCCACAGTACACGGTCCATCATCAATGGGCCTTTTACTTCTTCGTAATCGTACTCGCGTAATTTTTCACGAACGAAGTCCTCTAGTTCGCGGTAAATGCTCCAGCCATCGTTATGCCAAAACACCATGCCAGGCGCTTCTTCTTGCCAGTGCCATAAATCAAGGGCTTTACCTATCTTACGGTGATCACGCTTTTCCGCTTCTTCAAGGCGCTGCAAGTAACCTTTAAGTTGCTTTTTATCGCCCCAGGCGGTGCCGTAGATACGCTGTAGCATCTTGTTGTCTGAGTCGCCACGCCAGTATGCGCCGGCCACCTTCATTAGTTTGAAGTGCTGACAGAACGACATGTTTGGTACGTGTGGACCGCGACACATGTCGACATACTCTTCGTGATGGTATAGGCCCGGACGGTCATCTTTAGAGATATTCTCGTCAAGGATTTCCATCTTGTAGGTTTCGCCACGCGCTGCAAAAGCATCGCGCGCTTCTTGCCAGCTGACGACCTTCTTCACAACGTCGTATTTTGTTTTGGCAAGCTCATGCATGCGCTTTTCTAGCGCTTCAAGATCTTCTTGGGTCAGCGAGTGCTCCATATCAACATCGTAATAGAAACCGTTGTCGATTGTCGGACCAATGGCCATTTTGGCGTCCGGGTAAAGCTGCTTAATGGCGTGGCCAATAAGGTGAGCACACGAGTGGCGAATAATTTCTAAACCATCTTCGTCTTTGGCGGTGATAATTTCTAAACGCGCATCTTCGGTGATTAGGTCACAGGCATCAACGCGCTCGCCGTTTACACGACCGGCGATGGTGGCTTTAGCAAGGCCAGGACCGATATCAAGGGCCACATCCAAAGTTGAGACTGGGTTATCAAAAATACGCTGACTACCGTCAGGAAGAGTAATTACAGGCATGTTTAATCCTTTTACAGTGGTGACACCTACGCCGCGCCACATGTAGTAAGTTATATTTAATCGATTTAATTCATAATCAACGCTTATACCAACAAGCATTGCGATGATGTTGTTGCGCCCGAGTATGAGCGCAAGCGGCTATTCTCGCGTGCCCTGCATACAAATTCAAGGCTAAGGGAATAATTTTATTCCATTGTTTTTACACCATCTCTGATATACTAGATGCCATTGAATACAAAGGCGATATAACATGAATACCTGTGGTGTAGAAATAAAAGGCAGCGAAGTGCTGCTGTGCTTATTATCAAAAGACAATGACGTTTTCGACATTCGCGACGTACGACAAACACGTTTTGTACTCAGTGACGCCGACGACACGGAACAAGTACAAAAGTTTTACCGCGATTTTAAAAAGCTGATGGAAGACTATGGCGTTGATTCAATTGCCATTAAAGGTCGCCCACAAAAGGGCAAGTTCGCCGGTGGTGCCGTTGGTTTTAAAATGGAAACAGCGCTGCAACTTATTCCCGACCTAGATGTGTGTGTACTTAATGCCACCACCATGAAAGAGCAATTGAAGCGCAACCCTGTTCCTATCGATTTTGAAGAAACTGGCTTGAAGAAATTCCAAGAACAAGCATTTATCACGGCTTATGTGTATATAATGCAGCGCACCTACGCCAAGGAATAAGCGCCAAAAATTACATGCTACTGGGTCGCTTTTTCAAGCGGCCTTTTTTATGTGTAGTCACTTATTCTAAGACCTAACAAATAACGAGTTTTCAGATGATTGAAGTTTTTATATTGGCCGTGGCCCTAAGCATGGACGCCTTTGCAGTGTCCATCGGGCTTGGCTCAAAACACACCAGCTTAACCCGCTCGTTGGCACTTAAAGCCGGCGTTTATTTTGGTTTATTTCAGGGCTTGATGCCGTTAATTGGTTACCTCGGTGGTAAAGGCGTGTTGGGTTGGGTGGATGCCTATGCTCACTGGATAGCCTTCGGTCTGTTGCTCCTTATCGGTGCGAAAATGATTTATGAAGCCCTTAGTGAAGGCATTGAAGAGGACATTGCCCAAATCACCCACAAGGTACTATTGATTCTTGCCATTGCCACCAGTATCGATGCCATGGCTGCGGGCTTTACCTTAACCCTACTCGATGTGCACCCCATGCTGGCCTGTGCAATTATTGGTGTCGTCACCTTGATATTCAGTTTTGCCGGTGTCTTCGTTGGCGCGCGCAGCGGCACCTGGTTAGAAAGTAAAGCAGAATTACTCGGCGGTGTGGTGTTGATCTTGATCGGCTTTAAAATACTGCTCTTCTAATACTCGAACTTACACGGCCCAGGCACAACTGTACTGGGCCCAGCTTCCCGCCGTATTGATTTATCCTCTATTTCCTCAGTTTCCATATACCTCCCCCCGCTCTGTCCGTTTTTATTTGTCGACACCCATCTACACCTTTAGTCGCAAACAAGGCCTAAACCGTCTTTTTTGATGGAATGTGTCGACAATCTATGTTTCATTGGTTAGTAAGAATTGATTGAGATAAATTCATTTTGCGCCAAGGAGGCTAAGTATGCCCATGCATTTAAAACCGCAATTTCCTCTTACCAGCAGTGCGTATCAAGGTAGTAGCGAGGTAAGCTTAAGTGATCTCACCATAGGCGACTATCTACAGAGCGTTGTCGACACCTTCCCAGACCATGAGGCCATCGTGGTACGGCATCAAAACATTCGCTGGACCTATCGCCGTTATCTTGAAGAAATAGAGCGGGTGGCCACCGGATTGCTGGCACTTGGAGTGCAGCCCGGCGATAGAGTGGGTATTTGGTCTCCCAATAATATTGAATGGTCACTGATTCAAATGGCGACCGCCAAAATTGGCGCCATTATGGTGTGTTTAAACCCCGCTTACCGGCCCCATGAATTGGAGTTTGCTCTCAATAATGTTGAAGTGAAATTCCTGGTAATGGCACAGCAATTTAAGGCTTCTAATTACGTAGAAATGCTTTATCAACTGGCGCCGGAATTGCAAGACTCACACCACCAGGGTGCCATTGCTAAGCTGCCGTCATTAACGGGCGTCATCAGCATAGGTGAAAAAGAGCGCGCCGGCATGCTTCCCTTTTCTAAACTTCAGAACTTGGGACAAGCACAACATTATCAGCAAATGCATGACCTGGCGGGCCGATTAAGCCCGGATGACGCCATCAATATTCAGTTTACGTCTGGAACAACGGGTAACCCCAAGGGCGCAACCCTGAGTCATAGCAACATTCTCAATAACGCCCTGCTCGTTGCGCGCGCCATGCAATTTAGCGAAACCGACCGCTTGTGCATTCCTGTGCCCTTGTACCACTGTTTTGGCATGGTGCTGGGCAACCTGGTATGCGTTGCCAGTGGCGCTTGCGCCATCTATCCGAGCCCTTCGTTTGAGCCGCTTACCACCTTGCAAACCGTGGAGCAAGAGCGCTGCACCGCCCTGCATGGTGTACCGACCATGTTTATCGCCCAGCTAGAGTTACCCGAGTTCGCGCAGTTTGATCTCAGTACCCTGCGCACCGGAGTGATGGCCGGCGCCACTTGCCCGCAGGAATTAATGCGTAAGGTCCATAGCCAATTTAACATGACCCAAGTGTTGATCGGTTACGGGCAAACCGAATGCAGCCCCATTAATCATATTACGGAAATAGACTCGCCCATCGAGAAACAGGTTGAAACCGTAGGTCGCGCCATGGCCCACACCGAGGTAAAAATCATCGATGAGCGCGGCGATATCGCCGCCATCGGCACCACTGGGGAAATATGCGCCCGTGGTTATTGCGTGATGCAGGGTTATTGGGGCGATGCCACGAAAACCAAGGCCACGATAGACGAGCAAGGCTGGCTCCACTCCGGCGATCTCGGGGTTATGGACGAGCAAGGCTATGTCACCATCGTCGGACGCATTAAGGACATGATCATCCGTGGCGGCGAGAACATCTACCCGCGCGAAATTGAAGAGTTACTTTATCTGCATGACGCCATCAGCGATGCCGCCGTCTTCGGTATTCCTGATGATAAATTCGGTGAGCAAGTATGTTTGTGGCTGAAACTTAAAGACGGTCATTACCTCGACGAGCAGCAGGTGAGTGATTATCTTAAGGAGCACCTCGCTTATTTTAAAATTCCCAAGTACATAGAAATTGTCGAGGAATATCCAATGACTGTGACCGGCAAGCTACAAAAGTTCAAGATGCGTGAGCAAATGATTGAAAAGCTAAAAGCACAGCAAGCGTTAGCTGTATAAGCCCGAAGGCCCCAATACCGGGGCCTTTCTTATCTTCCAAGTATCAGTAATTAATAACCTAAGCCGCACACTGTTGCCGAATTGCCACGCGTCATGGTTGGGGTCTGTTTATCTTTGCGGTTTACTTTATGCTCAATCCAAACGCATTCTGATCACGACGCTCGTTATACAGCATAGTTATTCTATGTCAGTAACGAGCAACACAGAGCAGGATGCGTTTAGATGAACCCATAGGGCAGCGCTTGTAGAGCATTTCTACTGTGTTGTTACATGTTCATGTATATTAGTACACCACACATATGCCGCCTTGTATAAATACACTACAAGCTGCTGCAGAAACGAACAACAAAGGTCAACAGACCCTAGGCAGCTCTTTTTAAAGCCGCTACACTGCGCCATTAACGGAATTAGTTGTTTATGGTCTTATGTTTACATTTTTTGAAAAGCTAACCCGCCCTTTCCCCGAGCGCACCACGCAAGCGCCGCCCAAAGGTCTGCTGGCATTTTGTCGTTATTACACCCGAGGAATGGAATGGCCGCTGGCTGTTATGTCGACCAGTGCTGCGCTGTTAGCTGTGATTGAAGTCTCCCTGTTTAGCTTTATGGGCCAGCTGGTCGATTGGCTTAATCAGACCACCCCCGAAGAATTGTTCGCAAAAGACAGTGCTAAGCTCTGGTTTATGGGCATACTGACCCTGGTCATCCTACCCGTTTTGGTTTTTGTGCATTCTGCCGTGTTACATCAGGCCTTACTTGGTAATTACCCCATGTCGATTCGCTGGTTGGCGCACCGCTACCTGCTGCGCCAAAGCATGAGCTTTTATCAGGACGACTTTGCCGGGCGCATAGCCACCAAGGTGATGCAAACCTCCCTGGCGGTAAGGGAAACCGTGATCAAACTGCTAGATGTGGCCGTATACATACTGGTTTATTTTTCCGCTATGCTACTGTTTATTGGTCAGGCGGACTGGCGCCTAATCGCGCCCATGCTGATGTGGCTGGTAGGCTACGCCTGTATCCAACGCTATTTTATTCCTCGTTTGAAACGCGTTGCCGAGCAGCAGGCCGAGGCACGCTCGCAAATGACCGGGCGCATCGTTGACAGCTATACCAATATTTCCACAATTAAGCTCTTCTCACATTCGTCGACCGAGGAGCGCTACGCCAAGGAATCGATGGAGCTATTCCTAGACCCCGTCTATCGCCAGATGCGTTTGGCCACCGGATTACAAGTCAGTGTCCAGGTGCTCAACTATACCTTGGTGGCCATTACGGCGGCGCTGTCTATTTACCTCTGGTCTTTAAGTGCTATCAGCGTCGGCGCCATCGCAATAGCCGTAAGCCTAGCCTTGCGTCTAAACGGCATGGCTCAGTGGATCATGTGGGAAATAAGCGCCCTGTTTGAAAATATTGGTACCGTTACCGATGGCATGAGTACCCTCACTCAGCCCATCGCCATTGAAGACAAACCCGATGCCAAAGAGCTCAAGGTAACATCCGGCGCCATTAGCTTTAATGGTATCAGTTTCAACTATGGCAAGGCCCAGCAGGATGAACAGCACAGCGTTCTGGCGGGGTTAGACTTGCACATTCGCGCTGGCGAGAAAGTCGGTGTGGTTGGGCGCTCCGGCGCCGGCAAATCGACCTTGGTTAACCTCTTACTACGCTTTTATGACGTTGAGCAAGGCTCCATCAGCATCGACAATCAACCAATCGACAGCGTTACCCAGGAAAGCCTGCGCCAGCATATCGCCATGGTATCGCAGGACACCGCCCTGTTACACCGCAGTGTACGCGAAAATATCGGCTATGGCTTGGCCGATGCCAGCGACGAGCAGATCATCAATGCCGCCAAGCAAGCCAAGGCCTGGGAATTTATCGGAGAACTTGAAGACAGCAAGGGCAATAAGGGCCTGGATGCTCAGGTGGGCGAGCGTGGAGTTAAGCTCTCCGGCGGTCAGCGCCAACGTATTGCTATAGCCCGCGTGCTGCTTAAAGACGCTCCTATCTTGGTACTCGATGAGGCTACTTCCGCCCTTGACTCCGAGGTTGAAGCCGCGATTCAAGCCAGTTTAGATACCCTGATGCAGGATAAAACGGTCATTGCCATCGCCCACCGTCTATCGACCATAGCGCAAATGGATCGCCTGGTGGTGATGGATAAGGGTCACATTGTTGAACAAGGCACACACCAAGAATTGATCGCCGCCGGCGGCATTTATGCACAGCTGTGGGCGCATCAAACAGGCGGCTTCATTGGTACCGAGTAATGATTATGCGACTTACCTTATAGTGGAGCTTTACGGCAGGAATAGACAGACTCACTAACTAGGACTAGGTTTTATAGGGCCTGTTGCAATCTCGCAACTTGAAACAAGGGGCTTATTATGTATAAGAACTTACTAATAGGAGCGTTGTTTTGTGTTTTTAGTTTGATGTCTATTCAAGTCGTACACGCTGACGATCACGAACCTCCCTTCATCGGGGGCAACTACTGGGAAGTGACCGGGATCAAGATAGCAGATGGAGCTGGCTTAAAATATGCGAAGTGGTTAGCGTCCGAGTGGCGCAAAAGCTCGGATTTTGCGGTGGAACAAGGCTGGATCAGCAGCTACTCCATTGTCAAAAATGTTCATCCCAGAGCAGACGAACCCGATCTATACATAGTGCGGGTGTTTGAAAATATGGCGTCGGTCGCGGAGAATGAAAAGCGCCGAGAAGCTTACTTCGCCTGGGTTAAGAAAAGCATGGAAAAGATGCATGAAGAGAGTGGTAACCGTGCCGAGTATCGCACCATTATGAGCACCTATTTATTGCAGGAAATGAAGTTCAGGGATTAACTCACATCAAGCAGAGCTCATCGGCTGGCTCTGCTTGCCACAGCCCATCTACCCCTTTGATAATGCGTTGAGTAAGGATAAAAAGGTGTCAACGGATCCCACGGAGGCAGACTCCGCCATGGTGTGATAACCGGTCGAAGGGATCTGTATCGTGGTGCCGTCCACTAAGCCGTTTGATGCGGCGATGATCCGACCCAATTCAGTACTGCCAATGGATCTTGGCTCTTCACCCTGAGCAATTAGCTGCGCGTTCGCGGCCTCCACATACTTGTCCTTAAACAAATAGCTGATGTTCTCTTGGTCACATAGCTGTTGCACCAACTGAGTCGCGTCGCTGTTAAATACTGCGTTGGCATCTTTATTTCTTAGCACGATTTGTTGATTATCGGCCGCGGCGACATCGGGAAACGGACTGGTGTCGACCACAAACAGCCGGTTTGTTGAACCACCAAAACGGCGGAACCATTCGAGCAGATAACGCCAGCTCTTGCCTGCTTCTTCTTGTGCGGTAAAAAAAGCTGTGCCTTGGAAGCCGAGACTAAACATGTGTACCAGTGCGGCGGCACACAGCACATTGTCCAGTTGCCCATAGAGACGCTGCTCTTGTATTTTCAGCTTATCTTTAAAGGCCACAGGGGTCCCTGCGACTAAGCCTTCTAAGCCATCAATTTCGAAGATCAGGTTATTGCGATACTCGCAGACATAAGCCTTGGTGATCACCCCACTGCCGCGATAAGCACCAGACCATGGCTCGTAAGCATAGACCGGCTCATTTTGAAAACGCTCGGTGACCTTGGCCATCAGCTCTTCGGATACCGAATTATTCAATAAATCCGTGCGATTGGCAGAAATAAACGCCGCGTATTGAAACTCATTGGGGCCGGTGCAGATCAGGCCATGCCTATCGATATGGGCCGAGAACATGGTACTAAAAGGCTTACTTCCCTGGGCTACCAATAAGCCCTCATACCAGGTTACATGCGCACCACGCTCCTCTAATTCCCTTTGTAATACCCTAAAAAATGAGTGCTCAGCCCCCACCACACTGGGTTGGCGGATAATGGTTTTTAGCAAATCAATAAACTCGTTGTTTAACATAGCGGTATCTAACTCGATAAACGAAAATAAAATGGGTGTGTTATCAATAAGCGAAGCTAGTGCAGGCCGATGTGTGAGTCAATCTATTTCACGCTAGGCAATGATTTACTTTGCTATTAATTGACGTTTTCGAATTCAAACGAGGTGTAAAATGGCTGGCTGTCGGGCGTGTATGACAAGGAACTAGCCATAACATCTGCAAAACATTCGGAAAACTTGCTGCTACCCTGATGCCAGGAGTTGATCACCTGTCCCGAGGCGTCAATTTGCACCACAACCGTAAACTTGATGGGAATTGAGCTCGTTTGCCGTAAACAATGCGGAAATGCCGAAGAGGCAAGCTTGCCTTGTGCCTGAACTAAGCGCTCGGCTTCATTTTCCGACATCGAAGCCTCTATGCTATCTGCGCGGGATTTTGCCTGTTCAAAGCTAAGCTGTTCGGCCAATGCCGATGAAGAGAGGGCCACGGCCACGGGGGCCAGCAGGTAAAACGCGTATTTCATTATTGAGTCCTTTCTAATATAAAAAACTCCCCTGCTAGGGGGAGTCATTGCCTGGGTCGCTAAATAAATATTCTAGACCATGCGGGCATTTTAGCGACTTAGGTCGCTGGTGGCTTAAGGTACAATTCCTTGCTCTTACCTCGACGCCCCCTTCTCTTTTTTACGCTGCCTGTTGTGCAACCAAGAGTCGATTCAGTTTCTTAAGCTGAAAAACAGCCATTGCACCAACGACAAGACCTGCCGCACCGAGGGCGATAATGAACATGCCTCGGCTATCATTGGCGCTCGGTGTCGCCAAGAGCGTTGCCAAGCCAGAAAATGATAGTAAGAATGTGCTTAGGATCAGTAACAGCGTAGATGGGATAACTTTCATAATAATTCCTTGTTAATCGTTGTATATTTTTATTATGTGAATGCTGTACCAGGAAATAGGCATAGTGCGCCAACGTGTTTCCCTGCATATTCACTACTTCTATTGATAACAGATAGTTACAACCTTTACTAGGGTAGACTCAATCCGCCAACTTAGTTAGTAAAGTACCTTCATAGTGGTAAATTAAATAAACGCAAAAGTTTAAGGCTTAAATTCAAAGCACAAAAAAAGGCCACCACTAGGCGACCTTTTTTTATTTCTGTATCAGCGCTTATTGCGCACGAATAACGTCTAAGCCACCCATATATGGACGCAACACCTCAGGTACCACGACCGAGCCGTCGGCTTGTTGATAGTTTTCCAAGATGGCAACCAGGGTACGGCCAACGGCCAGGCCTGAGCCATTTAGGGTATGAAGAAGCTCTGGCTTCTTCTCTCCAGCACGGCGGAAACGTGCTTGCATACGGCGTGCCTGGAAATCACCCATATTGGAACAAGATGAGATCTCGCGGTAAGTGTCTTGAGCCGGCAACCATACTTCTAGGTCATAAGTTTTTGCCGCGCCGAAGCCCATGTCGCCGGTGCACAGCACTACTTTACGATACGGCAGCTCAAGAGCCTGTAGAATCTGCTCGGCGTGGCCGGTTAACTCTTCTAGAGCCTGCATTGAATCTTCCGGTTTAACCAGTTGTACCAATTCAACTTTATCAAACTGGTGCTGACGAATTAGACCACGAGTGTCACGGCCATAGCTGCCCGCCTCACTACGAAAACATGGTGTGTGTGCCGTCATGCGCACAGGTAACTGCTTTTCATCGAAGATTTCATCGCGTGCGCAGTTTGTAAGCGGTACTTCAGCGGTTGGAATTAAGCTAAAACCTGCATCATGCTCGCCCAGTTTTTCGGTGTGGAACAGATCTTCGGCAAACTTAGGCAACTGACCGGTACCGAACAGGCTGTCCTTGTTTACCAAATAAGGCACGTACATCTCGGTGTAGCCGTTTTTATCTGCATGCGTATCAAGCATAAATTGCACAAGTGCACGGTGCATACGGGCAACTTGGCCGCGCATCACGGTAAAGCGTGCGCCTGATAGTTTTAACCTGCTTCGAAATCCAAGCCTTTATCTAGTGCTTCACCAAGGTCAACATGGTCTTTCACTTCAAAATCGTAGGACTTAGGCTCGCCCCACTTACTTACCTCAACATTGTCAGCTTCATCATTACCTACTGGTACTTCTTCGGCTGGCAAGTTTGGTAAGCCTGACGCGATATCGTTTAGCTCTGCTAAAACATCGTCTTGTTCTTTTTTCGCGTTTTCTAACTCGTCACCCAGGTGCGCAACGGCATCGAGTAGCGGTTGAATATCTTCGCCCTTGGCTTTTGCCTGGCCGATGGCCTTGGAACGGGAGTTGCGCTCGCTTTGTAGTTCTTGTGTTTTTACTTGTAGTGCTTTGCGCTTTTCTTCAAGCTCGGCAAGCTTGGCAACGTCTAATTCGAAACCACGCGTTTTTAAACGTGCGGCTGTTTGCTCTACGTCCTGACGGAGATACTTTGAGTCTAACATGTGAGTTATTAACCTTTTTGCGTTGTTAGCATGAGGCCTATTGCAGCCATAAAAATACACACCCCGACATTGAGCAGGATGTTTAACGCCACTTTCAGCCACTGACCTTGCTGCATAAGCAGTAAGGTATCGAGCGAAAATGTTGAAAATGTTGTTAGCGCGCCTAAAAACCCTATGCCCAAGGTCAGGCGGTGCGGATCGGTCAGTATTTCACGATCCAAAAGGCCATATAAAACGCCCATTAACAATGAACCGAGAATATTAACTGTCAGCGTGCCAAAAGGGAATCCCTTGGACAGGAGTTTTAGCGCTAATTCATTAATACCAAAGCGCATACAGGCGCCAAGCGCACCGCCTATGGCAACCAAAAGATAGGTATTAATCGCGCCCATAGCGTTTACGCTCACTCTGTTGGTCGCGTTCCTTGAGGTATTGCAGTTTTTCGGCAATGCGCTTTTCCAAGCCCCTGTCGCTGGGGTGATAGTACTGAGTTTGCGCAATTTCAGGCGGGAAAAAATTCTCTCCGGCCGCATAAGCGCCTGGCTCATCATGGGCATAGCGGTAATCGGCACCAAAGCCCTGCTCTTTCATCAAGGCTGTGGGCGCATTGCGCAAATGCAAAGGTACGTCGAGATCGGCGGTCGCTATCGCATGTCGTTTTGCTTCGTTAAAGGCACGATATACGGCATTACTTTTTGGCGCGCTGGCAAGATAAAGAGTGGCCTGGGCGATAGCGCGTTCCCCTTCGCTTGGGCCCACACGATGATAAATATCCCAGGCGTTCAAGGCCACCTCCATGGCTTTGGGATCGGCGGTGCCAATATCTTCGGTGGCAATGGCCAATAAACGCCTGGCCACATACAGGGGATCGCCGCCAGCGGTAATAATGCGGCAATACCAATAAAGAGCCCCGTCCGGGCTTGAGCCCCGAACCGACTTATGAAAAGCAGAAATTAAATCGTAATAATGGTCTCCGCCCTTGTCATAACGGGCGACCATTTGCGGTGTGACCTGCTGCATTACCTGCTGATCGATCACCACGCCTTTAGTCGCGGCTGTATCCTTTGCACTGATGGCATAGGTAGCTGCCAACTCGAGCAGATTAAGTACGCTGCGCGCATCGCCAGAGGCCCCCTGGCACAGTTGCTCCAGGCAATCATCGGCAATGCTGATATGAGCATTTTTCAGCTCATCATCCTGCGTCAGGGCCTGATTGACCACGGCCTTTAGCTCATCCAGGTTGAGTTTTTTTAAGGTGTATACCCGAGCTCTGGATAGCACCGCATTATTGAGTGCAAAAGACGGGTTTTCAGTCGTGGCACCGATAAAGATAAAGGTGCCGTTTTCCACATAAGGCAACAGGGCATCTTGTTGGGATTTATTGAAACGATGTACTTCGTCCACAAACAACAGACTGCGACGCCCTTGTTGCAAGCTGAGCTGAGCCTGCTCGACCGCTTCACGTATATCCTTTACCCCGGCGGTCACCGCCGATAAGGTGATAAATTCGGCATCGCAGTGATGGGCAATAATATGTGCCAAGGTGGTTTTTCCTACTCCCGGCGGCCCCCATAAGATCAGGCTGTGGCAATGGCCAGAGGTAATGGCACGATAAAGGGGTTGCTCGGGGCCAAGAATGTGGCTTTGGCCTATGTATTGCTGCAGGGACGTTGGCCGCATGCGCGCCGCCAGTGGGCGCACATCGGGGGCAAAGTCGAGGGAAAAACTATTCGCCACTTAACTGGCTTCCTCGCGGCTCTCGTTGGTCATCGATAAAGACCTGCTCAGGGATGGTAAATTCAAAACGTTCATCATCGATGTCGCCGTTGATTTTAGCATCCTCAAACTGAAACTTAGAGCGTTGCCCAGACTGATCAATTACTTCCAAGGCGGAGATCTGCTCTTGCTCGTTAAAATACAGGCTCAGCTGCTCTACCTGTCCCTGCTCTTTACTGACTGGCTTAACGGCGAATCCCTGCTCTATGGCGGTAATGGTAAATTTCTGCCACAGCTGCTCATCGTCCGTGGTCAATAAAATGAATGGCGTATTATCGATGAGCTTGGTCGTATCAAGCAGGGTTACCTGCTCGGCAAAGGGGTCATAGTAGTAGCTGTCAACACCGTTAGACACAAACAAGGTTTCATCCGGCGTTTGTTGTTGCCAGCGAATTTTACGTGGTTGTTCTAATTGCAGTTGGCCCTGGCTTTGACTCACCAGTTCACCCTCGGGATCAAAAACCTGCTGCGAGAATTCGCTGCTTAGCGAATTGAGTGTCGCGAGTTTTGCTTTGAGCGCCTTGGCATCATCGGCCAATGCATGTGTCGCTGTCAGGGAAAAAAGCACAGCGGACATAAAAATACGTTTCATACTACCTCCATTACAGGCAATTAATTGGCGTTATTCTTCACCAATACTTCTCGGGAGCCATTATGTCCCGGCGGGCTTACTAGCCCGGAAATTTCCATTTGCTCAACCAATCGTGCGGCGCGGTTATAGCCAACGCGTAGTTTACGTTGCACGCTGGAAACCGATACGCGACCACTTTCGATAACAAAGGCCACGGCTTCATCATAAAGCGGATCGGCCTCGCCATCTTCGTCCTCTGGCGTTTCGCCGGGTAATAATACATCTTCCACCGCATCACCATTGAGGATTTCTTCCACATAATTGGGTTTGCCTCGCGCCTTCCAGTCGTTCACCACCGCATGCACCTCGTGGTCATCAACAAAAGCGCCATGCACACGAATAGGTACGCTGGTGCCCGGCGGCAGATAGAGCATATCACCCATACCCAGCAGGTGTTCAGCTCCTTGCTGGTCGAGTATGGTGCGTGAGTCGATTTTAGACGACACCTGGAACGCCATACGGGTTGGGATATTCGCCTTAATCAAGCCGGTAATTACATCAACCGAGGGTCGCTGCGTAGCCAGCACCAGGTGGATACCTGCGGCTCGGGCCTTTTGCGCGATACGGGCAATCAGCTCTTCCACCTTTTTACCAACAATCATCATCATGTCGGCGAATTCATCGATCACCACTACGATACTTGGCAACTTATCAAGCTCTTGCGGGCCATCGGCCATGCCATCTGTGTCTTTGAACAGCGGGTCGAGAATTGGTTCCCCTGCCGCTTTGGCATCGAGAACCTTTTGGTTGTAACCCTTAAGGTTACGCACCCCAAGCGCCGACATCAGCTTGTAGCGGCGCTCCATTTCCCCCACACACCAGCGCAGGGCATTGGCCGCCTCTTTCATATCCGTGACCACTTCACACAGAAGGTGTGGGATCCCTTCGTACACCGACAGCTCAAGCATCTTCGGGTCAATCATGATAAGACGCACATCTTCTGGCGGCGACTTATACAGCAAGCTTAAGATCATCACATTAACGCCCACTGACTTACCGGAACCTGTGGTACCGGCCACAAGCAGGTGTGGCATTTTAGCCAGATCGGCGACCACCGGCTGGCCGGCAATGTCCTTACCCAGCACCATAGTCAAAGGTGATTTATTTTGTTCGAATTTTGGTGCGTTAATCACCTCTGACAGACGTACCACTTCACGGTGTTTATTTGGCAATTCCAGACCAACATAGGTTTTACCTGGGATCACCTCAACCACGCGAACACTGACCGCGGATAATGAACGAGCCAGGTCTTTGGCAAGGCCGGAAATCTTCGCCACTTTTACGCCCGGCGCTAAATCCAATTCAAAGCGGGTAACCACGGGGCCCGGGTACACACCGACAACCGCGGCCTGAACACCAAAGTCCTGTAGCTTGGCTTCGACCAAGCGCGACACCGCCTCAAGCTCTTCTTCAGAAATCGGATTCTTTTGTTTATCCGGACGGTCAAGTAAATCAAGCGAAGGCAAAGGCGCCATGGGTGGCTGTTCGGCCATCAGTTGGTCAAACTTTTCTTTCGCCGACAGTGGCTTGTTATTTACTGGAGTGGAGGCTGACGACTGATGTGTCTGTCGCGGTGCACCGCTCGTTATTGTGTGTGTTTGCGCTTGAGGTGCGACCTTTGGCGCCGCCTGCGACTGAGTTTTCGCTAACGGCTGCTCGCGGTCTAATTCGTTTAATGCATCGACGGTGTCAAAACCTTCATCATCGATGGCACTGAAGGCCATTTCATCGGCAAAGATATCATCGAGTTCATCTAACGCGGCATGCTGACGCCCAGGCTGATTATTAACCTGAACGCTTTGGGTCTTTTGTTCGGCTGAGGCGCGCTGTGCGGTATCTAAATCGCCAATAAAGGCTGGCTCTTCCTTTGCCTCGGACTGAGGCTCGGGTGCAAACATGGCCGCCGCCTTATCCAGGAGCGAGGCCGCTTTTTGTTTGGCGGTATTTTTGTCTTCTAAGTCCGAGCTTAATTCTTTATCTGCATTAACCTCTTCAATCATGGCCACTTCGGATGCACTGCCTTCAATGGCAGGCTGTAATTCGGCTTGATCGTATTCCTCTTGCCACTGGCCACGTTTACGTTGCAACCAATTCCAAAGCCATAGCACGGCCTTCATGACATAGGCGCCCAAGGCGTCAACAAACTGCACCCAGGAAATACCGGTTAACAGGGTTAGACCAGCGAAAAAGAAACACAATAAAAGAATGGAGGTGCCAGTAAAATTAAAGGCGGGCATCATGGCGCCGGCGATTACATCCCCTACTACCCCACCGGAAGAAAAATAAAAAATATCGTCAAAATTAACCGAACTGATTGCTGTGGCGCTAAGCACAAACAATACCAGGCCAATAAGGCGCAAAGCTAAGGTGATATAGTCTAGACGTAACACCTGGTGTGGACGTTTAAAGGCAAAATAACCAAATAACTGTACGCCGGCGGGCACTAAAAATGCCAACCAGCCAAAACTAAAGAGAAGAATATCGGCTAACCAGGCCCCTGCGGTGCCGGTAATGTTTTTTACATCGACAAATTCGCCGGTTTGCGACCACGAGGGGTCGGCAGGATCGAAACTGATGAGTGCGCATAATATAAAAATGGCAAAGGCGGTGCTAATGATTAAGCCCGTCTCAAGCAGTCTTTGTACACCATTTAGGCGCATATTCCATTATCCTTATTATTTATCTAGGTACTTCAGCGCAATACCCTTACCTTACCAATTCTAAGCACAAGATGCACTGGGTTTATAATCAGTGATTGCAAATCCAACCTAGGCTTTACGCCTCTATTGGGGCACCTGGGGGCGGATGATCAAGGCCTCTTCGCCTTTCACCTCCTCCATCACCACATAGGTCCGGCTCTCGCTGATGTTTGGCAACTTTAAAAGTATGTCGCCAAGCACCTGGCGGTATTCAGACATATCCGTTACCCGTGTCTTCAGCAGGAAATCAAAATTACCGGACACTAAATGACATTCGACTATTTCATCGTGCTTTTTAACCGCCTGATTAAATTCGTCAAACACATCCGGGGAGGTCTTGGTAATAGTCACCTCAACATACACCAATAAGCCCTGCCCGAGTTTGGCGGGGTCAACCACCGCCTTATAGCCACGGATATACCCCTCGCGTTCCAGCTTTTTTACTCGCTCTAAACACGGAGTCGCACTCAAGCCAATGCGCTTGGCCAGTTCAACGTTAGAAATACGGCCATCGCGCTGTAATTCGACTAAAATTTTACGGTCGATTCTATCGAGTTGTTGATGCATATTTGATAATAGTTAATTGCACTGAATTTAGAATTAATAAAGTTTAATACACTGGCTTCGGATTGCAAAACAGTGAGACACACTATTTGGCCATATGTACAATAGTGAAAAATTTTTCCGTTCAAAAAAGGTATAGTTACTTATGATTATCGGTGTACCAAAAGAGATTAAAAACCACGAGTACCGTGTGGGCATGATCCCAGCGAGCGCGCGCGAGCTGATCAACCACGGTCACGAAGTGATCGTTGAAACCAACGCGGGCTTAGGTATTGGCTTTACCGACGAAGACTATATTGAAGTTGGCGCTAAAATCTTGCCAACTGCAGCTGAGATTTTTGCTCAAGCTGAAATGATCATCAAAGTAAAAGAGCCGCAAGCCGTTGAGCGTGCGATGCTACGTAAAGATCAAATCCTATTCACTTACCTGCACCTAGCACCGGATCTTCCGCAAACAGAAGACCTAGTGAAAAGTGGCGCTATCTGTATCGCTTACGAAACAGTAACCGACGCTAAAGGCGGTCTACCGCTACTAGCACCTATGTCAGAAGTAGCTGGCCGTATGTCAATCCAAGCCGGTGCTCAGGCGCTAGAAAAGTCTAAGCAAGGTCTTGGTATGCTTCTTGGTGGCGTTCCTGGTGTTGAGCCTGCGAAGGTTGTAGTTATTGGTGGTGGTATGGTTGGTCGTAACGCAGCACAAATGGCTGTAGGCCTAGGTGCTGACGTAACCATTCTTGACCGTAACATCGACGTACTACGCAGCCTAAACGCTCAGTTCGGTTCACTGGCTAAAGTTGTTTACTCGACTGCTGACGCGCTTGAGAAGCACGTTATTGATGCCGACCTAGTTATCGGTGGCGTACTTATCCCTGGTGCTGCCGCGCCTAAGCTAGTGACTGCCGAGCACATCAAAGCGATGAAGCCAGGTGCCGCTATCGTTGACGTCGCAATCGACCAAGGTGGTTGTATCGCTACTTCTAAGCCGACTACGCACGATGAGCCTACCTACATCGTTGATGACGTTGTTCACTACTGTGTTGCTAACATGCCAGGCGCTGTGCCACGTACTTCTACGTTCGCGCTTAACAACGCAACATTGCCTTACATCATCAAGCTAGCGAACAAGGGCTACAAGCAAGCGCTACTTGAAGACAAGCATTTCCTGGAAGGCTTGAACGTGATCAAGGGTAAGGTAACTTACAAAGAAGTAGCAGAAGCGTTCAACATGGAATATGTTGACCCACGCACTGCCGTTGAAACACTATAATTTATAATTAGTGTTCACAAAAAACCCGCCAATTGGCGGGTTTTTTATTTTAAATAAAGCGTTTAATAATAAAGTCGACCTTTACCCGTTTGGCCTGCCCCAATATCTTTTGCACCGGCTCTGGGTAATCGCTTAGTTGCTCAAGCTCGGTGTAGCTTTGCAAGCGCGTACAATGCGCCATGATAGCCGCTTTTTCTTGCGCCACCGCATCGCTGATTTGCCCTTTTTTATCATCGATAAAAATGCCATTTTCGATGTCCAGCCCCCAGGCTCTGGGATTAAGGTTATGGCCGCTCAGCAGATGATAGCGGTTATCCGAACAAATACCCTTGAGGTGAAACGAGTTATTATCGTGCTTCCACAAGTACACATTCAGGTTGCCGGCCTCTACATAACGCTGCTGCGTTTTTAAAAATTTAGCCAAAATGGTTTCGTATAAGTATGGCAGCGCCCCGACCTTGGAAAACTTCTCCTCGGGTGGAATATAGAAATCATTGGCGGTTTTATCGCCAACGACTATGGTGATCTGCTTACCTTGGCGTAAAAGTCTGCGCAAAGCGCGTAACAGAGGCGTCGGGAAATTAAAATAAGGGGTGTAAAGTACCAATTCCTGCTCGGTGATATCGAATAGCTGCTTTATCAGACGATTGAGCTTGTTATTTCTGCGCCCTAAGCCGATGAAGGGTCGCACCGTTAAGTCGCCCTCGTCTTCATTGTTGGCAAGCGCATAGCTGGCTTTTTTGAGTGCCTTAACGAGTTGACGATGAGCCCCCTTGATATCGATAAATTTGGGGATGGGTCTGGTATCAAGACGCGGCACTGCTTCGCTGGCGAGCAAGGTGCTTTCGGTAAATTCGACAAAGGCATCACATAGCTGTGGTTGGCGTACCAAGAAATAACGGTCGAGGCGATATTTATCGAAGTACTGCAGGTAGACATTGTTAAGGCTGGCACCGCTGTATAATAAGGTATCGTCAATAACAAAACCTTTTAGGTGAAGTACACCAAATAACTCTTTTGCCTTGACTGGCACACCGTAAACCTGAACATTGGATTGATGTTCTTCAAGCGCCTGAAGATAGAGCGCGGCGTTTCCTTCACTGGCCGCGGCGCCAATAAGACCTCGTTGGGCACGATGAAAATCGACCAGTACCTTTACTTCTAATTCAGGGTTATTACGCGAGGCTGTGTGCAGGGCCGCCAGAATTTCACGTCCCGCTTCATCATCTTGCAAATATAACGCAGTGATGTAGATACGGCGTTTCGCATTTGCGATCAGCTCAAGTAGCTTGGTTCGATAGCTTTTTGCATCAAGTAGTATGTCTATATCTTGTTGTTCGAGGCCATAGCCTGCTTGATGTTGCCAAAAATACATAAGGCCCTTATTTTTCTGCTTCGCCGCCGGCTTGGCGCTGTTGGCGAGTTTTTATTTGCCTAGAACATAGCAAAAAAAATATCTAAGGTCATGAAATAACGTTTAGGCCGTCGCTATTTGCTGGTTAATCACACAGTACAGTTATTTTGACAGCTTAAGTATTTAAGCAAATGGAAAATTCGTAATTTTGTTTACATATGGATTGTTTTTCTTAGAATCACCCGCATAACCTAATTCTATAAATTCATTTGAGAAGTATTATGAGCGCCAAACACTGTAAATTACTTATTCTTGGCTCAGGCCCTGCAGGCTACACAGCCGCCGTTTATGCTGCCCGTGCAAACCTAAACCCGGTATTGGTTACCGGTATTCAGCAAGGCGGTCAGTTGACCACCACTACCGAAGTTGAAAACTGGCCTGGTGACGCCCACGGTTTGACCGGCCCGGCGCTGATGGAACGCATGAAAGAGCACGCCGAACGCTTTGAAACTGAAATCGTGTTTGATCACATCAACGAAGTGAATCTTAATGTGCGCCCATTCGAACTCAAAGGCGACAGCGGCACTTACACCGCCGATGCTTTAATCATCGCCACCGGTGCGTCGGCTAAGTATCTGGGTCTAGAATCAGAAACCGCATTCCAGGGCCGTGGTGTGTCTGCCTGTGCTACCTGTGACGGCTTCTTCTATAAGAACCAGAAAGTAGCGGTTGTCGGTGGTGGTAATACCGCCGTTGAAGAAGCGCTTTACCTGTCGAACATCGCCTCCGAAGTACATGTTATTCACCGTCGCGACAGTTTCCGCAGTGAGAAAATTCTATCGGATCGCCTGATCGAAAAAGCCGAGAACGGTAACGTTACTATTCACTGGAACCGTACGCTAGACGAAGTATTGGGTGATGATATGGGCGTAACCGGCCTGCGCATGAAAGACAGCCATTCCGATGCAACGGAAGAGCTTGATTTAGCTGGTGTGTTTATTGCTATCGGTCATAAGCCAAACACCGACATGTTCCAAGGCCAATTGGAAATGAAAGACGGTTACCTAGTGGTTGAGTCTGGTCTTAACGGTAATGCCACACAAACCAGCATCGAAGGCGTATTTGCTGCCGGTGACGTATCGGATCATATCTACCGTCAGGCCATTACCTCGGCCGGTACAGGTTGTATGGCGGCACTTGATGCCGAACGTTACTTAGATAACCTTAAGTAATATAAATGGGGTTTAGGGTTAAGACCTTAAACCCCAGCTTTTATGACTCAATATTTGCATTACCTTGGCAGCGTCGCCGAAGGTTTCCCCGACCCCGACACCGCCCTGACCCAACCCGATGGTTTACTTGCCATAGGCGGATGTTTATCGCTTGCACGCCTGCAACAGGCCTATCAACAAGGTATTTTTCCCTGGTACAGTGAAGGTGAGCCGCTCATGTGGTGGTCGCCAAGTGAGCGCGCCATCATAGAGCTGGATGAGTTTCATGTCAGTCGCAGCCTTAAAAAGGCAGCACGTCGCCTCAACACCCGAGTGACCATCAATACCTGTTTTGCCGATGTCATACATGCCTGCAAGATGCAGCGCCAAGACACCGAAGGCACCTGGATCACCGATGCCATGGAGCAAGCCTATATTCACGCCCATGAAAACGGCTTGGCACACAGTGTTGAAATATGGCAAGGCGATAGCCTGGTTGGTGGCTTGTATGGGATTATGCAATCACGGGTTTTCTGTGGTGAGTCGATGTTCTTTCGTGTGCCGGAGTGCTCCAAGCTCGCCATGTTGGCGCTGGTTGAATTACTCAAGGCCAATAATGGCGCCTTTATCGATTGTCAGCTAATGAATCCCTACCTTGCGCAATTAGGGGCAAAGGCGCTGTCACGCCAGCAATTTTTGACTAAACTAAAGGAAAGTAACCATCAGTCGATAGACTTGTCGTTTTGGCAAGCTCGGCAGTTAGAGACTCCTTATGACGCAACACCTTCCGATTAAAATCGGCCTAAGTCAGCGTTTTCCTTGTAGCTACTTGGCCGCTCAGGAAGAGCAATTACTGGTTATACTAGACCCAATTTGTTACAGTCCAAACGGATTTGAAGCCCTATTAAAACAAGGTTTTAGACGCAGTGGCGAGCAGATTTACCGGCCTCATTGTCCCACCTGCAATGCCTGTCAGGCGGTGCGGGTGTTAGCGCCCCATTATACGCCAAGCCGCTCACAAAAACGCCTCATAGCCAAGGCCAAAGACTTCCATGTTCGCATCAGTAAACGTGAAAAAGCCGACTATTATCCTTTGTACGAACGCTACATTAATGCCCGCCATAGCGACGGCACCATGTATCCGCCGCAGCGCTCACAATTTGACAGCTTTTTGTTTTGTCACTGGATGGATATCGACTTTATTGAACTTTGGGACAGAGACAAACTGATCGCCGTAGCGGTGACCGATGTGATGGCCCATTCATTATCGGCCATTTATACCTTTTTCGATCCGGATTATGAGCAATTGAGTCTTGGTAGTTTGATGATCATTAAACAGATCCAATTGGCCGCCGATTGGGGCAAGCGCTACCTGTATCTTGGCTATCAAATAGACCAATGTCGCAAGATGCGATACAAGCTACAGTACTTACCAGCACAACAACTGCGCAATAATCATTGGGAAGATGTAATTTGCCTGTAAAATCGACAAATTCAGTGCCTTGGCTTTACTTATCCGTTGCTTTTCGGCACAATCCCATGCGTTTAACTATCACAGAGGTGTTACGCTAGATATGGCGAAAGAAGACGTAATTGAAATGCAAGGTACGGTACTAGAAACCTTGCCTAATACAATGTTCCGTGTAGAGCTTGAGAATGGTCACGTGGTTGTGGCTCACATTTCCGGTAAAATGCGTAAAAACTACATTCGTATTTTAACTGGCGATAAAGTAACAGTGGAACTTACGCCTTACGATCTATCAAAAGGCCGTATCGTTTTCCGTGCTCGTTAATATGCGTGCACGCTAAGCCGATTTAGCAAAAAGCCCAGCAAATGCTGGGCTTTTTGTTATCTGATTTAACCTAACGACAAATCGTTAGGCTGGGCTTAATTGAGCCGCATAGGTGAAAGCCAAGCGATCATCGTCGGTATCAAGATCGACCTGAACATCGCCACCATCGACCAGACTGCCAAAGAGAATTTCATTGGCCAACGGTTTTTTCAATTGCTCCTGAATAACCCGTGCCATAGGACGTGCGCCCATCGCCTTGTCATAGCCTTTTTCTGCCAGCCAGCGACGAGCAGCTTCACTCAACTCCAAATTAACCGACTTTTTATCAAGCTGAGCTTGCAGTTCAACCAGGAATTTATCCACCACCTGCAAGATAACGTTACTATCCAAGTGATTGAACCAGATAATGTTATCAAGACGGTTTCTAAATTCAGGTGAAAACACCTTGTTGATCTCGCTCATGGCATCAAACGAGGAATCTTGATCGGCAAAGCCGATGCTGTTTTTCACCGTTTCCTGCACCCCGGCATTGGTGGTTAATACCAGTACCACATTACGGAAGTCGGCCTTACGGCCATTGTTATCCGTCAGTGTACCGTGGTCCATCACCTGCAACAGGATGTTGTAAATATCACTGTGCGCCTTTTCGATTTCATCGAGTAAGACCACCGCGTGAGGATGCTTGATCACCGCATCGGTCAACAAACCACCCTGCTCATACCCCACATAACCCGGAGGCGCGCCGATCAAACGGCTGATAGCATGGCGTTCCATGTATTCGGACATATCGAAGCGTAAAAACTCGATACCCATGCATTTGGCCAGTTGCTTGGTGACCTCGGTTTTACCCACTCCGGTAGGACCGGCGAACAGGAATGAACCGACCGGCTTGTCTTCATTGGCTAACCCCGAGCGGGATAAGCGAATGGCCGATGACAGCGCGTCGATAGACTGGTCCTGACCAAACACCAACATCTTGAGGTTGCGGTCCAGATTCTTCAACACTTCCTTATCGGACGAAGACACGCTTTGCTGTGGAATACGGGCAATCTTAGCGATAATTTGCTCAATATCGGCCACATTGATGGTTTTCTTACGCTTGGACACTGGCTGCAAGCGCTGATTGGCGCCGGCTTCATCGATCACGTCGATGGCCTTGTCCGGTAAATGACGCTCGTTAATATACTTGGCACTTAATTCGGCCGCCGCGCGCAGTGCTTTTTGCGTATAGCGAATGCCGTGGTGCTCTTCGTAGCGCTCTTTTAAACCGTTAAGAATTTTCGTGGTGTCATCGACACTCGGCTCATTGATGTCGATTTTCTGGAATCGACGCACCAAGGCACGGTCTTTTTCGAAAATATTCTTAAATTCGTTATAGGTGGTCGAGCCCATACAGCGTAACTGGCCACTTGATAACAAAGGTTTGATCAGGTTCGAGGCATCCATCACCCCGCCCGAGGCTGCTCCGGCTCCGATAATGGTGTGAATTTCATCGATAAAGAGAATGGCTCCCGGTTGCTGTTGCAACTGTTTAAGCAGGCTCTTTAAGCGTTTTTCAAAATCACCGCGGTATTTGGTGCCGGCTAACAAGGCACCCATATCCAGCGAGTACACCACGCCATCGGCGATAACTTCGGGTACCTCGTTATTCACGATACGATACGCAAGCCCCTCGGCGATGGCGGTTTTACCCACCCCGGCTTCACCCACCAGTAAGGGGTTATTCTTTTTACGACGACACAACACCTGCACCGTACGCTCGACTTCCTGATCGCGACCAATAAGTGGATCAACGGAACCCTTTTGCGCCTCGACGTTGAGGTTAGTCGTGTACTTATCAAGTATATTTTGCTCTTCGCTGGCGTCGCCGACCAACTCTTCGGAAATTTCCTCATGGTCGTCGATATGTTCATTCTCATCATCGGCGCGTGAAATGCCGTGGGAGATGAAGTTGACGATATCAAGACGGTTTACGTCATGCTTTTTAAGTAAATAAACGGCCTGACTTTCTTGTTCAGAGAAAATAGCCACGAGCACGTTAACGCCGGTTACTTCACTTTTACCGGACGACTGCACATGAAACACGGCGCGCTGTAACACACGTTGAAAACCCAAGGTTGGCTGAGTCTCGCGTTCTTGCTCAAGGTCGGATATAACCGGCGTGGTTTCATCGATAAATTCAGACAACTCGGTACGCAACAGAGCCAGGTCCGAACCGCAAGCGATTAAGGCCTCGTTGGCCGATGGGTTATCCAATAGCGCCAGCAATAAATGCTCGACCGTCATAAATTCATGACGACGGGTGCGGGCTTCTTTAAACGCATCGTTTAAAGTAATTTCAAGATCTTTATTTAGCATTGGCAACCCCCAAAACTGAAAAACTCGTTATTCCTGCTCACAACTACAAAGCAGCGGATGCTCATGCTCTCTGGCATAGCGATTAACCTGCTCGGTTTTGGTGTGGGCAATATCTGCAGGATAGATACCGCATACCGCTTTACCCTCATGGTGAACTTTGAGCATAACGTCTGTTGCTCTTTCGCTATCCATATTGAAAAAAGTCATTAAAACTTCGATAACAAAGTCCATTGGTGTGTAGTCGTCGTTGTTGAGTATCACCTTATATTTACGCGGCGGCTGTAACTTTTGCTTCTGCTCGTCACGGCTGCGCTCTACAACACCAGAATCTTTCATTCCACTCATAAATAAATATAGTCTTCTCTGTAGATCTCAAGCAAACCCGAAATCAAAAATAAATAAACTGTTAAAAAAATGCACAAAAAACTTGACTGAATGGACAAATAAACTACAGTCAGATTTGGGCTGTCTATCTATTAGCCAGTCTATCAAACTATCAGGTTTAGATTAACTAAATTAGTCAACTTATAGAAGGATGTAGAAGTATGGCTTGTGGAAAAGTCAAATGGTTCAACAATGCCAAAGGGTTCGGTTTTATCCAGGAAGTAGGCAGTGAGGAAGACATCTTTGCGCACTACTCAACCATTAAGATGGATGGATACAAAACACTAAAAGCTGGCCAGGATGTAACCTTCGAACTGCAACAAGGCCCCAAGGGTCTACACGCCACAAACATTCTACCCACTGATGGCTCCGAAGGCGTTTAGTCGGTAAATAGTGAGCGTTTTGCAGTAACAGCCTAGCTGTTCGGTCACGTCTGAGAGCGAGCTTATGCAGTAACTAGCTCGCTTTGATCCCTTCCCTATCCCCATGAATTTGCGCGTCGCAACGTAAAGTTTCCGTCCATTTTGTAAACTATACTTGAAATTTTAACATTCGCCCTAACCTTAAGTTGAATGGAGCTTTTCTCTTTTGCTTGATACACTGCACCGCAGTGACAGCAAATGTCGGCTAATTTAGGTGAAATTTTTACCTAGGCCGATAATACATAACGATAAATTAGGACACAAAATGACCTCGAAAATCATTTACACCAAGACTGATGAGGCGCCAGCTCTGGCTACCTATTCTTTGCTTCCTGTAATCGAAGCAGTTTCAAACGTTGCCGGTATCGATGTAGAAACTCGCGATATCTCTCTTGCCGGCCGTATCATTGCCGTATTCCCTGAGTTTTTAAACGAAGACCAGCGTATTGGCGACGCGCTTGCCGAATTAGGCGAATTGGCTAAGACGCCAGAAGCGAACATCATCAAGCTTCCTAATATCAGTGCTTCAATCCCGCAGCTTAAAGCGGCTATTAAAGAATTGCAGGCCCAGGGTTATGCTCTTCCTAACTACCCAGATGAGCCTAAAAACGAGCAAGAAGAAGACGTTAAAGCTCGTTATGACAAAATTAAAGGCAGTGCGGTAAACCCGGTTCTACGTGAAGGTAACTCTGACCGTCGCGCGCCAGCATCGGTAAAAGCCTATGCCCGCAAAAACCCACACTCAATGGGTAAATGGAGCAAAGACTCTCAGTCTCGCGTAGCATCAATGACGGACGGCGACTTCTTCGGTTCTGAAAAGTCTGTGACCATTGAGAAAGCAACCAGCGTACGTATCGAGCACGTCGCAACTAACGGTGACATCACGGTATTGAAGCCGGAAGTAAAACTGTTAGATGGCGAGATCATCGACGGTTCATGCATGAGCGCATCTAAGCTACAGGCCTTTATCGCCGAGCAAATCGACGCAGCTAAAGCACAAGGTATCTTGTTCTCATTGCACATGAAAGCCACCATGATGAAGGTATCTGACCCAATCATCTTCGGTCACGCGGTTAAAGTCTTCTACAAAGATGTATTTGCTAAGCACGGTGCCCTATTTGAAGAGCTGGGTGTGGATGTGAATAACGGTATCGGTGATGTATACGCTCGCATCGAAAACCTGGACGAAGCCAAGCGCAAAGAAATCGAAGCCGACATCATGGCGGTATACGAGCAGCGCCCAGCGGTTGCCATGGTAGATTCAGACCGCGGTATCACTAACCTACACGTACCAAGCGACGTGATCATCGATGCGTCTATGCCTGCGGCCATCCGCTCTTCTGGTCAAATGTGGAACGCCGACGGTCAGCTACAAGACACGGCTTTCGTAATTCCAGATCGTTGCTACTCTGGTGTATACGATGCGACCGTTGAGTTCTGTAAAGAGCACGGCGCATTCGATCCAAGCACCATGGGCAGCGTACCTAACGTGGGCCTAATGGCACAGAAAGCTGAAGAATACGGTTCACACGACAAAACGTTTGAAATCAAGAGCGCCGGTAAGGTGCGTGTTGTTGATGCCAACGACAATGTGCTTATTGAGCATGACGTTGAAGCCGGCGACATCTGGCGTATGTGTCAGGTGAAAGACGCACCTATCCAAGACTGGGTTAAGCTTGCCGTTAACCGTGCCCGTGCTACAAACACACCAGCAGTATTTTGGCTAAACGAAGAGCGCGCACACGATGCCGAGCTTATCAAAAAGGTTAACGCCTACCTGCCACAGCATGACACCGCAGGCCTGGAAATCCATATCCTTGACCCAATTGCAGCGACTAAGTTCTCACTTGAGCGCATCAAAGAAGGTAAGGACACAATTTCAGTAACAGGTAACGTACTGCGTGATTACCTAACTGACCTATTCCCAATTCTTGAGCTGGGTACCAGTGCGAAAATGCTATCTATCGTGCCGCTAATGAACGGTGGTGGTCTATTCGAAACAGGTGCGGGCGGTAGTGCTCCTAAGCACGTGCAACAGTTCCAAAAAGAAAACCACCTACGTTGGGATTCTTTAGGTGAATTCCTTGCTCTAGCTGCATCTTACGAGCACCTGAGCGCTCGCACTAACAATGCCAAAGCGCAAGTACTTGCTGATACACTGGATCAAGCAACGGCTAAGTTCCTTGACGAGAACAAGTCACCGTCACGTAAAGTGGGTGAAATTGATAACCGTGGTAGCCACTTCTACCTAACTCTGTTCTGGGCTGAAGCACTGGCGGCACAAGACCTGGATGCAGATCTTAAAGCACGCTTTACCGAGGTAGCGGCGCTACTTCGCGAGAACGAGCAGACCATCATCAACGAGCTAAACGACGCTCAAGGTCCAAGCATGGATATCGGCGGTTACTACCAGCCAAATGAAGAGCTTGCGTTCAAAGCTATGCGTCCAAGCAATACTTTCAATGCGATTCTTGCTAAACTAGCTTAATCGTATCGATTGCATTATCAAGGCATCCAATCGGGTGCCTTTTTTTATTTTAACTCCATGACAAAAAAGCCAAATAACACGCGCCCACGCCCCTTCGCAGGAAAACCAGCAGATAAACACTGGTTCAAGCGTAAACCCGCCAAGCCAAGCTTGGCGCCGGAACAAATTAAAGTGGTTTTATTCAATAAACCCTTTGACGTGCTGTGCCAGTTTACCGATGATGCGAATCGCAGAACCCTCGCCGACTACATAGACATCAAGCAGGTTTATGCCGCCGGTCGGCTCGACCGCGACTCCGAGGGTCTCTTGCTACTGACCAACTGCGGCAAGTTGCAGCACCAGCTCGCCAACCCCAAAAAAAACACCTATAAAACCTACTGGGTTCAGGTAGAAGGCGCAGTCAGCGATCAGGCCGTGCAGATGTTACAACAAGGTGTCGAGCTCAATGACGGCATGACCCTGCCCGCCAAGGTGAAGATTATTGCCGAGCCACAAGGGCTTTGGCCGCGCACGCCACCGATACGCGAGCGCAAGAATATCCCCACCACCTGGTTGGAAATACAAATTCGTGAAGGCCGTAATCGCCAGGTTCGACGCATGACCGCTCATGTTGGACATCCGACCCTGCGTCTCATTCGTGCCGCCATAGGCGCCTATCGCCTGGGCGATTTAAAAAGTGGTGAATACCGGTTGGAGAAACAGCATGTATAGACCCAATGTCACCGTGGCCATGGTGCTCAAAAGCGGCGAGCGTTATTTGATGGTACAAGAACGCGACAAGCTCAGCGGCGAAGTGGTTTTTAATCAGCCCGCCGGGCATTTAGAAGAAAATGAATCACTGCTCGATGCCTGTGCCCGGGAGCTTTTTGAGGAAACCGGGTTAACGGCCATACCTTCTGGCCTGGTGGGTATATACAGTTTACAGGCAAAAAACGGCGTCCATTATCTGCGTTTTTGCTTTTACGCCGAGCTTGATGAATGCGAGAGAACACAGCCACAGGATAGCGATATTATCGCTTGCCATTGGCTGACCCTGGAAGAAATTGAAACCTCTCCCCTTCGCTCTGATCTGGTACGCCAATGTATTCATGATGCCCAATCGCAGCCGCTAATCCCGCTTAGCTATTTACACTATCAAGTTGATGCATAACCAGCGCGCTTGCTACTTCAAGCCCTTGGGTAAGCGTGATATAATTCGCGCCTTTAAAGCCAAGTGATGTGAAAATTCAGTTCCTATGAGCGATAACAGCCAAATTAAAGTAATCGTCGGCATGTCCGGTGGTGTTGACTCATCCGTATCCGCTTACCTGTTAAAAGAGCAAGGCTATCAAGTCGAAGGCCTGTTTATGAAAAACTGGGAAGAAGACGACAACGATGAATATTGTGCCGCTGCAGAAGATCTGAAGGACGCACAAATGGTCTGTGAAAAGTTAGGAATCGAATTACACACGGTTAACTTTGCCGCCGAATACTGGGATAACGTGTTCGAATACTTCCTTGCCGAATACAAGGCAGGACGTACGCCAAACCCAGATATCATGTGCAACAAGGAAATCAAGTTTAAAGCCTTCTTAGAGTTTGCCGCCGAAGCCTTGGGCGCCGACTATATCGCCACCGGCCACTATGTGCGCCGTGAAGAACGCGATGGTAAGTTCGCCATGCTCCGCGGTGAGGACAACAATAAGGATCAAAGTTACTTCCTGTACACCCTAAGCCATGAGCACATTGCCCAAACCCTGTTCCCCGTTGGTGATATACCTAAACCGCAAGTACGAGAAATCGCCGAGCAACAAGGTTTAATCACACACGACAAAAAAGACAGCACCGGCATCTGTTTTATCGGCGAGCGCAAATTTAAAGACTTTTTACAACGTTACCTGCCGGCTCAGCCCGGTGTTATCGAAGACACCGAGGGCAATGAGGTGGGTGAGCACGAAGGTCTCATGTATCACACCCTAGGTCAGCGTAAAGGCCTGCATATCGGCGGCCTAAAAGAAGGTTCTGGTGAGCCTTGGTATGTGGTCGACAAAGACATAGAGCGCAATGTGCTGGTTGTAGGTCAGGGTAAAGACCACCCTCGCCTTTACAGCAATGGTCTTAATGCAGATCAGCTGCATTGGGTTGACCGCGTTGGCCCTAAAGGCACGGCGCGCGTAACGGTGAAAACCCGTTACCGTCAGCATGACATCCCTTGTACCTTGTTAGTTGGTGAAGACGGTGTCGCCCGCGTGCTCTTCGATGAGCCGCAAAAAGCGGTGACTCCTGGCCAATCGGCGGTATTTTACGACGGCGAAGTGTGCCTCGGTGGCGGCATTATTGACTCGGTGATCCGCTAACATGAATGCCAATCAAGTGATGGCCTTGGCAGCCATGTGTCAAGTAGCCCTGCAGGTACAAAAATTGGCCAAATACGGTCAGTCGCAACAGCATGAAATCGAGCCGCTGCTTAATTCCCTGCTAGCGACCGATGCCGACAATGCCGAACAAATTTACGGCGGCAGTCGCAATCTTCATTCCGGTTATCGCGCCTTGGTTGCGCAATTAAGCCCGGGCAGCGATAAAAATGTCGAGCTGGTCAAATACGTCGGCGGTCTAATTCAACTTGAGCGTATTCTCAGCAGCAAGCCGCAAGCTCTGGCCGAGCTCGGCCGCGACATTGACCAAGTAAAAAATAAATTACAGCACTTAGACTTACTGGATGAGTCTATTATTGCTGCTTTCGCCGACACTTACGCCCGCATCATCAGCCCCTTAGGGCAACGCATTCAGGTATTTGGGCAACCGGCACTATTAAAACAAAGCAGCATTCAAAACCGTATCCGCGCCCTGCTCTTGGCAGGCATACGCGCGGCGGTGCTATGGCGCCAGGTAGGTGGTAAACGCCGTCACTTTATATTTGCCAAACGCAAAATATTGGCCTTAGCTAAAGAACACATTTAAACCCCGGCTTTCAAGTCTCGCGCTTGCAGGCAAACAAAAGATAAATCGTTCAACGTAACTTAGGAGTTAATATGGAGCTTTCAGCGTTAACCGCGATCTCTCCGGTAGATGGGCGCTACGGTAGTAAAACAACTGAACTACGTAGCATTTTTAGTGAATTTGGTCTGATCAAATACCGCGTACAAGTAGAAGTACGTTGGTTACAAGCCCTCGCCGAGGCCAAGGAAATTGCAGAAGTTCCAGCGTTAAGCGCAGAAGCCAATGCCCTGCTTGATAGCATAGTTGCTAACTTTAGCGAAGCCGATGCGGCCCGTGTTAAAGAGATTGAACGCACAACTAACCACGACGTAAAAGCGGTTGAATACCTTCTAAAAGAAAAAGTGGCCGACAACGCCGAGCTTAACGCCGTTAACGAGTTTATCCACTTCGCCTGTACGTCTGAAGACATCAATAACCTGTCACACGGCCTGATGCTAAGCGAAGCGCGCGATACCGTATTGCTTCCTTACATGGATCAGCTACTTGACGCGGTAAAAGATAAAGCCATTGAATACAAGTCGGTAGCCATGATGACCCGTACTCACGGTCAGCCTGCTTCACCGTCAACCATGGGTAAAGAATTCGCCAATGTGTACATGCGTCTTAAGCGCCAGCGCGATCAAGTTGCTCAAGTAAGCATGCTAGGTAAAATCAACGGCGCCGTTGGTAACTACAATGCTCACCTAAGTGCCTACCCGGATTACGACTGGCACACACACGCTGAAAAGTTTGTGACTAGCCTAGGTCTAACCTTTAATCCATTCACGACGCAAATCGAACCACACGACTACATCGCCGAGTTGTTCGATGCGGTAGCGCGTTTCAACACCATCCTTATCGACTTCGATCGTGACGTTTGGGGTTACATCGCTCTTAACCACTTTAAGCAAAAGACCATAGCTGGCGAGATCGGCTCATCGACCATGCCACACAAGGTTAACCCGATCGACTTTGAAAACTCAGAAGGTAACCTGGGGCTGGCCAATGCGATCTTCGCTCACCTGGCGCAAAAGCTACCCATCTCACGCTGGCAGCGTGACCTGACCGACTCTACGGTTCTACGTAACCTGGGTGTTGGCATGGGTTATACCCTGATCGCTTATCAGGCAACTCTTAAAGGGATCAGCAAGCTAGAAGTAAATGCCGACCGTTTACTTGCCGAGCTAGACCAAAACTGGGAGCTACTTGCTGAGCCAATTCAAACGGTAATGCGTAAGTACGGCATCGAAAAGCCGTATGAAAAGCTAAAAGAGCTTACTCGTGGTAAGCGTGTTGATCAGGCGGCTATGGCCGAGTTCATCGACACCCTTGAGCTACCGGCAGAAGTTAAAGCGCAATTAAAAGAGCTAAGCCCAGCCAATTACATTGGCCGCGCTGTTGAGTTCATTGATAACCTTTAATTCGCAGCACTAGAATATGCTATAAAGCGAAAGATGTGACCAAGTGTCGCTCTTTCGCTTTTTTATTGGAGTAACCATGTACAGCCTAACAATAAACGAGCTCAGCAAGGCGCAGTTTCTAGCGCAATACTGGCAGAAAAAACCCCTACTCATTAAAGGCGGCTTTAAAGATTTTGTTGACCCAATCGATGCAGAAGAACTCGCCGGTCTAGCGATGGAAGAAGGCATAGAGTCGCGTATTGTCACCAATAGCGACGGTTGGCAATGTGCTAATGGCCCATTTGAAGATTTCAGTGCCTTGGGCGAAGAGCACTCTACCCTGCTGGTACAGGCGGTCGACCATTGGCACCCCGATGCTGCCGAGCTGGTTGAGCCATTTCGCTTTATTCCGAACTGGCGTATTGATGACTTGATGGTGAGCTATTCCACCCCGGGCGGCGGTGTGGGTCCTCATATAGATCAGTATGATGTGTTCATTATTCAAGGCTCGGGTAAACGCCATTGGCGAGTCGGTCAAGTTGATAAAAGCGTACAACAATTTAGCGCCAATAAAGGGCTGCTCCAGGTTGGTCCTTTTACTGCGGTGATCGATGTCGAGTTAGAACCCGGCGATATTCTTTATATTCCGCCTAATGCGCCCCATGAAGGTTATGCCATTGAACCATCGCTAAACTATTCAATTGGTTTTAGGGCACCGAATCAAACCGATCTGCTCTCCGCATTCGCCGACCATCTGATTGACCATGACCTAGGGCAAGCCCGTTATAGCGATGAACAGCTAACGGAGCGCGCGAGTCGCGGCGAGCTTAGCGCCGATGAAATCGCCAGCCTGCGTAAGTTAATGATTGCCGCCATTGAGGACGACAGTACCTTCCTACGCTTTATCAGTGAGCACCTCAGCGAAGCAAAACACGATAAGGATTTATTACCCCTAGATGAGCCACTAGAAGAGAACCAAGTAATGGATTTTCTTAGCGATTATCCCGTTTTGCACAAGGCCGGAGGCCTGAGAGCCCTGTATATCGAACAGGCGGACGCCGTGATACTCGCCGTGGAAGGTCACAGCTTTTGTCTACCAATCAAACACTTGGAGAGTATCAAGCTGCTGTGTGATGAGCAAACAACCGCCACAGATATGTTGGCAATGAATACAAGCTGTTTACTTTTCAGGCAGACATTGGCTACACTGATTAATGAAGGTTATTGGTTTGCAGATTAGGAGGGTTTATGCCCTATCGGATCCACCAAGTCGACTGGGGGTCTCAAGATAACCCAATACGCCAAATTCGTGAGCGAGTCTTTGTCTTCGAATTAAACATTCCCAAAAACGTGGAATTTGACGAGCGCGACACAAGTGCCCTGCACTTTGTCGCCTACGATGAACATGGCGAGCCGGTTGCTACCGCACGGCTCTGCCAGGATGGCCTGTTGGGCCGCATCGCCGTTCTGCCCGAACACCGCAATCGCGGTATCTATACCGAAATACTTAAATTTGTACTCAGCAACGCCGCCAACTGCGGCTTTGAATCTATTTGTATTAATTGCGTGTTGGACGAGGTGGAACGCTTTAAGAAGAATGGCTTTTCGCCATGTGGGTGTGTCTTTATGGAGGCTGGCATTCCAAGACAGCGCTTGGAATGCCCGGTGTCACGCTGTGACAGTAGCCCGTTTACTATGGTTCATTAGCCCATAGCTCTTGTTTATCGTAGAGCTCATAGAGGCCATGCGCACGGTTAATCAAAAGCTGGGCAAAATCGTGTTGGGTCTTCTCCAATCGGGTGCTGCTAAGCAGTTGCTCCGCTTTCACCTGCCATTGCAAAGAGAAATGACGGATGGCTTCGCGTGCCGTGGTTGCCGCTGAGACTTCCACGTGATCCGCGGGTAATTGACCGGTGATCACCCAATAAGTTTTACCGTTTTGCGCTTTAAATTTCCATACCGCACACAGTGGCGCTAAAAAGCGGCTGTCTTTTTCTACCAGGGTTTTCGGCATAATGCCTTTTTCCGCTAAATGCTTCTGGGCAGTTTCAAAACAATGGCGTTGGAAGGCACGAATTTGTTGTTCTTGTGGTGCTAATTGTTCTTGTTGTTGCGACATAATACTACTTCTATTGTTGTTGCTAGGGTCACTTTACGAAGAAGCGCCCTGCCTTGCAAGCCCTAAAGGATACAAAGCAGGAGTTTGACCGCCATAGTGTTAGTTGCCCAACACCTTGGCCGGGTCTATCTTAGCAGCCTGCCACGCCGGATAAATGGATGCTAAGACCGTGATCACCAGGGTAATAGCCGATACTAGGGTGATGTCCTGCCAGTGGATTTGTGCCGGCAAAAAGTCGATAAAATAGACACCCGCTAATTTATTTTCACCGATAAAATCGCTCCAAAGCACGAAAATATCTGTGATATTCAGGGCCAGTAAGACACCGACCAGAGCACCAATCAAGGTGGCTATCACGGCCGAAACCACGCCTTGAAGCATAAAGGCCTGCATGATCACCAGATCGCCCGCGCCCATGGTGCGCAAGATGGCAATGGCACTTTGCTTTTCTTTTACTTCCATAAAAAGCGAAGAAATAATATTAAAACTGGCAACGGCAATAATCAAAAACACGCTGAGATACACTATGGTGCGCACCATCTGAATGTCCTGATACAGACCGCCTTGAGTTCTTACCCAGCTATTTACATACACATAGTCGTCCAGGGTGCGGCCAATGCGCATGGCTTCGCTGGGCGCACTAAACACATCATCGAGCGTCACTCGCAGGCCGGTCACCTGATCATGTTCGAGCTCAAAGGCCTGCTGTAAAGTGGCCAGCGGTAGAAAAATTTGCACTTTGTCCAGCGGACCCTGGCTATGTATTAATCCGGCTACCTGCACATTTAATCGTATTGGCGCGCTCAGTGCGTCACTGTGATTGCTGATGTCCGTCATTAAGAGCGTGAGGTTATCACCCGTTTCAAGCCCCAGAGCATTGGCTAACTGCGCTCCCATCACCACTTCGTTGCTGGTCAGCTGCGAGAGCTTTTTACCGCGAATAAACTCATCAACGATGGACACCTTGGTTTCTAATTCCGGCACCACGCCGCGGACTTGAGCCGCTTCCAATCGACCTCGGTATTGGGCCATGGCATTAACGGCGATAAAAGGCGCCGCCGCCTTTACATTATCCTGGTGCTGTAAACCCTGCTGTTTTTGCGGCCACTGGGCAATGGGCTGGTCGGCGGCCACATATTCCACATGAGGGACCAGCGCCAATAAGCGTTCCACCAATTGCTGCTGAAAGCCGTTGACTACAGACAGCGCCAGAATAAGCACGGCCACACCGAGTATAATGCCAAGACTTGAGCTGCGGGCCATAAAGCCCATAAAACCGCTATTGCGCTGAGATTTACGAAAACGCTGGGCCAATAGCAGACTTAAGGACATAGCCTTCATAGGGTATCAACCTCGGTGTGCTGCGGGCTCAATAGGCCCTCATCCAACACCACGGTGCGCGTCAAGCGACTGGCCAGGTCTAGGTCGTGAGTCACGACCACAAAACTAGTTCCCAGGTCCTGTTGTAACTCCATCAGCAAGGCAAAAATCCGCTGGGCGTTATGTTTGTCCAGGTTACCGGTTGGCTCATCGGCCAGAACCAGATCGGGCTCGCTGACCACGGCGCGGGCGATGGCGACACGCTGGCGCTCACCACCGGATAGTTTGGCCGGTTTATGGTCGGCACGATGTGACAGGCCCACCTTTCCCAGCATGACTTTCGCTTTTTGCTCAGCCTGCTTGGCATCCATCCCGGCTATCAGCAAAGGCATGGCGACGTTTTCAAGCGCCGTAAACTCCATCAAAAGATGGTGAAACTGATAGATAAAGCCCAGATGCTTATTGCGAAACAGTGCCTGTTGTTTGCGGGATAATTTCGCCACCTCGGTCTCACAAATAACCAGGTTACCCGAAGTGGGTTTATCCAGGGTGCCGAGAATATGCAATAAGGTACTCTTACCCGAGCCGGACGAGCCGACGATGGCCACACTTTCGCCGCGCTCGACGGTTAAATCGACCCCTTTGAGCACCTCAATTTGCTCCGCCGCATCGCTATACACTTTGGTCAGCTTGTGGCAACTAATCACTATACTACTCATACCTTAATACCTCTGCTGGGCGCACCTCGGCGGCTTTTTTCGCTGGATACAATGTGGCGGCAAAACTCATGACCACGGCCCCAAGCACTATCAACGCCAAATTGCTGTAGGACACCACCACGGGCAGTTGCTGTTGACCGAATAAATGTAAACCGATTGCCGCCAACAAGGCATTGAGGTTGTACACCACAAGCACAGCTAAAATCGCGCCAATGACACTGCCGACCACGCCGTTATACAGGCCCTGGATCATAAAAATACGGGCGACTTGATTATGATCTAACCCCAGGGTCTGCAAGATAGCGACCTCGCCTTGTTTTTCCCTGACCATCATGGTCAAGGACGATAATATATTGAATACGGCAACCAGGAAGATCAGCCCAAGTAACAGGCTCATGATGCGTTTTTCCATGGCTACCGCAGCAAAGAGACTGCCTTGGCTTTGGCGCCAGTCACTCACTCCCCGGCGCTGCTCCTCACTTAAGCGCGACAACACCAGCTCACTGCTAAAGGCATCATCAAGCATGACTTCGATTGGCGCATCCTCGGTGTTTCTAACGCGCAATAAACGTCGTAATGACTCGCCGGATGTAAACAGGGTATGCATATCGAGCTCAGAGCCGGTGCGGTAAATAACTGCGATAGTAAATAATCGCTGCGCGGGAATGCGGCCCATGGGGGTATAGGTAGAGACACTGGGTATCGTAACGCGCAGTTTGTCACCCACACCCACACCCAAAGTACGGGCCAAATAGCGACTGATGGCGATATGATAGCGCTCATCATAGAGACTTTGCACCCTGCCTACCTCGATGTTATCGACCACATTATCAGGCAAGCGGGTATAAGGCGCCTGCAACAGCACGCCCTGAATGTCGGCGGCGCTTTGCACTATGGCCTGAGCCTGGTGGTAACGCTTAACCGACACAACCTCCGGTTGTACCTTTAAATCGGCAATTAACTGCTGCTGCGCCTGAGCTTCGCGCTCGGCCATGGTAAATTGCAAATGGGGGATCATCGACAGCATGGTGCGTTTTAAATTGTTTTCAAAGCCATTCATTACCGACATCACGGTAAACAAGGCAGTGATGCCAAGGGCGATGCCGGCGATGGAAAAAAACGAAACAAAGGAGACAAACGCACTGCCTTTAGATAAGCGCGAATAGCGTAGACCAATAAATAAACTGACAGGCTTATACATCAACAGCTTAACAATAAATCGAAATTGTCACGATGCTAACACAGGGACGCCGCCATGGGTATGCTCAGCGCCTCTGCTAGGCGAATTTATCGCCCCAGCCCCAGGTCATTGCTGGCACCAAGTTTAGCGCTCAGGTGCTCGGCCAGATAATCCATCAACGCCTTAGTGGCATTGGCTTGGTATAAATTTGCCGGAGTAATGGCGGAGATCGGCTCTTTTTGGATAGCAAAGCTATGCAACACTTCCTTAAGCAGACCCTGATGCAATGCCGATTGAACATAGTAATCCGGCAGCTGTACCAACCCCAAGCCACGCATGGCCGCATCGGCTAAGGCCCAGCCACTGTTGCAGCGCAACTTGGTCTTGGCAATTTTTACCTGCCTCAGCCGCGTGCCCTCTTGAAACCGCCAGGTATCGGAATGGCCCAGCAGGCACTGATGATGAGCAAGCTCACTGAGCGCATAGGGCTGGCCATATTCGTTTAAATAGTCAGGCGATGCGCACACCACTACCGCCCTTGAGGCCAGCCGCCTTGCCTTGAGGTTGGAGTCCGCCAACTCACCGATGCGAATGGCCAGGTCTATGTGTTCACCGATCAAATCCATGGTTTGGTTACTCAATACCATGGTCACGCTGACCTTGGGATAGCGAGCCATGTAGTCATGCACCAGAGGCATAATAAATTGCTCACCGAACATCACCGGCGCGGTTATCTTCAATTGGCCGCTGGGTTGGGCCTGTTGCTGTTGCAGTGCCCACTCCCCCTGCTCCAATACGCTTTGCGCTTTTTTGGCATGGTGCAATAACAACTCCCCTTGTTGCGTCAACACCACCTTACGGGTGCTGCGAACAAAGAGTTGGGTGTTGTAATACTCTTCCAAGGCACTGACGGAACGACTGATATGGGCCACCGACGTGCCAATTTGCCGTGCCGCGGCGGTAAAGGATTGGGCTTGCGCCGCAGCGATAAATTCCGGCATACCTTGCCAACGCATTATTACCTCTGTGTAAAAGTATCTTAATTCCAGTTAAAACTTACCATAATGTGTAATAATTTCACCTCATTTCATAAGAAGAGATCCATGGTTATGGCTGAATTTATTAAATCAAAAGCCGCCGTTGCTTGGGGCCCTAAGCAACCACTTAAAATTGAAGAAGTCGATGTGATGATGCCTAAGGCCGGCGAAGTGCTGGTGAAAATCCATGCCACCGGTGTGTGTCATACCGATGCCTTTACCCTTTCAGGTGAAGACCCTGAAGGCATTTTCCCGGCCATTTTAGGCCACGAAGGCGGCGGTGTGGTAGAAGCCGTGGGCGAAGGCGTAACCAGCGTGGCCGTTGGCGACCATGTTATTCCTCTTTACACCCCGGAATGCGGTGAATGTAAATTCTGTACCTCGGGTAAAACCAACCTGTGCCAAAAAATTCGCGAAACCCAGGGCAAGGGCCTGATGCCAGACGGCACCACGCGTTTTTATAAAGACGGTGAGCCTATTTATCACTACATGGGCTGCTCAACCTTCTCCGAGTACACTGTGTTACCGGAAATTTCACTTGCCAAGGTCAATAAGGATGCACCTTTGGAAGAGGTATGTCTGCTTGGATGTGGCGTCACTACCGGCATGGGTGCGGTGCTTAATACCGCCAAGGTACAACCCGGTGACAGCGTCGCCATTTTTGGTCTGGGCGGCATTGGTCTGTCGGCCATTATCGGCGCTAAAATGGCCGGCGCAGGTCGTATTATCGGTATCGATATTAATGAAAGTAAGTTTGAGCTGGCGAAAAAACTCGGCGCCACCGACCTTATTAACTCCAACGATTATGATAAGCCAATTCAGGAAGTGATCGTTGAGATGACCGACGGCGGTGTGGACTATTCGTTCGAGTGTATCGGTAATGTCAATGTCATGCGCAGCGCTCTGGAATGTTGCCACAAGGGCTGGGGTGAGTCGGTGATCATAGGTGTTGCCGGTGCCGGTCAGGAAATCTCAACCCGTCCATTCCAATTGGTTACCGGCCGTGTATGGCGTGGTACTGCCTTTGGTGGCGTAAAAGGCCGCTCCGAGCTGCCAGAAATCGTTGAGCGTTATCTTAATAATGAGTTCGCACTGAATGACTTTATCACTCATACCATGGCGCTTGAGGACATCAACGAAGCGTTTGAGTTGATGCACGCAGGTAAAAGTATTCGCAGCGTCATCCATTACGATAAGTAAGGGGGCAACATGAGCCTAGAGTTACTTGCCAACAACAAGGTCCACGGTGGCTGGCATAAACGCTACAGCCATAAATCGTCGGTCAATAACTGCACCATGACCTTTGCCATTTTTCTTCCGCCCGGCGTGGATGAAACAACCAAGGCACCTGTGCTGTACTGGCTGTCAGGATTAACCTGTACCGATGAAAACTTTATGCAAAAAGCAGCGGCGTTTAAAACCGCCGCCGAGCTCGGCATAATTCTTGTGGCACCGGACACCAGCCCGCGAGGCGAGGATGTGGCCGATGATCCCGAGGGCAGTTACGACTTCGGTTTAGGCGCCGGCTTCTACGTCAATGCCACTGAGGAGCCCTATAAGCAGCACTACCAAATGTATGACTATGTTTGCTCTGAGCTGCCTGCTTTAATCGACGAGCACTTCCCCAGTAATGGCAAAAAGGCCATCAGCGGCCATTCCATGGGTGGCCATGGGGCCCTGGTACTGGGTTTACGTAACCTCGGCGAATACCGCAGTGTTAGTGCCTTTGCTCCCATTACCAACCCGCTAAATTGCCCCTGGGGTGATAAGGCCTTCAATGGTTATCTTGGTAAAGACAGGGAGAGTTGGAAAGCCTATGACAGCTGTGAGCTGCTGCGTCATACCCCGGTTGATAGCTGCCCGCCGCTGTTGGTCAGCCAAGGCATGAATGACACCTTTTTGGAAAGCCAGTTACGCCCGGAGCGTTTGGTCGCAGCGGCCGAGCAAGCCGGTGTCTCACTTTGCCTTGAGCAACACCCGGGTTACGATCACAGTTACTTCTTTATCAGTAGCTTTATCGACCAGCATCTGCGTTTTCACGCCAAATACCTAGGCTAACGAAAGCGCATTTGCAGAGTATAAAAAAGCCCCGAACATTCGGGGCTTTTTTATTTTTTCATAACCGGTTTATTTGGTCATGTCACTGTACGGATTGGCAATATCCAGACGTACCGGCTTATCAAAACCCGGGATCTGCATTTGCTCGGTGTCGAAGCTGATGGCGTTTTCGTCAATAAGACCCTCACCAAAACGATAAATCAGTGAAAACTCGCCGCGCTGCGCCTGTTCAAAATAGGCTTGCTGCTGTACAGCCGTCTCTTTATAAGCCACTTCGCGAGCGGCAATGGCCGCATCGCCATGGCGGGCAGCCAACATGCGTTTCGTCACACTTGGGCTGAGCACAGGCGCGGTGGCATTGTTACCGCCAAAGCCTTTAGAGTTTATAAAGGCCACGTCCTGCGGTGCACACTGATAGTGCTCCAGGCTGATATTAAGGCGCTCGCTAAATACATCGTCTGCCACCTTATCTATGGTGGTTACGCCCGGCATGATGTTGTCGCTAAACACACCCAGGGCAAAAGCTAGCTGATCGCCACTGGCCGGCGCTATGGTGTGGCCAACAAAGGCTTTTGGCGCCACAACCGGCCAATCGTTTATGCCATAGGCAGTGGCGATACGGTCGTAAATCGCCGACTCGGTCACACGGTTTTGCGGTGTGCTTGAGCCATGGGCAAGGATAAAGCTGCGCTCGCTGATGGCTTCATCGCCAACAATGGCCTGAGCAAGGGCTACCGCTTTGGCCATGGTGATATAGTTACCCGGACCCGGTGCGGTAATAGACTTCTTAAAGCCATCGGCATTTACAAACACATCCGGCACACTGCCAAGAATGTCTGCGCCCAGTTCCAATGCCAGGGCATCATCCATTAGGATGGTAACCTGAGCACCCTCACCTATGGTGAAACCACAGTTCTCGCCAAATGGACGCGAGGTACGACGGTAATCCACCTGGTCGCTGCCATCGAGCTTTTTCAGGTTTTCGTCATTGGCCAAGGCGCCCATATTGCCGAAACCTTCGATGATTTCCGGCTCGATGGCACATTCGCTTGAAGCCACGATAGCAACACGAGTACGACCAGCCTTGATGTCGTGCACGGCGGCACGCAAGTTATACAAGAAGGTGGCACAGGCACCCGAGGTGGTAAAGGTAGTACCCACGTTACCGGTCACATAGGCATTAATAAAGTCGGTGGACATGGTATTAAGGCCCAGTGCCAGTTGCTTAGTGCTCACACGGTCGCCCTGTAGACGCGCCTTAAACAGACCACCCAGACCTTCGCTGTTCACCTGACCAGCCACAGACGCACTGTAGGTACCGATTTGATCCGGCTCCACCGAGTTCATCACCTTTTGCCAATCCAAACCGCTGGCATGAATGGCATCGCTGGCGGCGAAGATGGTGGCTTGCAGGCCACGTGGCTGGTAACGGCTGTTATACATTAGCGATGGTTCAAAACCGGTAGGCAATTGACCCGCCGCTTTAATGGGGTTGTCACGGTAGCTGTCGTGCTTAATTTCAAAGTCACCACAAATCGTCACTTCAACCTGGCCTTTTTCCAGCTCGGTCACTTGCCAATTGCTTGGCAGCGGCTCAGGTAGCTGGCGTTTACGGGTAGTAAAACTAATTGGTGCGCTGGCCTGGGCAACCAATTTTTGATGTGAATGAGTGGCATCGACATCGAAGAAACGCTCTTCAATACGACGAATCAGGGTACCGGCCAGGATCTGCTCGCCCAGTTGGGCCTCAACATTATCGGCGCTGATAGCAATGCCATCCTTGCTCAGCAATTGTCCCTGCTCGTCACTTACCAGATTCATTAAACTGGCCAGGCCTAGTAGGGTTTCTTGACGCTGCGCTAATGGTAAAGCGTCGAGCACCACGCGGCGAAAACCCTGGTTAAATGAAGTGCGCCCGGCGGCATTAATACCACCCATGGCAACAATTACAGGTAATGCACTCATAACAACTCATTCTTTTACTTTGGAAATTGTCCCTAGTGTAAGTGGAACAACGCAGTCAATATGTGCTTTAATGGCCATACATTTATCAAATGCGGCCAATTTTAAATGGTCGGATCTTTTATGAAGCCTTTTAACGTCTTAATTGCCCTGTATCCACAGATGCTGGCCACCAGCCTGACCCTGCCTTTTGAGATGCTCCACGCCGGCTACGCCTTTGCGCGGCGGCACAATAAAGAAGCGCCAAAACTCTGTCTGCAGTTGATGGCACAAACCACTGAGCCGGTTCTCGCCCACAGTGGCCTGCCCTTCATCGCCAACGTGGGTTTGGATGCATTAGATAAATGTGACTTACTTATTTTACCCAGCCTGTGGCGCAACCCGCGCCCGGTATTAAGAAAACAAGAGCATATGATACAGGCACTGGCCAAGCTCGACCCCAAGCGCTGCGCCATGATAGGCGTGGGCACCGGCAACTGCTTTCTCGCCGAGGCCAAGTTGCTCGACGGCCACCCGGCCACCACCCATTGGCATTATGCCGATCAGTTTAAACGGGATTACCCCAAGGTTGAGCTAAAGCCCGAGTACTTTATTCCCAGGCCGAAGGGCTCTACTGTGTTGCGAGCCTTAATGCCCTAGCCGATGTCATTGTACATATCCTTGAAAACCTGTATGGCCGTGAATGTGCCCTGCATGTGCAGCGCAACTTTTCCCATGAGGTGCGTAAACCCTATGAACAACAACGTTATCTGGAGGGCATGAATGAGCGCCATCCCGATGAGCTTATCGCGCAAGTCCAATTTTGGCTGAAGAATAACCTCAGTGCCGAGCTCAGCATCGCTGAAATAGCCAGTCAATTTGCCATTTCTCAGCGCACCCTCACCCGGCGCTTTAAGCAGGCCACCGGCCTAAGCCCCAATCAATATTGGCGCAAGCTTAAGGTACAGGCTGGGCAAGAGTTGCTTGCCAATTCCAACCTCAGCATTAACGACATCGCCCTAGAGTTGGGCTTTAACCATCAGGCGCTGCTCAATAAGCTCTTTGCCCAGGAATTAGGGCAAAGCCCAAGTGAGTACCGCACCCTGGTACGGAAAAAGCTCTTTAGCAGTGACAGTGATTAGGGTCTGTTGACCTTTGTTGTTTGTTTCTGCAGCAGTTTGTAGTGACTTTATACAAGGCGGCACATGTGTGGTGTAGTTATTCTACATAAACATGTAACAACACAGTAAAAATGCACTACAAACGCTGCCCTACGGGTTCATCTAAACGCATCCTGCTCTGTGTTACTCGCTATGAACATAGAATGACTATGCACCATAACGAGCGTCGTGATCAGAATGCGTTTAGATTGAACATAAAGTAAACCGCAAAGATAAACAGACCCTGGCCCAAGCATTATTACGCTCTATTGCGCTTCGGTACGGGCAAGATATTGGGCCCGCGGTACAAACTCGAGCACGGTGGCATTAATGCAATAGCGCGGTTTGCCCCCTGGCCCTTCATTGGCAAAGACATGGCCGAGGTGAATACCCGAGGATTTAGAACGAATTTCCACGCGGCGCATGCCGAAACTGTTGTCTTGATGCCGGGTGACCTGCCCGGCAACGGGTTTAGTAAAAGACAACCAGCCGGTGCCGGAATTAAAGCGGTCTTTGGTATCAAAGAGGGGCGCCCCTGAAAGCTTGTCTATAAACACACCGTCCGGCGTGTTTTTAAATATTTCATACTCTTTGCAGAAGCGATTATCCGTGCCCTTGTTAAAGGCGACCCGATAGGCCTCGGTGTTTCCTAGTTTGAATGCGCCCAGTGCCTTGTAAAACAGACCTGGTTCCATATAGCCTTGATAGCCCGCCACCTCCTTGCCGTTTTCTATAAATAGTATGGTCGGCGTCGCAAAGGTGGGCGTGGTCACCGTCAGGCCATCAAGCTGAGACGCATAGCGCATATGTACCTTGATCGAGCCTTGATAGTCATTCAGTACATCCGCCTTAAATTTTTCACAGTAGGGGCAATAGGCACGGGCATCAAGCATGACAATATGCTTACCCTTTAACAGCGGCGTATTATCGACCCGAGCTTCTTCTTGTTTTGTAAAGCGAACCCCGGTGGAGTGATCCGGGCAATAGCCATTTGGGTTCTTTTGCAAATAATCTTGGTGGTATTGTTCGGCGGGATAAAACCTATCCAATGGCTTTATAACCGTGACTATCTTGCCATAACCTGCCTCTGTCAGTAATTGTTGATACTGATTTTTTATTGTATCGGCAATGCTCTGCTGCTCTTCATTGTAGGTCAAAATGGTAGAGCGATACTGGGTGCCCTTATCATTGCCCTGGCGGTTTACCTGTGTGGGATCGTGTTGTTCAAAGTAGTACTGCAATATTTGCTCTAAGCCAACGACATTGGCATTAAAAGTCACGCGCACCACTTCTGCATAGTTGTTTTCATCATAACGGCGTTTTCTCGCAATAATGTTTTTATAAGTGGGTTTAAAGCCGCGTCCATCGGCATAGCCGGACACGGCGTTGAGTACCCCAGGCATGGCTTCAAAGCGTTTTTCCACTCCCCAAAAGCACCCTGCCCCCAAGACAATTTGCGTGGTCGCATCGGTCATATTTCCCTTGTCGGCACCGAGCACGCTGCTCGCGCCGAGCCCAAGCAGCAATGAAATTATGCATAAAAACAACTTGTTAAACATTCTAACCTCTCTAAACTAAACTATGACAGCGCACCTACATAGCCGCATAAAAATCGGCCTTACTATTTAGATGACCGTATAAACATGCAATTTATTCATTTGAGGTTATGAAAACTAAAATCAGCAAAGAACAACTCTTCACGCGTTTAGCCAACACCGAAGATGCACGAGCCTGTAAAGGGATTGATGACGCCGCCTGCAAGGTGGTCTCGGGTAACTATGTCACCTTATTACTCTCGCAGGTACTGAGTCAGTTTGCCGACGCCCTGCTCAACCCTAAGGTGACCCTGCCTTGGCTATTGCACGCCCTCAATGTGCCCAGTGCCTTTATTGCCTGGCTGGTGCCGATTCGGGAGTCGGGCTCCTTGTTACCCCAACTCGCCATTGCCGACTATGTCCGCAGTCTGCCCATTCGCAAATGGGTGTGGGTTTTCGGCGCCATGGTGCAAGCCCTAAGTATTTTTGCCATGGTAATAGTGGGCCTCACCCTGGATAGCAACCTGGCCGGGTTTGCCATTATTGCCTTGCTCGTTATTTTTTCGCTGGCGCGCGGGTTTAATTCGGTCGCGGCAAAAGACGTGCTGGGTAAAACCATTCCCAAAAAGCAAAGAGGCGGAGTCTCTGGCTATGCGGCCAGCGCTGCGGGATTTGCGACCATCACCTTTGGTCTTGGGCTTTGGTACTTCCAACGCCACGGCGATAAAGCCTCGGTATTAATTGCCCTCGGGGCCGGCGCCCTGATGTGGGTTTTAGCCGCACTGGTTTATGCAAAAATCGACGAATACCCAGGTGCAACCGAAGGCGGTAAAAATGGCCTGCTTCACGCGCTAGGTAAGTTACGCCTGCTTATCGACGATAAACCCTTTGCTCATTTTGTACTGACTCGGGCGTTACTGCTTTGCTCGGCACTGAGTGCACCTTTTTATATCGTCCTAGCCTCAGAGCAAGGGTTTAACTTCTCCCTGCTCGCCGTGTTTTTGGCTTTATCCGGCTTTGCATCCTTGATATCCGGCCCTTTTTGGGGCCACTTAAGCGACCGCTCTTCAAAGCAGGTACTGGTTTTTGCATCCATACTGGTGAGCGTTAATGGTCTCTTGGTGTATTTGGTTGCCACCAATTTACCCTCGTTATTAACAAGTACCTTCTTCTTACCCGGCATGTACCTAATATTGACCATTGCTCACCAGGGTGTGCGTTTGGGCAGAAAAACCTACTTGGTCGATATGGCCGACGGCAACAAACGCACCGACTATGTTGCGGTGAGCAATACGGTGATCGGGGTGTGCTTGCTGGCCTTGGGTAGCCTCGGCTTTTTGGGTAACTGGTTAAACAATGCCGAACTCATTTTGATATATAGCCTCATGGGGATCGCAGGTGCGTTGAGCGCAATTTTGTTGCCTCGACAGTGATTATCTTGCAACCTGCTAATTATTAAACCATAACTGACGCTTGCCAAGGTTTAAGGTAAGCCGTGTGAAGGACCTAAACTACCATGTCATCAAAGCTGCCACCGCCACAATACTATCGCCTCGACGACACTTGCTTGGTCATTGATTGTCAACACATACATCAGTTAGATCATAAACAAAAGCAGCGGCTTATTAATTATGTGGCCATGCAATACCATGCTCGCTATGAGGTCGTAGATGCGGTGAGTGCCGATGAAAGTCTCACCTTGTACTGCGAACTTGGTACCGACTTAAGCACCTTAGAGCGCCAGTGTACAGTTCTGTGGTCAGGGTTTGACGATGGCCATTTGGTGTCTCGCCATCACCTTATTCCGGTGCGCTATGGTGCAGAACAGGGCATTGATTTAGCGCGTGTTGCCGAGCAATGTAATTTAACCGAGCGACAGGTCATCGACGCTCATTGCGCGAGTAATTACGACGTCGACTTTCTCGGCTTTCAGCCCGGCTTTGCCTATATCAGTGGCTTGGACTCGCGCCTGCATCTGCCGCGTCTGGCCACGCCGCGCACCCTGGTTCCCAAAGGCAGCGTTGCCATTGCCGGTGATAAAACCGCCATTTACCCAGCCAACTCCCCGGGCGGCTGGCATATTATCGGCCACACCGAGGTGACCCTGTTTGACCCACTCAATCAGCCACCGGCATTATTCGCCCCGGGCGACACTCTCAGCTTTGCGGAGGCCTAAAGCATGTTGACTGTAATTAAGCCCGGTCCTCAGTTAACCATTCAGGATCTTGGCCGCTTTGGCCAAAGACACCTGGGTGTCTCCCAATGCGGTGCGCTCGATAGCGATGCCCTTCGGGTTGCCAATTTACTGGTGGGCAATGATGAACAAACCGCCGCCTTGGAAATCACCCTGGGTATGGCCAAGCTCCGCTTTGAGCGCCCAGCCTGTTTTGCCCTCAGCGGCGCCGATATGAGCGCCAATTTAGATGGAAGGCGCATAGAAACCGGCTGGTGTTACCAGGCCAAAGCGGGACAAACCCTGACCTTTGCCTCCTCGTCCCTTAACCTGCGTTGTTATATGGCCGTCAGCGGTGGTTTTGCCTTAGAGCCGGTATTGGGCAGTCGCAGCACGGATTGCATGGCCGGGTTTGGCGGCCTTGATGGAGAAGCCCTGCAAGAGGGGCAACAACTTGCCTTCGCCACCAGCGACTTTAGGTGGCTTAATTGGGGGGCCAAGTTACCCAGGCGCCAGGGCCCAATCCATTATATTGCCGAGCCTCGGGGGTTTGGCCTATCAACGCACTTGAAACTGGCGTTTAGCGAGACAAGTTGGCAGGTATCGGCGCAAAGCAACCGCATGGGGTTGCGCCTGCAGGCAGAGCCAAACAGCACCGACCTTGACGACCCCCTTAGTCATGGGCTTAGCATCAAAAGCACCGCGGTGGCGCCGGGCAGTATACAACTGCCACCAAGTGGCGAGCCCATCGTCCTGTTAAATGACTGCCAAACGACCGGCGGTTATCCGCTGCTGGGTCAGGTGATCGCCGCGGACTTGCCGCGCTTAGGGCAGTTGAGGGGCGGCCACTGCGTCTCCTTTATGGCTGTGACCCTGGCTCAGGCGAGACAATTAAACCAACGACATCAAAGCGAGCTCAATCGCCTGCGTCTGGCCATGCGCTATCGCCGCGAGCATAAATAACAGGTTCAAATCTGATGTTAGAGTCGGCTTTTCGCACCCAAACATTGATAGCCGACTCCAGCTAGAAACCAGTTTCACTGGGGCCTCTCACCCCTGACCAAAATGCCTGGCAAACGGGCCTGACCTGAATGTTCTGTTTTTCTGATTAATTTAATCAAATAAAATTATTTTATCTATGACTTGTTATGACAAATAATGTTTGGACTGGAACTGGAGATTTGGAACATTAATCATGAAAAAGACAGCCACCTTTGCAACCATGCACTTCGCCATTGCCTTTGGCGTTACCTACCTATTAACCGGTAGCCTGGTGCTCGGCGGCCTGGTCGCCATTGTTGAGCCCGCGGTGAATACCGTGGCATTTTACTTCCATGAAAAGGCCTGGGGGGTGGTTGAGCGTAAGAACGCGATTAATGCAGAAAACACGAGTGTGCTGCTTGCTTAAAGCGGCGTCTCTATGGCTAGTGAATTTAAATAAAACACTCAATCCTCAGGATTTGAAACGCAGGAAGCGTAGGTAGTAAAGCTCGGGAATAAGTGGGCATTGTCGCTCGTGCTGTTCGGTTCACTGGTGCTCACATAGCCATAACCGAGATCCACGTCGTAATAGTAAGCATCATCAGCTGTCACCGACCAGTAAGTGCCATCGGTTGGCCAACCGCGTGCACTAAACATATTACCGTAACTGTCGTATAAACCCATTAACTCTTCTCGCGTTGGTAAGCGCCAGTTGGTTCGCCCTCCGAGACTTTGGGAATTATAGGTATTACACAGTGCCTTCGCATTGCTCCAGTTGAATAGGTAGAAAGTGCCGGATGGTCCCCGCGTGCCATCCGCAGTCCAAGTTGGGTGTGTTGGATGTGTTGGACTTCCTCCAATACCGTCTAGGTAAGCCACTGATGGTGAGCTAGTAAACAATTTTCCACTGCCCGTATCGAAGACATCAAGACACCTATTTGCGAGAGAAGCGCACTTGCTGGAGCCACTGGCTGTAGTACTCAATGCAAGTGCTATTACTGCGATTAATTTGAATTTCATGTGTCTTTGCATTTAGTTAGTCCAGCACAAGGCTCTTTATTCTCTATCTAATTAAACATTACCGCAGCCAATTCAGGCTTAACGCCGTGGTAAGCAGCGTCTATACGTGCAGCGAATAGATGCCGATTGCTTGTTCTTTATTTGGGATGTCCAATGTATTTGGCACTTTCCTTAAAAGCCTTGCCCCGGCACGTTTAACTATTTTAATGCTGGCAGAATTGTTTTGTAAGCACTGGAATTCAATGGTTCGTACACCCAGCTCAGTCGCTAAGTAGGGGATCATCACCGCTAAGATTTGCCCAACCACCCTATTGCCTCGGGCGTTGTCGGCAAGCCAGTAACCGAGTTCACATACTCCCTTATCAGGGTCAATATATTTAACACCAAAGACACCACTGAATTGGTTGTTAAACTGAATTGAGAACCACTGCGCTCCATCTAGGCCACTCGTTAAACGGCTTTGAATGTAAGCTCGAGCACCGGAAACATCTACAACACTTTTTTCCCACGCCATATATTGCGATAGGTTTGCTCTACTTAACTCAACCGCCTCATAAAGTCGTGGCGCATCTGCAATATGTAAATGATCAAGGTGTATGTTATTCGATATCTTAAGGAACATAGGGCCTCTTTTTAAGAATATTACGCCCGCCTATGGATCAAATTGAGTGGGCTAAACTTGAGCGAAGCGAGGAGCCCGCGAAAATTTGTCCCAGCGAGTTTACGAGCAACAAAAGGCGCTTGTTATGAAACACATTGATCTAGTTTTTCATTATATTTTTGTTTAGTTGCTCAAATTCTTGCATTAATTTGTCGCAAGCAGCTTTTTTGGCCTGACATAGCGCCGACATTTGAATATAAACTTTTCCATCTCGCTCTAAAACTTTACGTTTAACTGCTGCTGGATATGCCGGGTGTGCACTTGGAGTAAACGACCATAAAACCATATTCGACTCTTCTTTATCTTCTACGATAGTCCAGCCGCCTTGAACGCTTAATTCTGTGCCTTGCTTATTTTTTAATGCTTCGAGTGCCAACTCAACGGTTTTATAGCCTATCGAACTCTGTTCATTGGCATAAGCATAAAAGCCAAATAGAGAAAATATTAATAAGAGGGTTCCGATTTTCATTTAACTCTCCATGTTTCATAACATGTTTATAGAGAGCAAATTGCGCGTTTTTCTACCACAGCTTTGCTCGTTGTTATCCTTTCTCTATTGATAACAAATTCTTATAGCCCTTACTAGTGTGGAACTCAAAGCTGGTAGCTTAAAATAGCAGTCCGACAAAAAGAAGCGATTGGGTCGTTTTCTTGACTGTACACGCAAGCCAATAATAACTGTATTTATATACAGTACACAATTACTCAAGATGAAAACACCTTCTCCCTACTTAAATAACATCTCAGATTATCTGCTGACTCGCAGTATTTATTGACAACAATTACGACAGAGCAATAAATTCCCAAGCGGTGAAATGCGCCTACTTATCCCGCCAATAACCAGTTAAATAAAACCAAATACCCCCATCTATAGCCTGCACTTATTTGGTGCAAGCAAACCTCCACCAGCCTCATGGGCACAAAGAGCACAGCCCGTAATAAGACCGCTTTTCCCATAAAATTGCGATCGCAGGTCGGAGATTGACCGCCCAAAACCCACCTTAGTGCATAAGGGTGAAATCGTGCACTGAATTGGCGCATAAAAAATCCTCGCACCTCCATATATCTCGTGTGACTTGGAATATTTTTTCTGCTACAACAAAAGCTCGAGATAGGAATGAGGAAAACAAATATGTGTTCAATTTTTGCGGTGCTCGATATCAAGTCCAGTATTGCGCAACTGCGCGAGCAAGCCATCGACATGTCGAAACTGTTGCGCCACCGCGGCCCGGACTGGTCCGGCGTTTATACCGGCGATAAGGCCATTTTAGTGCATGAGCGTCTGGCCATCGTCGGCGTACAAAGCGGTGCACAGCCGCTGTTTAATAAAGCCGGCAACCATGTGTTGGCGGTCAATGGTGAAATCTATAACCATCAGCAACTCGCCGATGACCTGACCATAGACTACGAATTTCAAACCCAGAGCGATTGTGAGGTGATCCTCGCCCTGTATGAAGAAAGAGGCAGTGCCTTTCTCGATGAGCTCAACGGTATTTTTGCTTTTTGCCTGTACGACGAAGAAAAGGATAAATACCTGATTGGCCGCGACCATATCGGCATTATCCCCCTTTATACCGGCCGCGATGAATACGGCAATTTCTATGTGGCCAGTGAGCTCAAGGCGCTCACACCGATTTGTAACCACATTGAGGAGTTCCCTCCCGGTCATTTCCTCGATAGCGAGGTGGGCGAATACCAGCGCTATTATCACCGCGACTGGCAGGAATTTACGGCGGTTAAAGACAATGAGGCCGAGCCGGAAACCCTTAAACATGCCCTGGAGGCCGCGGTAAAACGCCAGCTGATGTGCGATGTGCCCTACGGTGTTTTATTGTCAGGGGGGCTGGACTCTTCGCTTATCTCCGCCATTACTCAAAAATTTGCCGCCAAACGCATCGAGGATAACGATGCCAGCGATGCCTGGTGGCCAAAGTTGCACTCCTTTTCTATTGGCCTTGAAGGCTCGCCGGACTTGGCCGCCGCCGCCAAGGTCGCCGAGCATATAGGTACCATTCACCACCCTATTCACTTTACCGTGCAGCAAGGAATAGACGCCATTAAAGAGGTCATTTACCATCTGGAGACCTATGATGTCACCACGGTGCGCGCCTCCACCCCCATGTATCTGATGGCTCGCCATATTAAGGCCATGGGCATTAAAATGGTGCTCTCCGGCGAAGGCGCCGATGAACTCTTTGGCGGCTATCTGTATTTCCATAAGGCGCCCAATGCCGAGGAATTCCATGACGAGTTAAACCGCAAGGTGGACAAGCTGCATATGTTTGATTGCCTGCGCGCCAATAAATCCATGGCCGCCTGGGGCGTCGAGGCGCGGGTGCCGTTTTTGGACAAGGAGTTTATCGATATCGCCATGCGCATTAATCCAGATGCGAAAATGTGCAAGGACGGACGCATCGAAAAACACATTATACGTGAAGCCTTCGACGGCTATCTGCCGGATGAGGTCTTGTGGCGACAAAAAGAGCAGTTCTCCGATGGCGTTGGCTATAACTGGATAGACTCCCTTAAAGTCTATGTGGAAGAGCAGGTATCGGACCGGGATATGCAAAACGCCCACTTTAAGTTCCCACTTAACACCCCAGACAGCAAAGAGGCATATTTTTATCGCAATATCTTCGAGCAGCACTTCCCCGGCGGCGTGGCGACCTTATGTGTGCCCCACGGCAAGTCTGTGGCCTGCTCAACGCCTCAAGCGCTGGCCTGGGATGCGTCATTTCAAGCCAATGCCGACCCTTCCGGGCGCGCCGCCAATACGCACCAGGCCGCCTACACAGCCGAGGCTGCACTCAAGGAATAACACCTACCTAGCGCAGCCTCGGCTGCGCCACCTTCTTGTTGCCCGGACCGCTCTGATGGTTGGAAACATTTTGTAAACGTAAAAAGTTGCACCCGTCCCTTTGCTGCGCGACACTGCGTCGCGAAAATATAACAACTAGGATGGAACTATGCGTTTATCTCTAATTGGCGCCGCCCTATTGGCGACGGCCATCAACCCTGCGCTTGCCGACGAAGGCATGTGGCAACCGCATCAATTACCGCAACTGGAGTCGGTATTAAAGGCGAAAGGCCTGGAAATTGACCCCAAAAGCATTTCAAAACTTACCGAATTCCCCATGAATGCGGTGATCAGCCTTGGCGGCTGCACCGCCTCTTTCGTCTCTCCGAAAGGTTTGGTGGTAACCAACCACCACTGTGCCTACGGCTCGATTCAATATAATTCGACGCCTGAAAACAATATCCTGCAAAACGGCTTCCTGGCCAAGACCTATGGTGAAGAGCTGCCCGCCTCACCGGGCTCGCGTGTCTATGTGACCGAAGAAGTGACCAATGTCACCGCCAAGGTCAACGCCCAGTTAAATGAGTCAATGGATGGCAACGAGCGCTACAAGGCCATTGAGCAGGCACAAAAGGCATTGGTTGCCGAGTGTGAGCAAGGCGGTGGCTACCGCTGTAATGTCTATAGCTTCCACGGCGGCTTAGAGTATTACCTGATCAAGTCCCTAGAAATTCAAGACGTACGCCTGGTTTACAACCCGGCGCAGGGCATAGGTAAATACGGCGGTGATATTGATAACTGGATGTGGCCACGTCATACCGGTGACTACTCTTTCTACCGCGCCTACGTGGGTAAAGACGGTAAACCGGCCCCATTCAGTGAAGACAATGTGCCTTTTAGTTCGGATTCCTTCCTCAAGGTCAGCGCCAAGGGCGTTAAAGAAGGTGATTTTGTGATGGTTACCGGCTACCCGGGTCGTACCAACCGCTATCGCACCAATGCCGAAGTGGAGCATCAATTTACCGAGGTCTACCCTAAAGCCAAGGCCTATCGCGAGCATTCCATGGACATCATTAAGGCCACCGCCGCAGAAGGCTCTAAGGCACGGATCGCCTATGAGAGCACACTGGCGGGTTTAGCTAACTACGCGAAAAACTATGGCGGCATGGTTAACTCGTATCAAAAGACAGATATGCAAGAGCGCAAAGACAAGTTGGCGACCAATCTCAGCGCCTGGATCAAGGCCGATAAGGCACGTAAAAAGCAATACGCCCACGTGCTTAAAGAACTCGATAGCTTGATTGCCAAATCACAAGCCACCAGCGAACTAGACCTTATCTTGGGTTACATGGGTCGCAGCGCCATGATGTCTACCGCTACTCGCTTATATCGCCTGGCGAATGAGCAGCAGTTGCCGGATGCTCAGCGTGAGCCTGGCTATCAAGAACGTGATATGACCCGTTTCAAAGCCGGTATGACCAGCTTGTCTCGCCGTTATGACGATGCTGTCGATAAGGCCTTGTTCGCCCACTTTGTGGATCTCTATGCCCAACTTGAACCCAAAGCACGTATCAGCTCGCTTGATAAGGCACTTGGCCTGGATAAAGGATACGACCAGGATGCCATGCTGACACGCCTGGCTAAGATGTACGAGAAAACTGCGCTCAATGAAGAGCAAGTACGCCTGGAGTGGATGGATAAGTCGGTAGCCGATTTCAAACAAAGCGACGACCCCTTCATCGCCTTGGCCGTTGCAACATACGACGATTTCCAAGCCCGTGAACAAGAAAAGAAAATGCTCAGTGGTGAGTTAAACCGTGTTCGTCCTCAGTACATGGCCGCCATCATTGCCTACAACCAGGAGCAAGGTCTGCCGGTATACGCCGATGCCAATAGCACCTTACGTGTAACCTATGGCACGGTTAAAGGCTATAGCCCGCGCGATGCCTTGACCTATACGCCGTTTACCCGCCTGGAAGGGATCACCGAGAAATACACGGGTATAGCGCCTTTCGATGCACCACAAGCGCAAATGCAGCAAATTGCCGCGAAAAACTACGGCGAATACGAAATGGCCAGTCTGGGCTCGGTGCCGGTTAACTTCTTAAGTACCGTGGATACTACGGGCGGTAACTCGGGCTCACCCACACTTAATGGCAATGCCGAGCTGGTGGGTTTGTTGTTCGACGGTGTAAGCGAAAGCATCATCGGTGACTGGGACTATGATGCCAACTTAAACCGTTCTATTCATGTCGATAGCCGTTATATGTTATGGGTCATGCGCCACGTCGATAAGGCCGATAACCTGCTTGAAGAAATGGTGATAGTGAAATAAAACTAATTCCACCGCGAATTATTCCATATAAATCAAAGCGCCGCTCGGCGCTTTTTTTTTATGCATTAAAAACATAAAAAGCCCTAATTTATGGCATTTATCGCGCTGACAATTTACATTTATATTTTAACCCCTAAACTATTGTACATATGAAGGGGTCTAATTTAGTTAGTCTACAAATCATTGATTTACGTGGACTCACTCAACTAGGCCTTAGCTCTAATGGTTTTAACAACTAGAGGTAGGCATGAGTGAATATCATGACAAATACAGTATAGAGAATACCGATTACACCGTCGGCCAGGATAATGTACAAAAGTGGGGGTTTGATGTTCATAATCCCGTCTTTGGCATTAGCGCAGGCCTTATCATCATCTTTTTGGTAGCTATTCTGGTTACCGATCCTGCCACCGCTAAAAAGGCCCTGGATGGCATAAAATGGGACATCATAGGTAATTTCGATGTGTTATTTATGTGGGCAGCCAACCTCTTTGTGCTCTTTTGTCTGGCCTTAATCGTCTCCCCCTACGGTAAAATCAAACTCGGCGGCGACTCGGCAACCCCCTCCCACTCACGTATTTCCTGGCTGGCAATGCTGTTTGCAGCGGGCATGGGCATAGGCTTAATGTTCTGGGGCGTGGCTGAGCCGGTGGCCTATTTCACCGGTTGGTATGAAACGCCACTGGGGGTTGAAGCCAAGACCGCAGAGGCGGCTAAAACCGCCATGGGCGCCACCATGTTCCACTGGGGCCTGCACCCTTGGGCCATCTATGCGGTGGTGGCTCTGTCACTGGCCTTTTTCTCCTATAACAAAGGCTTGCCGCTGTCGATCCGCTCTATTTTCTACCCTATCCTGGGCGATCGCGCCTGGGGCTGGCCGGGCCATGTCATTGACATACTTGCCGTGCTGGCAACGCTGTTTGGTTTAGCAACGTCTTTGGGCTTAGGTGCGCAGCAAGCCTCGGCGGGCTTTAATCATGTCTTTGGTACCGACGGCGGCGTCGGTCTGCAAATAGGTGTGATTATTGGTGTGACCCTGTTGGCCATTATCTCTGTCGTGCGCGGCATCGAAGGCGGGGTGAAGGTGTTAAGTAACATCAATATGATACTCGCCTTTGCGCTGCTGTTGTTCGTTGCTCTTGTGGGCTTTGCCGCCGCCATGGGCAATTTACCCAACACCTTGCTTGGCTATATCGAAAATATTATCCCGCTGAGTAACCCTCATGGCCGTGAAGACGAAACCTGGATGCACGGCTGGACCGTATTCTATTGGGCTTGGTGGATTTCTTGGTCGCCTTTTGTGGGCATGTTTATCGCCCGCGTTTCTAGAGGCCGCACCATTCGCGAGTTCCTCATTGCCGTACTGCTTATTCCAACCCTGGTGACCGCGCTTTGGATGTCAATCTACGGTGGTATCGCCATAGAGCAAGTGGCCTCGGGTGTGGGCTCGTTAGGCGAAAAAGGCCTCACCGAAGTACCGCTGGCCATGTTCCAAATGTTTGAGCAGTTGCCTATGACCAAGGTACTGTCCTTTATCGCCATTGTGCTGGTACTGGTGTTCTTTATCACCTCGTCGGACTCCGGCTCCCTGGTTATCGACTCGATCACCGCCGGCGGTAAGGTTGATGCGCCGGTACCACAACGCGTATTTTGGGCCTCCATCGAAGGCGCGATTGCCGCGGCCCTGCTGTGGATTGGCGGTAAGGAAGCCATGGAAGCGCTGCAAGCGGGCGCCGTCTCCACCGGTCTGCCCTTCACCATAGTGCTGTTGCTAATGTGTGTGAGCCTGATTTTAGGCCTGCGCACCGAGCCCAGGAGCTCATAGCCCTGGCACCACACAAACAAAACGCCGCATCTGCGGCGTTTTTTATTGCGTAAGATAGTGTGCGTATCACATCCACAACTGGTTGAGGGGCGTATCGGTACGATAGTGGTAACGCAGCTGTGCCTGCAGCAACTCGGCGGTGGCTAGGGCATCGGTCATGGCGTTATGAACGCCATAAGGCGGCAGATTATAGCGGGTACGGCAGTCTGCTAAGCGCAAAGAGCCGATTTTCTCACCCAGTAAACGACCGATAAAACCACGACGCGCCAACAGCGCTTGGCGCTCAACGGCCATGGTATCAATGAGCGCAAACTCAATGCCCTCGTTAATGCGCCGAAACAGGCTATTGGCTAAGAATGGCCGCTCTATGGCGTGGTAATGCACCACTACCACCCGCTTTTCGAGTGCTTCTAACAAGGGCGCCAATACCGACATCAAATCCGGCGCGTCTTCGACTTCAGAGTGGGTAATGCCATGAATAACAATGGATTGCTCGGCCAAATTACGCTTGGGTTGCACCAACCAATGACGCGCCTGGCGACAATATATGCGTTGCCAGGTAAAGGGCACCAGGCCAATGCTGACAATTTCATCACCCGCACTATCGAGCCCGGTGGTTTCGAAGTCCATGGCAACAAACTCGGTTTCGCCCAGGGTTTGCTCACCACTCGCTATGCCGGCCTGATAAAAACGTTGCAACTCGGGATAGCGCGCCTCAAGCGCCAATTGCCGGTAACGTGCCGGCCAGTCGATGAGCACATTAGATATCACTAGTTCAGCCCATTGCCGCTTTGGTAACGGAATTTAAGAAAGCTCTGTGCCTTTTCTAATATGGCAAAGGCTTCTTTCAAATTGCGTTGCTCGAACGGTGATAACAGATTCGGATCCAGGTTGTTATCCGGGTTTTCACCCTGCTCTATTTGCCAGGCCTGATGGCGAATGCGCATCATGGCAATGTACTCCAGGGCATCGCGAAGGTCCTGGGCCTTCCCCGGTGGCAATAACTTGGCGTCAATAATGTCTTCCAGACGCTCAAATGAATTTTGCTTACGTGAGCCTACCGCCAGCGCGTGCACACGAATAACATCGGACAAGGGTGCCGTGCCGCGGCGTTTGAGGTTCATGGAATGCTTGTGTTCACCGTCGTGTTCCAACACAAAGCCCTTAAAAAAGCCCAGCGGCGGCGTACGGTTGCGGGCATTGGCCGCCAGGTTTGCCAGGAAGCGACGGTTCGCCCTGCCTTCTTTGGCGATATAGGACTTAAGTTCATCCGCCCACTTGGTTTTACCCCACACGCCGTCCAAATCGAAAAAGATAGAACTGTGCAGTAGCGCCTGTGGTTTGGGCTCGGCTATCCAGGAAGCGAATTGCTCTCGCCATTGGCTGCGGGTGAGGCGCCACTTTTTAAAAGACGCCATGATCTCGCCATCGCAATAGGTATAACCACAAGCCGCCAGGCCGTCGCAAACAAAATCCGATAAGGCCTGGAAATAAGCATCATGTTTTTGCTCATCAAACGCATCGTCGAGAATGATGGCATTATCCTGATCGGTAACAATTAGCTGCTCATCCCGCGCCATGGAGCCCAGGGCTATAAAACAATATGGCACAGGGGGGGCGCCAAATTTTTCTTCGGCCAGGGCCAGCAGGCGCTGTTTAAAGGTACGCCCTATCACCGCCATGGCGGTGCCTATCATATGGGAATTAGCATCCTCGTTGACCATGCGCACAAAGACATTGGGCAATTGCTGGGCAAAATGAGTGAGGTCTTCCACCGTTTGTTGGGCGAGAATGCCACGCACCAACAGCAAGCTGCTTTGTGATTCGTAACGAAGGATATCGGATAAGGAGATCACGCCGATGGGCTTGCGCTTTTGCAAAATAGGCAAGTGATGAACATTGTCCCTGAGCATCGCCAGTACCGCTTCAAACACATAGGCGTTGGCATCGAGTAAGGTTAGATTACTGGACATCACTTCATGGGCCGGGGTATCCAAACTTTTGCCCAGGGCCACCACCTGAGAGCGAATATCCCGGTCGGTAATGATCCCCACCACCTGGCCATCGTCTTCTTCCGGGTCGTCGCTGATGGGCTTATTGGGGTCGGTTACCAGCACACTGGAGATATGCTCGCCGCTCATCAGCAAGGCCACTTCCTGAATGCTACTGTCCACCGCCACGGTCACCACATCACGATGCAGCAGCGCCTTTACCTTAGCCGTGGTTAAATCATTGCTGTCGGCCTGCTCAACGATGGCCTGGTGCAAACGTACATTGCCATCGGCCTCAAAATAATCGGCAAACACCTCAAATTTATCGCAATACTCGGTAAAGAGATCGACATCGATGCAATACACCAGGGTGTCTTCCATGGCGGTCACCGGAAAGCGTACCTTACGATTCATCAGCAGACCCATTTGCCCGAAAATACCGCCACTGTCCATGCGGTTGTAGAGCTCGCCGCTGCGGCGATAAGACTCCACCGCACCGGAGCGGATCACATAAAGGTCGGCAATGTCGTCGCCATAATGGAGAATATCCGTACCGGCACGAAAGTAAGCAACTTCCACTTCCTGGGCAAGGTGGGCTAAGGCGTCTTCGGGGAGCTCGTCAAAGGGCGAGTGACTACTGAGAAACTGGGCTATTTCTAGCTGTTCAGCTTGCATGGTGCGACCTCAAAACTGGTGCTAATAGGCTGAAGCTTAATATAAATGGCCATAAAAAAAAATGTCCGCGGGAAATCGCGGACATTTTCTTCACGAGGCTTGTTCAAGCTCCGCGGCCAATTGTTTACTCTCATCGGCCCTGGGCTTGGTAAAGCGTGCCAGTCCCAAATACACCACCGGCGTGAGGAACAAGGTAAAGAGAACGGCCAGAGCCAAGCCTCCAAAGACCACCCAGCCAATGGCATTACGAGCCTCGGCACCGGCGCCACTAGAGAGAATTAAGGGTAAGGCACCCAGCAAGGTGGATACCAGGGTCATGGTGATTGGGCGCAGACGCACCAAGGCCGCACGCTCAACCGCTTCACGCACCTGATAGCCCTTATCCCGTAATTGGTCAGCAAACTCCACCAGCAAAATGGCGTTTTTAGCAATTAAGCCTATTAACATCACCAAACCAATTTGCGAGAAAATATTGAGCGAGGTTCCGGTGAGATACAAGGCCAAAATAGCCGAACTTATGCCAAAGGGTACGGTGATCATCACCACCACGGCGCTGTTGACGCTTTCAAATTGCGCCGCCAACACCAGAAGCACGATGACAAGCGCCAGCACGTAGGTCAACAGCACCTCATTGGCGGTTTCCTCAAAGGTCAATGCCTCTCCCTTAAATGCCAATGTGACACTGCTTGGCAAGGTGTTTTCACCTATGTCGCGCAGCTCGCTGACCAGCTCAGCCATGGCCATGTTTTCAGGCAATTGCATATCCACTTCAATGGCGCGACGCTGCGCATGGCGCTCAAGTTCTGCCGCCACACCCTCTTCGCTTATGGTGGCCACCGAGCTCAGCGGTACCAATTGACCATTGCTGCCACCCACATACAAGTTAGCGAGATCGCTGGGCGAATTTATGGTGCGATTTTGCGCCTGCAACATAATGGGAATGGATTGGTCGCCAACGTTTAAATCGGCCACGTCATCACCATTGATAGCGGCGCGCAGGGTCACGGCAATATCGCTCAGCTCCACACCCAGCTCCTGGGCACGGCGACGGTCGATATTAACCCGCAATTGCGGTTGTGAGGGCTGATAGGAAATACGCACCGGCGCGACATCTGGAATGGCCTGCTCGACGGCCTTGGCATAATCCTGTGCCGCGGCGTAAATATCGTTGTAGTCCTGACCCAATAATGCCAGTTCAACACCGCCGCCCTGTCCACGCAGGTTAAGGCTGTTGGAGCCAAAGGCGCGCGCCGGAGCACCGGGAATATCCCCCAGCGGAGCGCGCAATTTCGCAATGATCTCTTGCTGGCTAAAGTGGCGTTCATCCCAATGCTTTAACGGCACCGTAATAAAGGTGATATTTGGATCCCATTGACCGACCACGGTATAAATAGACTCGATTTCCCCGCTTTGAACATACGGCAATAACACGTCTTCCATCTGCTTGGCTTGACGGTCCATAAAGTTTAAACCGACACCATCAGGGCCGCGGGCAAAAATACGGATCTTGCCCCTGTCCTCCGATGGCAAGAGTTCATTTTCAAGCTGTAGGTATAAGGCAGCGGAACTGGCGGCAACCAGCAGGGAAATGACAAAGGTAACCCAGGCATGGTCGAGGACCTTGTGAATACACCACTGGTAACTTTGCGCCAAGGCCTGACCAAATTTAGAAAAAGGGTGACGACCACCGGACTTCAACTTTAATTTTGAGGTCAAGGCCGGGACTAACGACAAGGCGACAAAGCTGGAAATGATCACCGCACCGGCGAGCACGCCACCAAATTCCCGGAATAGGCGTCCGGCGGTGGAAGGCAAAAAGGCGATGGGTACGAACACCGCAGCGAGTACGGCGGTGGTCGCTACCACGGCAAAGAAGACCTCACGGGTACCGATAACGGCGGCCGCACGGCGCCCTAATCCCATGCTGCGCTGACGCTGAATGTTCTCACTCACCACGATGGCATCATCGACGATTAAGCCGGTCGCCAATACCAACGCCAACAGGGTCAGAATATTGATGGAAAAGCCAAGGGCCCAGATAAGCGCCAAGGATCCCACCAAGGCCACGGGAATGGCAAAAGCTGGCACCAAGGTTGCGCGCCAGGAGCCGATAAACACCCAGAGGGTGATCACCACCAGCACTATGGTCAGTACCAGAGAGTTCAATACTTCATCCACTGAGCTGCGAATAAACTGGGCATCGTCCGAGGTCAGCGTAAATTCCATTTGCGGGAATCGCTCACGCATGCGCTCCAATAACAGCAGCACTTCGTCGGAAATTTCTATGGTATTGGACTGGGCTTGGCGAATGACTTCCATGCCGATCACCGGCTTACCGTCTAAACGCACCATGGAGCGCGGATCGGCAGGGCCAAAATACACCGCAGCGATATCGGCAATGCGGGTGTCACCGCGCACTATGATGTCCCCCACCTGCTCGGCACTAACGGAGGTAGCATCGGCACGCACGATGAGTTGTTGGTCATCGGATTTTAAGCTGCCCGCCGGCACATCGAACGGAGCCTGGCGCAGCGCTGCGGCGACATCGGGCACGGTGAGGTTAAAACTGCTGAGTTTTAAGGGGTCGATACGAACCCGCATCACCCGCTCTCGGTCGCCATTAAGACGCACATCGGCAACCCCTGGAATGGTCAAAAATTGCGGGGCCAGGTCGGTTTCAACCCGCTCGGTGAGTGCTTCAAGGGACAAGCTTTCACTGCTTACGGTCAGCGACACCACGGCTTCGGCATCATTATCAGCCTTAATAATGGATACCCGTTCCACCTCTTCAGGAAGCTCCCGTTGCACCCGGGAGACGGACTCGCGAGTTTCATTGGCGGCATCATCCAGGTTCACACCCGGGCGAAACTCGACTACGATACGGGCGCTGCCTTCTTCACTTTGCGCACGAATGGATTTCACGCCGCTGACCCGGGCCACGGCTCCTTCGAGCTTGCTGGTGACCTCTGTGTCTACGGTTTCCGGCGAGCCTCCAGGGAATGACGCCGACACTGTGATGCGTGGTCTGTCAACATCCGGTAACTCCCTTACTTCTACGCCGGCGATGGCGGCGATACCGGCAATGATAATCAAGAGGTTGAGCACCACTATCAGCACCGGACGACGAATCGCCATCGATGGCAAATCTTGAATTTGCGTATTCATTTGCTCGCTCATGGCTTAGTTCCTATCCGCCAGTTGAGTTTGCTCGAAGCGCACGCTCTGGTTTGGACGCAGTCGCTGGACCCCCTCGACAATCAGCAATTCGCCTTCGTCTAGGGCACCGCTCACCAATAAACGGCCAGACAGTCGTTGCGCAATTTTTACATCAACCCGGGTGGCGACATTATCAACACTTTTCCACACATAGGGACCGGTCGCCCCCCATAGCAAGGCCGCTTCGGGCACTACCGCATAGGCCTCACCCTGCATGCTTAATTGCACACGAAAACTCATACCGGGAATATACTGGGCACCTGGGTTGGCAATTTCGGCCTTCACTCTCAGGGTGCGCGAGTCGGTATCGATACGCGAGTCCAATTGCGCGATTTTCGCCTTGATGGCCTGTTGCTGTTGCCATGGTTGCACGCTGACTTCGGCGCCGGCTCTGAGCATGGTTAAAGCCGCCTCGGGCGCATTGAAATTGATGTAAAGAGAAGTGATGTCATCGATGCTAGCAATGGCGGTTTGTGCACTGATACGGTCACCGACTTCAACATCGGTGAGCCCCATCACGCCGGCGAATGGCGCTCTCACCTGACGGTCTTCAAGCTCGGCGCTGGCCTTAGTCAGTGCCACCTTGGCAAGATCCCGTGCCGTTAACGCATCATCGCGCTCGCTTTTGGGGATCGCGCCCTTGGCGAAGCTGTTTTGTAGGCGCTCCAAGGTCCGCTCGGCATCGGCTAAACGAATTTTAGCTTCTTCCAGCGCCGCCCGTTGCAAACGAGAATCCAGCTCAAGCAATAACGCGCCTGCTTGCACATGCTGCCCGGGCGTAAAGTGAACCGCTGTGACTCTGTCACCCACGGCCGGGTACAGCACCACCGAATGAATCGCTTCGGCACTGCCTACCGCTTGAACCTGTTGTTGTGAGCGTTCTAAGCTTACACTTTCGACCACGACCTTAGTGGCCTTAGCGAACGCTGGCATAGTGATTATTAAACTACAAATAATTGCACTGAAAAGCTGTCGCAACCTGAACCTTCCTTCTTGTTATATCCCGACCCGCGTCGGCTATTAAGGGGTAAATATCCTGTTGCGTCAGTGTAACAGTTTGTCGCTTTGAGACTCGCCCTCGCTTCGGTCAATGCCCGATATGGCGCGACTAATTACATTAACGCATTACAGATACGTACTAATTAATAGCATTAGATCACAAATCATCGGCCTTGAAAGCCGGTTTTACATATCTTTACTTTCGCTGAACAGCGCTCGCGCACTTGAGAGGAGATGTGTATTTTCAAAGATGATGGGCAAAAGAATATTAAAAAAGGGGTCATACACCCCTCTATCTAGTCATTACATTTTTTTGGTCAGTAACACCCCATCGACCACCATCTGCCATTGACCGTTGACTTGATGCGGCGCCTGAGAAACCTCAAAGCGGGTATTAAAAAAGCCAAGACCGACAACAAAGTCATCGCCTTCAAACTCTTGTAAAGGCGCGTTAATGGAGGTTGACGTATTTCCTTCTTCCCTCTCATAAGAAAAGCTGCCGTCAGGGTGTATGGTTAGCTCCATGTTCCCTCCTCGCCAATAACCTATATAGTCGGCCTTTTCTCTGGGGATGGGCTTTGAGCAAGCACACAAGACAAATACCAAGCTGACAATAAGTAATGCATTTTTCATGATCTGACGTCCCTTTTCATTATTTTATTCCCGTTAGAAAGCCAATTGCGCTTTCACTGCTACGGGGGGTTATTGTTCCTATATTCCTGACTTTAGGGTTTAGGCGTAAAAAAAGGAAGTCATACCGACTTCCTTTATAAAGATTCACAGGCGGCTACTATTTATTCGCGGCGCGCTGTTGCTCTTTAAGCTGCTGCTTAAGCTCTTTGCGCTTATGCAGCATTTCCTGTGCTTCGTGACCGATATGGCCTTCGCCGCGTTCTTTGGCCAGCTCGATTTGCTTTTGACGCTCGGCAAAACGGGCACGCTGCTCATCACTGACATTTTCGTGGCAGTGGTGGCAAGAAACACCCTGCATATATTCCGGCTTTTGCTTATCATCTTCGGTAATCGGCATGCGACAGGCATGACATTGGTCGTACTGGCCTTTGTTCAGGTCGTGATCAACGGCAACACGGTTATCGAATACAAAACACTCACCCTGCCACATGGTTTCTTCCTTGGGCACTTCTTCTAAATACTTTAGGATACCGCCTTCAAGGTGATACACCTCTTCAAAACCCTGCTCTTTCATGTAGGCGGTTGACTTTTCACAGCGGATACCGCCGGTACAGAACATGGCGACCTTTTTATGCTTTTTGGGGTCAAGGTTTTGCTCGGCCCAAGCTGGAAACTCGCGGAAGGTCTTGGTTTTTGGATCCACGGCGTTTTCAAAGGTACCGATTTCGATTTCATAATCGTTACGGGTATCAACCAGAACTACGTCTGGGTCGCTGATCAAGGCGTTCCAATCTTTAGGCTTAACATAGGTGCCCACCACTTCACGCGGGTCAATGCCCTCAACGCCCATGGTAACGATTTCTTTTTTCAGCTTAACCTTGGTGCGGTAGAACGGACATTCGTCATCGAATGACTCTTTCGTTACTATGTTATCCAGGTTGGGCTGCTTATCTAACCAGGCTAGCAAGGCATCGATGCCTTCGCGCTTACCGGCGACCGTACCGTTAATGCCTTCATTGGCAAGCAACAAGGTACCGCGTACATCATTGGCCAGCATAACATCTAATAGGGGTTGACGAATTTGTTCAAAATTAGGAAGCGCTACAAATTTATACAGCGCACACACGACGTATTGTTGTGACATGAAGACACCTTTTCTCTGCTTTAAACTCTACCGAATCGTAAATCCGGCGCATTAAGGACGCGTATTTTACTCATAATGGCTCAAAACGCAAAATAAGCTGCCAGCCAAGGGATGCAATACGTTATAATAGCGCTGTATTAACTGTATTTATTTGTTGGAGAGTGAATTTGCAATTCAGTGATTTGGGTATCGATACACGCCTGTGTGCACAGATCATGCACCAGGGCATTACCACCCCTACCGATATTCAAGCCCAGGCGATCCCATTGGCATTAGCCGGGCACGATTTATTTGCGCAATCAAAAACGGGGTCCGGTAAGACCTTGGCGTTTTTGTTGCCTGCGGTACAAAGGGTGATGAAGCAAAAGGCCTTATCGAAGCGCGACCCTCGGGTGTTGATCGTTACTCCTACCCGTGAACTTGCGACCCAAGTCTATACCCAACTGCGTTTGCTGATTGCTGGCACCGCCCTGAGCGCCTTAAAAGTGCTCGGCGGTGAGAATTATAACGATCAGGTAAAAGCACTGCGCAAAGACCCGCATTTTGTTGTTGGCACCCCGGGACGTATTGCCGATCACCTCGAAGACCGCTCTTTACACTTGGCCGGTCTGGAAATGCTGATTTTCGATGAAGCTGACCGTATTCTTGATTTAGGCTTTAGTGAGCAAGTCGAACTTATCAATAAAAGCGCCGACCACAGATTGCGCCAAAGTCTGTTATTTTCGGCCACTCTTGAGCATGCCCAAGTAGGCGCCCTATCGCGTAATTTATTGAAAAACCCCAAAGGGGTAAGCATTAGCGCCGCCACCGACGAGCATGGTGATATTGCCCAACGTCTCTACTTAGCCGATCACTTAGACCATAAAGAAGCGCTACTTGACCATCTCCTCGCTAACGAAGAAGGCTTAGGTCAGTGCATTATCTTTACCGCCACCCGCGAGGACACTCAACGCCTGTGCGACAAAATCAGCAAGCAGGGTTTTAAGGCCGTGGCGCTTGAGGGCACCCTGGCACAAAATAAGCGCCTTGATATCATGGACAGCTTCAGCCGCGGCTTATATCAGGTGCTTATCACCACGGATGTCGCCTCTCGAGGTCTAGACCTTTTGAATGTGACCCATGTGATTAACTTCGACTTGCCGAAAAATGCCGAGGAGTACATCCACCGCATCGGTCGTACCGGCCGTGCCGGTTTCAAGGGCTTTGCAATTTCCCTTGTGGGTCCCAAGGACTGGCAAAGCTATTTAGCCATTAATCAGTTTATGCGTCGCCCGCTCCCCTTTAGTGAAATTGACGGCTTGGTAGGCAAATTTAAAGGCTTTACCCAGCCTAAGCCGAAGACCAACAAAGCTAAAAAAGCAGATAAAGTCACCTCTCAGGGTGGCAAGCCTGCCAGAGCGAAGCCGCGTAAAGCCGGCGCAGGAAAGCCAAGAAAACCTATCGCGGCTCCCTTTGACCCCAACGCCATGGGTTCACTGAAACGCAAGCCAAAACCGATGCAGGATGAGGAAGAATAATGAGTAGCTTAGGACAATGGCAAACCCTGTTTGTTGATGAAGTGGCCGGCGAAGGCCTGTATTTACATAGCCCAGACCTTGGCGAAGTATTCCTACCCGCCGAGCAGGCTCCGGATGACGTTGAGCGCGGTGATAGCCTGAGCGTTTTTGTCTACCTGGATAACATGGGGCATCCAACGGCAACCCGCACGAAACCAAGCGCTCAGGTTGGTGACTTTGCCCTGCTCCAGGTCAAACAGGTGAATAAAATTGGTGCCTTTTTGGATTGGGGTCTGGAAAAAGATCTCTTGGTGCCCTTTAACGAACAAAAGCCGCGTATGCAACCCGAGCGCAGTTACCTGGTAAAGCTTTACTTGGATAATGCTTCAAAACGTATTTGTGCCTCGAGTAATCTCAATAAATTTGTTGGCCGTACCCAACCGGATTATAAAACCGGCGACCTGGTCGATATTATCGTCGCGGGAAAAACCGACCTTGGCTTTAAGGTCATTGTCGATGAACTGCACTGGGGTCTTATTTTCCATAACCGTGTACACCGCAGCCTGTTTGTGGGCCAGCGCCTAAAGGCTTACGTGCAGCAGTGCCGCGAAGACGGCAAACTGGATATCGTACTCGAAGCGCCGGGGATGGCGAAGATTGATCCACTGAAACAACAGATCCTCGATGAACTCAATGCCCGAGGCGGCCTGCTACCGCTGGGCGATAAATCGGCGCCGGAGGCCATTAAACGTCAGTTTGGTACCTCGAAGGCAAACTTTAAAAAGGCCATAGGCGGCCTCTTTAAAGATGGGGTAATCGATATTGAAGCCACGCAGATAAAACTAAAAACGCGACCATAAGGTCGCGTTTTTATTATTTTATTGGCTGATAGGTTAGGTCTTCGTATGGCAAAGCGCAGCGCACGTAGCGCTTTGCATAGTCGATAAGCTCATCGCTATCGGTAATGGTTAACGGCGCCAAACGAAAAACAGCTTCGTCACATTGCATATGCTTATTGTCATGAAGGTCTTCACAATCCCCTACGGTACGATCCGTCTCCAGTAACATGGTGGAATTGTTGTCACAAATAGCATAAACATGTTTAGTCAGTGCCGCTTTTAGATCAAACAGATCGACCTCACCCTGTCGCTTGGACTCAGCGATGACCAAAGCCAGCGCCTCGGCGTTACTTTGCGCCCTGGTGCGCTCAAGGTAGTAATACCCCGCCGCAGCGAGTGCAACGATCAGCACTAAATATTTCACCTTAGTCTCCTAGACTCTCATTGATGGCCTTAAGCACCGCAACCGGATCATCTGCTTGAGTGATCGGACGGCCAATGACCAGATAATCGCTGCCGCTTTCGATCGCCTGCTTCGGCGTCATAATGCGCTTTTGGTCACCCGCATCACTGCCCGCCGGTCGAATGCCCGGAGTAACTAGTTTAAAATCGGCGCCCAACTGTTGTTTTAGTTCGTATGCTTCTTGTGCCGAACACACCACGCCATCAAGGCCGGCCTGTTTGGTTAATTGCGCTAAATACAATACTTGCTCTTGCGGTGTCTTTTCAATACCTAATTGTTTTAATTGCATTTCATCCATGCTGGTCAGCACGGTAACGGCAATTAACAAGGGCGCTTTATCACCATAAGGGACGAGGATTTCCTTGGCCTTTTGCATCATTTCCACACCGCCGCTGGCATGGACGTTTACCATCCACACACCCAAGTCCGCCGCGGCTTTAACCGCTTTGGCAACCGTGTTAGGAATATCGTGAAACTTGAGATCCAGGAATACATCAAAGCCCAACTCGACCAATTGCTTCACAAAATCCGGACCAAAATGGGTAAACATTTCTTTACCGACCTTGAGGCGACAGCTATCCGGTGAAAGTTGTTGTACAAATGCCAATGCCTTGGCTTTATCATCGTAGTCTAAAGCGATAAGTACTTTTTTAGAGTCAACAGCGTTCATGTTTTTCCTGTTTAAAAACCATCAAGCCCTCGGCTTGGTTGCATAGATTCCCAATGGCGGCAAGACGGACACAACCAATAATGACTATGACTTTGAAAGCCGCAATGCTGACATTGAAAATCTGCTTTGGTATCTATATATGATTGAATAAGTTTATCTATGGGATTTAGCGCTTCGTCTAGTTGCGCGTTTTGCCCGGCCAGTAATTGTAGCAAAAAACGAAAGCCACGAATATTGGGTTGTTTCTTTAAACTCTTGGTAATGAACTCAACCGCTTGCTTGCGCTGCCCTGCTTTGACCAAATGCTGGCAATAGTGGATCTTTAAACCAATACCGCCCTTGTCGACCAACTCCGCCAATAGATGTTCAAACTGATGCTCTAAATGCAAATGACGATAGCTGCTGCTTAAACGCTCGAGCACTAAGGGCGAGCAATAGGTAAATTGGCAGATCAAATCACGCCAGTAGTGAATGGCCTGTACGTAGTCCTCCCGCTGAAAGGCCAGCTGCCCTAGCTCATATAAAGGACGTACGCTTGGCTCCCCCACTCCCAATGCCTGGGACATGAGTTCCGGGGCATTATCCGCCGCGCCCGCTTCACAATAAAAATTAGCAATGGCAATTTTTTGCTGGCGCTGAGTAAATAAATGGGCATACCGCTGATGTAAGGTAATCCCCTTATGCCATTCGCGGGTTTGCGAGTACAGGGTGATCAGCGGCTCTAACGCTTGTGGGCGTTTTTGCTTAATTAAAATGAGCAGATGCTCTTCGGCACTGTCCAACAGCCCGGCTAGGATATAATCCTGCGCCAACTCCAGGCGACAGGTCGTCAGCTGATCGTCGTTGAGGTTGGGGTGTTCCAGTAGCAATTCGTGAATTTTAATGGCGCGGTCGAGCTCGCCACGGCGGCGAAATAAAGTCGCCAAGGTTAAATAGTGTTCCACCGAGTCGGCGGATACTTCGAGAAGTTGAATAAGGTGTTCAAGACCCTGATCGTCTTCCCTGTCGAGCAGGAATTTCAGGCCTTTACTGTATTCTGCGGTAATTTTGCGGCTGTGTTGATGAGCTTGATTTTTGGCACTGTTTTTACCCATGATCCAGCCGTAACCAGCGGCAACGGGCAGGAGTAAAAACAACAGCTCAAGCATAACTAGTTATCTTTTATAGGCGCCAGAGCGGTACTTTGACGTTGCTCTTGGGCGTTACGGGAAAGTTGCTCGTTACGCTTTTGCAACCGATAGTTTTGCCACTTTAACTTGGAAAATAGGCGGAAGCTGACGAAACAGCCGAAGAATAATCCAACAATAAAACAAAAGCTCATTAGCGCGGCTAATGGCATGGTGGCGCTGGCAATAAGGTAATTAACCTGGACTAGCTGTGGATTTTGCGAACCTAATACAAAGGCGATGAAAATACACAGTACAAACAGAATGAACTTTACAACCTTCACTCAGCGGTTACTCCATCCGTGATGATTAAATACTGGCGTTAACGCGGTCGCGTAATTCCTTGCCCGGTTTAAAGTGCGGTACGTACTTGCCGTCTAGTTCGACGGTTTCCCCAGTTTTTGGGTTACGACCTGTGCGCGGAGCACGGAAGTGTAGAGAGAAACTACCAAAACCACGAATCTCAATTCGTTCGGCTTCAGATAATGAACCGGCCATTTGTTCTAGAATTTCTTTAACGGCATTCTCGACATCGCGGGCTTGGATATGAGAGTGGCTTTGTGCAAGTTGTTCTATTAATTCTGACTTGGTCATAATGTTTCCTTAGGGGCTTACAAAGGAAGGGCTTGCGCCCTTCCTAAGACTAGACTAAATCTTAGTCTTTCTGTGCATTTTTGAATGCAGCAGCCATAGCATTTTCGAACTGAGGCTCGTCTGCCTTCAGTTTCTCTAATGCTTCTTTTTCTTCAGCTTCGAAGATCGCTTTAACAGACAAGCTGATAGCGCGGTTCTTACGATCTACGCCAACGAACTTAGCTTCGATCTCGTCGCCTTCAGAAACAACGGCAGTTGCATCTTCAACACGTTCTTGAGCGATGTCAGCTACACGGATGTAACCTTCAACGCCTTCAGCAAGCTCAACAGTTGCGCCTTTCGCGTCAACAGCAGTCACTTTACCTTTAACAATAGCACCTTTTTTGTTTGCGTCCAGGTAGTTATTGAAAGGATCAGCTTCGATTTGCTTCACGCCTAGAGAGATACGCTCACGCTCTGGGTCAACCTGAAGTACGATAGCAGTGATTTCGTCGCCTTTCTTGTACTCACGTACAGCTTCTTCGCCTGGAGTGTTCCAAGAGATGTCTGAAAGGTGTACAAGACCGTCGATGCCACCGTCAAGGCCGATGAAGATACCGAAGTCAGTGATTGACTTGATCTTACCAGTAACTTGGTCGCCTTTGTTTTGTAGACGAGCAAATTCTTGCCAAGGGTTAGCTTTACATTGCTTAAGACCTAGAGAAATACGACGACGCTCTTCGTCGATTTCTAAAACCATTACTTCTACGTTGTCACCTAGTGAAACAACTTTAGATGGGTGGATGTTTTTGTTAGTCCAATCCATCTCAGAAACGTGTACTAGACCTTCTACGCCTTCTTCGATTTCAACGAAACAACCGTAGTCAGTTAGGTTAGTTACACGACCAGATAGCTTAGCGCCTTCTGGGTAACGGTTAGCAATTTCTTGCCATGGATCTTCGCCAAGCTGCTTAAGACCTAGAGAAACACGTGTCTTCTCTTTGTCGAACTTAAGAACTTTAACGTTGATTTCGTCGCCAACATTTACGATTTCTGAAGGGTGCTTAACACGCTTCCACGCCATGTCAGTGATGTGTAGTAGACCGTCAACACCACCTAGGTCAACGAACGCACCGTAGTCTGTAAGGTTCTTAACGATACCTTTAACTTCTTGACCTTCAACAAGGTTTTGAAGAAGTTCTTCACGCTCTTGTGAGTTTTCAGATTCGATAACTGCACGGCGAGAAACAACAACGTTGTTACGCTTCTGGTCAAGCTTGATTACTTTGAACTCAAGCTCTTTACCTTCAAGGTGAGTTGTGTCACGTACTGGACGAACGTCAACAAGTGAACCAGGTAGGAAGGCACGGATAGAATCAACTTCAACAGTGAAACCACCTTTAACCTTACCGTTGATAACACCAGTAACAGTTTCGTTTTCTTCACATGCTTTCTCAAGACGGATCCACGCTTCGTGACGCTTCGCTTTCTCACGAGAAAGGATAGTTTCACCGAAACCGTCTTCGATTGCATCTAGAGCAACATCTACTTCGTCACCAACAGCAACTTCTAGTTCACCAGCAGTATTTTTGAACTGCTCTGCAGGGATAGCACTTTCTGACTTAAGGCCAGCGTCTACAAGAACGATGTTGTTCTCGATAGCGATTACGGTGCCTTTTACGATTGAGCCCTGTTGAGCTTCAAAACCCTGTAGGCTTTCTTCAAATAACTGCGCAAAATTTTCTGACATACTTAATACGTCTCTATAAGTTTAAATCTCCACGTCGCGTCACTGCTCAGCGGGGTTATTAATTAAGCACGGGCGTCCTGCTCATGCGTAGGAATTTTTACTTACTTAGGTTTGCCAATTTACCGTTAACAACGGCATCGTCGAGAATCGACATCACTTTGGCAAACACTTGCTCGGCATTGAGCTCAGTGGTATCTAAGCTGACCGCGTCCTCAGCTGGGACAAGCGGTGCTACGGCACGATTCATGTCGCGCTCGTCACGAGCTTGAATGTCTACAAGTAGACCACTTAGTGTAACATCCAGACCCTTGGCCTTCAACTCTTTAAAGCGTCGCTCGGCGCGCTCTTCGGCGCTGGCGGTCAGGAAGATTTTCACGTTGGCATCGGGAAACACCACGGTGCCCATATCGCGACCATCGGCAATCAACCCTGCCTCACCGCGAAAGGCGCGTTGGCGACGCAATAAGGCCTCACGTACCCGAGGCAAGGCGGCCACTTTTGATGCTGCTGCGCCCACTTCTTCATTACGAATACCATGGGTCACTTCCTCGCCCTCGAGGACAATCTTGCTGCTTTCATTTTCAGCATCGAAGCTAAATTGCACATCTAAATTTGCTGCAAGCGGGACTAAGGCTTCTTCATTGTCGAGTGCGATCTGGTGATGCAGCGCTGCGAGCGCCAAAACACGATAAATCGCGCCACTGTCGAGCACGTCCCAGCCCAACTTTTGCGCGAGTAAACGACACACTGTACCTTTGCCCGACCCACTGGGTCCGTCAATGGTGATCACCGGCATAGATGCCTGCATTTAAACCTCCTGCATGCACAGCAAACATTTCAAAACCGCCGTATTATACGTGAACTTTTTTGTAAATTCGCGTTATTAGGTCAGAATTTTACGATTGTTTTGTAACAGATCAATAATTGTATGAATGGAAATGCCCGCCTAGCATAGGCTGTAGGCGGGCATAAATATTAGCCGTGACTGACGCTGGCTAAGGTATCAAAGTAGGTAGGAAAGGTCTTTGCCGTACAGCCTGGGTCATTGATAGTGACCGGCCAGCCCCCGACCGCCACCATGGAAAAACACATGGCAATGCGGTGATCGTTATAGGTATCGATGGCCACATCCTGTAAATGGGCCGGTGGCGTGATCTCGATATAATCATGCCCCTCCACCACGTCGGCTCCAAGCTTTTTCAATTCCGTTGCCATGGCATACAAGCGATCGGTTTCTTTAACCCGCCAATTATAAATATTGCGAATGGCGGTTTTACCCTTGGCAAACAGTGCCACCGTGGCAAGCGTCATGGCGGCATCGGGAATGGCATTGGCATCGATATCCACACCCTTGAGCTGCCCCTTGCGTACCACCAGCTTATCATCATACCAATCGATGTCGGCACCGACCTGCTCCATCACTTCGGCAAAACCAATGTCACCTTGCACCGACGCCTTGCCCACACCATGAATGGTGATCTCGCCACCATTGATAGCGGCAGCAGCGATAAAGTAGGAGGCCGACGACGCGTCTCCTTCCACCATGATTTCACCGGGAGACACATACTGCTGGCCACCCTTAACGTGAAAACTCTGATACTGGTTATTGCTAACCTCGACGCCGAATTTGCGCATTACACCTAAGGTGATATCGATGTAAGGTTTAGATACCAGCTCACCCTTAATAGTGATATTGGTATCACCACTGAACAGTGGCGCGGCCATTAATAACGCGGTTAAGAACTGACTTGAAATACTGCCATCTATGCTCACCTCGCCACCGGCCAACGCTTGGCCTTTAATTGCCAACGGCGGGTAATCCTGCGTTTTAAGATACTCAACCTCCGCCCCTAAGGCACGTAACGCATCAACTAGGTGGCCAATTGGGCGCTCTTCCATACGCGGCTCACCACCAAGCTCAAATTGACCCTGCGTTGCCGCCAGCACTGCCGTTAAGGGTCTGTAGGCTGTGCCTGCATTACCTAAAAACAAGGGTTCTTTCGGTGTATTCAGCGTACCGCCCTGGCCGTGGACCAGAGCCTGAGTCTTGTCTTCACTGAGCTCAACATCCACCCCCATAGAGGCGAGCGCTCCTAGCATATGACGAATATCATCGCTATCGAGCAGGTTCGTTACCTTGGTTGTACCGCGGCATAGGGCGGCTAACAAAAGAATACGATTAGACAAGCTCTTCGAGCCCGGTAGCACCACTTCGCCTTGCACCTTGTTAATGGGCTCTAAGCGTAATGATTCCATCAACTGTGCTCCTGGGCGAACTGCTCCATAAAGGTAACCAAGGCCTCGATGCCCGCCACCGGCATGGCATTATAAATACTGGCACGCATACCACCGACAAAACGGTGCCCTTCCAATGCCAGTAAACCAGCCTGTTGTGATAAAGCCAGGAAACGCTCGTTCAGGCTCTCATCGTTCAACCAAAATGGTACATTCATCAATGAGCGGCAGTCTTTTGCAACCTTGTTGCTGTAGAAATCAGAGGCATCGATGTAATCATATAAAATCGCCGCCTTGTTTTTGTTATGACGCTGCATGGCAGGCACACCACCTTGCTCTTCAAGCCATTTAAAGACCACATCGGCCAGATACCAGGCAAAGGTAGGCGGAGTGTTGTACATGCTGCCCTGCTCGGCCTCAACCGCATAGTCGAGAATTCCCGGACGCGGCACGCCTTCACGTGCAAGCAAGGTTTTCCGTACGATGACAATGGCCAGACCCGATGGGCCTATGTTTTTCTGGGCGCCGGCATAAATTACATCGAACTGATTCACATCGATATCGCGCGATAAGATCATCGAGGACATATCGGCAACAATGGGCGCCGTAGGGTGACTTGGGACATCGAATAATTCAACGCCATCAATCGTTTCATTAGGACAGTAATGGATATAACTGGCTTTTTCAGGTAAGGGCCACTTCGACACGGGAAGCACACCAAACTGCCCGTCTTTATCATCTCGGACATTGATTTCAACCACATCTGTGTATTTTTTCGCTTCCTTGGCGGCACCATCGGACCAGATACCCGTGTTGATATACACGGCCGGCGCATCGTCAAGATGCAGGTTCATGGGCACAGCGGCAAACTGACCGCGGCCACCACCGTGCATAAAGAGTACGGCAAACTCGTCGCTAATATTCATTAGCCGACGCAGACGTGCCTCACATTGCTGTGCCATGGTCAAAAAAGGTTCGGCACGGTGACTGACTTCCATGACCGACACGCCTAGTCCTTGCCAATCTAAAAATTCTTGTGTGCTTTTTGCATCACAGCCGGAGGTAACATGGCAGGGCCGGCACAAAAATTATAAACGCTCATTACTTCTTCCTCATTCCACTTCGCGTACCCACACAATACCCATTGTGCAGGCGATGTAACTTGAAAATATTTCAGGGTCTGTTTATCTTTGCGGTTTACTTTATGTTCAATCTAAACGCATTCTGATGAATATAATCACTGATTTATGTGGTTAAATTCATCCATGAAGCTTGGTTACATCGCGCATCCATGCGCTCACCTCGCTAAGCTGCGAAGCATTGCTTCGGCCTTGCTCGCCTATGTACATAGCGAGCAACACAGAGCAGGG
>NZ_PQCD01000022.1:0-65175 GCF_002964705.1 Pseudoalteromonas sp. T1lg75 | reverse complement strand
CCCGTAGGGCAGCGCTTGTAGCGCATTTCTACTGTGTTGTTACATGTTCATGTAGAATCACTACACCACACATGTGCCGCCTTGTATAAACCCGCTACAAACTGCTGCAGAAACTAACAACAAAGGTCAACAGACCCTCTACAAGGATAAAAAAAGCGGCCGAAGCCGCTTTTATAGATTACTCAGAGTCTTGTTCAGGACCCTGCTCGGCCTCATCTCCAGGAGCTTCCTCCTGAATCACAGCTTCGTCGTGTTCCAGCGTGGCCAGTTCATCTTCATCGATTTCTTCGATACGTTGTAAACCAACCACCTGCTCGCCGTCAACCGTACGGATCAAAATAACCCCTTGGGTATTTCGGCCCACGGTAGAGACTTCGTTCACGCGGGTACGCACCAGGGTGCCGCGATTCGAGATAATCATGATCTCGTCGTTGTCATCCACCTGAACGGCACCGACCACTGCACCATTACGCTCGCTCACCTTGATAGATACCACACCTTGAGTCGCACGACTCTTAGATGGGTAATCCTCTAAAGCGGTACGCTTACCATAGCCGTTTTCGGTTACGGTTAGGATAGCACCATCGGACTTAGGCACGATGAGTGACACCACGCGCTGGTCGTCGGCCATCTTGATGCCGCGTACACCGGTGGCAGTACGGCCCATGGGACGTACACCCTTGAACTTGATTTCAGGGTTACCCTCTTCGTCAAGAACCGGGTTACCGTTTTCATCAACGACCGCTGATTCTTCAGCTTCTTTAAAGCGTACAACCTTACCGGCGTCGGTAAAGAGCATGATCTCATTGCTGCCATCGGTGATATCCACACCGATCAGGCTGTCGCCCTCGTTAAGGTTCACGGCAATAATACCACTGGCACGCTGACGGCTATAAGCGGTTAATGGCGTTTTCTTCACGGTACCGAAGGCGGTGGCCATAAAGACAAACTTATCTTCTTCGTACTCACGCACCGGCAAGATGGCGGTAATACGCTCATCGGCTTCCAGCGGCAACAGGTTGACGATAGGCTTACCACGGGCGGCGCGGCTAGCCAGCGGCAACTGATAGACCTTCAACCAATACAAACGACCGGCGGTCGAGAAGCATAAGATGGTGTCATGGGTGTTAGCAACCAATAGACGTTCAATAAAGTCTTCGTCTTTCATCTTGGTTGCGGATTTACCCTTACCACCACGGCGCTGCGCCTCGTAGTCACTCAGCGGCTGGTACTTCACATAGCCTTCGTGAGACAGAGTTACAACGACGTTTTCTTCGGTGATCAAATCTTCTAGGCTGATATCGTGGGCCGCGGCACTGATTTCGGTGCGGCGCTCATCGCCGTAGGTTTCCTTGATGGTAACCAATTCATCGCGGATCACTTCCATCAAGCGCTCCGGCGAGCCAAGAATATGCAACAGCTCTGCAATTAGCTCGAGTAGCTCTTGATACTCATCAAGGATCTTCTCATGCTCCAGACCGGTTAGCTTATGTAGGCGTAACTCAAGGATGGCCTGAGCCTGCTGCTCTGACAGATAGTACTGGCCGTCGCGAATACCTAAATCATCCGCCAGCCAATCTGGACGCGCGGCGTTATCACCTGCTTTTTCCAGCATGGCTTTAACGTTACCTAGCTCCCATGGGCGAGCAACAAGGGCTTGCTTCGCTTCCGCCGGTGTCGGTGACTTACGAATAAGTTCGATGATCGGGTCGATATTAGCCAAGGCAATGGCCAAACCTTCCAAGGTATGAGCACGCTCACGGGCTTTACGCAAATCGAATACGGTACGACGGGTTACCACTTCACGGCGGTGCAGGATAAAGGCTTCAAGCATTTCCTTGATGTTAAAGCACTTCGGCTGGTTACCGTCTAGGGCCACCATATTGATACCAAACACGGTTTGCATCTGAGTTTGGGCGTACAGGTTGTTCAGTACCACCTCACCCACTTCACCGCGTTTAATTTCAATAACAATGCGCATACCGTCTTTATCAGACTCATCACGCAGTGCACTGATGCCTTCTATTTTCTTATCTTTCACCAGCTCGGCGATTTTCTCGATAAGGCGGGCCTTGTTCACCTGATATGGAATTTCATGAACGATAATGGTCTCACGACCGGTTTTCTCATCCACTTCCACTTCCGCGCGGGCGCGAATGTAAATCTTGCCACGGCCTGTTTTATAGGCCTGTTCGATGCCTTTCTTGCCATTGATAATAGCGGCGGTCGGGAAATCCGGGCCTGGGATGTATTCCATCAATTCATCAATGGTGGTTTGCGGCTCTTTGATAAGCGCTAAACAACCGTTGATCACCTCGGTGAGGTTATGTGGCGGAATATTGGTCGCCATACCTACGGCGATACCCGATGAACCATTGACCAGCAGGTTAGGAACCTTAGTCGGCAATACATCCGGGATCTGCTCGGTGCCATCATAGTTAGGCACGTAATCAACGGTTTCTTTTTCTAAGTCGGCTAATAACTCTTGGGAAAGTTTTGCCATGCGTACTTCGGTGTAACGCATCGCCGCCGCCGAGTCACCATCCACGGAACCAAAGTTACCTTGGCCATCGACCAGCATATAACGCAGTGAAAACGGCTGCGCCATACGTACTATGGTGTCGTATACGGCACTGTCGCCGTGCGGGTGGTATTTACCGATGACGTCGCCCACTACACGGGCAGACTTTTTATACGGTTTGTTCCAGTCATTGCGGAGTTCATTCATGGCGAACAATACACGACGGTGTACCGGCTTTAAGCCGTCACGAACGTCGGGAAGCGCACGTCCTACGATTACACTCATGGCGTAATCCAGGTAGGAATTTTTTAACTCATCTTCAATATTAACCGGAAGGACTTCATTGGCGAGATCAGTCATTGATATCCACTTTCCTTCTTATTTGCGACAGGGTGTAATTTGCACGGGCTTGGCCGAACGTATCACCTGCCCCATTGTCATTATTATCTCAGCCCATGCTATCACATAATTTTTATTTTTACAGGCGCTAAATCTTTGCGATTTCACAAAATCCCCCCGTATAATGGCCTCAGACAAACGAGGAAGTTTTTTATGACCGAACATCAAAATGTAGATACGGATGAAATTGCCAAATTTGAAGCCATCGCACAGCGCTGGTGGGATCTCGACGGTGAGTTTAAGCCTTTACACGAAATCAACCCCCTGCGCCTGGACTTTATCGCCCAACATGCCAATGGCTTAGCCGATAAAGAAACCTTGGATATAGGCTGTGGCGGTGGCATTTTAGCGGAAAGCATGGCCAAGCTTGGCGCTAAGGTCACGGGTATCGATATGGGTCGCGAGCCTCTTAATGTCGCCAAGCTTCATAGTCTCGAGTCGGGCGTTAAAGTCGACTACCAACAAATTACCGCCGAGCAATATGCCGTCGAGCATGCCGAGCGCTTCGATGTGGTGACCTGTATGGAAATGCTTGAGCATGTGCCGGATCCGCAATCGGTGATCGCCAGTGCCGCCGCTCTGGCAAAACCCGGTGCCCAGGTTTACTTCTCTACCTTAAATAAAACGGCCAAGGCCTATTTGTTCGCCATTGTTGGCGCCGAGAAGTTGCTTAAGCTGGTACCTGAGGGGACACACGACCATAAGAAATTCATCCGTCCATCACAACTTATCCAGTGGGCCGAGCAAGCCGGATTGAAAGTGCGTCACAGCGCAGGACTCAGTTACAACCCGCTGAGCAAGCAATACACCCTGGGCCAGGACTTGGACGTTAACTACCTTTTGCACTTTGAAAAGCTGGCGTAAACAAAGCGTAGCCAATCCGGTTTGTGTTTTTCAAATGAGCGCATACACTATATCTGGTGGTTTGTTATTTTTTAAACACCAGATATAGTGCAATTTTGCTAATCGCGTGATGAAAAGATGGTCGACTTGATGATAAAAAACCCAGTCGGTTAGACTAGAAAAAAATCATTAAATTTGTGTTTTTTGACGTTGATTTTCGCCGACCGACAGCATTAAAAATGTTTGAAGGTTAACGGTTACTAACTGCGGCAACTTATCCACAGATTGTCACAGTTTGCGCCTCTTGCAAATACACGCAGACCCCACTATCTTGTGAATCACAGAGATGAAAACACCATATCTAGTGTTTAAAACTTACACAGCTATAAATGCTTGGTGGCCGTGGGCGATGGCGCAAAGCAAAGGCATGCTTAGACGTAGTAAATACATCGCCTGCTGTAGCTGATTAAAGACATCTTTAGCAGCTGTGCGCTAATACAATTAATTATAATTACGGGCAATAACTATGACTCAACAGTTATCTGTTAGCAAACGCGATGGACGTAAGGAAGCGTTGGATTTAGATAAAATTCATCGTGTCATTACTTGGGCCGCAGAAGGGCTCAATAATGTATCTGTATCTCAGGTAGAACTTAAGTCCCATATTCAATTCTATGACGGCATTCGCACCGAAGATATTCACGAAACGATTATCAAATCGGCCGCGGACTTGATCTCAAAAGATACGCCTGACTATCAGTATTTGGCAGCGCGTCTGGCTATTTTCCACCTGCGTAAAAAAGCCTATGGCCGTTTTGAGCCACCTAAACTGTATGATCATGTTGTTAAGCTCGTTGAAGATAAGCGTTACGACCAGCATTTAGTTACCGACTACACTCAGTCTGAATTTGAGCAAATGGATCAGTTTATTGACCATAGCCGCGATTTAAACTTCAGCTATGCCGCCGTTAAGCAGCTAGAAGGTAAGTATCTGGTACAAAACCGCGTTACCGGCGATATTTATGAGAGCGCCCAGTTCCTATATATGTTGGTTGCGGCCAGCCTATTCTCGGATTACCCAAAAGAAACGCGTCTTGATTATGTGAAGCGTTTTTACGATGCGGTTTCTCAATTTAAGATCTCGCTACCCACACCTATTATGTCGGGTGTTCGTACACCTACGCGTCAATTTAGCTCGTGTGTACTGATCGAGTGTGCCGATAGTCTAGACTCTATCAACGCTACGTCATCGGCGATTGTAAAATACGTCTCTCAACGCGCAGGCATCGGTATCAACGCCGGTCGCATTCGCGCCCTAGGTAGCCCAATTCGTAACGGTGAAGCGTATCACACAGGTTGTGTGCCTTTTTATAAGCACTTCCAAACCGCGGTTAAAAGCTGTTCGCAAGGCGGCGTACGTGGTGGTGCCGCTACCCTGTTCTATCCGCTATGGCACCTAGAGGTTGAAAACCTGCTGGTTCTTAAGAATAACCGTGGTGTTGAAGACAACCGTGTTCGCCACCTGGATTACGGTGTGCAATTTAACAAGCTGATGTATACCCGCTTGATCAAAGACGGTTTCATTACCTTATTCAGCCCATCGGATGTGCCTGGTCTTTACGATGCTTTCTTCGAAGACCAAGACTTGTTCGAGCAGCTTTATGTGAAATACGAGCAGGACGAGTCAATTCGTAAGAAGCGCATTAAGGCCGTTGAATTGTTCTCTATGTTCTTGCAAGAGCGTGCCAGCACGGGTCGTATTTACCTGCAAAACGTTGACCACTGTAATACCCATAGCCCATTTGATGCCAAGGTTGCACCTATTCGCCAGTCTAACCTGTGCCTAGAGATCGCCTTGCCAACTAAGCCACTGAACGATGTGAACGACGACAGCGGTGAAATCGCCCTGTGTACCTTGTCAGCCTTCAACTTAGGTGCCATTGAGTCACTGGATGAGCTGGAAGAGCTTGCCGAGCTGGCGGTACGTGCCCTTGATAACCTGTTGGATTACCAAGAGTACCCTGTGCCGGCCGCATACAATTCCACCATGGGTCGTCGTACCCTGGGTGTAGGCGTAATTAACTTCGCTTATTACCTGGCTAAAAATGGTAAGCGTTATTCGGATGGCAGCGCCAATGGCCTAACACATAAAACCTTTGAAGCGATTCAGTATTATCTGATGAAAGCATCAAACGAGCTGGCTAAAGAAAAAGGCGCGTGTCCTAAATTTAACGAAACCACCTATTCACAGGGCATTATGCCTATCGATACCTATAAGAAGGATCTCGATAGCGTCTGTGATGAGCCACTGCACCTGGATTGGGATGGCCTGCGCGAAAGCATCCAAGCCTATGGCATGCGTAACTCGACTCTGTCGGCGCTGATGCCATCGGAAACCTCGTCGCAAATTTCCAACGCGACTAACGGAATTGAGCCTCCGCGCGGTCATATCAGCGTTAAGGCGTCTAAAGACGGTATCCTTAAGCAAGTTGTGCCAGAGTATGAGCGTCTAAAAGATCAATACGAGTTGCTGTGGGACATTCCATCGAACGATGGCTACCTACAACTAGTGGGCATTATGCAAAAATTCGTTGACCAGACTATTTCGGCCAACACCAATTATGATCCGAACAAGTTCGATGGCGGCAAGGTGCCGATGAAGCTCTTGCTCAAAGATCTACTCACCGCTTACAAATTGGGTGTGAAGACCCTGTACTATCACAATACCCGTGATGGCGCAGCAGACGCCCAAGATGAGTTTAAGCCACAGGCCGATGATGGCTGTGAAGGCGGCGCTTGTAAGATATAATAATTAAGCGAGCGGCTTTTTAGCCGCTTCGCTTTGTTGTTCGACCCTGATTTGAGACCCCACGAATATGTCATACTCCACCTTTAGCCGTAATCGTAATGACCAATTGAAAGAACCTATGTTCTTTGGACAAACGGTGAACGTATCGCGCTATGACCAGCAAAAGTACCCTATTTTCGAAAAGCTGATCGAAAAACAACTGTCTTTCTTTTGGCGTCCAGAAGAAGTAGATGTCAGCAAAGACCGCGTTGACTTTCAGTCTCTGCCCGAGCATGAGCGTCATATCTTCTTAAGCAACCTGAAGTATCAGACCCTGCTCGACAGCGTCCAAGGCCGCTCACCGAATGTGGCCCTGCTGCCCATCGTTTCTCTACCTGAGCTTGAAACCTGGATTGAAACCTGGGCTTTTAGTGAAACGATCCACAGCCGCTCATACACCCACATTATTCGCAACGTCACCCAGTCTCCGGAAGTAATTTTCGACGACATAGTGACCAATGATAAAATCAATGAGCGCGCCGAAGAAGTAACTCGTTATTATGACGACCTGATCCACCTAACCTCACTTTATAACCTGTACGGCGAAGGCCATCACACGGTTAATGGTGAAGTCGTTGATGTGTCCTTGTACGAGCTTAAAAAGCGTTTGTACCTGGCCATGATGTCGGTGAATATCCTTGAAGCTATCCGCTTTTATGTGTCATTTGCATGCTCCTTTGCCTTTGCCGAGCGCGAGTTGATGGAAGGCAATGCGAAGATCATCAAGCTGATCGCCCGTGACGAAGCTCTGCACCTGTCCGGCACACAGCATATTCTTAATATCATGCAAGAAGGCAAGGACGATCCGCAAATGGCTGAAGTCGCTGCCGAGTGTCGTGAGCAAGCCATTCAAATGTTTGTTGACGCCGCTGAACAAGAAAAAGAGTGGGCCGAATACCTGTTTAAGGATGGCTCAATGATAGGTCTTAACAAAGACATTCTTTGCCAATATGTGGAATACATCACCAATGTGCGCATGAGCGCGGTGGGCTTACCGGCAAAGTTTGCCACTCAGAGTAACCCTATTCCGTGGATCAACTCGTGGTTGGTGTCTGATAACGTTCAGGTCGCACCCCAGGAGGCCGAGATCAGCTCTTACCTGGTCGGTCAAATTGATTCCGAGGTTGATGCCAACGACTTTGGCGATTTTGACCTGTAAACACATCTGGGCTCATTACGAGCCCATTTTCCTCATATCTATAAACTCGTGTGCAAAACAATCGCCTCTAACATTACCTTTAACGGCAAAACGCTCAGCCATAGCCCCGATAGCCCGTCTATCTTGCACAGCTTGGAGCGCCAAGGTGAAACCCCTGCCTATCAATGCCGCGAGGGCTTTTGTGGTGCCTGTCGGGCAACCTTAAAGCAAGGCGCAGTGCAATATAGTCACGAGCCATTGGCCTTTGTTCGCGACGGCGAAATCCTCCTGTGTTGCAGTATCCCAGATGGCGATGTCGTGATTGCCAGCGACGACTGACTCAAAGAAAGCACCTGTTAAGCACAGCTAAGGCCAGCTGATCAACACTTGTGAGCTCACATAGCAGTCCGATGTGGTGATGCTCAGCTGATCACGCTCGACACACACGTCCCAATGCAAAGATCGCGCTAGTACCGCTTCAAGCGCACTCACAAAACCCAGCTCCAAAGCAATAATCTCCGCACTGCCGTGGCTTACTTGCCAGGCATTGAGTTCATTTGAAATGGGAATAGTGGTGATCACGTACAGGGTTTGCGCACGGTTATAAATTTTGGTTAATTCATCGCAATTGTCATTAAAAACTTCAATCACCAGTTCATAATCGTCATGGAGATCATAGGCGACAATGTCTATTTGCGGCTTTTGTTTGCTCTCGCACAACACCAAATCATGACGATAGGCGAACAAGCAAAAACCGATTAAACGCAGGATGAAGTGATCAAGCAGCTCTTCATCTCTGCGGGCGGTAGTAAAGTGCTCGTTAAGCTGGCAATGATGGACATTATCGACAATCGCAAAATGTGCTTTAAATACCCGTCCTCTGTCGCTCATGGTGAAGCTGCTTACGCTGGCTATTCAATAGCATTAATTATAGTGTAATCTCGCTAAATCATTTTTTAATTAAGTTATACTATAACATTATTGTGTTGCGTTATTTTATAATGTTATAGTATCACTATTGTTAGTTAACGGATTTTATTTATGTTTAAACCAGCCGCATTATCCTGTGCCGTTGCTGCCCTATTGAGCTCGGCGAACGCCTTTGCCGGCGTTGTTTCAGGCCGCATCGTCGACGAACAACAGCAACCCTTAAGTGACGTCGTCATTCACTATCATGGCAAGCAACATAGTGTACGCAGCGACGAGCAAGGCCGATTCACCATAGAACTCGACCAAGCTGGGCAATTGCATTTCAGTAAAGAAAACTACATAGATAAACGCATGGATGTCAGCGCACAAGCGCAACAACTGGATATCATGCTCAGCGCCTCCGCGATTGAAACCGTGGTCATCTATGCATCCGGTTTGGACAAAAACAATCTCGACATGGTGTCACCTGTTTCCGTACTCGGTGGTGATGAGCTACGTGATAGAGCGCAGCCGACCCTAGGTGAAACCTTAAAAGGCTTGCCTGGCATTAATGCCAGCTATTTCGGACCGGTCTCATCAAGCCCGGTGATCCGTGGTCTAGACGGACCTCGCGTTAAAATTACGCAGAATGGTCTTGATAGCGGCGATGCCTCTCGGGTTGGTCCGGATCATGCGGTGGCGACCGAGTCCATCGTAGCCGAGCAGATAGAAGTATTACGCGGCCCCGCTACCCTACTCTATGGCTCGGGTGCCATTGGCGGTGTCGTCAATGTGGTTGATAACCGCATTCCTACGGATCGCATCGAAGGCTATCAAGGTGCGGCCGAATACAGCCATGATACGGTTTCCAACACCAATACCTATGCCGGTAAATTTACCTCAGGCTATGATGGCTTTAATTTCCATGTTGATGGCAGCGATCGCGTTGGCCATGACTATGAAACGCCAACCTTCACCCTTGAAGAAGATGGCGAACTAGAGCGCCATGACCGCGTTGCCAACACCTTTATCGATAGCGCCACGGTAAATATCGGTAGCAGCTATGTCACCGAGCATTGGACCCTGGGTTTATCCTACGGGACTATCGAGAGCGATTATGGGATCCCCGCTCACGGCCATGATCACGGCCACGAAGACGAGCACGCCCATGAAGGTGAGCTTGATGGCCATGATGAAGGAGAGCATGAAGGCGAAGAAAAAGTATTTGCCCGCATGCAGCAAGATCGTTGGCAGGCCCTGGCGAGCTACTCCTTCCATGATAGCTTTATTGAAGCGCTAACCCTGCGCGCCGGATACAGTGATTATGAGCATGGTGAAATCGAAGGCGCGAATGTAGGCACGCTGTTTAGCAATACCAGCCGCGAGGCTCGATTAAATGCCAAACATCGCCTTGGTCAGTGGCATGGTACCCTTGGCTATCATTACAGTGATTCCGATTATCGCGCCGATGGTGAAGAAGCTTTCACTCCAGCAACAAAAACCAAGGTGCATGCCCTGTATCTACTAGAAGAGCGTGAATTTGCACGCTGGACTCTGGAATTAGGTGCTCGCATCGAAGATTACCAGTTAGACAGTGAGATAAACGACGAAGCCGGTCACCACGACCATGAAGAAGAAGTGGGCCATGAAGAGTCAACGACCGCCTATGAGTACAGCGATACTAACTTAAGCCTATCACTTGGTGGGATTTGGAATTACCAGGACGGTTATGCCCTAGCCTTAAGCCTGTCGCGTTCCGAGCGAGCTCCTCTAACCGGCGAACTTCTTGCCAACGGCACCCATATTGCGACCGGCACCTATGAACTAGGTCTGGCGTATCATATCGAAGATGGAGAAGCCCATTTTGAAGGCGACGATATCGCCCAGGAAACCGCGACCAACATCGATTTTAGCTGGCGTAAATTCGTTGGCGACTTTGGCTTTAACTTCAGTGCCTTCTATAACGATGTAGACAATTTCTACTACCAAGAAAACACTGGATTAGTGTTCGACCATGACGGTGGTTTTATCGATGCGGGTCTTGCCGACGATGATGCCCTTGCCGTGTACCAGTATCGCAGTGGTGATGCCGAGCTATACGGTTTTGAGTTCGACGCCCACTATGCCTTATCGGCAAACTGGCAAATTAAGGGCTTTGCCGACTCGGTTACGGCCAAACTCAAAGATGGCGACCACCTGCCGCGTATCCCTGCGGCAAAAATCGGCTCTCAGTTAAGTTATGGTTTTGAAGATTGGGACTTCGCCCTGATAGCTACTCATTACCTGAAACAAAACGACATCAGTGCGTTTGAAACCGAAACAGACGCTTACACCCTGGTCGACTTTAAGGTGAACTATAACTTTAGCCTAGGCCAGTTCGATGGTGTTGCCTACTTACAGGCACAAAACCTTGGAGATGAGCTCGGCTTTGTGCATACCTCCTTTATTAAGGATGAGGCTCCATTACCCGGGCGCAACTTCCGTCTAGGGATCAGAGCCTACTTCTAACTAGGCTCACCACCGCCAAAGCGGGTGGTATAAGAGTAATAACAAAAAGGCCCTGTCAAAACAGGGCCTTTATATTTATACGCGATTACTTAAATCGGCGTCTCAGAGCCAATAAAGGCAGCGCCAATAAAGCTAACCAACCGAGCGAGCCACTTTGGCGCTCATAGGTTTCTGCCGCTTCTGGTGGACATTCTTCAATTTCGCCACCGGCAATCGGGCTCAGTTTCACTGGCGTGGCCACACTTTCGTACAGTATCTTACCCGAGTCATCCACTTCAACTTCGCCACGGGCATTCAGCTTTTCTTTGGTTTTAGTGGCAACACCGTAAATAATGCCGTCATCATCAATGGCGGTGGCTTCGGCAAAGTTATAAGGGTAGTTACTTTCGCCATCGATATCATAGCAAGGAAGCAAGTCATTGATATTGGCAATCTTGTCATCGCCAATGCTATAGATAAAGCCTTCGCGACGACGACTCGATGAGTTCACTACATCAACTTCACCTTCACCTATGATCACGCCATTGGCATTGATGGCACGAGCCACCGAGCTGGAACTAACGAAGTAATCGCTTGGGAACACGGTTTGACCCGTATTGACATCATGGTAGAAAAACTTGGTGGTGGTACGTCCTTCGACCCGCTTAGTACCAAACCCAGTGATGATACCTTCATCATTAATCGCCACTGCCTTACCAGAGAACCAATCATCCTCTTGATTCAAAAGCTCTAATACCTGACCGTCTTTATACAATACTGGCATTGTGCGTATGGAGTTCTCATTATCAAATTTACGAACATGAGAATAACCCACGGCAATCCCTTGGCTATTTACAGCCAAAGCCACTGAAACGAACGCATTACCATCATCTTCGTCCGGCACCAGGCCAAGGCCAAGATCCTTGGTTTCAACCGTGTTCAAATCGGCATCTAGCGTCCAAATTACTGCTCTGCGGTCATACATACCATTTAGAGTGTTACTTGACGCTAGGTTCTCTAAACGCCATACACACACGGCAATAGGCTCATCTTCATCGTCACAGCGATCATCATAGTCTTCCTGGCGATCAACAGGAACGCCAATGGACGCGCTACCTGCAACATAGTAACCCCCATCCGGGCGTTGCACTATATCGGAAGCCGTGCTGGTGCCACCATAAAGGTCCGAGATGGGTTGCAGCGTGCTTACTTCGCCGCTAGGGGAAACCACTACACCACGCGAGCGATAATCTCGAACAAAGTAAGTTTCCGGCTCGTCATCACCCTGGGGCGTAAACTCGATTTTTTCATAAGGTGCCGAGCCACTGCCGACGCGCACACCATCATCGCTAATAGCATTATATAAATTGCTAACACTGCGAGTATAGCCTTCGTAATCGGAAGAAGGCTTATCCAGTAATACCTGCTCAACCGCCGGGCTCGGAGTAAAGTTTACGGCGGCCACATCAGCTATTTTCTGCCAGTTTTCATCACCATTGGCATTTGCCAAAAAGTTCAGCATAAAGGTTAAGGCGTCGGCATTTAAATCACCCCCGGCAATATCATCCAGGGTAAAGGTGATTTCCTTGTCGATGGCTTCAAATTGCAGCGTTTCCCAGCTGTCATAGGCGCGCGTAATAGCGCCCTCGGTAAAATCAATATAACTGACATCGATGGGCAGATTATAAATACCACGGGCTAGACCAATAACTTCGCCATTATTATTGGCATCAACAATGTAGTGGTGTTTTGCGCCTGCTAAGGTACTGAGTTCTTCTAGTTGATATACCGCGGCTTGGGCGCTGGCACTGAGGCCGGCAACTATGCTCAATGCAACTAAGGATTTTTTCATCTTCTTCCCTACTACTGATTTTGTAATTCTTCGAGTTCTTCCCAACGGGCGAACGCAGCTTCAAGCTTCGACTCAAGCTCTGCCAATAGGTTCAATTTGGCATTGGTTATTTCATTGTCTTGCTTAAAAAAGTCACTACTATTGACCTCTTGCTGCAAGCTGTCAATAGCTTCTTCGAGTTCTTCCACCTGGTTAGGCAATTGTTCTAACTCGCGTTTGTGCTTATAAGACAATTTATTGGCCGATTTTTGCTTCACTGCCTTAGGCGTATCAACGGCAGCTTTTTGTGCTTGCTTTTTGGCCGCCTCTTGTGCGGCGATTACCTGCTGTCTATACACTTCGTAATCGCTGTAACCACCGATGACCTCGGTAATTTTGCCATTACCATCGAAGCCCCACACGCTCGAACAGGTGTTGTCGATAAATTCCCGGTCGTGACTGACGATCAGCACGGTACCCTGATACTGGTTAACGATTTCTTCTAATAGCTCAAGGGTTTCGATATCCAGGTCGTTCGTCGGCTCGTCCAGCACTAATACATTGGAAGGCTTTAAGAAGATCTTAGCCAATAACAAGCGGTTTTTCTCACCACCGGAGAGCGCTTTAACCGGGGTTCTAGCGCGTTTGGGTGGGAATAAAAAGTCTTGTAAATAGCCCAGCACATGACGGCTACGTCCGCCGATTTGTACTTCTTGCTTACCATCGGCCACATTGTCTTGAACACTGGCTTCTTCATCAAGCTTGGCGCGATACTGATCGAAATAAGCAATTTCGAGGTTTACCCCCTGCTTAAGCTTACCGCTAATTGGTTGTAACTGACCAAACAACAGCTTTAACAAGGTGGTTTTACCGACACCATTGGGGCCGACCAAGCCCACTCGGTCACCGCGCATTAGTAAGGTCGAGAAGTCATCCACAATCACCTTATCGCCAAAGGCGTGGCACAGGTGCTGAGCCTCAGCCACCAGTTTACCGGAACGAGCGGCGGTTTCGATGTTTAAGTCCACCTTACCGACCTGCTCGATACGCTGCTTGCGCTCTTGGCGCAATGATTTGAGCGCCCGTACTCGCCCTTCGTTACGGGTACGACGGGCTTTAATCCCCTGGCGTATCCAGGCTTCTTCTTCGGCGAGCTTTTTATCAAACTCGGCGTTTTGCTGCTCTTCCACCTTTAAATCATGAGCTTTACGCTCTAAGTAGGTGGCATAGTCGCCGGGGTATGAGACCAGTAGACCACGGTCTAAGTCGAGAATACGGGTTGCCAAGGCACGAATAAAGGCACGGTCGTGGGAAATAAAAACGATAGCGCCCTTAAACTCTTTTAAAAATTGCTCTAACCACTGCACCGAGGCCACATCCAGGTGGTTGGTAGGCTCATCAAGAAGCAGTAAATCAGGCTCACCGACCAGTGCCTTGGCCAGTGCAACTTTGCGCAGCCAACCACCGGATAAGGTGGCCAGCATGGCATCGGCCTCCAGTTGCAATTGCCCCAGTACCAACTTAATTTTAGACTCAAAACGCCAGCCATCTTTGGCTTCGATTTCAGCAGAAATCGTCGCGAGACGCGCCAAGGCTTTTTCATCCTCGGCATTGTCTGCTAAGGCGGCGTTGAGATTGTGAAACTCTTTAAGCAAACGCGCCAAGGCCGGTAAACCGTCGGCTACGTAATCAAATACGGTGCCGTCACTATCGCGAGGGGGATCTTGCTCTAAGCGCGCAATTTTAAGCTCGCCCACCTGGTTGATATCGCCATCATCGAGCAATACATCGCCACTAAGTACCTTTAAAAACGTCGATTTACCGGCGCCGTTACGGCCAACCACACACACTCGCTCACCTTGCTCGATAACGGCATTGGCGCCATCTAGTAAGGGATGCGTACCATAGGCTAGTTGCCCGTTTGTTATTCTAATTAGGTCCATACTGCTTAATCAATTCGCTGATTGCCTGCTGGTCGAAAGGCCACCCCAGCTCGGCCTGTGGGTCTTGTGCCAAAGCCAGCACTGGAATACGTACCTGATACGCTTCGAGCCACTGTGGCTGGTCGATAATATCACGCAACTCAATGGCGTCGATATCCGGGTGCTGTTGCACTAAGGCATGCGCCTGCTCACACAGGTGGCAACCATCGGTATGATAGAGCACCACCTTAGCCATGTCGGATCACCCAGGCATTGTGAATATGTTTGTTGCGAGCAAAGTCAGGAGACTGAGTCTGCTCGGTAATGTTCTCGCACTGCAAACCTTGTAATGCCAAGGCATCCACATCCATCTTGAAACCACGCTTATTGTTGGAAAATAGCAAGGTCCCCTGCTTGGCAAGTAGCTTTGCCGCATCCTTGATCAGCGTCACATGGTCTCGCTGAACGTCAAAGCTATCGCGCATGCGTTTCGAGTTTGAAAACGTCGGCGGATCCAAGAAGATCAGATCATACTCGCCGCGGGTGCGTTTTAGCCACTCAATACAATCGCCCTGTTCAAATCGGTAGCGCGGGCTTTTAAGGTTATTGAGGGCAAAGTTGCGCTGTGCCCATTGCAAATAGGTTTTTGACATATCCACCGTGGTTACCGACTTAGCACCACCAAGCGCCGCCTGCACCGATGCGGTACCGGTATAGGCAAACAGGTTAAGCACGCGTTTGCCCTGGCTCAGCTCGCGAACCAGCTTACGGGCAAGGCGATGATCCAAGAAGATACCGGTATCCAGGTAGTCAAACAGGTTCACCTCAAATTTAGCGCCATACTCAGTGATCACCATGGTCTTGCCTTGAGAGCCTTGAGTTTGATACTGACTGTCGCCCTTTTGCTTACGGCGCTCCTTTAGTGCAACCTGTCCCGGAGCAATCTCCAAGGTCTCACAGGTGAGCATAAGCACATCCTGCAGGCGCTTTTGCGCGACATTGGGGTCGATATTCTTTGGCGCCGCGTATTCGTAAATCACCGCGCTGTTTTGGTAAACATCAACGGCGACGTTGTATTCCGGGATATCCGCATCGTAGAGGCGATAGGCGGTGATTTCATCGCTTTTGAGCCATTTCTTCAGGGCCTGGCGATTTTTCTTCAGGCGATTGGCAAAGGCCACCGACTCTTCAAAATGCAAGGGCGTTTTGCTTTCGCTCTGTCCTTGTGTCTGTTGCTCTGTGATGTCATACAGGGCCAACAAGGTATCGAGTGGGCCATTCTTAAATTTGTATTGCTTATGCTTTACCAGTTTAAACAGCTTGAGCATTTCTGGCTCGCTGATCAAGAGTGCGGCGCGCCAGTGACAAAAGTGCTGCTTCAACTGATGACCCATCTGGCGATACAGGGCGACGATTTCCGCCATGGAGCCAAGACGCTCACCATAAGGCAAGTTCGCCAACAACACCCCAGGGCGCTTCGCCGGTGCCTTCATATCGGCAAGGTCACCAACGGCAAAATCGATACATTCGCTCACCCCGGCGTTAGCGGCATTCTCTTGCGCCTTTTTAATCACCTGAGGGTTAATATCACGACCGATAAGCCAAGGTTTTACATCCAAGCTAACCTGGTCTTTAATGCTTTGTTTTAGCTCTTTGAATTTAGCGATACGGAAGCTCGGCAGACGCTCAAACGCAAAACCTTCGCGCGATAGCCCTGGTGCCTTGTTTTGGGCCATCAGCGCCGCTTCGATAAGCAAGGTACCCGAACCACAGGTTGGGTCGAATAAGGGCTTGCTGGTGTCTTCCAGCCAACCGCTGCGCATTACTAATGCGGCGGCCAGGTGTTCTTTTAACGGTGCCTTACCCTGGGCACTACGATAACCACGCTGCGACAGGCGCGGGCCGGAATAGTCGATATACAGGGTGAGCTTATCGCGATTAAGTTTGGCAACCATGCGTACGTCCGGCGTTTCTTTGCTAACGCTAGGACGGCGCTCATAGAGGTCATAGAAATAGTCACAAATGGCGTCTTTGATCACCAAGGCACCGAACTGAGTGTTTTTCAACTGACGATTGGTACCGCTGAATTCCACCGCAAAGGATTGATCCGGACCGAAAAACTCTTGCCATGGCTGAAAGCGGGCAAAATTATACAGGGAGGTTTTATCTTCGATGTCGCTGCCTTGTTGCAACACCAGCATGATGCGGGTGGCCAAACGGGTGCACAGGCAAATCTTTTGCGCGGTCAAACTATCGGCGGTGAACTCGACGGCGCCGACTCGCTGTTTATTGACTTCAGCACCTAGTTCGGTGAGTTCTTGTTGTAGCAGTTGTTCAATGCCAATGGATGTAGAAGCGACAAATTGCAAGGTGACTTTCCTATCTCGTAAATTCCCCGAGATTGTATCACAGCCCCTATCCGTTAGGCGCTTTTTTGTTGTCCCTGGGCAGAGAAAATCGGGGTAATACGGTCGTTTAGCACCTTGATCACGGCAAACTGTTGCAGCTCTAGGTTTTCATCCAAGGCAAAGCTGGACTCGAGGCATAAACACACGCTGGCGTGCTCGGCACAGTCGACGATTAGGAATTGCCCACTCTGCTTAGAAGAGGTGAGTTGAACCACGGCTTCATGATTAACCTGGTCGCCACTGTAGGGGGCGAAAAACCAACTTTTAGCCAGCATGGGCTTGAGGTAGTGCTTGACCGCGGTGGCATTGAGGGCAATTTGGCAGATATGCGCATCACTCCACAGCGAGAAACCGCTGAGGTACTGACATACCTGCTGATAGAACTCGGCATCACGCAGATTAAACTTTGGCTGGGTAAAGGCTTCATCAATCAGCTGACGGCTTTTATATGGCGTGCAAAACTGCATGTCACCCATGTCGAGTAACAGTGTATTGCGTTCGTCGCATACTTGCCATTGCCAATCTTGCTGTGCCTGTAACATCCCTTCCTCGATTTAACCTAAATTAAAGTCAATAAAATCAATGCTTATAACTTTGGATTATAGCGCTTGGCGATCCCCTGTAAAATAAATTCTAATAACATTTTACTAGGGATCGTCCATATCAATAACGGATCCTTATAAGCCGTTAATGATCCGTTTTACCAGCGCCGGTCCTTCGTAGATAAATCCGGTATAAATCTGTACCAGATCCGCACCAGCATTGAGTTTCTCCTTGGCAGACTCGGCGCTGTCGATACCACCAACACCGATAATCGGCAATTGACCATTGGAAATTCGCTTGATCTCCTTGATCACTTCTAAGGACTTGGCGCGCACCGGACGACCGGATAAGCCACCGGCCTCATCGGCATACTGCAAGCCCTGGACGGCGGTGCGGTCTAAGGTCGTATTAGTGGCGATAACTCCGTCTATCTTGTTATTCAGCAGTGATTGCGTAACCTGCTCTACCTGCACCTGATCGAGATCCGGCGCCACCTTCACCAGCATGGGTACCTGCTTATTGTGCTTGGCGACTAGATCCAGCTGCTCATTTTTCAGGCTAGACAAAAGATCGTCCAGCGCTTCGCCGTACTGTAAGTCACGCAGACCCGGCGTGTTGGGTGAAGAAATATTGACCGTTATATAAGAGGCGTGCTCGAACACCTTACGAATACAATGGATGTAATCATCCTTGCCCTGCTCGTTCGGCGTATCCTTGTTCTTACCAATATTAATGCCCAAAATACCGCGATAGTTAGACGCTTTAACATTGGCAACCAGGTTATCCACGCCCTTGTTGTTAAAGCCCATACGGTTGATCACCGCATGCTGCTCTGGCAAACGGAAAATACGCGGCTTGTCGTTACCCGCCTGCGGACGAGGCGTGACCGTCCCTACTTCGATAAAACCAAAGCCCATTTGCGCAAAGGCATCGATGCACTCGGCATTTTTATCCAGGCCGGCGGCCAAACCCACTGGGTTTTTAAATTCCAAACCAAGAAACTCGGTTGGCTTATCCGCCACGTTTTGCGACCAGGCCACGGACAATGGCGTGTTAGCAAAGCGACGCAGGTTGTTTAGCGCAAAGTCATGCGCCCATTCCGCGTCCTTGGTAAACATAAAACGGCGTGCTAATTCGTAAAACATGGATCCCCCTAGAAAAAAAATACCCCAGCCAAAAGCTGGGGTATTCTACAGAGTTTTACTGCTTATTAACAGAGAGCTTAGTTACGTTGATCACAGTTATGTGCAAGTAACATCAACTCACGCAGCGCGACGGAGAACTTCGCAAAATCATGACTTTGTGAGGTCTTGAATTCGCTTAGCATCTGCTGCCAGCGGTGCAATAAGGCTTCATGCTCATCCATCCAGGCGTCGATTTGGGCATCAACATCCTGTTCCTTGTCATCGAAGCTGCGTAGTACCACATCGGTTAGGGTACGCTGCTGCCAATCCAACTCTTCACGGTAAGAGGCACGGGCAAGCGCTTGCCAGTGGTTTTGTACCGGCTGATTGGTGATCTGTGTAAGGAACCAGTGTAGGCCCATACGCGCACCCAACTTGAAGTAAGTGCTCGAAACGATCGCCGTTGAACGTTTGCTTTGTGTCGCCACTTCCGCCAGATCCATTGCTGAGAACAGGCTTGAAAGCGATACGATACGCATTGCCAGCTGCGCCGGTACACCTTTGTCAGCCAGGGCCGTTGCATTTTTACGGATCTGCTCGCTCTCTGTGCTCACCATGTAGCTGTGCAGATTGTCGGTTAGATCTTTAAAGCAAGGGGCAAAGTGTTCGATGCTCTGCTCAATGGTCAAGGCTTTATTGCGATGACGCAGGAACCAACGTGTAGCACGACGTACGGTACGACGAAGCTGATACAACATCTCTGTTTGTACCGCCGCATCAACCTGGTTGTCTAATGCACTGATCTCGCTCCAGGTCGTCGGCAAGGCGAAGATTTCACGAGCCATGCTGTAACACAGGGCGATTTCGGCATCCGAAGCACCGGTTTCTTCGTGCATGCGCACCATGAAGTTAAGGCCCATGTCATTGACAATGTTGTTGGCCAACTTGGTGGCAATGATTTCACTGCGCAGCGGGTGGTTATCCATGGCTGCATTAAAGCGCTCACGTAGTGGCACAGGGAATGATTGCACCAATAGCTGACGGTAGTATGGATTTTCCGATACTTCGTCTGTTACCAGTGTTTCTTTAAGCACCATTTTCGCGTACGACACCAACACAGATAGCTCTGGACGGGTCAGGTCTTTACCTGCCGCAGCGCGCTCTGCCAGCTCTTCATCGCTCGGTAAGAATTCGATAACGCGATCCAGCTTGCCTTCTTTTTCAAGGGCGTGGATAAAGCGGATCTTCTCTTTAAGCGTTGATGTGCCTTTAGATTGCGTCACAGAAATGGTCTGCGTTTGACGGTAACAGTCTTTCAGTACCAACTCAGATACTTCATCCGTCATCGCATAGAGCAATTCATCACGCTGCTTCTTGGTCAGATCGCCTTCACCCACTAAAGAGTTAAGCAAGATCTTGATGTTAACTTCGTTATCCGAACAGGCTACACCGCCCACGTTGTCGATAAAGTCGGTGTTGATACGACCACCTTTGGCCGCAAACTCGATACGACCCAGTTGCGTGGCACCTAGGTTACCGCCTTCACCGAAGATTTTCGCACCCAGCTCGCCGCCGTTAATGCGCAGTGCGTCGTTGGCACGGTCGCCCACGTCTGTGTCGGTTTCTGACTTAGCCTTGATGTAGGTACCAATACCGCCGTTCCACAGTAGGTCTACCGGCATCATCAGTAGTGCTTTGATCAGCTCGTTTGGCGTCATCGCCGCTTTCTTAGTGCCAATCATCTTCTTGATCTCAGGAGTCAAGGTGATTGACTTGGCACTACGATTAAAGATACCACCGCCTTGTGAGATCAAGTCGCTGTTGTAATCTTCCCAGCTTGAACGCGGCAGCTCGAATAAACGCTTGCGCTCTTCCCACGACGTGGCCGCATCCGGATTCGGGTCGATAAAGATGTGCATATGGTTAAATGCCGCTTGTAAACGGGTGTGCTTAGAAAGCAACATACCGTTACCGAATACGTCACCAGCCATGTCGCCGATGGCAATGGCGGTAAAGTCAGTGTTCTGGCAGTCAATACCGATTTCACGGAAGTGACGCTTAACAGACTCCCACGCACCTTTAGCCGTGATGCCCATCTTCTTGTGGTCGTAACCGATAGAGCCACCCGAGGCAAAGGCATCGCCTAGCCAGAAACCGTACTCTTGAGCGATACCGTTGGCGATATCTGAGAAGGTCGCGGTGCCCTTATCGGCGGCTACAACCAGGTACGGGTCATCTTCGTCATGACGAGTTACATTGTCAGGCGCTTTGATTTCGCCATGAACAATGTTGTCGGTGATATCAAGTAAACCGCGGATGAAGATCTTGTAGCACTCTTGTCCTTCTTTGAAGAAGGCTTCGCGCTCGCTAGGAAGCTGCTTACAAACGAAACCGCCTTTAGAGCCCACAGGAACGATAACCGTATTCTTAACCTGCTGCGCCTTAACCAGGCCCAGTACCTCGGTACGGAAGTCTTCACGACGGTCTGACCAACGTAGACCACCACGGGCAACCTTACCACCACGTAGGTGCACACCTTCTACGCGCGGTGAATAAACAAAGATTTCAAACGCAGGCAGCGGCAGTGGTACATCCGGGAGCAGGCTTGGTTTGACCTTGAATGAGATGTACGACTTAAACAGGCCATCGTCTGCTTTCTGATAATAGTTGGTGCGCAATGTTGCCTTGATCATATCAACGTACAAACGAATGATGCGGTCATCATCCAGGTTGGCAACGTTTTCAAGGGCTTCATAAATTTGTGCAGCCAGCTTTTCTAGCGCCTTGTCTGTGCCTGGAGCCTTAACCGAGAACTTCTTGGCAAACAGTTTAACGATCTGCGTGGCGATGTCCGGATAGTTGGCAAAGGTGCTTTCAATGTAACTTTGCGAGAAAGTCACACCGATTTGACGCATATACTTGGCATAAGCGCGCAGGATTGAGGCTTCACGACCCGTTAGGCCGCCAACCAATACCAAGCGGTTAAAACCATCGTCTTCCAGGCGATTGTTCCATACGTCCGTTAGGGCTTTTTGGAAACGTGCTGATACCTTGTCAAAATCAGCCACTTCTTTGCTGCTTAGCAACATTGAGAAGTCCATGATCCAATTTACCTGGCCGTCGGAAGTTTTCACCGCGTAGGGCGTTTCACCGATAACGCGCAGACCAAAGTTTTCCAACATCGGCATCACGTCAGATAGGTGGATTGGTTCGTCTTTGTGGAACAAAGATAAACGCACTATGTTTGAGCTCACTTCTTCTTGCGGACGGTAAAACAGCATTTCCAGCTTGTTGTCGTCATCAAGTAGCTCTAACTTTTCAATATCAACCACGGCAGCGCTCGGCAATACCTGATCTTTATAGGCGCTGGCAAACGCGTTGGCGTATTTGCGGTTGAGTTCATTACCACGGGCTTCGCCGTTGTTACCAAGTAAGGCCGATTGCAGTTTGTCTTCCCAAGTGCGGGCCGCTTCTACTAAATTGCTTTCGATTTCTTTCACGTCGTAATCTACGTTGTCTTCTTGCACGCGCACTATGTAGTGGGTACGAGCAAGGTTTGATTCTGAGAAGTAAGTGGTAAAGGCCACTTTGTCGTTCGAGCCAAAGGCTTCCGCAAGAATTTGCTGGGTTTCACGGCGCAGCGCAGTGTTATAACGCTCACGCGGTACATACACCATGCACGAGAAGAAACGACCATAGGTGTCTTTGCGCACAAACAGGCGACACATATCACGCTCTTGGATATGCAATACGCCCATGGCCACATCAAGCAGCTCACTTTCACGTGCTTGAACCAGCTCATCACGGGGATAGGTTTCAAGGATATTCAGCACCGCTTTATAGGCGTGTGTACCCACAGCGAAATCACTCATTTCCAGGACGCGGCGGATCTTCGACTTCAACACCGGCACATCGGCAGCGCTGTTATTATAGAAGCTTGACGAGAACAAACCGATAAAGCGGTCTTCACCGACCACGTTACCGTCTTTATCAAAACGCTTGATACCGATGTAATCGGTGTGCGCCGGACGGTGAACACGAGAAACCGAGTTGGTTTTAGTTAATACCAATAAGTTGTTACTGCGTGCTTCTTTACGAGCTGTTTCCGGCATGGTCGATAGTAAACGGATCTGGCCTTCGTCCGAGTTCTTCATCAGACCCAGGCTGGTGCCTTCTACACCCTTCAACTGGTGGTCGCCTTTTACCGGAGTCAGTTGGTATTGACGGTAACCCATGAAGGTAAAGTTGTCGCTTGCCAGCCACTCTAGAAACTCCATGGTTTCGTTGAGGTCAACCTCATCCACATTGTTAGGACGCTTAGGTAGGTCTTTGATCACTTCGAGCAACTTGCTACGAATAGGCTGCCAGTCTTCGACTGCAAGCCTTACATCGTTGAGTACCGACTCAAGCTCTGCTTTGAAAGCGTTAATTTCGGCTTCGTCGGTTTGACGGTCAATCTCAATAAAGAACACGGTTTTCGTCGAGTTCGACTCTTGCTCGGCTTTTAGGTTCGAAAGATTGATGATGGCGCCATCGTTATCGCGCTGAATTTTTAACGGCGTATGTAACAACAGGTGTGATGCGATGTTGGCACGGTTCAGTGACATGCGCACCGAGTCCACCAAAAATGGCATGTCCTTAGCGATGATTTCAACGATGGTGTGAGAGGATTGCCAACCGTGTTTTGCTACTTCAGGGTTAATTACACGGATCACCGCCTCATCGCCCAGGTTTCCTTCTAGGGAATTCCAAAGGCTAAGTGCGGCCCCGTAGAGGTCACTGTCATTTCTGTGTACTAGGTCCTCAGCCGACATATTGCTGTATAACGCGTGGGCGAATTTGTCGACCAGTGACACCTTGTCTGGATTAACTTTGCTCTTAATAAGCTTGCTGACGTTATTCAGAATAACGCTAGCGTGACCGTCATTTTGTGTCATTGTGTGTTCCTTAATCTATACCGCCTTGTGAACGGGTGACTGAATAGCGTGGAGTCGGGCTAAATTCTAACGCTTTTACAGCTAATAAACAGCCTTTTCGTTGAAATCAGACCAATGATTTCAGCGTCTTGGCTAACTATTCACAAAATATAGATAGAAATGGCCGTTCCCGGCCATTTCCGTTAACACACATTCACATTATTTTTTCTGGTCCGACCACAGGAAAGCACTGATTGCTGGAATTATGAGCAATGCACCAATCATGTTCACCAGGAACATAAAGGTCAACAAGATGCCCATATCGACCTGAAACTTCAGTGCCGAGAAAATCCAGGTGCTCACACCCACCGCTAACGTGATACCGGTAAATAGTACCGCACTGCCCCGTTCGACCAAGGCATTACGATAAGCCTGGCTTAAGCTGACCCCTTGGTTGAGCTGGATCATCTTAGAGGATAGGATATAAATGCCGTAATCGACACCTATGCCCACACCTAAGGCAATCACCGGCAGGGTTGACACCGTCAGACCGATTTCCAAGGCCACCATCAAGGCCTGAGCCAAGGTCGAGACGATATACAATGGCAACACCACGGCAATGGTTGCGCGCAACGAGCGGAAGCTGACCAGACACAAGGCAATAACCGCGCCGTATACATACAGCATCATAGGTGTTTGCGCCGCCGATACCGACTCATTGGTGGCGGCCATTACGCCGATTGGCCCAGAAGCCAAACGGAATTTCAATTTATCGGTGCCAAACTCGGCGCCCACTTCCTTCACCGCAGCTACCACACTATCGATGCTTTGTGCTTTATGGTCTGCCATAAAGATGATCACCGGCATCACCGAGCAATCGCCATTGAGCAGGCCTGAGCTGGTTTCAACACGCGATGACGCCTGCACCAGTGAAGCGGTATTACGCGGCAGGGTTTGCCATTTTAAGTTGCCTTCGTTGTAACCGGCGTTCACCGCTTGCGCCACGCTGGCAAGAGACACACTGCTTTGCACCCCGGGGACGTTTTCAATACGCCATTGGAATTGGCGAATACGTTCCATCACATCATGTTCGGTACAGGCCGCTGGATAGGCTTCCACTATCACCTTAAGGATATCCGAGGAGATCTCGTATCTGTCGGAGATCAAGAAGGTATCCTGGTTATAACGTGCATCCTCATGCAGCGCTGGCGCACCTGCGTGCAGGTCGCCTATGTGCATTTTCTGCGATTGCCAAAAACCAAAAGCAAACAGCAAGGCCGTGCACACCAATATGATGGCCGCATATTTTCTATCGGTGGCGCAAACCAGTAACTCACGGACCTTAAACAAAGCATCCTTGTTTCTGTTGTCCGCGGAAAGCACTCGCAACTTCTTCACTTCTAAATAGGACGCAACCACGGGTAACAAGACCAGGTTGGTGAAGATGATCACCGCCACGCCCAAACTCGCAGTGATCGCCAGCTCGCGAATAATGCCGATATCGATGGCAAGCAGAGTCAAGAAGCCCACTGTGTCCGATAGCAAGGCGATGCCACCTGGGATCATCAGGGCCTTAAAGCTGGACTCTGCGGCATTTTTAGCACTACTGCCCAGTTGTACTTTTTTGGCGATATCGTTGATCATTTGCACGCCGTGGCTGACGCCGATGGCAAACACCAAAAACGGCACCAAAATTGACATGGGGTCGAGGCCAAAACCCAGTGTCGAGAGCAAACCAAGTTGCCAGACCACGGCAATAAAAGAGCAGACAATGGGCAAAAGGGTAAGCTTAAAGCTCTTACAGAATAACCACACCATAATAAAGGTGATCACTATGGCAATAGCAAAGAACAAGAGCACGTCTTTGGCGCCATTGGCAATATCACCGGCCATTTTCGCAAAACCGATAATATGGATGCTGACCTTGTCAGTACTCAAATCATCGCGAATTTTGCTCTCTAGCTGTTCGGCGATGGCCAAGGTATCAAGCTTTTCACCTGTTTGCGGGTCAAACTCCATCAATTGAGCGCTGACCATGGCACAGGAATAGTCGGAGGCAATCATGCGCCCTACTACCTTGGCCTTTTCGATATTCTCTTTAACCCGAGCTAAGCCACGCTCGTCCGGGCGAAAATTGGCGGGAATGATTGGGCCGCCGCTAAAGCCGTCTTCAACCACCTCAACAAAGCGTGCGCTTGGTGAGAAGATGGAGTTAACTAAAGGCCTATTCACGCCAGGAATAAAGTAAAGCTGATCGTGCACCGACTTTAACTGAGTGAAAAATTCTTCATTAAAGATGTCACCCTCGGCGTCACAGACCGAAATTAAAATACTGTTGGCGCCACCAAACTGCTTTTCATGTTTGGTGTACACCTTCATATATTCGTGGTTAAGGGGAATGTTCTTATTAAATGACGCATCGAGCTTAAGCTGGGTAGCTTGAAAAGCCAGGGCCACGGTGGCCAGAGCAAAGGCCGCTATCACCCACATGCGATGGCGGAATAAGCTGCGTTCTAATGCTTCCACTATAATATGCATGATTAGTTAAACTCCTTGCTTTGGATCCCGGCTTCAGTGGCCAATATCAATTTGTCCTTGAACAGCACACCGTTCAAGATAGCCTTACCATCGCTGAGTTGCTCACTTTGCAGTTGCGTGCCGCTGGCGTCATCAAGGTGATAGATCACCGCCGAATTAGCGAATATGTATAACTGCTCATCGGCCGTTGTCATTATGCTGTTCATGGTTGCTTGCTCGTTGGCCATCAATTGTTCCCAACCGCCTTCATCGCTGTAACGAAATGCATTACCACGTAATCCCGCGACATACAGGTTGCCAGCCATTTCGGTGATGTCGAAAAAGGAACCATGATAAATTTCTTCTTCACGCTGCCAGTTTTGGCCGCCATCAGCGCTGTGCGCAATCAATCCCATTTCACCGACTATATATAAGCCCTTACTGGTGCTGGCAATACGGTTAAAGTGCGGCAAAATTGAAGCGGTTTCTATTTCATACCCCTCCGGGTCTTCGGCCTTAAGGTCGTTTAAGTAATCGCGGTCCTCGGCAAATAACAGAGTATCAAGGAATCGCTTCTGCCAACTTTGGCCACCGTCCTCGGTGACAAAATACATGCCATATGCTCCCACGGCTATGCCCTGTTTCGCATCCATAAAGGTGATGTCCAAACAGGGCTTATCAAGCTGGGGTAAAAACTGCTGAATCTGCCAACTTTGGCCGCCATCTTGGGTATTTAAAATGGTGGCGTCGTGACCACAGGCCCAGCCTTTGTTGTTATCGATAAAATAGACTGAGGTTAGCAATACATCGACCGGAGACTGCGCTTGGTGCCATTGCTGAGTATCATCACTGATAACTATGGTGCCATGTTGACCAACGGCAACGACCCGCTCGTCGGTGGCGGTGATATCGGTGAAAAGCGTTTGCGTCGCCTGCTCGGCATGATAAGCGGGCTGAGGTGTTGTTTGAGCCACACTGTGCAGCGACAAAAGCAACGTTGCCCAACTAAGCAAGTACTTCATATAAATTTGCGCCCAAAAGAGAGATTGAATCAAGAAGCTAGGCTCACAGAAGTGAGCCTAGCGAAGTGCGAGGATTAACGACGGCCTTCGCGACGAAGGGCGTTAGATGTAAACTCGTTGTCATTGAACGACTGTGAGAAGTCATACATCTCTTCTTGGTTATCTAGGCCAATGGCCAGGTAACGACGCGAGTTAAGATCATGGTAAACCTCAAGCGTACTCCATTGAGTTGGCACTTCGTAATAGTTTAGACCATGGGCCATAGCGACACGGTAAAGTTGGTCGCGATTGTCGTACAAGTCGGCAACCGAGATCTGCCAGCTGTCTTCGTCAATGTAGAAGGTACGTTTTTTATAGGTATGGCGTGTACCCTCTTTCAATGTTGCTTCTACAACCCATACACGGTGCTTTTCGTAGCGTACATGCTCTGGATTTACGTGACCCGGTTTGATGATGTCATCATAGCTGAGTGAGTCGCTGTGCAGCTTGTAGCTGTTGTAAGGGATCAACAACTCTTGTTTACCCTTTAGCTCCCAGTTGTAACGGTTTGGTGAGCCGTTGAACATATCGAAGTCATCGGTAGTACGCAGGTTATCCGACGCTGTTCCCGGAGCATCATAAGCTACATTAGGCGCGCGACGTACACGGCGCTGACCCGTATTGTAAGTCCATGCCTGACGTGGCGTCAGAATTTGGTCCATGGTTTCATGCACCAACAAGGCGGTGCCTGCAAGACGTGCCGGCTCGGTAACACGCTGCTTAAATTTGAAGAGGATATTAGACTCTTCCAATTGCTCTGGCGTGGCATCGTTATCGGCGTATTTAATCAGTAGCTGCTCGTCGAAACCGATCAGGTTATAGGCACCGGAAGCGGTAGGCATTGCCTGACCACCAAAACGCGAAATCGACTGACCACGATAGCGCAGCAGGTGGTTCCAAATAGCCTCAAGGCCATTTGAGGGTATTGGGAATGGAATACCAATAGCGGTATTCTTAATACCGTTGCCGCCTTCGATCAACTCGGCCTGGGTGGCGTACTTTTTCGTTGCATCGTAGAAGGACTGCGGATAAGAGGCACTACGACGAGTTGGGTACACCTGCATCTTAAAGGTATCAGGATAGGCTTCAAACAAGGCTATCTGACCAGGGCTTAACAGGCTCTTGTACTGCTCCAGATTTGATTTATCTATGGTGTACAACACCTGATCTGCGGCAAACGGATCCGGGTGGTGCATGCCTGGCTTGTAGTTTGCCGGCACTTCGGTGATACCGCCATTCCATTCTGGAATGGAGCCATCTTCGTTACCCGCCTTTACGGCGCCAATTGGCGTCAGATCCGCGCCTAAGCGAGCCGCCTGCTCCGGCGAAATTTTAGCCTGTACTGCAGTGGTGGCAAATAAACCACAGAATGCTGCTGCAATGAGGGTAGGTTTAGTCAACATACGGATACCCTTTTAAATTGAATATTTGATATTAAAGGAAACAAAATCACGATCGGCAAAAGTATTGGTGGCGCCGCCGCCCCAGAATGAGTTGTAACCTAAATCAAAAGACCAAGTATTTTGATAGTTAAAATTCATATTAATTCCCAATGATTTTCTGTCTTCAATAAACAGGAACATGGGATCTGGGGTAATACCATTGACATCGTGTGAGAATACGAAGCGTGGCGAGAAGTTAACGCCGGAGAACAAGTCATAATAATCGCCTTTGGCGACTAGACGATAACCCCAGGCCGACGCCGTTGGGAATGGGTTAGTTTCTGGACCGTTAGACAGCGCCATATGTAACGCCGAATAATCATCCGCCAATGGACCTTGAATAACGCCGCTACGACCGGTGCCGGATACATTTAAGCGTAATTCATCATAGGCCGGCATGTTATTGATACGCACACCACCGATTTCACCAAGCACCGCCCAGCTATCGGCACCGAGTGCTGGGCCAAACAGATGCGTTGCGGTAAATTGCACTTGTGCCGTATTACGCAAAATATAGCCTTGAGCCGTACCACCTGGGCCAACTACCGCAGTGGCATCGCCCGGGCTTAGCTGAGAAATACCCGAAAATTCCGTACGTAATCCCGCCAATGCTAATTGCTCTGGCATACCCGCGTACAGTAACTCTACGTCATCCACCTGGAATGGCTCGTCTTCACGGAAAGCGAATTCACCGGCCAACGCGGTTTCGCCGATAGAAGTGTTAAAGCTTAAACCATAGAGTTTGATATCTTCTGGGTAATCCAGTTTAGCCTTGGTAAAGGCCTTCAGATCGTTAACATTATCGCTATTGATCTCTGTGCTCATGATCATCGCCAGGTCTTCACCAATGGCGGTGAAGTCAGAAACCTGACCTGAGATCACCGGACGACGGCTGTGGTAATTGATGTAATACAAGGCCAGCTCGGTGTCGTTCAATTCAGGCATAAACATGCCTAAGCGTAAACCGTATTGACCGCCATCGCTGGGCTCTGTTTTACCGCGCTTACCCTCGCCCTTAAGGGCCACCTTGGTTGGATAGGCCAGATACATGTTTGCAAGCAGTTCCTGGCCTGCTGCAGAAGTCGGGTCGATGCCCTGCGCCGCCGCAGCCGCCTGCCAATCTGAAGTGAGGTTGTTCAGCCTGTCGGTTAAAAACGCCAGGTCAATGTCCGGGTTGGAGGTAAAGCCTAATTGAACGTTTTGGTTAAAGCCGTTTTCCGAGGCGAAATCATTGGTAGAGAAATAACTGCCCGTCGCCGGTAAGCGGGTTTCATGCCACTCATATTGATAGAAACCTTCAAGGAACAGGTTTTCGGTGATACCCAGCGAGGCCCAAAACATCCCCACGGGGATAAAGGCTTCTTTTAACTCAGCGCCCGGCGCTTTTAAACGGTCGATATCAACCGGGTTCACGTTGATGCCGTGTGAAATCAGGGTACTTTCACCCCAGTTTACAACCTGCTGGCCTAAACGCAGTGATAGCGGGTTTTGACCATCATTAAAATCGAAGTCGGCCCACACAAAGGCATCAAGAAGGCGGAAGTCGGCACACACCTGCTCTTTGGTTTCGTCGTAATCGCATGGGTCAACGCTTTCGCCAGATACCGGGTTGGTATAGGCATAGTCGCCATCCATCAGCGCAAAATCATAGAAATACATGAAACGGGTGAATAAGCCGTAAGAGTCGCCATTGATCGCTAGTTCATGAGTCCCTTTTAACAATTGCGAAAACGTATCGCCCTTGTCGAAATTCAGGTTACCGGCGTCACCATTGTTGGAATAGGCACCGGGTTGGCTCCAAACGTCGCTGGAACTATAGATGGGATTAAGCGCTGCGTTGTAATTGCTCCAGTCGAAACGTGGGTGATTACTCTTCCCCACGTACTGATCGAAATCACGGTTTTCGGTACGAATGCTCTGACCGTATGAAAAAGTCGAATCAAAATTGATATCGAAATCACCAACCGTAAAGCTGGCACTGTGTGCGGCGCTACTCATGCCCAACATCGCTGCGCCGACGCTGAGCGCTAATCGATGCTTTGCAAATAGTGGCTGTCTTATCATTGTTGCTTCCCCCTTAGCGCGGGTAATTTTTAGATCAAGTTATTGTTTTTAGTGTAGTCTTGTGCATTTGAAAGGATACGCTACAGTTACAAACAGTCTACATCAATGTGTTGTACCTGGCGTTAAATTTCCGTTTCATCTGCTAATGGTATGACATCCTACCACTATTTTTATACATGACAATAACGTTAACGACAAATGCAATTTACATTAACGTAAAACAATCTAAAAAGTTTTTGTTTTTAAATTCGCTCCAGGGCGACGAATTTATTTTCCGGGGTCAGGGTAAGGCGAAACCGACCACGAATGCCCAGCTGGGACATATGCGGTAATATTTTGGCGGCGGGAAAACGGATACGACGACGATTATCATCGCATACCTGAATGGCAGTGACTTGGCCTCGGTAATAGGCCAAGCACTGCTCATAGGTTAACGATAAGGTAAAGTAATAGGTTTTAGTGCTCATTCACCTAACGCTTTTTCTACCTTTTCATAGAGATCTTTGCTCAGTTTCGGCAATGTCATCAAACGTTGCAATTGAGCTCGCATCAGTTGCTGGCGACCCGAATCATAACGGCGCCATGCCAACAGCGGCGTTATTAAACGCGATGCATTTTGCGGGTTGATCTCATTTAGTTTCACCAGTGCATCGCCGAGTAACTCATAGCCACGGCCATCTTTATGATGAAAAACACTGGGGTTACTCATGGTCAATGGCCCCAACAAGGCTCTTACCCGGTTAGGGTTTTGCCAAGAGAAATGTGGATGCTCAAACAAGGCGTTAATTTCAACCAAGGCGTGCTCACCACGCTTCAAAGCCTGCAAATTAAACCACTTATCCAATACCAGTACGTCATTGGCCCAGCGCGTTGCAAACGCAGCCAATAAGGTATTTTGCTGCTCATGTTCAGCCAATACCAAGGCCTTTAGCGCCGCCAGCGACAAAGTCATAGACCCGGTGTTGGCCTGCTCGGCAATATAGTCTGTGGCACCGTCAATTCGGGCTAGATAGTACATGCAAGCACCAAGCAAGGCGCGTACCGCTGCACTGTGTGCATTTTGCTGCTTATCATCGTTAAAGTGCACTAACACCGCTTGCAAGTGTTGTTGTAAATGCGTCGCTATCTCAGCTTCAAAGGCTGTGATAATCGCGTTGAGCGCATCGACCGGTATCTCGCTGTGGCTGCTGCTTAGGGTTTCAAAGCTAGGTAAATACAATAACTCGGCAATCAGAGCCAAATCGACTTCGCTGCCAGATAAAACACCATTTAACAGTTCGCTCATGGTGTCTAGCACTGCCTTGGGTAACTCAGGCTTGGCTTCACCCTTTACCAACGCCTGGTTAACACAATGACTTAATGCCGCTTGCTGCGCATCCCAACGGCTAAAGTCGCTGCTGGCATGGCGGACAATATGAAGCTGATCCGCGAGGGCCTGATCAACTGCACCTGCACCGGCGCCGAAAAGTCTTCAAAAAGTACGGCTACCGGACGTTCGTCAACTTGCTCAAAAACGAAGTCCTGACGCTCCTCAGTGAGGTGCAAAACTTTATCCAGGACCTTGCCGTCGCGCATCAGCGTCATGGGCTGTCCCTGTTGGTCCAACAGTTCGATCGCCACCGGAATTAACAAGTTTTCCTTGTGGGGCTGTTCTGCGGTCGGCTTATGGGTTTGCGTTAAAGTCAGGGTATAGCGTTTGGTCGCGCTGTCATATTCTTCCTGCACCGACACCAAGGGCGTGCCCGCTTGTCCATACCAGCGCGAAAACTGGGATAAATCCGTGTCATTGGCATCATGCATCGCCGCAACGAAGTCATCACAGGTCACCGCTTGGCCATCATGACGCTCAAAATACAGCTTCATGCCCTTTTGAAAACCCGCCTCACCCAGCAAGGTATGCAGCATGCGGATCACTTCGGCGCCCTTGTCATACACGGTCACGGTGTAAAAGTTATTCATTTCGATGACTTTTTCTGGGCGAATAGGATGCGCCATGGGACCGGCGTCTTCGGCAAACTGATGCGTGCGCATCACCTTCACCGCATCAATACGGTTCAGGGCCCGCGACCCCAGATCGCTACTGAATTCCTGATCGCGAAATACGGTTAAGCCTTCTTTTAAGGAAAGCTGAAACCAATCACGGCAGGTTACTCGGTTGCCGGTCCAGTTGTGGAAATACTCATGACCGACAATCGACTCGATCAGGTGGAAATCTCTGTCTGTGCTGGTGTCACTATTGGCCAATACGCACTTGGAGTTAAAGATATTAAGGCCCTTGTTCTCCATAGCGCCCATATTGAAAAAGTCGACCGCCACTATCATATACACGTCCAGGTCATATTCGAGGTCGAAGCGCTGCTCATCCCATTGCATCGCCCGTTTTAATGACGCCATAGCATGGGGTGCCTTAGTCAAATTGCCCTTATCAACATACAGCTCCAACGCCACCTCGCGCCCTGAGACCGTGGTATAGGTATCGCGTAGCACATCGAAGTCCCCCGCCACCAGGGCGAAAAGATAGCTGGGTTTTTTAAATGGATCTTGCCAGGTGGCGAAATGCTTGCCGTCAGCTAAATCACCGCTATCAATTTTATTACCGTTTGATAAAAGGTGAGGAAATTGTGCCTTGTCAGCGACGATAGTCACTTTATAGCTGGCCATCACATCTGGGCGGTCAAGGAAATAAGTGATTTTACGAAAGCCTTGCGCTTCACACTGAGTGCAATAAGCACCATCGGACAAATACAGGCCTTCCAGTGAGGTGTTACTTTGCGGCGCGCATTCGGTGGTGATTTCAAGCGTAAAGGGTTGCTGCGGGAGTTGTTCAATCACCAGCTGCTCATCTTCTAGGTGATAAGCAGAATGTATTTGCTCATTAATGCGAACCTTGAGCAAGGTTAAATCTATGCCATCAAGTACCAATTGAGCGCTGGGGTTGTCGGCGTTGGCACGCACCAATGAGCGGGCCACCACTTGTGTGTTAAGTGGCGCTAATTGTACTTCCAGCTCAAGTTCATCGATAAAAAAAGCAGGCGCTTGGTAATCGCGCAAATATTGGGCATGAGGTTGGGTCGTGGTCATAAGTTGACTGTCTCCTGAAACTTAAAGCGGGCATCATTTGATGCCCGAACTACAATTAATCGCTGTGTTTGGCTTACGCCTGGCTTTGCTCTTTTACCTCAGGCTGCAGGTGCTTGGGTTCAATACGAAGAATTTTGATGCCTAGGTAGGCGTAGATCACAGCAAGTACCGGATTGATTAAATTAAAGAAGGCATACAAGGCATAATCAAACGGATTGATCAAAAGTACGCTTTGCATATAGGCACCACACGTATTCCAAGGGATCAAGGGGCTGGTAATGGTACCGCCATCTTCAAGGGTACGAGACAAGTTGACCGGTTGTAAGCCGCGCTTTTTATATTCTTCTTTAAACATGCGCCCGGGCACAACAATGGCGATATATTGGTCCGCTGCCACCAGGTTGGTACCGATACATGTACAGATGGTGGCCGCCACCAAGGAGCCGGTGGACTTGGCTACCTTTAAGATACTCCGAACAAACACCTCAAGGAGACCGGTTTTTTCCATAATGGCACCAAACATCAGCGCCATCATGATTAACCAAGTGGTGTTGAGCATGCCCGACATGCCACCACCGGAAAGCAGGTCGTCCATTTTCGCATCCCCGGTACTAATAGCAAAGCCATCGAAGAAGGTTGCCCACACCAGTTTAAAGTAGCCGACCAACTGACCCTGGCTGACATCTACCTGAGTCGCGAGTAAATCACTTTGAAATAGCAGCGCCCATACCGCACCTAACACGGCACCGATAGAAATAGCAGGGAATGCTGGCATCTTGCGAATTGCCAAGACCAACAGCACCAGTAAAGGCACCAGATTAAGAATATTAATATTAAAATTCGCCGCCAGCAGATTTACCATGGTATCGATACTGGTCGCGTCACTGCTCACATCGGCATTAAAGCCCATAAAAATAAAGATAATAACGGCAATCACAAAGCTTGGTACCGTGGTCCAGAGCATGTGGTGAATATGGGTAAAGAGATCGGCACCGGCTACCGCAGGCGCCAGATTAGTGGTTTCAGAGAGCGGACTCAGCTTATCACCAAAGTAGGCGCCCGAAATAACCGCACCAGCCGTCACAACCGGGTCTAGCGCCAAGCCGTTGGCCACACCCAGCAAGGCCACACCTATGGTCGCCGCCGTAGTCCAGGAGCTGCCGATACTCATGGCAACCACGCCGCAGATAATACAGCTTGCAGCATAAAACCAATGAGGGTTGATGATCTGTAGACCATAATAGATCAAGGTTGGAACGGTTCCTGAAAGCAGCCAGGTACCAATTAGCGCCCCCACCATAAGGAGGATCAAAATAGCGCCTAAAGAAATGGTGATACCCTTGATCATCGCCTCTTCAAGAGTCTTCCAGGTGTAGCCATTTTTCAGGCCAACCAAGGCCGCCGTAAAGGTAGCGAAAAGTAAGGCTATTTGGTTTGGACCCGATGATGAATTATCACCGTAGAGATACACTGCCGCGCCCAATAAGCAAATCAACACCGTAATGGGGATCATTGCATCGAGTAATTTAGCTTGTTTTGTTGTCGTCAAAATCGCTCTCCTGCCCTCACCTCTTAGCACAACGCGGCAAGGGTTATTTTTATTATAAGCGCAAAGATTACCAGAGCAGCGCAGATTTAGCAGCGCTTAATCAATAAAAAAGGCGCTTAACGCGCCTTTTGTCTTTGTAATTGTTTACTTATTATTCTTTACCAAACGCCCTTGCTTGATAAAGTCTTGGGTGATTAATGCCGCTTCTTCGAGATACGGGTCAAAATCGTCCAACACCTCAGGAGCGTCATCGATATCGGTCACCTTATCCAGACCCAATCGGGCTAAACGTTCGTTCGTGCGTTGTAGCGCCAATTGCTCACGCTCATCACGCTCACTAAGGCGTTCTTTTTCATTGAGCGAAATAAACTTACGGTCTTTCTCTTCTTTATAGGTGGCGATGTCTTGCATTACATAGCCGAATTCAGGCTCTTTGGCTATGCGCTTGTTATGCTCGGCATTAAGGTAACCAATGGTGTCACCTAAACTATCAACCATGGCGTATTTAGCACGAATAATGCTGTCCCAAGGAAGCGCATTGTCTTCTTGGCTCTCGCCCCACTCCGCCGGATTAATAGGCGATGGCAATTTAATGTCCGGGATCACCCCTTTGTGCTGCGTGCTACCGCCATCGATGCGGTAAAACTTAGCAATGGTGTATTGCACACTGCCTAGCGGGTTATCGTAAAGGTCATAGTTGCGGCCTAGACCACGGTGTTGCTGGACCGTGCCCTTACCAAAGGTTTGTTCGCCGATGATCACCGCGCGGCCATAATCTTGCATTGCTGCGGCGAAGATTTCCGACGCCGATGCACTGTAGCGATCAACAAGTACCGTCATCGGGCCGTCATAATAGGTTACGCCATCACTGTCTTTTTGCTGTTCGATACGACCATTGAGGGTGTGAATTTGCACCACTGGGCCCTGGTCGATAAACAGGCCGGATAATTTGGTTGCTTCATACAAAGAGCCACCGCCATTTTGACGTAAGTCGATGATGATACCGTCGACCTTTTGCTCTTTAAGCTTCACCAGTTCGCCTTTAACATCCTCAGAGAGGTTGTTATAAAAGCCTGGAATTTCAATCACGCCTATCTTGCTGCTCATTGGTGAGTAGCTGGCATCAAAAACATGCGACTTCGCCGCTCTGTCTTCAAGGCGTACCTTATCACGGGTGATCTCCACCACTTTGGGAGTGCCGTGATCATCCTTACCGCGTAGGTACTGTAAGCGTACCAAGGTACCTTTCGGGCCCTTGATAAGATCGACGACATCATCAAGACGCCAACCGATCACATCAACAAAATCATCGTCGCCCTGGGCGACACCAATTACACGGTCTTCCGGTTTAATGGCGCCTGTTTTGTCTGCTGGACCACCGGGTACCAATGAACGGATCACGGTATAATCTTCATCGTAACTGAGCACCGCACCTATGCCCTCGAGCTCAAGATCCATGTCCATTTTGAATTGCTCGGCACGACGTGGCGAAAGATAGGAGGTGTGCGCCTCAATAGAGCGGGCAAAGGCATTCATAATGATCTGGAACGCATCTTCACTTTTGGTTTGCACCAAACGCTTCAGGGTGTAGGTATAACGTTTTTCCAACACCTCTTTGATGCCATCCCAATCCTTACCCGTCAATTTCAGACGTAACGCGTCATACTTAACCTTTTGACGCCATAGCTCGTTAAGCTCGGCTTCGGTGCTGGCATAAGGAGCATCTTCACGATCAAAATAGTACTTATCGTCTTTACTGAAATCGAATGGCTTGTCGAGTAAGGACAAAGAATACTGATAACGCTCAAACCGGCGCTTCATGCTGAGGTTAAATAGGTCATAGGCAAAGTCTAACTTGCCTGACTTGAGGGCGTTATCGAACTTTTCACGGTATTGCTCAAACTGGGCGACATCGCCAGCAAGAAAAATACTGCGATTAAAATCCAAGGATTCGATATAACGATCGAACATCTGCGCCGAGAGCTCGTCGTTAAATCGAATCGGTTTGTAGTGTGCACGGGTAAAGAGGTTGGTTACTCGCTTACTGGCAGTACTATGTTGCGACTCTTGCTGCAACACAGGTAAGTCAGCAATGGTGACCTTGTCCAACGAGGCCAATGCCGGTGCCGCGATAAGGGCAGCAACCAGGGGGATGAGTGAAAACGTCTTACTCATGCACAACTCCTTTTATTAAACCAGGTAGAGGCTATCGGCTTTTGTCTTAACTTGCATGCCGGTTACCAGCTCAACATGGATGTCATCTTTATTAACTTCCGTGATGGTACCGTTCACCAATGCCTGACCTAGTTTTACTTTAACTTTGGTATTAGCCTTGACCTGTTCGCTTGGCAAAGGTTCAACTTTATTGCTGCGACGAGGCTCGGCGGCTGGGGCTTTTTTGACTTTAGCGCCTTTTGCACCAGGTTTACCACTGCCCTGCGGGCGTTTTTTGTAACCCTTTGTGTCACCTTCTTTGGCACCACGTACTGGCTTTTTACGCTTAGCCATTTTTGCACGGCTTTGCTCAAGTGCAGTCTGTGCGTGCTCAACATGCTCTTGCTCAACCTTTTCGGCCTGGTTGCCGTCAAGGTCAACACGGAATTCATTATTAACCACCGCCTCTAGGTAGCGCCAGTGCGAGGTATACTTTCTTAGCGCCTGACGAACCTGCGTTTTGCTGACCTTTTCATTGCCTTCAATACGCTCAGCGATGTCTTTAAAGATACCTACTTTAAGAGGCTTAATGCCGTCTTTTTGTTTAAAACAGTTTGGAAATTCCTCGTAAAGGAATGCCAATACTTCGTTAATGTCTTTTAGCTTGTTCGTGGTTTCCATTTCTAAACCTTTAATTACATCTGCTCATCTTGAGCCGAGTCAATATAGTGTTCAACCCAGTCAAGTAACTCTTCTAACTCGGCATCTACCAATGCCAGGTCACCGCGAAGATGTTCCCATATTCCGGAAATAATACTGTCAATTTGTTCACAGCCTAAATCATCGGGTAGTCGCGCCCAAGCGTGGTGGATAAGCTCATTCAAGCGTTCACACACCAGCTCTTCATCGCCTTCCCAATCACCTACATCGGCTATGGAAAATAGGTAGTCTTGTACGTTTAGTAGATCTTTCATGCGAGATGCTTTTCCAAACACTCAACCAAAAGCTCAAGGCCTGCCTTATCATGCTCGTCAAAGCGTCCAACCGTAGGGCTGTCGATATCCAATACGCCAATGGCCTCACCGTTTTTCTTAACCACAAGGACAATTTCTGAATTGGATGCCGCATCACAAGCGATATGGCCTGGGAATTGATGCACGTCTGTGACTAACTGAGTTTGATCCGCCGCGATGGCAGTGCCGCACACCCCTTTCCCAACTTCAATACGCACACATGCGGGTTTCCCCTGAAATGGCCCCAGCACCAATTGCTCAGGCGACTCCAATAGGTAAAAACCAGCCCAGTTGATATCGTCCATCGACATATACAACAAGGCACTGATGTTAGCTAAATTGGCAATTAAGTTGGGCTCGTCACAAATCAGTGCTTGCGCCTGCTCCGTCACAGAGCGATAAAATTCCGCTTTGCTCATTTAAATACTACTTCACATAGAATACGCAGTGTTTAAGGTACTCTTTGTAGCGGGCAAATGAAACCTTTTATCTTGAAAAAAGTGCTGTGAACACTTGAAAACGCGTTGGTTGCTTAAATTTAAATCACTCGTTACAAAGCGGTTAAGCAATTTTGGCACGACCACGGCGCAAACCGAACAGGAATAAGCCACTGCCCAAGGCTGCCATCAGTGCATTGACGATAAGTAAGAATCCGGCTCCGGCACCAAAAAGGAAACTAAACATCGCCCCTCCCAGTAAGCCGAGCGTCAAAATACCGCTGTAATGCACCTTGTTATATTTGTACATCAATAAGTAACCGGGGACCACCAGCACCGCCATGGCCAAACCTACGATATGCGCGTTCGCCAGTGCAGACAACAACACGGTGAAAAAGACGGCCGAGCCATTTTCCTGGACCGATAACGCATAGTAGATGCCAAGCACCAGCCCCACCAGCACGGGGGCAAGTAATGAATAGAGTACGGCCTTCGCCAAATGTTGTTTCATAGAGGGGGAATTCTTAAATTTTGCATCTATGCAGAGTGGCAAAGAATGCGGCCCTTGCCAATTACGACCTTAGTCGCATCGCTTTAACCGACCTTGGGCATGGTGTAAAACCAGACAGAAATCGTGGCGAAGGATACGGTGCGATGCCGTTGCACCAAGCACAAAAAAGGGCTGCTTAAATAAAGCAGCCCTTTCTTATATGGCGGAGAGATAGGGATTTGAACCCTAGATAGGCTATTAACCTATGCCGGTTTTCAAGACCGGTGCTTTCAACCACTCAGCCATCTCTCCAAACGCGGTACCCGGACGACGTATCATCCAAGTGAAATTTAGTGGCGGAGAGATAGGGATTTGAACCCTAGATAGGCTATTAACCTATGCCGGTTTTCAAGACCGGTGCTTTCAACCGCTCAGCCATCTCTCCGCAGCGGGGCGAATATTAGATAAATGAATTGCGTTTGTGAAGTGTTATTTTCATTTTTTTGTTTAACCGCCTAATTTTTGACTGTTTTGTATAAGTATCACACAAAAGGAGCTATTTCCTCGGTATTGAAAGTGAAAGGTTTGCCCATATTTATAAGACTTGATAATCTTGAACCTGGATGTAAGTTGCATCCGAGGATTGATTAATTTGAAGGAGTTTAACAATGGCGTTTAATAACTCGTACAGCACGGCTAAGCCGATGATGTCGACCATTGAGACGAATAAGGTTTTAAAGAACACTTACTTTTTACTCGCGATGACGTTGGCATTCAGTGCTGTGACTGCGGGTATTTCTATGGCGCTTAACCCTCCGTTCTTCACGGGGATCATTTGCTCGTTAGTAGGTTTGGGTCTGCTTTTTGTTGTAAACAAGAAAGCCGAAACAGCATCAGGCGTCATGTGGGTATTTGCCTTTACTGGCATTATGGGTTTCGGCCTGGGTCCCCTGCTTAACCACTACGCGGCAATGCCAAGTGGCCCGTTCTTGATCATGCAAGCTTTGGGTTCTACGGCGCTAATCTTCTTTGGTCTTTCTGCCTATGCACTTACTACCAAAAAAGACTTTTCTTTTATGGGTGGTTTTCTGACAGTCGGTCTATTGGTGGTGATCGTTGCCAGTATCGTTAATATCTTTATCGGCAGCTCAATTGCCTTTATGGCGATCAACGCGGCGGTGGTATTTATCATGTCGGGTCTGATCCTGTTCGATACCAGCCGTATTATCAATGGTGGCGAAACTAACTATATCCGCGCCACGGTTGCCCTATACCTTAACGTATACAACCTGTTTACGTCACTTCTGCACCTACTTGGCGCAACAGATGACTAATAAATAGAATTTGTTAGAATAAGCCCCATTCATTGGGGCTTTTTTTTGGATTGAATTTGGCCAGTTTCGTACTTTCACTACACAGTGCGCCGAGCGATACCGACACGCTCAATGCCCTGCAACGCTTTGCCACTTCAGCGCTGGCGCAGGGGCACACAATTCACTGTATTTTCCTGTATCAGGATGGGGTCTATCACGCCTCCCCTTGCTTTGATTTAGCCAGCGATGAATTTGACCCGGCCAAGATATGGCAAGACCTGCACAAGCAAGGCATTGAATTACATCTGTGCGTTACCGCAGCCACTAAGCGCGGCATCGACTTGGACCAATGCAAACACTTTAGTGTCTCCGGTTTAGCAGAATTTGCCATGGAGGCGGCACAGGCAGACAGATGGGTGCAATTTAAATGAAGCATATAGTGATTATTAGCCAACAGGCCCCCTATCAGCAGCAAAGCCTTAAGGAAGCGCTTGATTTGCTGCTTATCTTTGCCGCCATCGACCAGGAAGTGTCTTGGCTGATTGAAGGCGATGCGGTGTTCGCGCTATTGGCCGAGCAGCAGCCCAAACTACTTGGTCAGAAGGACTTCACCAAGGCCCTGAAGATGCTTGAGCTTTACGATATCGACAGCATTTATGTGTGCAGCGAGTCTTTGAGCGACCGAGGTATGGATGAGAGTGAACTCATCCTGGATGTAAAAAACGCTCTAGCGCAGGATAAACAAGCCCTGTTAGCAAAGGCAACTCAGGTGGCAGTACTATGAGTCACAACAATTTATTTATCCTCAGCCGCCCCCTTGCCTCATTGCCTTTATTAGCAAGCAAGCTCAGCAAAAACGATGCGCTCTTGCTGCGTGGCGATGCCTGCTACAACCCAGCGGCCTTTAGTATGTTTGAGGTGCCCGTTTATGCCCTGAAAACGGATGTGGATGCCCGTGGCGCGCAGTCACGTTGTAGCAAGGTGCAGCTGATCGATGACCTGGAATGGGTCGCATTAACCCTTCAATTTCAAAGATGTATTAGTGAGTAACCATGATTGAATTTAACGGCCAACAACTCGAGACCGACAAAGAGGGTTATCTGCTTGATAGCAGCCTGTGGAGCCGTGAGCTAGCCCCTATTATTGCCGCAACGGAAAACATCGAGCTCAGCGACGCCCATTGGGAAGTTATCTTTTTTGTCCGTGAGTTTTACGAAGAATTCGACACCAGCCCGGCGATCCGCATGCTGGTAAAGGCCATGGCTAAAAAGCTTGGTGAAGACAAGGGTAACAGTAAATACCTGTATAAGTTGTTTCCTAAGGGCCCAGCGAAACAAGCCACGAAGATTGCCGGCCTGCCCAAACCCGCCCGCTGCATTTAATGCCACGTTAAAGTAAAAAAGGAGCCATTGGCTCCTTTTTTCTATGCATCAGCAATTACTTAGTGTAACCACGCGGCATGTCCGAAGGCGTAGTATAACGCTCTCGTAGCTTGTCTTGACGGGCCTCGGTCGATACCTTTTCACCATCAATCCAAATGCTTTCAATCTTGGCGTTCAGCTCAAACGGGTCGGCACTCCAAAGTACCAGGTCCGCCGCTTTGCCCGCGCTGATAGCGCCGGCATCAATGTTGAACACCTCGGCAACATTGCTGCTGATAGCTTCCATGGCACCTTGCTGGCTCATGCCATAAGACACCGCGTTACCGGCGTCAAAACGCAGCTGATACAGGTTATGAGCGCTGTCACCGGCGATGGTCAAGATCACCTTAACTCCGGCTTTTTCAAGCTTTCCGGCATTGGCCAGATCGGCATGCATGGAATCAAAGTTGCCTGGCAGGTTATCCATGGCACTGATGATCACCGGCGTATTGCTGGCAGCCAGCTGATCGGCAATCAATACTGCATCATGGGCACCGGCGAACACCATCTTGATGTCGTATTTGGCTTTCAGCTTCAACAATTCAAGCATTTCAGCGGCACGTGATACGCCAACAAGCAGCGGCATCTCTTTCGAGAATATGGCGTCTAACACCTGAATTTCGCGATTATGCGCATCGCTGTCTTTCTTTTCACGTTGCTTGTGGCCCTCTAGCTTCTCGATCAAGGTCTGCATCGATAGAGCTCGTGAGCCCTTGCTCTTTTGACCAAGCTCAATGGCCAAGGCCACGTGCTTTTGGCTCACACTGTCGAACTCACCGCTAAGCGACACTACAGAAGCCAAGCCGTTGAAAATGTCTTCGCTGCCACCTGGCACAATCACGTCACGGGTAATACCGCCTTTACGGGCGTATGGGATCAGCGATGAACGCGGATTAAAGGCAAGGCTTGGGTCAAACGTAATCGACGCTTTTTTATCGCTGCCATCACGTGAACCAGCCACCGCACCCACTTCCACCAAACCCAGGTGGTTAAGTGAGCCGATAAAGCCCGGTGTTAAAATTTTACCTTGTGCGTCAATCACTTCATCGGCATCAATTTGCGCCGGATTAACGGCAACAATTTTACCGTCTTTGACTAATACAGACGCGTCTTTTAATACGCCCTGCTCGGTGGCGGTGTGAATGGTGGCATTGGTAATAGCCAATGTTTGCGCGCCAGCGGATACACTCATCGCTAAGGCTGCGGCAACCGATGTCATTGTAAACAGTTTCATCTTGTTCTCCTTAGCGTTGGCCTAACATAAAGTCACTTTGGGCTTGGTATTTCTCGTCATCGCGGTCATACACCTTGGCACCATCGATAAATACCTGCTCTGCTTTAGCGTAAACACTAAACGGATTGTTATCCCACAACACCATGTCGGCCTGTTTACCCGTGGCAAGAGAGCCGGTTTTGTCGTCGATGCCTAGGGCCTTCGCCGCGTTTGAGGTCAACCACTTGATGGCATGGGCTTCATCAATATCAAAACCATTTTCGTTGGCGCGATACATCACTTTACCCGCTTCCTGGTTCAGACGCTGAATGGTGGTGTCTGAGTCAGAGTGTACAATGGCGCAAGAGTTTTTCACCGCATCAACGATGGCAACGTTTTCCTGAACCATGTCGTAGGCTTCCATCTTAAAACCCCACCAATCTGGCCACAGTGCCGCACAGTTGCGGTTTTCTGCTAGCAAGTCGGCAATCTTGTACGCTTCGATACCATGGTGGAAGGTGCCCGCGTGATAACCAAACTCTTTAGACAGGTCGATCATCATCGCCATTTCCTCTGCCTTGTAGCAATGGTTGTGGATCAGAATGTCACCATCGAGAACACCGCGCAGTGTATCCATGGTCAGGTCGCGCTCGGGCGCTTCAACATTCTTACCGGCCGCATAGTCGGCATCATACTTTTCCCAGGCACGCTTATATTCGCTGGCATCAATCCAAGCGTTACGATAACCGGCCATGTTACCCATACGAGTAGACGGCAATACGCCTTTGCTACCGTAAACACGCTTAGGGTTTTCGCCACAGGCCATTTTCAAGCCATAGGGTGCTTCTGGGAACTTCATCGCCTGCATGGTGTGCGCAGGTACGTTTTTCAAAGTCACGCCTCGGCCGCCGATCAGGTTGGCTGAGCCCGGCAGGATTTGCAAGGTCGTAATACCGCCTTCACGAGCACGGTTAAAGCCAGGATCTTGTGGCCATACCGAATGTTCAACCCAGACTTCCGCGGTAACTGGGCTGGTCATTTCGTTGCCATCCTGGTGTGAGGCCACCGCAGGGTTTGGATAGGCCCCTAAATGTGAGTGCACGTCAATCAGGCCCGGCGTTAGCCACTTGCCTTGAGCATCAAGTGTTACATCGGCCTCTACCTGCAGGTCGGTACCAATTTGTTGGATCTTACCGTCGACCACAAACACGTCACCGCCGTCGATACGCTGGCCGTCACCGGTCAATACGGTGGCATTGGTGATCAGCGTCGATTGACGAGGTAGCGGTTGGTAGGTGCTGGGGTAAGGATTTTTATTAATGGTTACCTTTTCGCCTTGAGCGCCTTCATTTTGTTGGCACCCGGCGAGCGTGATAGCTAAGGCTAACACGCTGAGGCTTGGTGTTTTAGTTAGCATTGTTTTTGTTACTCCTATTTTTCGCCTAACTGTATCGAATAGCGCTACGAATTGCGAAGAAAAAAGGTTAATGGACGGTAAATCGAGATAAACGTCCCGGCTTGCTGCCCCTCCCCCCTCCGTGCTGTAGCTTGGTACCGTTTTGAGGGCAAATGTTACAAGGCAAATCAAAAGCGCTCGGATATATGGGTACAAGGACAATGTGTACAAAAAAAATGCATTTTTTTTGCCTACAATGTAAACAAACTCAATTGGGAAAATGAGAAAAATAAGGTGGTTAGGTTAGGGTGTTCACAATTGAAATAGCTTCTTACATTCTGACTTATCCTGTTCATGCCATGACAACAAACACGGTTCATACTTAATCAGCACCCAACGCACAAATAAGGAGAAACTCCATGAAACGCACAACTCTGTTAGGCTCTGCTGGCGCCCTTATACTTGGAGCGCTTTCATCACACGCTATGGCCAATGAACAATTTGTTGCTGCTGACAACACAATCGGCACGCAACTATGTATGGCAATTACTAAGGATAATCCTTTTAAGCTGGATCGGGAAATGACCAAACACCGTGTTCAGCGTCATATTATGAACAAAAGATTATCATGCAATGACCTAAGCGTCCGTGAGTTTGCAAGCCTCTATGGTTTTGAACGCAGCCTTAAAAAGCTACGCCTAACTCCACTTACCGAGACATCTATTCACGATTTGGCCCAAGTACATGGCGACACCATCTTGGTGGTATCTGGCTCTAAATAAATAGCCACAGCATTCTATGAAGCCCGCACCTGCGGGCTTCTTCTATATCTAGGGAGCCCCGTTACTGCTTGTTAGCCCTATAAAATCACTTCGTCTCACACCACTTCGGCCTCACTAAGCCATGATTATTTTTGCAGTGAATCAGAACTTTGCCATACTTGAGGTACCCCTGAAATTTAGCGGTTTGCGGTTATGTGGAATACCTTGACTCAGTTACTCAGCGAGACACTAAACAGCCCTTTTACCTTGGCGCACAAACAGCAATTAACGAATTCTTCCGCCGACCACCTGTTTAAAATCTCCGATGGCCAGCACCAGTTTTTTGTTAAGGTGGCGCCTATAGCGTCCCTTGAGCGGCTCGAATGTGAAGCCGCCGACCTAGAGTTGCTGACCAAAGAATCCTTGTTTATGGTGCCCGATTGCCTGCTCACCGGCACCACCTTAGAGTATTGTTTTAATGTGCTAGAGTGGCTCGATTTAGAACCCAATACCGACCATGCCAAGCAGCTGGGGTGGGTCCATATGGGCGAGTACCTGGCGCAGCTGCACGCCAAACACGAACAGGGCATGTTTGGTAATGAAAGGGATAACTTTATCGGCACCACAGCACAGCCTAACCGCTGGCATAAAAAATGGGACGTATTTTTCAGTGAGGACCGTATAGGCTGGCAGTTACAATTATTAGCTGAAAAAGGCTTCTACTTTTGCGACATAGATGAGTTTGTCAGCCAGGTTAAAGACACCCTGCACCACCATCATATAAAACCTTCGTTATTACACGGCGACTTTTGGCGTGGCAATGTCGGCTTTCATGGCGGCGTTCCCTGCGTTTACGACCCAGCCTGCTATTATGGCGACCGAGAAGTGGATATCGCCATGAGCCGTTTTTTCGGGGCCTTTCCCGATACCTTTTACGATGCCTATCAAAGCGTCTATCCATTAGCCGAAGGCTATGAACAAAGGGAGCGCATCTATAACCTCTATCATCTGCTTAATCACGCCAACATCTTTGCTGGTCATTACCTAACCCAGGCCAAAGAGACCATAGACAGCGTGATGAAAGAGTACGATTAAGGTGGAAATTTTCCCAAAGCGCAGGCAAAACATAACTATACTTTAAGTGATGTCATTAGACTGTCACACGAGGTAGTTATGAAAGACTACAGCTTACAAAGGGTGAGATGCCCACATTGCGGTCACCATATTTTTGTCGACGTCGATACCAGCTCGGGCGATCAGGATTACTATGAAGATTGCGCCGCCTGCTGCAACCCGATTCATGTCAATATGCACATAGACCATGCACTTAACACGGTGCAATTACGAATAGATGCCGACGACGAACAAATTTTTTAATGCTGCTGACGTAAATAGCGCTGCACCGTTTGCACTATGGTGTAGGTTTGCTGATCGACCTCAATATTTATCGCGGCGCCGGGCGTCATCTGGCCTAGATTGGTGATAGCCAAGGTCTCCGGAATAAGATGCAACCAAAACCCCTGCTCGGATAACTCCCCTACCGTCAGGCTCGCGCCATTAACGCTAATAAACCCCTTATAGAGAACATATTCACGCCACTTAGCATCCAACGCAATATGCATGCGGCAGTTGTCCTCGGTGTCGATACGCTCTAACAGGCGGCCAACACAATGAATATGCCCAGACAGAATATGCCCGCCCAATTCGCTGCCAAAGGTCATGGAGCGCTCAAAATTGACCTTATCACCACATTCCAGTTGACCCAAATTGGTCAGCGCCAAGGTTTCATCAATCACATCAAACTGCACGCTCCCTAAAGGGCTGGTATCGGCAGTGTATTCAACCACGGTTAAACAACAGCCGTTAACGGCAATGCTGGCGCCCAACTCCAGGTTTTGCAGGTATTTGGGCGACACGCCCAAGACTAAGCGCTGTACGCCGTTTGTAAGTGTTTTACTTTGCACCTGAGCTTGGCATTGCACTATACCGGTAAACATCGTATTTCCTTTTTAAGTTGAAACCAACAAGATAGAATAGCGCTTTATCTTATCTGATGTTTTTTCACTTATGAAGTTTTGTACTTGGGAAGCAAGCCGCCTGTTGCGCCTTGCTGCACCGGTGTTTTTTGCCCAGGTGACGCTGGTATTAATGTCTGTCGTTGACACCATTATGGCCGGTCAAGTCAGCGCCACCGACTTAGCGGCTTTGTCTATCGCTACCGGTTTATGGAACCCTGTGGTATTCGCCCTCCTTGGGATTTTAATTGCCCTGACCTCACTGGTCGCGCACAGCTTTGGCGCCGACGATGAAAAGGCCATCGCCGGGCATTTCCAACAAGCCTGCTACCTTGCCGTGCTCTTATGTTTACTCGGCTTTGTCCTTGGCCATTTCGCAGATGAGGTGATTGCCTTACTCGACACCGGTGAAAAGGTAAAATCACTGGCCGGGGATTACATTACCTACGTACAATTTGGCTTGCCGGGCTTTATCATTTACTCCTTGTTTCGCAATGTTGCCGAGGGCAAGGCCTACACCACCCCGGCCTTTTATATTTCTATTATCGGTCTGCTGGTCAATATCCCCGCAAACTATATTTTTATCCATGGCAAGTTAGGCGCTCCAGCCCTCGGCGGGGCCGGCTGCGGTGTGGCCACGGCGATTGTCATGAGTGCAATGGGCATTTCCTTGTTGGTCTACAGCATGATGAGCAAGCGCATAAATGGGCGCTACCTTATCACCGCCTTTGCCGGCCCAAGCACAAAGGCGATGTGGCAACAATTTAAGCTGGGTGTGCCCATTTCCCTGGCGATTTTCTTTGAGGTCACCCTGTTCGCCTGTATCCCTTTGTTTATCGCATCCCTGGGCGCCGTGGTTGTCGCCGGACACCAGGTCGCCGCGTCGGTCACCACCTTGTTGTTTATGCTGCCCTATAGCCTGTCCATGGCGGTGGCAATTCGTTTTGGCAACCTGTATGGGCAAAATGACTACCAAGCCTTGCGCCGTTGTATGAGCACCAGCTTTATACTCGCCATCGCCATCGCCGCATTTGTTGCGCTAATAACCTACCTGCTGCGTGAGGATATTAGCGCCTTATACAGCGACAACCCGGAGGTGTTGGCTCTGGCCACGGCCATTATGGTTCTGGCGTGTTTCTATCAATTGCCGGATGCGCTGCAGGTGGTGACCAGCGGCATGCTGCGCGGCATTAAACACACAGCGCCCATCTCTTATATCACCTTTATTTCCTATTGGTTGGTGGGCTTTGCCTTGGGCTATGTTTTGGGTCGCACAGACCTGATTGTGCCCGCCATGGGCGCACAAGGGTTTTGGCTCGGCATCATAGTTGGGCTATCCTGTGCTGCAGTACTGTTAATTTACGTGCTGCGGAGGCGCCTTGCACAAGCTCCTTTTAATTTTTAGCACACTAGTAATACTTGGGGGATGCAGCGATCCCCCGAGCGCCCGCTATACCGAATACCAATATCGCCTTGGTAAATATTTAGCTATAGATCAGCAAAGCCAGGTTCGCTTAACACCCTGGCAGCGCCTTCACAGCGAGCCACTGCCCCCAAGCCAAAACATTAGTTTGCTGGCGCTGGCGGACATAAATCATTGCCGCTTGGCGAGCCATATTGCCGCCCGCAATAATCAACTCGGCAAGGTGGCCAGTGCCTCCGAACGCTTTAAGTACCATATTCGCTTTATACAATTGGTCGGCCCCTGCCTTGCTCACGCCCAGAGCAACGCCCTGTCGGAGGAACTACGCAGTGCTCTGGAAGCGGAAAAACGCTTTAAAATCACTCACGCCAAACAGGCGTTTAACCTGATGATAGGCCAAGAGCCCGAGCTTACCCGCCTTTTTACGCTTGCCGCCCGAGAACTGGGTTATGACGAACAAGCGGGCCGAGCGGCTAGCGCCGAAGCCTTAACCACATTGGCTGATATCGCCAATGCCGTGGCTAAAGAAGATTGGCAGGCGATAGAGGTCAAGACAATTACCCCGGCGCTGGCCAAACTAAACGGAAATGACTATGTGCGTAAACTTCTGACCGGTGCGCGCCAGCAAATCGCGTTAAATAACCAACTGACCTCGCAGTTGGAGGGAGTTAGTTTAACCACTCAGGTGTGTCCACCCGGGCGCCACAGTGACGCGGCCAACATCTTACATAATATCTTTAATCTCTTCTTTTTAAAGGAATTACAGGGGTACCAAGGACAACTCTCCGGTTCCTTGGAAGAGTTTACGCCGCTGTTGGCACAAGTCTGGCAATTTACCGGCAGTGACAGCGATATAAGGCGATATCTTATCGGCACCCAGGAGCAAGCAAGTTTATTGGCACGCCTTAAAGCATCGAGCAGAAACCATGTCCGCTGGTGGCAAGGTTTTTACAAGCAGTGCGATATTAGTCCGGTATGAATAAAAAAAAAGCAAACAATCAGGAAATTAGCCAATTGCACTTGCTAAGGCTCTAGACACACTATATATTACACGGCGTTGCCAGGGGTTAACCTTATGGCGCTGAAAACTAGATTGTACGACCGTAGCTCAGTTGGGTGAGGTTGGACCGAAGCAAAGCTTCGCAGCCAAGCGAAGTGGAGGCAGGACGCCGACAGGACATTGCTTCATGGATGAATTTATTGGCGCTAAAAACTAGATTGTACGACCGTAGCTCAGTTGGTTAGAGCACCACCTTGACATGGTGGGGGTCGGTGGTTCGAATCCACTCGGTCGTACCAATTCTTAAAAATACATTTCGTATTCTGTACGACCGTAGCTCAGTTGGGCGAGGTTGGACCGAAGCAAAGCTTCGCAGCCAAGCGAGGTGGAGGCAGGAGACTGCTTCACGGACGAATTTATTGGCACTATTCTATAGTACGACCGTAGCTCAGTTGGTTAGAGCACCACCTTGACATGGTGGGGGTCGGTGGTTCGAATCCACTCGGTCGTACCAATTCATTTCAATACCTTTCGAGTTTTTATAATCACTCACTCTGCGCTTCAGAGCACTACCTACTCTTTGTAGCTCGTATCAAGGCTCGGTGGTTCGAATCCACTCGGTCGTACCAATCCTCTAAAACATTTCTCGTATTCAGTAAGAAAATCGCTCAGTTAGTTAGCGCACTACCCGCTCTCTATGACCCGTATCGGGGCTCGGTGATTCGAATCCACTCGGTCGTACCAAATTTCTCTGTGTATTTCTCGGCATAAAACTGGACATAAAAAAGCCCCCGAAAACGAGGGCTGGTTTGTTCTTTGATTAATAGCTTAAGCGCTGAAAATTAAAGTTTAAATTGGCTTACCGTGCCATTGAGTGAACTCGCTAACGCATTTAACTCACTGGCTTCATGGGCGAGCACATCCGCATGACTGGCGGTGCTGTTTACCAGTTCGTTGATGGCATTAAGGCTGGAATTGATGTCTTCGGCAACTATGCTTTGCTGCTCGGTGCTGGTGGCGATTTGATGGCTCTGATCGAGCACATGCGTTACCGCCTCACTGATCTGCTGCAAAGACTCAAGCACCGCTTCGGTTTGAGTCACCGAACTTTGCGCCCGCTCCTGCCCTTGTTGCATCATCTCAGAGGCCTGCTCGGCAATGCGTTGCAGCTTGTCTATCATGGTACGGATATCATCGGTGGACTCCTGGGTGCGGCTGGCTAAAGAACGCACCTCATCGGCAACCACGGCAAAACCACGACCTTGCTCGCCGGCACGGGCCGCTTCAATGGCGGCATTGAGTGCCAGCAGATTGGTTTGCTCGGCGATGCCATTGATCACATCGACAACGGCGCCGATATTGTTACTTTCTCGTGCCAAACCGGTAACCACCTCAGCGGCGGCGCCAATATGCAGGGCCAGCTCGCTCATCACTCTTTGAGAGTCGCCCGATTGTTGTCTTCCTTGCTCGCTGATCGCCTGCACCGACTCGGCGGCGGCATTGGTATGCTGGGCATTGCGGGATATTTCGGTTACCGTTGTGGCCATTTCCGTGACCGCGGTGCTGACGCTGTCGACCTGCACCTTTTCTTTTTGGATCTCAGTGTTGGTTTCACTGGAGACACTTTGTAAGTGATTCGCGGCATGACTGAGTTGCTGCGCTTGCTGCGCGGTTTGCACCATCAACTCTCGTAACTTATCGATAAAGGTATTTACATGGCGTGCAAGTTGCCCCACTTCGTCATTACTGTTTACCTCGATACGACGAGTCAAGTCGCCCTCCCCGGTGGCAATATCCCGCATCACGGTACTAAGCGAGCTGATCGGCTGGATAACAAGATGCGTAACCCAGAAAATCATCGCCACAATAACCGCTAGGATCAACACCACGGCCACCGACGCCGACATCACGGCGGCATTAACCGGCTCTTCAATCAGGCTGACCGGAACCAGCACACCCACGTGCCAGTCGATCATCGGCTTATCCAACTGCAGGGCGTTAAAAAGCGCATAATATTGAACGCCCTTGAGTGTTACCTCAACAATGCCACTTGCCTGCTCCTTCATCGCCTTATTTAGGGCACTAAAGCCTTGGGTGTCGGCAAATTGCTGCTCCAGCGCACTAAGGTTATCTTTGCCGCCGTTCTCATCTGTGATGGAGAGTTGGTGTTCGGTACGCTCCGATAAATGCACCACATTGAGGTCGCTGTCGAGCAAGAAACCATAACCCTGACCCTGGAAGGAAATATTTTCTACCATTTCTTTAATGGCATTAATTTGCAGGTCTACGCCGCCTACACCCACTAATTGAGCCGCATCGTTATATACGGGCTGCTGCACCACAGCCGATACATCACCGGTGCTGATATCCACGGAGATGGCGCCGACATACAAGCTGCCCTTGTCCATGGCATCTTGCCACCAAGGACGCTCATAGGCGTAGTAAGGACGACCATCGGCATAGCTAGACGTACGCTCGTTCTCCTTAAAATATTCGCCGGTGTTGGCTGAGGCAAAAAATGCCGACAAAATGTTGCTATCGCGACCACTAATACGCTGAAAATCTTCATTGATAAGATTATAACCTGGCATTCTATCCAGGTTGGCGCCGCGCTGCTGATAGCCTTCAAAAAAGGCAACTAAAGAGGGGTTGGTAATATAGGTTTCAACCACCTTACCATACTGGGCGAAGAAAGAGCGCATGGACATTTGCTCTGCTTGCAGATAATTCTGCGCTTCGCGCTCCACACTGTTGCGAGAAAGGTCGGCAATATGATTGATAAAAAACGCGGCCACCAGGACCATAAGCACGCTTAAGGTGCCGCCAATCAATAGAAGTATCTTTTTTCGAAGGGACAGATTGTTAAGCATAATACGAAGGTTATTATTGTTTTCTTGTCATCAAAACACATCCGTCGCCACGACGCTAGCCCTATATGACGACTTAATGAACGTTTGGTTATTTTTTAACCCACGCTAATGCTGTGCCTCTGTCTCATCTTACTACAGGCCCCTTGCCATGAGGATGTTACTTATTCTGGCTCAGACCAGACCGCAAATTCATTGCCGCTGGGCTCGATAAAATGAAAACGCCGGCCACCGGGAAACGAAAATATCGGCTTACAGATAACCCCGCCCGCCGCTTCTATTTTTTGCTGGGTTTGCTCAAGTGCACTGGAATAAAACACCATCAGTGCCGAGCCGTTTTGCGTGCTGGCACATTGCTCACTGGCATAGAAGCCCCCGTCTAACCCAGCGCCACTAAAGGCGGCATACTCTGGCCCATAGTCGGTAAATTGCCAGTTGAAGACCTGGGTAAAGAAATTTTTAGTGGCGCTTAAATCCCTGGCTGGGTACTCGATGTAATTAAACTTTTCGTGACTTGTTGAAGGCATGCTGGTTTCTTAAAGTTGTTACGCTCCTTTTACGCTAGCACAAAAAAACGGATACCTAAAAAAGTATCCGTTTTCAATTAACTTAGTAATTAGTTAAGTGTTCAGCGTATCGCTTAGTCTTGTTGCTCAATCTTGGCCCAAGAATCACGCAAACCCACGGTTTGGTTAAATACCAGGTGCTCAAAATGATCGTCACAACAGAAGTAGCCAGTACGCTCAAACTGATAGCCTACAAGAGCTTTTGCATCCGCCAGGCTTGGTTCAAGTTTAGCATTGCTGACAATGGTCAGTGACTCAGGGTTCAGAGCATCGGCAATATCTTCCGCAGAGCCTGGGTTTGGCACATTGAACAGGCGATCGTACAGACGCACTTCGGCTTCGATACAGTGGCTTGCGCTCACCCAGTGAATAACACCCTTCACTTTACGACCATCGGCCGGGTTTTTACCTAGCGTTTCGGCATCGTATGTACAGTAGATGGTGGTGATCTTGCCATCGTTGTCTTCTTCGATACGCTCGGCCTTGATCACATAGGCGTTACGTAAACGCACTTCTTTACCCAATACCAAACGCTTGAATTTCTTGTTCGCTTCAACGCGGAAGTCGTCACGCTCGATAAATACTTCACGGGTAAATGGCAATTGACGCGAGCCCATCTCTTCCTTGTTAGGATGATTAGGCGCATCGAGCATTTCTACCTGATCTTCCGGGTAGTTCTCAATCACGATACGCACTGGGTCAAGTACCGCCATGGCACGCGCGGCGTTTTCGTTCAGATCGTCACGGATACAGGCTTCAAGCATGCCCATTTCAACCAGGTTATCCTGTTTAGTCACACCGATGCGCTTACAGAACTCGCGAATAGACGCCGGCGTATAACCGCGGCGACGCAGACCAGCAATGGTCGGCATGCGTGGGTCGTCCCAACCGTCTACATGACCATCAACCACCAGTTGGTTAAGCTTACGCTTACTCATCATGGTGTATTCAAGGTTCAAGCGTGAGAACTCAATTTGCTGCGGATGACATTCAATGCTGATGTTATCAAGCACCCAGTCGTAAAGACGACGGTTATCTTGGAACTCCAGAGTACACAATGAATGGGTAATGCCCTCTAAAGCATCACTGATACAATGGGTGAAGTCGTACATTGGGTAAATGCACCACTTATCACCGGTTTGGTGGTGATGGGCAAAACGAATACGATAGATAATAGGATCGCGCAGCACCATAAATGAGCTGGCCATATCTATCTTGGCGCGCAGCACACACTCGCCTTCTTTAAACTCACCGTTTTTCATCTTCTCGAATAACGCCAGGTTTTCTTCCACCGGCGTATCACGGTATGGGCTGTTTTTACCCGGCTCGGTTAGCGTACCACGGTATTCGCGTGCCTGCTCAGGTGTTAGGAAGCACACATAAGCCAAACCCTTAGTGATCAGCTCAACCGCATACTCATAGAGTTTATCGAAATAGTTTGAAGAATATTGAATCTCGCCATCCCAATGAAAACCTAGCCAACTCACATCTTCTTTGATTGAGTTAACATAGTTGATGTCTTCTTTTTCCGGGTTGGTGTCATCAAAACGCAGGTTGCACAGGCCCTGGTAGTCTTGGGCGATACCAAAGTTTAAGCAAATTGATTTAGCGTGGCCAATGTGCAGGAAACCATTGGGCTCAGGCGGAAAACGGGTGTGTGTTTTTTGATGTTTACCCGACGCCAAGTCTGCATCGATAATATTACGAATAAAGTTCGTTGGGCGATTTTCAATCTCCGCCATTGGGATACTTTCCTCTGAATTTTACGTGGCTTTTAACTAGGGTCTGTTTATCTTTGCAGTTTACTTTATGTTCAATCTAAACGCATTCTGATCACGACGCTCGTTATGCTGCATAGTCATTCTATGTACATAGCGAGCAACAAAGAGCAGGAGGCGTTTAGATGAACCCATTGGGCAGCCCTTGTAGTGTATTTCTACTGTGTTATCGCATGCTCATGTAGAATAACTACACCTGCTCTGCCTTGTATAAATACACTACAAACTGCTGCAGAAACAAACAGCAAAGGTCAACAGACCCTGAGTCATTATGACAAAATCTGCCGTTAACATACAGCTTTTAGTAGGGTCAAACCAGTTTTAATTCAAGGGTGTTATCGTCGGGGTCGTGAATGTATAAAGAACGACCAAAACCGGTGGCACCATAGCGCGTGGCAAAGACCAAGGTCTCCATTACCCCCTTACGTTTAAGGCTGCGAATGAGCGCCTGTTCGCTTGGGGCCCTCACTTGCAAACAAATATGTGCAATGGGAGAGGTACGCACATCCGGTGGCGCCCCGCTATCTAGGCTGCCTTTGGTACTCAGTAAGTCTATTAACGCCGCACCGGCGCGCAATTGATACAGGCCTTCATCCTCCAGCACCCGCTCGAGTGTAGCCCCCAGCACCTGCTGGTAAAACGCCAGTTGCTGCTCTACCTTTGAAGTACGAATGACCACGTGATCTAAGCCTTGTAATTGCATATGCCACCTTTGTTTGATTGAGATCTAAGCTTGTTTATATATTTAAAGGTAGCGTTAAAAGCACATAATTCGAAGAGATAAGGAACCACTATGTCTAAGCCGAACGAGCCTGAGCTAACTCCTACTCTGGAGTGTGCAGCCGATCTAATGACCGCCTCCCCCGTCACCATAACCGCAGATGCCTCTTTGTATGACGTTCATCAACTGATGCGTGAGTATAATATTCGCCATATCCCGGTCACCGACGATAAGCAGCATTTGGTGGGCATGCTAACGCAAAAAGTGATCATCGCCCAGGTGATGAAGATTATCTCTGTGTTTGGCGCCGATGCCCTAGAGCGCAAAGAAAAGCAAACGCCTGTTAGCGAGATCATGTTGACTCGCTTTGACAGCGTGGATTCAAGCGACCAGCTAATTGATATTGCCAAGTTTTTCTTAAATAACCGCCATGGCTGCATGCCGGTTTTAGAGGCGAAAAAGTTAGTGGGCGTACTGACTTCATCGGATTTTGTCAGACTCAGTATTTACCTGATGGAAAAGTCATAAAAGTTTAATCTAGCGCAACATGGTTGACATTTATCAGCACTAGAATGAAGCCAATGAAAACACCAAGGAATAAGGAACAACCATGGCTTCACAAAATCAACATAGGGTCTATATACCCACCAACGCCCGAGCTAACCAATACATCCTCGCCGAGTTCAAACCCGACGAGGATTTTTATGCCTGCTTTAGCGATTACGCCAGCGCCCATCAGCGCATAGTTCGCCAGCTCTTTGCCCTGTGTGACGACGCCGAGCTTTACAATGTCCACGTATTGGTCAATGACAAGCTCCCTATCGTGCGCTTCCACGAAGAAGCTTATTGCTTAGAAACCAAACGTCAGCAAATGTTTTTCTATAACCCGCGCTATCACGAGGCTCATACCCTGCATGGCGACGACACACAAAAGGCACGCAAGGTGCGCTTGCTGTTTTTGGCCACCGGCGAGGATATTCGTGCCCACAGCGCCGATTTTCATTTACGCGTCGCCAAGGTGTTAACAAAACTACAAGAGCAGCTACCAAATCAGGCGCAACCATTTAGGGTGCGCGATCACCAGCACCTAACCTATGATATTTTTGCCCGCGCCAAAGGCTATAAAGAAAGTTATGGCTACAAGCTTAGAGCCCTGGACTCTCGCTATGAAGCCCGTGGCTGTCCGCTGCCGGAACACAGAGATCTCACTTACGCGCGCTTTACTTTGCCCCTAACTCGGCAGGTCAAAACCCAATTATTGGACAACGACGCCACCGACTTTGCCCCGTTTTACGCCCGAATCGCCGATGCCTTTGTCACCGCCTGTGAAGCCAAGCGCCTGCCCCGTCGTGCCATGGTGGCCAATGGCCGCACGCCGCTTATTCGCCACCGCGATATAGATACCAGTGCCCACAATGAAGAGCTTGAAAAACTGAGCTTTCTACCTTGTGTCGACAGCACCCAGAATTACCTGCTTTATGATGGCAGCCAGCTGGTGCAAAGTATCGACTTCGTTATCGTCGCCGGCACCGAAGACCGACATGATATGGGTTATGGCCGCTTTATGAATCAGGTAGAAAGTGTAATCAAATCCCTGTGCATGGAGCTGCACGTCAACCCCGAACGTCAAGACATCAATACCCGCTTCTATCAACACCTAAGTTACGCCCTCTAAGGCAAAAAACTGCCCTCTTCTGCGCCGCCTTCCCAACCGGATTGGCGGCCACCCTGACACAAAAAAAACCTAAAAACCACATTCTAATACCAAGTTTATTAGCTTCAGTTACAATGAGTTACGTGTAAACGAAATAGTTTACCTTGCTTACATACGTTCATGTATGTATATTTGCGCTCTATATGATCGATTTGTTGTTCTTAGAAGGTAGGATATGAAAGCAAAAACCCTGGTCGCCTTAACCATAGTTGCGACGCTTGGCCTTAGCGGCTGTGAACAGTCGGGCGCTCAAGCTCAAACCCAAAGCGCGCCACGCGCGGTGGAAATCGAAGCGTATCAGTTGCAACCACAAACCTTGATGCAACACACCGAGTTGGTGGGCCGCACGGTGGATTACCGTCAGGCGGAAATTCGCCCTCAGGTAAGTGGTATTTTGCAATCTCGCCTCTTTGAAGAAGGACAAATGGTCGAAAAGGGCGATGTGCTTTATCGCATCGACCCCGCGCCTTTTGAAGCCGCCCTGGCCAGTGCCAAGGCCAGCCTGGCAAAAGCCGAGGCCGCGGTTAAAAACTCCACCGCCCGCGCTAAGCGTATTAAAAGCCTGCTTGGCACCAACTCCGTTAGCCAACAGGATTTCGACGATGCCGATGCCCAGCGTCTTCAGGCGCAGGCTGACTTAGCTGCCGCCAAAGCCGCGGTGCTCAGCGCCCAAATTAACCTGGACTACACGGGCATTCGTGCGCCGATCAGCGGTCAAATCGGTCGCTCTTTGGTCACCGAGGGTGCCCTACTGACCGCCAACCAAGGCAATGCCTTGGCCACGATTCGTCAGTTAGACCCTATCTATGTGGACATGACCAAGGCGGCATCAAAGCTTGCGTCTTTGCGTCAGGCCATTACTACGAACGCCAGCAACAAAGGCGTTGCCCCGGCGGTACAACTCAAGCTTGATGAAGCGCTTTGGTATGGCCACTCCGGCGAGCTGCAATTCTCCGAGGTCAGCGTTGATCCTTCTACGTCCATGGTCACCATGCGTGCGGTATTCCCAAATCCAGATGGTGAACTGCTACCAGGCATGTTCGTGCGTGCCCAGCTTGAGCTAGGTAATACAGATAACGGCCTTTTGGTACCGCAAAAGTCGGTAGTGCGCACGCCTAAGGGCGAAGCCACCGTGATGGTGGTGAATGCCGAAAACACCATTGAGGTGCGCGTGGTCGAGCTGGCACAGCAGGTTGATCAAAGCTGGCTCGTCAGCAAGGGCCTTAAAGCAGGCGATATGGTTGTGACCTCGGGTTTACAAAAAATCCGCCCAGGGGCGCTGGTTAAAGTTACCAATAACCCATCGGAGGCATAAGCATGGCGAATTTCTTTATTAGCCGGCCAATCTTTGCATGGGTGATAGCCATTGTCATCATGCTGGCCGGTCTGCTATCAATTAAACAACTGCCGGTGGAGCAGTACCCGCAGGTGGCGCCACCTGCGGTGACCATCACCGCCAGCTACCCGGGTGCAACGGCGAAAACCGCTGAAGACGCCATTACCCAGGTTATCGAGCAAGCCATGAACGGCATCGACAACCTAATGTATATGTCGGCGCAGAGTGACTCTTTGGGTAACGTGACCCTGACCCTCACCTTTGAAACCGGCACCGATCCGGACATTGCTCAGGTTCAGGTACAAAACAAGTTACAGCGTGCGATCCCACTGTTGCCACAAGAAGTGCAACAACAAGGGGTGGCGGTTGCTAAATCGAGCGGCAGCTTCCTGATGGTAATCGGCTTTATTTCCGAAGACGGTTCGATGAGCCGTGAAGACCTCTCCGATTACGTAGTGTCTAATATTAAAGATCCAATCAGCCGTACTCCTGGTGTGGGTAACCTCACCGTGTTCGGTAGCCAATACGCCATGCGTATCTGGTTGGATGCAGACAAACTGAACGAGTTTCAGCTAACACCCACGGATGTAACCAGCGCCATTCGTGTGCAAAACAACCAGGTGACCGCAGGTCAGCTAGGTGGTGCACCGGCATTACCGGGTCAGCAGTATAATGCTGCAATCACGGCACAAAGCCGTCTCAGCAGCCCGGAAGAGTTTGGACAAATCCTTCTGCGCGTTAATGCCGACGGCTCTCGCGTTTTGCTAAGCGACGTTGCCCGTATTGAACTCGGTGGTGAAAACTATGCGGTTATGGGTCGTTATAACGGTATGCCGGCCACAGGTTTTGCCATTGAGCTGGCCACCGGTGCCAACGCCCTGGACACGGCCAACGCGGTAAAAGCACGTCTGGCCGAGCTGGAAGCCTATTTCCCGGCGGGTGTGAAGATCACCATCCCATACGACACGACACCCTTTGTTGAAGTGTCTATCAGCGCCGTAGTTCAAACCCTGTTTGAAGCCGTGATCCTGGTATTCGTAGTCATGTATCTGTTTATGCAGAACTTCCGCGCCACGCTGATCCCGACCCTGGCTATTCCCGTGGTCTTACTTGGTACCTTTGGCATCATGTCGGCCATGGGCTTCTCTATCAACACCTTGACCATGTTCGGTATGGTACTGGCCATCGGCCTCTTGGTGGACGATGCCATAGTCGTGGTAGAAAACGTTGAGCGGGTAATGAGCGAAGACGGCCTGGGCCCGGTCGAAGCCACACGTAAGTCCATGGGCCAGATCACCGGCGCCCTGGTGGGTATCGGTCTGGTATTGTCGGCGGTATTCGTACCCATGGCGTTCTTCGGCGGTGCCACCGGTGCCATCTATAAGCAATTCTCAATTACCATAGTATCGGCCATGGCGCTGTCTGTTCTTGTCGCTATCGTCTTTACCCCGGCCCTGTGTGCCACCATTTTGAAGCCACTGCATGGCGATCATCACAACAAAGGCGGCTTCTTTGGCTGGTTTAACCGCACCTTTGACCGCGGTAATGACAAATATGGTAAGGCCGTAGGCGGCCTGTTGAAACGCCCTGTTCGCTCTATGGCGCTGTACGGCGTGATCGTGGCGGTAATGGCACTGATGTTTGCCCGCCTACCCTCGTCTTTCCTACCGGAAGAAGATCAGGGTATCTTCCTGACCATGGTGCAACTACCCAGTGGTGCCAGCCAGGAGCGTACCGAAGCGATCATGACACAAGTATCGGATCACTATGGCAGCGAAGAAGCGGTGCAATCCGTATTCACCGTAAGTGGCTTTAGTTTTGCCGGTCAGGGTCAAAACGTGGGTCTTGCCTTCACCCGTCTGAAAGACTGGAGTGAGCGTGACGAAAGCCAAAGCGTGCAAGCGATTATTGGCCGCGCCATGGGCAAGTTCTCGACCATTAAAGAAGCACAGATTTTTGCCTTTAACCTGCCGCCCATCGTAGAGCTGGGTCAGGCCACCGGCTTTAACATGTTCTTGCAAGACCGCGGTGGTCTGGGCCACGAAGCCCTGTTACAGGCACGTAACCAGTTCCTTGGCATGGCCGCACAGCGTCCAGAGCTGATGGCAGTGCGTCCAAACGGCATGGAAGATGCGGCACAGCTGCAAGTGGACATCGACCAACTTAAGGCTCAAGCTTTGGGTGTACCAATTAGCGAGATCAACAACGCCCTATCTATCGGCTGGGGTTCGACCTATGTGAACGACTTCGTAGACCGTGGCCGCGTTAAGAAGGTGTACGTGCAGGCTGATGCGGAGTTCCGTATGACTCCGGAAGACTTAAGCCACTGGTATGTGCGTAACAACCAAGGCGAGATGGTGTCGTTCGACAGCTTTGCCAGCAGCCGTTGGGTGTATGGCCCACAACGTTTAGAGCGTTATAACGGTATTTCGGCGATGGAGATCTTAGGTCAACCGGCGCCGGGATACAGCTCGGGTACGGCGATGGCCGTGGTGGCCGAGTTGGTAGACCAACTACCAGAAGGCATCGACTTCGAGTGGACCAGCACCTCGTATCAGGAAAAGATGTCTGGTTCACAGGCGCCCTTCTTGTACGCCCTGTCGATCCTGGTGGTATTCCTGTGCTTAGCGGCGCTGTATGAGAGCTGGTCGATTCCATTCTCGGTGATCATGGTGGTGCCTCTAGGTATCGTCGGCGCCCTGGGTGCAGCCTTTATCTTCGGCTTGGAGAACGACGTCTACTTCCAGGTAGGTCTATTGACTACCATGGGTCTGGCCTCGAAAAACGCCATCTTGATTGTGGAATTTGCCAAAGATCTGCAACAACAAGGCCTGGATGTGATTAAGGCGACGCTTGAGGCTATCCGCCTGCGTTTACGCCCTATCATCATGACCTCACTGGCCTTCTCACTGGGCGTATTGCCACTGGCGATCAGTACCGGTGCGGGCTCGGCGAGTCGTAACGCTATAGGTATTGGTGTACTAGGCGGGATGGCAACGGCCACCTTCCTGGCAATCTTCCTCGTCCCGGTGTTCTATTTGGTGGTACAAAAAATCTTTGTACGCAACAAATAACCAACGGGCACTGCAAGCCGGGCTAAATTAGCCCGGCTTTTTTAGGCCTACAAATAAGGTATCGAGTAGCGGCTCAACCTGTTTGGTCAGGTTCATGCAGCCCGGGTGCTGTAGATACTGGCTCAGCAAACCGACGAATAAGGCGTTGAGCGATATGGCTGCATCTTCGGGGCGAATACAGGGGTTCAACTCGCCATTATCCAGGGCACGATTAAAAGCCAGGGTTAATGTGGCAATCACTTCCTGATTTAATTCTTTTTGCTGTGCCACCACGGGATTAAGCTCTTCCACATATTCACAGCGATGGAACACCACGGTGAGCACCCGATAATATTGAGGCTGCTGCTCCACCAGCAACATGGAGCGGCAAATCACATCTTTCACCTGAGCCAGGGTGCTTTGCTCATTGGCCTGCTGCAACTCACTGAGCATCATGCGAAACGGCAAGCGAATGCGCTCAAGCATGGCGTTAAAAAGGTCATTCTTGTTGGCAAAATGCCAATAAATGGCACCGCGCGTCACCCCCGCAGCCGCGGCAATATGCGCCAAGGTGGTACAGGACACCCCTTGTTCAAAAAACTGATGTTCGGCGGCATCTAAAATTGCCGCCCGAGTCTGCTCTGCATCGGCCTTACTACGCCTTGCCATTATGCTTGTCCCATAATTTTACTTGCTGATTATATTAACATATTTGTTACCAAGTGTGACCAGCAAGAACGGAGTTAGGGCATAATTTCCATATAAAAAAAGGGGCTATTTAGCCCCCTAAGGTCACTTATTACTCGGTCACCACAAACGGCAGATTAATGTTTGCGGCATTGACCTCGGACACCCACAGATACTTGCCTGGCGCCAAATCGACGCTGACATAGCCATGGTTACCGGCGCCCATCTGTTCAATACCGCCTAAAAAGGTCACCGGCGCCGGCGCCCGTAAGCCACCGACATTGGTCCAGTCCATCCAAAAATACACCTGTTGTAAATCCGTGCCCTCTTCGAGTTTGGCCAGGTGTAGGTCATAGGGTAAAAAGCTCGGCGGGTTTTCACCGATATCGATGCGAAAGGTGTGTTTACCCGCTTTCACCACCTCTGGTCCGCTAATGCCCATGTTGGCGACTGTCAGGTTATGGGTGGCCTCTGGTAGTTGTTGCTCTGTGGGTCCAGGATAGACCTGTATCTGATGCAGCATCCCCATCAGCGTGTGCCATTGACCGTCAGGGGCTTTCACATAGCATTCGAGCAAATAGATACCGGGCTTATCGATATTAAAGGTCGCCTCGACGCTGTGGCCATTGGACAAGAGCCCGGCGCCCCCGACCCAGGTCATTTGCAACCCCCAGTCCGGGACATTCTGCTCCAGAAATGGACCTATATCCGCTTTGGTTAATTCGCCGCTGCGCAGCCCCTGCATTATGGGGTCAAACGCGGGGGCTACCTCTCGCAACTGATCCTCTATGGTCTTACCCTCAACCAAGCGATACATGGCCACAAAGTGCTCCTGGCCACCGCGGTTGGTAAAAGAAAAAGTAGTCCACCCGGTGGGTAAATAATCCGGCGCCAAAATGGCGTATTCTGTGGTGGTGACCTCCACCTTATTGACCGGCGTTAGCTCAGCCTGTGGCAACGCCTTTGGCACAGCCTGTGGCAATGCCTGTGACGCCGTATTTTCTTGCTCATTGCTCGCCATTTCACTTTGAGTCTCGCTTTGAGGCGCTTCGCAGGCAGATAACATACAGACCAGAGCAAAGCTCAAAATTGGCTTAATTACATTTAACCCAGGCACATTAACCCCCTTGGTTTAACTCGGTATTTAAGGTTAAAGCCTAGTTAAAAAGGATGATTAAGCAACATGCCATGACCCCACAGGTGTAGGTCGATCATAAAGGAGCACAGTAACTGATGGCTGTAAGCGAAAGGCGGGGATCGGCAACGCCCGATAAATAGGTAAATTAATGGCTACGAGTTGGTTGCACGTCATTTTTCAACACAAGAACAATCAAAAAAATCAGTGCAACGGGAGGTATTAAAGCACTAAAAAAACCCAAGCATGAAGTAAGAAAGGGTGTCTGAGTTTTTCTTTTGCCAAGATAGTAACCAACAATAGCCATAATGATGGCGAGCGCTAAAATCATTTGTCCGAAAAGAGTAGCATTGATATACATAGTTCAAATTCCTTTTATATTGGTCTTCCCCATTAAGGAACGAGTAATAGTTGGCTAAAATGTGTAGCGAAGCGAAACCGAGCCAACTTTTACGAGTCCAACTTCAGTGGCTTGTTAGCTGTACTGTAATCCGTAACTACATGTAAGCCAAAAATATTTTCTTGAACTTCAATAATGAGTTTGTTGCCTACTGAGTGAGAATTCCAAAATTTTTCGCCAACTTTTAGGTCTAGCGTACCGTATTCTGCTGGGGCAATAGCCAATATATAGCTAGTCGATTTTCCCCTGCTAATTCTTTTTTCGGTTATTTCAGTGTTCAAGTACGCGGGCTCACCAACTAACATGTAAGAGTTCGAGAAACCTATGACCGCGAGAAAAAAGAACATGTACGTTGTTCTACGCTGACTTCTAAAAAAATTCCTTTTATCTACAAAACTATCCCAAAGCTCAGATGGATTACGCTTTTTGTGTAAGATAAGCCCTATGATTAAACCAAACAGAGCTGTTCCTAAGGCTAATTCAAAGCCGTAAAAGGTGCTGTTGACGGTTTCGATTGAAAACCAAGTACCTAATATTAGGAAAATAATCCACAGAAGTTGAGACGTTTTATCAGTTTTCATAAGTACAGTGGTCTTCCCCATCAAAAGTAGACAGGTTATTACGCAAACCGTTGCTCATACTCCAGCGGGCTGAGATAGCCTAACGCAGAGTGACGTCG
>NZ_PQCD01000003.1 GCF_002964705.1 Pseudoalteromonas sp. T1lg75 | reverse complement strand
AGCTAACCTGTACTAATTACCCGTGAGGCTTAACCATACAACGCCAAAATGGTGTGAGACTGTTAAGTTAGAAGTTAGAAATTAAAGACTAAAGTAGACATTTACTTATTAAGCTTTCCGAATTTACAATTTTTTCCTGACGACCATAGCGTTTTGGAACCACCTGACCCCATGCCGAACTCAGTAGTGAAACGAAACAGCGTCGATGATAGTGTGGCATTTGCCATGTGAAAGTAGAACATCGTCAGGGCCTTATTAAAGAAACCCGCTCAATGAGCGGGTTTTTTGCGTTTGGCGTTTAACGAATCCACATAAAACAGCTTATACCAAGCTATAACACTCGAATAGCCGAGCCTTATTGTTATATAAGAGGTGGTACGGTTAAGAGTGGTTTCAACTATACGTCCCTGTAGCTTGGTTACCTCGGTCGTCCATGACCTCACCTCAGTAAGCTGCGAAGCTGTGCTTCGGTCTTACTTCGCCTAATTAAAGAAACCCGTTGCAGCAATGCAGCGGGTTTTTTGCTTTCTGGCGTTTAAAACATTAAAACCCGTATCTAACCCTTCTTTGTTGCCCGTCTTGGGTCTGATTTATTGCTCCACTTAGAGTTGCACTGCAATAATTCGATGAGTATTGTCGCACCACTACCGAAAAGCCTGAGCTAAACAAGGTTGCCAGTACTTTTATGCTTATGTTACAAAGAGTTTTTGTCCGTGAGCCGTGTCTATGTATGAGCTTTATCATTGGTTTGATCTGTTAGGTGTAGCCGTTTTTGCAATTTCAGGCACTCTCTTGGCTCATAAAAAGAATATGGATGGCTTTGGAGTAATCATCTTGGCCGCTGTGACCGCTATCGGTGGTGGTACCCTGCGCGATATGATTTTAGATGTGCCGGTGTTTTGGGTGCATGATACCAGTTACTTCATCACCATTCTGATCACGGCCTTTGTTACCATTGTGTGGCTTAACTACAAGCAAAGCTTCCCTCACTATTTCTTACAAGTCGCCGATGCCCTGGGGATTGCCTTCTTTGCCATAATGGGGGCTCAAAAAGCGCTTGATGTCGGGGTGCCAGCGATGACCGCGGTGATCATGGCGGTCCTCACCGGTTGTTTTGGTGGTGTTATTCGCGACGTCTTGGCGCGAGAGGTACCTATGCTGCTCAAGGGTCCCTTATATGCCATTGCCTGTGTGGTCGGGGCCGGCTTATACATAGTCTTACTGCGCCTGGATACCAACCCGCAGTTAGCCATGTGGTTAGGCGGTATCGCTACCTTATTGGTCCGCCTTATCGCTATTCGTTGGAATCTGGGCTTATACGTTTTTCGATATCCTAGCTAGACTTAGATTAACTAGTCAGGCAAGGAGACAGGGATGTGTCTTTAGCGCAAGTATATACCCGTGAACAAATCGGCATCGAAGCCATTGAGGTCCGTGTTGAGGTCTATCTCGGCTCCGGCCTGCCCAGTTTTAATATCGTTGGTTTACCAGAAACCTCGGTAAAGGAAGCAAAAGACCGGGTGCGCAGTGCCATTGAAAATAGTCACTTTATCTTTCCCAGCCAACGCATTGTCGTTAACCTTGCACCCGCCGATCTGCCCAAAGAGGGAGGGCGTTACGATCTTGCCATCGCAGTGGGGATACTCATAGCCTCAGAGCAGCTTAAGTTTGCCAACCTAGCCGAGGTTGAGTTGCTGGCCGAGCTTGGTCTTGATGGTCAGCTGCGGCCGATCCGTGGGGTGATCCCTTCGGTGTTGGCCGCCAATAAGGCCAAACGCTTGGTGTATTTAAGTGCAGAAAATCAAGACGAGGCGGCGCTAATCGACACTGCCAAGGTCAAGTGCGCTTATTCACTACAGCAGCTCTGGCATGATCTGTCCGGCCAGCAGGAGCTGGACTTGGTGACGCCCCTTCCCATAGCGCAAAGGGCCAGACCAGCGCCCGTCGACTTCAGTGACGTTAAGGGTCAAGCCATGGCCAAGCGGGTGTTGGAGATCGCCGCCGCCGGGGGCCATAACGTCCTCTTTAGCGGTCCCCCCGGAACGGGTAAGTCCATGTTGGCACAACGGTTCGCGACAATATTGCCGCAAATGTCGACACAACAGGCCTTGGAAACCGCTGCCGTATATTCGGTCTCGGGAAAAGCCATCGACGCTAGCCAATGGCTGCAGCGGCCTTTTCGTAGCCCTCATCATACCTGCTCCGCGGTCGCCTTGGTTGGCGGTTCATCGAAGCCGAAACCCGGGGAGATATCCCTTGCTCATAACGGCGTCTTGTTTTTGGACGAGCTGCCGGAATTTGAGCGTAAGGTGATAGACAGTTTAAGAGAGCCGATGGAAACCGGTAAGGTTACTATTTCTCGTGCGGCTCAGCAGGTGGACTTTCCTGCTCGTTTTCAGCTTATTGCTGCGCTCAACCCCAGTCCCACCGGGCATTATAGCGATAAGCGCGCTACCCCAGATCAGGTAATGCGTTATCTGGCGCGTATCTCGGGCCCTTTCATCGACCGCATAGACCTGCAGATTGAGCTGCCTCGCATTTCCAGTGCCCAGTTGCTATCACCTTATGCGGAGGAAGACAGCGCCACCATTCGCTCCCGTGTCATTGTGGCCTGGCAGAGGCAACAAGAGCGCCAAGGCAAGGCCAATGCCTTGCTCTCTGTTCAGGAGCTACAGACCCATTGCGCGTTAACTTCACCTTGTCGTGATTACCTCGGTGCCGCCAGCGAGCAGTTTAAGTTATCGCCACGCTCTCATCAGCGCATTATCAAGGTTGCGAGAACCATAGCCGATCTTGCCGGCGAGCCCGAGATTTCTCAAGCCGCCATTAAAGAGGCTTTAAGTTATCGAGCCTTTGAACGCATGGTGGCGACGCTGGGGTAATAGCCGTTGCACCTATATTTACCAGCTGTTAACATTGTTGGATTAGCCTTATTGGAGTGTTCAATGAAAAAGTGGATTTTTGCGGCCGCGCTGTTACCTCAACTTTGTCTGGCAAATGCCAGCGATGCCATGACTTTTTATCTTGATCAACAATACCAAAAAGCCTTTACCTTATTTGAGCAAACCGCCGAGCTTGGCGATGGTCGCAGTCAGTTTAACCTGGCGGTACAGTATCTGCGTGGACAAGGCGTGAAGGCCGATCCAATTAAGGCCTATGGTTATTTTTCCGTTGCCATAGACAATGATTTTAAAATGGCCGAGCAAGCTAGAAAGTCGGTGGCTCGACGCTTAGATAAGTCACAGTTAGTCAAGGCAAAAACTCTCGCCGCTGATCTTATCGCTCGTTACGGTAAATCCGGTAGTCAGAGCATCAATTATGAGTTAAGTCGCACCCTGAATTATAACCCGACCCCAGATAAAACCGTCAACCCAGCAACGGCTTACCCTGACGCACTGCAAGACGATGGTGTACCGGGCTTGGCCAGCTACCTTTTTGATATAGATAAAAATGGCGTGCCGCGGGATTTAGTTTTACTGAATTCCTATCCGGCTCCCGAGTTCGGTCAAAGCATTGCCGAAAAGCTCAGCCAGACGCGCTTTGTGGCCGCCGATAGAAAATTTAACAACGGTATTATTCGCGGTGTTTTTGCCGGTGCTCAAGACAGTGAAGTGAGTAAAAAGCTTGAGGCCAGAGCGCAGCAATTATTGCAACAGGCTAAAAGAGATGACGTTAATGCTCAGGCAGAGTTGGCCACACTATTAAAGTTGTTGAATGGCCAGCCTCAGTACCATGCTATCGACGGGGGGGGACAGGCCATACCGGTCGTGGCGCCACAAATTAGCTTTAGTAGTATCACGCAACCAGAATTTACCAAGCAGGCAAAGCTTGGGACCAATAATTTTAATTTTTCCTACCTGGTTAATCTGAATGCCGAGGGCAAGGTGGCCCAGTGGCAACCATTTGAGCAGGTAAAGATCCCCAAGGTATTACGTAAAAATGCCGAAAAGTTAATGAAGCAATGGCAGCTTAGTGCTGCGGACGGGGAACTAAAAGATGAAAACTGGTACCACGTGCATTTTTCCTACAATAATCAGGATATCAATCCCGAGTATTTAAATGACCAGGTTCTCGCCTATGTGGATATTAAGCCACTGATTAACCAAGAAAAGGAAAAACAGTGGCGCTATTGGCAGCAGAAGGCCGCCATGGGCGGGCACAGCGATACACTTTTTCAACTTGGCGTGAACTGTAATCTACGTCTGCTAACCTTGGCAGCGAAGCAAGAGCACACTCGAGCACAATTACAACTGGGCAAATGCTTATTGGCTAAAGCCGATGGCGCCACGGTGCATGCGGAGCAGGCTAAGTATTGGTTAGAAAAGGCGGCGCTGCAGGGCAACCTGATTGCTAAGCGCAAGCTGGCCGGTTGGTATGTGCGTTATTCCGATAATGGCAGTGAGCTGGAAAAGGCCATCGAGTTGGCCGAGGAAGTAGCGGATGAAAATGACCACCCGCTTGCATACGCTTACTTGGCCGCGGCACACGCCAAACTGGGTAACTTTGAAGAAGCCGTTGATTATCAGCAGCAGGCATTAAGCGAAGCCAATGAACAGGCCTTTGATCAGGCGCCGTTCCAACAGTCGCTGGCGGCCTACCAGCAAGGTAATATCCTGTTTTAAAGCCTTAACTTGAAGAGAGCATATAGCCTTTGCCACGTACCGTGACAATGCGCTTTTGCTCTTTTTCATCGCCAAGTTTCTTACGCAAGCGACCAATCAGCACATCCACGGTGCGATCTGTAGGGCTCCAATCCGGTTGTCCTATTTCCTCTGAGACCTTTTCCCGCGAGGTGGCCTTACCGGCATTAGCAATTAAACAAATCAAAACCTTATGTTCCGCCTCGGTAAGGCGCAGCTCTTCATTGCCAGCGGTGATCAGGGTGCGATTATCCGGGTGCAGTTTGAAATCCGCATACTCGATATATTCGGTGCTGTCATTGGCCTGACTTGCGGCGCCATGCAGACGTTTATACACGGCGCGCATGCGCAATTCGAGTTCCAGCAAATCAACGGGCTTACAAATATAGTCATCGGCCCCTTGCGCCAGACCTGCAATGCGATCCGATTGTGAGTCTCGGCTGGAGAGCATAATCACACCCATCTCGGTGAGGGTGCTTAGCTCTCGGGCGAGGGTGAGGCCATCCTTCGCGGGTAAGACAATATCAACTATGGCTAATTCAATCGTTTGCTGGGTATCGGCCTGTGATGCTTGCGCCAACGCCAATGCTTGCGCTCCTGTGCTATCGACATGGATGCAAAACTCGGTATCGGCAAAATGATTTTCGATGCGCTTAACAAGTAGCTCATCGTCTTCAACAAGTAACACATGAACGGGCATTTGGTTTTACCTAGCGTATTATTGACCTAAATAGGTGACGGTATTCACCCCAACTTTATAGTGTAATGGCCTCACTGCCAACTATTTACGTCAAAGCCTTGAGGCCTACCGTTATTGGTGAGTCTGTGTAAATAATATTTTGGTGCAGAGTATGTGCCGTAAATTACTCCCACATCATATTGTTAACGCCGGATTTTAGCGTGTGCCAATGTCAGTTTATGGCCTACGCGAGTAGAGCCAACAGCAAGATGATATACAGGCCGCTGACCAATAGTTGAATCAGGCAAAAGCCCATGATGTCTTTGGCCTTTAAGCCGGCAATAGCCAGCACCGGGATGGCCCAAAATGGCTGGATTAAGTTAGTCCAGGCATCGCCCCAAGACACGGCCAAAGCCACCGATGATACCGGCACTTCCAGGGCCTGAGCCGCTGGTAGCAGTAAAGGGGCTTGTACCGCCCATTGGCCGCCTCCCGAAGGAACGAAAATATTGACCAGGCCGGCGCTGAGAAAGCTCCAAATCGGCAAGGTGCTGCTGTCGGAAAGGGCGATAAACAGTTCAGATATGTCTTTGGCCAAGCCGCTTTGGCTCATCAGTGCCATTAGGCCAGCATAAAATGGGAATTGAATAACAATACCGCTGCCGCTGCGCACCGCATTATTGAGCTGGGTGATCAGCGCACTGGTGTTGGGCTGTAATAACAGGGCAAAAAATAAAAACAGGGCGATAATGGTGTTTAGATTCAACCCTTGTGCGCCCGTATAAAAGCTGCTGCCCAAATAAATAAGCCCCAGTATGCCAAGCGTCGCGGTGGGCCAGCGAGCCAGCTCTAAGGCGTTGCCTGATGCGTTCTGTTCTGTCATTTCGTTATCGGGGCGCAGTTGCTGAGCATCGACATAAATGGCGTCTTGTGGCTTAGGCAGCAAGCAGTAATTAAGCAGCGGCAAAATAACGGCCAGGCCAATGACCAGTGCCAGGTTCAGTGTTGAGAACAGGGTTTGCGAGGTGTCGATCAGACCAATTTGCTGTTCGGCAAAATGCCCAGGGGTGGCTATGGTCAGTGGTATTGAGCCGGACAGGCCGCCATGCCAAATAATAAAGCCGGAATAAGCACTGGCCACCAATATTCGGTAGTCTACGCGACAAAAACGAGCCACCGCCTTTGCAAACAGGGCGCCGACAACCAGGCCAAAACCCCAGTTAAGCCAGCTGGCTAAAAGGGCGACCAAGGTGGTGACGACCACCGCCTTGCCGGGCGTGTCCAATCGTCGGGCGACAAAATTTAAACCGCGCTCAACGCTGGGCGTGGTTGCCAGCAAATAGCCACATACCAAGACCAGCAGCATCTGCATGGCAAAGGTAAAGAGGTTGCTAATGCCGCCCCCCCACATCTGCACTAGGGTTAGTGGTGAATGATCACTGCTTAGAAGAGCGAGTATAAAACTGACCAGGGTTAACAACATAACGATCAGCAGCGGGTCCGGCATGTATTTGTCGGTCAGTTTGGCTATGGGTTTGGCAATTTTGGCGAGCATATCCAGTGACTATTTATTATTAACTATTACTCTCTTAACATATATAGGGTAATGTTAAAAAGACTAAACTTTAGCATGATAGGCTAAAGTTATTGGAATTACAAAATGGCTTTTATCTTAACTGATTGAAAATTAAGTATAAAAAGTTGGCCTGGATATTGTAATTGGTTATGGTAATTAAGAATAGTAATTGACTAACGAGGCTTATATGTCAGGACAAGGTTCAGGTGGTAACGTAATCGCCGCTTTATGTAATGTATTCTTCCCAGGACTGGGGCAGTTGGTACAGGGGCGTATTCTCGCGGCCTTGTTATTTGCCATCTTCTTTTTCGGTGGTGCTGCCTTATGGTTTTTGGTCGTACCCGGCATTGTTGCTGCAATTGCGTATGTGTGGGCCATTATCGACGCCGCCAAATACCGCTCTTACGATTGAATCGGAAAAAAGCGTGCCTAGAGCACGCTTTTTTATACCAAGGTCAGCCAGAAGAAAAAGCTGATGATGCTTAGCAGGGTGCTCAATACCACAGTACTCGCCAGCACCTCGCTGCGGGTATCAAGTTGTTTCGCCACCAAGTAGGCGTTTACACCCAAAGGCGAGGCACTCAGCAAAACCACGAGCAAGACTTGTGGCTGTGGCAAAGTAAAAATTTGGCTGGCGAGCAGCCACACCAAGGCGGGTAAGAGCAACAACTTGCTCACAGAGAGCATCAGGGCCAAGTGTAGCCCGGGACGAATTTGGTAATGATGTAAGTTGGCGCCCAATACAAACAGGGCTCCGGCAATGGCGGGCTCTGCTAACAGCGCCAGGCCGCTTTCCAAGGGTTTGGGTAAGGCCAGACCGCTTAGGTTGAATAGCAGCCCCAAGCTAATGGCCATGATCACCGGATTAAACACCAGCTGGCGCACCGTGGTCAGCCAGCTTACTCGTTGCGAGCGCCCGGAAAAAGCATAGGTCAGTAAAAATAGCAGGGCGCTGTGAAAGGTTATAAGCACAAACACGGTGGCGGCAATGTCCTTGCCCAGTGCCTGAATCGCAATGGGAAGACCGATTAAAACTGTGTTGGAATAGCTGGCCCCCAGTGCCAGCACCGCTCCCTGTGCCCAGTCTCCGCAGTAGGACTTATAAAGAATCAGCATCAGGGTGAAGATCAGTACAACCGGAATATAAAAGCTCAGCATCAGCTCCAGGCTAAGCACACTGCTTAGCTGTGCCTGCGCCATATTGATAAATAAAAACACCGGAATACTGATGTAAAAGATAAAGCGGCTGATACCGGAGAGTTGCTCGCCGTTAAGAAAGCGCAGTTTGGCACAGGTAAAGCCGACTCCGGCGATAAAAATCAGTGGAAAAATAATGGCAAAGGTATCGAGCATGGTGATAGTAACTAGCGGTACATGAAGAGATTTTAACATGCTCAGGGAGTAGACCGGACAACTAATTCCCTGGGCAATAGTTAAGTATATGATCGGAGATAGCGCTGGATAAATGATGTGATAACAAGGCGGAATTTTTCTTATGTAGTTATTCTCCATAGAAAAATCCCAACACAGTGAGCATGATATTTAGCCCGCTAGAATGATTAGCTATTTAAGTTAATTGGTTAAAGCTATGCTTGTTGGTATGATGCGCGCCTTATTCGCAAGGGCCTAAATACTATGGAATATCAGCTATATTCTGATCCCCTTTGGGGCAAGCGTGTGAAGCTCAGTGACGAGCACCGTTTGGTGGCGCGCTGGTTCAACGATGAGTTATATGACAATGATGAACTGTTACAGCGTTTTCAGCAGGCGCTAAACCAGGAGTCGTCACGAAGTTCGGCGAACGGCGCTCAAGAGCTGGTGATCAACGGTAAAGAGATGCGGGTAATGATGGCTCACGGAGAGGTGCTTTTTGAAAGTCACGGTTTGCATCATGTTGAGGATGACCTTGACGCCTATGCTGCGGATGAGCTCGTGCTGGATGAGTCTGAATTAGTTGCCGCGTGTGGCATTGAAGACCTGCTCGCCCTTATGCAGGCGTGGCAGACGTTTCGCTAACATCACCATTATGGGAGCTGAGCTTGGCAATACGCTCACTCATGCCGACAATCAATTGATCTTTTATCTTTTCCCGCACCACAACCGGTAGCTTGATCAGCGCCTGGGGGTCTATGGCCAGCACCACGGTATCGATATTGGCGCGGGCATTGGTGCTGCGCTCTCTGTGGCTGATAAAGGCCCCTTCACCCACAAATTCGCCGGGATGAATATGACCCAGGTTTTTATTATCATGCTGGCGAAAGACGATTAATTCACCGCTGAGCACGATATAGAGGTACTGGTTCTGTTGCTCATGCTGTTTAAACACATATTGCCCCTGGCGTACCATATACCAATGCGAAAAGGACTCCAGCAGCATTTGCCGCTCGGCCAGCTCAAAATCGCGGAAGAAGGGCACCCTGTTAATGATTTCCATGCGTTTAAACATGGCGATGTTTTCCAGTAGTCTCATAGCCTTTTACGCCTGTTAGGACGTGGTAATATTGCGCTCTTTTAACTTACGCGTCAATGTGTTGCGTCCCCAACCAATGCGCAGCGCCGCTTCTTGCTTATGACCACCACAGCTGGCCAGGGCCGATTTGATCAGGCGCGTTTCCAACTGAGCCTGAATATCGGGCCAGACATTGTCTTTGCCTTGTTTAAATTCGTTGTTAAGCCACTGCTGGAATAGATCCAGCCAGTCGGCATCGACTTCCTGCTCGGTGTTGGCACTGAGCTCAGGCGGCAGATCTTCCGCACCTATATATTCCCCCGGCGCCATAACCGTGAGCCAGCGGCAGGTATTTTCGAGCTGTCTCACATTACCCGGCCAATGGAACAGTTTCATCTGCTCACACGCCTGTGGGCTTAGGGTTTTACTGGCCACCTTTAATTCCTGGGCGCTTTTGTTGAGGAAGTATTCGGCTAACTGCTCTATGTCTTCGGTGCGCTCGCGCAGTGGCGGCAATTTTAAACGCACCACATTTAAACGGTGGAATAAATCTTCCCGGAACTTGCCCTGTTGCGCCAGGCGCTCTAAATCCTGGTGGGTGGCGGCGATGATGCGCACATCCACCTTAATGCTCTGGTGGCCGCCAACGCGATAAAACTCACCGTCGGCCAGTACCCGCAATAAGCGGGTTTGCACGTCCAAAGGCATATCGCCGATTTCATCGAGGAACAAGGTGCCGCCATTGGCTTGCTCGAAGCGTCCCTTGCGTACGCTGTCGGCACCGGTGAAGGCACCTTTTTCATGGCCAAAGAGCTCGGACTCCACCAAATCCTTGGGGATGGCGGCCATGTTCAGGGCGATAAAGGGGTTATCCTTACGTGGGCTATGTTGGTGCAAGGCACTGGCGACCAGTTCTTTACCCGTACCAGACTCGCCGTTGATCAGTACGCTCATACTGGAGGCGCTGAGCTTACCTATGGCGCGAAAGACCTCCTGCATGGCTGGCGCCTCGCCGATAATTACCGAACGCTTTTGTTCCTTGGTGGCTTTTTTAGCTTTCTTTTGCGAGTGGGCACGTACGGCGCGATCAACCACGTTGACCGCTTCTTCCAGATCAAAGGGTTTGGCCAGGTATTCAAAGGCCCCTTTTTGAAAGGCCTGCACCGCCGAGTCCAAATCCGAATGGGCGGTCATGATGATCACCGGTAGATTGGGGTTCTCTTCGCTGATTTGCTCTAACAAGGCCATGCCGTCCATTCCGGGCATGCGTACATCCGAGAGCAGTACCGCGGGCTGAGAAAAGGTCAGGGCGGTTAATACATCCTGGGCGTTATCAAAGCTTTCCACCTGAAAACCGCTGCGCGTGAGCGCCTTTTGCAGCACAAAGCGAATCGATGCGTCGTCATCTACCAACCAAACAGATTTCATCATAGCCCTCTTAGCCGCTTACAGTGGCAAGTACAGTGTAAACTCAGTATGGCCCGGCCAGCTATCGCACTCGATAAAGCCTTGATGTTGATCGATCAAGGTTTGTGCTATCGACAGTCCCAATCCCGAGCCCCCTTCCTTATTGGTGACCATGGGATAAAACAGGGTTTCCTTTACCTCGGGCGCTATGCCTGGGCCATTATCACAAATTTTGATCTGCAGGGCTTTTTTGAGTGTCGTATCGTAGCGGCGCACATGATAGCGCACCCGGGTCGATACCTTAATTTCGCCTCCGGCACTGAGCGCCTGCATGGCATTGCGCACTATGTTAAGGAGGACCTGCTGAATTTTATCGCCGTCAACCACCACATCCGGAATGCTCGGGTCGTAGTCTTTAATTAGCGCAATATCTTTATTGTTATCCAGCACGCAGAGCTTTAATACATTCTCGAGGGTTTGGTGGATATTGGTCGCTTGCTTTTGTAAGCGTTGGTTTGGTCCCAACAACCTATCCACCAATTGTCTTAATCTATCCGCTTCGTGAATGATTAGCTGTGCACACTCATCGCGCTCCTGCTGATCAACCTCATACTGCAATAATTGCGCCGCTCCGCGAATTCCACCGAGGGGATTTTTAATTTCGTGCGCTAAATTGCGGATCAGGGTTCTGGCCGCCTGATGTTGGTGCATTTGGTTGGAAGCCTGATCGAGGCGAATTTCTTCATCCGTTTGGCGGATTTCAAGCAGTAAAAATGCTTCGCCGTGGTAATTAATTCTGCGACTGTTGAGCGCTAAGTTGGCATGGCGGGTATCGACAAACACCACGTCAGCCCTGTGCTGGTGGCAATCCACCCCTTGCTTGAGGGTGTAGTTGGCGATGCGCTCAAGTTCCACCGAGTGATAGTTAAAAAGCGAGGTGAAGGGTTGGCCTTGAATGCGCTTTAGGCCCTGCCCAAGCAGTTCGGTGCAACTGGTGTTGGCATAAACCAGGTTAAAATCTTTATCTAAAATTAATATGGCAGTATGCAGGTTTTCCCACATCTGTTGGAAAAAATCGCCGTGAAGTTTCATCTTTAGTAGTCGGTTGCACCAGCATGGTGCAACTATCTTAGCAGGTTTAAGGAGGAGTGCGCAGCTATTTCCTTGGCGCCACTCCGGTTAAGGGCCGGTGATCACCGAACGGCGATGCATAAAGAAGGTGACGGACTTGGAGCTGGCCAATACCTCGCCCTCACTATTGAGCAGCTTCAATACCAGGCTGTGCTCACCGCGATCGACGTCACGCAGGGCAAAAAGGCTGGAACTTTGTGGCTCGCCATAGGCTTGACCGTCCATAAACAGCTGGACACTGTGCCCTTGTAAAAACCTTGGTTTCACCTGCCCGCTGATATGCACCGAACCTGTGTTGTCTCGGATGGTTTCTTCCTGCGTCGGAGAGGTGATGGTGATATTAAACTTTACCGCCTCCAGTTCGTCATCGGTTTCGTCGAGAACACTGGTGTCTATGGTGGGCATGTTCATGATCGGCGCGTTCAGGGTGACTTTTTCCGCCCCTTTACGCGGGGTGTCAGAAAACACCAATACGCCGTTCTCATCCTTGTAAACGTAGATGCTTTTGCTCGGTGCGGCCCATGCTGTACTGAGAATAGATAGCAGCACGACCATGCTTAAAATATACAGCCTTGTGTTCACGTGAAATCCTATTTTATGGTTGTTATTCTTATAGTTACCAAAATAAGCCAAGTTATTGGCTAAGTGTTAACTTTAGTCCAAAGGTTGTATTTTTTCCATAAAAAAAGCCTGCAGAGCAGGCTTTGAGAACACACCTGATATAACTAAATTGTCATTATCTAGTTTATACGCTGTAGTACATTTCGAACTCAACAGGGTGAGTTGTCATGTTCAGCTTTTCAACTTCTTGTGACTTAAGCGCGATATAAGCGTCGATTAGGTCATTAGTGAATACGCCACCTTGAGTTAGGAACTCACGGTCTGCATCTAGACAAGCAAGGGCTTCGTCTAGTGAAGATGCAACAGTTGGGATTTCTGCCGCTTCTTCTGCAGGTAGGTCGTATAGATCCTTGTCCATGGCATCGCCAGGGTGGATCTTGTTCTTAATACCGTCAAGGCCAGCCATTAGCATTGCAGAGAAGGCTAGGTATGGGTTAGCCGTTGGGTCAGGGAAGCGCACTTCGATACGACGACCTTTTTCCGAAGGAACCACAGGAATACGGATAGAAGCAGAACGGTTACGTGCTGAGTAAGCAAGCATTACCGGCGCTTCGAAGCCTGGAACTAGACGCTTGTATGAGTTAGTTGAAGCGTTAGCGAAGGCGTTGATCGCTTTAGCGTGCTTGATGATACCACCGATGTAGTAAAGAGCTTCTTCAGAAAGACCGCCGTACTTGTCACCAGCGAAGATGTTTTTGCCATCTTTACCTAGTGATTGGTGACAGTGCATACCAGAACCGTTATCACCTACGATTGGCTTAGGCATGAAGGTTGCCGTTTTACCGTAAAGGTGCGCCATGTTGTGGATAACGTACTTCATTTCCTGAATTTCGTCCGCTTTCAATACCATGGTATTGAAGCGAGTAGCGATCTCGTTCTGACCTGCTGTTGCTACTTCGTGGTGGTGTGCTTCAACAACCTGACCTAGCTCTTCAAGAACTAGACACGTTGCGCTACGCCAGTCTTGTGAAGAATCAACAGGTGCAACCGGGAAGTAACCGCCTTTAACGCCTGGACGGTGACCCGTGTTACCGCCTTCGTAATCTTTATCTGAGTTCCAAGACGCTTCTTCAGCATCGATTTTGTACATAGAGCCAGACATATCGGTTTTGTACTTCACGTCGTCAAACAGGAAGAACTCAGGCTCTGGACCGAATAGTACAGTGTCAGCGATACCGGTAGAGCGCATGTACTCTTCGGCACGCTTAGCTACTGAACGTGGGTCACGCTCATAGCCTTGTAAAGTTGAAGGCTCAACTACGTCACAACGTACGATAAGTGTGGTTTCTTCTGCGAACGGGTCAAGCTTAGCGCTGTCAGCGTCAGGTAGAAGCACCATGTCAGATTCGTTAATGCCTTTCCAACCAGCGATTGAAGAGCCATCGAACATCTTACCTTCTTCGAAGAAATCTTCGTCTGCTTGGTGATGCGGGATAGAAACGTGCTGTTCTTTACCCTTGGTATCGGTAAAACGTAAATCTACGAACTTAACGTCATTTTCTTTAATAAAAGTTAAAACCGTATGAGACATGTGTCCTCCAACTAGGAATATTTTGTGTGCTGCATGTTACTGCAATTGTGCGCTAGTAAGCTTAAAGCGTGCCAACTTTTCAACCTTCTATTTATAAAGGATTTTTTATAAATATAATTTCTGGATTTAGTTTTTTTGCACCTTTTTGGTGCGCTGTTGCGTTATTTTAGTGCGTACACATTTGCACTGCCGAGGCGCGGCCGAGGCGTGCGTGTTAGTCGCCCCTTGTTTGTTAGTTAAACACCTTCGCTTTTCAAGATACATAGGTTAGCTGAAAAATACCTGCTAAGATTTTCGCTGTGGTTGATTTTTATCCACTTTAATGGCGTGTTGTGACAATTAGGTCACAGTCACAGAAAAATAATGTTGGATAAACTTTCATCTAGTGACGTTATAAGGGATAATACGCGCCCTTTTAAACCCAACGCTGGTAGCTGTTTGCCGGGCGTGGATCATCTAGGAACAATGAGGCTTGCCTCTTAAGTAGATATATGAGCATCGAAAAGTTAAGAAATATTGCGATTATCGCGCACGTTGACCATGGTAAAACGACTCTGGTTGATAAATTGCTTGAGCAATCGGGCACACTGCAAACTCGCGGTGGTAACGAAGAGCGAGTGATGGACTCCAACGACATTGAAAAAGAGCGTGGCATTACCATCCTAGCCAAAAACACGGCAATCAACTGGAAAGATTACCATATCAACATCGTGGATACTCCGGGACACGCTGACTTCGGTGGTGAAGTAGAGCGCGTACTATCGATGGCTGATTCTGTACTTCTTCTTGTCGATGCTCAAGAAGGTCCTATGCCGCAAACGCGTTTCGTAACGCAGAAAGCGTTCGCACAGGGTTTGAAGCCAATCGTTGTTATCAACAAAATCGACAAGCCGGGTGCGCGTCCTGATTGGGTAATGGACCAGGTTTTCGATCTATTCGACAACCTAGGTGCGACCGACGAACAGCTAGACTTTAAAGTGATCTACGCATCGGCTATCAATGGCTGGGCGACGCTTGATCTTGATGAGCCATCAGACAACATGGAACCCATGTTCGAAGCCATCATCAATGAAGTAGAAGCACCGGATGCGGACCCTCAAGGTGCACTGCAAATGCAGATCTCTCAGCTTGATTACAACTCTTACGTAGGTGTAATCGGTGTTGGTCGTATCAAACGCGGTACCGTGAAGGTGAACCAACAAGTAACTGTGATTGGTGCTGATGGTAAAACGCGTAACGGTAAAGTAGGTCAGGTATTGACTTACCTAGGTCTTGATCGTCACGAAGCGCAAGAAGCCACTGCGGGCGACATCATCGCTATTACCGGTCTTGGCGAGCTGAAAATCTCTGACACTATCTGTGACGTAAATAACGTTGAAGCACTTCCTCCGCTAAGCGTAGATGAGCCAACGGTAACCATGACTTTCTCTGTAAACACCTCACCGTTTGCAGGCCAAGAAGGTAAATACGTAACGTCACGTAACATTTTAGAGCGTCTAGAAGCCGAACTAGTACACAACGTAGCGCTACGCGTTGAAGAAACGGACAACCCAGATAGCTTCCGTGTATCGGGTCGTGGTGAACTACACCTAGGCGTATTGATTGAAAACATGCGTCGTGAAGGTTACGAGCTGGCGGTATCTCGCCCTGAAGTAATCCTTCGTGAAGTTGACGGTGTACTTGAAGAACCGTATGAAACGGTCACCATTGACTGTGAAGAAGAACACCAAGGTTCAATCATGGAGCAGCTTGGTCTGCGTAAAGCGGAAATGACCGACATGTCTCCAGATGGCAAAGGTCGTATCCGTATGGACTTCATGGTTCCTAGCCGTGGTCTAATCGGTTTCCAAACTGACTTCATGACGCTAACGTCGGGTTCTGGTTTGATGTACCACACCTTCGATCACTACGGTCCTCACAAAGGCGGTAAGATCGGTCAACGTAAGAACGGTGTATTGATTGCTAATGCTCAAGGTAAAGCGCTAACTAACGCGCTATTTAACCTACAAGAGCGTGGTAAGCTATTCATCGGTCACGGTGTTGAAGTATACGAAGGTATGGTTATCGGTATTCACAGCCGTGATAACGACCTAACTGTAAACGCCCTTAAAGGTAAGCAGTTAACCAACGTACGTGCCTCAGGTACCGACGAAGCGCAAACCCTAGTTCCACCTATCAAGATGACCCTTGAGCAAGCGCTTGAGTTTATCGATGATGATGAACTGGTAGAAGTAACGCCTGAAAACATCCGCATTCGTAAGCGTTTCCTAACGGAAAACGAGCGTAAGCGTGCTTCGCGTGAAGCGAAGAAAAGCTAATTAGCTCCTTGAGCTAGTTGCAAAAAAGAGCCCGCATTGATTGCGGGCTTTTTTGTGCGCTTTAAAAAGTTGCCGCGCAAAGTTCACTTAGTTCTTTGATAAGTGAATAGTCATTTGAAAATTCTTGAGTATTCATCACTATTCATGTTTTTATTCTTTAAGGAATTAGAAAGACTTGGGCTGATTATCTACACGGAGAGCAGAAATGAGTTTAGGAACGGCAATAAAAAATCTGCGTCAGCAGTATCAGTTGAGTCAGCCCGAGCTGGCGGTCAAGGTAGGCATAGAGCAAAGCTACTTGTCTAAGATTGAAAATGATAAATCGACCCCTTCTCACGATATCTTTGAGCGCTTATTAAGCGCGTTTAATCTTACCGTCGAACAGTTTATGGAACAGTTGGGAGAGGGTATAGACCGCGGGCAGCTGAACCAAATCACGCAAACCAAGCAATATCTGCAACAACAGCAAAGTGCGTTACAGCGTCGCCGGGCACAGATGCAGATTTGGGCCATTGCCTTGATTGCGTTTGGCAGTGCACTTTTCTATTGCGCCCACAATGCCCTGCTGTTCCCTGAGCGGCAAATCGTTTATGAGTCGCAAGGGGTGATAAAAGATTCTGAGCCAGATGATGTTTTTTCAAGGTGGCGCCATTTGTTAGCTGATGAGCAAGACCACGAAGAAGTGGATAAAAAGCGAAAAGAAATGTATCTGCGGGCCGATAAAACCTATAGATACAGTTTTGATATGCTAGGGGTAAAATTTGAAGAGCGGGTTGATGGTGGAAGACGGGTGTTTTTCCAAAGTACCGCGATTGAGCACCCCAGGATGATAAATGGTGTGCTGACCTTTATTGCTGTGTTTGCGTTTGTCAGCGGCGTGATGCTGGTCGTGACGCCAGCCTTAAATGGGCGCAGTAAAAAACGTTAGGCAGAGACGGCGTATTGACGCCGTCTTGTTTGCATCATGCTTAACCATCGCGGCCATCAATACGAGGTTTAAATACCACGGGCGCATAGGTGATGACATAAATCAGGTAGGCAAACCCCCAAAGGCCAGCGGAGAGCAAAATAAGTACTTGATATTGATCGCTTAAAAGCGGTGCCAATACGCGTACGCCAAGGGCGGTGAACATAGCAATAAATGCTCCTGTCATTACCGCCCCGACCTTTATCATGCGTCCAGTGTGGCCTAATGACACACGTGAGATCATTGCCAGGATCATTAAGCCAATGCCACCAACGGTGATGGCATGGTATGCCAACGAGGGTTGAGTGAGCAGGGATAATTTAACTAAGCCAAGCATGATTAAACCTGCGCATATAGCCCAATAGCTAATATGCAATGGCCAAACCAATGCGGTTGTTAAAGTGACCCAGATACGCCAACGCAGCGCACGAATAAAGTTACTCACGCCTGCAAAAATAAATAATGCGGCTTGTACTTCAGGCGGAATTGATGGCCCCATGAGGGTTAAGAAAATACATGCGATTACCGAGATAATGGCGACTTTATCCAGCCAAGCAATATTGGCTACCCGCGGTGTCTGTGTGCCGTTGGCGGTGAACATAGGGAAAACCCGCCCACCCATGATCACCATGACTAGGGTAATAGCTAGAACCATGCTATGGCTTAAGGTGACAAAACTTGTCTTGATGAGGTTAAACAAGGCCAAGTAGGTCAAAGCATTTAAGACGGCCATCAGTAACAGAACGGGAATAAAAAATAGATTGCGCCACAGCTGCGCTTTAATAATCGGTTGCGCCAAGAAAAAAGCGGTGGCCGGTAAAAAAGCTAAGTCGAGGGTGATGATTAAAGCATCGGGAGCCAAACCAGGAAAGGCGAGCAATATTCGTGCGCTGAGCCAAAGTAAGACTAAGGCGCCTAAGCGTCGCCCTTTAATACTTTCAATGCCACTCCATGTTTGCACTGCGGTGAGTAAAAAGCCGGCAATCACCGCAACGGCGAAACCGAATAGCATTTCATGAATGTGCCAAAAATAGCCGCCGCCAAACGGAGTAAATTGTATATGGCCGGTAAAGCTCAAACTCCACGCCGTAATACTCAATACACTGAATAGTGCCGCGAGCCAAAACAGCGGGCGAAACGCTAAACGGAAAAAAGCCCAGCCCCGAGCCTCTTCACTGGGTTCCGCAATTTGTCCACTGGGTAGTAACACTGCCATGATAACCTCTCTTTGTTATCTCAAAATGTAGATGGTTCGCTTACTTGCAACAATTGTTTTAGCTCCGATTGAGAGTCCGAATTCACTAAGTCGGCCAAGCTATATTGATCTAAATGAGCAAAAAATTGCTCCATTGCCTTAGATAAAATCGTTTTTAATTTGCAGGCAGGGGTAATTACGCACTGATTATCACTGCCAAAACATTCCACTAGAACGGAGTTTTGCTCATGCAGCCGCACTATCTCGCCAACATTGATTAATGATGGCTCGCGCCCTAACCGGATTCCGCCATTTTTTCCACGAGTAGCGATTAGATAGCCTTTATTACTTAGCTCTTGGACAACTTTCATAAGGTGGTTTTTGGAAATATCGTATTTCTCCGCCACCGCCTTTATCGTTACGGTCTGCCCGTCATGGAGCGCTGTGTATATAAGCACACGCAGTGAATAGTCAGTAAATCGGGTGATATTCATTAACTAGGGACCTTAGCAGCAAATTAATTATTCATAATTTTAAATATGCATTTATTTTACATCTTTAAAAAGGGAGTGTAAACTCACTCATTAAGATTCATTTGAAATGCATGTTATAGAGGAAGGTTAAGTTGGAAGATTATCTGAGTTGGCCCGTCGGCCAAATTGCAACCCATATACCCGGAGCTACAGCTATCTTGTTCGCTAACCGAGTTAACTTCTGTTGTCACGCTGAGGTCACTTTGGCCGATGCACTTAGAAAGCGCGGGGTGGAACCTCATACAGTCGCTACGCAGATTGGAGAACTGGCAAAACGAGCACAGCCAAAGGAGATTCAGCAATATACGAACAATGAGCTGATTGATTATATTTTATCCCGCTACCACCAAGTTCATCGTCAACAGCTAGACGAACTGATTCGTCTGAGTGAGCGTGTTGAAACGGTGCACCAAGATCATAGCTTGTGCCCGTTAGGCCTCGCTGCACATCTGCATGAAATGCGCTCGGAACTTGAAGCACACATGCAAAAAGAGGAGCAAATATTATTTCCTCTTCTAGCTAGCACTCCGGTAAACCCAATGGTCAGTGGGCCGATCAGTGTGATGACTGCCGAGCACCAGCAACATCTCCAAGATATAGAAAAGATTTATGTCATGACCAATGACGTTACTTTGCACCCACAAGCCTGTAATACATGGACCGCTTTATATCTTGGTTTACAGGAATTTATTAGTGATCTGAATATGCATATACATATTGAAAACAACACCTTATTCGCAAGGGTTTAAGGGAACAAGATTATGAGAGAATATAAAAAACTATGGTGGACACTGTTTGCGGTGCTCGCCATCACTTTCGCCATCCTCGGTTATTTTGGTAAAGAGGTTTATCGTGTTGCGCCACCTATTGCCGAGCAGTTTATTAGTCAGGACGGCCACACTTACACTTCTAAAGAAGCCATTTTAGATGGGCAGACCGCCTGGCAATCGGTCGGGGGGATGCAATTAGGATCAATTTGGGGGCATGGTGCCTATCAGGCGCCTGATTGGACAGCCGATTGGTTGCATCGTGAACTCACACAGTGGCTGGATCTAGCCGCCCAAGACACGCATGGAGTGAGTTTTGACGAACTGTCAGAAGAGCTGCAGCAGCCTTTACTTTGGGCTCTCAAAAAAGAGTACAGAACCAACACCTACGATCCAACTTCGGGTACGGTAACCCTATCTGTTCGACGCTTGGCTGCCATTGAGAAAACGGCGGCTTATTACGATGCGCTATTCGGAGGTGATCCGCAATTAAAGCAAACGCGTGAACATTATGCGATGAAAGAAATTACCCTACCCAATGCCGAACGTCGCAAAAAACTAACAGAATTCTTCTTCTGGACGGCCTGGGCGGCAGCCACTGAGCGCCCGGATGGTTCGGCCACTTACACTAACAACTGGCCTCATGAACCCCTGATCGATAATAAACCAACAGCAGAAAACGTTATGTGGTCAATTGTCAGCGTCGTTTTGCTGATCGCTGGCATAGGTGCGCTCGTGTGGGCGTGGTCCTTTTTGCATAAAGATGATGAGGCACCAACGCCGCCTAAGCAGGATCCCATCACTTCATTTTCGTTAACGCCATCGCAAAAAGCCTTGGGTAAATATCTATTCTTAGTGGTTGCGCTATTTACTTTTCAGGTTTTGCTGGGCGGCTTCACGGCACACTATACAGTCGAAGGACAAAGCTTTTATGGTATAGAGACATCGCAATGGTTTCCTTATAGCTTAGTGCGTACTTGGCATATTCAATCCGCGCTGTTTTGGATAGCTACAGGGTTTTTGGCCGCAGGCTTATTCTTGGCTCCGATTATCAATGGTGGACGTGACCCCAAATACCAAAAGCTGGGTGTAGACATTTTATTCTGGGCCTTAGTGGTCGTGGTTGTTGGCTCATTTGTTGGCAACTATCTGGCTATCGCACAAATCATGCCTGCGCATTTAAACTTCTGGCTCGGTCATCAGGGCTATGAATTCGTTGATCTAGGACGTGTATGGCAGATAGGTAAATTTACTGGCGTAGCATTTTGGCTAGTGCTGATGTTGAGAGCGATTCTGCCTGTTTTTAAGCAGGAAGGTGATAAAAACCTTTTGGCTTTGTTCAGTGCCTCGGTTGTAGCCATTGGTTTATTTTATGCCGCAGGATTCTTCTACGGTGAGCGTACCCATATCTCGGTGATGGAGTATTGGCGCTGGTGGATTGTCCATCTTTGGGTTGAGGGGTTCTTTGAGGTATTTGCTACCGCAGCATTAGCCTTTATCTTCCATAGTATGGGTCTGGTTTCTAAGCGTTCAGCGACCATTGCCTCTTTGGCTTCCGCGTCACTCTTCCTATTAGGTGGCGTGCCTGGAACATTCCATCACTTGTACTTCTCAGGTACAACCACACCGGTTATGGCGGTTGGCGCGACCTTTAGTGCGTTGGAAGTTGTGCCACTTATTGTCCTTGGCCATGAAGCTTGGGAGCATTACAAGCTTAAAGAGCGCAGCCTTTGGATGGCAAAATTAAAATGGCCTTTGATGTTTTTTGTCGCCGTCGCATTTTGGAATATGTTGGGAGCGGGCGTATTGGGCTTCTCCATCAATCCACCCATTTCCTTGTACTATGTACAGGGCTTAAACACCACGGCAACGCATGCTCATGCGGCGCTATTTGGCGTGTATGGTTTCCTTGCTCTGGGCTTTACCTTGTTGGTGTTACGCTACATTCGCCCCACTATGCAATTTGATGACAAACTCATGAAAACGCATTTTGGTGGATGAATATCGGTCTGGCCCTGATGCTGTTTACCAGCTTACTGCCTGTGGGCTTAATTCAATTTTACGCCAGCGCATCCAAGGGCTTGTGGTATGCCCGTTCAGAGGCTTTATTGCAAAGCGATGTATTAGTGGCATTGCGTTGGATCCGCACCATTGGCGATGTGGTATTCATTATTGGTGCTTTTGCGGTGACGTGGCAGGTTGTGAAAGGGGTGTTCGGTATTGATAAGGATGTATCGCTGCCTGTCACTACAGGAGTGACATCACCGGTGCTAGCCGGGACCGAGCAGGGAGCAATTGATAATGATTCATGCTGTGGCGGCTGCACTCAAGCTAATGAGGGAGCTAAGTAGCCATAACAAGTAAAAAGGAGTCGTGCGACTCCTTTTTACCATGATGATTAACCCTGATTCATCTGTTCGATAAAGCGGTTGGAGTCGGCAATCGACTTGTTCATGTCGTCGATAAGCACCTTGATATCGCGCTGCAGGTTAGCAAACTCACCTTTAATGGCGGCAATGGCCTGGGCATTAAGGTTGTGCTTAAGGTAGAGCACATTGTCTTGCAGTGACTCAAGCACCGGCTCCATTTTCGCTTCGCTGGCACGCATTGAGCGCAGCAGTTGGGCAAACTGGCGCTGCGTGGCGCGCAGTTTTTTCGCACTTTCACGCTTTAATGAGGCGCTTTTGTATTCCTCCAGCTCATCGGCCCACTCGTCAAATAGGGCTTCGGCCACATCTTCGACCTTATCGATATTGGAGCTAACCTCTTCGGCGGCGGCCAGGCTTGACTCGTAGTCGTCGTTGAGTTGCTCGTAGGCGTCTTGCAGATCACCGCCATCAAAGTTGATTAGGGTGCTTAAGCGCTCAAGGGCGGATTGAAACTCTTCCTGAGACTCTTCTTGCGACTCTTTGGTTTCTTCCACTCGGTCGACAAGAATATCGCGCTTATGTACGCCTACGGATTCCATGGCCGAATAGTAAGCGGATTGGCAGGCGCTAAGGGAAAGAAAAGCCGTCGCTAGGGCTATTTTTTTGAGCATTTGAGTGTCCTGTCTCTAAACTTGATACTGTAAATTATGTGGCTGATTGCTATGATAAGCAAAAGATTTTCTTATCTGGGTTAGTAATGAAGTGGGATAGTGAAAAAATAAGAACAACCCTGGCCATCTGGGTGAAAGCCCAGCCGCGCTGGTGGCGTTACTTTTTTACCCGGTGTGGTGAAGATCAGATCGCCGTTAATGCCGGCTACCTCGCCTATGTCACTTTATTATCCCTGGTGCCTTTAATCGCGGTGGGTGTGGCTATTTTTTCGGCCTTCCCCGGTTTTGAAGATACCCGCATTGCCATTGAGAAGTTTCTATTCACCAACTTATTGCCGACGTCATCCGATGTGATCAAAGAGCATATCGGCGCCTTTACCGGCAATGCCAATAAGATGACCGCGGTGGGCGTCAGTTTTTTAGCCGTGGTGGCGCTGTTTTTGATCCGTAATATCGATGCCACCCTCAATCGTATCTGGCGCATTAAGAAAAAGCGCCCGGCGATGATTTCTTTCGCCATCTATTGGATGGTGCTCAGCCTAGGGCCCGTAATGCTTGGTCTAAGCATAGGCGCGACCTCTTATATTGTGTCTCTGGTGACCTTTGCCGATGAAGGGATCCCCGGGTTTAGTGGCTTTGTGATTAAGTCACTGCCTTATGTGATCTCCACCGCGGGCTTTATAATGCTCTATACTCTAGTACCTAACACCCGCGTTCCCTTTAGGGCAGCGATCCCAGGCGCTATTTTTGCGGCCTTGTTATTTGAGCTGACCAAGAAAGGTTTTGCACTGTACATTAGCCATTTTCCCTCGTACGAGCTGATCTACGGCGCCTTGGCCACCGTGCCTATCTTGTTTGTCTGGGTTTATCTGTCGTGGATTGTGGTCTTGCTGGGCGCGGAATTTACCGTATGTATTAGTGTGAGCCGACCACCCATCAACGATATCGTTGCCGAGGAGGTTGCCGCTCGCAAGGAGTGAGCATGGCGCTAAGCTATCCCGTTGGGGCGCCGCGGCAGGTTTATCACCTCGCCGTCGCCCATGGGCACCAACTCGAGATCGAAGAGCACGGCAATCGCAACGGTTTTCCGCTGATTGTCTGCCATGATGGCCCGGGCGCCGGCCTTAATCGCGCTCTCTGTGCCTATTTTAACCCCAACCATTATCGTCTCTTCCTCTACAGCCAACGAGGCTGTGGTCATTCCACTCCACACAGTTGTGAACATAACAATCTTGACCTATTGGTTGCGGATTTAGAGCAGATCCGCGACCATTTTGGCCTGAGTCGCTGGAGCCTGTGTGGCGAGGGATTTGGTGCCTTGCTGGCGCTTTGCTACGCCCTTGCTTATCCTCGGCAGGTGTCCTCCCTACTTTTGTGGGCAAGCTATTTAGCCGCCACCGAAGATCACGCCTGGAGCCTAGGCCCATACGGAGCGGCGGCACAATTTTACCCACAGCAGTATCGGTTGTTTAATCCTGAGCAACTCGATCCGGAAGAACTGGTAAAGGACTATCACCAACGTCTTTTTGATGTCAACGAGTTGACCCAGATAGAAGCGGCTAATGCTTGGTGCACCTGGCAGCAGCAACTGGGCCGGCAAACTATAGAGCATGATCATCATTTGCAGCTGGCGAAATTACAGCTGCATTACCTGTTACATAGGTTTTTCTTCGCGGATGAGCGCCTGCAGAAGCAGCTTGCTGGCCTCAACAGGCTACCCGTTTACATGGTCCATGGGCGCTATGATTTGCGCTGCTCCTTTGCCCGCGTACAAGCCCTGGCTACTGTGCTACAGGCCCAATTGCAGATTGTTGCCGAGCTTGGTCGTCCTCCTGAAAATGAGGTATATTGCCAGGCTCTATGTCGGGCGACCGACCACATGTATCTGCAGTTAAAGAGGTCTCGGTGCAAGGATTAATTCAGCGTGTAAGTAACGCCAAGGTGGAAGTTGAAGGCAGTATTGTTGGGGAAATAGATCAGGGCATTTTGTTGTTGCTCGGGGTGGAAAAAGCCGACGGCGAAGAGCAGGCGGATAAGCTACTGCATAAGGTGAGCAACTACCGGATTTTCACCGACGAGCAGGGCAAGATGAACCTCAGTCTTAAGGACATTGGCGGCCAGCTGTTGGTGGTGTCGCAATTTACCCTGGCGGCGGATACTAAAAAGGGCATGCGCCCGAGTTTTTCCAGTGCCGCAACCCCGGATCAGGCTACCCATTTGTATGAATACTTTGTCGCTAAGGCGCAAGCGCAAGGGATCCGCGTCGCCACCGGGCAGTTTGCCGCCGACATGCAGGTGAGTTTAACCAATGACGGTCCGGTTACCTTTAACCTAACGGTTTAACCTAGCTGTTTAGAGACTGATAAAGCACACATGATTGGCGTAGTCGGGCACGGACAGAATCTGCACGCCCTTGCCAAAGGTGGCGTTAAGAAGGCGCTGCAAATGATGTAATTGACTGGGATGGTGCGCCAAAAAGTTAATAAAAACATGTCCGTGTGGCACCAAGGCCTCGCGCAGCAGCTCATAAAATTGCCGCTGATATAAAAACAGCGGCGCATCTAGCTCACTAAACAAATCCAAGATGAGCCAATCAAAACGGCCGCAGCGGTTCAGTGCCTGCTCGGCATCCAGGCAGCAAAGGTTGCCGACTTTTCCGCCACTAAAAAAGCGTTTGTAGCAGTGGATCACCTGAGCATTGTGCTCCACCGAGACCAGCTCGGCTTCGGGATAGTTGTATAGCAGGTAATTGCGAATGGCGCCGCCACCAAGGCCCAGCTCCAGCACCCGCCCAGGTCTTTTTAGTGTTTGCCAATATTGCGCCATAATATGCAAGTGAGGCAGCAGTAATCTGTGTGGCTGATTGGCGGCAATGACGGATTGCAGGGTGTGATTAAGCAACAGCCAGCGAAATTCTTGCTGTTGTCTAACCTCGATACGAGTGCCACCTTGTCGATACCAATAAAGTAAATGTCCCAGTTGGGCGCAATTGGTAATAAAGTGCTTTGATGCCTCGTCGTTGTGTATAAGTGTGGCGTTCATTAGCTCAGCATAGACCCATCCTCTGGCTGTGCATAATCTTTTACGATGATTTATCTTGTTGTGCTTTAGTGTTATTTGCGCATGACGTTAAATCTTGTAAGGTGGATGGCAAAAAAGTGATTGGAGGAAGTATGTTCCAGGTAACCACCCCACAAAGTAGTGATGATTGGCAGGCGTATTACCAACTGCGCTGGCAGGTATTACGCGCGCCCTGGGATCAGCCTCGCGGCAGTGAGCAGGATGATTTAGAGCAGGAATCAGAGCATCGCTTTATCAAAAATAAAGAAGGTGAAGTGATCGCCGTAGCCCGACTGCATTTTAACAATAGTCAGCAGGCTCAGGTGCGCTACATGGCGGTGGCCGAAGAACATCGTGGCCAGCACTTGGGCAGCCGTTTATTGCACGAGCTAGAGAAGATTGCCTGGACGCAAAATGCCGACGAGCTGGTGTTGTTTGCCCGCGAGCGAGCGCTTGAGTTCTATAAGCGCCATGGCTATGAATTAAAAGAAAAAGCCCATCTGGCCTATGGCGACGTACAGCATTGGCGCATGGTCAAGCAACGTCCCAGCGAGCCGGGCTGGTTCCGTCACCCGGATTGGACTCAGGTGCTGCAAAATACCTGGCGTGAATCCATCCCTATCAGCGATAAGATGGGCATTAAGGTGGAGTCCTACACGGACTGGCAATTTAGTGTAGTGGCCGATCTTGATGCCAATATCAACGTGCATAACACCATGTTTGCCGGCTCTGTGTATTCCATGGCGACTCTGGCGGGCTGGGGCGCAACCTACCTGGCCTTGAGAGAGGCGGGTAAAGAGGGCGACATTTGTTCTCGCCAACGCCAACATCAAGTACATGAAGCCAATCAAATCGGCGCCCAGAGCGCATGTCGATCAGCAGGTCTGTGAAGGCTGTTTTGATAAGCTGGAAAGCGATGGCAAAGCCAGCTATTTGGTGCCGGTGAAGATTTATGATGGCGACACCCTGGTTGGTGAATTTGAAGGACGCTTTGTAATTTTAGGAAAATAGTGACCTCAGAGCATGATGCGGGTATCGCCAGTGGCTGGAAGTTTACCCGCAGCAAGTTTAACCTACGTCTTTGTTAATATATTGAAATTTTAGTTTGTTATATATAATTTATTAAGGGGACAGAGTTTAGTTATAATTCAAGGATAGATAGAAAATGAAAAAAATTTTTTTCCTCATATCAATGGCCGTCAGTGTACAGGCTGTTAGTCAGGAATATACGGCAAAAATTTGTGAAAATTGCGACATCGTTCAAGCTAAAAATATAGCCGCAAAGATCATCCCTCCACTGACTTGCAAAAACGATGGTATACATCCCGATACGCAAGAGTGTTTCTCTACAGAAAATAAAATCTTAGTCGTTAATCACAACACAAAAGAAATATTCGGTTTCGTCAATGGCCACAATAATCAAGGATTCCCTCCGTATATGATGGATAACTACGTGAGGCCTATGAGTAGTGTTCCAGCTGATGCCGAGAATCTGATGAATGAGATATTGGATATTTATTCGATATTGGATCGAGTCGCTGTACGAATTACTGGTGAGCTAGAACAAGAGGGGTACAGCGCTCAATCACAAAACCTTAACACCTTTTCCACTTTATCTGCTGCTGGTATTGAGTGTGCGAATAGTGCACCAATGCGTGCAATGGAGGCTATGCTGAGTGGCGTAAATATGGCCAATATTCATAATAAAGCGCAAAGTTACGCTAATGAGTACGGCTTAGACGCTAGCTCGTTTACTAGAACCCGTTTTACTGGTGTTAGCTTTTCTGCAGGGGCAGGGAGTGTAGGTATCGGTGGTAGTTGGGAGTATATTCCGAAAAATAGGCTGGTAGTGCAAAAGTTTATACCTAACCCCGATGTTCCAGCAGACTGGCCAGCGAATCAAGTAGCATATGCACTATCTATTGATGGTGCTGGTCTAATAGGGATAGCAATAAATGAGAATGGAACTAAATTTGATGGGGTTGCCTTAAGTGTGTACAGGCAAACAGAATTCCAAGTTGAGGACATGGATGTGTGCTTAGCGGAAGCATTTGATAAACACTTTCCCAAAACAGTGAGTGGACCTACCGGCGGCGGAACTGGTTCTGGCTCAACAGCAGGTTCTTCTGAATCACCTAGTTGGGATAATATATCAGTAACTGGTGGTACTGGGCATACCGGTGGTTCAATCACTCAAGAAACATGTTTACACCATTATTATGACCGCAATGGAAACTTGCTTGCATCTATAGACGGTGCCTGTCCATAACCATTAGTAGCAAGGCGATAAGTTCACTTATCGCCTTTCTTTAGGCACTCAAAGTAAATCAGTTAGCAGGATACCGACGCCAAAGCGTTCAATATCGGCGTTATAGTCGATCATGCTTTCGCCATAACCATTGAAATATTGAGCATAGCCGCGCAACCGGCCCCAAAGTGGGAATGACCAGTCAAGCTGCAAGGCACCGCGGTTGTCCGAGTTGAGGTTGTTGCGCAGCATAAAGCTGACCTCGTGGTCGTCAAAGCGACGCACACCGCGAAACTCAAAGTAACCCATATACTTGTAAATATCCGGGTTGTCATCGCCCTTGGCTTCCATTGGGTCGTCTTTTTCGTCTTCGGGAAGGCGGTACCAGGGCTTAAAGCTAAATACATAGCCGTCTTGTTCCCAGATAAAGTTGGCATAGATGCGGTTCCAGGAACGTGAATAGGGCTGACTGCGACCATTCGACTGGTGCGAGATCCCGAGGGCAATAGCGAGTTCATCGCCCCACCAGACATTTTCTTCATCTAGGTAGTTGATCCAGAAGATTTCCGGCTCATAGTTGGTCTCGCGAAACGGCGAGGAAATATCGTCGTTGTAGAATTGCCAGTACGATTGCAGGGTCACTGCAAAATAAATGGCCTGGTCCTTGTCGCTAAAATCGTCGAAAACAGGAACTTTAAGCGAAAGTTGGTATTTAATTTCGACGTTATCCAGGTTTTCACCATCATCACCTTGAGATAGGTTATCAAGATCATCACCAAAGGGCTCTTCGTTGGGGTGCTTGATATAGGTGACGGGCAAAATATAGTTACGGTTGTGCGGGGTGATCACGTTGCGGTTTTTTTCCGTCACCTGCTCTCGAGCTTTACGCTTATCGATTGCGCTTAGCTTTCGGCTCACCTCAAGGGCGGCGCATTTTTCTCGCAATTGATCGATTGTCTGCTGACCATCGCCGCCGATGACTTCATTGAGAATACACTGCTTAACAATATCGAGTTGTTTTTGCTGTTGACTTTGCTGCGTGGGGTCCGGCTCGGCTGCCCACAGCTGTGTGCTGGTGGCTAGGCCGGTAATTAGATAGCGCCAATCCATAACTTGCCTGTTATTAAATCGTTGGAGATATGAAGAATTATACTGTTAGGACGCTACTTTCGCAGCAATTAGGTGAATTTAAGCTGAAAAAATGGGCGGCTAGGCCGCCCATTAGCAGTGAGTACCTCTCACTGACTCTCACGCAATTGGTTATAACTCGAAGGTATTAGTAAAAAATTTATAGAGTTCGGTGCCCTGATTTACACTGGCCGAGGCAAAGTGCAAAATCGCAATGGCATCTTGGTCGAACCGCAAGGTATGCAGCGGCTCTTCACTTAAATAGCGCTCCATTCTCAGGATACGGGCAATGGCATCACCGGCTTTCAGGTGCTCGCCCAGCCCGGCCAGATATTCGATCATCCCACCCATAGGCGCATAATAGGCTACATAGTCTTTCAGATAACAGGCGTGGCGCTGCATGGTTTTAGGCTGATAGGCGGCATCCACAAACAGGCCTTGGTAATTCAAGTAGCTTAAAATGCTTTGCGCATCGTCCAAGGCTTCGGTCAAATCAATGCGCTCTTGCGAGCCCAGTTCCACCGTGTAGGCTTCCACGGGCACCTCGAAGTCACGACCCCGGCGTTTTAGTTGAGTTTGCAGCTCCCACCAGGGACAAAATGCCGCTTCGTCCATGGCGCCATCGAATTCATTGGGGATCAGCAGCACATGTTCGATATTAAAGTAGCGGGCACTGGCACGGGCATATTCGGGGCAATACAGGTGCTTGGCCGAAATGGGGCCGGTATGCAAATCCAGTACGATATCCGCCTCATGTGCTAAGCGCTGTAGGTTAAGGGCGATACGCTTACCGGTAGATAACGCATGCTGCGGGCCGTTTAAGCGCTGCGCTACGTCGTCGACTAGGGCCGCTTTAAATGCGTCGTTCAACTCTTGATCCGACAGACTGTCGCTTTGCTCTGCAAACCGCCTTACCAGCTCGGCATTGTAATGATATAAGCGGTTCCAGTTAACGCCGGTAATGGGGTCAAAACGGCCCAGGGTAAACTCCCCCGACTTTTGGTTACAGCCGATGGGGTTGGCATAGGGCACCAAGGTGATGTCGCCGTGCAACCCTAAGTTTTTAAGTTGCTCAAGCAATTGATAAATAACCGCATTGCCTTGTACCTCGGCACCATGCATATTGGCCTGGATATAGACGTTTTTACCCGTACCATCACCCTTAAGGCGGTAAACAGGAATGGTCAGCGGCAGGCCGTTGGCGATTTCGCCAACCTGAATATTTTGTTGCTCAATCTTGTTCATGGCGACTACCTCAAATAGCTGCTGGGGGCAGCACTTTCGCGCAAAAGATGTAAATTGCCGTCTTGGATCACATACTCCGCCGCCAGCGGGTGACACAAGAAAAACGGCATGCTTTCGGTGAACCCATAGGCACCGGTTTGGGCAAACACCAGCCAGTCCTGTTCGTTAATGTCTTCGGGAAGCAAGTGGGTGCCCAGGCTATCCAGCGCCGTACACAAGGGCCCATGAATATTGAATGCTCTCGTGGGCGCCTCGCTGGTACGCAATAGGGTGCACGGGAAGGCCTGACCGGCCACGGCAGGGCGCAGTAGGTGGTTGATACCACCACTGACGATCAACTGCTGCTCGCCATAGTTTTCCTTTTGCTCAACCACAGGATTTAGGTAATAGCCACACTCGGCCACTGCATAACGACCTAGCTCCATCCACAGCTCCTGCACGCCGCTTTCGCGTTTTATCTGCTCCAGCGCCGTAAGTACATCCTGCCAGGCTAGCGGCTCACTTTCGTCGTCATAGGGAACGCCCAGGCCACCGCCTAAATCAAGCACCTGCATGGCAAAACCAAGCTGCTCACTTAAGGCCTGAAGTGGTGGTAGCATCTGTTGCCACAGGTTTAATAGCTTGTCGGCGCTGAGCATATTTCCCCATTGGAAAATATGCACCCCGATACAGGTCAGCGCCGGATAATCCGCGAGATAAAGACCATGCCACTGTTGCGGATCGAGACCGAAGGGGGTGAGGGTATCACCGCCCAACGGGTTTTTTTCACCCTTGGGCCAGCGTAGCTGCACTCTTAACAAGAGTTTCAGCTGTACCTTATGGGCCTGGGCGGCCTGGTTTAGCCAGCGTACCTGGTTGAGACTTTCGGCCACAAAGGTGCGCACGCCCAGGGCGATAAATTCATCGATTTGTCGCTTCGACTTGGCGGGGCCGGTATTCAGCACCTGCTCTGGATTGATTTGTTGTGCCAGTACCTGATGCAATTCGCCGCTGCTGGCCACGTCGAACTGGAAGCCCGCCTCGGCCAGGGTACGGATGATGCGTGACAAGGGGTTGGCCTTGACCGCATACCAGAGCTTGACTACGTCTTGGGCCATCAGCTTATCCAGGTGCTGACGCAAGGCGTCGAGGTCGTAGACAAAGCACGGCTCAAACTGCTCCTGGCTGATGCACTCAAGGTGCCCTTGCAAGTCGGTACTGACAGGAAGCATTAGCGTAATACCTCTTCCAGCGCGAGTGAGGCATCGCTCTGCTCATCGCGGTATTTCACGATTAGGGCACAGCTCATCGATAGGCCTTGTTCACGGCCCCAAGCGCTTGAGCTTGGACGTGAGCCCGGGATCACAATGGCGTTTTCCGGGATGGGTTCACCCTTGTCGAGCTGACGCTCATTGACACAGTCGTACACCGGAATGGTGGCGCTCAGGCGTACACCCGGCGCCAGTACCGCGCCTTTTTTTACTACCACGCCTTCAACGATGACGCAGCCAGCGCCAATAAAGGCATCGTCCTCGATTACCACAGGGCTGGCACCGATAGGCTCTAATACGCCACCGAGTTGCACCGCGGCGCTAAGGTGTACGTTTTTGCCTACCTGAGCACAAGAGCCGACCAGCGCATGGCTGTCGACCATGGTGCCTTCATCGACAAAGGCACCAATATTGATATAGGCAGGTGGCATTATGATGGTGCCTGCGGCCACATAGGCGCCGCGGCGTACCGAGGTACCACCCGGTACCATGCGGACATTGTCTTCGGAGCTGAAACCGCGCGGTGCCAGGTTGTCTTTATCGACAAAACCACCAGGGAATTCGGTATTAGTGCCGTTTTTAAAGGCCTCTAGAATGCCTTGCTTAACCTCGATATTGGCCTGCCATTGACCATTTTCGTCCTGTGATGCAGCGCGAACGGCGCCCGTTCTAAATTATTAAGAAGTTCTAACCAGCTCATGAAAATTTTAAACCTGTGTTGAATGCCAAGATGTGATGCTGTCGTGTACGCGTAAAAGTGGTTGTAAATCATCCACCTCTGTATGAGTTAACGGGGCACGCAGAGTCGGGTAGGTGATGCGTCCAAGCGTGTGTAACAAGCACTTTGTGGGAATAGGGTTGCTGACATGGAAGAGTGCCGCCACCGCCTCGCGCCAATGTAAAAATGCATTGTGGCTTTGCCCCTGCAGGCTCAATTGCACAAAGTGGTGCGTAGCCTCGGGCCACACGTTAGCCGCCACCGACACCAATCCGGCGGCGCCGGCTTGAGCGTAGTAAGGGATAAGCGCGTCGTCGCCGCTGAAAATCGCCAATTTGGGTGCTGCAAGACGATATTGTTCAAAACAGTCGATACTGCCGCTGGCTTCTTTCAAGGCCCAGCAGCGCGGGTGTTCTTGCAACTTGCCAAGTACCTGCGGGTCCAGGCTGACCGCTGCACGACCGGGTACGTTGTAAAGCATGCAGGGGTGTTCGCTGGCATCTAGCAAAGCGCGGAACCATTGTTCTTGTCCTACCGGACCGGGCTTGGCATACAAGGGAGCGCCAAGCAAATAGGCGTCTATCGGGTAGTCATTACAAAAGGCCAGCCATTGGCGCTGTGCGTCAAGGTTGTAGCCACCCACGCCGACCATGATTTGGGTGTCGAGCGCCAGGGCGCAAATGTGTTTCACCACGGCTTGTTGCTCGGCCATATCCAGGGCCAGGGCTTCGCCGGTGGAGCCAAGGATCAGCAGGCCATTACCGGCTGCCGCTTGCTCGTGAGCCAGCGCGCTCAGACCGTCAAAGTCAATGCCGCCATCTTCAAGCATCGGGGTGATCAGTGCTGTCCACAGCACAGTGTGTGATAACGATTGAGTAGTTGTCATCTCATCCGAACTTAGTGCGAGTTCGAGAGCAACAAAGGGGAGTGGTTTCCACATTCGCCGACTCGAACAGGTTAAATTCGAAGAGCGAATGGGCTTATACGTAACAAGGCTTGCCGGCCTGTTATGCTAAGACCAGAAGCTCTCCACCAAACATATAGCAATCATGTGCTATTGGTGACAGTCGCCGGGATTCAACCCAAGCGCCCGAGGGAGTATTAAGCAATTTACCTCACCTCTCGGCGTACATCCCCCTCGTTATGAGTCGTTGGAGCTTGCTCTCCTCATCATAACTACCTGGATGACGCACCTCTTCTAGCCCTTGCGGCCATCTAAATGGCCGAATCAATAGGGTGCTTTTTTATTCAAACACTTTCCATACCACGCTGTCAACGTTCATCGCGGCACAAATTTTCGTATTTATCCACGCCGGTTGGCGTCAATTTAGATACGTGTCACTTTAAAACCTTGGCCCTGTAGTAACTTGATCAAACCGTTTTCTTCACCCAGATGAAGGGCGCCAACGGCAATAAACAGGGATTGCTCACTCAGGGGTTTTTCTAGTTGTTTTATCCACTTATGGTTGCGTTCAACCAAGAGTACATGCTCATTAAGTTGGCCAAATTCGGAGTCATCGAAGGCCTGCTCATAGGCCTCGGCCAGCATCGCCGTTTCACCCTTTTTCCAGCCGTCGATCAGGCGCTGAAAATTATCGTCAAATTGACTGATTTGTCGAAAGGTGTCGGCGACCATATGGTCGGCGTGCTCTTCCATGACGGTAAACATTTCTAACTGTTGTTCGAGGGACTCCAGCTCAATGATGGGTTTATTGTGTTGTGCGGCGCTGGCCATTACCTGTTTGTCTATGCCGAATTGGTCCGAATAGCCGGCATTTTGCAGCTCAATCTGCATCACAGTAAGTAACACAGCCCAAGGTTTTAGTTCAGAAAACATCTTGATATTAATGCTTTTTTCACCAAAGTACTGGTCAAGTTGCTGGTAGCTTTTGGGGCTGAGTTCTGAGTCCAAGGTTCGGCCATTTTGCAGCATTAAAAATGGCATGGAGCGCTGTTGAATTTGCACTGCAGTCAGGGCGCTTAAGTCAACCTCTACGACCACGGCCTCACTGTTGCCGATGGCTTTTTCGATCTTCTTGGGCAGGCCATTCATGCTGCTATCGCCTACATGCACAGTGCCGAATAAGTAGGAGGTTTTTCCTTGTTTTTCCACCTGCCATAAGGCCGGTGTCAGTTTGGCAAAAGCGGGTTGGGTAAAAATAATAAACAGGCAAAAGAGCCAAAATGCAGTTAATTTTTTCATCGTGTCATCCTGATACTAGAGTCGCTTTTGAGTGTAACCGAGTTAACTCATAAAACCCATTGACCGAAAAATAATTGGGAAAAATTAATCAGCTAGAGCTATTGGCAAGCGAAGGTAAGTTAGTTGCGGTTGAGGGCTATAAGGTTATTAGGTTTAAGTAAGAGATTGTTTTAGGGATTTTTTATGCACTACCCCTCTTTTATAGTTGTTATTTTGCATTGTTTTTGTGGTTGACTTGCCCCGGTACTCGCGGTACTAATAGAAAAAGAGCGACGGTATAGCCGTCCATTTAGATTTTTAATTAGATTAAGACAGAATTTATATATGTTTAACCTGCTATCAAGCCTAGTCCTAGTGATTAACACCGTGGTGATTATTATTACCGCGGGGGCTTCGTAGTGCGTTAAAAAATTAACACGCTTAAGGCCCCCCGCACTGAAAAGTTCGGGGGGCTTTTTCGTTTCAGGGCCAACACATTGAGGAATGAGGAACAATGACCGGCGCAGAATTAGTTGTGGAGATATTGGCAAAGGAAGGAATAAACGAGGTTTTTGGTTACCCAGGCGGTGCCATCATGCCCATTTATGACGCCTTGTATGAATCACCTGTAACCCACTATCTCACCCGTCACGAGCAAGGTGCCGGTTTTGCCGCGGTTGGCTATGCCCGCAGCAGTGGCAAGCTGGGAGTGTGCATGGCGACCAGTGGTCCGGGTGCCACCAATTTGATCACCGCCTTGGCGGACGCCATGATGGACTCGGTGCCCTTATTGGCGATCACCGGCCAGGTTCCCACCGCCGCCATCGGCTCCGACGCCTTCCAAGAGGTGGATGTTTTGGGTATGTCGTTGGCCTGCACCAAACACAGCTTTATGGTAGAGCGCAGTGAAGATTTGGCGCCCGTATTACAGCAGGCCATTCACCTGGCCCAAAGCGGTCGTCCCGGTCCTGTGTTGGTTGACATTCCCAAGGACATCCAAATGGGTGAAGCCCAGTATCAGCCCTGGTTGGCCGACTGCGACGCGCCCGCACAGCCTTGCCAGGAGCAGGTGAATAAGGCCAATCAGCTACTTAGCGAATGTCAGCGTCCGGTCGCTTATATTGGTGGCGGCGTACAGGCTGCGGATGCGCAAGCGCAACTGATGCAGTTTTTGTATAAAACCCATATGCCGGCGGTACAAACGCTCAAGGCCCTGGGCAGCGTTACTCCCGACTATGAACTAAACCTTGGCATGCTGGGTATGCATGGTGGCGAAGCGGCCAATTTGGCGGTACAGCAATGCGATCTATTGTTGTGTATCGGAGCACGCTTCGATGACCGGGTGACCGGTAACCTGACTAAATTTGCCCCCAATGCTCAGGTTATTCACCTGGATATTGATGTCGCCGAGGTGGGTAAACGCAAGCCGGTTGCCGCATCCTTGGTGGCGGATTTAAAAGCTTCCTTGCCGCAGCTGCATTGTTTTGTTACCGAGCCGGATTGGTGCGCGCATATCCATGCGTTGGCGAAGCAGCATGCCTGGCGCTATGACTATCCCGGCGAAACGGTTTACGCCCCGGCCTTGCTCAACAAGCTGTCGCAGCGTTTAAGTGCTGATGCCGTGGTCTGCTGTGATGTCGGCCAGCATCAGATGTGGGTGGCGCAACATATGCAGTTTTCTCACCCGAGCAACCACCTTAGCAGCGGCGGTGCCGGCACCATGGGCTTTGGCCTGCCGGCGGCCATAGGCGCCAAAATAGCGCGGCCGACCGACATGGTGCTGACGGTGTCGGGTGATGGCTCGATCATGATGAATATCCAGGAATTGGCCACCATACGCCGCAATAACCTGGATGTGAAAATTGTGGTGATAGATAACCAGCGTTTGGGCATGGTGCGTCAGTGGCAGCAGCTCTTTTTTGCCGAACGTTATAGCGAGACCAACCTCTCCGATAACCCCGATTTCGTTGCCTTGGCGCGGGTGTTCGGCATCGACGGCCAGTGCATCACCCATCAAGACCAAGTTGATGCGGCTCTGGATGCCATGCTAAGCAGTCAGGGCCCTTATTTACTGCACGTATGCATAGACGACAAAGACAATGTTTGGCCCCTGGTTCCACCGGGTGCCGCCAATGACCAAATGCTGACCCAAGCCAACACCTAGGAGCAACCATGAAACACCGTTTAACCCTAAACTTAGCGAATCAAACCGTGGCCGTGGAGCGTTTTCTGCGTGTGGCTCGTCACCGTGGCTTTAAGCTGACCGCCCTGGAGTTGGCCTGTGACCAAGATCAATATGCGGTCAATATCACGGTAGATAGCGATAAACCTATCTATCTTTTAACACAGCAACTAAATAAATTAGTAGATGTGCACAGTGTCACTATGGCGCAACTACAACAACAAGCAAGTTAATCCGCGCCCCGTTTGGGCCGGTTAGGCAACTGGATTTTAAAGAAGGTACAACACATGACACAAACCTCTGAACTGATTTGGCATAACGGCGAAATGATCCCCTATCACCAAGCGACAACGCACGTATTAAGCCACGCCCTGCATTATGGTAGCTCGGTCTTTGAAGGCATTCGCGCCTATGACACGCCAAACGGTCCGGCGATTTTCCGTTTAACCGATCATATGAAGCGGCTGTATGACTCGGCCAAGATCTACCGTATGGAAATTCCCTTTACCTTAGAGCAGCTCAATCAGGCGTGTAAGGATGCGGTAAGACAAAACGGTTTTACCAATGCTTATATTCGTCCATTCGCCTTTCTGGGTCATGTGGGCTTGGGCCTGAACCCCAAATCTCATCGTGCCGAGGTTACCGTGGCGGCAATGGAGTGGGGAGCCTATCTGGGGGATGACAGCCTGGCGCAAGGTGTGGATGTGTGTATTTCATCCTGGAACCGTTTGGCCCCGAATACCATGCCAACGGCCGCAAAAGCAGGTGGTAACTATCTGTCTTCACAGCTTATTTCTGGTGAGGCCAAGCGTAATGGCTATGTTGAAGGCATCGCCTTGGATACCAATGGCCTGCTTAGCGAAGGCGCCGGTGAAAACCTCTTCGTGATCAAAAATGGCGTGCTTTATACCCCGCCGACCACCGCCTGTATTCTGCCGGGCTTAACGCGCGACACCATAATGACACTGGCGAAAGCGCGTGGTTATGAGGTACGTGAAGAGCCCATTGCGCGTGAAGCCTTGTATCTTGCCGATGAGTTCTTTATGACCGGCACCGCGGCGGAAATCGTGCCGGTGCGCAGCGTGGATCAAATCCAGGTGGGTCAGGGCGAGCGAGGTCCTATCACCGAAGAGTTACAAACGGCCTACTTTGACCTGGTTAAGGGGCAAAGCGAAGACCCGCATGGCTGGTTGGAATACGTAAACGACTAATACTGAGGGCAGCGTGTTGACGCTGCCATATTTTTTGGGAATGAGGAAAGTCGACACACATTGGTGTTCGCAAAATTATCGAGGTAGACATGGCTAAATTACGCAGTGCAACAACAACCGAGGGACGTAAACGAGCCGGCGCCCGTGCCCTATGGCGAGCAACCGGGATGACCGACAGCGATTTTAAAAAACCGATAATCGCCGTGGTGAACTCGTACACACAATTTGTGCCCGGGCATGTGCATCTAAACCAGCTCAGCGATCTGATGGCGCAGACCATTCGCGACGCCGGTGGCGTCCCCCGCGAGTTTAATACCATAGCCATCGACGACGGCATCGCCATGGGCCATGGCGGTATGCTTTACTCCTTGCCATCGCGCGACCTTATCGCCGACTCGGTGGAATACATGGTCAATGCCCATTGCGCCGACGCCATGGTGTGTATCTCTAACTGCGATAAGATCACCCCGGGCATGATGCTTGCCGCACTGCGTTTAAATATCCCGGTTATCTTTGTCTCCGGTGGCCCCATGGAAGCGGGTAAAACTCGCCTAGCCAATATAGATATCAAGCTGGATTTGGTCGATGCCATGGTCAAGGGTGCCGATCCCACGGTCAGTGATGAGGACTCGGAGCAGGTTGAACGCTCGGCCTGTCCTACCTGTGGCTCTTGCTCCGGCATGTTTACCGCCAACTCCATGAACTGCTTGCTGGAAGCCTTAGGTCTGGCTCTGCCGGGTAATGGCACCACACTGGCGACCCACAAGGATCGCATGCAGCTTTATGTGGAAGCGGGTCAGCGTATCGTCGACTTGTGTAACCGTTTTTATGGCGACGATGATGCGTCTGTACTGCCGCGCAATATCGCCAATCAGGCGGCCTTTATGAACGCCATGACCCTGGATATCGCTATGGGCGGCTCATCGAATACCGTGTTACACCTGTTGGCCGCGGCGCAAGAGGCCGGTGTTGATTTTGATATGGCGGACATCGACCGACTATCCCGCAGCACGCCATTTCTCTGCAAGGTGGCGCCGGCCACGCAGCAATACCATATTGAAGATGTGCACCGTGCCGGTGGCATCATGGCCATACTCAATGAACTGGGCAAGGCCGATAAGCTGGACTTATCCGTTGGCCATGTGGCCGGCGAAAATCTGGCCGAGGTGATCGCTCGTTTCGATGCCACCGACTCGGAAAATACCCAGGCGCAGACCTTTTACCGCGCTGGTCCGGCAGGCATTCGGACCACCAAAGCCATGAGTCAGGATTATCGTTGGAATGAGTTGGATCTGGATCGTCAGCAGGGCTGTATTCGCAGTGTCGAACATGCCTTTAGTCAGGACGGCGGCCTGGCCGTGCTCTACGGCAACCTGGCGCCCAATGGCTGTATTGTCAAAAGCGCCGGCGTTGCCGAGGAGATGCTGGTGTTTAGTGGCACCGCCCGGGTTTATGAATCTCAGGATGATGCCGTTGATGGCATACTTGAGGGCAAGGTGCAAAAGGGCGATGTGGTGATCATTCGCTACGAAGGTCCCAAGGGGGGTCCGGGTATGCAGGAAATGTTGTATCCAACCAGCTACTTAAAGTCCATGGCCCTGGATAAAGACTGTGCCCTGATCACCGATGGCCGCTTTTCCGGTGGTACCTCCGGTTTGTCTATTGGTCACGTATCGCCAGAGGCGGCCAGTGGCGGCGCCATTGCCTTGGTAGAAGATGGTGACAAGGTGGTGATTGATATTCCCAATCGCGGCATCAACCTGGCGCTGAGCGAAGAGCAACTGGCAGAGCGCCGGGCTCAGGAAGACGCCCGAGGTAAGCAGGCCTATAAGCCGCTTGATCGTCAGCGTGTGGTGACGCCAGCTCTCAAAGCCTATGCTTTGCTTGCCACCAGTGCCGATAAGGGTGCGGTGCGCGACCTGCAAAAGCTTGAGGAGTTAAGCTGATGGCGGCCACCGAACTCGATTATTTTCGCGCCATCATCCAGGCCAATATGGAGCCCCTGGTCAAGGTAACCGAGGTCAGTGAACTCAGTGCCTTGGAAGCCAAATTGGGCTCACAAATCTGGCTTAAACGGGAAGATCAGCAACCGGTTTATTCTTTTAAATTGCGCGGCGCTTATAACAAGCTAAGCAAGTTACCCACAGGCGCCAAGGTGGTGACCGCCTCGGCGGGCAACCATGCCCAAGGGGTGGCACTGAGTGCCACCGAGCTGGGTCATCAGGCCACCATAGTGATGCCCCTGACCACGCCGCAGATCAAGGTCGATGCGGTGCGTAACTTCGGTGGCGAGGTGGTACTTCATGGTCACCATTTCGATGCCGCCAAGGCCCATGCGCTGCAGCTTGCTGAGCGTCAAGGCGCGGTGTTTGTGCCCCCCTTTGATGATCCGGATGTGATCGTCGGCCAAGGCACCATAGCCCGTGAGCTGATGCAGCAGTTGCCAGAACTCGATGCGGTGTTCGTGCCGGTCGGCGGCGGTGGTTTGCTTGCCGGCATGGCGGTCTATATTAAGTCTCTGCGTCCGGATATTCGCGTGATTGGCGTGGAAGCCGAAGAAAGCGCCTGTTTACAGGCAGCTATGAGCGCCGGTAAGCCGGTGGAACTAGAGCGCGTCGGCAGCTTTGCCGATGGTGTGGCGGTGAAGATCATCGGCACCGAAACCTTTAGGTTGGCACAGCAGTTTTGCGACGAAGTGGTTACCGTTAGCAGCGATGAAATCTGTGCTGCGGTACAGGATATTTTTGTCGGCACCCGAGCTGTGGCCGAGCCTTCCGGTGCCTTAGCGCTGGCCGGGCTGAAAAAGTGGGTGCAGAGCACGGGAGTGAAGGGGCTGAAATTGGCGGCTGTGCTCTCTGGCGCCAATCTCAATTTTGATCGCTTGCGCCATGTTGCCGAGCGCACCGCACTGGGTGAGAAAAATGAGGCCCTACTGGCGGTCACCATTAAGGAAGAAAAGGGCAGTTTTAAACGTTTTTGCCAGTCCCTGGGGGGGCGCGCCATTACCGAATTTAACTACCGGTATGCCGGGCCCGGCGAGGCACAAATCTTTGTTGGTATTGGTCTGCGCCAGGGCGCCAGTGAACTGCAGGAGGTACTGGCGGCGCTGGACGAGCAAGGTTACGACTATGTGGACATGTCGGATAATGAGCTGGCCAAGCTGCATGTGCGCTATATGGTCGGTGGCAAGCCCAGCGAGCAACTGGAAGAGCGCTTGTTGCGCTTTGAGTTTCCCGAATATCCCGGTGCCTTGGCGCGTTTCTTGGACACCCTGGGTAGTAAATGGAATATCAGCCTGTTCCACTACCGTAACCATGGTGCCGCGACTGGGAATGTGCTGGCGGCATTTGAGGTTCCCGAGGCGGATAAAGGGGCCTTTAACCAGCATTTGCAATGCTTGGGCTATCAATATATAGATGAAACGAACAACCCTTGTTATCGTCAGTTTTTGGCTCATCGTCAAGGCCAGGGGAGTGCGGCTGGCAATATTAGCGAAGCTTGCTTATAGTGGAATAGTCAACGTAATCAAGGATGAATCGTGAACAAAATAACTGCATTCGCTAGCTATTATGTTCGGCTGTTGCTGCTGTGCACCACGCCTTGGGTTTGGGCCGATGCGCCTACCGAAGTAACCTTGCAGCTTAAGTGGCAACATCAATTTCAGTTTGCCGGTTATTATGTTGCCAAGGAGCTAGGTTACTACCGTGATGCGGGTTTAGAGGTCAATATAATGCCGGCGCCGCCAACGGACACAGATACCATGACCAAGGTGCTCAGTGGCGGCGCGCATTTCGGTATTACTCACTCGGGTATTATCAAGCAAAGGCTCGAAGGCAAGCCGGTGGTAGCACTGGCGGCCTTGCTGCAATCTTCTCCTTATTGCTGGTTGGTGCGCAAAGACTCGGCGATTTTCAATCCCGAAGACTTTCAGGGGCAGCGCATTAGCCTGCTTACCAAGGGTGAAGATGCGGAGCTGATGAGCTTGTTGGATCATCGCCAGGTCAACGTTGAGGTGGTGGATCATGTGGGCAAGTCCAATTTAGATGCCTGGCTGGCGCAGGAAATCGATGCCATGCAGGTGTATGTCACCAATGAGCCCTATCAGCTCAGCCAGTTAGGCATAGACTATCGCTTGGTATGCCCCAAGCGCTATGGCCTGAACGTTTATGGCGACGTGCTTTTTACCTCGCAGCACCTGATTGCCCACTCCCCTGAAGTAGTCGAGCGATTTTATCAGGCGAGCATGCGCGGCTGGCGCTATGCCTTACTGAATCTCGACCACGCCCTTGCCATCACACAAAAACATTACGCCCCCAATAAGTCCTTGGAGCAGCTGGCGTTTGAAGCGGATCAGCTCAAGCCCTTGATCATGCAGTCGGGTAACTCCATCGGCGCCATGTCGGATGCGCGTTGGCGGGTGATCACCGAGCTTTACCACCTGGAGCCGAAAAAGCTGGCTATGCACTTCGATGGCTTTATTTATCGCCCAGCGCCGCCGCACTCACCGATGAATTTATCTTGGATGATGGTGCTGGCCCTGGTATTGATGATGGTGGCGGTGCCCGCCTATATTCATCTGTTTTACTGCGCCCGCCATTCCAAGAAGGCATAGATTTACTGCGACGTACCGGCACTTACTTTGCTATAATCGCCGGCAAATTGTTAACCGTCGTACCCTTATGTCTGCCTTGCTCGCGCACTTTGAAGCGCTGGATCACCTCTTGTATCAAACCCGCTGTTATTGGCAGTGTGTGGCTTTTTCCTGTAGCCAATACCCCTGGCCCGAGCTGGCCCGGGTACTTGATGATCTAAGCGATGAGCAGGTGGCGCAGCTTGAAGCCGATCCTCAGCAGTTGCTGGCGTTTTTTCACTCCTACATTCCCGAGCTGGTAAAGCTGGATAAGCTGAGTGTGTTGCCACAACGTCACGGCGGGGCCGAGCAAGCGACCTTACCTTTTTGGTTAAGCAATGGCATTAAGGGCAGAAAGCTCAGTCAACTGCAGGCTTTTGTCGCCCATTTGCAGCCCGAAGAAAACGCCGCAACCCTGTTGGAGTGGTGTGCGGGCAAGGGTCATTTAGGGCGTTTGTTGGCGCATCAATATGGTATCGGCGTACAGAGTGTCGAAATTCAGCCGCAGTTATGCGCCCAGGGTGAAGAACTGGCGCAGCGTTTTTCCTTACCAATACGCTTTAATGTTGCCAATGTGCTTGAGGATGATTGCCAGAGTTGGTTGCGCCAGTGCGACCATGCGGTGGCTCTGCATGCCTGCGGCGGTTTGCATCAGGAACTGATGCGTCAGGCCAGCCGCTTGGGCACACCACGTTTATCTATTTCTCCGTGCTGCTATCATTTGTTTATTGACGGCGAGCGTTACCAGGCCATGAGCCAGGCCGCCGGGGCCAGCCAAAACAGCTTTTACAGTAGCGATCTGAAACTCGCCTTGCAGCAAACGGTGACCGCCGGGCAGCGAGTGCAGCGACTGCGCCAAACCGAGGTGCAATGGCGTCTTGGTTTTGATCAGCTGGTGCGCGATGTGTTTGCTCGCAGTGAGTACACTCCGGTGCCTTCGGTGGGCAAACAAGTATTTAGCGGCGAGTTTAAAGATTTTTGCCAGTGGGCGGCCACGCAGAAGGGTTTAACCCTGCCACAGGGCTTGGATTATCCGCATTATTTGGCCTTGGGCGCTGATCGAAAACACATGACCGACCGTATTGAACTGGTAAGACATCTGTTTCGACGGGCAATTGAGGTTTGGCTCGCGCTCGATCGTGCTTTATATTTGCAGCAAGCAAATTATCGGGTGGATATTTTCGAGTTTTGTGAGGCGTCACTGACACCGAGAAATATCTTTATAGAAGCGAAATTAAATTGAGAGTTGTTGTGAAAAACTTAAGTCATCTTTTTGAAAATAATAAGCAATGGGCTAAGCGTACTACCGAACAAGATCCAGAATTCTTTAAGAAACTTTCAGAGCAACAAAATCCTGAGTATCTGTGGATTGGCTGCTCGGACTCACGCGTACCAGCCAACCAGATCGTTGATTTGATGCCGGGCGAGCTATTCGTACACCGTAATGTTGCCAACGTGGTAGTGCACACCGACCACAACTGTTTGTCGGTCATGCAGTATGCCGTTGAGGTCCTTAAAGTTAAGCACATTATGGTGGTGGGTCACTATGGTTGTGGCGGTATTAAAGCGGTTCTGGACGAAGCCAAATTTGGCTTGATCGATAACTGGTTGCGTCACGTGGGCGATATCAAAGAGCGCCACCTTGAGCTGCTTGAGCAAGCCCCTGAGAAGGAGCGCCTTGCCCGCCTTATCGAGCTCAACGTGATTGAGCAGGTGCGTAACGTATGTCGTACCAACATAGTGCAAGACGCCTGGGCTCGAGGCCAGGAACTAACGGTACATGGTTGGGTGTACAGCTTGGAAAACGGCCGTTTGCATGACATGAATTCAGTGGCACGTTGTCAGCAGGAGCTGGGCGACAGCTATAAAGAAGCCCTTGAAGACGTGGCTAAGCGTGTTCGCGGCGAGCTGACTGACTAACCTCGGTAAGATGAAAAAAGGGAAGCCATGAGCTTCCCTTTTTTGTTACTGCTTTCGCCCTAGTATGCGAAGGATGCGTAAGAACAGGTTAATTATATCCATATACAGAGCTGCGGCACTGTCTACGGCATTATCCAGGGTTTTCGGTATTTGGTTTGCTCGGCCCCAGTCGTAGCCAATGTAACCACAAAAGATCACCGCGACGGCCCAATCGATCCACTCATGATGTATCCCTAAGACAAATATTTGAAATAGTTCGACCACTAAGACCGCCAGCAAGGCGATGCTTAATACTCCGAGAATACGTTGGAAGAAGCGAGGGAACATGGAGCCCAACAGCATCATGATTAGTGTGACGCCGGCGGTAAGTCGAATCGCCTCAATCACCAGAGCCTCATTGTATTGCGCCACCACCATATTAACGATTAAGCCAAAGGGCACCACCACCAGGTTGTAACCGAGAAAGCTGACAACTGGTTTCTTCGACTCGTTAAAGAGCCAGACCCCGACAAAGCAGGAGGCAAAATAGCCGATAAAGAAGACCCAGGGGTTGATGGCCCATAGGGTTTGCGGGTCGATATTAACGACCAAAAACCAGTTTACAGAAAAACCCCAGAGTAAACACAGCCCTATGGTCAGATTGTAAAGACCTGGGCTGATTTCTTTGCTGCTGGTGGCTCGTCGATTAAAAACATCAGACTCGAGCATGGATGTGATTTCCTTTTTCATTTGAGAAGCGAGTGGCTTTATTGGTTGTGTCACCCTATGGAGAGCGGGCAGTCTATAAATAGATGGAGGGGAAATCTATTAAAAACGTCAATAAATCAATATGTAAGATTATTGGTGATATCTGTAAGTGGGGTTTTGATCCGAAAGAATTTGCCGCGTTGGCGACGGCAACCAAAGGGCGGTTTGCGCCAACCGTCCCTTGGAAACTCCGCGAATCTAAACGGGAAGATCGATGCCTGTTAGTTCCGGAGCGTTCTGATAAGATATTAAGTCCCAGCAGCGGACCCTGTAACAGCCAGCGTGTTCAGCTGGCGCTGCGAAGCGGTGACAGTCCAGCGCAATTTACTGCGCGCTTGTTATACATTATGCCAATCATTCTTCATTATTATTAATATCTGAGACTACTTTTTTCGTCTCTTTCTTAATAGCTTTTGCTGCATCCCTTGAAGCATGACCAATTTCTGTAGTCACTTCTTTGACAGCACCGCCAAAATCTCTTCCCGCTTCTTTTACACTTGAGCAAGATGCGAGCAATCCTAGCGTGATAAAAATGGATAATGTTTTAAGGCTATATTTTTTCATCTAATTTCTCATCTATTAAGATGTATAACAGGGTATTAATGAGACCTTGCAAGCTTGCCTACCTTGTAAGGTCGGCGCATTAAACGAATGAGGTTTCATTAGTGAAAGCAAAAACTCATGTTAAATCAGATGGAAAGTGAAAGAAACTAGGTTGAAGGGAACAATCGATGAACGACCGCTCTTCTCTAATCAAACTTACAAATTGCCTTAAGCTAAATTGAAACTCAGATGTATCAGCTTAATCCCCTTATATTGCATCCGAAAAGGGGGGCGAGAAGCTTGGTTCCTGTTCGTGACGAAGTTACGGCATCCATGCCTCCACCTTCTCGCGCTGCGAAGCTGTGCTTCGGTCGCTCGTCGCCCAACGCGACAAGATACCAAGGAGGACATCAGTGGTTCGTATACCACTAAAGCTAGAGAAAGCTTACTCTGCGTCAGCGTCCTTCGCTTGTGCCGCCAGCATGGCTTCAAGCGCAGCGACCTTCTCTTCCAGTGCCGTTAGTTTTTCGCGCGTGCGCACCAGCACCTGGCTTTGAATATCGAACTCTTCACGGCTGACAAAATCCATTTCAGCCAGTTTGTTTTGCAATACCTGTTTGGTTTTGGTCTCAAAATTCTCGGCGATATCGCGCATGCCTTTTGGCATGTTGCTGCCGATTTGGCGGGCGATTTCTTCAATTTTGCTCGGGTTAATCATGTTCTGGCTCCTATCTTTATCTGCCCTAAGTGTAACTAATTTCCCAAGCCCTGCCTATCATGGCTGTATCGCGCTCACAGATAGGCTAAAATAGCCGGTCCCATGTGATTTAGATTAGTGTTTATGAAGCTCAATCCCCAGCAAAATGAAGCGGTAAAGTACATTAGCGGACCCTGCCTGGTGTTGGCCGGTGCCGGCTCGGGCAAAACCCGGGTTATTACCAATAAAATCGCCCACCTGGTGCAAAACTGCCAGTATCAGGCGCGAAATATTGCTGCGGTGACCTTTACTAACAAGGCGGCGCGGGAAATGCGTGAGCGGGTGGCGCAAACCTTGGGCAAGCAAGAGGCCAAGGGCTTGTGGGTATCGACCTTTCACACCTTGGGTTTGGAGATCATTAAAAAAGAGCTGAAGACCTTAGGCTTTAAGGCGGGCTTTTCCCTGTTTGATGATCAGGATACCAATCAGCTGCTTAATGAGCTGACCGCCGATGAATTGCAAGGGGATAAAGATTTACTCAATCTGCTGAAAATGCAAATTGGCGATTGGAAAAACGAGCTGATCCTGCCGCCGCAAGCCATTGCCATGGCTAGGGAGCCGCAAAAGGCGCTGTTTGCTCAGCTTTATGCCCGCTATCAAACCCAGTTGCGCGCCTATAACGCCATGGACTTTGACGATCTCATTATGATCCCAACCCTCTTGCTGGGCTCCAATGCCGAGGTGCGCGAGCGCTGGCAAAACCGTTTTCGTTATCTGCTGGTTGACGAATACCAGGACACCAACACCAGTCAATATCAGTTGGTGAAACTCTTGGTGGGGCAGCGCGCCCGCTTTACCGTGGTAGGCGACGACGACCAATCCATTTATTCCTGGCGTGGTGCCAAGCCACAAAACCTGGTGCTGCTCAGTAAAGACTTTCCCGGTTTGCGTCTGATCAAGCTGGAACAAAACTACCGCAGCGCCGGACGCATCCTAAAGGCGGCCAATATACTGATCGCCAATAACCCCCATGTGTTCGATAAAAAGCTCTTTAGTGAGCTCAATTATGGCGAGGAGATCAAGGTGATCGCCACCCGGGATGAGGAGCATGAGGCGGAGCGGGTGGTGGCGGAGATCATCTCCCATAAGTTTACCAAACGCACCAATTACAAGGATTACGCCATTCTTTACCGCGGTAACCATCAGGCCCGGTTATTTGAAAAGGCGCTGATGAGCAACCGCATTCCCTACAAGATCAGCGGCGGCATGTCGTTTTTTGGCCGAGCAGAAATCAAGGACATGATGGCTTATTTACGCCTCTTGGTGAACCAGGATGACGACAATGCGTTTTTGCGCATCGTCAACACCCCGAAGCGGGAAATCGGCCCGGTGACCTTGGAAAAACTCGGTAGTCTGGCCAATGAAAAACACATCAGCTTGTTTGCCGCCTGTTTTGAGCCCGAGCTAGCCGGGCGCCTGCAAGGGCGTGGCTTTAATGCCTTGATGGGCTTTGCTCGCTGGGTGGTGGAGCTGGCCGATAATGCCCAGCGCAGCGACACCCTGGAGGCGGTCAAGGATCTGGTGCGCCAGATCAACTACGAAGCCTATTTGTACGAAACCTCGACCAGCGCCAAGGCCGCCGAGATGCGTATGAAGAACGTTTCCGAGCTGTACCGCTGGATCACCGATATGCTCACCGGTGATGCCGATAATGAACCTTTGACCTTGCCTGAGGTGGTCACCAAGCTGGCGCTGCGCGATATGATGGAGCGTAATGAGGAAGAGGACGACAGCGATGCGGTGCAATTGCTTACCCTGCATGCTTCCAAGGGCCTGGAATATCCCTATGTGTTTATGGTTGGCATGGAAGAAGGCCTGCTGCCGCATCAAAGCAGCATCGATGAGGACAATGTCGAAGAAGAGCGCCGTTTAGCCTATGTGGGTATTACCCGGGCCCAGCAGGAACTGGTAATGACCTATGCCCAAAACCCGCCGTCAATTCGGTGAGGTGATCACGCCGGAGATCAGTCGCTTTGTTGAGGAGCTGCCGCAGCAGGATCTTGCCTTTGAGGCGAGAAAGCCGCCGCAAAACCAAGAGCAGCGCATGCAACAGGGGCAGGCACGGGTCGCTAATTTGCGGGCGATGCTAAAGAAGTAAGCGTATCTAGTTGTTTTTGTTGTGCCAGCGGCGAGCGCTGGCCGACAAAGTATTCTATGCCTAGGCGCTCAAGCTTATCACGCTCGGCCGAAGCCTGTGGGCATTTGGTCATCAGTTTACAGTTGGCCTCTTGGGTCAGCGCCACTATGCCGGGCAGCATACGTGCATAGGCAGGCTCTTGCAGCAGGCGACGACTAAAGGTGTTACTTAACAGCACGCAGTAGAAGGGGAATTGTGCCAACAGCCCAAGCTCACAGCGCTCCTTGGCGAAGTTATTCAGACCGATGTACACACCACTTTGGCTCAGGGTCTCCAGATTGTGCAGCTGCTTGGCACTGGCACAACTCAACTCCGGCTCCTCCAACAGCAAGCATAAATGCTCGATGGCATCTATCTGGCTCACCCACGTGTACAGAGAGGGGAAATACTCATCTTCTAGTAGCTGCGCCGAGCAATTGAGCAGGGTTAAGCCTTGATTTTGATGCTGGGCAAAGCCGGATTGCAATAATTTTAGCTCCACCTGGGCCAGTTCATAGCGATCGCTGCCAAAGCGTTTAAGTTGCTCGAAACTGGTGCTGCCGAGCACCGGATGCTCGCCATAGGCGCTGAGCAATTGGCAAATTGGTTGCTGGTCGGCACCGAACACCTGACTGCTTTGAAAATGGGTGTGTAAGTCCATTAAATGGTGCTCGCTTGGCCGGTGCGCTTGCTCATCGGTATAACTCAGTAAGGGATGATAAAACTCAAAGCGCCCTTTACCGCTTTGCTTGGCGTAATACATGGCCGCATCGGCATCGCGGATCACCTCATCAATGTCACCATAGTGCTCATGGCTAAAGGTAATGCCTATGCTGGCGCCGCCTTGAATGCAGTTACCCTGATGACAGAAGGGCTGTTGCATCACCGCAATAATGCGTTTGGCCACATCCTCGGCCTGCTGCTTTTCTTGCAGGCGTGAAAGCAAGACGACAAATTCATCGCCGCCCAAACGGGCGATCAAATCGTGTTCGCGCACGCATTGTTTTAACTTGGTGGCCACGGCAATCAGGAATTGATCGCCGAACTGGTGTCCGAGCTGATCATTGATGTCTTTAAACTTATCGAGGTCGATAAAGAGCACGGCAAAATTTTGTTCGGGCAGGTTCTGATAATGTGCCATGGTGCGCTCGAGCTGGGCGATAAAAAGATTGCGATTGGGCAGCCCGGTAAGGGCATCGTGATGGGCGTCATGGTACAACTGCTGCTCTATTTTACGCCGCTCGTCTATTTGCAGTTGCAGATGGACATTGGCCTGGCGCAGCTCCTTGGTTTTCTCGGCCACACGCAATTCCAACTGCTGATGACTTTGCCTGAGTGCCTGCTGTGAGAGCTGGTTTTGTAAGACATTGGCAATTTGATTGGAAACGTAGGCGATCAGCTCGACGTCTTCTTGCACAAACTCATATTTATTGTTGTAGGCTTGACAGGCGATCAAGCCAATAACTCCCTGAGCGGTTTTCAGCGGCGCGCCGAGCCAACTGGTGCAGCGTCCGGTTTGGGTAAGCGCCCGGGTGCGCTCGACCAGGCCCTGTTGGCACAGTTGTTCACCGCGCTCTCGGCTGATCAATTGGCATTTTTTGCTGGTAAGCACTAACTCACTGTAGCCTTTGGCAAAAGGGCGGGGGCTAAAGTCCGGGTCGCTTTCATCAACGGCATATGGAAAGGTCAGCCAATTATTATCGCGATCATACAGGGCAATATAGAGGTTTTGTGCATAAGTGATGGATTTCATGATCTGATGAACATGGTAATACACATCGTCTATCTGGATCGCCTGGGTGGCGAGTTCGGCAATTTGAAACAGGGTTTGCTGGCGCTTCAGTGCCTTTTTGCGCTGGGCAATTTCCTCATTGAGGGCGTGATTACTTTGTGTGAGTGCCAGGGTGCGCTGTTCCACCTGTCGCTCTAAGAGCTCGCGTTTTTTCACCCTTTCTATGGCGGTGGCCAAGTACAGGGCGATCACCTCGAACAGCTCTATTTGCTCCTGGCTGTAGCCAAGCTCTTGCTCATAACTTTGCGACACCATGACGCCGATAACCTGGGTGTCTTGATAAATGGGGACCCCTAACCAATGCTCTGAGCGGGTGCCATGTAAATTGAATTTACCCTCTGCCACTGCCGCCGCCATGGTGGCGCGATTAAAATACGCCGTGGCCTGGGAGCGAAACACATAGCCGGTGAGGCTTTGCTCAAAATGTTGCTCGGTTAGCTCAGGGTGCGACTGAGTGTCTTTTTGATCGACGAAATAGGAGAGTTCAAGTAACCCTGAGCTGGGGTTTTGTAACACCACATAGAAGTTTTTACTGGGCACATAGTCGGCGAGGAGTTGTCGAATTGCGGGATAAAAGGAATTGAGATCCGGGTGTGTACTGGCCTGCTCTGAAAGGCCGATCAGCGCATACTGCAGATGATGCTGATGCTTATATTTTTGCAGCAGTTCCTTTAACCGCTTGTTTTGCTTACGCAACTTATTTACCGAACACTCATCCACTGAACGTGCCACTAGGTTTTTGGCTAAATCTTAACCGTCGAATATTCCATCTTTTGTAACCCAGGTCAAGGTATTCAGATAACAAAAAGGGAGGCAAAGCCTCCCTTTAAACAAGATGTTAGGTGCTAAGGCGCTTACTGCTTAGTCATAAATGCGATAGCGGCTTTGATCTCATCATCAGAACAGTCCATGCAGGTACCGCGAGGAGGCATGGCGTTAAAGCCGTTAATTGCGTGGTCAAGCAGGGTGTCTTCACCCTTGGCTAGACGTGGTGCCCAGTCGGCTTCTGTTTTAGGTGCACCTAGTGCGCCAGAGCCGTGACAGGCGAAACACGAAGCCTGATACACTTGTTCACCACTACGCGGGCCAGCAGGGGCGGCATCAGCGGCAGCCGTTTGACCAGCTAGATAAACTGCGCCAATAGGCTGAAGACGTTTCTTGATCGCTTCTTCGGTCATAGCGTTGTCTTGAGGCTGTGCGTATACAGCGGTGGATAACAATAACAATGCGGCAGATAGTTTCTTCATGTTTCTTTGCTCATTCGGATGCTAGCGGTCAAAGCGACCGGGTGACGAAATATCGGCAAATTATAACCTCGCCAAACAATTTATAAAATGCCTAGCCTTTATTAATGTGTTAAAAAGTAGGCATTTTATGCTTTAGCGCAAATTTTTACTTGTATTTGGTTGTTTTTTGTTCACCCATCAAACCAAGCTCAGCAACTTATTAATTGCCTTTTCAATGCCGCTGGCCGCTTCCTTAATCGAGCCTGCCAGCATATAAGCCGGAGTAGAAACCACCTTGGCCTGCTCATCAACCACTATGTTATCAACGCTGCACTCTACATGTTCGGCGCCTAACGCGGTCAGCGCGGCGGCGGTGTCGGCATCATTGCCTATGGTCGCCTTGGTACCTTGCGGATAGATATGGGCGATAATCGCCGGGGCAATACACAGGTAGGCGGCGGGTTTATGCTGCTCGGCGAAGGCCTTACATGCGCGCTCAACGTCGGCGTTAAGGCTGCTATTAGGGCCTTTTAGGGCAAAGTCGCAAAGGTTTTTTGCGGCGCCAAAGCCGCCAGGCACTACCAGGGCATCGTAGTCGTCAACGTTCAACTCTTTTAGATCAAGGATCTCACCGCGGGCAATGCGCGCTGCTTCTTCAAGAACATTGCGTGTTTGCGGCTGTTCTTCACCGGTCAGGTGGTTGAGTACATGGTGTTGATTGATATTGGGGGCAAAACACTGGTATTGGGCGCCAGCCAGATCGAGATAAAGCAGGGTTAATACCGATTCGTGAATTTCGGCCCCATCAAACACGCCACAGCCGCTAAGGATGATCGCTACCTTGGTCATAACTTTGAATTCCTAACTGAAAATTAACTAAAACAGTAAGGTAGCCAGCTAAGCCAGCTCCCGTCAATGCTCATTTATGCTTTATGAACCATAGCTTAAGAGAAAAAAGTTATAAAGGATCGCTGGGATCTTTGATCCATTATGCTAGAATGCTTAGCTGGTTATTTAGAAGGGTTACTCTAAACGCTCCTTACCAATAACCACTTTCCACAAAGGATTAAAAAAATAATAAGAAAATAAGATACGGAGTCTCTTCTTTTTTTCGCTTAAAAACAAAGAGTTAAATTTAATCTGATGTCAGTTTTATGACTTCGGAGGTTTTCTCGTGCTTTTTATCTACAAAGTTATCCACAGCTTATAATGGTGCAAATGCGCCGGATCAGTGCAACGCACAGACAGGGTGACACTGTTTTTCCCCGATCATTTTCTGCGACGGTAGGCATCTTATAGTCAACAATGACAAATCGAGCCTAAGAACTCAGCGTAAAGACGGTTTGCACCATTTTGTTGCTCGTTTTCTTAGTCGCCTTATGGCATCCTTTAGCCATTAGCAATAACCCTATTAGAGTGCTGAAAAATGGCGCAAATCCCTGAAAATCCGCTTATCTTAGTCGACGGCTCCTCCTATTTGTTTCGCGCCTATCATGCGCCACCGCATTTGACTAACTCCAAAGGGGAGGCCACCGGCGCCATCTATGGTGTGGTGAATATGCTTAAAAGCCTGGTAAAGCAATATGACCCAACCCATATGGTGGTGGTCTTTGATGCCAAGGGCAAAACCTTCCGCAACGATATGTACAGCGAATATAAGGCGCATCGCCCGCCTATGCCGGATGACCTGCGCAGCCAGATTGCCCCCTTGCACGAGATCATTCGGGCCATGGGTTTTCCGCTGATCAGCATTGAAGGTGTGGAAGCGGATGATGTGATTGGCACCTATGCCCGTATCGCCAGCGAGCAAAAACGCCACGTGTTGATCTCGACCGGCGATAAAGACATGGCGCAGCTGGTGAACGAGCATGTCACCCTGATCAACACCATGACCAACAGTATTTCCGATCCCGACTCGGTAAAAGAAAAGTTTGGTGTGGGCCCGGAGCGTATTATCGATTACCTCGCTCTCATGGGTGATAAGGTTGATAATATCCCAGGTGTTGAGGGTTGTGGCCCGAAAACCGCGGTGAAGTGGCTGGACAAATATGATTCCTTACAAGGGGTTATTGATCATGCCGATGAGATCAAAGGCAAAATTGGTGAAAAGCTGCGTAATGCGGTTGGTCAATTGCCACTGAGCTATGAGCTGGCAACCATTAAGCTTGATGTCGAGCTTGAATCCGATCTTGAGACGCTGAAATTACTTGAGCCGGATACCGATGCATTAATTAAACTATACGGTGAATGTGAATTCCGCCGCTGGCTCGCCGAGCTGCTGGATAAGGGCACGGATACCGACACCCATTTAGACACGCCTACTGATGCACAGGAAGTACCGAAAGCGGACGCCCATTATGAAACCATCTTAACCGAAGAGCAGCTAGATACCTGGGTTAAGAAGTTACAGGATGCCGAGCTGATTGCCTTTGATACCGAAACCACCAGTGTGGACTATATGCAGGCGCAGCTTGTGGGCATGAGCTTTGCCGTGGAAGTAGGCGAAGCCGCTTATTTACCCATTACCCATGACTATCCAGGGGCTCCCGAGCAGCTGCCGTTGGAGTTGATTCTGGCCAAGCTAGGGCCTATCTTAAGCGATAAAAATAAAGCCAAGGTCGGACAAAACCTTAAATACGATAAGAGTATTCTCGCCAATGCTGGCATCGAATTTAACGGCATTGCCTTCGACACCATGCTGGAGTCCTACGTATTTAACAGCGTCGGCACCCGCCATGATATGGACTCGCTGGCGTTAAAATACCTGGGCCACAAAAATATCAGTTTTGAGGACATTGCTGGCAAGGGTAAAAAGCAGCTGACCTTTAACCAAATCGAGCTAGAAAAAGCCGCTCCTTACGCCGCCGAAGACGCCGATATTACCCTGCGTTTGCATCAGCATTTATGGCCTAAGGTCGCAGCCGATGACAAGCTGAAGTCGGTGTTTTGCGATATTGAATTACCCTTGGTCGAGGTGCTTTCCGATATCGAGCGTACCGGTGTGGTGATTGACTCGCAGATGCTGGCGCAGCACTCGCAACGTCTGGGTGAGCGTCTACAGGAGCTGGAAAAAGAAGCCTATGAGATGGCCGGTGAGGAGTTTAACCTCGGCTCCCCGAAACAATTGCAAGCCATCTTATTTGAGAAGCTTGAACTGCCGGTGATTAAGAAAACCCCGAAGGGGGCACCTTCTACGGCCGAAGAGGTATTGCAGGAGCTGGCCCACGATTATCCATTGCCTAAATTGATCATCGAGCACCGCGGTTTATCTAAGCTTAAGTCCACCTACACGGATAAGCTGCCGTTGATGGTCAATGAGAAAACCAAGCGGGTGCATACCTCCTATCATCAGGCGGTAACGGCCACCGGGCGTTTAAGCTCGACGGATCCGAACTTACAGAATATTCCGATTCGTTCGGAAGAGGGCCGTCGTATTCGCGAAGCCTTTGTCGCCAGTCCCGGCTATAAAATCGTCGCCGCCGACTACTCGCAAATCGAGTTACGTATTATGGCGCACCTATCTCAGGATAAGGGTTTGCTTAATGCCTTTGCTGAGGGACTGGATGTGCACAGCGCCACCGCCAGTGAAGTTTTCTCGGTGCCACTCGATGAGGTAACCAGCGATATGCGTCGTAAGGCCAAGGCCGTTAACTTCGGTTTGATTTATGGCATGTCGGCATTTGGTTTGGCTCGTCAGTTAGATATTCCGCGCCACGAAGCCCAGCACTATATGGATAAGTACTTTGAGCGCTTCCCAGGTGTTTTAGAGTATATGGAGCGTACTCGTGAAAGTGCCGCCGATAAGGGCTATGTGGAAACCCTCTTTGGTCGTCGTTTGCATTTGCCCGAGATCAACGCCCGCAACGGTGCTCGCCGTAAGGCCGCCGAGCGTGCAGCGATCAACGCGCCGATGCAGGGTACGGCCGCAGATATCATCAAAAAAGCCATGATCGCTGTACATCAGTGGGTAAAAGAACAGCCCAAGGACAGCGTGAAGATCCTGATGCAGGTGCACGATGAATTGGTGTTTGAAATCGAGGAGCAGAATGTTGCAGCCTACACAGAGCAAATTTGTGCGCTGATGGCCGCAGCCGCCGAGCTGGATGTGCCCTTGATCGCCGAAGCCGACAGTGGCGACAACTGGCAACAAGCACATTAAGTCAAAATAAAGGGGGGAGCGTCGGCTCCCCTTATTCTTTCTTTTTTGCCCTTTTAACCTCACTTTGCCAATTCAGGCTGGGTGCCTGCGAAAAATTTTTGCAAAAACTGTTCAATAGTTAAGCTTTTGTTAAATTGTATAATATTTGGTATTTTTTGGTTTATAAGGAATTAAATATGCGCATAAAGGCGGCGAGGGCGTTTATTTATGGGGGGTGATTTGGTAAAGTCCGCCCGTCCTCATCCTGTAGGACATCCTGTTGATGATGTGCCACTCGCCTAGCGATGGTACAGCGTATTGATAGCTTCTCCCCAGATTGCTATAACCGGCTTGCTAATTGGTAAGCCGGCTTTTTCTTCCTATATTAACTTTCGCCGTTATCTCAATTACACTCTAGTTCTAGGATCCTACTTACCCTAGGTCAATCTCGCTAATTAAGGAACTGCGTTATGTTTAATTCGATTACTCGTACACTTTTGCTCTCCGCCGCGCTATTCGGTGGTGCTCAGGCTCATGCCGATTGGCAGGTGGCCAATGACCAAAGCCGTGTGAATTTTGTTTCCGTTAAGAATAACCAAATAGCAGAAAATCATTACTTTAAGCAGATTTCCGGGGTGTTGAGCGACGCCGGTGAGTTTAATTTAACCATAGACCTGGCCAGCGTGGAAACGCAGATCCCTATTCGTAACGAACGCATGCAGAAGATGTTATTTAACACCGTAGAGTTTCCTGCATTAACTTTGCAGGCGGACGTTAAAGCGCTTTTGGCCGAGCTTAAGCAACAAGGGCGAGCACAAGCAAACCTGGACGCGACCGTCAGCCTGCATGGGAAAACGCAAACCGTTAATATCGATCTGCTGGCCAGCCTGGATAAAAACAATAATATCCAGGTAAGCTCAATGGCCCCGGTATTGGTAAAGCCTGCTGATTTTGCCCTGACCTCGGGCATTGACGAGTTGCAAAAAGTGGCCGGGTTGAAATCCATTACCCGCGCCGTGCCAGTCTCTTTTGTGCTGACCCTGAATGAGTCAAAATAACGATCCTTTAGCCTCCTTGTCGCGCTTGATCGAACAGCAAAGCGCGCCGATGGAGCAGTGGCAGCCGCAGGATTGCGGCGCCATTGACATTCATATTAGCGCCGATGGTGTTTGGCATCACCAGGGCAGTGCGATTAAGCGTTTGCCTCTGGTGCAACTTTTTGCCAAGGTGCTGTGCCGCGAGCAGGGTCAGTATTACTTAAAAACACCGGTTGAAAAAATGGCCATCAGCGTTGCCGATGCGCCCCTGCTGATCGTAGATTGGCGTCTGCAAGAGTTGCCGGAGCACGATGCCGAGCATCCGCTGGTGATTTGCCGTGACAATATCGGCCGTGAGTTCATAGTCGGTGCAGCGCACCCTTTGCTGGTACGTAAAGATGCACAAGGCCAGGAAGTGCCTTATTTGCAGTTGCCTCATAATGTCGAGGCCAAGATTTCGCGGGCGGTATTTTATGCGTGGGCTCAGGAGTTGGTTGAGACCACGCAGCAGGAATTTGTGATTTACTCTGGAGCGGCTTCGTTTTCGCTCGGCGGGTTAACCTGAACCGGGCCCAAAAACCATTCATCAAGCTGTTTTTGCAGCTCGTTCAAGCCGGTGCCTTTGAGGGAAGAAAAGGCGTGTACCTTGATAGACTCGGAGACTTCGGCCAGCTCTCGACGCACCTTAAGTACTTCGGATTTACGCTTACCCTGTTTGAATTTATCGGCCTTGGTGAGTAGCGCCAACACCGGAATATCGCTGCCGCTGGCCCATTCGATAAGCTGTCTATCCAAGTCTTTTAATGGATGGCGAATATCCATCAGTACCACCAGACCTTTAAGGCTTTGGCGTTTTTGCAGATACTCGCCTAACGATTTTTGCCACTTCTTTTTCATTTCCAGTGGCACCTTGGCGAAGCCATAGCCGGGAAGGTCGATCAAGCGCTGATCTTCACCCAGGGCAAAGGCATTAATTAATTGGGTACGGCCAGGAGTTTTACTGGTACGCGCCAATTTTTGCTCGGTGAGGGTATTGAGCGAGCTTGATTTTCCGGCGTTTGAGCGCCCAGCGAACGCGATTTCGATACCAGTATCTTCCGGAAGTTTTGTAATATCCGGGGCACTGGTAATGAATTCCGCTTTTGTGTAGTTGACACGTGATTTGGCCACATTGACTCCTGAAGTGGGGGCTCGAAACTGATCTAAAGGCTATTTTATATCAGATTGGGTTGAACCTAAAGGCTCTCCAAGCGCAGGATAAATTGATTTAAATCCTGTTTGCATCACTTTTTTTCCTTAAAACCCCGCTTTTTATAAGTTTAATATGGGTAGAAAACGTGCCAGAGAAATTTTTATCGTGTAGAATAGTGCCATTGCATCGAAACGATTGTATTTGAATACAGGGTCTGGAACAGAGAATTTACCATGAAGAAATTAGCTCTATCTTTAACTATGCTAGTTGGTGTGTTGAGTGCAAACAACGCAGCAGCATTCGATGGCGACATTAACGCTGGTAAAGACAAATCGGCAACTTGTGCGGCTTGTCACGGCGCAGATGGTAACGCGCCTGTCACTATGTACCCTAAGATTGCAGGTCAGCATGCCGAGTATATCTACAAGCAATTGAAAGAATTCAAGCTAGGCATGAGCACTGGGGGCAAAGAGGGTCGTATGGATCCTGTTATGAGCGGTATGGCTATGCCGCTAAGCGATCAGGACATGAAAGACTTGGCTGCTTACTTCTCATCTTTACATATGTCTGAAGGCTCGACTCCTGAAGACGTAGTGGCCGTTGGTCAACAGCTTTACAAAGCCGGTGATGCCGAGCGCGGTATTCCAGCCTGTGCAGCGTGTCACGGTCCTCGTGGTAACGGTACCTCACTAGCAGGTTTCCCTAAGGTGTCTTTCCAGCATCCTGAGTACATCAAGAGTCAGCTTGAGAAATTCCGCAGCGGTGTGCGTGCAAACGACCACAACGGCATGATGCGTGATATCGCGATGAAGCTAACGGATAAAGACATTGAAGTACTTTCTAAGTACCTAGGTGGCTTGCACTAAGAGTTTCTGCTTAGAGTGGACGTCTGAACGGCGACACCTTAGTTAAGTATTTAAAAAAGCAGCATTAGCTGCTTTTTTTTACGGGTCTTTTTACGCAGGGATATGTCTTACTTGCTTGTGAGACATTGACCATGGTTGCATGTGGGTTATTGCTCAAATTAAATGGTCAATTAATGCTAACTTAATGAAAAGACTAGTGTTAACTATAACTGAATAGGTGTTTTTTAATAAAAAAGTTATAAATTAGTTGTAACTAATTTATGAGTCAGTAAATTATCTGCTGTCGCAACAAAGAATTACAACAGGGATCAGAGCATAGGAAGCGCGACAAGCTAGTGCGCTAGGGGAGCATCGAAAGATGCACCACATGGAAGAAGTAGAAAGCGTTAGGAAGACCGAGAAAAATAAAGCACCACACGGAAGAAAAATAACAACAATACGGAAAGTAATAATAATAAAAATAATAAATACAGACTGATAAAAAAGTCGAAGGGAGAAGTGTCCAATAGTAGTTGGCGCTCGAGTTATCCGGCGGTAGAGTTTTGCTCTACCGCCTTTTTATTTGTCCTGTTACAATGCGCACCATGAAAGCGATCTCCTGCCCCTTGTGCGACAGTGCGCAAATCAGCCATTATCATCAAGATAAAGTACGCGACTATTGGCAATGTGCCGATTGCGCCTTAGTGTTTGTGGCCGCGTATCAGCACCTAAGTGCGGCCGATGAAAAAGCCATCTATGATCAGCACGAGAATGACCTCAATGATGAAGGTTACCGTCGCTTTCTTACACGGATTTTTACGCCCTTGAATGAGCGTTTGACGATGGCCAGTTCAGGTTTGGACTTCGGCTGTGGCCCTGCGCCCATGTTGGCAACCATGCTACAAGAGCAAGGGCATACCGTGGCCTTGTATGATCTGTATTACCAGCCTCAACAACAGGTATTACAGGCTCGTTATGACTTCGTTTGTAGTACCGAAGTGATCGAGCACCTAGCACAACCGCAACAGCAATTGCAGGTGTGGCTAGAATTATTACGCCCAGGTGGGACGTTAGCGTTAATGACAAAACTGGTGATCGATGTACAACGCTTTGCCACTTGGCACTACAAAAATGATCCGACGCACATAGCCTTTTATAGCAAAGAAACCTTTGCCTATATTGCCGAGCGTTTTGGATTAACCCTTGAATTTATCGCGGCCGATGTCATTTTTTTAACAAAGCCCGCAACGTAGAGACACGCTATGACCAGAAAGAAAAAGTCACGCAAAGTCATTAACAATGGCACCGCGCGCTTAAGTAAAGACAAATTGAGAGAGCTTCGTGCGCTAAAAGAGCTGCGCGCCAAGAAAAAGACCAAGGGTGCCCAGGCGGGTAACCGTAACTCCCAGCTGTTAAAGGTGGAAAGCACAGAAGCCAAGGGCAGTGCCAGCGGAGATAATCGCGTTGGCAGTAAAAAGCCGGTTAGCCTGACCCCAGAGGCCGTTAAGGCGCAGCCGCAAAAGCCGCAGGTGCGCAAAGACCTTAAACCGCAAGCCGTGCTGAGCACCTATAAAGAACCGGAGCTGACGCCGGAGCAGGAGCTGGAGCAATTGGAGTCCGATGAGCGTCTATTGGCCCTAATCGAGCGTCACGACAATGGCGAAATCTTGCAAGGTAAAGACGCCAAGTACTTTAATGCTAAGGTTGAGCGCCATCAGCAGCTATGTGAAATCCTCGGTTTGGATGACGACTTCGAGGACGACGAAGACCTGCTTGATGACTATATGAATGACTCTTTGGCCGATGAATGGCTTGATGACGAGGATGAAAAATGACTAGCCCGTGGATCATAGCTCTAATTATTGGTGCCTTGATCGTTGCCGGCTTGGCATTTTATGCAGGCCGCTTATTGTGGCAGGTACGTGAGCAAAACCAGCGTTTGGCAAAACAGCAGGCAGAATATGCGCAAAAACGTGCCGCCCGTAACGCCAAACTGAGCGATAGCATTAACCTGATCGCCAAGGCCATGAAAGAGGGTCAGTGCGAATACTCCGAGGGCTGTTTGCGAGTATGGGTATTGATGAGCCAGCACAGCTGTGCGCAAGAGCTGAACTTGGAAGTGGAATACCCGGGTGTGTTTGCCATGTATGAGGCGGTCAAAGACCTGCCGACTCATGATGCACGCAAGAAGTATTCGAAAAAGGAAATCTTTAAGCAAGACAGTGCCCGTTGGCGCAAAGAGCAGGAGCTTGAAGAGCAAATCCTGGCCGATAGCGAAAAGCTGGTCATGCATTTTGATGCAGACCCAAATAGCAAACACGTATTTATGTAGCTATTTACGCCTAACCGGCATGTATATCCACAAAAAAGCCGCCTGTTGGCGGCTTTTTGCTGTCTAGCGTTTTCAGATAACCCGAGAGAAACGCTGCTGATTGAGCTGGCTTTGCAGGTAAGCATCAAAACACATGCAGATGATGCGAATAAAGAGCACGCCGGAGGCGTTAATGCTGATAATGTCGTCCTTGATAGTTAGCATATCATCGTCGATAAAGCCCTGTAGTTGCGCTAACTCAGCGGCAAAGTGCTGTTTAAAGTCGAATTTGTAGCGCTGTGAAAATGCCGCCATATCGAGCTCAAAGTGACAGATTAACTGCTTGATCACCGCCGCCCTTAACTCGTCTTCGTCCGTTAAGCGGATTTCCTTGCAGGCGCTCAACTGATTTTGCTCCAAAGCCCCATAATAGCTTTTTAGCTCCTTTTGATTTTGGATGATATGCCCGTGCAATTGCGAAATGGCCGACACCCCAAGGCCGAGCAAGGGCAGGTCGCCACCTAGGGTATAACCCTGGAAGTTACGATGCAGATGCCCCTCGCGCTGGGCGATGGCCAGTTCATCATCCTTTTTGGCGAAGTGATCCATGCCGATAAACTGGTAGTCTGCCGCTATCATGCGCTCCAGGGTTTGTTTAAACATGGTCAGCTTGGCCGCGGCACTGGGCAAGTCGGCATCTTTAATCTTACGCTGGGCGGCAAAACGGCTCGGCAGGTGCGCATAGTTAAATACCGACACCCGATCCGGGCCGATAGCCAATAAGCGCTCGATGGAGACGGCAAAAGATTCGGGAGTTTGCAGCGGCAGGCCATAGATCATATCCACATTAACCGAATTAAAGCCCACCTCTTTGGCGCGGCGCACCAGGGCTTCGACCTCATTGGCACATTGCGGGCGGTTGACCGCCAGTTGCACCTCATCATTGAAATCCTGAACTCCGAAGGAAATGCGATTGAACCCCAGTTGCTGTAATTCATCGATCCGCTCAAGGGCGAGATCCCTCGGGTCAACTTCTATGCTGCGCTCGCCATCCCCGGCCAAGGTGAAGTATTGCTCCAGCATCGCCATCAAGCGGGCCATTTGTGCTTTATCTAAGAAGGTGGGTGTACCGCCGCCTAAATGCAACTGTTGCACCTCCAGGTGCTGACAATGCGTGCTCAGCAAGGCCATTTCCTTGCTCAGATAATCCAGATACAGGTCGGCCTTATGCTGATGGCGGGTGACCACCTTATTACAGCCGCAGTAGTAGCACAGCTGATGGCAGAAGGGGATATGAATATACAAGGACAGCCCACCGCTTGGGCACTGCTCTATAGCCCGCACCAGGGTTTGTGTATTGGCTCCGGACTCCAGCTGTAAAGCCGTTGGGTAAGAGGTGTATCTTGGCCCTGAGACGTTATATTTGTTGATTAGCTTACTTTGCCACTGCACTTGTTTGATCACGACGCATATCTACTTTGGTTAATGATAAGAAGCAGTGTAAATAAAAGTCTCGGGTGGGGTGTTGATCTGCAGCAATAATTGCGGTGCTTGTTCGGTTTGGGGCGGCAATAGTATGATGAGCTTAATCTCAGAACTGATGCAGTGCACGACAAGGGTGAGCGAATAAATGGATAAGAAACTAGTAATCATCGGCGCCGGTTGGCTTGGCGAGGCTCTGGCGCAAGAGGCTTTGACCCAGGGCTGGCAGGTAGAGGCAACGCATCGAGAGCAGGGAACGCAAGCCCATGAGCGCCAATTTGCACTGCAAGACGAGGGTACGCTTGTGCACAATGTGTCCCTGACGGATGCCTATTGGGTGTGTGCCATGAGCCCAGGCGCCAGACGTCAACCAAGTAACTATCAGCAAAGCCTGGAGCATGCCCTGGCTTTATATCAGCAGCTCAATGGTAAAGGCTTTGTGCTGTGCTCCAGTACCGGGATTTATGATCAGCAAAGCGGTCAGTACGATGAGCGCAGTGCTTTGAGCTTAGCAACGGCGCGGCAACAGCGTCTCGCTCAGGCGGAACAAACGACGCTGGCTGCCGGAGCTAAGGTGCTGCGCTTAGGCGGCTTGGTCGGGCCTAACCGTGAGCCGGGTCGCTTTGTTGCCGGTAAAACCCTATCCTCGCACCCGGAGGATAAGGTGAATATGGTGCATCGCGATGATGTGATAGCCGGTATCCTGACCTTGATTCAACACTACCCGCAGGCGCAACCCATTTACAACCTGGTTCATCCGAGCCACCCGTCTAAACAGAACTACTACCAAGTGCATTGTCAGCGAAGGGGAACCCAGGTCCCCCAATTTAGTGCCGAGCAGCCGGTGGCTCGGGTCATTAACGGCGGTGCCATCGAGGAACTTGGTTTTACCTACGGCCATGATATTTAAAGCGCAAAGATTACTGCACAGTTAACTTAACACTCGCGGCGAATGGGTGTTTTTCTCATGGGTGATAAATTTTGCGCTGCCCACTGGCCGTGTGTAACATGGCGCATAATTTCTTGTCTATACAAGTAGGGCTTATTTTGGAGAACAGCATGCACATTGATCAGGTTATTATTGATGCCAATATCGCAACCATGGTTGCGACCGCCAACGATGACTACGGTATTATCGAAAACGGCGCTGTATTGCTAAGCGGCGATAAAATCGCTTGGGTGGGACCCATGGCAGAGATGCCTGAGGTGGATCTATTGTCATTACCCGTCTATTCCGCTGGCGGTGCCTGGCTGACTCCTGGGTTGGTGGACTGCCACACCCATATTGTTTTTGGTGGTAATCGCTCACAAGAGTTTGAGCGTCGTTTGCAGGGCGAAAGCTATGAAAGCATTGCCCAACAAGGCGGCGGAATTGCCACCACGGTACGAGCAACGCGTGCTGCCGAACCAGAAGAGCTTTTTACTAAGGCCAAGCAGCGTCTTGACGCCCTGATGCGTGAAGGTGTGACCACGGTGGAAACCAAGTCGGGCTACGGCTTGGATTTAGCCAGCGAAATTAAGTTGCTGGAAGTGGCGGCGTTACTGAATGAGCATCACCCACTGCATATCGAAAGCACCTTCTTGGGCGCCCACGCCCTGCCACCAGAGTACAAGGGCGATGCCGATGGTTATATCGACCTGGTATGCGAGCAAATGCTGCCGGCCGTAGCCCAGAAAAAATTAGCTACCGCAGTTGATGTGTTTTGTGAAAATGTCGGCTTTAGTCAGGCACAAACCGAGCGTGTGTTTAAGCGCGCCAAGGAGCTGGGCTTCAATGTTAAGTTACACGCCGAGCAGCTTTCTAACATGCATGGCACAGAATTGGCTGCCCGCTATCAGGCGCTGTCGGCGGATCACCTGGAGCACCTTGATGAAGCCGGTGTAAAGGCCATGAAGGATGCTGACATGGTCGCTGTATTGCTGCCTGGCGCCTTTTACTATCTGCGCGAGACCAAGTATCCACCTATCGAGCTATTGCAGCGCTATGAGGTGCCCATTGCTATTGCCACCGACTTCAACCCGGGTACCTCACCGCTGTGTTCCATTCAATTAATGATGAATATGGCCTGTACCTTATTCCGTTTAACGCCGGGGCAAAGCCTGCTTGGGGTGACCCGTTATGCCGCCAAGGCTTTGGGCCTGAATGACCGCGGTCAGCTTGCTACCAACATGCGTGCCGACATCGCTTTATGGGACATCGAACACCCGTCGCAATTAAGCTATGAATTCGGCACCGAACCCTTGAAAAAGCTTTGGATTCAGGGTGCATTAAGTAAGGCTTTTTGATCATGTGTGACTAAATCCTAAGTGGCTGGGCTCTCAGCCACTCACACAATGATTATAAAAACTATGATAACCAGTATTCACCTTGGTGCCTTTATTTGCGGCTTATTTATAAGGCATTGCTGATCAGCGTGGTCTTGCTCAGCGAACGTAAAGACGGCATCAGTGCGATGTGTTATTCGCTTGCAGGATTAGCCTACGTTGGTGGCCAATGGCACGTCGCCAGCGGGATTTTAGTTGTGGCCTTTGCCGCGCGTTGGTGGCTGTTCTATCGCCATCAAGGCCGCCAAATGGTGATTGCCCGCGGCGCCTTGGTGGCTCTGCAACTATTGGTTGTTGCTCTGAACCTGGTGTTGCCTTTGCACTTCGCCTGGCTGTGTATTCTGCCGTTAGTGTTGCAAGTCATGGCCTTTATGGAGCTTGAAGGCAACGACGATGAGCAGCTGTTACAGGCTCAGCATAATGAACTCAACGCCCGCAGCCTGCCCGTTATCTCTTGGGGTCAGGCGGTCACTCAGTACAACCTATGGCGTCAGGAGCATAATCATCAGGTTGCCTTACTCTTGTTGCAGGTGGAAGGGTACGAGCAGCTAAACCGCTCACTCGGTCAGGAATTTGCCGAATTGGTACTGATGCAAAGTCTGGCCCGCATTAATCAGGTGGCGGCTCAGCCAACCGTGTTGAACCTGCAGAAGCGTCAGCAGTTTGCCGTTGAAGTCTTTCAGGTTGCCCCTCTGTGTTACGGTCTGGTCATAGATATCAGCCCAGACAGCCACTGTCATGAGCGTCTAGCCGAGGATATTACCGAAGTACTGCAAAAGCCGTTTAATTCTCGTCACGGGGTGGTGGAACTGAAACCGCATATTGCGCTTAGTACAGGGATGGCCGGTGAAACCTCTTTGGATGAGTTATTACAACAGGGCTACAAAGCCATCGAGTATCATCCGCAGCAGCGTATCTGCCATTATAATGATGCTCTCGAGCAGCAAGCCGCAGCCCATCAGCAGCAACTCCATTTGCTGAGCACGGCGGACTTTGAACGTGATTTTTCTTTGTATTTCCAGCCGGTCATTGGCCTGGAGGATAATAAGCCTCTTTATGCCGAGTTACTTTTGCGTTGGCAGCACCCTGAGCGTGGTGTGGTGGAAGCGAAAGACTTTATTCATGACTTACGGGCCGTGGGGCGCGGTTATAAGTTGGCCTTCCATGTGTTGGAGCGCGCCGCCGAAATGGCTATGGCGCTGAAGATGGACGGCTTGGCCATGCCGGTAAGCGTCAACCTTTTCGGTGAGGAAATATTGCACGATGAATTTGTTGAGTTTGCCGGCCGCATCCTGCGTGAGCATACCCTAAAGCCGGGAGACTTGATTATCGAATGCCCGCTTTCGGTGCTGATGTCATTGGATAAACGTGGACTCGCACTATTAACTCGCCTGCATCAGCAGGGGATTCATTTGTGTCTCGATGGCATGGGTGAAACACCACTATTCCTGGCAAAGTTGCCGAAGATCAATCTCGAATACGTCAAAGTCGATCCAAGCCTCACGGCCGATGTCGACTACACCAGTGCTAATAAGGCACTGTTAAACGGATTAATCGAAATGCATCGTCATCTTAAGGCCAAGGTCATCTGTCAGGGCGTTGGTAGCAGCACGCAATTAAGCTATGTGAAAGAGTTTAATGTGCAGGGGGCGCAGGGTTATGTATTTACTCATCCTTTGCCGGCGGATGGCTTATTGAGCTGGTCGCGACAATGGCAGCAGAAGTTACAACAGCAGAACGCCCCTACCTGGTAGAGGCGTTCAACCATAGTTTAGTTGTGGTAGCGAGCGCGTAAAAAGGCGATAACCAGAGCGCTCAGCAATTGTCCTGCGGCATTAAAGCCGGCGTTAAGACCATTGGGATCCTGACTGGGGGCAGCCTCACATAAATGCAAATAGGCCACATCGCTATCGCAGGTGGCGTTATAGACATATTGCTCGGCGTCAGACAAAGACATACCACGATAATTTAAGGCGCTGGCCGGTGCCAGGGTAATGGCATCGATATCCAGCTCTATGGCTAAAGGTGCCTGATGGGTAAAGCTGTCCAGGGCATCATTGACACTGTCAACAATCGAGGTTTGTGCCAACACCTTGAGGCTGTGATAGCTGGTATAGGTGCTGTGATGTTGCGCCATGGCCGCTAAAATTGCGGCATTGTTCTTTTGCTGATCCAGTGCCACTACATGATAGTGTTTAAGATAGCCCGCCGCCGCCGCGTAATGGAAACCATTGCCGCTATGACGTCCCTCAAGAGCACGGAAGTCGCCGTGTGGGTCAAGGTTAATGGCATTAATTGCGGTATTGTAATGTTTAGCGCTGGCCGCCAGCAGTGGGTAGCAATTGTTGTGGCCGCCACCTATCACTATGGGAGTCAGTCCGGCATCGAATATGGCGGCGATGACCGGTTCGATACGCTGATCCAGCTCACTGCATAAGGAGCGTAATTGCGCCAAGTCGTCGGCGTTGCCGTTATCGAGCGCCTGACTTTGCTGTTGTAAGTCGGCACAGTCGACCTCACCAAGTAACAAGACGTCCTGCACCGGGGTAAACTCATTCACCGGGATATTGAGGAACTTCGACAAAAAGGCACGAAACCCCTGATCCGCTCCGCCTTTTCCTAAGTTGGCTCGGGGGCCTATGTCTTCGGGAATTCCGACGATCACATAGCGAATACCAAAGTCTTTGGCGTCTTTTAGCGCCTGGCTAAATTCCACCGCGGTATCGAGTAGGGCAATGCTCTGAAATACTCGCTGCTCGGCGCTGCGGGCGGCGACTAAATCGGCAATGCTCTGCTCGTCATAGATAGTAACTGCATATTCCATAGCGGTGATTAATCTTCTATGCCAACCAGCTCTTCGTCCTCGACATATTCGAGTTCAAGCTCTTCGGCGGAGATAATAATACCGGTGCTATCTGCGTACAGAAAATCGTCTTCGTAGAAGGAGACGCCGGCGAAATTAACCGGAATACCTTCTTCGCCCGGGGCAAGGTTGTCGGCGGCAACGGGAATCGAAGCAATGGCCTGAATGCCAAGCTCTAGCTCTTCGAGTTCATCGACATGACGCACGGCGCCATACACTATGATCCCTTCCCAGTTGTTTTCCACCGCCAACTCGGCCAGTTCTATGTCGATCAATGCGCGGCGAGTTGAGCCGCCACCATCGACTAAGAGTACCGAATTGGTACCGTCTTGTTGCAAAACTTCGCGAATGAGCTGGTTGCTTTCAAAACACTTGATGGTGCGGATGCGCCCACAAAAAGCGCCACGGCCACCAAAATTAATGAACATAGGTTCGAGTACATCGACTACATCAGCAAAGTGATCACACAGTTCAGAGGTACTATATTCCATCGGACTCTCCCAGAGACTTTGTTGTCTCAAGTATACCTAGGTTATGGGGCTTAGCAAGCTAAGGTATTGACATATAAAGGTGCCAGGCACCACAGGCCCTGGACACATTACTGTCTAAAAAACGTCATGTAACTGTTATTTTCGCTGACTATATTCAAAACAATGAACATATCACAGGCGAAAGAGCATGATACTCGCGCAATTAGATCGCTTTGATCGGGCGTTATTTAAGGTGTTGTTTCGAGCTCGGTATCGGCGCTGGCAGCACCATGGCATTCGCTTGATGTCACGCTCCGGTGACGGCATTTTGTATGCGTTGTTTGGACTCTATTTGTTGGTATATAGCACGCCCGAACAGATCACCCTGCTGCTGGTGTTATTGCTTGGTTATGCCATCGAGCGGCCTATCTATTTTTTCACCAAAAACCTGTTTCAACGTGTACGCCCCTGTGATGTGCTGACCTGCTATGCCCATATTCGTCCGAGCGATAAGTTTAGTTTGCCTTCGGGGCACAGTGCTGCGGCCTGGGTGTTTGCAGTCATCGTCGGCCAGTTTTATCCGCAGCTTGCACCATACTTATATGGTTGGGCGACGCTCGTGGCTTGCTCGCGGGTGTTGCTTGGAGTGCATTATCCGTTAGACATCGTTTTAGGTTCGTTACTTGGTTACGGTTGTGCCGTATTTGCATTACTTATCACAGGGACTTTATGAAGATTCTTTATGGCGTACAAGGCACAGGGAACGGCCACACCACCCGGGCTCGGGTGATGGCAAAGGCATTTTCCAAGGCCGGTGTGGAAGTGGATTATTTATTTTCCGGGCGCAGCCGTGACCAGTATTTTGATATGCATGAGTTTGGTCCTTACCAGACCCGGCAGGGCTTAACATTTGTCACCGAACGTGGCCGTGTTAATGGTTTAAAAACCCTGAAAAATGCCAAGGTGTGTGAACTACTCAAAGACATACGCGAGTTGCACCTCAAGCAATATGATCTGGTGATTAACGACTTTGAACCCATTACCGCCTGGGCGGCAAAGCGGCAAAAGGTGCCGGTGGTGGGCATGAGTCATCAGGCCGCATTCCTCTCGGCCAGTGTGCCGGTGACCGGAGACAATATACTGACCAAGGCGATGATACGTAATTTTGCCCCCGCCGATGTTTATCTGGGTGTGCATTGGCAACCCTTTGATGATTCAATTATTCCACCCTTTATCGAGCATGCCGGCCCGGTCGACAGCGAGTATGTCGACAACAAGGTGCTGGTTTATCTTCCCTTTGAAGATCTCGATGAGGTTATTGCCTATCTGAAGGACTTTCCCGGCAAGGAATTTTATTGTTACCACCCCAAGGCGGAAGATCAGTCCATGGCCCATATTCATTTACGAAAACCCTCCAGGCTGGGCTTTTTACGGGACTTGGCCAGTGCCAGCGGCGTTATTGCCAATGCCGGCTTTGAATTGTCGAGTGAAGCACTAACCTTGGGCAAAAAACTCTTGTTGAAACCCCTTAACGGTCAGTTTGAGCAACATTCCAATGCCTTAACCCTGCAAAATATGCAGCGGGCGCATGTGATGCATTATCTTGACCAGGATGCCCTCGACGATTGGCTCAATATGGACAAAAAAGAGCGCATCAATTTTCCCCATGATCCGGCGCCGTTAATTTCCTGGTTGCTGGCGGGGCAGTGGCAGGATCGGCAAAGCCTAAATCAACAACTTTGGCAGGGAGTGCTTTAACATCAATTTTGGCTAGTTATTTAGTACGGTTTTTATCCCAAATACGGCTTAAAGCGACAAAGATATTGCGATGTATCCCCGTTGCTAGCTAGAATCCGCGGATAAATACTGCCGTAAAAAATAATAAGGTATTAGCCATGAATTTTATGAAAAAGCTCACGATCAAACGTCGCCTTCAGGTTAACGGCGCGGTGGTCGCAGCAGCTTTGTTGGTGCTCTTCGCCGTGGTCATGTATACAGCTCAGGTTATGGGCCTGTTAAACGCCACCTTGGAAAATGCCGAAGAGCTGAATGTTCATGAGCTATCCATGCGTAAGTACGAGAAAAACTTCTTATTTTATAAAAGCGAAACCGACCTCGAATCCTTTGCCAATGAATATAGCGCCCTAGAAAACCGAGTTGCCCGGCTGCGTGACCAATTTGTCGCCCTCGGTGTGGCGCCGCAGCAAATAGATAGGTTTGCCGAGCAGGCCCGCATTTATAAGGAAGACTTTGAGCACGTGGTCAGCTTGCAACGTGTTATTGGCTTGCACCCTAAAGATGCCCTCTATGGCGAGTTGCGCAGCGCCGTACATAAAGTCGAAGAGCTTCTCAAAGAGCAGCAAAACTTTGAAATGTTAGCGTTAATGCTACAGCTGCGCCGCGCTGAAAAAGATTTTATGCTGCGTCTGGACAGCAAATATTTTGACAAATTTGAGCAACACTTTGCCCGCTTAGAGGGGCTGATTGCCAGTGCCGACTTTGATAGCAACTATCGATCGCGCCTAACCGCTTTACTGAATCAGTACCACCTAAAATTCAAAGCGTTAGTGGAAGCACAACAAGCACTGGGTTTTAACTTGGAAAGCGGTGCCCTGGGTCAGCTGTTGGCCTCGGTGGAAGCCAGCGATAAGCTTGCTACTCAAGTGCTGCTTAGTACCAAGGAGCAAATAGATACGCGGATGCGTTCGGCTCAGGCTGTGGCGATCACCACCTTGGTTTTAGCCGCACTCCTGGTCGTCGTGCTGCTGGTGATGACCAGTCGCGCCATTATTCAGCCCATCAACAGTGCCGTGGCGGCTATCGCCCGTATTCGTCAGGAAAGCGATTTAAGCCTGCAAATCCCCGTGCAGGGCAAGGATGAGATTGCCGAGTTAAGTAATAATATCAATGCCTTGACCTCGGATTTCCGCGGCTTGATATTCGATGTTAACAGCGCACTGGAAACCCTTAATGGGGCCACAGCCGAGCTGGCCAATACCACGGCCTCAACCAGCGCCGGGGTACAGGAGCAGCTGCAGGAAGCGGACATGGTGGCCACCGCGGCCACCGAGATGCAAGCCACTATTCATGATATCTCCGGTAATACCGAAGAAGCTGCCATGCGTGCACAAACCACCAATGACAATGCCGCTCAGGGCCGTCAGGAAGTGGACTCAACGGTGTCGCGTATCGCCGAGCTGTCTGAATCCCTGGGTGGCGCTTCACAGGTGGTGGGGCAGTTGGAGAAGGATGCCGATACCATAGGCTCGGTGCTGGATGTGATCCGCGGTATTGCCGAGCAGACCAACCTGTTGGCGCTCAATGCCGCCATTGAAGCGGCCCGTGCCGGCGAGCAGGGTCGTGGTTTTGCCGTGGTTGCCGATGAGGTGCGTTCCTTGGCGCAACGCACCCAGGACTCAACCCAGGAAATTGAGAACATCATTTCGGCCTTGCAGCAGCGTACTCAGGAAGTGGTCAGCATTATGCAACGTTGTCGTGAGCAGGGCGGAGAGAGCGCCGAGCAGGCTTCAAGAGCCGGAGATCTGTTGGGTAATATCACCCAGGAAATCGAAACCATTATGGAAATGAGCACACAAATTGCGGTGGCCATTGAGCAGCAATCGCAAGTGGCATCGGAAGTGAATCAAAACGTGGTGCGTATTCGTGATATCGCCGAGCAGGCCAGCGGCCATGCCAGCACCAATGCCCACACCAGTGAAGAAGTGGCGCAGCAGGCCAGGGTATTACGCGAAGCGGTGGCCAAATATCAGGTTTAAGCGCAGCGCAAAATTTAAAAAAGCCGCATCCGCGGCTTTTTTATTGTCTATTTGTAGCGCCATTAAGAGGCTTTAGGGAGTGACGCGTATGGCGATACTGGCATCGCGCTGAGCGTTGGCCGCTTTTACGCGCTCGAGATAGCTTTGCCAGAGTTGCTCGGCATGAGCACCAAGCTCGGCAAGATAACCAAAGCTATACAGACCACTTTGATGGCCATCATCAAAGTGCAGGCGCACCGCGTAGTGGCCAACGGCCTCTATTTCCTTAATGGCCACTGCTTTTTTATTGGTAACCAGTTTGGGTGGACCCTGGTGATGCCCTTGGACCTCCGCAGACGGTGAATGCACCCGCAAGAATTCGGCGCTTAGGCTTACCTGTTCGCCATTATCAAAGTGAATATCCAGCACCTTGGTGCGGCGATGATAATGTAATTTACTAACTAGCATCTTTGCTCCAATAAAAAAGAGCCCGAAGGCTCTTCAATTATAGAATAAAGCGACTTAGGTCTTCATCCTGAACTAGGTTGCCGAGATGCTGATTGACGTAATCACCATCGACCACCAAGGTGGTACCGGCCTTATCGCTGGCTTCGAAGGAGATCTCTTCCATCAAGCGCTCCATTACCGTATGCAGACGACGGGCGCCGATATTTTCGGTCTTCTCATTAACCTGCCAGGCCGCTTGGGCAATGCTCTCAATGGCGTCATCGGTAAACTCGACGCTCACCTCTTCGGTGTTTAACAAGGCGATTTGTTGCTCCGTTAATGACGCATGAGGCTCGGTGAGAATGCGCTTAAAGTCGTTAGCACTGAGCGCATCAAGCTCGACACGAATCGGCAGACGACCTTGAAGCTCGGGGATCAGATCCGACGGTCTGGCCATTTGGAATGCACCCGATGCAATAAACAGGATATGGTCGGTTTTAACCATGCCGTACTTGGTGCTGACCGTAGAGCCCTCGATGAGTGGCAGCAGGTCGCGCTGCACGCCTTCACGGCTTACATCCGGGCCACTGCTTTCACCGCGTTTACAGATCTTGTCGATTTCGTCCAGGAAGACGATACCGTTTTGCTCAACCGCATCGATGGCCAGCTCTTTCACGTCTTCCGGGTTTACCAATTTCGCAGCTTCTTCCTCTACTAGAAGTTTGAATGCTTCCTTGATTTTCAGCTTACGCTTTTTCGTTTTGCCGCCAGACATGTTTTGGAACATGCTCTGCAGCTGATTGGTCATCTCTTCCATGCCTGGAGGCGCCATGATCTCGACGTTGGCACCTTGCTCGGCAATGTCGATCTCGATTTCTTTGTCGTCTAGCTGACCTTCGCGCAATTTCTTGCGGAATGCTTGACGTGTCGAGTTGTTCTCGCTTGGCTGTGTTTCACCCCAGCTGTCTTTCGCCGGTGGTAATAGGGCATCGAGAATGCGCTCTTCGGCGGCTTCCTCGGCGCGGAAACTGTGCTTTTTAGCCTGTTGGTCACGCACCATTTTAAAGGCGATCTCTACAAGGTCGCGAATAATGGTCTCAACTTCCTTACCCACATAACCCACTTCGGTGAACTTGGTGGCCTCCACCTTTAAGAAGGGCGCGTTGGCAAGCTTGGCCAAACGGCGGGCGATTTCGGTTTTACCCACACCGGTTGGGCCGATCATCAGAATATTTTTCGGGGTCACTTCCTGACGCAGGGCTTCATCAAGCTGCATGCGGCGCCAGCGGTTTCTTAGGGCGATAGCGACGGCCTTTTTGGCATTGCCTTGACCAATAATGTGCTGATCAAGTTCATGGACGATTTCTCTGGGAGTCATGGCTGACATGGCTGCTCCTTAATTACAATTCTTCAATGGTTTGGAAGTTGTTAGTGAATACGCAAATGTCGCCAGCTATCTTAAGGCTCTTTTCAACGATTTCTCGTGCTGATAGCTCGGTATTCTCTAACAGGGCAATGGCTGCTGCCTGGGCAAAGTTGCCGCCGCTGCCGATAGCGATAAGGTCGTGCTCGGGTTGGACCACATCGCCATTACCGGTAATGATCAATGAGGCGGTTTCATCGGCCACCGCCAATAAGGCTTCAAGCCGTCTCAAGGCGCGGTCGCTGCGCCAGTCTTTGGCCATTTCTACCGCCGCTTTGGTCAGGTTACCCTGGTACATTTCTAGCTTGGCTTCGAAACGTTCAAACAGGGTGAAGGCGTCGGCGGTGCCACCGGCAAAACCAGCAATGACCTTGCCGTTAAATAAGCGGCGTACCTTACGGGCATTGCCTTTCATTACCGTGTTGCCAAGGGATACCTGGCCGTCGCCGCCGATAACGACTTTACCTTCGCGGCGTACAGAAACTATCGTAGTCATGTGAATCCTTTGCCCTGAATCATACTGGGCTTTGCTGAGTCTAATAGCGAGGTAATATGGGCGTGGTGTGGGGATTTCAAGGTATAAGGCGAAATCCCCTTAGACTGGCTGTGTTTTTAGTGGGGACTGAGGCTTATACCAATTCTGTTAAGTATGTGATCAGATATAGCGCTGGATAAATGATATGATAACAAGGCGAAATTTTTCTTATGTAGTTATTCTACATAGAAAAATTTCAACACTGTTAGCATGATATTTAGCCCGCTAGAATGATTAGCTATTTAAGAGAATTGGTATTACTGCCACAGCCAGATGCCGCAGCCCATGATTTTGGCTTGGCGTTTGAGTTTGTTTTTATCGCTTTCGGCACCACGTTTGGTAGGGTAAGGACCTAAGCGGACCTTATACCATACGCCGTTACTGCCTTCGGTGCGACGGATCTCTGCTACCAGGCCGGTAAAGGCTATTTTTGCCTTTAGGGTTTCTGCCTGGGCATAGGTTCTAAATGAACCGCACTGCATAACGTAAGGGCCTTTTTGCTCAACCTCTTTGACCTCCACCTCGATCTCGGCCTGTTTTATCTCGTTGATAAACTCCGGTGTTTCGGGTTTGTGGATCACCGGCTTCTGTTCTTGCTTGGGCGGCTGTTTTACCTGTTCGACGGCATCCGGATCGGCATTATTTTTGATATACCACAGGCCATAACCAAAGCCCGCGCACAAAATAATGGCGGCGATAATCAGCAAGACAGGCAGCTTCTTTTTCGGTGGAGCCTTTTTCTTTGCGCCGCGTTGGGGTCTTTTGCGATTTATGTAGTCGTGTTGAGCCATACCTGTGTGTCGATTCTCTTTACATCATATCGATGGGGTCTATGTCTAAATTCCAGCGCACCTTTTGCGCCAACTTATGCGTGCCTAAGTAGTCGATAAGTTGTGCCACAAAGTCGTGTAACGCGCTTCTATCTGCACCCTGGATATGCAACTGGTATCTAAATTTACCAGCAACGCGTTCCATTGGGGCGGGTATCGGTCCCAGTAATTGTATCTTAGGGATGTGGGTTGCGGGAACTAAATCCGTTAAAAAACGAAGCACTAGCGATAAATCGTGGGCTTCGGCGCGTATTAAGGCCAAATGACTATAAGGTGGCAGCTCAGTTTCCTGGCGTTCCTGCAGGGCGTAGCGGGCAAAATGCTGATAGCCATTATTGACCAGGTCCTGCAACAGCGGATGCTCGGGAAAGTGGGTTTGTAATAAAACGGTGCCCGGCTCACCGCTTCTGCCGGCGCGTCCGGCTACCTGGGTCAGTAATTGCGCCAGATGCTCGGTGGCACGAAAATCACAGGAGTGTAGTCCGGCGTCCACGTCCAGGATAATCACCAGGCTGACATCGGCAAAGTGGTGGCCCTTGGCGAGCATTTGCGTGCCCACTAAAATGCGGGCACCGCCTTGGTTAATGCGCTCTAGTTCTTCTTCTAAACTGCCTTTTTTACGGGTCGAATCTCTATCAATACGGCTGATGGGCGTGTCGGGGAATTGTGTGCTTAATGCTTCTTCCAACTGCTCCGTGCCAAGACCGACCGGGTGTATCTGTGTGCTGCCACAATCCGGGCACTGCATTGGCGGTGCCGTTTGCTCGCCGCAGTGGTGGCATACCAGGCGGCGCATGGACTTATGATAGGTGGCACTGGTACTGCAACGTGGGCAGTCGCTGAGCCAGCCACACTCGTGACAGATAAGCGAAGGTGAAAAGCCGCGGCGGTTAAGAAACACCATGACCTGCTTATGGCGACTCAGCTCTCTTTGCATATAGGCAAGGCTGGCATGGCTTAAGCCCGCCTGCAGATACTGACCCTTGATGTCGACCAGCTCATAATGATTATCGCTGCTGGTTTGTGCCCGTTGAGTGAGTGACAGCAAATGATATTTGCCCTCAATCGCCCGATGAAGGGTTTCCAGCGCCGGTGTGGCGCTGCCTAGTACCAGGGGTATATTGTGCTGTTGAGCACGGTAAGCGCTGAGATCGCGAGCATGGTAGCGCAGACTGTCTTGCTGCTTAAAGGAGGCGTCGTGCTCCTCATCCACTATGATCATACCCAAGGATAAAAAGGGCATAAAGATGGCCGAGCGGGTGCCTATGACGATGGCACAGCTGCCTTTTTGGCAAAAACGCCAGGTTTGTAGCCGTTCGTTATCGGTTAGCGCCGAGTGCCAGAGCATAATCGGAGTTTCGGGAAAGCGGCGGCGAAAGCGGTTGACCGTTTGCGGCGTCAGACCAATTTCCGGCACTAATACCAGTGCCTGTTGGCCACGCTTGATAACTTCCTCCAAGCATTGTAGGTAGACTTCGGTTTTTCCGCTGCCGGTGACACCCTCGAGTAAAAAGCTGGTAAAGCCGGAAGCTTGATTGATGGCACTGCACGCCACTGCTTGCTCTGCATTTAATTGCGGCTTGCTCGCGACTTTTACTTCATTGTCGCGCCAATGACTGGAAAACTCGATGCTGATCTCGGCAAGATCTTTACTAACTAGGGCATCGATTGTGGCCTTGGTAAAGCCCAGGGCTTTTACCTCGGTTAGCGGCGATTTACCGGACTGTGCTAACTGCGACATTAGCGCCTGCTGTTTTTTTGCTCTGAGGGTGGGTAAGGCGCGGCCTTTCTCGCTGAGCTGAATATAGTTAATGCTGGTTTTATCAATGTCGTCACCCTGGCGCAGTGCCTTAGGTAGGGCGGTAAAAATAGTCTCACCGAGAGGATAGTGATAATAACGGGCGGTAAACTTCAGCAGTTGCAGATGGGTAGCATCGATAATCGGGGCACTATCAATTACCTTGAGTATCGCCTTAACCTTGTCTTTTGGCAGTTCGGAATGGGTCTTGCGAGCTAAGACCAGGGCGGTCACCTGACGATTGGCAAAGGGCACCAGTACCCGCATACCCGGTTTAAGGTTGGCTGCCAGATCCGGGTCGCTGACCAGGTAGTCAAAACTGCGGTGCAAGGGCACCTTAATGGCCACTTCCACATAGCATTCATCTAAGGTAGGTAACATGTTGACTTGTTGGGTGCTCGGTGAAGACGACAAGGGGAAACTCACAGCATTAGACATGCTGTTAATGTACTAAATTCATAGCGAGGTGAATAGCGGCAATTAATGCTTGAACATTAATCAGGAGTTCAATAAAATACGCGGCCTTAAGGGTGCTGAGCACAATTTTACTGGTCTTAGCACATTGAAACTAACGCGTATGGTGCCAAACTACGGGTTTGGAGAGCGATACGGCCTATTTAGAGGTTATCCCCATGAAAGAAGGTATCCACCCTAAGTACGAAGCAATCACAGCAACGTGCTCTTGTGGCAACAAGTTCGAAACTCGTTCAACTTTGTGTAAAGACATTCACCTTGACGTATGTTCAGAGTGTCACCCTTTCTACACTGGTAAGCAGAAGATTCTTGACACAGGTGGTCGTGTTGACCGCTTCAATAAGCGTTTCGGTGCGCTTAGCAGCAAGAAGTAATTCATTGCTTATTAGAAAAAAGCACCTTCGGGTGCTTTTTTTGTGCCCATTAGTCAGGCATGTTGGCTTTATGTCTTGCTAGACAACCTTCTCCCACTTCCCGAACACAATTGGTGATATCCATTCCCGGTATTGATGCAGGTCACTTGGCTTTTTTTGTCCCCCATAGTATTTATAAAACTATAAACAATTCGGTTAAATGAAGAGAAAATGAAGCGATATGCTTTTATTTCTTGAAAATAGCACGTGAGTCTATCTTTTATTCTTTATTGTTATATCGGTTGTGTTTTTTATATCTTTAGTTATGATTTACGCAGCTTTAATTGCTTTTTTTGACCCCGTACAGGCATGGGAATGTCGCTCATGCTGGGGGAAATTAAAATAATTAACCGGGAACATGATGCTAAAACCGCTTAATTTCGCACAACAGGATAGACCTGATATTGCTTGGAATATAGCTGGAAAAGCAGTATTGTTTGCCTGATACCTGAACTCTCACCAACATTTCTAGCAGGATACTTTTTCATGTCAGACTTTCGTCAACAAGCTCTCGATTATCACGCTCTTCCCGTTCCTGGCAAAATCAGCGTTGAGCTGACTAAAAGTGCGGAAACGGTTAATGACCTCGCTTTGGCCTATAGCCCAGGTGTGGCCGAGCCGGTACGCGAAATTGCCGCCGACGCCAACAACGCATATAAGTACACCGCGAAGGGCAACATGGTTGCGGTTATTTCTAACGGTACAGCAATTTTAGGCTTGGGTAATTTAGGTCCATTGGCATCAAAACCTGTGATGGAAGGTAAGGCGTTATTGTTCAAGCGCTTCGCCGGCCTTGATTCGATCGATATCGAAGTAAAACACCGTACTACGGAAGACTTTATCAACACGGTGGAAAACATTGCCGATACTTTCGGCGGTATCAACCTGGAAGACATCAAAGCACCTGAGTGTTTTGAAATTGAAAAAGCGTTGATCGAGCGTTGTAACGTGCCAGTTTTCCACGATGACCAACACGGTACCGCGATCGTAACCGCGGCGGGTATGCTTAATGCCCTTGAGATTCAGGGTAAAGATATCAGCGACGCATTGATCGTGTGTTTAGGTGCCGGTGCGGCGGCGGTAGCCTGTATGGAACTTTTAATTAAATGTGGCGCTCAGCGCGAACACATTTATATGCTTGACCGTAAAGGCGTTATCCACACACGTCGTGACGACCTGAACGAATACAAGCAGTTATTTGCGAACAACACGGACAAGCGTACCCTGCAAGACGTGATTGCCGATGCCGACGTATTTGTGGGTGTATCTGGCCCGGATCTGCTTTCAGCCGAAGAGTTAAAGCTGATGGCCGACAAGCCCGTGGTCTTTGCCTGTTCAAACCCGGATCCGGAAATTAAGCCGGAAGTAGCACATGCTGCACGCCAAGATTTGATCATGGCAACGGGTCGTTCTGATTACCCGAACCAGGTAAACAATGTATTGTGTTTCCCATTTATTTTCCGCGGTGCCCTGGATGTGCGCGCAACGGCCATTAACGATGAAATGAAGATCGCTGCGGTTGAGGCCATTCGTAGTATCGCTAAAGAGCCGGTACCGCAAGAGGTGTTAACGGCATCGGGTGTTACCGAGTTAGAGTTTGGCCCACAGTACATTATTCCTAAGCCTATGGACCCGCGTTTATTGCCTCGTGTTGCTAAGGCGGTAGCCGAAGCGGCTGTGGCATCTGGTGTGGCGCAAATTGAGTTGCCAGCGGATTACATGAACGATAAGTAATTTATACCAACTCAGTTAAATAGCTGATCATTCTAGCGGGCTAAATATCATGCTCACGGCGTTGGAGTTTTTCTATGTAGAATAGCTACATAAGAAAAATTCCGCCTTGTTAGCACATCATTTATCCAGCGCTATATCTGATCACATACTTAAAAGAATTGGTATTATTTGTCTCCAAAAAAAGCCCCAAGTTATGCTTGGGGCTTTTTTTATGTGTTTGGAAACATTAATCGTCACCGATTTCCGGGATCTCTAACCCCATTTCCGCCATGATCTTACGCACTTCTTGCGGCACTTTTTCCGGATTATCCTTACGTAAGTCTTCATCGCTGGGCAGCGGCTGTCCGGTAAAGGCGTGTAAAAACGCTTCACAGAGCAATTCACTGTTGGTGGCATGACGCAGGTTGTTCACCTGGCGTCGGGTGCGTTCGTCTGTTAATACTTTTAAAACGTTGAGCGGGATTGAAACGGTAATTTTCTTTACCTGTTGGGCTTTCTTACCGTGTTCCGCATAAGGGTGAATATACTCACCATTCCACTTGGCCATAATTTGCGTCTTGTTTTTGGTCACTTAGGCATCAATAAGGCCGAAATTTTATCGTGTTGGAAAGGATAGTCAAATATTCCTCATATAGCTATTTAGACGTATAAATGTTTTGACATCTATATCGGGATATTTTAACCTTTTGGACGTCTAAACATCTATTTCAATTGGAGGCACTATGCCTAAGCTAAATAAACAGACCATAGCGGTGCGCCATGGCATTGATGCCGATCAGCACCATGGCGCAGTTGTGCCCCCAATTTATCTATCCACCACCTATTCTTTCGCCGACTTTGATACCAAGCGACAATATGACTATGGCCGCAGCGGAAATCCCAATCGCGATATTCTCGCAGAGACTTTGGCCGAGCTAGAAGGCGGCGCCCGCGGCATCATTACCGCTACCGGCATGGCGGCGGTGCACCTGGTAACGCAACTGCTGACACCCGAAGATACCCTGGTGATCCCCCATGACTGTTATGGCGGCAGCTATCGATTATTTACCTCGCTTGCAAAGCGTGGTTTGTTGCAGGTGAAGGTGGTGAATTTCACCGACGCTCAGTGCTATCAGCAACTGATCGCTGCTAAACCAAAATTGGTATGGGTTGAAACCCCGAGTAACCCAATTTTACGCTTGACCGATATTAAGGCAGTGTGCGCGGCCGCGGCTCAAGTAGGAGCCCTGGTGGCGGCGGATAACACCTTTTTATCGCCGGCGTTGCAAAACCCACTGGCATTGGGTTGCGATATCGTGGTGCATTCAACGACTAAGTACATTAACGGTCACTCCGATGTGGTGGGTGGTGCCGTGGTTTGCAAAACTGCGGAGCTTGGCGAAGAGTTGGCCTGGTGGGCGAATAATATTGGCATTACCGGCGCGCCATTCGATAGCTACCTGACCTTGCGTGGGCTGCGTACCCTCAAAGTCCGCCTGCGCCAGCATGAGGAAAACGCGCAGGCCATCGCCGAATACTTACAGCAGCACCCCAGCGTGGAAAAGGTCTATTATCCCGGCTTGGCCTGCCACCCACAGCATGAGTTGGCCAAAGCACAGCAAAGTGGTTTTGGTGGCATGGTGAGTTTTGATATCAAGGGCGAGTTAAAGGACAGTGCCAAGTTTTTAACCTCGGTGCAGCAATTCACTCTGGCGGAATCCCTGGGTGGAGTTGAGAGTTTAATTTGTCACCCGTCGACCATGACCCATGCGGGCATGGACAAGGAAGCGCGCTTAGTGGCTGGGGTCGGAGACACCCTGATCCGTATTTCAGTCGGCATCGAAGATAAAGAAGATTTGATAGCCGACCTTGAACGTGCCTTTGCACAACTTCAACAAAGCTAGGCGGGAGTTTAATTTCATGGCCAAGGTAGTACATAAATTTGGCGGCTCTAGCCTAAGCAGTGCGGCTCGTTATCATGCGGTTGCCAATATCATCCTGGCACATAGCCAGGTGGGTGACATAGTCGTGGTGTCTGCGGCGGGCAAGACCACGGATACATTGGTTAAGTTATGGCAAGCGTTTGAGCAGCAAGATCTGCACAGCGGCGTGGATGTGATTAGCTTGTTGCGTAATCATCAGCAGGAGCTGATCCATGAGCTGTTAAGCGGGGAAATTAACACACAGGTTTTAGCTCTGCTGGAGCATGAATTAACACAAGTCTGGCAAGAGTTTGAGCAGGGCCGCTTGCACGAGGCTACCCTGCTAGCCCATGGCGAGCTCTGGTCGGCGCGTTTATTATCCAGCTATCTGCAACAACTCGGTGTTGAAGCGCAGGCGCTGGATGCGCGACGATTGCTCTGTGCCCAGCATGGGCAGCTATTGCATCGTGTGAATGAACAGCAATGTCAGCAATTCATTGGTGCGGATAAGATAAATGTGATCACCGGCTTTATTGCCGCCGATCAGCAAGGTCAGACGGTAACCCTAGGTCGTAATGGCAGTGATTACAGCGCCACCTTACTTGCTCGGTATATGGGCGTTGAGGAGGTGTGTATTTGGACCGATACTCAGGGGGTGTTTAGCACGGATCTGAGAAAGGTTGCCAGCGCCCAGAAGTACCATAAAATTTGTCGTTCCCAGGCACAATTGTTGGCGGCGCTGGGCAATCCCGTATTGCATGCCAAAACTTTGTCTCCTTTGCATGGCACTTCCATTAAATTGTCGGTGCGCAGCTCCTACGAGAGCGACGCCTTAGGAACCGAGGTGGTGCGCGAAGGCGGTTGTAAGCACAAGCACTTCATTACTACCCTAGCGCAGCAGGATGTTATCAAGGTTAAGCAGCTCGAACAGGGTGAGCTGGAACAATTACGACGTCAATTGCAGACTAGCCTTATCGCCTGCGATGTAAGGGGTGCCTGGCATCTAGTGGTCCCGCAGCAACACAGTGCCGAGCTACTACATCACTTTGGCGAGCGCGCTCAATTGCTGGAGTCAAATGTCAACGGTTTTGCCCTGGTCGCACCGCAAGCACAGCTGGCTAAATGCCAACAGCAAGTGCTACAGGAAGTAAGCGAACTCAACCTCAACGGCCGTTTTACGCATGTGGGCGAAGGTTATTGTTTGCAGTTAACCGATGAAGAGATTGATGCCGATAGCCTGGGCTATTTGCACCAGCGTTTGTTGGGCTCTCAACGGCAACTGGCCGTGGTGGTGGCCGGTTTAGGTAATGTTGGCGAGGTTTTTGTGGCGCAATTTGCCCAGCAGTTGGCGCGTTTGCGTCAGCATATAGACGTTAAGGTGGTGGCCCTGGTGCGCAGCAAAGGCCTGCTTTTTGACCCTTGCGGTATCGATATCGAACAATGGCAGGCGGCTTGGGAACAGCATGCGCAGGACTACACTGACGAGGAGTTAATATCGCGTTTGGCGCAGCTTGATTACGAGCACAAGGTGGTGATTGATATCACTGCCAGTGAGCCCTTTAGCCAGCTTTACCCTCAGTTTGCCAAGGCTGATTGTCATTTGATCAGTGCCAATAAATACGCAGGGACGGCTCCCTTTGCCTGGTATCAGAGCCTGAAACAAGATTTGGCCCAGCGTAACCTGCAGTGGCGCTATAACACCAGCGTGGGCGCCGGGTTGCCAATTAACTTCGCCCTGGCTGATCTGCAAAATAGCGGCGATAGAGTGACTCGGGTGCAGGGCGTTTTTTCCGGCACCTTATCCTGGCTATGTAGTCAATATGATGGCAGCGTGCCATTTTCTCAGCTGCTGTTGGCAGCACAGGAGCTTGGCTTTACCGAGCCTGATCCCCGTGAAGACTTATCCGGGCGTGATGTTCAGCGCAAGCTGCTGATCCTGGCCCGTGAACTGGGTTTAGATCTGGAACTGGATGATATTGATCTGAGTGCCTTAATGCCGACCCAATTGGCAGCCGGAACTTGGCAGGAATGTCAGACTAACCTAGATGCGCTAGATGAGTTTGTATCGTCGCGAGCTCAGCAGGCCAAGGCTGAGCAAAAGGTGCTGCGTTACAACGCCGACCTGCGCATTGAGCAAGGCAAGGTGGAAGCCAAGGTAGGGCTGGTGGCGGTGCCAGCCAATGACCCATTGGCGGGATTGCAGCCCGGTGACAATATCTTTGTCGTCAACAGTCATTGGTATCAGGAGAACGGCTTGGTGATCCAAGGGCCGGGGGCGGGTAAGGAAGTCACTGCCGCGGGTGTGCATTCAGATCTATACTGGCTTGCAAGCCGGTTGAGCTAACCCGGGTACTCGTTAAGAAATAAAAAAGCCAGCATTCGCTGGCTTTTTTTCTTAGTTAGAACAACTCATCCTCGGTGGGCAGGGCTTTTTCTCCCGGCGACTGAGTTTCAAAGAGCACCGGCGGGGCTTTTTCAACATAGCGGGTTGGCGCTGTGCCCTTAATGAAGTATTCAAAGCGACTTGTATGGTCATTGTTATGACTCAGTAGCCCGGTTTTCAGGTCAATGCGCACCGATTCTAATCCTTCGGGTGGCTCTATTGCCGCATAAGGCTGATCTTCAAGGGCGACGCGCATAAAGTCGATCCAAGCAGGCTGAGAGGTCTTAGCACCAGACTCGGCCCCAAAGATTTGACCGCGGTCGAGGTTATTGTTGTAGCTGGTTCGCCCCAATGGATTACCCGGGTTATCAAAACCAACCCAGACCGTGGTCATGACGTTGGCATTAAAGCCGCTAAACCAGGTATCGACGGAGTTGTTGGTGGTACCGGTTTTACCGGATAGGTCGCGACGTTTTAATTTAGTGGCCCGCCAACCTGTGCCGTTCCAGCCGGTACCATGCTGCCAATCACCGCCACCCCAAATGGCGCTGTTCATGGCATCGGCAATTAAAAAGGCATTTTGCTCTGAAATCACCCGTGGTGCGCAGCTTGGAATCGCTTGCTGCTCTGGCATTGGGAGCTCATCGCTTTGCTGAGCGGCTGTTGCTTGGTCACTGGCGAGGATTTCATCCGTGGTTAATTCTTCGAGCTTGGCGAGCTCGGCAAACTCGGCCAGTACCTCGTTTTTGCGGCGCTGTTCATTGCTACAGGCAAGCAAGGGCTGAGCCTGGTAAAGCACCTCGTCTTCACTGGTAACTATGGAGCTAATAAAATAGGGTTCCACCAGGTGACCGCCATTGGCAAAGGCGCTCATACCGCGAGCTAATTCCAGCGGCGTTAATGAGGCACTGCCCAAGGCCAAGGTTTCATTGCGGGGAATATCCTCGTCCTTGAAGCCGAATTTAAGTAAATGATCGGCGGCGGTATCCACGCCCACACCGCGTATCAGGCGCACCGAGACCACGTTTTTAGACTGGGCCAGGGCACGGCGAACACGAATAGGGCCGACGTATTTCTCCGGGCTGTTTTTTGGCCGCCAGGCAACGCCCTGACTTTTATCCCAGTGATTGATAGGGGCATCGTTGATAATGGTGGCCAAGGAATAGCCGTGCTCTAAAGCCGCGGAATAGATAAAGGGCTTGATATTAGAACCCACCTGGCGTTTGGCTTGGACGGCGCGATTGTACTGGCTTTGCTCAAAGCTGTAGCCACCAACGATGGCCTTAATGCGGCCGTCCTTGGGATCGATTGACACCAGGGCGCTGGAAGCATCGGGAAGCTGTGCCAAGAGGGGCTGGCCGTCCTTATCGAAGCGGTACCAGATTTGCGCTCCTGGATTGAGAATATCGGCGGCCGTTTTTGGCGCAAAGCTCTGGCGCGACTGGGTGATAAAGGTGCGAGCCCACTTCAAGCCTTCCCAATCTATGCTCAGACGCTCATTATTTTTAGTCAGTACGGTAATGGCTTGTTCTTCAACTGACATGACTACGCCGGCATGAAGGTCGGCCAGTGTATTAACGCCTTTTAAATGCTGCACTAATTCTTGTTCGCTGAGGGGCTCTTCACTGTCGTGTTGCCATAGGTAGGCCTCGGGGCCGCGATAACCATGGCGCATATCATAGGCATAGAGGTTGTCTCTAAGAGCTGTTTGCGCCGCCGCCTGCATGGTCGACTCTACCGAGGTATAGACCTTGATGCCGGAATTATAGGCTTGCTCGGTGCCGTACATGGCAACCAGTTCGGCCCGGGCCATCTCAGAAATATAAGGGGCATAGAGTTCAATCTCGGCACCATGGAAGGTGGCAGTGATCGGAGCACTTGTTGCTTCCTGATATTCAGAAGTACTGATATAACCTTCATCCAGCATGCGTGAGAGCACCACATTACGGCGCGCTTTGGCACGCTCCGGGTTGCGAATTGGGTTTAATGCCGAAGGTGCTTTAGGTAAACCTGCAATCATCGCCATTTGTGCTAGAGTTAATTCATCGAGTGATTTGCCATAATAAACTTGGGCCGCAGCACCAATACCAAAAGCGCGGTTTCCTAATTCTATTTTATTAAGGTAGAGCTCGAAAATTTCATCTTTGCTTAATAATTGCTCAATGTGGATGGCAATAAATATTTCTTTAACTTTGCGAATATATGCTTTTTCACGAGTTAAAAAGAAGTTTCGCGCTAATTGCATTGTAATAGTACTGGCCCCCTGGCGCTTTTCACCAGTGGATATTAGTACTAAAGCACTACGTACTATACCTATAGGGTCTATGCCGTAGTGTTCATAAAAGCGATTATCTTCGGTGGCCAGGAATGCTTTTCGAAGTGGTTCCGGGACGTCGTTGATTTTTACAGGGATTCGCCGCTTCTCACCAAACTGGTTGATCAGTTTGCCATCCCGCGTAAATACTTGCATTGGTGTTTGTAACTTTACATCTTTTAATACCGCTACGCTGGGGATGTCAGGCTTCACGTAAAGGTATAAAGCAACCAGAGTAATACAGCCCAGGAGGCCACATATGCAAAGGATTTGTAAAAATTTTTTGAATATTTTCACGGATAATTCCCTATTTGGACTCCCAATTGAGCGCAGAGGTTGCTAGTATATCTTGATTAGAAAGTGAATAAAATTTTTTCATCAATAATTTATAAGTCTATTATAATTATAAAAAAAGGTTTCACGTTGCTCTTATGTTAAATCGACTTCTCAAAAAGTCAGTGCCCGCCATGGTGGGCATCGACATCGGCTCACACTCTGTTAAAGCGGTGTTACTAACACAGCAGGACCAGGGTTATCGTCTCGATGCTGTTGCAATCGAACCTATGCCCAAAGGGGCTATGGCCGAGCGTAACATACAAGATATTGAGGCGATTGGCCGCGTAATCGCAAAACTTAGAAGACGCATTCCAAAGTCTATCAGTCACGCCGTTGTTGCCGTGTCTGGTCAGACGGTGATCACTAAGGTGATCTTTATGGATGTGGCATTAAGTGATGCTGAATTGGAATCGCAGATCGAAATCGAGGCGGATAGCTTAATCCCTTATCCTCTGGATGAAGTAAGCATTGATTTCGAAAAGCTCGACATCAACGAGGCTGACCCGTCAAAGGTCAACGTGTTGCTCTCGGCAGCGCGTACGGAAAGCGTGGAAGCACGCTCCGGAGCGGTTGAGGCCGGTGGTTTCACACCCAAGGTCGTTGATGTTGAAACCTATGCTTTGAGCAGGAGTCTGGATGTGGCCTATGCCTCATTGCCAGAAGATGCCAAAGACAAGGTGGTGGCTTTGGTAGATATTGGTGCGGTGATGACCTTGGTCAGCGTGGTGCAAAAAGGCGAGACCATTTATACCCGAGACCAGGTGTTCGGTGGTGAGCAATATACCAACACCATCGTCTCCTACTACAACAAAAACTTTGACGAAGCCGAACGAGCTAAATGCACGGGCGATTTACCGCCTAACTACACCTTTGAGGTGTTGGCGCCGTTCCAAACCTCTTTGTTGCAGCAGGTTCGTCGCGCCGTGCAGATGTTCTTGACCACCAGTGGTAAAGACCAAGTGGACTACATTGTTCTATCTGGCGGTACCACCATGATCGATGGTTTGGATAGATTGCTTGTCGATGAATTGGGCATTCATACCGTTGTTGTTGACCCCTTTAAGAGCATGGAAATCGGTTCGCGCGTTGATCAGGAGCTGATTGACAAGCATAAAGCCCAATTCGCCGTCGCCACGGGTCTTGCATTGAGGAGCTTCTCAGCATGCCACATATAAATCTACTGCCTTGGCGTGAAGCCGCACGGAAGGAAGCGCAACAAAACTTCGTTACCATCTTGGTAATGGTGATTGTAATTGCCTTTGCCTCTATGTTTGCGCTCAGTCAAGTCTATGGGGCCATGATCGATGGCCAGAATGTGCGTAACAACTTTCTAGTACGCGAAATTCAAGTACTGGATCAGCGTATCGCCGAAATTCGTGAGCTGGACAAGAAAAAAGAAAGCTTACAACAGCGTATGCGCTTGATTGAAGAGCTGCAAAGTAACCGTAACCTGGGTACGCGCATTATGGATGAAGTGGCGAAAATCGTTCCTTCCGGCGTTTACTTTACGACGCTCGAGCGTCGCGGTGATGCAATTCAAATTACGGGTAAGAGTGAGTCTAACAACCGCTTATCAACCATGATTCGTCAAGTTGAAGGCTCATACCTACTAGAGAGAGCATCCTTGCAAGGCATCGTTGCCGGGGAAGAGCAGGCTCGTTTGTTGAGTGATTTCAATATGCAATTCAGTGTGAAGTCCTTCGGTGAGATTGGCGAGGTGAAACAATGAGTTCAGGTTTTAAAGCCTTTAGTGATATCGAGTGGGGTGAGCTGGAGCTCGACAACATAGGCGAATGGCCCGCCCTGGTTAAGGGTTTAGCATGTGTCTTTGCTGCGGGCCTGGTGTTGTTCTTTAGCTACAAACTACTGGTGGAAGATAAAATCACTGGTTATGAAAGCGTGCAAAATAAAGAAGTCGAATTGCGCGACAGCTATCGTTTTAAGTACTCCAAAGCCAGTCGTCTCGAAATCTATAAGCAGCAGATGCAAGAGATGGAAGAGAAATTCTCCCAGCTATTGAAAAAACTGCCTACCTCGAATGAAACGCCTGGATTGCTGGATGATCTCTCTTATGTTGGTACAACCAGTGGTCTGACCTTTGTTAAGATCGGCTGGTTACCGGAGATCAAAAAAGAGTTCTACACCGAGCTACCCATTAAGATTGAGGTTGAAGGAAGCTATCACGAATTTGGTGAGTTCGTTGGTAAGGTAGCGCAGCTACCGCGTATTATCAGCTTGCACGACTTTGAAATCGAAGCTACCGGTGATGACCAGCTAGTCTTTAGTGTGGTCGCTAAGACTTACCGTTATGAGGGGGATGAATAATGAAAAAACTCCTCGCAGTCGCCTCGTTAACACTGTTAGTGAGTGGGTGTTTTGATGACACGACCGAGCAAAAAGAGTTTATCAACCGAGTAAAAGCCAGTACGCAGCCCAAGGTGGAGCCAATTCCTGAAATTGCCCAGTTTGAGCATTTTGCCTACAGCGCATCCGACTTGCGTAGTCCGTTTGTGGCGCCCAAGCCTGAACTAATTCAGGATAAGTTGATTCAGGTGCAAAACTGCTTGCACCCGGATCCACAGCGTAAGAAGGAGCCTTTGGAGCGTTATCCATTGGATAACCTATCGATGAAAGGCACACTCGGTTCAGGGCCGCAAACTTGGGCCCTCGTCAAGGCATCAGATGACACCTTGCACCGAATTTCAAGAGGCAATTACGTTGGCTTGTATCACGGCAAAGTGACTCAGGTACGCAATAACTACATAGAATTATTAGAGTTAATCCCTGATGGAGCAGGATGTTGGAAAGAACGCCTGACCAAGCTAGAAATGTTGGAGGCAGGTGATGATTCCAGTTCATAAAAATCAAGGTAACAGCACAATGCATAATAACGCATTTAAAATGAATCGTATCTATTCTTTGGTACTCGCAGTAGCTACCCTGTTTATGTCGAGTTTTGCGACCGCCGTACCCTTGTTGTACGACGTTCGTTACAACCCATTACTGGAAGGTGAAACTGAGGTTGAGTTTGTATTCGATGAGGAAATCTATATCGAGCCACAAATTCAGGTATTCAGTGAGCCGGCGCGTATTGAGCTTTTCTTCGATGAGGCCGATTATGAGCAAAGCCTTGAAGAAGTCCTGATCAATAAGGCCGGTGTAGAAAAGGTAACCAGCGAGTTCGTTAACGACGGCTTTAAGGTAACCGTATACCTAGATCGCCTGAAAATTTATCAGACGCGTATCGATAAGAACTTGTTCTATCTACACGTTTCCGATAACCCGACGCAAGACGCGTCACAAACCATTGCCGAAGAAGACGAAGGTGCTAACTACATCAACCGTATTCAAGCCTTGGACTTCCGCCGCGGCGAAAAAGGTGAAGCGCGCGTATTGGTCTTCTTACAAGACAACATGGCCGCTATCGACGTGCAGGAGCAAGCGGGCAAGGTGATTGTAGAATTCCATAGTACCGACATCATTGACGACCTACTGTATCAATTGGATGTCATGGACTTCGGCACCGTGGTGAGCATGGTAGAAACCTTTAAAGAAGGCTCTAACAGTCGCATCGAAATCGACACCACAGACGCGTTCGATTATAACTATCAGCAGCTCGATAACATCTTTACTATTACTTTAGAGAAAGATGAGTCGAAGCGAGGCTTCCTAGGCAATGGTAAGGACTACCAAGGTCGCCCCATGTCGCTGAACTTCCAAGATATTTCTATCCGTGCGGTGCTACAGATCATCGCCGACTACAATGGTTTTAACCTGGTAGTAAGTGATTCGGTGGCGGGTAACATCACACTACGCTTAGACGGTGTGCCTTGGGACCAGGCCCTTGATATGGTATTACGAGTGAAAGGCCTGGATAAGCGCATGGAAGGTTCGATTTTAATGGTTGCACCAACCGAAGAATTAGCCGCGCGTGAAGCCAAAGAGCTTAAAGCCAAGCAACAGGTTGAAGACCTAGAGCCGCTCTACAGCGAATATATCCAGCTTAACTATGCCAAGGCACAAGAGTTTGCCGACTTACTGCAAACGGACGTTAACAGCATTCTTTCTAATCGCGGTAGTGTGTCGGTGGATGCTCGTACCAACACCTTGTTAATCAAGGATACGGCTAAGAGCATTGAAAATGTGCGTCGTATGATTGAGAACTTGGATGTTGCGGTGAAGCAGGTTGTTATCGAATCCCGCATGGTAACGGTACGCGATAATATCCAAGAAGACCTAGGTATTCGTTGGGGCTTCAGCGACGGTAATGGCGGTTGGTTAAACAACACGGATCCCACTGCACCGAATTACCCAACTGGCACTATAAGCGGTATTTCTGGTAACCTAATAGGTGCTAACGCCATTGCTAATAATGGTACTCCAAGCGTGGGTGACCGCCTCAATGTGAATCTGCCAATAGCTAATCCCGCTGGTAGTATTGGTATGCATGTGGCTAAATTAGCTAATGGTCAATTGATCGACCTTGAACTATCGGCCCTGGAGCAAGAAAACAAGGGTGAGATCATCGCCAGTCCGCGTATTACTACCGCTAACCAGAAAAAAGCGCGTATCGAGCAGGGTACTGAAATTCCTTATGTGCAATCGGCTTCAAGTGGTGCGACTACGGTAACCTTTAAAAAGGCGGTACTTAGCCTAGAAGTGACTCCGCATATCACGCCTGATAACAAGGTTATCCTTGACCTGGCCATCACTCAGGATACCCGAGGTGATACGGTAGACACGGCAACGGGTCCGGCGGTTGCCATCGATACTCAGCGTATCGAGACTCAGGTACTGGTTGAAAACGGTCAAACCGTGGTGCTAGGTGGTATTTACCAGCAGCAGATCATCAACTCGGCCCGTAAGGTGCCGCTACTGGGTGACATTCCTTACCTAGGCGCATTATTCCGCTCAACCAGTGAGCGTAACGAGAAGCGTGAGCTGCTTATCTTCGTAACACCGAAGATCATGGTAGAGAGCTCTTTGTAACTCTATGAAGATAGAAAAAAGCCACTCTTAAGAGTGGCTTTTTTATGCCCGCTATTTAGCGTTAGCAATTAAAAAGGCCACTTTATTTAAGGTGGCCTTTTTAATATAGCGAATATTGTAGGGGTTGTTAGATGTACTCGAACACCTTAATAACGCGCTCAACGCCGGAGATGTTGCGAGCAATTTGCACCGCACGTTCGGCTTCGGCTTTACTGACCAGGCCCATTAAGAAAACCTCGGCATTCTCCGTGACCACCTTAATATTGTTACCACTTACATCATCGGCCGCCAGCAGCTGGGTTTTTACCTTAGAGGTCAGCCAGGTATCGTGACTGTGTGTACTGATGCTTGTTGGTGAGCCAAGGCGCAACTGATTATGCAGACGACGTAAGCCATCGGCGCTCTCTGCGGCACTTTGTGCTTGCGACTTCATTTGTTCGTTGGGCACCTGACCAAGTAGCAAGACGATGCCGTTATAGCTGACCACGGTGACATTGGCATCGTCGCGCTGACCAATGCGTTCCTTAATGGCTAAGGTGGCCTTTATTTCAATGTTATTGTCGTCTATCTGACTGCCTATGGTACGGCGGTCATTAGCGGCGGTCACCGCCCCGGCGGTGCCTGCAACCACGGCGGCTGCACACCCTTGCAGTAATAAACTACCGACTAACACGGCGACAAGGCTTTTATTATTCATTTAGTTTTCTCCCTGAGGAAACAGTGTCATGTCAACGAGCTCACTAAGACAGTGTAGATTGACAAGGTGTGATTCTAAAATACGGCTTGGACGTTTGGCGGGAATGCGAATCTCTACGTCATTGGCGCTCAGTAGCCCAGCTAGCTCACCGCCGTCGTCACCCACCAGGGCAATCACCGTCATATCCTTGGTAAGTGCCGCTTCTACGGCGCTGATCACCGCTTTTTCGTTACCATTAATGGCGAGTACCAGCAGCAAGTCGCCTTGCTCACCAAGCGCCCGTATTTGCCTTGCATAAATATCCCGGCTGCGGGTGCTGCTCGGCTGTGGGCTTAGGTTTAATGCTTGTGGCGATAAAGATATGGCCGGCAAACAAGGGCGCTCTGTTTCGAAAAAGTTGACCAGCAAGGCAGCAAAATGGTCGCTCAACATATGGCAGCTGGAAGCACCACAGCAGAGTAGTTTATTGCCATTGATCAGCGCTTGGGCGATGCTAAGAGACGCCGATTCCAAAACCCCGGGTAAGACTTCCCCCGCGGCAATTTGCGCTTGGATGCTTTCGGTAAAAAGCTCTTTAATTTGTTCCTGCATTTATAATACGTTTTTTATCCAGTGAAATTGGGGTGCCGATTGGCCTTCAATGGCCACATAGTCGGCACGAAGTATACAGTGCGCCAAGTCATGTTTTTGTACGTAATGGGCGATGGTGCGCCTAAGTCGTTGCTGTTTGCGCTCCGTTAGGGCGTAAAGTGCACCGCCAAACCCTTGCTGACGGCGAAACTTAACCTCGACAAATACCCAGGTTAGCCCGTCTTTCATGATCAGGTCTAACTCGCCGAAACGACAATTATAATTACGAGCGACCGGCGTTAAGCCTTGCTTCTGCAAATAGTCCTGGGCCAGGAGCTCGTAATGCTGTCCTTTTGCTCTGCTATTGCGCCATTCCTTCGGTTGCCAAAACATCGCTTGCTTCCTCTTGCTGCTCTTGCCTTAACAGCGGCGTTGGGCTGATATGCTCAAGATTCACCGGGGCAATTTGCCGCGATTGATAATGTGCCCACGCCAGATGACGTACCACCTCGCCCTCGCTGTTAACGCTTAATTGTCCTGTTAATCCGGGTAGGCTTTTACCCGGGAGCATGCTCAACTGGCGCAGTTCGGGGATCACGGTTACGGCATCGTAACCCATGGCAAACAGGCGCTGTTCTATGTCTGCTTGATTCGGCCACAGACCTTGAACCGTTTCTTTAAGTTGGCGGTTGGCCATGTTATTTAAGCCAGTCGTCGGTAGCATCCAGGGGAGCTCGGTAAAGTATAAGCCGTTTAAGTCCCGTTTGTCGGTGTTATCAATTTGGGTGCTATGACTTTTTGAGCTGGCATACAGAGGGATGCGGTCGACAAAGGTGCTGACGTTGACGTCCAAATAGGGTTTTAACAAGCGAGTTTGAGTGGCGTCGGCAAGTAGGTAAATCACATCAATATCCCGGCGTGAGCGGGTTTCGCTCTCTACCTTTTGCTTAAACAGGCTTTCGATTAGCTCAATGCGCGCCTCACTTTGACCCACCTCTAGGATGTCGGTGATCACCTGTTCCATTTCTTTGTTGTTATCGAACAAGCCAACCAAGGGGGCTTGCTCGTTATAGCGTAGCCACTGATTGCTGAAATATTCGCTTAGGCGCGTACCCGAGCGATCATTGCTGGCTAAAATAAGCGGCTTTTTAAAGCCTTGAGCCATAAAGTGCTGCAGTGCTTGGTCCAGCTCGTGCTCAGGCGCCAGGGCAAAATAAAAGTGTTGCGATGACTGGCGCAGGTAATCGCTACGGTTTAAGTAGATGCTGGGAATGCCTTCAAGCAGCGCTTGTTGTTCAAAGCGGTTGATGTTGCCTTTTACCAGGGGGCCGATGGCAAAGTCGATATTGTGAGCGCTGATGGTGGCTTGAATATCTTCGTTGCTAAGGTTGGCGTCAATAAAATACACATCGGCAAACTGATGTTTGTCCAGCGCGGCAATCACCCCGTTTTTTACGGCTTCGCCCAGGGCACGGTTGCCACCGCTGAGGGGGAGGAAAACACCCAGATTGGCCACCTTGTAGGGTTCAACCTGCATTAACTGAGCTACTTTTTCGTCCAGGGCAAAGCTAGCCGGGTGATTGGGATTGCGACGTTGCCAATTATTGGAGGCGCTATGCAACTCGACAGGTTGGCCGAGGTAAAGTTGTTTTATTAACGCCAGTTGTATCCAGCCTTGCTGAATACTGGAACCGTTATTGAAGCTTTGTAACTGCCCCGTAGTCAGCCCCTGCAGGCTTTGCCAAAGTAGGGGGTTCACCTCGGTATTGTCAAGCTCGTAGCGGTCCGCCGCTTCCGAGGCGCGCAGTAAAAAAGGGACGGCTTGAAGATCTAAGCGCATATGAGCATAGGTTGCGCCCTGCACTAATTGATGCCAGTAAAAATGTTCTGGGGTACTAAGTTGTGACTGTACCGAAGCAGAATCGCGTAAGGCGTTATTAGGGTTACCTAATTTTATTTGCGCATAGGCGCGGATCAACAAGGCCTGGACATGCCAGCGCGGATGCTTCTTCAGCAGGGTATCGCTGATACTTTGTAAGATTTGCCAATCCTGCTCGGCAAGGGCTTGTTCCTGTGCTGCCACCAATTTAAATCGCTGCTGGTCACCATTTAATTCCAGCGCCTGCTCATAGAGCAGCTGTGCCGACAAGACCTCGGGCTGTTCCGGGGCGCTGATATTAGTCGCGGGATTTACATTTTCTTGGGGCTTTTGTGTTGTGCTGCAGGCTGATAAGCCCGACAATAGCACTAAACCAGCAATCGATTTGAGTCGCACAGTCTTTGTGTTCCAATTGGCCATAGTGTGATTCGCTTATCTTACTGACTGATGCAGGAGAGCTCAATGTCCAATGCGGATATTTCAACCGATCATCCCCACACAAACGCCGGCACCCTATATATAGTTGCCACGCCCATAGGAAATTTAGATGATATCAGCCAGCGTGCTATCAAAACCCTAGCCGAGGTCGACTTAATCGCGGCTGAAGACACACGCCATACCGCCAAGTTGTTATCTCATTTGAGGATCACTAAGCGCACCATGGCCCTGCACGACCATAACGAAAAGCAAAAAGCACAGCAAGTTCTGCAATGGTTGGAAGAAGGACTTAATGTCGCCCTGGTCAGTGATGCCGGTACGCCGCTTATCAGTGACCCCGGTTATGCTCTGGTGAGTCTATGTCGCGCCAGCGGTGCGCGCGTTACACCCATTCCCGGAGCCTGTGCCGCCATTGCCGCGGTAAGCTGTTCTGGATTACCAACGGATAAATTCCAGTTTGTTGGTTTTTTACCGGCCAAAAGCAAGGCCCGTCAGGAGTTCTATTCACAGGCCCATGACAGCGGCATCACTAGCATAATGTATGAAAGTACCCACAGGATCATGGCCAGTTTGGATGATTTACAGCAGGCTTTGGGCGCGCAGCAACAGGTGGTGTTGGCCAAAGAACTGACGAAAAGCTTTGAAACCTTTTTCAGCGGCACTGTGGTTGAGCTGATCGCCTTCTTAGAAGAAGATCCAGCCCGTCAAAAGGGAGAGATTGTCCTTATGCTGCCGGGCAAGGTGGCGAACAAAACAGATATTGACCCTGAGGCCATTCGCCTTATTGAACTGTTAAAAGCGGATATGCCGCTTAAAAAAGCCTGCGGCGTTGCCGCCGATTATTTTGGCCTTAAGAAAAATGCCCTCTACAAAAGCATGCTGGAGCAGGAGTGATCGTGCTGGCTAGTTAGGAGTAAATAGGTATAATAGCGCCCGAGTCGGCTAGATAATCGCTGCCTGTGACGAAAATGATCAGGGGGAGGAAAGTCCGGGCTCCACAGGGCAGGGTGCCAGCTAACGGCTGGGGGGCGCAAGCCTACGACAAGTGCAGCAGAGAGAAGACCGCCTAAGTCCTTCTGGACCGGTAAGGGTGAAAGGGTGCGGTAAGAGCGCACCGGGCCACTGGTAACAGTTGGTTGCAAGGTAAACTCCACCCGGAGCAAGACCAAATAGGGTTCCTTATGGTGTGGCCCACATCGGAACCGGGTAGGTTGCTTGAACCTTGGAGCGATCCAAGGTCTAGACGAATGATTATCCACGACAGAACCCGGCTTACAGGCTGACTCAACTCATTTATGAAAAAGCCCGCAGTAAATACTGCGGGCTTTTTTAGTGCTTCAAGGGAGATACTTTAAGCAACAATCCCAAGTGGTTTTCCTGTTTCCCAAGCACCACGGGTAAAGTCTGGAATTGTTTTACTGTTGCTTCTATCAGCAACCGAGGCCATGCTTTGTGGGAAAATAGAGGACCAGGCCGCCGCATCATAGACATCTTGATCTAGGGCCTCGTTGTTGCGTAAGCAGTAGATCATGCGCCACAGCATAATGAAGTCCATGCCACCATGGCCACCGTTACGCACGGCTTCAGCGCCCATGCGTTTCCAAAGCGGATGATCAAACTCTGCACGCCACTTTTCCATATCCCGATCCCAGCTATGGAAGTTTTGCATACTTGGCTTACGTCCCTGGGAGCCAGCCTGTTTCCACTGCGCTAATTCTGCCTCGTATTCTTGCTGGTAGACTTTTGCGATACCTGGAGGCGTATCTTCAAGGGCTATGCGGTTTGGAAAACCGGCAAATGTTCCATTTGTTCCTTGAATCAGGTTATGACGACTGTAGGGGCGAGGGCTGGTGGTATCGTGCTGTACCATAATGCTGCGACCCTTCACTGTTTTGATAATGCTGGTATTCATATCACCTGCAACAAACTCTAAAGAGCGACGTTCATGACCCGCCGGAAACTCACGTTGTGCATAGGCGGCACGCCCCAACGCCGGTGAGCTTACTGAAGTAACAAAATCAAAACGGTCACCCCGGTTAATATTCATATATTGTGAAACCGGACCTAAGCCATGTGTTGGATAGAGGTTGCCGTTTACTTTTGTGTGCCAATAGGTTCGCCAAGAGCCTGTGCTGCGATCAATTTCTTTCATTTGCCAGCGAAGATCATGAATGTAAGCCGCTTCACCGTGCAGTAGCTCGCCGAAGATCCCTTGACGTACCATGTTCAGCACCATCAACTCATCTCGGCCGTAGTTGACGTTTTCCATCATCATGCAGTTCTTTTGTGTGCGCTCAGCAGTATTAACGAGCTGCCAACACTCTTCTATTGTTGTCGCCGCGGGCACTTCAACAAAAGCATGTTTGCCGCTTTCCATGGTGTCGACACTCATCGGGGTGTGCCATCTCCATGGCGTGGAAATGATCACTATGTCTATGTCTTGGCGAGCCAGCATGTCTAAATACGCTTTATCTGAACCCGTGTATGCCGTGGGCTTTGGTAACCCTTGCTCGGTGACATAATTAACCGATTTATTAAGCATGGTCTGATCGGTATCGCATATGGCTTTTATTTCAACACCATAATGTGACACAAGTGTTTTACGTGACCGCTGCCGCGCTGGCCTACCCCGATAAAACCCACCCGTACCACATCCATTGCTGGCACAGCCAGACCCATCACACTTTTACCTTGTGCAGCGAGTATGGGTTGTTGAGTGTTCTCACTTTGTTGGCCTTTTGCACAACCTGCCACGACTGTAGCAGCTGTAAATGCTGCGGCAGACTTCAAAAAATTACGTCTATCTATTGTCATAACGATACCTAAATCACAGAGATTATGTTGAGGTTTTATTTCAGTTGCTTATTTTATAACGCATGATTAAAAGGAATACAACAAAATAACTTTCGAAGTATTTCATTTGTGTTTTTTAAAAGTGTTTTATGTGTTCATCATATTGTATTTTGATTTTAAATGTTGTTTTTGTTTCTTTCGTTTGCTTTTGTTTTGTTGTTTGGTCTTTCACGTTGTGTTAGTGTTATTTCACATCGCGAGTTGAACTGAGAGCACTTGCTGCAGTGGAGAGAATCATGAAAGCACTAAAGACGATAATTAATAACAACCGAGCGGGGCAACTGCGTGGGGTTTACTCTGTATGCTGCGCGCATCCGTTGGTTATTGAAGCGGCGATGCGTCAATCATTAAAGGATGACAGTGTCTTGTTAATAGAAGCGACGGCTAACCAAGTGAACCAATACGGTGGCTATACAGGTATGACGCCGCAAGACTTTGTGTCTTTCGTTCATAAAATTGCGCGTAAGGTGGGGTTAGCGACAGAGCGGATCATTTTAGGCGGTGATCACTTGGGACCCGTGTGTTGGGTGGATGAACCCGCAACGCAAGCGATGGAAAAAGCTGTGGAGCTGGTCAAGGCCTATGCCAGCGCCGGGTTTAAAAAAATTCATCTGGATGCAAGTATGCCATGCAGTGATGATGGTGCCTGTTTATCTGATGCTGAAATAGCTAAACGTGCGGCCTTGATGTGTCATGCGGCTGAGCAAGCCTGTGGAGATGGCGACATCATGTATGTAGTGGGGACTGAAGTGCCTCCTCCGGGCGGAGCAAAAGAAGATTTGCAGACAATTGAAGTATCAGATGTTGCAGGTGTGCAGCAAACAATTGAGTTGCATCAAGAAGCGTTCCGCCAACAGGGAGTGGAATCGGTGTGGTCACGGGTTATTGCTGTTGTGGTACAGCCTGGAGTGGAGTTTGATAACCACCAGGTATTTGCCTATCAACGTGCGCAAGCCAAGCGGTTAAAAGACTTTATTGGCTCTGTTGATAACTTGGTATATGAGGTCCATTCTACGGACTACCAACCTGAGCAGAGCTACCATGAGTTGGTTCAAGACCACTTTGCTATTTTAAAGGTTGGGCCGCAGTTAACTTACGCGTTGCGTGAAGCGCTCTTTTCTCTTTCTTACATTGAGGAGCAACTGATCGCACCTGCTTCATGCTCACAATTACGTGCTGTGTGCGAAGAGGTGATGCTGGAAAAACCAGGGTATTGGGATAAATTCTACAAAGTCGCGGACGAGCACGCTGCACTTTATCGTGCTTACAGCTACAGCGATCGAATTCGCTATTACTGGCCTGAAGCCAAGCTACAACAAGCTGTTAGCACCTTATTTAATAACTTGGCGGCGCAGCCAATTCCTGAAACCTTACTGAGCCAATTTATGCCAAACCAATTTAATGCCCTTAGGAAGGGGGACATCAGCGCTACACCGAGAGATTTGGTGTTGAATAAAATAATGGAAGTGACGAATGTGTATTCGCTCGCTTGTAATCAATAAGTGTTGTTTTGGAGAAAAATAGAATGACGCAATTTTTATCACTTGATGACGCTACTCTCCAGCAACATAATGCCTACTGGACGGCGAAAGAAATCACGCAACAGCCGCAATCATGGCGTAATACCGCCGCCATTGTTGACAAGCACAGCGCTGGTATTCATGACTTTTTGACCCCCATCTTTGCACTTTCCGGAGCGCAAGTTGTGCTGACCGGTGCGGGAACATCTGCCTATGTTGGTGAGTCGTTAGCGCCTCACCTCAGAGCTAAAACCTCACTTGATGTCCGTGCAATTAGTACCACAGACATAGTGTCTAACCCGTTAGCTTATTTGCAGGCAGACACCCCCACCTTGGTTATCTCATATGCGCGTTCAGGGAATAGCCCTGAAAGCGTAGCCGCTGTGCAACTGGCCGATCAGGTGCTGGAAAACTGTTTTCACTTAATTATTACCTGCAACGAAAATGGGCAACTGGCTCAGCAAGCTAAGGATAGGGAAAACAGTTACTGTTTACTTATGCCACAAGAAACATTGGATGAAAGCTTTGCCATGACCAGTAGTTTTACGTCAATGCTGCTGGCGACCTTGTGTATTTTCACGCCTGACGCGCAGCAGTTAGAGTGCCTAGCACAGGATACCGAACTGCTTCTTGAGCAACAGCTTGAAGAGATCAGAGCCTTGGCTGCATCAGATATGGAGCGCATTGTCTTCTTGGGAGCTGGCTCATTAGTAGGGTATGCAAAAGAGGCTGCCCTCAAGTGCTTGGAACTAACCAATGGCGCGGTAGTCAGTTATTTTGAATCTCCATTGGGATTCCGTCATGGGCCAAAAACCATCATCAATAGTAAAACAGCGATTATATTAATGGCATCTAATGATGGGTATAGCCGTCGCTATGATGCTGACCTGTATCAAGAGCTGCTTAACGAGCAGCAATGTTTATTGGTGAAAAGGCTGAGCACTTCAGCTCACCGTGCGGGGCTAGATGATGTATGGCAAGGTCTATATTATATTGTCTATTGTCAGGTATTCGCTTTTTATAAATCGATTTCACTCGGTCTAACGCCCGATAATCCATGTCCAACCGGTGAGGTTAATCGTGTTGTTAAAGGGGTAACCATTTACCCATTAACGTCTAGCTAGGATCAGTGGGAGTGCATTATGGCTGTTTTTGGACTCGATATTGGTGGCACAAAGATAGAGACCGCCATTTTCAACAATGACATTGAGCAGCAGCAAAGCTGGCGTATTGCTACGCCAACGGATAGCTATCAGGAGTTATTGCAGGCGATATGTCAGCAAGTATGTAAAGCCGATGAGATTTGCGGCTGCCAGGGAGCTGTAGGCATTGGCATGCCTGGCTTGGTCAATGAGGATGGCGCTGTATTTTCGGCGAATGTGCCCTGTGCTTCGGGCAATAATATTGCCAAGGATTTAGAAGTGCTGTTACAGCGACCGGTAGCGATCTTGAATGACACCCGCTGCTTTGCCTTGTCAGAAGCCAATGGCGGTGCGGGGCAAGGCTACGAACGGGTGTTCGGCGCTATTCTTGGGACTGGTGCTGGTGGTGGGATGTGCATTAATGGTGAGTTACTTAATCAGGGATTGGGGCTATCCGGTGAATATGGCCACCTTCCTTTATCGGCATACCTGCAGCAGAAATATCAATTACCCATTTTAAAATGTGGATGCGGCTTAACGGGCTGTGTTGAAAGCTATATTGCCGGGCCTGGCGTTCAAGTCCTGAATCAGCACCTGAGCGGTGAAACAAGATCATGCATCGAGTGGGCGCAGGCGTTAAAACGACAAGATAAGGGGGCATTAAAGGTGCTTGCCTGCCACCTGGATATTTTGGGTGAAACCTTTGCCGCAATTACCAAGAGCTTGCACCCGGAGGTCATAGTGCTTGGTGGAGGCCTGTCCTTGGTCGATGCACTCGTTGAGCAACTGCCCGGCGCCATTGCCACGCATTTATTCGCCGGCTTCAAGGTGCCCCATGTTAAGCGTGCCCACTTCGGTGATTCAAGCGGTGTCCGTGGTGCTGCAATAATAGGAAGCGTTAATGCACAAGCTGAATAATGAGTTACGCCGTTATTATCTAAAAGCAGCGAACATTATTACCTCCAATGAGGTATTAATCGGCCATGCCGTGCTCGTTGAGAATGGTCGAATTACCGCTATTACACAAGAGTGTAACGCTGAGATTGAAATCATAGATCTGGGCGACAATTACCTCTTTCCTGGGTTTATTGACCTGCATATTCATGGCCGAGAGGGCTGCGATATTATGGACGGTACCCAGCAGTCGTTGGAAACTATTTCTAAGTCATTGGCCAAGCATGGGGTAACGGGGTTCGTCGGCACCACGGTCACCGCAGATTGGGATGTTTCGATTGCGGCTTACGAGGCAATGGCGCAAGCTTATAAAAAAGGATTAAGTGGTGCCCAACTATTAGGTGCTTATAATGAAGGGCTCTTTTTTGACGAAGCCCATAAAGGCGCGCACAATGAGTCCTTCTTTTTAGAGCTGACAAAGCAAAGATTTGACGAAATATATGCCGCCTGTGATGGCTGTCTTACATCCTTTGCCCTGGCACCTGAGTTGCTTTCTTCCCCAGAGATGATTCGTTACATCAGCGAAAAAGGGGGGCGCGTTATGCTTGGACACACGGACGCCAGTTTTGAGCAAACACAAAATGCTTTGATGCATGGCGCCTGTGGTGGAGTACATATTTTTAATGGCATGCGCGGCATTCATCATCGTGACCCGGGCTGTGCAGGCGCTTTGCTATTGGATGACGCCGCTATGGTGGAAGTCATTCCTGATGGGATTCACCTCCATCCGAGCATCATGAATATGGTCTACCGACTCAAGGGGGCCGATAAAATAGCGCTGATCACCGACTGCGTCAGTGCTGGTGGCCTCAAAGATGGACGTTACCAACTAGGTGAAATGCCGATAGTGGTTGAGCAGGGGGTGGCCAGAACTGAGTCCGGCTCCTTGGCCGGAAGCACTTTAACCATGGAGCTAGGAGTACAGCGCTTTTATAACCTGACCGATGCCAGTTTGGTTGAAGCGACGAACATGGCAAGCTTAGTGCCTGCGCAGTTTTTGAATAAGGCAGATAAGCTTGGCAGTATTGCCGTAGGTAAAGATGCAAACTTCGCGGTAATAGACGAACAATTCAATGTTCAAGCAACGATTTGTGCGGGGCAACCCATTTATTTAGCGTAACAGAACACGGGCAATGCAATCGACAGTGTATGACGCCATTGTCATAGGCAGTGGTATGACCGGCGGCTGGGCCGCAAAAGAGCTAACCGAGCAAGGCTTAAATGTGCTTCTGCTTGAGCGCGGCCGCATGGTTGAGCACGGCGCGGGTTACATCACCGCCTTTAAAGAGGATTGGCAATTACCATTTCGAGATAGGCCGAGTTTGGTCGAGGCGCGTTTACAGGCCAAGCAAGGGCGCACAGGGTATGCCACCAAACAATCAATAAAGCATTGGTTTGTTAACGACTTAAATCATCCCTACCTTGAGACCCATCGCTTTGACTGGATCCGAGGATATCATCTTGGAGGCCGCTCAATAACCTGGGGAAGGCAATGTTTACGCCTCAGTGATATCGACTTCGGTGCCAATAAGGCGGATGGGCATGGTGTGGATTGGCCAGTGCGCTACAAAGACATAGCTCCATGGTACGATAAAGTAGAGCGATTTATTGGTGTGATTGGCGAGCCTTTAGGCTTACCGCAATTACCCGATGGACACTTTCTTGAGCCCTTTGAGCTGAATGTGGTAGAGCGTCATTTAAAAGCGAGCCTACAGCAGCACTATACGAATCGCCACCTTACCATTGGCCGGGTTGCTCATTTGACGAATGCCAAACCGGAGCATGGGCGCGCGGCCTGTAGCAAACGCAACCGCTGTATGCGCGGCTGTCCGACGGGAAGTTATTTTAGTAGCCTGTCATCCACTCTTCCTGCTGCCATGTGCACAGGCAGGCTGACTCTTCGTGCACATGCGATTGCCAAAGAAATCATGTACGACCCCGACACTCGGTTGGCAACCGGGGTCAAGATTGTCGATGCACAAACTAAGGAACAGCTGGTATTCAATGCCAGCATAATCTTTTGTTGTGCCTCTACCGTGGCGACCACCGCGCTCTTGCTTAACTCAACGTCACCCCGTTTCCCCAATGGTTTGGGTAATGACAGTGGTGAGCTCGGGCATAATCTGATGGATCACCATTTTCGAGTTGGTGCGACCGCAGAGCCAACGGGGTTCGAATCTGATGTTAATGACGGCGACCGCCCCGTAGGCTTCCATATACCGCGCTTTCGTAACTTGGCTAAGCAAGAGCGGCATGCCTTTACCCGGGGTTATGGGTTTCAAGGGTATGCGACCCGAACAGATTGGCGACGAGGCTTTAAAGAGCTTTCATATGGCGAGAGCCTTAAGGAAGAGCTGGCTAAGCCGGGGCCGTGGACAATTGCCTTGATAGGCTTTGGGGAGTGCTTACCTTACCACCATAATAAAATTTCATTGCACCCTCGCGAACGTGATCAGTGGGGGCTGCCAGTCGTTAACTTTTCCTGTCAGTTCGGTGAAAATGAGCGACGTATGCGAGAAGATATGCAGCAAGAGGCTGTGGCAATGCTCAAAAAAGCGGGTTACAAGAATGTGAAGCCCTATGATAAAGGCTCTGCGCCCGGGCAAGCCATCCATGAAATGGGCACCGCCAGGATGGGCGATGATCCTCATACTTCAGTGGTGAATAAATACAATCAAATTCATGCCGTTCGCAATGTGTATGTCACCGATGGCTCCTTTATGTGCTCATCTGCGTATCAGAACCCTTCACTGACCTATATGGCGTTTACCGCGCGAGCGGCCGATCATGCAGTTCGCCATTATAAAGATGGCGTCTACTATGGCTAATCTCAGCAGACGACAGGCGCTTAAAGCCATTTCCGCTCTCCTCGGTACCGCCATTACCCCGGTTGCAGCAGCGCGGCTCTTTGATAGCGCAGGTGACATCCAGGCTGGTTTTGAGGTGCTCAATCGTGATCAGAGCTCGCTGGTAGAGGAAATGCAGGAATTGCTGTTGGCATTGACCGACAAGGAGAAGTCATCTTTTAATTTAGTCGCCTTTGTCGATTTGATGCTGACCCATACCGTATCTCTGCAGGAGCGCAGAGAATGCTTACAAGGCGCCGGGCTTATCTTGGCGAACTTGAAGCGCCGTCGAGATATCAACATGCGGCTGCGGGGCTTGTTTGATGTGGATGCGTCAACTCATGCAGATATTTTGGCAAAACAAGGCCAGCCCTTGAGTGCGCTTGCTCCAGCTGCTCGTGAGCAGTACTTAATCTATAAATTTATTTTTGTGGTGCGTGAGTTTTTGTTATTAGGTTACTTCACAAGCCAGAAACTCTAGCACCAAGGCTTTCACCTTGATGCTAGTTCCCTTTACTTACGCCAACTCGTCAGCTTGTGACCTGCTAGGGCGTAATAAAGGATGAACCCATAGCAGGGAACAAGCAGATAATAGGCTTGTTGTGCATCACCCATATATTCCGCAAAGACACCATAGACTAAAGGCAGTATTGCACCGCCTGAAATACCCATAATTAACAGCGCTGCGCCGGTTTGTGTTTTATCTCCCAAGCCCGCCAATGCCATCGGCCAAATCGTGGGCCAGACCAAGGCATTCGATAATCCTAACAAAGCAACAAATAGCACGGTGTCGGGAAAGCTGTTGTCTGGCAGCCAAAATAGCAGCGTATTTGCAAGCGAGGTATGACTAGGGTCAACCCAGATTATCAGGAGCGAAAAAATACAACCGCTGATAGCGGAGAAGACGAGGGCCTGCTGCTGACTAAAAAAACGGGGGATTAACAGGATGCCAAGGATATAACCCAGTACCATAAACCCCATGGTATAGGATGTAAGCTCTGCAAATTGCATCACTCCTTGCTCTTTACCATACAGACCTATGGTATCTCCGGCTATCACCTCGGCGCCAATGTAAAAGAATAAAGCTACCACCCCTAAAATAAGGCGGGGAAACTGTAATATTGATTTCCCTTTTTCTTCAACGGCTTGCTCGGGCTCATTGATGCCAGGTAAGGGGGCAAGCATGATCAGCGCGGCTAACACGGCCAGGGAAATAGACATCACTAAGTAGGGAGCGATCAAGCGACTGGCGAGCTCTTGCAGTTGCAACTGTTTTTGCGGCTCATTCAAAGCAGATAGGGCCTCGGCACTAAAATTGGCAATATCACTGAAAACGAGGGCTGAAAATAGCAAGGGGGCAACAACACCGGCACTTTTGTTAAGTATACCCATGAGGCTGATCCGTACGGCAGCGGTTTCTTTTGAGCCCAGCAAGACAATGTAGGGGTTTGCTGCGGTTTGCAGTAGCGTGAGCCCGCTGCCCAAAGTAAATAAAGCAATTAAGAATAACCAATAGGCTTGTAATTGAGCCGCTGGAATAAACAAGATGGCACCAATGGCCATCACGGCCAAGCCAAATGACATGCCATGCTTATAACTAAACTTTTTAAGCACGTGTGCACTGGGTAACGCCATAACTGTATAGGCAATATAGAAAACTAAGGTTACCATGTAAGCTTCGATGTGATTGAGATCACAGACCATTTGCAGAAACGGGATCAGTGACCCATTTAACCAGGTTACGAAACCGAATAGAAAAAATAGGCCACCGATAATTAGCATGGACACAAGCTGACCACCGCTTGTCGGTTGTACATGTTCTGCGATTGAGTTTTGCATTGTCGTTCTATCTTCAAAGTGTTTTATTTTTAGTCATCATAAAACAATGAATGTAAATTTTGAAAGTTTTATTTTCTTTCGATTGTTATTTTGGGACTTCACTTGTGTAAAGTGTATAATGTAAAAGTATCTATAAAAGGAATGGAGTAACCATGCTAACTACGATTGAACGAAGACAGAAAATCGTCCTAATGACCGAAGAAAAAGGTAAGGTGAGTGTAAAGGAACTAGCAAAAACCTTTGATATTTCTGAGGTGAGTATTCGTCATGATCTGAACGAATTAGGTAAGCGTGGCCTAGTAGTTCGTTCCCGTGGTGGTGCGGTTGCGTGTGACAAGTTAGCGAAGGAACTATCCATAAAGGATAAGCATAACGAAAACTATGAAATAAAAGTTCAGCTAGCAAAAGCGGTCGCAAACCTGATTGAAGACGGTGATTCTTTAATTATCGACTCGGGCACAACCACTGAAGAAGTGGCAAAAGCTTTAACCAAAAAGCAAGAGCTTACGGTCATGACCAATGGCCTAAATATTGCGCACGTTCTCGCCGATATCGATGATGCGAATGTCTTTATGCTTGGTGGTCAGCTGCGAAAAAAATCAATGTCCTTCTACTCGCCTGAAGTTGAAAAAGCGCTGAGTAAATATAACTTCAAGAAAGTTATTCTGGGGGTGGATGGTATTGATCAAGAGGCCGGTATCACGACCCACTATGAGCCAGAAGCCATGTTAAACCGCTCTATGTGTACACGCGCAGATCAAGTGATTGTTGTTACCGACTCGACAAAGTTCGGAAAGCGAGCGCTCTACAATGTCTTACCGCTGAAGTCGATCGACATTCTCGTGACCGATAAAAAAATGCCAAGCGAGTTTATTGAGTCCTTAATCGCTCTCGGTATCAAAGTGATTACGGCATAAAAAACACATCATTATTTATAGATACGTCAGGCAGCCCAACGGCTGCCTTTTTATTGCCTTGATTTTAAGTGTTGCATCTAGGCCAATAATTTCCCGTAAATCAAAATGTAACTTTCGAAAGATTTTAACCTTTAAAATTAAGCGACCGCTCTCTTTTTAAGCACGATTGAAAATTTATTTGTAACATTCGAAAGTTTCATATTGTGTTTTTTTTGTTGATTTTTTGTTTCGCAATGTTATAGATTATATGCAAGGCCTTACACGCGCACCATGCAATGGTGACAAATTTCGACAATGCAAAAGAGGAAATCAATGTGGCAAAGAATAAACAAAAATACCTCAGTTTGTTGATTAGTTCGATCCTGGCCTCGTCAGTCAGTTTTGTAGCAACTGCTCAGCAAGAAAAAGCGAATGACCCAGCGGAAAAAGATGAAGACGTTGAAGTTATTGAGGTGACGGGGATCCGCAGTAGTATCAAAGAGTCAAACTTTCGTAAAAGAGAAGCCGCGACAGTGGTTGACGTCGTTGTAGCGGACGATATTGGCAAGTTCCCCGATGAGAACCTAGCAGAAGCCTTGCAGCGTGTGCCGGGAATAACCATTACCCGTAATGGTGGTGAAGGGCAAAATATATTAGTACGCGGATTGGGTGGTGGCTACAACATCACAACACTGAACGGGCGTAAGCTTGCCTCTGAGGATGCCGGACGGGATTTCAATTTCGATACCATAGCATCGGAGTTAGTTGGAGCTCTACAAGTAAATAAGTCTCCCGAAGCTCGCCTAATTGAAGGTGGTATAGGTGCGGTGGTCGATATTGAAACACGTAAGCCACTGGATCAAGATGGTTTTACGCTCAGTGCGTCGGCAAAAGGTATTTATGAGTCACGAACTGAAGATATTCATCCGCATGCATCATTTATAATTGGCGATAACTTCAATGACGACACCTTTGGTGTGCTATTTTCTGGCGCCTATTCAAAGAAAACATTGCGTGCCGATACCTACTCAGCCAGCGGCTTCTTTGATGAAGAAGAAGGGTGGGGTGCAGATAGTGCAGGCGTGCCCGTTGACATGAATGGCAACGGAGAAATCGACGGTCAAAGCGAGATCTTTGCGTCTAAGATCCCCAGTTATATGTACTTTGCTAACGCCCAGGACGTGCGTGAGCGAGTAGGTGCAACGCTGGCGATGCAATGGCGCCCAAGTGATACGCTTGATGTCAATTTTGATGCGCTGTACTCCCGCTACAATACCGATGGCCACCGCTATCAAATCGGCTTTGTTAACTATGACGAAAGCTGGACACCAGGTACGCCGGTATTTACCGATGCACAATTTGATGAATCCGGCCGCGTGGTGTCCATGACGCAAACGGGTAATACCATGGTTGAACTGCTCAACCTGACGAACCCAAGAAAAACAGATACCTATCAAATCGCACTTAATGCGAAATGGTACCCAATGGATGGGCTTTCGCTTGCGGTGGATTTGGCACATTCAAAAGCTGAAAATGAAAATGGCGGTGACAATCGCTTTATTGTTGCTCGAGGCTTTATTGATTCTATCGGCATCGATTACACCACGGGCAATATGCTACCCGATGTGTTTTTGTCTCCGGGGCTGACCGAAAATCAATCTTATGGTGCGCACTATAGCCGCAACACTGGTACCGGTGTGGAAGACACGATCAATGACTTTAAAATTATTGGTAACTATATCCCAGATAGCGACCTTATTACCCGAGTTGATTTTGGTATTACTTACCTAGAGCAAACAAAGAGTCAGTTGCAATACGCGTCAAAAAACGCAAGCCAGTTTAGTAATGGCGGCCAGTATTTGATCCGTGATGGCTATGAGTTTGATGACAGCACGGTTTTCAATGCTGGTGATTTCAACTTATTTGAGATCCCGAGTGATGTCTTTGTAGCCGCTAACTTTGATGATTTCCTGGATGGCGAAAGCAGTGTCACCCCAGAACCCTGGCCCAGCTTCGATTACGACAAATTACTGGCTTACTATCGTTCAATTAATGCCGAGGCTACAGATGCCAGTATTGTTGCCTCATTGAGCCCGTCGGGCACCTATGAAGTGACCGAAGAAGTGTTGACGGCTTATGCGCAGATCACCCTGGAAAGCACCATTGCCACTATGCCTTACTCCCTGAACTTGGGTATTCGCGGTTCGCAAACCGATGTGAGCTCTAAAGGTTCGGTGTACGACCTGTCATTAATTGAATTGCAAGATGATGGTAAGCCCCTTGAGAATGGGTGGCGCGAAACGGTAAGTCAATCGTTTAAGGGGGATTACAGCAATATTCTGCCGAGCATGAACTTTAAATTGAGTGTCAGTGATGACGTTATTTATCGCTTCTCAGCGGCTCAAGTGATTAGCCGTCCGTCATTGGGTTACTTGCGTCCTTGGCTTGCTCCTAACTTTGACACTTATCGTGAAGGTTTGCCTCAACTTTCCATGGGGGACTCTTCACTTACGCCAGAGGAAGCAAACCAGGCCGATATGACGCTAGAGTGGTACTTCGAAGACAGTAGTTCATTGAGCGGCGGCGTGTTTGTAAAAGATCTGAAGTCGTTTATCGACTATGTTGAAGGCCCGGTTGAAGTGGAAGGCGTTCGTTACTTCGCCTCTTATCCAGGTAAGAGTGAGTATGGTGCAACCATTAAAGGGGCTGAGCTTGCTTATCAGCAATCTCTAGAGAATGTGCTTCCTGAGCCATTTAATGGCCTGGGCTTTCAATTCAACTACACCTATGTGGACAGTAGCTACGATGAGCCCGAGTTAAAAGAGTCTGGCCTACCATTTAGAGGTATGTCTAAAAACTCTTACAACGCCGTTGTTTATTATGAGCAATATGGTTTTCAAGCGCGACTGGCCTACAACTGGCGTAGTAAGTTTCTTTCAAATCCGGATGCCTGGGGTGGGCCTTATTGGATTTCCGACTACGGTCAGCTTGATGCGAGCATGAGTTACGACATTACGGATCAATTTACGGTATTTGCTGAAGCGACAAACTTAACCAACGAACGTTACTGGGGTTACACCAAGCGGACCGATCAGGTGAGTTACCTAGAGCGATTTGGTACGCAAGTCGCGTTAGGGGTACGTGCTAGCTTCTAATAAAGAATAAGCGCCCGTAACGGGCGCTTTTATCTATTTTGAATGAGGTTTTACATGGCAAATATCAGCGTTTGGCAATTATTAATTATCGCAGTGATAGTAATCTTGTTATTTGGAACAAAAAAGTTATCACGATTTGGTGAGGATTTAGGTACGTCGGTTAAAGGATTTAAACGTGCCATTGAAGATAAGTCTAACGGCAAGCCTTGAGTGTAGTGTTCAAATACAGTTAGTACCCGCAGAGATACCAAGAAAGCTCTGAGGTCTAGATGAATTTCTTTCTGGAAGGAACAGGGCTAGGCTTACAGTCCAAATCATCAATTTTAGTAGCCGCTTGATTGACCTATGTAATTCGAGCGGCTTTCTAAAACTCTTTCCCATCACATTGTAAAGCCATGTGCCGCTGGTACAGGGTTATCAATTTAAAACTCTAAGCTCAGATTTAAAATCACTTATCATCAAATCATTAAGGTTAGAATTTTTTATAACCTGTTGCAGTAATGAAGTAGAAAAATATTGTTTTCTTGCCTTCTTTTCCGTGCGTAAAATTTATAAAAAGGGGCTGGTTTCACCAGGTGATTATCTGACTTGCTCTGCTTTTGATTAAATAGTTGACGCCAACGTCAATTTATCTTATTAGCCTTGATGATAAGAAATTTTGAATTAATTTCTTTTATAAAAGTCTACGGGAAGAACCCATCATTAATAAGGGAATGTCATGAGTAAAATAAAACTAGTTATATTAATATCATTCTTCAGCTTTTCTTTTTCTGGAATGGCAACTGAAATCTTAGACTCTGACGAATTCAGAAAGCAATGGCGGGCTATCCCGACCATTGAAGCTTTAGAAGCAACGGTTACTCCACAGGGAGAATTTATGGCGAAAAGCTCGCAGCTTGTAACTGCGAATTTAACGTTCACCATTACACCAGAAGGCAAAGCAAAAAACGTCGAAGTACTGTCGGTAACGCCTGACAAGCCAGGCTATAAAGAGGCCTTCAAACGATACTACGAACTTATTCAATTCAAACCGTTAGTAGACAATCCAACAGCGCCAGCTAAAGTCCAAGACTCTACATTTTTCGGTGGCGAAGTAGCGAATTAATATAGTGGATAGTTTTTTATGAAAGGTAGTATAAACCACCTATTTGGCGATATATATCAATTAATAAAATAAATCTAAATTTTTGCGTGGCAACAGATGATCCTGAGAACGCTAATTGAAGTGACGGTATTATTTCTATTTGCGAGAGGAAAGTGACTGATGGGCTTAACTGATTTCATCGCCCCCGAAGAGTTTTCTTAAAGATAACTAACAAATTCCATGGCCGCCTGACTATTCAGGCGGCTTTTGGGATCCCACCTTAGTTCAATAAATTACAGTCCCATTAAAACTCAATAACTTGCCCTAAAATGGGTATTTCAGCTTCAATGTTGTGTTCATGCAGCAGTTTTTCTGACAATGCCGTGAGGGCATCCGGTTCGCCATGGACCAACACCACCTTGGGAAAGCTTTTAAAATTGGCAACCCAGTTAATCAGTTCCCTTTGTCCAGCGTGGGCCGAAAAACCGCCCAGGGTTTCTACATTGGCCTTCACAATAAAATCGTCACCAAAGAGTTTAATGTGCTGCGCACCTTCAACCAGTATGCGCCCGAGTGTGCCATAGGCCTGAAAACCAACAAAAATTAAGGTGTTGCGACTGTCCCAAATACGGTGCTTAAAGTGGTGAGTAATGCGCCCGCCGGTACACATGCCGCTGCCGGCAATAATAAGCGCGCCCTTGCTGATCTTATTAATGGACATGGAGTCTTCGGCGCTCACCATTAAATGCAGGGTGGAGAGAAAGTTTTTCAGCAGGGTTTGCTCCCCCGTGCATAAGGGTTTAACCCCTTCGCAATCCAAGGTAGGCAGCCACTGATCGTAAATTTGTGTGACCTCTATCGCCATGGGACTGTCTAAAAAGATTTGCCAGTTATCCAGCTCACCGGCCATCTGCAATTTACCCAGATACAGCAATAGCTCCTGGGTACGGCCAACGGCGAAGGCGGGGATCATCACATTACCGCCATTTTCAAACGCTTGGTGTAATACCTCTTTAAATTGGGTTAGGGTATCGCCGAGTGACTTATGCTCCCGATCGCCATAGGTGCCTTCCATAAGAACTATATCGGCATGTTCAAGCAAGGTGGGATCATTCATCAGCAGGGTGTCCTTGTTGCCTAAATCCCCAGAGAAAACCAAGGTTTTTTGTAGGCCCTCATCATCGAATTTTAATTCCACAATGGCCGAGCCGAGAATATGTCCGGCATCGTAGAAGCACAGTAAGGCCCCATCCCCTAATTGTTTCTTTTCTCTATAAGCGATGGGCTTAAGTAAATCGAACACCTTTAACACGTCGGCTTTAGAATACAGAGGCTCAATTTCGGGCTTGCCCTTGCGCATTAACCTGCGGTTTTCCCGCATCAGATCGTTTTCATACAGACCCAGGGCGTCTAAAAGCATCACAGGGAGTAACTGTGAGGTTGCTTCGGTGCAATAGATGGGGCCTTCAAAGCCATCATGAACTAAAGAGGGTAAACGGCCGGAATGGTCTAAATGGGCATGGGATAAAATAACGGCATCTATGCTCCTGGGATTAAAGTTAAACTGCTTTTTGGATACCTTATGTTTGCCTCTCATGCCTTGCAACATGCCGCAATCGAGTAACACTTCACCAAGAGCCGGTGTGGAGAGCAGATGACATGAGCCTGTTACTTCTTGTGCTGCGCCATGAAATGTAATTTTAGCCATAAAATAAACTCACAAAATAACTCGCTTTTCTAGTATGAGTTTAGTGAGGAAAATGACTAAGTGTGAGCCGGGCCTTAGGTTTTGGCGAAATAGGTAAGATGAGCACCAGGTTTTGGCGCTATAAAAATGAAAAAAGCGAGCATCTAGCTCGCTTTAAATCACGTCCCTGTGCATCGCTCTTAGCTTTAAAAACGGTAGCGCAGACCCATGGCGGCAAAGTTTTCGGTTTCATCGTAAAACTCAATATTGGAGTCGGTGCGACGTGTACCACCAGAGGCGACAATTGACCAATTGTCCCAGCCCTCAATTTTGTCGTAGCTGTAAGCCAGGATCGCTGAGTAACGATCGTCTTCTTGTACCTGATTGAAAATCGGATTCATTTCATCGTTTTCTGTGCTGCGGTAGCGCGCCGACACGGCCAAAGAGTGATTACCGAATACCGCGGTGTAGGTCAGCTCTACGCCATAACCGTCCAGGGACATGGCCTCGCCGTCGGCATCGAAATCGTTATAGTTGGCGCCTAGTTTGAATTTTGACTGCGGACCCAAGTCAAATACATAACCGGCTTCGAGGTAGTAACCGTCGCCTTCACGCTCTAGCTGGTCTTGAAACGCAGAGTAGCTGTTGAGGCCCGAATCTTCATCGTCAATCTTACGGCTAAAACCGGTCAGTTGGGCGTAGAAGTTGGTGTCGAGAATATTCTTGTAGGTAATGCGTACCGCATCATCGCCCATATCGGTGTCGTGGCGGCGCTCGTTGGTCATATAGGGGTCACGCCAGACTTCATCGGCGATCACATTGGGGATCAAGGCCACGGCCAGAGTGGATTTCTCGCCCACTTCCACACGATAACCCAGGGCAACGGAAAACAACCCGGTGCGAACGCCGTCACGGGTTTCGCCGTTAATAAAGAATTGCTGGTTATTGGTATCGCCAAAGGTGTATTTGACCGACCCGATAGGGAAGGCGACCACTTCATCTTCTTTATCACCATCGCTGTTTAGTTGGCCGGTTTTTACTTTGTCATCGCCGCTATAAAGGTTACTTTTGTGGCTGCGGGCACTGGCCATAAAGGATACGTCGCCACTCCAACCCGCCTCACCTAAATCGGCGAAGGCACTGCCACTGGCTAGAAAGGCGATAGGTGCTAAATATTGAATCTTCATACTTCTGTGTCTCCACGGTTAAAAACTTTTCAATGACTGAGTAAGCAATTTAACTTTATTAATCGAACGTTCGTTCTTTTAATGGGTGTAAAAAAACAGGTGTGTATTACCTGCTTAATGTATTTGGCTCTAAAGAGAGTTAGCGGCTAACCGCTCGCCATGCCATATCGACCGTCGCCTCGAGCAATTGCGCATCCACCTCGATTTCCCGGTTCAGATGAGCCTGGATCAGGTAGGTGATGGGGGCTATGGTCAGTGCATGCACAACCGGTTTCGGGTAACTGACTACCAATCCTTCGGTTACGGCCCGGGTGTAAAGCTCATGTAAAGGTGCATCGCATTCTAGGCCCCGTGCACGCGCCTGAGCACTGACATTGGGCGAATTTTTAAATTGCTCCTGAAAAGAAAACATAATGGGATTAGCGATAAAAAAAGCAAACATATTGCGAATATACTGGCAAAAAACACTCTTTACCGAGGTGTCGCTATGCACGTCGCCGAAATAGGCATTTGCCGATTCTTCCTTGAGCATCACATACAGCTTGTTCAGCATGTCTTCCTTATTTTCGAAATAAACATATAAGGTTGATGCCGACACGCCAGCCGCCCGGCCAATTTTTGACATGGATGCACCGGCAAGTCCTTGCTCGGTGACCACCCGCATGGCAGCGCGATAGATGGCTTGTTTTTTATTATCGTCTTTTAATCTCATAACAAAACGAACGTTCACTTAAAGCGAGGAGGATTATGATCCCTTGCGCCTGACTCTGTCAACGGCCAACGGCGGCCTGGTAAACTTAGGTTACAAATTGTCAGTTCTAGGTACGCTTTTTAACCTTGTGTGCCTCATGGGGCGGGGAAGTTACACCTAGTTACCCTTTAGATAGACTGGCATGCGATTCAGGATGCTAAAAATTAGCATCCTCAATGCTGTTTTCTCGCATTACTTTTCACAAAAACGCACACTAAACTGGCCGTAAAAGCACTTTGGAGAAATCGTATGAAGGTTTTACATGTTTTACAGGCCCAGCCGACCCAGGATGGTGACGGCGTTAATATTCGCCGCGTGGCCGGGTTCGATGGTCGTTACCTTGATCCTTTTTTAATGTTGGACGAGCTTAAGTCCGATGATCGCAAAGATTATATGGGTGGCTTCCCGCCGCATCCTCACCGCGGCATCGAAACCTTTACCTATCTGATAAAAGGCGGCTTTGAGCACAGGGATCACCTGGGTAATCAGAAGGCCATTCGCAGTGGCGATGTGCAGTGGATGAGTACGGGTCGTGGGGTCATACACAGTGAAATGCCCTTGGCCGAAAGTGAGGGCCTGCATGGTTTTCAAATCTGGATCAATATGCCCAGTGCCGAGAAAATGCGCCCGCCTCGCTACCAGGATTCTACCTCTGCACCCTTGCCGGTCATTGAAAATGGCACTGGTGCCCGCTTGCGTGCACTTGGTGGTAGCTGGCAAGCGGTAGAGCAAGTTGCCGAGTCGCCACTTAATAATCTGGCGGCAGATGCGGCCTTGGCCGATGTGGAGTTGCAACCCGGCGGGCGGCTGGATTTAGCGCCGCTACATCAGTCTAAGGTGATGGTCTATATCCATACGGGCAGCTTGGCGCAGGGCCAATATAAGGCGGGTGATCTCTTGATCCTTGAGCCGGGCAGTGACATTGCTCTTAGCTCGGAGCAAGGAGGTGGCGCCTTGATCTTGGCCGGTGAGCCTTTGCAGCAGCCGATCGCCCATATGGGGCCCTTTGTGATGACCACGCAAGAAGAGTTGATGCAAGCGGTGCGTGATTATCAGGCCGGTCGTTTTGGCACAATCGAATAGGAGAGCAGCATGGGATTATTAGTACAAGGTCAATGGCGCGATCAATGGTATGACACCGAATCGAGTCAGGGGGAATTTAACCGGGAAGCGGCCCAGTTGCGTAACTGGGTCACGGCCGATGGTGAAGCGGGTCCAAGTGGCGAGGCGGGATTTAAGGCACAAAAGGGGCGCTATCATTTATATGTGTCTTTGGCCTGTCCCTGGGCTCACCGTACCCTGATATTTCGCCAACTTAAGGGGTTGGAAGACTACATAGATGTGTCCGTGGTCAGCCCGGATATGCTCTCAAACGGTTGGACCTTCAATCGAGGAGAAGGCAGCAGCGGCGATGCCTTGTTTGTCAGTGAGTTTATGCACCAGATCTACACGCGTAATAAAGCCGATTACAGTGGCCGGGTGACCGTGCCCGTGCTGTGGGACAAACAAACCAACCGCATTGTCAGCAATGAATCGGCGGAAATCATACGTATGTTTAACTCAGCGTTTAACGCCCTGACCGGGGACGAACAGGATTTTTATCCGCAAGAGTTGCACAGTGAAATAGACGAGATCAACGCCTTTGTTTACGAAAATATCAATAATGGCGTGTATCGTGCCGGGTTTGCGACCACGCAGCGAGCCTATGAGCAAGCCTTTGATGCTTTATTTAAGGCCCTCGACCACCTTGAGCTGCGCTTGAGTAAACAGCGCTACTTGGTGGGCAACAGGCTCACCGAGGCGGACTGGCGTTTATTTACCACCTTGATCCGCTTTGATGCCGTGTACTTCGGCCACTTTAAGTGCAATCTGCGCACCATAGAGAGTTATCCAAACTTATCTCAATATGTGCGTGAGCTGTATCAGCACCCGGGTGTGGCCGACACCACAGACTTTAACCATATAAAGCGTCACTATTATTTTAGTCATGGCCAAATTAACCCCACACGCGTGGTGCCTAAGGGACCCAGACTAGACTTTACCCGCCCTCATAACCGCCGCTTTTTCGCTTAGGCGGGTGATACCCTATGTCGTGTCGGAACTGTCCGGTGCGACATTTTTTTTGCCTGTTTTTTACTCACTCGCTCCTCTGAGAGTAACATTATTCACATTCAATCCTGTCCCACATAAAGGCACTTTGAGGGCTTAAATGGCGGCTAACCACAGCCGTTTTTTGTCTTTTAAATGCTCAATTGTTAATACAAAATACCTAGCTTTTATCCGCTCTAGGGGGCGGATAGCCTGGACTTTTTGGTGTTAAACTTGAATAAAAAGTGAACGAAAGATGCCTCTCTAATCATCCGCTCCACTTTTTTCCACCTAATTCAGGGACTTCCCTTAAAGCCGCATTTTATCTAGGGTTAGACGCCATTTTCCACACTTTCATTGCTTGACAAAAAGCCTTGTCAAGCCCTAGACTGTAGTTCAGTGGGAAATTGTGGGTATAAGTGGATCTTTATGGATCTATAACCCGCAAACAATAACAAGCAACAAACGGACGGCATTTTTAACTCATGTTTCGCGGCACAAGCACACTCAGCCTTGATGACAAGGGCCGGTTTGCGATACCAACCAAGTATCGTAATCAGCTGCTTGCGGATAATGGCGGCGAAATTATATGCACCATCAATATTGGCGACCCCTGTTTGTTGCTCTACTCCCTCAGTGAATGGCAAATCGTTGAACAGCGTCTCGCCGCCCTCTCGAATATGAAAGAACGGGCCAAACGCATGCAGCGCTTGGTGCTGGGTAACGCCATGGATTATCAGCTTGATAAGAATGGCCGTGTGTTGCTGGCGCCGCATTTGCGCGATTATGCGAAGCTCGATAAGAAAATCGTTTTGGTAGGGCAGTCGAACAAGTTTGAAATCTGGGATGAGACGTTGTGGCAAGAGCGGATGGCCAAAGATATTGCCATCGAATTAGAACAAGATTTTGATCAGGATGAAGATCTCGGCGATTTTTCATTCTAACTCTATAGGGCGCGAGCACACGCATGAGCGAAGAATTTCAACACATCTCCGTACTGATGACGGAAACCATTGATGCCTTAGCAATTAAGCCAGACGGCATTTACATCGATGGTACCTTTGGCCGTGGCGGGCACTCCAGCGAGATTCTTGCCCGTTTGGGAGAAAAGGGCCGCTTGCAGGCCATAGATCAGGACCCTACGGCCATTGCTGCCGCCAAGCGCTTTGCCGATGATCCTCGTTTTAGCATTGCCCATAGCCGCTTTTCGCGTCTCGATGAGGTTGCCGAGGCGGCTGGGATAACGGGTCAGGTCGACGGTATCCTGCTGGATATCGGCGTTTCTTCGCCGCAGCTGGATGATGCCGGACGCGGCTTCAGCTTTATGAAAGACGGCCCGCTGGATATGCGCATGGACCCAAGCCAGGGGCGCAGTGCCGCTCAGTGGTTGGCCGAGGCTGAATTAGAGGACATGGTGTTTGTGTTTAAAAAGTACGGCGAAGAGAAATTTGCCCGCCGTATTGCCACCAAGATCATCGAAACCCGAGCACACACCGAGATTAACTCTACGGCGCAATTGGCACAGTTAATTGACGAGGCGGTGCCGGTAAAAGACAAACACAAGCACCCGGCCACACGTACCTTCCAGGCCATTCGTATTTATATCAACAGCGAACTGGAAGAGATTCAAACCGCGCTGCAGGCATCTCTGTCGGTGCTTAAACCCGGTGGTCGCCTGGTGGTAATTTCCTTCCATTCGTTGGAAGACCGAATCGTAAAACAATTTATCAAAAAGCAGAGCAAGGGAGAGGCTGTGCCTAGAGGTCTGCCATTAACCGATGCACAATTAAATAAAGAACTGACGTTAAAGGCAGTAGGCAAAGCCATTAAGCCGAGTGATGAAGAGATCGCTCGCAATAGCCGTGCGCGCAGCTCCGTCCTTCGTGTTGCCGAGAGATTGGGATGAGCCAACAACCAGTAAAACGCCAACCAAACCTCTTCGTCGAGATAATACGGGGATTGATTGACAACAAGCTAACGTTGGGGCTGCTTTTTTCTATTCTGTTCAGTGCGTTAGCCATAGTCCAGGTGACGCACTTATCGCGGGCGCAGCTGATCGCTCAGGATAAACTGCTGCAGGAACGTGATGAGCTTGATCTAAATTGGCGTTACTTATTGGTAGAAGAAGAATTTTATTCTCAGCATGCACGGATAGAGCAAATTGCCACCGAGCAGCTGAATATGAAGCGACCAACCAGTGAAGATGAAGAAGTGGTGATAGTGCCATGAGAGCAGCGAAACGCAAAAGCAATGCAAACAATTTAATTACCTGGCGCTTTGTGCTGGTATGCGCTGCTGTGCTGCTGGTTTTTGTGACGCTGGTGGCCCGTGCCGCCTATTTGCAGGTAATCGAGCCGGATAAGGCGCGCAGTGAAAATGCTAAGCGCACCGTAAGGGTAGAAAAGTTGCATGTGCAGCGCGGCATGATCTTCGACCGTCAAGGCAAAGAGCTGGCTGTAAGTGTGCCCGTGGTCAGCGTTTATGCCGACCCTAAAGCCATTGACAAGTACCTGCAAAGCAAGGTGGTGAAGCGCGCGAAAAAGCAAGGGGAAGATCCGCAGGATATCCTCGACCGTCCGGCTCACCTGGCCGAACTTAAGACCGCCTTTTACAAGCAGGATATGCGCTGGCGCGAGCTTGCCGATGTGTTGCGCCTAGAGCGTGCCAATGTTGATACCCGCTTAACCGGCGACAAAGACCGTCGATTTATCTACCTAAAACGTCAGGTAACACCGGCGGTGGCCAACTATATCGATGAGCTGAATCTGCCCGGTGTGCACCTGCTTGACGAGTCCAAACGTTATTACCCAGCCGGTGAAGTCACCGCCCATGTACTCGGTTTTACCAATATAGACGGCCATGGTATCGAGGGCATCGAAAAGCTCTATGACGAAGCGTTGACCGGCACAGAAGGGCGCCGCACTATTCGTAAGGATGCCCGTGGCCGCGAAGTTGCCGTCTTGGACGAGCGCCAGCGCGTGGAACCGGAAGACATTCAGCTGTCTATCGATCAGCGTATTCAGGTTATTGCCTACAAAGCGCTTAAATCTGCGGTACTGACCTATAAGGCAACATCCGGCTCCGCCATGGTGGTGGATGTTAAAACCGGTGAGATCCTGGCCATGGTTAACAGTCCTTCGTTTAATCCCAATAATTTGGAGGATGCGGCGCCCCATAAACGTCGTAACCGCGCTATTACCGACCTGTTCGAGCCGGGTTCAACCATTAAACCGCTGACTATCCTGGCCGGTTTGGATTATGGCAATATCGACGCCAACGATACCATAGACACCTATCCGGGCTGGATGCGTGTTGGTGGCAGCCTGGTACAAGACACCCGTAACCGTGGCGAGATGTCACTGCGCGAGATCCTCAAGGTTTCAAGTAACATGGGTGTGGCGAAGATCTCCCAAGATCTGCCTAAAGATTATTTTGTTGGCCTGTTCGAGCGCGTAGGCTTTGGCAGCGACACCGGCACCGGTATGATAGGCGAAAGCAGCGGCCTGTTTTATCCAAACCGCCGTTGGTCCGATTTTGAAATTGCCACGCTGTCGTTCGGTTATGCCATTTCGGTGAGCACCGCCCAGTTGGCGCGCTTTTATGCGACCCTGGGTGCCGGCGGCATTTCACGCCCTCTGACCATATTAAAACAAGAAGAACCCTTACCCGGAGAGCGTGTTTTTCAAGAACAAGACGCTAAAGCCGTTGTCGAAATGATGGAAAGCGTATTTGAGAAGGGCGGCACCGCATCCAAGGTGAAGGTCGACGGTTATCGCGTCGCGGCGAAGACAGGTACATCTAAGAAAGCGGTTGCCGGCGGTTACGGCGACGAATATGTCGGCTATTTTGCCGGTGTCGGTCCGGTCAGCGACCCGCGCCTGGCCGTGGTGGTCATGGTCAACGAACCCGGTGGTGATGTATATTATGGCGGTGCCACCGCGGGTCCGGCCTTTGCTGAAATCATTTCCAATGCGCTGCGTATTCTGAACGTGGCGCCCGATTTAGAACCGGTAGCCAACCTAGCAGTAAAAGGAGGTGGAGATGCGTAATCTTCGCGAAGTACTCGCCCCTTGGGGAATCGATACCGAGATAGGCTTGGTCAACGAATTACAATTAGATAGTCGCCGCGTTCAACGTGGCGATGTGTTTGTGGCCATTAAAGGTCATCAACTCGATGGCGGTCAGTTTGCTCAGCAAGCCATCGCCCAAGGCGCTAGTGCGGTGATTGCCGACAGTCGCTGTGAACTTAATTGCGACGATGAGCGCATTATCGTTATTGAGCGTCTCAGTCTGCGTTTGAGCGAGCTGGCGGCGAGCTTTTATGGTCAGCCCAGTCATGCCTTCGATTTGGTCGGGGTAACCGGCACCAATGGCAAGTCATCGACTACGGCGATGATCGCCACCCTGGCTCAGCATTGCCAACATCCCAGTGCCATTATCGGTACCTTAGGCTGGGGTGAGCTGGACCAGCTCAATGAACTGGCCAACACCACACCCTCGAGTGTTGAGCTGCAGCAGATCTTTGCTCAGCTAAAAGAGCAGCAAAAAGAGCTGGTGGCGATGGAAGTGTCGTCTCATGGCCTGATCCAGGGACGTGTTGCCAACAGTCGTTTTAAGGCCGCAGTGTTCACCAATTTATCCCGTGATCACCTCGACTACCATGGTGATATGCAAAGCTATGGCGATGCCAAGCTGATCCTGATGCGTGACTGTGATGCCGAGTTGGTGGTGCTCAATCAGGACGATGCGGTGGCACAGACCTGGCTGGAAAAATATGACTTTCCCGAGTTGGTGGTGTATGGCCGTAAAACGCTGCCACCCACCCATGGCCGTTATCTGTATTTCAGCAAGGTGCAATTCCTTCCCCATGGCTTGAAGGCGCATATCGAAAGCAGTTGGGGCGAGGGTGAAGTCACCTTACCGCTGTTTGGCGAGTTTAACCTCTATAACCTGGGGGCTGCGTTGGCCACCTTGCTGGGGCTGGGTTACCCCTTGGAGCAGTTGTTGGCGGCGTGCAAACAACTACAGCCCATCGCAGGGCGCATGCAGGCCTATAGCGCTGCTAGCGGCCCGACCTGCGTGGTCGATTATGCTCACACCCCAGATGCCATCGAGTTGGCCCTGCAGGCGTTGCACCAGCATGCTTCGGGCAAGGTCACCTGCGTGTTCGGCTGTGGCGGCGACCGCGACAAGGGCAAGCGTCCATTAATGGCGAAGGCGGCACAAAAGTACGCCGACCGTATCGTGGTAACCAGTGACAATCCGCGCAGCGAAGACCCACAAGCCATCCTCGATGATATCCGTTCTGGTTTCAGTGCCAACGTCGATGTGCAGTATGAAATTGACCGTGCCAAGGCCATTGCCTTGGCCATCACTCAGGCTCAGCCTGGCGATATTGTCCTTATCGCCGGCAAGGGCCATGAGGATTACCAGATTATCGGCGATCAGGTATTGCCGTTTTGTGATCGCACCCTGGTGCAGCAGTTATTGGCACAAGGAGCAACATCATGATTAGTATGGATTTAGACTGGCTAGCCAAGACATTAGGCATTAGCTATCAGGGCAGCAACTGCACCCTGAGCAATATTAATACCGATACCCGCTCTCTGTGTGCCGGCGAGGTGTTTTTAGCGCTGCAAGGCCCTAACTTTGATGGCCACAACTTTATCGATGTCGCCGAGCGTCAAGGCGCGGTGGCGGTGATCGTGGCTCATCCGGTAGAAACCCATTTACCTCAGCTGGTAGTGGCCGACACCCGTATTGCCCTTGGGCAAATTGGTGCCGCGGTAAAAGCCGAGGTTGCGCCAAAAACCATTGCCATTACCGGCAGCGTGGGTAAAACCACGGTCAAAGAAATGTGTGCCGCGATCTTGGCACAAAAAGGCCCGGTGCTGGCCACCAAGGGCAACTTCAATAACGATATCGGCGTGCCGCTGACCTTGTTACGCCTTGAGCCTCAGCATCAATATGCGGTGATCGAGCTCGGTGCTAATCATCTTGGCGAAATTGCCTATACCACGGCGCTGACCAAGCCGGATGTGGCTGTGGTTTGTAATGTGGCCGAGGCACATCTGGAAGGATTCGGTTCCCTGCAGGGGGTGGCCACCGCCAAGGGTGAAATTTTCACCGGTTTGGCCGAGGACGGTGTGGCGGTGATCAATGCCGACAGCGAGTTTAAACAACAATGGCTCGATGGTCTGGGCACCCGCCAGGTTAAACAGTTTTCGACCAGCGAACACCTGGATGTATGGGCCGAAGAGGTGACATTAGACGCCCTGGCTCGACCTTCCTTTATGCTTTGCAATAAGGATGAGCGTGTTGCCGTGACCCTGGCCATGCCCGGCCAACACAATGTCACCAATGTGCTCATCGCGGCGGCATTAACCAGCAGCTTGGGCTGTAGCCTTGCGGACGTGGCCAGTGGCCTGGCCAATATGGCGCAGGTAAAAGGGCGCGTGAATATTATCGAGGTAACAAGTCAGCTTACAGTCATTGATGATACTTACAATGCCAACGTGAGATCGGTACAAGCGGCCATTGACTTATTGGCGCAGGTGCCGGGGTATCGGGTATTAGCTCTCGGCGACATGAATGAACTCGGCGAAGGCGCACGACAATACCATCAACAAGTAGGTGAATATGCTAAGCAAAAAGGCATTGAAGCCGTCTATTCTCTGGGCGTATTAAGCCGTTACGCCAGTGATGTCTATGAACAAGCCGGACGCCACTTTTCTGGGCGCGACCAACTTCTTGAGCAAATGCTTAAGGACTTACGACAGACACAACAAAAAATTACGGTAGTCGTGAAGGGATCGCGCAGTTCTCGCATGGAGCTTTTAGTGGAAGATTTAGTGGCGCATGGCAAACAGTTAGCCGGCGAGGGAGAGAAGTAATGTTAGTGTGGCTGGCTGAATACCTAACCCAGTTTTACAGCGGGTTTAATGTATTTTCTTATTTGACGCTTCGAGCCATCTTAGGAATTTTGACGGCGCTGATGCTGTCTTTGTATTTTGGTCCGAAACTCATTGCCGCCTTACAGCGCATGCAGATCGGACAAACCGTACGTGACGACGGTCCGCAGTCTCACTTAAGCAAGTCGGGCACCCCAACCATGGGGGGCTTGTTGATCCTGGGGGCAATTTTTGTCAGTACCCTGTTGTGGGCCGACTTAAGTAATAAATATGTGTGGGCCACCTTGTTTGTGATTGGCTCTTTGGGCGTTGTCGGCTTTATCGATGATTATCGTAAAGTCATACGCAAAGACCCTAAGGGTCTGATTGCCAAATGGAAATACTTCTGGCAGTCGGTGATTGCTTTAGTGGTTGCCTTTGCCCTGTATGCCAGCTCGCAACAGGCCGCGGAAACCGCATTAATCGTGCCCTTCTTTAAGGATGTGATGCCGCAGCTTGGACTTTTCTACATCATCATGACCTATTTCGTCGTGGTCGGTACCTCCAATGCCGTAAACCTTACCGACGGCCTGGATGGCCTGGCCATAGTGCCAACCATTTTAGTGGCGTCGGCGCTGGCCATCATGGCCTATGTGACCGGTCATGCGAACTTCTCAAGCTATCTGCACCTGCCGCATCTGCCGCTGACCAGTGAACTGGTTGTGGTCTGTACCGCCATCGTCGGTGCTGGCCTAGGTTTCTTGTGGTTTAACACCTACCCGGCGCAGGTCTTTATGGGCGATGTGGGCTCATTGGCCCTGGGCGGTGCGCTTGGCATTATCGCCGTGCTGGTACGTCAGGAGCTGGTGCTAGTGATTATGGGCGGGGTCTTCGTCATGGAGGCGGTGTCTGTGATCTTGCAGGTGGGCTCATACAAGTTACGGGGCGAGCGGATATTCCGCATGGCACCTATTCACCACCATTACGAATTAAAGGGCTGGCCGGAGCCGCGCGTGATCGTGCGCTTTTGGATTATTTCCATCGTGCTGGTACTTGCTGGATTGGCAACATTGAAGATTAGGTAAATGGGCTATTTAAAGACGCTTAAAAATAAACGTATTGCGGTGCTTGGGCTGGGAGTTTCCGGTCTGGGCACAGTGCGTTTTTTGCATGCCCATAAATTGGCGCCAGTGCTTATCGACTCGCGTCAGCAGGTGCCTACTCAGTTGTGGTTAGACTCTCATGTGCCGCACCTGGAGCAGCGTTTTGGTCCCTTAGCAGAAGCCGACCTGACATCCTTCGACTTAATCCTGATCGGCCCCGGATTGGCACTGGCCACCCCACAAGTGCAGCAGGCCATGGCCGCCGGTGTGGAAGTGATTGGCGATGTTGAGTTGTTTGCCCGCATCAATACCAAGCCGGTGTTGGCGGTGACCGGCTCAAACGGCAAGTCGACCGTGGTTTCCCTGCTCACCAAGGTACTTGAGCGCGGCGGCCTGCATATTGGTCTAGGTGGCAATATCGGCACCGCGGTGCTGGATTTACTGGCTTTGGACGCCGATGCCTATGTTTTAGAGTTATCGAGCTTCCAGTTGGAAACCACCTCCAGCCTGGCGGCCAAAAGCGCCTGTATTTTGAATCTGTGTGAAGATCACATGGACAGATATGAGGATATGGGCGGCTATATCGATGCCAAACAGCGCATCTATCAGGGCTGCGAGCTGGCCGTTTACAACAGTGACGATGCCGATACCGCACCGGGACAGGACAATAGCGCCGAGCGCATGAGCTTTGGTTTAGCGCAGGGCGACTACCATACGATGATGCACCAAGGCGAAGCCTACTTTGCCTTTCGCCAGCAGCCCATTTTATCTTGCGCCAGCAGCTTGCTGCCAGGCAGCCATAATCGCTTGAATGTATTGGCTGTGATGGCCTTATGTCACCCCTTTGCCTTTGATGCCGGCGTTTTTGAGCGGGCGTTACAGGAATTTACCGGCTTGGATCACCGCTGCCAGTATGTAGATACCCTCAATGAGGTGCGCTACTTCAATGATTCCAAGGCCACCAATGTGGGCGCCACCATAGCCGCGATTAACGGCTTTGCCGACGAGCCGGGACGCTTAATTTTAATTGCCGGTGGCGATGCTAAGGGTGCCGATTTAACGCCCTTGCAAGAGCCGTTACTCAAGCAGGTCGCTGAACTGATTTGTTTGGGCAAAGACGGCGCAGCCATTGCCGCACTGAAGCCCGGCAGTCATCAGGTGAGCGATATGGCGGCGGCGGTACGCTGCGCTAAAGCCTGTGCTCGTCCTGGCGATATCGTCTTGCTGGCACCGGCCTGTGCCAGCCTGGATATGTATGCCAATTACATGATGCGCGGAAACGATTTTGCACAGCAAGTGCATGAGGGGGAGGCATGAACTGGGATCGCATTAAAGACCTGTTGCATCTAAAGCCCTCGGGTCAGTTATACGATGTGCCCTTGCTTTATACCCTGCTGTGTTTAGTGGGGATTGGTTTTGTCATGGTGACCAGTGCCTCCATGCCAGAGGCCGAGCGCCTGTTCGACAACCCTTATCATATTATGGTGCGCCAGGCGGTGTTTATGGTGATGGCGCTGTTCTTATTCACCCTGGCAACGAGTTTGAAAATGCAGTGGTGGAAGGTCGCCAATACTTATCTCTTGTTTATGGGCTTGGGCCTGCTGATCGCGGTGCTGGTACTAGGCAATGAAATCAATGGCTCGAAGCGCTGGATCCCCTTTGGCCCCATCAATATTCAGGCCTCGGAAGTGGCTAAGCTGTTCTTCTTTAGTTACCTGGCTGGCTACCTGGTGCGTAAGCGTGACGAGGTTCAGGAAAACTTTAAGGGCTTTGTGAAACCCATCAGCGTGTTTGTTCTGTACGCCGGTTTGATCTTGTTACAACCGGATCTTGGCACCGTGGTGGTGATGTTCGTGACCACGGTTGGCCTGCTGTTTTTGGCCGGTGCCAAGTTGTGGCAGTTCTTTGCTTTGATGCTCTCGGGGATTGGCCTGGTGATCGCCCTGATCGTCTTTGAACCCTATCGTTGGGCCCGTGTCGTGGGCTTTTTGGAGCCTTGGGATGATCCCTTCGGTAAAGGTTATCAACTGGTGCAGTCGCTAATGGCTTACGGCCAGGGGGGCTGGTTTGGTCAGGGCCTGGGGAACAGTGTGCAGAAGTTGCAATACATGCCGCACGCGCACAATGACTTTATTTTTGCCGTGGTCGCCGAAGAGCTGGGTTTTGTCGGTGTATTCACCGTGTTGGTGTTATTAGGCACCCTGGTATTTCGGGCCTTGCTTATTGGTCAGCGTGCGCTGAAGGCCAATAAAGAATACGAAGGTTATTTAGCCCTGGGCATAGGCATTTGGTTTGCATTTCAGTCCATGGTCAATGTTGGCGCCAGCGCCGGTATCTTACCGACCAAGGGGCTGACCTTGCCCTTTATCTCCTACGGTGGTTCGAGTTTGCTGGTGATGGCCATTGCCGCCGGGGTATTATTCCGCATCGATTTTGAAACCAAGATGGCAACCAAGCAGGCGACCTCCAGGGGCAACGCCCGTGGTCATCGTCGCGTGGCAGCAAGCCCCACAGTAGTACAGGAGGCGGCATGAATAAATCATTGGTAGTGGTTGCCGGCGGCACAGGCGGGCACATTTTCCCCGGCATCGCCGTGGCCCAATACCTGCGCGAGCAGGATTGGCAGGTCTCCTGGATCGGCACGGATGATAGAATGGAAGCGGATGTGGTGCCTAAACACGGCATCGACATCGACTTTATTCGCGCTCAGGGCGTACGTGGTAACGGCTTAAAACGCCTGTTCCAAGCGCCCTTGATGATAGCCAAGGCGTTTTTTGCGGCACGTAAGATTCTAAAGAAACGTCGCCCTGCGGCGGTGTTGGCCATGGGCGGCTATGTAACCGGGCCTGTGGGTCTGGCGGCGAAAAGCCTGGGGATCCCCTTAGTGATCCATGAGCAAAATGCCGTGGCCGGCATGAGTAATAAGTTGCTGGCCAAGCTGGCTAACAGTTGTTTGGGCGCCTTTCCCGGCGCCTTGCCACAAAGCGATTTTCAGGTGGTCGGTAACCCGGTACGCCAGTCGCTAATGAATATCGCCCCACCAGAGGTTACTGCGCCCATCAACATCCTGGTTGTGGGCGGCTCGTTGGGAGCGCAGGAATTAAATGATACCTTGCCTGCGGTGTTCGCCGAACTGGCAAAAAAACACACCCTGGCGCTGTGGCATCAAACCGGTAAGGGCCGCTCCAGCAAGGTGCAGGAGCAATATCAGATGCATCAACTTGAGGCCAAGGTGAGCGACTTCATCGACGATATGGATGCCGCCTATGCTTGGGCTGACCTGGTTATTTGCCGCGCCGGTGCTTTGACCGTGAGTGAAGTGGCGGCCGCCGGTCGCATGGCCTTGTTTGTGCCATTTCCACATGCCGTGGACGACCATCAAACCGCCAATGCCCAGTATTTGGTCGGCGGCGATGCGGCCTTATGTATGCAGCAAGGCGATTTTCATCAAGCCGCCGTGGTTGAGGCGCTAGCGCCGTATTTTCAGCAGCCCCAATTAATTACCGAGATGGGTAAGCGCGCGAAGGCGCTGGCCAAACTCGATGCAACCGCAGCGGTTGCAAAACAATGTGAGCAGTATAGTTAATGACAGTAACAACAGGCACAGCCCAACAGCAGGGCACGCAACAACAAGGGCAACGACCGGCCATGCGCCGCGTTGAAACCATTCATTTTATCGGTATCGGTGGTGCCGGTATGGGCGGTATTGCCGAAGTACTAGCCTACGAAGGTTACCGCATCACGGGTTCTGACATCGCTCAAAGTGCGATGACGGAGCGCTTGATCAAAGCCGGTGCCGAAGTGTTTATCGGTCATGATCAGAACAATGTGAAAGACGCTTCTGTGGTGGTGGTTTCAACCGCCATCAATGAACAGAACCCAGAGATTATCGCCGCCCGTAACGCGCGTATTCCTATCGTGCGCCGTGCGGAAATGTTGGCTGAGCTGATGCGTTTTCGTCATGGTATCGCCATTGCCGGTACCCATGGTAAAACCACCACCACCAGTTTGGTCGCTAGTATTTTTGCCGAGGCTAACCTGGATCCGACCTTTATCATCGGTGGCTTGCTTAATAGCGCCGGCAGTAATGCCAAAGTGGGCTCAAGCCGTTTCCTCATTGCCGAAGCCGACGAGAGCGATGCTTCCTTTTTACACCTGCAGCCCATGGTGTCTGTGATCACTAACATTGAAGAAGATCACATGGATACCTACGAGGGCAGTCTGGAGAAAATGAAGGACACCTATGTGGAATTCATCCATAACCTGCCGTTTTACGGTTTGGCCGTGGTTTGCATCGACTCGCCGGTGGCCCGTGAACTGATCCCACGTTTTTCTCGTCAGGTCACCACCTACGGTGAACATGAAGATGCGGATTATCGTCTGGCCGACTTTACCCAGGACGCCAGCACCTGTTCCTTTACCGTGACCTCGAAACAGGGTGAGCGTCTTGAGGTGACCCTGAATATGCCGGGTAAACACAATGCCCTGAATGCCACAGCGGCCATTGCCGTTGCTAAGGACGAAGGGATTGGTGACACCGCAATTTTACAAGCGTTGGAGAAGTTCGAAGGCATTGGCCGCCGCTTCCAGCATTATGGTGAGTTTACCAATGAGCGTGGCAAGGTCATGCTGGTGGATGACTATGGTCATCACCCCAGTGAGGTGGCAGCCACCATTAAGGCGGCCCGCGACGGTTGGCCGCAAAAGCGCCTGGTGATGATCTATCAGCCGCACCGTTATAGCCGCACCCGAGACCTATACGAAGACTTCGTTAAGGTATTGGGCGACGTCGACCAGCTAATTTTGCTTGATGTTTACGCCGCCGGGGAAGAGCCGATTGTGGGTGCCGACTCAAAAAGCCTGTGCCGCAGCCTGCGCCAGCGCGGTAAAGAGCCCTTACACGTAGCGAATAATAACGAGTTAGCGAGCGTTCTTGCTACCACCTTGGCCGATGACGATCTGGTGATCACTCAAGGGGCAGGCAATATAGGTCAGCTGGTTAAAAAGCTGGCCGCAACCGAATTACAGATTGAAAAGTTACAGCAGGTGTCGTCATGAATCAGCCATTTGGCAAGGTAGCAGTTTTACTAGGTGGCTCATCTGCCGAGCGCGAAGTGTCGCTTAAGTCGGGCAGCGCAGTGCATGCGGCCTTTATTCAGGCCGGTGTTGATGCGCATCTGTTTGACCCGGCAGAGCGCCCCTTGCACGAACTTGCGCAAGAAGGTTTTGACCGTGTCTTTATCGCCCTGCATGGCCGTGGCGGTGAGGATGGCACCTTGCAAGGGGCCCTGGAATTTATGGGCTTGCCTTATACCGGTTCTGGCGTCTTGGGTTCGGCCCTGGCGATGATAAAATTCGCTGTAAACACCTGTTTCAGGTGGCGGGTCTGCGTACCGCCCCTTACATGGTGGTGTCGAAAAGTCAGGGTTTCGATTGCGCTGAGATTATGGCGCAACTGGGTCATGTGATGGTGAAGCCTTCTCATGAAGGCTCGAGTATCGGTATGGCCGAGGCCAACAATGCTGAGGAGCTGGCACAAGCCCTGGAATCGGCATTTAAGTTTGACGATGAGGTACTGGTTGAGCAGTGGCTGAGTGGCCGCGAATTTACCGTATCGATTTTGGCTGATAAGGCGCTGCCGGTCATTGAGATGCGCACGCCAAGCGGTTTTTATGACTATCAGGCCAAGTATCAATCGAGCACCACGGAGTATTACTGTCCTGCGGATCTGAGCGCAGCGCAAACGGCGCAGCTGCAAGAAATGGCGGAGCAGGCCTTTAATTTGGTGGGAGCCAAAGGCTGGGGCCGCGTCGATGCCATGCAGGGCGCCGACGGTGAGTTCTACCTGCTTGAGGTGAATACCGTGCCTGGGATGACGGAAAAATCCTTGGTACCCATGGCGGCCAAAGCTACGGGCGTGGATTTTACCGCGCTTGTAGTCAAGATTTTGGAGCAAACTCTGTAAATGGCGACATTAAGGGAGAAGCTGAGCGAACTTAAACAGGGAACCAATTGGTCGCTGCTGTTTGGCTTGAGCTTTTTTCTGCTGGTGGTGTTCCTGGTGCTGAAGTTGACCTTCAACTTCTCCGACTGGCTGGTTCGGGACAAAGATGCCCAGCTTAAGCAGTTGCAGGTGTTGGGCGAGCCCAAATACACCGCCGAGCGGGCCATTATCGAGGCCATTAAGCAGGCGGATTTGGACAGCTTTTTTGAGCTTGATGTAAAGCAGGTGCAGGAGCTGGTCACCGATTTACCCTGGGTTGCCAGTGCCTCGGTGCGCAAGCAATGGCCGGATACCTTGCAGGTGTATGTGGTGGAACATCAGGCGGTGGCGTTTTGGAATGATGACCAATTGCTCAATAGCCGAGGACAAGTGTTTACCGCTCCGCAGGATGGCATAAAGGACTCATTGCCAAGCTTGTTCGGCCCCGAGGGCAGCGAGCTGGAAGCCTGGCAGACCTTTAATCGCTTCGAGGAACTGTTTGCGGTTAACAACCTTAAATTATCGAGCCTGGCGTTGTCTGAGCGTTTTGCCTGGCAGTTATGGCTGGATAACGGCATTCGCCTAAATTTGGGGCGAGATGATAAAGCAAAACGCGTACAAAGATTTATTGATGTCTACCCGCACTTGAAAAAACGTCAAGATGTACAAGTAGATGTCGTTGATTTGCGATATGATACCGGGCTTGCGGTGCAATTTAAGCCGCTGGCAGTAACGGAAGAAGAACAAAAGAGTAAGGTATGACCAAGTCAGTAGAACGTAACCTTGTTATCGGTTTGGATGTGGGCACCTCGAAAGTGGTGGCTACGGTCGGTGAGATCACCGATGACAACAAGCTCAGCATTGTTGGTGTGGGCCGCCAGGTATCCCATGGTATGGATAAGGGTGGCGTGAATGACTTGAACCTGGTTTCTGAGTCGATTCGCCGTGCCATCGATGAAGCCGAGCTGATGGCCGACTGCCGCATTAGCTCCGTTTACCTGGGTATTTCCGGTAAGCATATTCAATGTCAGAACGAAACCGGTGTGGTGGCGATTAACAACACCGAAGTGACCGATGAAGACATAGACAATGTGATTCACATTGCTCGTTCCGTGCCTATTTCAGCCGAGCGCAAGATGCTCCATGCCTTACCGCAAGAATATAGTATCGACATGCAAGAGGGCATTAAAAACCCGCTCGGCATGAGCGGCGTGCGCATGGAAGCCAAGGCCCATATCATTACCTGTTCCAACGACATGGCGAAGAACATTGAAAAATGTGTCGAGCGCTGTGGCCTGCAAGTAGACCAGCTTATTTTCAATGCCCTGGCGTCCTGTTACTCGGTGCTGACCGAAGACGAAAAAGAGCTGGGCGTAGCGGTACTGGATATCGGTGGCGGTACCATGGATATCACCATTTACATCAATGGCGCCTTACGTCATTCCGCGGTGATCCCGGTGGCGGGTAACCAGGTAACCGGCGATATTGCCAAGATTTTCCGTACGCCCATTTCTCACGCCGAAGCCATTAAGGTGCAGCACGCCTGCGCCAGCAGCCAAATGGCCAGCAATGAAGAACAAATTGAAGTACCTAGCGTTGGCGGGCGTCCTTCGCGTATTATGTCGCGCCACACCTTATCCGAGGTGGTTGAGCCGCGTTTTAGAGAATTATTTGAACTGGCGCTCGAAGAAATTCGTCGCTCCGGTTTTGAAGATCAAATTGCCGCCGGACTGGTTATTACCGGAGGCAGTGCAAAGATGACCGGCGCTTTGGAAGTGGCAGAAGACATCTTCCAAATGCCGGTACGTATCGGTAGTCCACTAGGGATAACGGGATTAACCGATTATGTAAGCGATCCCTCGTTTGCAACCGCCGTAGGTTTGTTACAATATGGTCGGACCATGCAGTCGATCAACGCATCGAAATCGAAAGCGGACGAGGGTAACTGGTGGGGCCGTATTACTAAATGGTTCCAGGGTGAGTTTTAGTACTCAAGTCGGAGAGTAAACAATGTTTGATATGATGGAAGAGCACAGCGAAGAAGCTGTCATCAAAGTAATAGGTGTCGGTGGCGGCGGCGGTAATGCCGTAGAACACATGGTGCAACAGCACATCGAAGGCGTGAAATTTATCACCGCCAATACCGATGCGCAGGCGCTACGCAAGTCATCCGCAGATGTCACGGTGCAACTAGGTACACAGATCACTTCAGGTTTAGGTGCCGGTGCGAACCCGGAAATCGGTAAGAAAAGTGCCGAAGAAGATGCCGAAACCATTAAAAGTGCCCTGCAAGGCGCAGACATGGTCTTTATCGCTGCCGGTATGGGCGGTGGTACAGGTACCGGTGCGGCACCTGTGGTCGCTCGCCTTGCCAAAGAGTTGGGTATTTTGACCGTGGCGGTGGTAACGCGTCCATTCGATTTCGAAGGTAAAAAGCGCGCTTCGGCAGCGGATCAGGGCATTAATGAACTGGCGGAAATCGTTGATTCACTGATCACCATTCCTAACAATAAATTATTGAAAGTATTGGGCAAGGGCACAACCCTGCTGGATGCTTTTGCTAAAGCCAATGACGTACTCTACGGTGCGGTCCAAGGTATTGCCGAGCTTATCACTCGCGCCGGCCTTATTAACGTCGACTTCGCCGACGTACGTACTGTTATGTCGGCCATGGGTACGGCAATGATGGGTTCTGCTTCGGCATCCGGTCCGGACCGTGCACAGGAAGCGGCGGAAGCGGCTATTTCAAGCCCACTGCTTGAAGACGTGGATTTAACCGGTGCCAAGGGTATCCTGGTTAATATCACCGCGGGCATGGACCTATCTATCGAAGAGTTCGAGATCGTTGGTAACCATGTTAAGGCCCTGGCATCTGAGAATGCCACCGTGGTAGTAGGTACCGCCATCGATATGGAAATGAGCGATGAGCTGCGCGTTACCGTAGTGGCAACTGGCCTAGGTGGCGATCGTCGTCCTCAGTTCGGTGTGGTAGACAACGGCTTTAAACGTGCTGCGGGCTCTGATGTGAGCGCCCAAGGGATGCAGAGCACACAAAATACTTCTATGTTTGTGCCAAGCTTTGCCACGCAGGGAACATCTTCAAGCTTTGATGAGTCGAAGCCAGCGGAGGAGTCAGTAAGCTCAGCTTCAGCTTCATTAGCACAAACTTCGCCTACGGCGCCAAGCCAAGAAAGCAAAGCAAGTGCTGCACCGAAGAAGCAGGACGAAAGCGGTGATTATTTCGATATCCCGGCGTTTCTGCGTAAGCAAGCAGACTAGTTTAAAAAATAAACTGATTTGTTAACTGGTGCGATGTGTGGTAGAATCCGCCGTCTAATTTTAGTTTAGTAAGTGAGCGAAAGCCTATGATCAAACAGCGTACGATTGCAGAAGTAGTCAAAGCCACGGGTGTTGGTCTCCACAAGGGTGAGAAGGTTTCCTTAACTCTCCGACCAGCGAGCGCGAATACTGGGATAGTATTTCGTCGCGTGGACCTTGATCCGGTTGTGGATTTCGAAACGACCCCGGAAGCGGTGGGCGATACGCAATTGTGTACCTGTTTAACTAATAAAGACGGCGTTCGCTTATCTACTACTGAGCACCTTATCGCTGCAGTAGCCGCGTTAGGCATCGACAACCTGATTGTTGAGCTTGATAGCGGTGAAGTTCCGATTATGGATGGCAGTGCCTTGCCATTCATTTATCTGCTACAAAAAGGCGGTATCGCCGAGCAGAATGTAGCCAAGCGTTTTATTCGTATCAAAGAAAAGGTACGTGTAGAAGAGGGTGACAAGTGGGCCGAAATCGAACCTTATGATGGTTTTCATATCGATTTCGAGATTGCCTTTGATCACCCGGCTATTAACGACAGTCGTCAGCGCATTGCTCTGGATATTACGGCACAGAACTTTATCGAAGAGATCAGTCGTGCCCGTACCTTCGGCTTTATGAAAGACATCGAGTACATGCATGCCAATAACCTGGCTCTAGGTGGCAGCATGGACAATGCCGTTGTTCTTGACGAGTTTAAGGTGCTTAATCCAAACGGCTTACGCTATGCAGACGAGTTCGTTAAGCATAAGATCTTGGACTGCGTGGGTGACATGTTTATGACCGGCCACAACATTCTCGGTAAACTTACCGCTTATAAGTCGGGTCACGATCTGAACAACAAATTGCTACGTAAAATCATGGCGACCGAGTCGGCATGGGAATGGGCAACATTTGAAGACTCAGTGACCATGCCAGCTCCGGCTCTGGCCCTGCATACGGCTTAAGCCTGTAAATAGAAAACTATTGAATAAAAAATGACGCTTAAAAGCGTCATTTTTTTTGTCTGCCGTGTTGTGCCAAGCGCATTAATTTTAGTTGCAGTGAGGGCGGTGCATGTTCGGCAATCAATTCTAAGTTGTGCGCCGTTTGCTCGCTCATGGTGCGCTTATTCGAGGGCTCGTTTTTGGCCTTTTGAGTTTGTGTGCGCGTCTGTGCTAAAGGTGCACGCTGCGCCGCGTTGGGAGAGGTGACTATTTTTACCTGGCATAAATCCACCAAGCCCTGTTGGCGAAAGGCCGAGAGAATATCCATCTTGATATAGTTCAGCTTCATGGCCACAGTGGCGCTATGAGCCTCGATGATCAAGTCGCCATCGCGGATATTGGCCACCCGGCACTTCTTCGCCAGGTTTTCCCCCACCGCCTGGTGCAGAGTCTGTTGTTGCGAGGCCAGCTCCTGAGTTTTGGCGCCATAGCTGGCGATGCGCGAACCGAGCCGCGGGTTTAATTGCCCCAGCACCTCGTTAAGTTGTTTTGGCGCATAGCGATCTTTTGCCATAAACGGCATCCACCTCTTGAATTTGACTGAATCGTCACCACTTCTATAGCAATGCTTGAGTCTCTATTGCTGTACTTTAGACCCACTTTCTATTGCTAAGTTTGCAAAGATTTCTCTGAACGTTATGATAGGCCAGCGATAATACCAATGCCATTAGTTTTTAATAGGCTTTGCGCTGTAAAGGCAAGTTACCGGAAGTGCTAATGGAATTGGTATTATTAGGTGCTGCAATTCATTGAGTTTGTTATGATGTCGCTCAAAAGTACACCGCTCAAGCAGTCACACTCAATAGATCCACAATAGTCGCTCTTATGTAACTTGAGTGCGGTATAAATTGGATAAACGAAGTTCGCAAGTGACTTGGCAGCGTCCTTAGGGGTGACCCCGAAGGATGACCCAGAGCGCTTAACGCAGATGAGAATGTAACGGTTAAATCATGATCACGAAAATATTTACCAAAATTTTTGGTAGCCGCAATGACCGCACAATTAAAAACTTACGTAAAACGGTCGCGCTAATCAATGCCTTAGAAGGCCAGCTAGAATCACTCAGCGATGAAGAACTAAAAGCAAAAACCGCTGAATTTCGTGAGCGTTATGACAACGGCACAAGTTTAGATGACCTATTACCAGAAGCCTTCGCGGTAGTACGTGAAGCGTCAAAGCGTGTGTATGGCATGCGCCACTTCGATGTACAGATGATAGGTGGCATGGTGTTGCACCAGGGCCGTATCGCCGAGATGCGTACCGGTGAAGGTAAAACCCTGACCGCAACCCTACCAGCTTACCTTAATGGTTTATCGGGTAAGGGCGTACACGTAATTACCGTGAACGACTACCTGGCCAAGCGTGACGCAGAAACCAACCGTCCGCTGTTTGAATTCCTGGGCTTAACCGTGGGCTGTAACGTGCCTGGCATGATGCCAATGCAGAAAAAAGACGCCTACGCTGCCGACATCACCTATGGTACCAACAACGAGTTTGGCTTTGACTACCTGCGCGACAACATGGCGTTTAGTATCGATGAGCGCGTGCAGCGTCCACTGAACTTTGCGGTGGTGGATGAGGTTGACTCAATCCTGATCGATGAAGCCCGTACGCCGCTGATTATCTCTGGCCCGGCTGAAGATTCATCCCAGCTTTACACGCAAATCAACATGATAGTTCCTGAGCTAGTACAGCAGGAAAAAGAAGACGAAGAAGGCGTTGAAGGCGACGGCGATTACACCATTGACGAAAAAGGCAAGCAGGTTCACCTGACCGAGCGCGGCCAGATCAAAGTTGAAGAGCTTCTTACCGAGCGTGGTTTGATTGAAGAGGGTGATTCACTGTACTCGGCGGGTAATATTACTCTGCTTAGCCATGTGTATGCCGCATTACGTGCACACAAACTGTATCAAAAAGACGTCGATTACGTGGTTAAAGACAATGAAATCATCATTGTTGATGAACACACGGGTCGTACCATGGAAGGCCGTCGCTGGTCTGAAGGTCTGCACCAGGCGGTAGAAGCCAAAGAAGGCGTGAAGATCCAGAATGAAAACCAAACCCTGGCATCAATCACCTTCCAGAACTACTTCCGTATTTACGACAAGCTAGCCGGTATGACGGGTACGGCGGACACCGAAGCGTTCGAATTCCAGTCTATCTACGGTCTAGACACAGTTGTTATTCCAACCAACAAGCCGATGATCCGTGATGATCGTGCCGACCTGGTTTACCTGACTCAGGAAGAAAAATACGAAGCGATTTTGGCCGACATTAAAGACTGCCAAGAGCGCGGTCAGCCGGTGCTAGTGGGTACTATTTCAATCGAAAGCTCGGAATACCTGTCGCAGTTCCTGCGTAAAGAGAAAATTCAGCACAACGTATTGAATGCCAAGTTCCACGCTCAGGAAGCCGACATCGTTGCCGATGCGGGTCTACCGGGTAAAGTGACTATCGCCACCAACATGGCCGGTCGTGGTACCGATATCATGCTAGGCGGTAACTGGCAGAGCGAAGCCGAAAAGCTTGATAACCCAAGTGAAGAGCAAATCGCAAAAATCAAAGAACAATGGAAAAAGCGTCATGACGATGTCATCGCTGCCGGTGGTCTGCACATTATCGGTACCGAGCGTCACGAGTCTCGTCGTATCGATAACCAGTTGCGTGGTCGTTCGGGTCGTCAGGGTGATGCCGGTTCAAGCCGTTTCTATCTGTCGATGGAAGATGCCCTGATGCGTATCTTCGCCGGTGAGCGCATGACTAACATGATGCGTAAACTAGGCATGCAACGTGGCGAAGCCATCGAACACCCTTGGGTTAACCGTGCCATTGAAAACGCCCAGCGTAAGGTAGAAGCCCGTAACTTCGATATTCGTAAGCAATTACTTGAGTATGATGATGTGGCCAACGACCAGCGCCGCGTGGTATACGCCCAGCGTAACGAGCTGCTGGAAGAGGGTGATATCTCAGAAACCATAGATGCTATTCGCAACGACGTGATCAACGGCGTGATCGATCAGTATATTCCCCCGCAATCGCTGGCGGAAATGTGGGACGTGCCTGCTTTGGAAGAACGCTTGAAGGCAGACTACCTGCTTGATTTGCCTATCCAGCAATGGCTTGCCGAAGACAATAAGTTGTTTGAAGAAAAACTGCGTGAGCGCATCGTCGAAGAAGCCACTAACGCATATAAAGCAAAAGAAGAAATGGTGGGTCCACAGGTACTGCGTCAATTCGAAAAAGCGGTTATGCTGCAAAGCCTGGATCAGCATTGGAAAGATCACTTGGCTGCCATGGACCACCTACGTCAGGGTATCCACCTACGTGGTTATGCGCAGAAGAATCCGAAGCAAGAATACAAGCGTGAGTCATTCGAGCTATTCTCGGCCATGCTAGAAAACCTGAAAACGGATGTGGTTAACATCTTGAGCAAGGTTCAGGTTCGTGCCGAGGAAGATGTTGAAAAGGTTGAAGAGCAACATCGTAAGTCTGAAGAAGCACCGCGTCAGTATCAACACGCCGACGCCGAGCAGGTTGGCGGTGAAGCACCTGCGCCGGTATCGGCGCGTGCCGAGCCTAAGGTAGGTCGTAATTCACCTTGTCCATGTGGCTCGGGTATGAAATACAAGCAATGCTGTGGCAAATTAAGCTAAGCATTCACTTACTTGAATAAAAAGCGGCCTATGCCGCTTTTTTTATGGAGCAGTTAATGAGTCAGAAAGTGGTCAATGTTGCCGTGGGGATCATTCTTCGCGGTGCGCAAACCTACATATGTAAACGCCCGGACGACAAACATCAAGGCGGCTTGTGGGAGTTTCCTGGCGGTAAAATCGAAGCCGGTGAAACCACCACGGCGGCCTTGGCCAGAGAGCTATTGGAAGAAGTCGCTATTGAGGTGCACAGCAGCGACTCCTTTATGCTGATTGAGCATGACTATGGCGATAAGCAGGTACGCCTGGATATCCATAAGGTCAGCGACTTCAGTGGTGAGCCTCATGGTGCCGAAGGCCAGCAAGGGGAGTGGGTGGCAATCAGTGATTTACACCGTTATGCCTTCCCCAAAGCAAACCAGGCCATCTTAGAAAAACTATGTTCATAAATTGTTACAAACTGCGTTTCTCGCTCTGCGCCCATGGGTTTAATATGGGCTAGTTGGGGATCACCTCTTTCATAATTAAAAATGGGATAACAATATGTTTAAAGTAACCTTAGCAGCGGCCGCAACGGCGCTGGCATTAGGACTTACCGGTTGTAGTGAACAAGCACAAAGTGCAAATACCGAAACTCAAGCGCAAAGCGTTGCCAAAGAACAAACAAAACAAGTGCAACAACTAACTTCGGGTATTGATCTAGAAAACATCGATACCGCCGTGCGCGCACAAGATGATTTTTACTACCACATCAATGGTAAATGGCTAGAGCGCACCGAAATTCCGGGCGACAAGTCTAACTACGGTTCTTTCACTGCTCTATATGACCAATCGCAAGCGGCACTGAAAGAAGTGATCGAAGCGGCGGCTAAAAACACCAAGGCGGCACCGGGCAGCGATGAGCAAAAGCTGGGCGCCTTCTACAGCAGCTATATGAATACCGACGCTTTGGAAGAGAAGGGCATCACCCCGCTTAAGCCATACTTGGACAAGATTGCCGGCGTTGCCGATAAAGCGGCACTGGTGTCGCTGATGGCTGATCTGCGCATTCAAGGCGGCACCACGCCGTTTGCTTGGTATGTCAATAACGATGCCAAGAACTCAAGCCAGTACGCTCTTTATGTGTCTCAGTCGGGTTTAGGTTTACCGGATCGTGATTACTACCTTAAAGATGATGAGAAGTTTTCTACCATCCGCGCCCAATACCTGGCTTATATCACGGACATGCTAACCAAGGCTGGCGTTGAAAATGCAGAGCAAGCGGCAAAGGGCATTCTTGCCCTTGAAACCGAGCTGGCTACGGCGCAGTGGAGCCGAGTAGAAAGCCGCGATGCGACCAAGTCATACAACAAGATGACGGTTGCCGAAGCCAATGAGCTAACCGGTGCATTCGACTTTGCTCAGTTCTTAAAGCAATCAAAAATCAACACCGAAGAGTTGGTTGTACGTCAGCCTTCTTATTTTGAAAAGCTAGGGGGTATCTATGAGCAAACCGACCTGGCTACTTGGCAGAATTACCTAACATTCCATTTTGTTAGCAACTACGCCGATGAGCTTAGCAAGGAATTTGTTGACCGTAAATTTGCTTTCTACAGCACCACCTTACGTGGCGTTGAAGAGCAGCAACCGCGTTGGAAAAAAGCGGTAGACTCAGCCAACTCGGTACTGGGTGAGCTGCTAGGCAAGGTGTACGTTAAAGATAACTTCCCACCTGAAGCAAAAGCACGCATGGAAGAGTTGGTTGCCAACCTGATCAAGGGTTTCGACCAAGCCATCGACGGTCTGGAGTGGATGAGTGCCGAAACGAAAGTGGCAGCCAAAGAGAAGCTGAACAAGTTCACGCCTAAGATTGGTTACCCGGACAAGTGGAAAGACTACTCGGCGCTAGAGGTCAAAGCGGACGACCTGGCGGGTAACTTTATTCGTCACAGTGAGTGGGCATACGATGATATGCGTAACAAGCTGGGCAAGCCGGTGGATCGCAGTGAGTGGTTTATGACACCGCAAACGGTGAATGCTTACTACAACCCAGTGAACAACGAAATCGTGTTCCCTGCGGCCATCCTGCAACCGCCATTCTTTAACCTAGAAGCGGACGACGCGGTGAACTACGGCGCCATCGGTGCGGTAATTGGCCACGAGCTAGGTCATGGCTTCGATGATCAGGGTTCAAAATACGATGGTGACGGTAACCTGCGTAACTGGTGGAGCGAGCAAGATTTGGCGCAGTTCCAGGAGCGTGGTCAGCAACTGGTATCGCAGTACAATGAATATGCCCCGTTTGAAGACGCTAATGTGAACGGCCAGCTGACGCTGGGCGAGAACATCGGTGACCTAGGCGGCCTAACCGTAGCTTATAAAGCCTACCAGTTATCACTGGGTGGCGAAGAAGCACCTGTACTTGACGGTTACACCGGCGATCAACGCTTCTTTATGGGTTGGGCGCAAATTTGGCGTCGTAAGTACCGTGATGAAGAGCTGCGCAATCGTTTGATGACTGACTCGCACTCACCAAGCCACTACCGTGTAATCGGTGTGCTGCCAAATATGCCAGAGTTCTATAAGGCATTCGACGTGAAAGAAAGCGACGAAATGTACATTAAGCCGGAAGATCGCGTTAAGATCTGGTAAGTTCGGCTAATTACTGCCAAGGCGCTTGTCTTGTTATCCTCGCCAAATAGAGGCAGGGTAACGGGGCGGCGCCTTTGTTTTTTATCGCACTTGTTTCCCCCGTTAACGCAAACCCATTGCCTTGGTCGTTATTTATCTACTAACTTTGTTATCTAATAAATAAAAGCAAAGAGTAGAGAATTATGAAGCGAATAAAACGAGGGTTTTTTCTAGCAGGAATTTCGCTAAGTCTACTGGCACCTTCAGCCACACTCGCCCACGATCGCATTACCGGCAAGGAATTTGCCACCCGATCCGAAGTCATCGCCAGCGAGGCCATGGCTGCCACCTCTCAGCCTTTAGCCACCCAGGTTGCACTGAATATCTTGCGTCAGGGCGGCAATGCCATTGACGCGGCTATCGCCGCCAACGCCATGCTGGGTTTGGTTGAGCCTACCGGCTGTGGGATCGGCGGTGATCTCTTTGCTATTGTTTATTCCGCCGAGGATGGCAAGCTGCATGGCTTGAATGCCTCGGGTCGCTCACCGCTTGGTTTGAGCTTTGAAGAGCTTAAGAAAATAACCAAGGATGAGGGGAAGATCCCCGCCTATGGACCGCTGCCTGTGTCAGTTCCCGGTGCCGTTGATGGTTGGTTTGAGTTACACGAAAAGTTTGGCTCTCTGCCCATAGCAGAAATTTTAAAACCCAGTATCGAGTATGCCGAAAAGGGCTTTCCCGTCAGCGAGGTGATCGCCTATTACATGCAGCGCAGTGTCGGTGCTCGGGGCGAATACCCGGGTTTTAAAGAGGTCTTTATGGCCGACGGCGAGATGCCGAAAAAAGGTGAGATATTTAAAAACCCGGCATTGGCCAACACCTACAAGCAACTGGCAGAAGGTGGTCGCGATGCCTTTTACAAGGGCGATATCGCCAAGGAAATCGACCGTTATATGCAGGAAAATGGCGGTTATATCCGTTACCAAGACTTGGCGGCCCACACCAGTGAATGGGTTGAGCCGGTGGCCACCACCTATCGCGGACACACCTTGTGGGAGTTACCGCCCAATGGCCAGGGTATCGCCGCCCAGCAGATCCTGAATATCCTCGAAGACTATGATCTTGCCGCCATGGGCTTTGACAGCCCCGAGTATATTCACACCTTTGTTGAGGCCAAGAAGCTCGCCTTTGCCGATAGGGCCAAGTACTACGCCGATCCTGCTTTTAACGACATTCCGGTGCAGCGTTTGATTTCCAAGGAATATGCCGCCGAGCGTCGCAAACTCATCGACCCCAATAAGGCGGCCAAGCGCGACCATGCCGGCCCGGTTGAAGGGGATACCATCTACCTGACCACGGCGGATAAGTACGGCAACATGGTGTCGCTGATCCAAAGCAATTACCGTGGCATGGGCTCGGGTATGACACCTGAAAAGCTTGGCTTTGTGCTGCAAAACCGCGGTGAATTATTCTCGCTTAAAGAAGGGCACTTCAATCAGTATGAGCCGGGCAAGCGGCCCTTTCACACCATTATCCCAGCGTTTGTCACCAAAAACGGCAAACCTTATATGAGTTATGGGGTGATGGGCGGCGCGACGCAGCCGCAAATGCATGCGCAGATCCTGATCAACATGATTGATTTTGGCATGAACCTGCAAGAGGCGGGGGATGCGCCGCGTATTCTGCACTCTGGCTCAACCCAGCCCACCGATGAGATCATGACCGATGGTGGTGTGGTGTCCTTGGAGTCCGGTTTTAGCATGGAAACGCGCCGTGAATTAATGAAAAAAGGCCATACCCTGCAAGAAGCCGTGGGCCCCTATGGTGGCTATCAGGCGATTCTCAAAGACCCGCAAAGCGGCGTTTATTATGGTGCGTCCGAATCTCGTAAGGATGGCCAAGCCGCCGGATATTAGGAATGACAGTCTGATTTTCAGGGCGGCCAAGGCCGCCTTTTATCTTTAATTGACGATTATTTAACATAAATGATAGCGCTGTCATTTTATATTTTATATGATGCTAACACGCGACAATCAGAATCTAAGGTCCAGGACCAGGAGTAAGCATGTTTAAAGCGAGCCTTATTGCGGCGTTAATAATGCCCTTGGCTGTACAGGCACAACTAAGCCAGGAGCAAATAAACGCGTTTGCCACAAACACCGAGTTCATGTTTGCGGTAAACAGCAACTTCCATAATGAGGATAAGAGCTTTCTTGGCAGTATTACGCTTACTAACCGCTCTGGAGTCAGCCTGCCCGCCGGTGAACAACCCTGGCAGATTTACCTGCACAGTGTGCGAAAAATTAATGAGGGTATCAGCCAGGGCTTGCGTATTGAGCATGTGAATGGCGATCTGCATCGTCTTAGTCCGACGTCCAGCTTTAACGGCCTAGCGGCCGGTGAGCAATTAGAAATTCCTTTTGAGGCGGCGGTCTGGATAGTTGCCTACAGCGACTTTATGCCCCGGGCCTTTATGGTGGGCCACAATACCGAGCCAGCCATTTTTGCCAATACCGACAGCGAAGACTTTGGCGATTTTGTTGCCCCTTTTACCCAGGAGCAACAGCTGCGTCGCTATAACCAGCCTCAAGATCTCACCCCCTTAATGACCGCCGAGCTGCGCTATGAACTTAATAGCAGCCCCTTGAGCGTGAAAGACGAGCAGGTGCAAACGCGCATTATTCCTAAGCCCCAGGAGCTTGAGGTTAATCGCGGCAAAACCACCCTGTCTGATGTCTGGCAAATTCGTTATGCCGGACAATTGCAGGCGGAAGTAGCCTTGTTTCAGGGCGACTTAGAGAAAAAGTATCAACTGGCTCTCGAGGCGCAGGCCGATCATATAGACGCGCCCAACAACAAGCTGATCAGCATAGGCGTTGATAGCAAAATCGGTAACAAAGAAGGCTATCGCCTGGAGATAGACGGTGAGCATATTCGCATTATCGGAGCCGACAATGCCGGCGCCTTTTATGGCATGCAAAGCCTGTTGGCCTTGTTGCCGGCAACGGGCAGTCCGACCCTGGCCAATGTGGAGATAAGCGACGCGCCCCGCTATCCGTGGCGGGGCATGCATTATGACAATGGCCGTAACTTCCATGGTAAAGAGGCCATGTTTAAGCTGGTCGAGCAAATGGCGCGATACAAGATGAATCGCTTGCACTGGCATTTCTCGGAAGATGAGGGCTGGCGTCTGCAGATCCCCGGATTGGAAGAGTTGACCGAGGTGGGCGCCTACCGCTGCTTCGATCTGGCTGAAGACCGCTGCTTGCTGACGCAGCTGGGTACCGGGCCCTTTAAATCAGGCTCGGGTAACGGCTATTTGAATCGCGCCGACTTTATAGAGTTATTGCGCTTTGCCAAGGCTCGCCATATCGACATCATTCCGGAAATAGAAGGCCCAGGCCATGCGCGGGCGTCCATTAAAGCCATGGAGGCGCGTTACCGTAAACTGAAAGCCCAGGCCGAAGCCGTGGCCAGCAACTCGCTGCTCACCCCAACAAACGGGGGCGAGGAGTTTTCAGGCGCTGATTTATCTAAGGCAACCCAATACCTGCTGACCGATCCCAAGGACAGCTCCAGCTATATCACGGTGCAGAATTACACGGATAACTCGATGAATGTGTGCATGGACTCCACCTATGCTTTTATCGACAAGGTTACCTATGAGTTGCAGCAGATGTACCGCGAGGCTGGCACCAAGCTGAACTATTTGCATATCGGTGGCGATGAGGTCGGCGCGGGATCCTGGGTGGGCTCTCCCGCCTGTCAGGCACTGTTTGCCGAACCCAATAATGGCGTTGCCGGGGTCGCAGATTTAAAGCCCTACTTTACCAAGCGCGTCGCCGACTTATTGCACAAACGCGGCATTGCCCCCGGGATCTGGGAAGACGGCATTATGTACGACAAGGTGAACTCTTTTAATCGCGATGAATACGCGAACAAAACCTTCTTTACCAATGCCTGGGATAATATTTGGGAGTGGGGCGTGGCCGACAGGGCCTATCGCCTGGCCAATGACGGCTATCAGGTGGTGCTCTCCCATGGTACGCATTTGTATTTTGATCATCCCTATGAGCCGCATCCCGAAGAGCGCGGCTATTACTGGGCGACTCGCTATACCGATACCAAAAAGGTCTTTGCTTACATGCCGGATAACGTCTACGCCAATGCCGATTTTACTCGCACCGGCGCCGCCATAGACAACCTTGAAGCCTTGGTGGGAAGGCCCATGCCTGCTTTGCAAAAGCCGGAGAATATTCTCGGCATGCAGGGTCAGGTATGGTCGGAAACCATACGCACCGAGGAGCAACTGCTGGCCATGGTATTTCCGCGCCTGTTGGCCGTGGCTGAGCGGGCCTGGAGCAAGGCTCCTTGGGAAGGTGAGCGGGTGGATGCGCGCTTACGTGAGCAAGACTGGCAGGCATTTTCCGCCACCTTGGCGCATAAGGAGCTGGCCAAGCTGGACCGCGATGGTATTGCCCTGCATCTGCCGGTGCCTGGTGCTAAGTTCAGTGAGGGTCGTGTGGTGGCCAACAGTGCTTTTGCCGGCTTGAAGATAGAATATAGCCTGGATCAGGGCGCTAGCTGGCACCTGTATGAGCAGCCATTTAAGCCTGCAGAGCCCGGTGAAATTTTACTGCGTACTCAAGTACAAGAGCAGGTCAGCCGCACCACGTCGGTGTCCGTACAGTAAAGGCGGAGAGCATGTCAGCGCTGTCAAAAATGGCAATTAATTGGTATTCTGAACTGCTCATTTTTACGACTAAAAAATAATAATAAATGGCGCTTTTAATGGCCGTTTGCGCGACTAGAAAGTGGCGCAACCACCTTAAAGGTAAACAATTCGACAACGAGAAAGTGTTATGGAAGCAACAGTGTCTACAACCAAAAAACAAAGCAACTTTGTGCCTATGGCTATTGTTGCCACCCTGTTCTTTATCCTCGGGTTTGCAACCTGGCTCAATGGTTCATTGATGCCTTATCTAAAGCAAATTCTGGATTTAACGCCTTTGCAGGCTTCACTTATTTTATTCTCCTTCTATATCGCCGTGACCTTTACCGCGGTGCCTTCGGCGATCATCATCAAGAAGATTGGCTATAAGAATGGCATGGCATTAGGTATGGCGGTGATGATGCTGGCCGGCTTTTTATATGTGCCGGCGGCCAAAACTCAGGTGTTTGCCCTGTTTTTGTTTGCGCAACTGGTGATGGGCATAGGGCAAACCCTGCTGCAAACCGCGGTGAACCCTTATGTTGTGCGCATCGGCCCTGAAGAGTCGGCGGCAGCACGGGTCAGTGTTATGGGTATCTTGAATAAGAGTGCTGGTGTGCTCGCACCCATGGTCTTTACGGCATTGATTTTAAGTAACTTTACCGGCTTAGTGGGTAAAGATCTAAGCCAGGAAGAAATTGACCAGATGGCCAATAGCCTGATCTTCCCATACATTGGCATGGCCCTGTTTATCGGTGTGTTGGCGCTGGCCGTTAAATTCTCACCCTTGCCCGAATTAATCGATGACGATACTCAAGCCCATGAAAAAGGCCAGGTGAAGGCTGCCTTGGCACGTCCTAATCTGGCTTTAGGTGTGCTGGCGTTATTCGTTTACGTAGCCGTTGAAGTGATTGCCGGCGACACCATAGGCACCTTTGCGCTGGCGTTGGGGGTGGAAAAGTACAGTGTTATGACCTCCTATACCATGGTCTGTATGGTCGTGGGCTATGCCTTAGGGATTGTGTTGATCCCTCGGGTGCTATCACAACAAACGGCTCTGACTAGCTCAGCAATACTTGGCTGTGCGCTGACCTTGGCGATTGTCTTTGGCGATGCACAATCGACCCTGATTGCAAACACCCTGCTGGTGCCTTTTGGTGGCGTGGCGCTGCCCGATCCTCTATTGCTGATTGCCGTGCTTGGCTTTGCCAATGCCATTGTGTGGCCCGCGGTATGGCCGCTGGCGCTGTCCGGCCTGGGTAAACTGACCAGCGTGGGTTCGGGGCTTTTAATTATGGGGATAGCCGGTGGTGCATTCGGGCCATTATTCTGGGGCTTGGCAAGTGGCAGTGAGGGCGGTGCTCAGGGACAGCAGAGTGCTTATTTAGTCATGTTGCCTTGTTATTTGTTTATTCTTTTCTATGCTATCAAAGGCCATAAGATGACTTCCTGGAAGTGATCGGAATCAAGAATTAGTGGCAACCATCCCGTGTTAATGCCAGCGTATGCTGGCATTTTTTATGGCTAGGCGTTCAGCAGTAGGGTGCGCAGCTGGCATAGCGACTTAACCTCATAGGTTGGGGTTAAATGTGCGGGCGCCAATTTTTCCCGGCGATTAAGCCAACAGGTGTCGATACCGGCATTGATGCCACCTTGAATATCTGACTCCAGGGTATCGCCGATCATAAGGATCTCACTTTTCGGCGGGTTGCCCATCAGCGTAAAGGCGTGTTCAAACACCGCCATGTGCGGCTTGGCATAGCCCACCTGCTCGGAGATCACCAACCACTCAAAGGTGCCCTTTAAACCCGTTTGCTCCAGGCGGGCGCTTTGTAGCTCGGTAAAGCCATTGGTAATGATCCCCAGTCGAGCCTTGCCCTGCAGGGCGTTTAACAGCTCGATAGCGCCGGGCAGGGGCTGGCATATTTGCGCCATGGCCTCCATAAACCACAGATTTAACTGCTGGGGCGCGATATCCAGGCGCTCGGCCCAGGACATAAAACGTTGCTCCTGCAGTTGCTTGGCACTGATCTCGTTGTTCTGATATTGCACCCACAGCGGCTTATTTACTTGCTCAAAGGTGCGGTAGTCCTGCTCGCTAAAGGCAACATTGAGTTTGGCGAACATGGCCTGCAAGCCGGCAAAGGCATCGAAATGAAACAGGGTTTCATCGGCATCAAATAATATCCAGGGATAACGCATGGCTTAACTCGAAAATAGTTCGGGGTGATTGAAGGGCGCCATGGCCAGGGTAAGCGCCTGTTGATAGGTGCTTTGGCGGGTGGCATGGCCACGGGTCAGCAGGCCAATGGCGCCGCCTTGTTGCTTGATATTGGTGGTATTAAAGGCGGCATCCATGACATCGCCAAGCTCCTGGCCCTGTTGTAACTTTTCGAACAGCGATTCAGGTAATGGGAGGTTGCAGCTGCGGCCAACGCTCAATTGATGATTATCGGCGATCACCACATAAGCAAAGGTGGCGGCACCATAGTCGAAGCGGGCAGCGCCTCCTTCCATGGCCATATAGAAATCCCCCTGGTAATGCTCCTGGCAGTAGCGCACTCGGTTTTCGGCGCCAAGCAGGGTATCAGGTTCGCCCAGTGGCTGGTCGGCAACCCCGGAAGGGGCGTCGACACCCAGGCATTCGATATGGTGGTCGGGAAAGTAGGTGGCCAGGGTGGCCTTTGCGGCATTTACTTTAACTGGGTTTTTGGAGCCGACAATCAGCTTAAGTTGTTTTACAGCGGAGCTTGCTGCCATATCCTCGTCCTTCGGAGTGCTTTGGGCCATTGTATCATGGCCGTATTGAGGGCACACACCCCTGAGATTAATGTCGAAGAAGTCGTTTAGTCAGCGCTGAAGAGCAACAGGCCTTGGCCATCGTCCAGATGTGTTTGGTAATCTTGATGTTGCCAGCCTAAGGTCGCGAACAATTTTGGCTCAAGAAGATGCCAGTGATTAATATCGCGAAAGCGCTTATGCACATGGGCAATGTTCTCGGCGACTTTCAAGATGGCGTAGTACAGCTTCTCGTCTTCGCTGTGGGGCTCGTCTAAGAAGTTTACGTCATGATGATGCAGCACAATGTTGCACAGCGAACTGGGAAGATGCCAGGAATGAGCCATATAAAATCCCAGCATGGCATGGTTGCAGGGATAGCGCTGATCCTCCAGTGCTGTGAGCGAAACCTGGCCATCGTCATTGGCGGCATTGAGCACCTGTACATAGTCCGGAAAATTCATGGCCATCACCGGAATGCCGATATCATGAAACAGACCTAAGGTTTGCACATTGTCGAGGGCGATATCGCGTCTTAGTCCTTGAGCCAGATACAGACATAACCGTGATATCTCGGTGGCACTGTCCCAAAAGCGGGCCAGAGAAATACAACAACTCGATTGATCAAAAACTTGTTTAACCAAGTAGCGGGAGGTGAGGTGGCTGATGGTGTTGAGGCCCAACAATTTAACCGCCTGCTTTACATCGGTGATTTCTAGTTCGGACATAAGCTCGGGCGAATTAATCAGACGTAAAACCGCCGCGGCCAGGGCGACATCGGCGGTGATCAATTCACTGACCTTATCCAGGCAAGGGTTGCTTTGGTTCAATTCAGTCTGGAGCCGATTAAGCGCAGCCGGTTTAACGGGTAGCTTAAAACCCACCTCAAGTTGTGAAAGAACCTTGTCATCTATGCCCTGCATATTACCCCCGTGCCTGCATCATAAGTTTAGCCGATTTCCCATACGCCGCTAGCGCAACTGGTACAGGCGCTCGGCGGCGCAGATGCCAATAAGGCAAGACAAGACTCAATAACAAGGCCATAATGGCCCTAGATAATAACCACAAGAATTGATAACCATGCGTACCCTTCTAACACTCTGCTTTTTTATTATGGCCTTAGCGACAACAGCGGCACATGCCGACGATAACCCCTTTATCGGCGTGATTGAGAGCGGCAGTTTACTGGGTGAATATGAAACTTTTGCCACGGCCTACGATGATTTTACGCCAAGCGATGACGAGCTGGCACAGATGCACAAGCTCACGGGCAAGTCCGTGTTGGTATTATTCGGCACCTGGTGTCATGACAGCGAGCGCGAAGTACCACGACTGCTAAAGTTACTGGCACTGAGCAAGGTTGAACTCGCCCAGCTCGAACTGGTGGCCGTGGATTACAACAAACAAGACGACAAGGGCCTGGCCGAGCTGTTTAAGCTTAAATACACCCCCACCTTTATCGTCCTCGATGGCGAGACAGAACTATTACGTGTGGTTGAAAAACCTGAGGGCTCATTGGCCGGGGCGCTCACTGATTTTAATTAGTTTATCGAAGTGGTTTTAAGCTCTAAGGCTTAGTTGGGTTATTAGCTGACTCAGCTTTTTTGTATACGAAAGACACAAAGTTCGCTTATTTCGGGGGCGTAATTCACAAGGAAAAGTAGGAAAAATGGTGGCCCCACCTGGACTCGAACCAGGGACCTAACGATTATGAGTCGTGCGCTCTAACCAACTGAGCTATAGGGCCATTTTGTGTACTTGGTGCAGTCGGAGTATACACGTCCATGATGATCTGCACTCAGCTCGGTCATCCACGACCTCGCGTTCTTCACTTTCGAAGTGATGTTAAATCACTTCTCAAAGCCTTTGGCTTACGTTCATCACCTAAGCTATAGGGCCATTTTGTATTCTCGATGCTTACCTTGTTTTTACAGGATAGGAGATATCCTTAGGTAAGCGCCGAGCAGTATAAAAACTTTTCCAGGCCTTGTCACTAGCTGAAGGGGGTTTATTTAAGTTTGTAGAAATCAACTGCTTACTTATTGTCCTATCAGCCACTCACCATTGTTTTCAAAGGCTCAATACAAAAAAAGCCGACAAAATGTCGGCTTTGGCTTTGCTTAACAATTTAATTTACAGACCTAGTTTCTTCTCTAGATAGTGGATGTTAGTGCCACCATTTTGGAAGTTCTCGTCCGCTAAAATAATCTTGTGCAGCTCGGTGTTGGTCTTGATGCCGTCGATTACCAACTCATTCAACGCGTTGCGTGAGCGAGCAATGGCTACGTCACGGTTTTCACCGTAACAGATCAACTTACCGATCATTGAGTCGTAATGCGGTGGTACCGTGTAGTCCGCATAAATGTGGCTGTCCCAACGAATTCCTAGACCACCTGCAGGGTGGAAGCGGGTGATTTTACCCGGCGAAGGAATAAAGGTTTTCGGGTCTTCAGCATTAATACGACATTCGATGGCATGGCCACGGATCACAACGTCGTCTTGCGTAATAGACAGCGGCTGACCGGCAGCGATTTTTAGCTGCTCTTTAATTAGGTCAATACCGGTTACCATTTCGGTTACTGGATGCTCTACCTGAATACGGGTGTTCATTTCGATGAAGTAGAACTCGCCGTTTTCATATAGGAATTCGAATGTACCGGCACCACGGTAGCCGATTTCGATACATGCACGCGTACAGCGGTCACCGATGTACTTACGCATTTCCGCGGTGATACCCGGAGCTGGCGCTTCTTCCACAACTTTCTGGTGACGACGCTGCATTGAACAGTCACGCTCACCTAGGTGGATAGCATTACCTTGACCATCGGCCAGTACCTGAACTTCGATATGACGAGGGTTTTCAAGGAATTTTTCCATGTAAACCATGCCGTTACCAAAGAATTGCTTAGCTTCTTGCTGAGTCAGGGCGATTGAGTTTACAAGCTCTTTCTCACTGCGAACCACACGCATACCACGACCACCACCGCCACCGGCGGCCTTGATGATCACCGGGTAACCGATGCGCTTAGCGATTTGCATGTTGCGCTCGTTGTCTTCCGTTAGTGGGCCGTCTGAACCTGGTACGCAAGGTACGCCGGCTTTACGCATGGCTTCGATAGCCGATACCTTATCACCCATCAGACGAATGGTGTCGCCCTTAGGACCGATAAAGATAAAGCCACTTTGCTCGACTTGGTCGGCAAAATCTGCGTTTTCAGAAAGGAAACCGTAGCCAGGGTGAATGGCTACCGCGTCGGTTACTTCAGCGGCGGCGATAATACGAGGAATATCCAGGTAGCTTTCGCTGGCGGCCGGTTTACCGATACAAATAGTCTCATCTGCAAGGAGCACGTGTTTTAAGTCGCGGTCTGCGGTTGAATGAACCGCTACCGTTTTAATACCTAGCTCTTTACAGGCGCGCAACACGCGAAGTGCAATTTCACCTCGGTTTGCGATAACAACTTTATCTAACATAGTTGATGCCTTGTTTGGGTTGCGCGATTATTCGATGATGAAAAGTGGTTGATCGAACTCAACTGGCTCGCCATTTTCAACCAGGATAGCTTTAACCGTACCGGCTTTGTCCGCTTCGATCTGGTTCATCATCTTCATCGCTTCAACGATACACAGGGTGTCGCCTACGTTCACTTTTGTGCCTACTTCTACGTATGCAGCCGCTTCAGGTGAAGAAGCCGAGTAGAAAGTACCTACCATAGGTGATTTAACCTGGTGGCCAGTAGGTTGTGCCGGAGCGCTTGCTGCTGGTGCTTCAGCTGCAGGAGCTGCTACTGGTGCAGGAGCGGCCGCTGGGGCTGCAACTGTGTACTGTTGTGGCATAGCCATAGGAGCAGAACTGTGACGGTTAATACGTACCGACTCTTCACCTTCGGTGATCTCTAGTTCAGCAATACCTGTTTCTTCAACAAGCTCGATTAATTTTTTAATTTTGCGAATGTCCATGAAAAACCCGCCTATTAGTTAGTTTTTAATTCGAATCTTGCAACCGGCTAACCGCTGCTTGCAGCGCGAAGTGATAGCCCATTGCACCAAAACCACAGATAACACCTTGCGCCACATCGGAAAAATAAGAGTGATGGCGAAAGGCTTCCCGTTGATGAATGTTGCTCAGGTGCACTTCAAAGAAGGGGATGGCAACGCTTAGTAAGGCGTCACGCAGGGCGACACTGGTGTGCGTAAATGCGGCAGGGTTAATAATGATACTATCAACTTGCTGCCAGGCATCATGTATACGCTCAATCAGGGCCGCTTCACTATTACTTTGAAAGTGCTCTAGCTCAACATTAAGTGCCGCGGCTGCATCATTTAGTTCATCGGTAATTTGTACCAATGTCTTGGAGCCATACTTGTCTGGCTCGCGACGACCCAACATGTTCAAGTTTGGGCCGTTGATAACTAAAATCTTAAACTTTGCAGTCATAATGCGACTAAAATCCTTTAACTTGTGAGTTATAAGCGTTTATACAAATATTAGTAGTAAACTTAAGGGTAAAAGTTGCAAATAGCAAATTTTTCTCACTTTAGCGAACTATTATAGTGAGTTCGAGGAAAATAGCAGCAAAATACTGGTCTAATCACCTTGGGCAGCGAAATCTGTGGGATTAGCAAAAGAAAGGAGCGAAGTGCCCGTTATGGCACTTCGCTAGATTGGGGCTTGATTAGCTGTTGGTATGGTTACGCACTTTTTGCAGGTGCGTGGCAAAGTCGTCGGCACCCATAAAGCCGGTGACCCTTAACTCCGGAAGTTCTTTACCATCTTGGTTAAAGAACAAGATACTGGGTAAGCCGAACACGGTAAATTGTTCCATCAACTCGATGGAGCTGTCATTGGTGTCGGTTAAGTCGATTTGAACCAGGGTAAAGTGTTTAAACTCTTGTTGCACCTGCTCCTTGGGAAAGGTGTAGTGTTCAAACTCCTTACAAGCCACACACCAGTCGGCATAAAGGTCGACCATAACTAGGCCTTCGGTAACGGCAAGCAGTTCATTGAGCTCTGTTAGGTTAGCAACCTGAATAAATTCACCACTGGCGGTTTGTTGCTGAACTTGCACCTGCTTAACCTCAGTCGGAGGCCAGACATAGTTTTTAACCAGCATTAAACCACTAATGAACAGGGTCATGGCCATGGCCCAAAGAATCGTTTTGCCTCTGCCCTGAGTTTGGCCACTTTGCCAATAATGCAGATAAATAGCGGTGGCTATGCTTAACACCCCGGCCATAAGTAAGATCACCTCGAACGGCAAAATACGCTCAAGCAGAATTAAGGGCACGAATAACATCAAGAAGCCGAACAGGGTTTTTACCTGCTCCATCCAGCCACCGGCCTTAGGCAGGAGTTTGCCTCCCGAGGTGCCCAGCAGTAAGAGTGGCAGACCCATGCCCAGGCTGAGGGCATACAGGGTTAGCGCACCAATCATATAGTCGCCACTTTGGGCTACGTATAGGAGTGCCGCCGAGAGGGGAGCCGTGGTGCATGGCGAGGCGATCAGGCCGGAGAGCACACCCATCAGGAAGACCCCGGCATAATTACCGCCTTGTTGCTTGTTGCTGACCTTGGTTAGACGCTCCATCATGCCTTGCGGCAGACGGATCTCATAAAAACCGAACATAGACAGTGCTAGTAACACAAACAGCAGGCTAAAGCTGATCAGCACATAAGGGTGTTGCAGATAACCCTGAATATGGCCACCAAAATAAGCCACTACTAATCCTAAGAGCGCATAGGTGATGGCCATACCCTGCACATAGACGAAGGACAGGCTAAAGGCCTTACTGGTCGAAAGGTGCTTTTGTCCGGCGATTAGGCTGGAGAGAATAGGGAACATGGGGAATACGCAGGGGGTAAAGGCCAGGCCAATACCGACCACAAAAAAGAACACCAGGTTGGTTACCAGGCTTTGATTGGCCAAGCGCTCAGTGAGTGATTGCTCACCTTCATTATTAATTTGGCCGCTCTTATCTTCTTTCTCTTTAGGTGTGTCTTGTACCATGAGCGCGTCGGTCACGGCACCGGTCGTTGTTGTATTTGCTGTGCTCCCAACCACGGAGAGCGGGATTTCAATAACTTCGGGCGGGTAGCAAAGGCCGGCTTCCGCACAGCCTTGATAGCGTACCTTGACTGAGGCACCATCGGTAATATCGCTGACCTTAACGGTAAAGCTCACGGCGTTAAAATACACTTCTGTGCGACCGAAAAATTCGTCTTCAATCATTTCCCCGTCGGGCAGTTCCGTGGGGGGAGTCACTGTCGCCCCTTTCCCGGCAAACTCTAACTTATGCTTATATAGGTAGTAGCCGGGTTCGATATCCCAGCCGATAAACAGGGTTTCACCTTGTTGATCAAAGTCCAGCTTAAAGGCCTGTTCAACGGGTAAAAACGTGGTTGCCTGGGTATTGAGCAAACTATCCAGCACTGAGTTATTGGCCCAGGAACCAGCACTAAAGGCCAAGGTGAGTATGAGTAGCCAGACGCGCATTAGCAATTGCATTAATTAAGTACCTCATCCATCCAATTAAAGTAGGCCAAGTTTCCCGTTGCTACATCAATAACCTGAATTTCAGGCACTTCGTAGCTGTGTAATTTTTTTATGGTTTGAATCACTTGGTTCATCTTTTCGGATTTTGTTTTGATCAGCAGCTTGGTTTCGGTCGCGGTGGTCACATCTCCTTGCCACATGTAGATAGACTCTACTTCAGGAAGGATGTTCACACACGCAGCCAATTTTAACTGCACCAGTTGCTCTGCCATGGCCCGCGCTTCTTGCTTATTCGCGCAGGTTGTAAATATCAGCCGATAGTGGGTAGTCATACTGAACCTTTTTATGCGTTCTTTTTCTAACCCCATACTAGCCGATAGCAAGGTCAAAACCTATAGAAGCTCGGCAGAAGACTTGAAAAGTGACCTTGTCAGCCGCACATTTATTTCATCGACTTAAACGAGACTCCCTATGTTTAGAGCATTATTCCTACTTTTTATCATTATTCCCATCATCGAAATTGCCCTGTTAATCCAGGTAAGTGACGTTATTGGCGGCTTTGCGACCATAGCCCTGATTGTGGTGACCGCCATCATAGGTGCAAAATTAGTAAAGCAACAAGGCATGGGGGCAATGCGCGATGCACAGTTGCAAATGGCGCAAGGGCAAATGCCAGCTGAGCAAATGTTTACGGGTATTTGTGTCATTATTGCCGGTGTGCTTTTACTAACCCCGGGAATCGTGACCGACGTATTCGGCTTCTTATTACTCACTCCGGCGGTGCGCAAACGCATGTCGGCTGCCTTCGCCTCACAAGCGCAGGTGCACATGACCCAAGGAGGTGGCTTCAGTGCTCATTATCACAGCTCGCATACACGTCATCACACCTCGGAACAGCATTCGGTGCACTCTGAACGAGGCCAATCAAACAGCACAATCGAAGGGGAATTTGAACGCAAAGAATAAAAATTTTTAATTTTTACTCTTGGGTTTTAATTTGCTCACCCCCATAAGAGAAGAAAACAAATTTTAAGACTTTTCTGTAGTTGTTCAGAAACTGTTAGGAGAACTAAACAAATGAACATTCGTCCTTTACATGATCGCGTGATCGTTAAGCGTCTAGAAGAAGAAACCAAGTCTGCTGGCGGCATCGTGCTTACCGGTTCTGCCGCAGAGAAATCTTCACGTGGTGAAGTAGTTGCAGTGGGCAATGGCCGTGTATTGGATAACGGCGAAGTACGCGCGTTAGAAGTAAAAGCAGGTGATACCGTTCTTTTCGGCTCTTACGTTGAGAAGACTGAAAAGATCGAAGGCCAGGAATACCTGATCATGCGCGAAGACAACATCCTAGGTATCGTAGGCTAATTCGCCTCCCTGATGTTGAACTTAGAACCGAATTAAACAGAATTTTGAGGAAAGAATAATGGCAGCAAAAGAAGTTCGTTTTGCAAATGACGCTCGCACTAAGATGCTAAAAGGCGTAAACGTATTAGCTGATGCAGTAAAAGTTACTTTAGGTCCTAAAGGCCGTAACGTTGTTTTAGACAAGTCTTTCGGCGCACCGACTATCACTAAAGACGGTGTTTCAGTAGCGAAAGAAATCGAGCTGGAAGACAAGTTCGAGAACATGGGTGCACAAATGGTGAAAGAAGTTGCTTCTAAAGCCAACGATGCAGCCGGCGACGGTACAACAACTGCAACAGTGCTTGCACAAGCTATCGTAAACGAAGGCCTTAAAGCCGTTGCTGCGGGTATGAACCCAATGGACCTTAAGCGTGGTATCGACAAAGCCGTTGTCGCCGCCGTTGAAGAGCTAAAAGCCCTTTCAGTACCATGTTCAGACACCAAAGCAATCGCTCAGGTTGGTACTATCTCAGCAAACTCTGACTCTGAAATCGGTGACATCATTGCTGAAGCAATGGAAAAAGTAGGCCGCGAGTCGGGTGTTATTACCGTTGAAGAAGGTCAATCACTGCAAAACGAACTAGACGTTGTTGAAGGTATGCAGTTTGACCGTGGTTACCTATCTCCTTACTTCATCAACAATGCCGAAAAAGGCCAGGTTGAGCTAGATAACCCGCACATCCTTCTGGTTGACAAGAAAGTATCAAACATCCGTGAGCTACTTCCTACTTTGGAAGCGGTTGCTAAGACCAGCAAGCCACTGCTTATCGTTGCCGAAGACCTTGAAGGTGAAGCACTGGCAACACTCGTAGTAAACAACATGCGCGGTATCGTTAAAGTGGCTGCGGTTAAGGCGCCAGGCTTTGGTGACCGTCGTAAAGCCATGCTACAAGACATCGCGATTCTGACCAATGGTACTGTGATTTCTGAAGAAATCGGTCTAGAGCTAGAAAAAGCGACCCTGGAAGACCTAGGTACGGCGAAGCGCATTGTGATCACTAAAGATGACACCACCATTATCGATGGTGCTGGCGAGCAAGCCGCTATCGATGGCCGCGTTGGTCAGATCAAGGCACAAATCGAAGAAGCCACGTCAGACTACGATAAAGAGAAGTTACAAGAGCGCATGGCTAAACTAGCCGGCGGTGTTGCGGTAATCAAGGTTGGCGCTGCGACCGAAGTTGGAAATGAAAGAGAAGAAAGACCGCGTTGAAGATGCACTACACGCAACTCGCGCCGCGGTTGAAGAAGGTGTAGTACCTGGCGGTGGTGTTGCGCTAGTACGTGTTGCTTCTAAGATTGCATCACTAACTGCTGACAACGAAGACCAGAACCACGGTATTACCGTTGCACTTCGTGCGATGGAAGCGCCTCTTCGTCAAATCGTTTCTAACGCAGGCGATGAAGCATCTGTTGTTGTTAACGCAGTTAAAGCGGGCGACGGTAACTATGGTTACAACGCGGCAAACGGCGAATACAATGACATGATCGAAATGGGTATCCTGGACCCAACTAAGGTAACGCGTTCTGCACTGCAGTTCGCAGCCTCTGTTGCCGGTCTAATGATCACCACAGAAGCCATGGTTGCTGAAATTCCTAAGGATGAGTCAGCTGCTCCAGATATGGGCGGCATGGGCGGAATGGGTGGTATGGGCGGCATGATGTGATCATCCCCCTAGCTATCTAGCTTCAAAAAAACCCAGCTTAGGCTGGGTTTTTTTGTGCATTGACTTAATCCCTTGCTATAGCTACAAATGACAATGAAAGATTACGCTTGGTAACGAACTTGTTGATTGATTTGTGATCTAAATGCATGTGAACGGGTCTATATTAAATACCAATTCACTTAAATAGCTAATCATTCTAGCGGGCTAAATATCGTGCTAACTGCGTTGGAATTTTTCTATGTAGAATAACTACATAAGAAAAATCCCGCCTTGTTATCACATCATTTATCCAGCGCTATATCTGGTCACATACTTAACAGAATTGGTATAGCAGACTTAAACGGAGAACAGCATGAAAGTAAGTACGGTATTAGTGGCCTTACTGGCCATGGCGGCATCGGCGGCAAGCTATGCCGGTGAGGCCAAGATCAAGTGGCAGGATTTAAATGACTACGCCGATGCGCGCCCTAGTAATGAAGTGAAAAAGCCTTATCACGATCGTTTGATGAAAAAATTCGACAAACACTTTAATTTTGAGGCGCAGAATTTGCCAGAAGGCAGCGTGTTTAAAGCCGAGATAACCGACTTGGATCTGGCCGGTGAAGTTCGCTTTGGTATGAATGAATTTCGGGTGATGAAACCCGTCTATATTCCACGTATTGAATTTAGCTATAAGCTGGTGGATAAAGACGGGAAGGTACTTAGTAGTGGCGATGTCGACATTAAAGATATGAGTTACATGGACCGAATGCGTTCAATTCATTCTGATAAAGAGTTCTATTATGACTTTCGCTTGATCAGCTCTTGGTTTCAGGACTCACTGTACCCAGAGCTAGGAATAGAGCCTCAGAAGGTCTATCGCTAATCCAATCATCTCGGCTGACGTTGAAGCGGCCTGGGTGCCTTTACATTGTACTTGCCGGCGCTAAGCGCCGACAAGGATTGGCCGCTACTGCGTCTTAAAGGTCGCTAACAGCGCAAGCAGGTTTTGCAGCTTGAGTACGGCTGTTTTCAACAGGGCTTCATCAAGCTCCTCTGCATTGCTGAGTGCCTCAATATCGGCAGCAACATCAAGCACATAGGGCTTAAAGCGTTTAGCGGCGAAGGTAAAGCCCGCGTCCTCGTTAAATAATGCCTGGAATTTACCATGGCCGTCTTTTTGCAACTGATCTAACTTTTGATCTGCGTCGAGCGCTTGACGATAGGCGAGTTTAAGGTTGTCGTTTAGTTTTTCAATAATCGAATTCATATCCAGGGTCTATTTCTCTTTGCGGTTTACTTTATGTTTTATCTAAACGCATTAGCTAAAGCTCTAACACAATTGGCCGATATGGTACGTGGATTCAGGTAAAAAGTCAGGTAAGGGTAATGAATATATCGGGCAGTACACTTCCCACTATGGTTACCGGTGGCGATGGTGCCGAGGTTTACAGTGCGGCGCTTGCGAAAAAACAGCAAGAAATTGAAGGCCAGGCGGCTCTTGCGCTGATTGAGTCGGCCACAAGTGCCACGCAAGGAGTGCAAAGTGAAAATACAGGCGTTACGTCTACCCTGGGTAATCACATCAATATCCGGGTTTAGACCCTAGTAATTAGCGAAAGGAGCTCGTATTTTTATGGCTCTAAGTGCAGATCAATGGGCGTTTTACTGCGCTCGCCACCAATTTCTCTTACCAGCTTGGGCACTAAAAAACCGGGCAGGGCACTGAGCATTTTCGCCATCAGGGCCTTGGCTTCGGCATCGCTGACCTCGAAGTGGGCTGCACCTTGCACCTTGTCGAGTTGGTGCAAGTAGTAGGGAAGAATACCCACGGCGAATAAGCGTTCACTTAACTCTACCTGCGCATCAATCTTGTCATTGACTTCCTTTAGCAGCACAGCCTGATTCAACTGGGTTACACCCGCGGCTTTGAGTCTGGCGCAGGCGTTGGCAAAATGCGCGTCTACCTCATTACCGTGATTAATATGGTGCACAAATACCACCTGCAATCGGGTGTTGGCCAGGGTATCGCACAGTGTCTCTGTGATACGAGCGGGAATGGTCACCGGCAGGCGGGAATGGATGCGTAGACGTTTTACATTGGGCAGGGCTTCAAGTTGCGCAACAAACCAGCCGATATGCTCGTCCTTGGCCATCAGCGGGTCGCCGCCGCTTAAGATCACTTCATTTACTTCAGGATGTGCGGCGACATACGCCAGCTTTTCCTCTAACGCAGCGCGATTGAGCTGATTATCCGCATAGGGAAAGTGACGACGAAAGCAATAGCGGCAATTTATGGCGCAGGCCGATTTAAACACTAAAAGCACTCGTGAGCGATATTTATGCAGCAAGCCGGGCTGTGAATTGTCTTGCTCGGCCAGTGGGTCCGTGCTGTAGCCAGGGGCTAGATTAAACTCTTGTCGGCGCGGTAAAACCTGCAATAACAAGGGGTCACGGGGATCGCCCTTTTGCATTTTGGCAATAAAGGGGCGTGGCACACGCAGGTTAAAAAGGCTTCTCGCTTCGTTGTCGGGAAGAAATTCCTCTAGGGGTAATTCGAGTAATGAAAGCAGCTCTTCGGGACGAGTAACCACCTCGGCCAATTCTTTTTGCCAGTTTTTATGCAAATTTACTTCGATTCTTTGTATCATTGACAGGTTAATTACTCGAGAAATTGTTTATTAGAGGACAAGATGGCGAATTATAGCACCAACGAGTTCAAGGGTGGCCTTAAATTTATGATGGACGGCGAGCCTTGTAGCATCCTTGAAAATGAGGTTGTTAAGCCTGGTAAAGGTCAAGCGTTTAACCGTGTAAAAGTACGTAAGCTGATCTCTGGTAAGGTTTTAGAAAAGACCTTTAAATCTGGCGAGACGGTGGAAGGGGCCGACGTAATGGATACCGATTTGGCGTACCTTTACACCGACGGTGAGTTCTGGCACTTCATGAACAACGACACTTTTGAGCAGATCGCCGCAGACGAAAAAGCGGTTGGCGACAACGTTAAATGGTTGGTTGAAAACGATTCATGTACCATCACCCTGTGGAACGGCAACCCGATTGCAGTAACTCCGCCTAACTTTGTTGAGCTGGAAGTAACGGACACGGATCCGGGCCTAAAAGGTGACACAGCCGGTACCGGCGGTAAGCCTGCAACCCTTAGCACGGGTGCGGTGGTTCGTGTTCCTTTGTTCATCCAAATCGGTGAAGTGATCAAGGTTGATACGCGCTCTGGCGAATACGTAAGCCGTGTAAAATAAACGCTGTTAGCGTTACAATCCTTTTGGGATAAGCCCTTAGGGATAAGCCCAGCCCGGCTCGCCGCGCTGGGATTTTTTATGTCTTAGTTTAAGCAAATGAGGAAAAGCGAATGAATCGGCAAGATGTTTTATGGCAACCCAGTGCACAGATTGACACCTTGAAGCAGCGTGCACACATTTTGCGGCAAATTCGTGAGTTCTTTTTCGCCCGCCAGGTGATGGAGGTAGACACGCCGTCCTTATCACAGGCAAGCGTGACCGATGAGCATTTGCAAAGCTTTGCCACCGAATTTGTCGGCCAGGGTTATGCCCAAGGTTTACCCTTGTATCTGCAAACCTCTCCGGAATACGCCATGAAGCGCCTATTGGCGGCGGGTAGCGGTGCTATTTATCAAATTTGTAAGGCGTTTCGTAACGAAGAAAATGGCCGTCATCACAACCCCGAATTTACCATGTTAGAGTGGTATCGCCCCGGCTTCGATGAATTTGCCCTGATGGACGAAATAGATGAGTTGATGCAACTGGTGCTCGGTAGCGGGACCGCTGAACGTATCAGTTACCAGCAGGCATTTCTTAAGGTGCTGGCCATAGATCCCTTAACCATTACCCTGGACGAGCTAAAACAGGTGGCCACCGCACAAGGCTTTGGTGACATAGCTGCAATCGAGCGCGATGCCGATACTTTGCTGCAATTGCTTTTCTGCATGGTGATCGAGCCGAAAATTGGGCAACAGCGCCCCTGTTTTGTGTATCACTTTCCCGCTTCTCAGGCCGCCCTTGCTCGACTTAATGAGCAAGACCCGCGCGTCGCCGGTCGTTTTGAGCTGTATTTTCAGGGCCTAGAATTGGCCAATGGCTTTAATGAATTAACCGACGCCACCGAACAGCGACAGCGTTTTGAAAAAGACAACACTAAACGCATCGAGCGCGGCCTTAAACCAGTGGATATGGATGAACACTTACTCGGTGCGTTAGAAGCCGGCTTGCCCGCTTGTGCCGGTGTGGCATTAGGAATCGACCGCCTGGTGATGCTGGCGTGTAAAAAGCAGCATATCAAAGAAGTGTTAAGCTTCGATGTTGATCGAGCTTAGTGCCCGCATAGGGCTGTGCGCACGGATCTTAATAATATCTGTAGGCGAGGCTTTAGCCTTGCAAGGGCTGTTAATGGTCAGATTCCCGGCAATTGCTTCAGCCTTGCGCTTTTGTCAGGCTAAAGCCTGACCTACAACAATGGATTTTCGGCATCAATTGTCGGCC
>NZ_PQCD01000020.1 GCF_002964705.1 Pseudoalteromonas sp. T1lg75 | reverse complement strand
AATTATTTATCGCCAGTTGAGTTTGCTAAACGGGCCGCTTAATATGAATTATCTCATTGAATGAATGGTACTAATTCAGGGGAAAGGTCAGCTAAACTTAGGCCATTTAAAATCTCAACTTAACTCGTGACTATGGCATACGTAAGGAAACCGCCTCCGGTAAGAAGCAAGCAAATGATCAAGAGGTTGTATAAAAACAAAAGCGGTTTAGTGAAGGCTGATAGTCCCTTTGCCATAATAAGCATCCTTGTCGGTACGCTAGATTCACATAGTCCATTCAGCTTTAATTATAGAGGGTAAGAAGCCTTTTCCCAGTTGGCTTTTCAATCTGGTTGGCCAAATCGTGTAGTAATCAGCGCTCATCATATGAAGGGCCATTGTTGTATTCGAGCCAGAAATTTAAGTGGCGACTTAAAAGACCACATACGGTCTATTATGGACGTTTTTGTGTCGTAATAGTCCTTATAAGAGCCATTATGATACCCTAGATTTCGGATATAGAGCAAAACGGTCCTTTTTGCTTTCTAGAAAATAACACCATCGAGTTAATTCAATTCAGGCTTGAGCGTTACTCATTCCCTTTTATTAGCTCCCTAAGTGGCAAACGCTCTAACAAAAGTAACACCAGCTCACGTTGGAAGTATTGATAGTTATCAGG
>NZ_PQCD01000019.1 GCF_002964705.1 Pseudoalteromonas sp. T1lg75 | reverse complement strand
AGCTAACCTGTACTAATTACCCGTGAGGCTTAACCATACAACGCCAAAATGGTGTGAGACTGTTAAGTTAGAAGTTAGAAATTAAAGACTGAAGTAGACATTTACTTATAAAGCTTTCCGAATTAATACTGATTGCGACAGCGATTAGTAACCAACTTTGCTTGGTGACAATAGCGTTCTGGACCCACCTGACCCCATGCCGAACTCAGTAGTGAAACGGAACAGCGCCGATGATAGTGTGGCATTTGCCATGTGAAAGTAGGTCATCACCAGGCTCCTAATTAAAGAAACCCGTTGCAGCAATGCGACGGGTTTTTTGCTTTCTGGCGTTTTACGTTTTTTATTCTAATAGAATTGGTCGCCACAATGCAGCGGCTTTTCTGTGTTTGTAGGTCGGCCTTATCGTCAATATGCCCCTGCATTGCTCTTTTGTCAGACTGAAGTCTGACCTACAAATGATTGCACCGTTGGTGCCAGAACACACGGACCCTCAAGAACATTCCCACAGCTATCTGTAGGCGAGGCTTTAGCCTTGCAGAAGCGGAATATTAAACCCGCTTGGATGTTGACCATAGAAGGCTCTTAAACAGGGCTGTTTTAACAATACCTCCCTGTAGCTTGGTTACATCGATCATCCATGACCTTACCTCAGAAGCTGCGAAGCAGTGCTTCGGTCTTCTTCGCCTAACAAAACCTTACAATGAATTGTTTGCCTTAATAACAGAAAAACCGGTACATATAGGTAATAATTAGGGTAATTCTTCGCCATTTGGCTTAAAGGGAGCACCTATGCCTGTTGTGTTTTTATTCTTCTTACTTGTGTGTTTACCTGTTGCAGCCTCGCAAGCACCAACACAGACGGCTTATGACTGTAGTGCCGTGGAAATAGATGAAATCGATCCGGCCACCTTAACCAAGCAGGAGCGTATTAAACTGATGGAAAATGCCTTGCTGGACTCTGTGAATAAATACAGCACCTGTTTGGATAAGGTACAGCAACAAATGGCTAGTGAGCAGGGCCAAGCCAGCGCATCGGCTCAGGGGCAGGAACAGCAAGACATGCAGGCTCAGGCTCAATCGCAAGGAACTAGTACTAAACAAATAACTCAGGACTTACCCTTATCAACTCAAGATCCGGCCGCTACCAAGGAGCAAGAAAAAATGAAATCCGGCGGCGGCCGGGCGCAGCAGGTGGTTAAGCCCAAGGATAATGATTCGATTATTTGCACTATGCTGTACGAAGAGATCACCAAGGAAACGAACGAAGCGACTAAGCAGGCGTTAATTAAGCAATATGAAGACTACAATTGCACTAAGTAATAGAGGTATCGGCCCATGATATTAAAGAACGCTTATCGACTGGTGACACTGTTATTCATGATTTTCACCCTCAGTGCCTGCCAATCTACGTCTACACGTAATGCGCCACTTGCGGTCGGCCCAAACGCTATCGGGCAAGACACCTATGGCGCGACTAAGGCCATTCCCCAGAGCGATATTTTTCTGGATGTGGCTGTGCCTGTATTTGACCCCGGCCTGCCCATGGACGGCAACAAGGTTGATTACGACGAGCTGGACGAAATGGATATTTGGCCACAACTGCGTCGCGCCGAGGCTAAGCGCTTTGCGGTACAGACCAAACGCGCTATTGCCGCGACCAAGGCTTTTGGCTCGGTGTCGGTGGTACCCGATGCCAATACCAGTGCCGATTTATACGTGCTTGGTACGGTATTGCACTCCGACTCCGAGTTTGTTCGTCTTGAGGTCACCGTGGTCGATAGCAGCGGCGAGCCCATAGATAGCGAGGAGTTTGAACATCAGGTGTCGAAAAGCTATTTCCGCGATGCCTTAAATAAAGGTAAAGACCCGTACCAGCCGGTGTTCGATCAGGTGGCCGACTATGTTTATGGGCTGTTGATGGCTCTGTCCGAGCAAGAAAAGCAAAGGCTGAAAAACACCAGCCTGGTACGTTATGCCCATTATTACTCTCCCGAGGCCTTTAACGATTACCTCGAGGTATCTATCGACCGTAAAAACGGCACCCGTTATTACAAGTATGAGCTTAAGGGTATGCCGGCTACAGACGATGCCATGCTGCAACGCATCCAGGTATTACGTAATCAGGAAATGCTGTTTGTCGATCGCCTGCAGGATCAGTTCGATGCTTTCCAACAAAGTACCGATGACCCGTATCATGAATGGCAGCGTGAAACCTTGCCCGAGGCGGTAAGAGCGAGAGAGGCTCGAGCCGAGCGTAATACTAAGGCCGTGGTCGGTGCCTTGGGCTTTATTGCTGCCTTGGCGTTGGGTAATAACAGTAATTCAACCTCCACCTCGGTAGCAAAAACCGCAGGCGCCCTGGGTAGCGTTTGGTTGTTAAAGGATGCCTATCAAGCCAATCAAAATCTTAGGGTCGCATCGGCGGTGATTGATGAAATGGGTCAAGGTCTGGATTTAACACTAAGCCCGCAGGTGATGGAATTTAACGAGCAGCAAGTTGAATTAAGCGGTACCGCCGCAGAGCAGTACCAACAATGGAAAGCCCATTTAAGGAAGATGTACCATCTTGAAACCAGTGCCAATTAAGCGGGTGCCATTCACCTGGATAGCAAGTACAAGGTATTAATTGTGGGTGATGATAATAAGAAGGTGAGCTTAGATCAGCAGTTGCAGCAACAAACCCTGGTGCGGGGCTCGCAGATCAGAAATTATGTTCTGGTTGCGGCAATAACCCTGGCCTTGGTACTGTTGGCCATTGTTTGGCATGCCGTGAGTAGTGCTCCGGCGACCGAGTCCACGTCGAAGGCCGAGCCGCAAGCAGACAGCGAAATGGCTATAGCCGCTAGGGGCGCCTTGAACGAGGCGTTGCGTGAGCAGGTTCAACAGGCCATTTTAACCTTTGAGCAGCAGCATCAGGCGCTGCTCACTAATGAACAGGTTATTGCCTTTGCCCCCGAGTTACAGCAGCAGACGAGCAGCGCCTTTGACGCAGCCTTGCAGGCCTTTGCGCAGGGTCAGTTTCGCCAGGCTCAGGAGCGTTTACAGCAGAGTGATGGGCTGGCAACACGACTAGCCCGGCAGTGGCAACAAGCAATAGATAGCTGGTATCAACAGGCACTGCTGGCGCTCAACGACCAGCGCCCGCAAGAAGCGCGGCTTTATGTGGATAAGATGCGCGCGCTCAATCAGGCGGATGAGCGCATTGACGAATTGCAGCAACGGATCCAAACGTTTGCACAGCAGCAAAGCCTATGGCGTGATTATCAGGGGGCCGTGGCTGAGCGCGATATCGTCAAACAAGCGGCCCTGTTGGAGCAACTTGTGGCGCTCCAGCCCGAGCGCCAGCAATGGCAGGACAAGCTTAATGTTGCCCAGGAAACCATACGTAAACGGCAAGTTGCCCAGGCGGTCAAAGAGGCGCAGCATGCTTTGGCGCAGCAGAACTTTATCGCAGCCGAACAAGCCATAACGCAATTACAGCGCTTAAACGCCGATGGCGATACCCTGGGTTTACTCCGTGCGCAGCTGAGTAAGCAGCAGCGCCAGCTTAGCACCGAGCGCACCCGAGCCCTGGCATTGAGCGCGAGTGAGCAGCAAGAGTGGCAGCAGGTAGAGAGCTTGGCGCAGCAATACCTGGCGCGTGCGCCCGGCGATAGCACCATTACCCACTTGTTGACCCGTGCCAAACAGGTATTGGCGGCGCAGCGCGTTTTAAGTATCTACACAGCGCGGCCCGAGCGCTTAAGCGACAGTAATATTCGCGCTCAGGCCGAGGCGGCGCTGACTAAGGCCCAGCCCTATGGCTCTTACTCGCGGCAATTGGCAAACAGTATTGAAGAGTTGAACCAACACCTGAGTCACTTTAGCACCCCTATCGCCGTGACCTTGCTCTCCGATGAGCAAACCCAGGTACGCATTTATGGCGGTGACCAGCTTGGTGAGTTTGCCCAAAAGCAAGTGATGCTCTTACCCGGCAGTTATATTCTGGAAGGGCGCAGATCGGGTTATGTCAGTGTGAAATATGAGCTTGAGGTAAGCGCAACGGGGACACCTATTACCCTTACCATAGCGTGCACACAAAGGATTTAGTGTTTATGTCAGAGCTAGATGCGCAATTAAAACAACGACAAAAAAGCAGTCTGCTGCCCTTGTTGATAGCCACCTGCTTGGCGCTGCTCAGTGTGGCGGCCATAGTGATCTATCTGTTTATCGCCAAGGGCCATGCCATTAAGGTATTGCCAGCCGAGGCTCAAGAGCACGCCCAGGTCGAGATTGTCTCCGGCTTCGGCTTTGTCACCGACGAGTTGGTGTATCGCTTTGCCAGCGATGTAAAAATTAAGGTGTCGTCGCCAACCTTCTTTGCCCAGGAGCAAATGCTCACCGACTCAAGCCCAGCAGCCGTTACCCTGGAGCTCAAACCCCGTCCCGGTACTCTGGTTGGCAAGTTTACTCAGCCCTACGGCGAGCAAACCCTTTGGATTGTTGACGGCCGCTTACTGGCCAAGGGAGCCAATATTAGCGAGCCACTGGCCGAAGGCGAGTACCGGCTCGCCATCGAAAACCCCTATTATCAAAACCAGCAACAGACATTGATAGTGGCGCGTACGCAAACGACCGAGGTGGTCGCCGAGTTAACCCCGGTCGACGGAGTCTTAGAACTGGCGTCTATTCCCAGCGGCGCCGAGGTGTATGTCGATGGAAAAAGTATGGGTAAAACGCCACTAAGACAAGCCTTGACGGGAGGTAGTTATGCGCTGGAGCTGCATAAGCCGGGCTATCAGGCGAGTGTTGAGAATGTCGAGATCACCGAGCAGTATCCGAGTGTCACACGTCAATACCAGCTCAAACCCGAGCAAGCCTATTTAGAGATCACCCTGACGCCCGAGGGTGGCAGCCTGTTTATTGACGGGCAAAAGGTGGCACCGGGGCATGTAGCGGTGGATGCCAATACCATGCACAGGGTGCGTTACGACAAACCTGGGTTTTACAGTTTCGACAGCAAGGTGATCTTGCCGCCCAAGGAACAGAAGTTCTATGCCATTACCTTAAAGCCGGAGCAAGGCCAGGTTAGTGTGCGCAGCAATGTAGAGGCCGAGGTGTATATTAATGGCCGCTCGCGCGGTAATACACCGTTAAATAAAACCCTGCCGGCCATCGCCCATGAAATAAAGGTGACGAAACCCGGGTATCGGAGCGTTGTTAAAACTATTACTCCGAGTGCCAAACACGACTCCACCGTGAATGTTACTTTACTGCCGGAGTTTGAAGCCCGTCGTCAAGAAGGCCAGCCCCTATTTGTCTCCACCCTGGGCATGGAATTACAACTATTTAATATGAAGCCATTTTCTATGGGCTCACCGGCCAATGAAGTTGGCCGTCAGCGCAACGAGTTCCAAGTGCGGGTCGATTTTAGCCGGCCGATATGGGTGGCTAAGCACGAAGTTACGGAGGCGCAGTTTCACGCCTTCGATAAGCGGGTGCCGAAATCCCAACTACCGGTAACCAACATCAGTTGGCTGACTGCCGCACAATACTGCAACTGGCTCAGTGAACAAGAAGCCCTTGAACCCTATTACCGTATCGTTAATAACCAGTTTGCGGGTATCAATAAAAAGGCACGGGGCTATCGTTTGCTGAGTGAGGCGGAGTGGGAATGGTTGGCGAAAAAAGCCAAGCGCGCCCGCGCCACCAAGTATGTGTGGGGCGACAGCGAGCGAGTGCCCCGTGACGCCGGTAACTTCGCTGATGTCGGTCTCAAGGGCAAGCAGGCATTTTACTTGAGCGACTATCAGGACAGTCATACAGGCAAGGCGCCGGTAGGCAGTTACCGAGCCGACAAGGCCGGTCTTTATGACTTGGCAGGTAACGTCAGTGAATGGGTATTCGATGTCAGCTCCTATGTCACCCCGGACTTGTCCCGGGTGCACAGCGATTACCTGGGTCCCTCGGGTGGAGGTAACCATATTGCCAAGGGCGGCAACTATCAGTCAGGGCGACTGCAGGATTTACGGGCGGCGCTAAAAATCGTTGCCGACGGCCCCAGTGAAACCATAGGTTTTCGCATCGCCCGCTATGAGAGGTAAGTTATGAAACGTAAAGGCATGTTTTTGATAGTGGCGTTGCTCCTGGTCGGCGCATTAACTTCGGTCGCGATGGCGGCGAAAATCAGTTTGGACTCGCCGGCTACCTTCCCGGTGGATATTTAAGGAGCGCGTTATGCCAACCGACAATACTCGCATGAATTTGCCGCCGCTGGTGTCTATCGGCGTCTTTATCGCCACCGTCGTTGTAGTGCACTTGTTGTATCAAGGCATGATCCGCCCCGCGGCGGAGGCCGCGATTGCCGCCCATGGCAGTGGCGCGACGACTAATATCTGGGTGATCTTAAAAGACGCCGAGCAGCAGGCTTGTATGACCTTGGGGTTGTTCTGTCTGATCCTGATGGGCTACAAGTATTATCGCATTGTTACCAAGGAAGAGCCGGTGTTCACCTATGACTACCTGCGCACTTTTCCCAAGGAGGAAGCGCTGAATGTGGATGACGCCCTGGCATTTTTAGAGGAGGGGGAGAGCGCTAAGAACAGCTCGGTGGCCACCTGGATTAATTGCTTACGCCGCTATAAAAATACCCAAAATGTGCAGCATGCCGCCGATGCCATTCGCGATAGCGTCGAATCTCTGGCGGCGCAGCTGGAGGCGGGTAACGCCACCATTCGTTATTTTATCTGGGCCATTCCCAGCATTGGCTTTGTTGGCACCGTGCGCGGTATCGGTTCGGCCCTGGCCAAGGCCGAGGAGGCGGTGGCCGGTGATATCGCCGGTATGGTGGATAAGCTTGGGGTCGCCTTTAACTCGACCCTGGTTTCGCTGTTGCTTTCTATCCTTTTGATGTATGTGCTTTTTCACCTTAATAACCGCCAGGATGAAATGGTGCTGAAAACCAAGAACAACTGTGAAACCCATTTGTTAACCCATTTGCATAAGTAGCCAAGATGTTGAAGCGGCGCGGCGAACAAGGGTTAAACCTGTCCTTTCTCGATGTCATGGCCTGTGGTTTAGGGGCGGTGTTGATGATCCTGATCGTCATCAAGTTTCAGGCCTCAACCTCGGTGCCCAGTAACGAAATAGAGCGACTGCAGCAAAAGCTCGCCGCCACCGAGGAGCAGGCCAGTGCCTTGCAGCAGGAGCTGGAGGAGGTAGCGCAAGCGCTGGCCGCGGCGCAGGCGCAAAACAGTGACAACGACGAGCGCGTGGCCGCGTTAAAACTTATGCAGCAAGCGGCCAGGCAGGCATTGCAAGACCAACAAGCGGTGGTGGCGCAGTTACAGCAGTCGGTAGCAGCTGCGGCGCCGAAACAGGCGGATGACCCCATTGAGCTAAAGGGTGGTGGCGAGGAGAACTACTTATTGGGTCTCAAGGTTGAAGGCCAGCGCATAGGTATTTTGATCGATCACAGTGCCTCAATGACGGACGAGCAGCTTATTAAGGTGATACGCCGTAAGCTCGGCCCTGCACAGCAAAAGCAACAGGGGCCAAAATGGCAGCGTACCAAGCGGGTAGCGAAATGGTTGCTGGCACGGGTACCAAAGCAGTCGCAGGTAAGCGTGGTCGCTTTTAATTCTAGCGCCCAGGTGCTGGGTAGCAGAGCCATCAACTCGGCCAAGGTGGAGGCCAGCATGCAGGCCTTGGTTAAGGATATTGACGCTCTGGTGCCGGAAAATGGCACCGACCTATATACCGCCCTGAGCACCATCAACAGCACCTTTGCGGATATGGATGCGCTTTACATTATCACCGATGGTTTGCCGACCATGATGTCGGGCGCTCATGGGTTTCGCGAAACAAAACACTGTCAGCCAATAAGCGGTAATATGAAAACCATAGATGGCGATTGTCGTGCCCGAATCCATCAGTTCAGCATCGCCCAAGCCGCCCCCAAGGTACCGACCCACATTGTCTTGCTGCCCTTGGAAGGAGACCCGCTGGCGCCGGCGCTTTACTGGAACTGGGCCAATAACACCGGCGGTTTGATGATCGCCCCGGCGCGGAGCTGGCCATGAAGCGGCGTGAACCGGTAGAAATCTTTAGCCTGTCGTTTTTAGACATTATTTCCTGTGCGTTTGGCGCCGTGGTGATGCTGATCCTGCTGGCTAAAAATGGCGATCAGGGTGAGTTTAATGACGCCAGTCAAATTGCCACCCTGGTTCGAGCCTTGGACGGGGCCGAGCGCAGCGTCCAGCAATTACAGCAGGCCTTGAGCGAGGGTGCGGAGCATTTGGCGGCCGCCGAGGCGCAGGGGGCCAGTAATGCCGAGCAGCAGATGGCCTTGCAGGCGCAACTGGCACGAGCCAAGGATAAGGTGCAGCAGCTGACCGATGCGGCATCCGGTTTGGAGCAAACCCTGGTGGAGCGCCAGCGTGCCGCCATCAATGCTCCGCGTGCCACGGTGCGCGATGACGAGGTGGGCGGTATTCCCGTCGACAGCAATTATGTGGTTTTTATTATCGATACCTCGGGGTCAATGAAAACCATGTGGCCACGGGTGCTGAGAACCATGGACGAGGTGCTAAATAATCATCCCAAGGTACAGGGGTTTCAGGTGCTGTCCGACAATGGAGAGGTGCTGGGTGGGCGCTCCCTGGGTACCTGGCGCAGCGATAGCCGAGCGCAGCGCGCCGGGGTGCTACGTGGCTTACAACAATGGCATGGCAGCTCGAACAGCTCGCCGGTGGAGGGGATAGCCGCCAGCCTCAAGGCCTATGCCCGCTACCAGGGGGACCTCGCGCTTTATGTCTTTGGTGATGACTTTACCGGCACCAGTTACGACGATGCCCTAGCGCAAATTAACCGGCTTAATCGCAGTACCGGCGGTACGCCCATCGCCCGTATTCATGGCATCGCTTTTAAGCGCAATATGGGCGCGTCACCAGATATGGTGAAGTTTTCCACCCTGATGCGTGAGGTGGCACGGCAAAATAACGGCACTTTTATGGGGCTGTAGTTTGATCTTCAGGTGGGCGCATTGGGTATAACCCTTTTTGTCATTGCACAAAGCATGTTTTAATGTCTCCCTCACACTAAAAAGACCCAGCAGCAGATGGAAAAATATCAATCTATTTATCAGCGTGCGCTTGAGCGCAAGGGCTCACAGGCGCAACTGGAAGCCTTACTCAGTAAGCCAAAAACCACCGAGCAATTAAAGCAACTAACCGACGATATCTGGTTAGAAGAGTTCACCCGAAAAATCTTTCAAAGTGGCTTTTATTGGGCGGTGATCAATGCCAAATGGCCGGGCTTTCGCGAGGTGTTCTGGGATTTTAGCGTTGAGAAACTACTGATGATGGCGCCGGAAATGCTGGAGCAGAAGGCCAGCGATGAACGTATCGTGCGCAACTTTAAAAAAGTGCAAACCTTGCCTATTAATTGTCTAATGATCCATGAAGTAGCACAAGAGCATGGCAGCTTTAGAGACTTTGTTGCCCAGTGGCCGAGCGAGGACATTATCGGCCTCTGGCTGTATTTGAAAAAGCACGGAGCCCGCTTAGGTGGCAATACCGGTGCTTTTGCCCTGCGAGCTTTAGGTAAAGACACCTTTATGTTGTCGCGCGATGTGGAAGCCTATTGCCGTGCTAATGAGGTGATCGACGGCGGTCTGCACTCAAAGCGCTCCCTGCAGGCCATACAAGGCATGTTTAATGAGCTGCAGCAGCAAAGTGGCCGCTCCTTAACGGAGCTAAGCCAGCTTATCGCCTTTAGCATTGGCGACAATTATGTTGGTATGCAAACCAACTAAGGATAGCTATGAAGCTAGATAACCCCTATGCCCATATTGGTGCCCTGAGTCACAGCGCCCAGGTGCGTCAGTTTAGTCAGCCGCAGTTGTTGCTGTGGAATAGTGCGTTGGCGAAAACGTTGGGGCTGAGCGAGGACGACACCACTAAAGCCCAGCTTGCCAGTGGTCAGTCTTATCCGGATGCTAATGCCTTGGCTTATGCCGGCCACCAGTTTGGCAATTACGTGCCCTTGCTTGGCGACGGTCGGGCTCATTTGCTTGGTGCCGTCACCGATCCTCAGGGGCTGAGCTGGGATGTGCAATTAAAGGGCTCAGGAGCAACCCAATTTTCCCGCGGTGGCGATGGCCTCTGTGGTATTGGCCCAGCGGTGCGCGAATTTATTATGAGCGAAGCATTGGCGGCATTAAAGGTGCCTACCACGCGCTGTTTAAGTGTAGCGCTGAGCGGCGAGACGGTGATGCGACAACAGCCCAGCGCCGGCGCCATAGTGACGAGGGTGGCCAGCAGCCATATTCGCGTTGGCAGCTTTCAGTTTTTAGCCGCGCAGCAGGATGAGCAAGGCTTGGCCCAGTTGGTGGAGTTAACCATCAAGCGTCATTACCCCGAGCTGGCCGCGCTGAACGGGGATGAGCGCTTGTTGGCACTCTTTAGTGCGGTAATGGATAAGCAAATCGAACTGATTGTGCACTGGCTGCGCATCGGCTTTATTCATGGGGTGATGAATACCGACAATACCCTGGTGAGCGGCGAAACCATAGACTATGGCCCCTGCGCCATGTTGAACGGCTTTGACTTTGGCCGGGTGTTTAGCTCCATCGACCGCACCGGTCGTTATGCCTTTGGCAATCAACCGCAGATCGCCAGTTGGAACCTGGCCCGTTTCGCGGAAACCCTGATTGACCTGTTTAGCGTAGAGCGCGACCAGGCGGTGGCCGAGTTAACCCAGGTGCTTAACACCTTCGGCGACAAGTTTAATGCCGCCCTTAAAGCCATGTGGCTACAAAAACTCGGGCTCCTGGCCGAAGATAACGAGGCTGAGGCGCTGGTGGATGAGCTACTGGGGCTGATGCAACAACAGCAGTTGGATTACACCAATACCTTTGCGGCGCTCACCGCCTATTGCCATCAGGGCACCGAGGTGCCCGAGCCCCTGGCCTCATCCTTGGGAGATTGGCTGGCGCGCTGGCAGGCGCGGATAGCCGGGCACAAGGAGCAAAGCGCGGCGTTGATGAGTGCGGCAAATCCGCAGGTGATCCCCCGCAATCACAGGGTGGAAGAGGTGATCGCCGACTTTGAGCGTCAGGGTCACAGCGACAAGCTGGCGCCGCTGCTGGCGGCCATTCGTAACCCTTATTGCCTTGACCCTGAGCATGTGTATTTACAGCAGCCGCCAGAGCAGGGCGAAGACGATAGTTATCAAACCTTCTGTGGTACCTAGTGGCCATCGTCCTTTGGCGTGACCAATGAAAAAGCCCGGGCAATTGCCCGGGCTTTTTTAGTAAAATGAGAAGGCTTAGTTAGCCTGGGCAAACGCCTCTGCTTGACGCCATACGCGCAGCATATTCTCGCCGAGGATCTTTTTGATATCCGCATCGCTATAGCCACGGTCCAATAAACCTTGTACCAGGTTAGGGTAGCTGGATACGTCTTTAAGGCCCACGGGTAGTGAGTCACCCACACCATCGTAGTCAGAGCCAATGCCCACATGCTCGATGCCGATCAGTTTCACCACGTGGTCGATATGATCTAACACCTGCTCCAGGCTGGCGAATGGGAAGGGGTTCTTCTTCAGGTAGGCCGCCTTAAAGTCGGTGGTGTCTTTGCCCGCTTCTTTGGCCTTATCCTGGGCCTCATCACGACGGTCGTACCAGCTATTAGCCTGCTGGTCACAAAGCTGGAACCGAAGTTAATTTGGATCACACCGCCGTTCTTTTTCAGCGCCAACAGCATGTCGTCATCCATATTGCGCTCAAAACCCGGCGTGTATTTACGTAGCGAGGAGTGTGAGGCAATCACGGGCACCTTAGACAGCTCCATCACCTGATAGAAGGCCGCATCCGAGATATGCGAGACATCGATCAGCATGCCGATATTATTCATCTCGGAGACCAGCTCTTTACCGAATGGGCTTAGGCCCTTCCATTTACGGCGAATATCATAGCTGGAGTCGGAAATATGGTTGCTTTGCGAATGCGCCAAGGTGATATAACGCACGCCACGCTCATAGAAGTGGTGCAGGTTCTTGATCTCGCCTTCGATGGGGGAGCCATTTTCCATACCCATGGCTAGCGACATCACGCCGTCTTTAAATTGCTTTTCCACATCCGCAACCGAGTCGGCAATGGCGAACTTATCGGGGGCGCGATAGGCCAGCGCTTCCATCATATCGATCAGCTGATTGGCCAGTTCATAGCTTTTACCTTTGCCTTCGAATTCCAAGTTGGCTGGAATATAGATAGACATGAAGGGGGCGTTTAAACCACCTTCAATGGCGCGAGGGTAATCGAAATCACCGCGCTCGGTGGCCTTGCTGACGTCATCCCATTTGTTATGAATGCGATAAGGGACATCGATATGGGTATCGATAAGGATGTTTTCTTGCGCCAGTTTAATGGCTTTTTCAGAAGCCTGATGCACTTCCTGTGCGGCAACGCTAAGGCTGCCAAGAGCCAGCGCTAGGGCCGCGCTGAGGGTGGTGAATTTCATAATAGCCGCTCATTGTTATTATTGAATTTGGTGCCCATTGTGGCGAGGTTTTGGGGTTAAAACAAGGAAATAAGACCAATGAGTGCAGGCATGCACTTGGGTGCTTTTTTAGGTCGGCCTTCCTGCCTCTCTTTCTTGAGTCTGATACCTTGGTGTTCTTAATTGGTGGCAGTAGGCGAGGCTTTGGTACTTGTAGGTCAGACTTCAGTCTGACGACCTAATGGATTTTGTTAGATCTTGTCGGGCCGCCGACGCCGGCTTAGAGGAAATGCATCACTTGTGTGCAAGTAATTCGTCCATGAAGCTCAGGCCCTGTCGGCATCCATGCCTCCACCTCCGAGCGCTGCGAAGCAGTGCTTCGGTCACTCGTCGCCCTCTTGAACTCCTAGGGCACCCCCATATTGCATTATTTCCTCATCGCGCTACGAGAACTTAAGGTAACCAGCGCGCACAGGGCGTCCCCCTCCTCGTAGAACTCGTCGCCTTCAAGCGGCGGGAGTGAAATTGTTCACTCCCTAGCTTCCGCTTTCAGCCATGCCCTGGACACGCTGTCGCCTTCAATTCCCCCTCCTCGTATCTCGTTTCGGATGCAATGTAAGGGGGGAGGCTGATAAATCGGGGGTTTAAGGATGGCGTTTTTTATGTTGATAACATATTGAATTCAGGCGTTATCAGACTAGGTAAATAAGGGCAGGGTGTTCTGGTAATTTTCAGAGGAAATGGGTGAGCATTTCCTCTGAGTCGGGTCATTGACCCGACACAACCTAATTAGGCTGCTTGCTCGGTATCCGATTTTAATACCTGTACCAGGTCTTCAATCGTTAACAACACAAGCTGGTGGGCGTGAGCATAGTCGACCAGTGCCTGACCTTTCATCATGCTGCCGTCTTTGTGCATTAGCTCACACAGTACTGCTGCTGGCGAAAGCTTGGCGAGTCGACATAGATCCACGCCACCCTCTGTGTGTCCGCGACGAGTCAGTACGCCGCCGGGGGCGCTGCGCAAAGGAAACACATGCCCCGGCCTTGCAAGATCATCCGCTTTTGCCTCGCTGGCGATGGCGGTGCGTATTGTTTGCACCCTATCGGCAGCGGAGACGCCCGTGGTAACCCCCTCCTTGGCTTCAATGGAGACGGTAAACGCGGTTTTATTTTTACTGCTGTTGTCTGTCACCATGGGGGGAAGCGCAAGGTTATCGGCCGCTTCACCGGTTAGTGCCAGGCAGACAATGCCAGAGCAGTCGTTGATAAGCTGGGCCATGGTTGGTGTACTGATCAGCTCGGCGGCCACGATTAGGTCGCCTTCGTTTTCTCTGTCCGGGTCGTCCATTAAGAGCACGGGTTTGCCTAACGCGAGATCTGCACAGGCGCGCTGAACGCGTTCAAGTGCGGTTGCACCAAAAGGTGTTAAATTGATATTCATAAGAATCTCCTGATTTTGAAAGTCAAAACTCAGGGGAATTAGGAAAGTGACTGGCACAGCAAAAAAGCACCGCCTAGCCAAGCTAAACAGTGTGTTTTTTGTACCAAGTATTCTTCTCCCATCCGGACTTTAAGGGACGCTCGCTGAGTACACGAACCCTGAACCGTCGGCTTCGGATTTACACCGAATCTGCTAGACCTTTACCACGCCAAGGTTACTCTTGGTAAAGCGCTCGCGGGCTGATAACCGTCGTCGCCTTCGTAAATCTGAATACGAGAAAGTTAATTACCGCCGGTGGGGAATTCCACCCCGCCCTGAAGAAACGTGCCATTATCGACACGGCGTGATTCTATCGCTTGGGGAGAAGATTGCAAAGTCCACAAGTATTTTCACGTAAAATTGCGACTCATGCTATTTGCTTATTGATGATTTCAGCGACTTTCCTTGGGCTACTTTGAGCGATGAAGTGTCCCCCTTCAATTTTTTCAATATTCAGCTGTTTGCATAGGCTCTGAAATAGGTAAATAGCGTGCTGAGGAACTAGTTTGTCGTTAGTTGCTTGGATGTAAGTGCAAGGGACAGAAATTACTTGTTTAGGCCCATTTAGCTGGGCGATATTCTTGAGTCTTTGACGAAGTGTCGTGTTGCTCACTCCTTTCAGAGTACTCATAAATAAAGTTGTCAGGATGCTGTCATGATCTTGGTTACCGAACAGAGCCCAATTTAATAGCTTAACAGGAATGATGTTTTTCTTTATCAATGTCAGCGGGGTCAGGTAAGCATATCTGCTTAGGGGAGATGGGCGCTGAAGAAAACTGGCAGCAAAAATAATGTGTTTAATTTTTAAATTTGAATTCTGAGCTAGAGCATAGGCAATGCGCCCTGAGTAGGATTCAGCGAACAGTATCACTTCTTGGTTACCTAGTCGTTCTGCTATTTCATTCGCGACATCCACTTGTTTGGCATCTGAAAATTGATTTAAAGGATATATTTCGTAATCAATGTGTGCTGGTAAATGTTGAACTAGTGGTTCAAACAACTTCCCAGTTCCATCAAGACCGGGTAGCAATATGAGTTTTGGTGTCTTAAAGCCTAATGCACTCACATGCCATAATCCCGTTCGACTTTAGCGATCCGTAATTTAAACGAGGCATACCACTTCTTGCGTCCTAGTTTTTGCGCTGCAAGATGCTCCATATTGTGCTTCCAGTTTTTTATCGATTCCAGATCGGCCCAGTAGGAGACGGTGATGCCCACTTCCTCGCGAGCAGATTCGACGCCTAAAAAGCCGGGCTGTTGCTCGGCCAGCTCCACCATGCGGGTGGCGGTGTCGCCATAGCCTTCATCTATCTCGGTGCGCACCGAGGTAAAAATAACCGTGTAGTAGGGCGGTTCTGGGGTTTGAGCGATTAACGGCATACACATTCCTTGTTGGCTGAGTGGGCTGCTGCTTTGGGTGATCAGCATAACAGCCGCGGGTGAGTTTGGTTAGCGAAAAATGCTGGTAGTGGTACGGGCTGGTATTTGCCAGCCCCGATTAAAACTCATCCCTATCAATGTGATAGTCGCCTTCCTCGGTCTGCATTTGCTTAAACTGCTGGGCGCTCATAATGTTTACTTCTTCATGGAGTTCCGAGTAAACGATCAGCGCCTCGCCGCTTTTTATCAGGCCAAGCACCTGTTCGATTTTCGTAGCCTTGTCCACCTCGGTTTCACCATAGTCGGTGCCTTCGCGAAGAATAAACTGCTCTATGAGGTTGGTAAGTGCTTCTTTACTTAATTCTTGGTAGGGAATGATCATGCGTTTTCTAATTGCTCTAAGAAATATTGGGGGACGGTTTGCTCTAACCAAAATTCCGGTTTAAACCAGCCGCTGCAACTGATAAAGCCCACATGCCCGCCCTTGGCCGATACGCGTAAATCAACGGCGGCGGAGACATCTTCTGGGCGGGGTACCGCCGGGGTTGCCAGCATGGGGTCGTCTTCGGCATGAATTATCAGGGTCGGGGTGGCAATATGTTTCAAATAGGGCTTGGCACTGCTTTTTTGGTAGTAATCCTCGGCGCCGTTAAAACCATGCAGGGGCGCGGTGATCATATCGTCAAACTGCCACAGGTCATTGATGCTGTTGAGCTGCTCGGCACTCATATCAAGCGCACCTTTGAGGTGCGGCAGCTTGCGGGTCATGGACTTTTTCATGCGGCCAAGCAGGTAGTGCTGATAAATTTTGCCCAGGCTTTTGCGGATCACCTGACAGGAGCTGGATAAATCATGAGGGGCGCTGATCACCGCTGCGGCCTTAAGGCCACTGTGCTCGCGCTGCTCACCCAGGTATTTGGCCAGCACGTTGCCGCCGAGTGAAAAGCCGACCGCCGCTAAGGCACGTCCGGGAAAACGTTGCTGCAGGGTGCGGATAAAAAAGCCTAAATCCTGAGTTTCGCCGCTGTGATAGGCGCGGGTTTGTCGGTTTGGTTCGCCGGAGCAGTTGCGAAAATGCATCAGCACCGCATCCAGCCCTGCCGCTTGCAACGCCAGCATCATGCCCTTGGCATAAAAGCTGTCGATATTACCCTCCAGACCATGGAGGATGATCACCAGTGGCTTATCCGGCTGGGCCGGTTGTGCCCAGGCAAGATCGAGAAAGTCGTCATCTTCTGTGGTGATGATTTCGCGGCTGACATTCACCTTAAAACCGGGGCGAAAAAAGCGCGGTAAAATGGTTTGCAGGTGGCGGCCGGGCATCCACCAGGCAGGGGTAAAGTGGTTACTCACTGAATATTTACCAACAAAATCAGAATACATCGCGCACTATAGTAACAAAGTTTGGCGACATGCTCATTTTTATCGCATAAAAATAAAGCCTCCGCTAATGCAAGATTAGAGGAGGCTTTGTGCGTCGTGCTTAATTTGGTTGGTAGCCAAGGGCGTATAAGCTTGGCCCGTGGCGGGGTAATTAGTTTCCTTCAGGAACCTCGGCGTCCATGACTTTCTTCACGAAATAGCCCACATAGAACAAGCAAAGTAAAATCACTACAGTCAGTATGCCGAAAGACATAAACAGCACCGGGTCTGAGAAAAAGTCGCGAAAGAATACTTGCATGATGGCGTCTCCTGTTCCTTTGATATGGCTAGTGTAGGAGAGCCGAGCCGGTGGCAATATGACCTAGATCAAGGTTATTTTAGGGTTAGTCTGTGATTGCGTGCAGAGCTTGATCCAGATCAGCATTTAGCGGCAGTAGGGAGCTGGGTAGATACAAAGCCAGGTTGTTGGCCTTACTCTCAGAGCGTAGCTTCAGGGTGTGACAGGCCTGTACCAACTGCATTTGCTGCTGGCGTTCAAATTGCAGTTCGAGGTCGAGTAACTGCTGGCGCAGTGCCGGGTAGTCGAGCAGTGACCCCTGCTGCGCCTTGACCTCGGCGCGCACCTGGCGCAGGGGTTTAAGGGCAAGCTGGTTAAAGGGCGCTATGGCCGTTTGCAGCGCTTGCAACTGGGAAGAGTCCAGGGCTTGCTGGTGGCAGTCTAAATAGGCCAGCAGCAGGCAGAGATTGACGTTCAGGTCGTACTCGTCCTGCCACTGCAACAGGGCTTTTTGCACCTGGGGGTTGGCGTACACAGTCAGGCTAAAGCGCCAAAACTCTGCGGCGCTAATCTTGCTCATAAAAGGCCTGCTCTTGTTCTTCGAGCTCGCTCATTAGCTCCAGCAATTCTTCTTCCACCTGCTCCTGCTGTTTTGCCGCCTCGGTTTGCTGTGCCAGCAATTGTTTGAGCTTTTCCTTGTGCTGCTCTTCATACAGGCTGTTATCGCTGAGCTGCTGCTCAATCTCGCTTAGCTGTGGGCTGAGCTTGTCGAGCTGCTTCTCCAGCTTCTCGATGGCTTTTTTCAGCGGTTGCACCTGCTTGCGAAACTCGGCTTCCTTACGCTTTTGCTCCTTGCGATTGGCGCTGGAATGGGCCTTATCTTCAGTGCTCTGTGCGGGCTTTTCCGCCTGATTGGCCTTAAGCAGCCATTGGTAATAGGCATCGAGATCATAACCAAACTGGCTCACTTCGCCGCTGTCGACCAGATAGAACTCATCGGCGGTGTTCTTTAACAGGTGGCGGTCGTGCGATACCGTCACCATGGCGCCTTCAAAACCTTGCAATGCCATTACCAGGGCATGACGCATTTCCAAGTCCAGGTGGTTGGTAGGCTCATCCAGTAACAGCAGGTTCGGTTTTTGATAGACCAGCATGGCCAACACCAGGCGGGCTTTCTCGCCGCCGGAGAAAGGCGCCACCGCCTCCAGCGCCTTATCGCCGATAAAGGCAAAGCCGCCAAGGAAGTCGCGCAGCGACTGCTCGCTGGCCTGAGGGTCCAGGCGTTGCAGGTGGGTCACCGGGCTAGCCTCTAAATCCAGGGCTTCCAACTGATGCTGAGCAAAGTAACCCACCTTGAGACCTTGGTGATAAAACACCTCACCGGCCTGCGGTTTGATCTCCTGAGCCAGTAATTTGATCAGTGTGGATTTACCCGCACCGTTGCGACCTAGTAAGGCAATGCGACTGCCCGGTACCAAATTGAGCTTAATGCTGTGCAAAATGGTGGTGTCGCCATAGCCGGCCTGGGCGCCATCAAGGGCGATCAGCGGATTGGGCAGGGCATCGGGCTCGGCAAAGCTAAAGTCGAACGGTGAGTCGACATGGGCTGGGGCCAGCTTTTCCATGCGCTCTAAGGCCTTAACCCGGCTTTGTGCCTGTTTGGCCTTACTGGCCTTGGCCTTAAAGCGGGCGATAAACTTTTCTAAATGGGCAATTTGTTCTTGTTGTTTTACAAATTGCGCCTGATGCTGGGCCAAACGCTCGGCCTTTTGGCGTTCAAACTGGGAGTAATTGCCCTTGTACACATTGATCAACTGCTGATCTATGTGCCAGATTTCACCGACCACGGCATCGAGAAATTCACGGTCGTGCGAGATAAGTACCAGGGTGCCGCTGTAGGCACGTAAGAAGCGCTCGAGCCAGTACACGGCATCGAGATCCAGGTGGTTGGTCGGTTCATCGAGCAACAGCAGATCGGCATCGCGGATCAGCGCCTGCGCCAGGTTAAGACGCATACGCCAGCCCCCGGAAAAGTCACTGACCGGATAATCTATCTGGCTATTGGCAAAGCCTAAACCATGCAGCAGCTCTCCCGCCTTGGCCTCAATGCTGTAACCCTTCATCAATTCCAGCTGCTGGTGCACCCTAGCCTGAGTGTCGCCATCGCCGCTTTGCTCCGCCGCTTTCAGCTCGGTGCGCAGCGCATAATACTGGGGGTGACCCTGCAACACATACTCTAGGGCGCTGATATCCAGCGCCGGAGTTTCCTGCTTAACCGAGGCTATGGACCATTCCTTGGGAATTTTGGCTTCACCGGCATCGAGTTGCAGTTCGCCTTTAAGCAGGGCAAACAGGCTCGATTTACCACAGCCATTACTGCCCACTAAGCCCACTTTATGTTGTGGGAAGAGGGTTGCACTGGCATTTTTTAACAGGCATTTTGGGCCGCGTAAAAGCTCGATGTCGCTGATTTGAATCATAGTTACTGCATGGTGTGAATAATGGCCGATATCATATCATGGAGTCCTTGCCCAAGCGGGAAAGTTTTTATGATAAACTGGCGCTTTAAAGCCGGGTGATTTCGGCCAAGGGGTTGAGAGTATGAAACAGAAAAAGCGTTTTATTGCCGGGGCCAGTTGTCCCGAGTGTCAGCAAATGGATACCATGATGCTGTATAAAGAACACGATGTGGAAAAAGTGCAGTGTGTTGAGTGCGGTCATATCATGACCCAGCCGGAAAACGCCGTACAAGCTTCAACGCGTCAGTTTGAGCAGGTGATCGGCGTCTTTAAACCGGAATAAGCTTAGGGTTGCCTAGTAGTGCGGCGGGGGCGGCTCTTGCTCCTGCGGCATCATTGTCGAACTGCTTTGCACTTCACGGAACTTCTCGCCCAATAGCTCCATTTGACGGCGCATTTTTGCCATCTGCTGCTGGTGTGCCTTAAGCTCATCATTGAGTATATCTATGGTCTCGTCTTGAAACGCCACCTTGGCCTCGAGACTTTCAATACGTGCTTCTAAGTGGTTCATGGGGCTCTCTTAATCTCAAAATATTCAGACAGACCACTGGAACTTTCGGTGATCAGTTGATTTTGTTTGTTAAAGGCAACGGCAAAGACCACCGCCGATTTTGGCTGGCTATTGGCTCTGGCCGCAACCTGATAATCCAACACGCGCTTGCCGCTGCTGATATTCCACAGCGCCACTTCACGGCTCGGTGAGCCGGTAGCGAGCCACTGGCCATCGGCGGAAAAACGTACCGCGCTGAAAATTTTCTGGCGGGCAATATACTGCAAATTACTGTGCTGTGCACCTGTTGTCAGATCCCAAATCGTGGCCTGGCGCTTGCTGCCGGCGCTAAAAGCAAAACGCCCTTGGGGGTCTAAGGCGACCTGAGTGACGCGACTGGCATGATTAAAGCGATACACTACCTGACCGCTGCGGGTATCCCAAAGGTAGGCGCTGTAGTCATTTCCGCCGGTCAGGGCGTAACGACCATTGGGGGACAGCGCCACCGCATTGATCTTTTCCTGATGACCAAGAAACTCCAGCCGGCGCCCGGTTTGTAAATCGATATGTACGGCAACGCCATCGGCACGGCCATACAACACATAGCGCCCCCCCTTGCTTAGGGCGATATCACGAATATGGGATTGGTCTATTTGATAGTAACCCAGGTTCTCGCCACTGTTCATATCCCACAGCGCAAACTGCTCCTTGGTGGCAGTGACCGCCGTGCTGTTATCGGCGGCGATATCCAGAGCGATAACCAGATTCTGTTCATCTTCGCTCAAGTACCATTGGAATTTCAGTGCATTGACTTGATTGTCCCAGGCGGCGACACCATGTTCTACTGTAGACACCAGGCTATAGCGACCGTCCTCTGAAATAGCGGCATCATAGGCGCCGGTAGCGGCATGGGGGTGCTGTTTAACGGTATCGGATTGTTGCGGCTGACAGCCGACAATCAGGCTTAACAAGACCGTAACGAGCAGTGTGCGAATTATTATCATAAATTTGCAAGTGTCCCTTAACTCTGTTGCCTCAAGCAGTTAGACTAGGGTCGCGACTCAAGGTTGTTTTTCTAATTATTTCATTAAAGTAATTAGAAAAACAGCCTCATGCTGGAGTTGGAAAAATAGGCGTTACGCCTAATCAAAATTTAGTTTTGTAACCTTAAAATGGCAACCTTATGTTGCTGGAGATAGATATGAAAAAAACAATTAAACTATCGCTTGTAGCGGCGTCAGTACTAGCCCTTACAGCGTGTAACCAAGAAGCAGCTAAGCAAGAAGTAAAAGAAGTAAAACTAGAAACTGAAGCTCAGCAACAAGCTTATGGTATTGGTGCCTCTGTTGGTACTTTCCTAAACAAAGACCTAGCCGACAAAAAAGAGCTGGGTATCGTTCTTGACCAAGAGCTAATGCTACGTGGTTTTAAAGATGCACTAGCCGGTGAAGCCAAGCTAGACGAAGAGAAAATTCGTGAAGTGCTAACTACTCTTGATGAGTCGGTACGTACTAAGCAGCAAGAGCAAGCGAAAGCGGCTGCAGCTAAGAGCAAAGAAGAAGGTGAGAAATACCTAGCCGATAACGCTAAGAAAGAAGGCGTGACGGTAACTGAGTCTGGTCTACAGTACGAAGTGATCACCGCTGCCGAAGGCGACAAGCCAGCTGAAACAGACACGGTTAAAGTGCACTACAAGGGCACCTTGATCGACGGTACCGAGTTCGACAGCTCATACTCACGCAATGAACCTACCAGCTTCCCGCTTAACCGCGTAATCCCAGGCTGGACCGAAGGTCTTCAACTTATGCCTGTTGGTTCTAAGTACAAGTTCACTATCCCTTCAGAGCTTGCTTACGGCGAACGTGACCTAGGTAAGATCCCTGCTAACTCAACGCTGGTATTCGAAGTTGAGCTGCTTGAGATCGTTAAAGCGGAAAAAACTGACGCTGAGTAATCAGGGTTAGTTTTTGTGCGCTGGCCAGCACCGCCGCGCACAAGCGTAAACGCAAAAAAAAGCCCCGCTCAATGAGCGGGGCTTTTTTGTGTATTGAATTAAGTGTGATTGGTGTAGAGGTTATGGATCAACTCATCTTCCAGTTCAAAGCGAATGCTCAGTGCTTCGCCTAGCTGCGACAGGTCTTTATCGAAGTTCTCCAGTAAATCGTCGCTTTTGGTTTCCGCGTAGTTATCGTTAAAGTCGAGGGCGATATCTGTGGTTGCGGAAATTTGCGGATACAAGGAGCGCGCCAGCTTCAGGCTGTCTTCGCCGCGGCTTTCGCATTGCTTAACAATGTCGTCGTAGATTTCAAAGTGGCCGGCTGAGAGATAGTCCATCAATAATTGGCAAAAACTCTGGATATTGGCCTGCTCCGGTAATGCCTGATCATGCTTACCGTGGTGTGCCGGGCCCGCTAAGCCACAGTACTGAACCAATAGCTCCTGGCGGTCTGTTAACCACTTATCGATGACGCTATGGCTACCGCCCCATTTTTCTTGTGCTTTTTCCAATTGCGATAACATCACTGCTCTCCTAACCTCTCTGGCGTTACCTCCTATAAAAAGGAAATCTGAGGCAAAGGTCAACCTATTTTTCAGAATTATTATTTCAGATTATTACAGGGCGGAGGTCGGATGATTGCAATCGGCAGCTTAGATAATTAGGGCGCTAGAAAAGAAAAAGCCACCGCAAGGGTGGCCGAATTTCTTTAGCAGTCTCGTTGTACGAGCTTCTTTTTATTATGTTTGTTCTAACTTTTTATTATTATTCTCTAGAACGGCATTAGTTATACCAAGGTCGTATAAGCGTTGCAAGTTCTTTTAACAAAAAAATTTACATTTTTTTATCAAGCTTCACATTTGCTGACGCACAAATGTGCATTTCCATGATCTATTTCATCATAGTGAATCTAGGTTATGGTAGAATCCCGCCCAATTAAAATTTGAACCGAAAGAGTTATGCCATGAGCGAATTGAAAAATGATCGTTATTTACGTGCCTTAGCTAAACAGCCCGTTGATAAAACGCCGGTATGGATGATGCGTCAAGCCGGTCGCTATTTGCCAGAGTATCGCGCTACCCGCTCTCAGGCCGGGGACTTTATGAGCTTATGTAAAAATGCCGAGCTCGCTTGTGAGGTAACTTTACAGCCATTACGTCGTTATCCTTTGGATGCCGCGATTCTATTCAGCGATATTCTCACCATTCCCGATGCCATGGGCTTGGGCTTGTACTTTGAAACCGGTGAAGGTCCTAAATTCGAACGCCCAGTAACAAGTTATGCCGACGTGGCCAAGATCGCCATTCCCGATCCGGAAGACGAGCTGGGCTACGTGATGAACGCGGTACGCACCATTCGTCGCGAACTCAAGGGTGAAGTACCCTTAATCGGCTTCTCTGGCTCACCTTGGACCCTGGCGACCTACATGGTTGAGGGCGGCTCGAGCAAAACCTTTGGTAAAATTAAGAAAATGGCGTTTGCCGAGCCTAAAACTCTGCACCTGTTGCTGGACAAGCTAGCTGACTCGGTTACCAGCTACTTGAATGCTCAGGTAAAAGCCGGTGCACAATCATTGATGATCTTCGACTCTTGGGGCGGGGTATTAAGTCCACGCGATTACGAAGAGTTTTCATTGCGCTACATGCACAAGATTGTTGATGGCTTAATCCGTGAAAACGACGGTCGTAAGGTACCGGTTACCCTGTTCACTAAGAGCGGTGGCCAGTGGATCGAGAAGATTGCCGCGACCGGCTGTGATGCCATTGGTTTGGACTGGACCATAGATATTGCCGATGCCAAGCGCCGTGTAGGAGACAAGGTGGCACTGCAGGGCAACATGGACCCATCTATGCTGCATGCTTCGCCTGAGCGCATTCGTGAAGAAGTAGCGTCGATTCTGGCCGGTTTTGGTCATGGCAGTGGCCATGTCTTCAACCTGGGTCACGGTATTACTCCGGATGTTGATCCTGAGCACGCCGGCGCCTTTATCAATGCCGTGCATGAGCTGAGTGCGCAATACCATAAGTAAGCATTTAAAGATAAAAAAGAAAAAGCCCGCAGCTGCGGGCTTTTTTGTATCTGTTAGCGAGCCTTTAGTAAATCAGGCTGGTGCCGTTGGCCATCATGGAGGCGCGGCCTTCCATCAGTTCCAGGTAATTTTGCGTCGGCCAGTTGCGGCGTTTGGCTTCGTCATAGGCCTGGCGCAGGTATTTTTCACCTTGCTGCATGCGTCCCAATTCGCTGTAAGCAACGCCTAACACGGAAAGCAGGACCGGGTTATCCGGTGCTTCGGCGCGGGCAAGCTCGGCGTATTTAACCGCTTCTTCATAGTCACGGATCGATTCTTTTTCGGCAAATGCCAGCAGTTTAGCGTAGGCGATCATGGCCGGCAGGTATTGCTGGTGTGTCGCTTTTTTAAGAATTTTAGCCGCTTTATCCAGGTCATAATGAACCGTTTCGTAGTCGAGCAGCTTGTTGGCCAATTGATATTGGGCGCGCTCGTTACCACTTTGGCTGGCTACTTCTAACCAGTTATAGGCTTTTTTCTTATCGGCTTTACAGGCGGTGCCATATTCGAAGCAGCGAACCAGCCATAGTTGCGCATCATAGTTGCCGTTAATGGCGGCGCGATAGTACCAATCCAGATAATGGTCTTTGCTGTTCTCGACCAAGTCGGCTTCCAGCATCATGGCATAACGAGCCTGGGCGTAGTTATTGCCCTTGTCGGCAAGTGCCTTAAGCTTTTGTGAGTACTCCGCCAATTGCGACTTATATTCGCGGCGATAATTGCTCTTATTGCTTTGTAGCTCGAAGGTGTGGGTGAGGTCGAACACCGCTTGCGGTTCACCGCTGTAGTCATTCGGTACATTGTATTGCCACTGGGCGATGGCTTCTAAGGCGGCGTCATCGATAACCCCTTTCGGGAAGGAGGCGATCACCCGCTCGTTAATGACTTTACCCTGCTGATTAACGTCAAAACTGACCGTGGCCCACGCACTTTGAATGCCGGCATCATCGTTATAGGTCGGGTTAACTCTTTGCTTAACCGTGATATAACGAGCATCGTGACCGGATTTATCTTCAATCGGTGCCATGGTGCTCTGGTGTTTGTCATAGCCGAATTTATAAGACAGAGCCTTGTAGTGATCTTTACCGTCTTTACGAGAAGGCACTTCACGGCGGATATCACGATAGCGATCTTTGGCATCTTCGTTACCGTAATCCAGGGCGAGCATATACCAAGAAAAAGCGCTGTAAATGTCGGCGTCGGTTCCCTTTCCCTGTTCATACAGCTTGGCCAACTCGAACATGGCCTGCGGGTGACCTTGCTCGGCGAGCTTCTTAAATTCAGAGAAGGCTGCAGTATAATCTTCATTTTGGAGATCTTTCTGAGCGCTGGAATAATCGGCGAATGTGGCGAAACTTGCCAAACTTAATGCAGCACACAGACCAAATGCACGTATTTTCATTCCCTTTTCCTAACTTTTTCTTCTTATATCATCGAGTTTACAAGAATTTTACAGTTGAACAAGGGCTGAATGATAAAAAATGGGCACAAGGCCCATTTTGATGTTTATAGAGAGTATTTTCTTAATCTATATCAAACTAAGCGATTAAGACCGTTCAGTGCAGCCACACGGTAGGCTTCGGCCATGGTCGGGTAGTTAAAGGTGGTGTTGACGAAGTACTCGACATTATTACCGCCATTTTTCTGTTCCATAATAGCCTGACCGATATGCACGATCTCTGAGGCACGCTCGCCAAAGCAGTGCACACCCAGTACTTCTTTGGTTTCGCTGTGGAATAAAATTTTCAAGCTGCCCACATCGGTGCCGGCAATTTGCGCCCGCGCCAAATGTTTAAATTGGGCGCGACCCACCTCGTAAGGAATTTTCGCCGCGGTAAGCTGCTGTTCGGTTTTACCCACCGAGCTCATTTCCGGAATGGTGTAGATACCCGCAGGGATATCGATGATCAGCTTTTCGTTACATTCCCCTTTAACGATGGCATCGGCACAGATACGGCCTTGGTCAAAGGCGGCGCTGGCCAGGCTGGGGTAGCCAATCACATCACCGACCGCATAGATATTATCGACATCGGTCTGGTAGCTTTCATTGACCTTTAGCTGGCCGCGGCTGTCGGCTTTTAAGCCGACTGCACCTAGATTCAAGGTGTCGGTGTTACCGGTGCGGCCATTGGCAAAGAGCAGACAATCGGCCTTAACACGCTTACCCGACTTCATATGCATAATGATGCCGTCATCGCGCGCTTCGACGCGCTCGAACTCTTCGTTATGGCGAATAAAGATGCCACTGTTCCAAAAGTGATAGCTCAGAGCATCGGAGATCTCGTCATCCATAAAGGCCAACAGCCGATCTCGGGTGTTAACCAGGTCGACCTTGGTGCCTAAGCCTTTGAAAATAGAAGCGTACTCACAACCAATCACACCGGCACCATAGATTAGAATGCGCTGTGGGTCGTGTTTCAGGTTTAATATGGTGTCGCTGTCATAGACGCGCGGATGATTGAAGTCGATTTCCGTCGGGCGATATGGACGCGAGCCGGTGGCGATCACTATGGTCGGCGCACTCAACTGCTCGATTGTTCCGTCCAGGTGTTGTACCTGCACCGTGTGCTTATCGATAAAGCTGGCATCACCCTGATAGAGATCGATGCGGTTGCGTTCATAAAAGCTGCTACGCAAGTTCGACTGCTTGGATATCACCGCACTGGTATGACTCAAGATATCGCCAAAGGTCAGGCGACTAGGGCGCTCGGAGATATTGAATAAGGGGTTGGCCTTGTATTCGATATAACGGCTGACCGAGTGACGCAGGGCTTTTGAAGGAATGGTTCCCCAGTGCACACAACCACCGCCGACGGCACGCTGGCGTTCGATCACTGCCACCTTTTTATTGCTCTTGGCCAGGTTCATGGCGGTGCCTTCGCCCCCCGGTCCGGTGCCAATAATAATGGCGTCATACTGATATGACGCCTCGGGTTTCTTCTTACTTGTGGTTTGTTTAGCCACGCTCACTCCTTTACCCTTTGATACCTGGCAAATTTAGCTATGGGCCTTCAGCAAGCGTGTATTTAACGCTAACCAGGCCTGCTTTTGCGTTTGCCACGCATCTTCTAATTCATGATATTGCTTCATTAAAGCGGATTTTTCGCATTGTTGCAGCATCGAATTCTTTTTCGCTTCAAGTACCTGCTTCTTTACCTGGCAAAAATGCTGCAGTTTTTTCAGCAAGATCTCATACTCGTTTTGCAGTAGCGCTAGTTTATCATGAGCGACTTCCTTGGCGGCAAGTTCGACCTTGGTTTTAGTCAGCAGGGTTTGCGCCTTGGCCTGTTCGATGCGCTCTATGGGTGTGCGTTTTAGTTTCTTCGCTAACCCGAGGAAGGCAAAGGTGCGGATCATCCACTTGGTCGGGTCGTAGTGCCACCAATGGATGCCATTTCGGTAATCGCTGGCAAAAATATGATGGAAGTTATGGTAACCCTCGCCATAGGTAAGCAGTGCCAGCACGCCATTATCACGGGCGGTATTTTTTTGTGTGTACGGACGCGAGCCCCAAATATGCGCCAGGGAGTTAATAAAGAAGGTAAAGTGCTGCGATAACACCAGGCGCAGTAAGCCCGCCAGTAACAACATGCCGATGATGTCGCCAAAAATAACCCCCAGGAGCAAGGGCAGGCCTAAATTCATCAAGACCACCAACTTCATATAATGTCTGTGTTGCCACATCACTACCTTGTTGCGTTGCAGGTCGCGGGCATTGCTGTAATTGCCGTAGGCTTCGCCCTGATAATCGCGCAGCATCCAGCCGATATGGCTATACCAGAAACCTCGGGTAGCGGCATAGGGATCCTTGACCGGATCGTCCACCTGACCATGGTGTACCCTGTGATCGCTGCTCCAATGCAGGGCGCTGTTTTGCAGGGCAAAGGCGCCGCCGAGTGCAAAGATAACTTCAATAACTGGGTGCACCTCATAGGCTTTATGGGCCCACAAACGGTGATATCCGGCGGTGATTGAAAGACCGGCGAAAAACATACAGGCGACAAAGGCCCACCAGTGGGTAGCACTGTAGCCATGGGTTATACCGTACCAGGGAACCAGGGTAATCGCGGCCAAAAAGGATAGGCTGAAAAACAGCACATTAAGCCATAAAAGAGGTGGTTTTTTCATTAATAAAAAATCTCAGCGTACAAGTGTACGCTAAAATAGAGGTTCAATCTCTTAGCGTCAAGTATTAGACTTGAGTTTTTATCAGCTTAGGTGGCAACCATGGCCGGAGTTCGTGCCCAGCAAAAAATGAAAACCCGTCAAGCATTGATTGCGGCGGCTTTTAACCAATTGAGCGCTGAGCATAGTTTTTCAAATCTCAGTTTGCGTGAGGTAGCCCGGGAAGCCGGCATTGCCCCAACTTCTTTCTATCGCCATTTTAAAGACATGAATGAGCTGGGTTTGACCATGGTTGATGAGGCCGGTTTGACCCTGCGTCAGCTGATGCGCCAGGCTCGTCGTCGTATTGCTATTGGCGGCAGCGTGATCTCCACCTCGGTGCTCACCTTTATGGAGTTTATCGATAACCAGCCCAACCAGTTTCGACTGCTGCTGCGGGAGCGCTCGGGTACCTCAAAGGCATTTCGTTCCGCCGTTGCCCGCGAGATTAAGCACTTTATCCTGGAGCTGGCGCATTACCTCGAAGGGGAAACCCAGTGCGATAGCCATCATGCCTATATGCAGGCCGAAGCCATGGTCACCATCGTCTTTACCTCGGGTGCCGAAGCGCTGGACTTAGAAGGCCAGGCCCGCGAGGAGTTGGTGGAGCGCTTGCAGTGGCAACTCAGATATATTTCCTTTGGTGGTTATCATTACGCGCAAAAAAACAGCAAATAAGCCCTGCCATTAAAATAAAATAATATACGCAGGGATCCCGCAGCACGGAGCTAGTCTCTGTGCTATCTATTCCCACCTTGGTTTTTATATCCCAATTTAATTGGATTACTGGAATTATTTTCCTTTACGAGGGGCTTTTATTCGTTTTTATTGGATTTTTTATGCTTGCCTGGACCCCTGGGTTAGTGTTAAAAATTAGCCAACTTACTAACGAACGAATACCCATGATGCACATTAATCAGTCAATTACTCGTCTACTCACTCTGCTGCTCCTAGAGCAAGACTGCGGGGCGTAGCGCGTTGGCTGTGTGTGACACAGAAACTCAATAAGACCCCGCAACATGCGGGGTTTTTTATTTCTAGCATTGATATTTTTGGCATTGGGCACTGAGGATGAGGACAGAAAATGCAAGACAAGGTTTGGATCTTTGACACCACCTTACGCGATGGTGAGCAGGCACTAAAGGCAAGTTTGACCGAAGACGACAAGCTGCAGCTCGCTCATGCCATCAGTCGCCTTAATGTTGATGTGATGGAGGTGGGCTTTCCGGTTTCCAGTCCCGCGGACTTTCGTGCCGTGCAGCGTATTGCCAGCGAAGTAAAAGGGCCGGTGATCTGCTGCTTGGCGCGAGCGGTGGCCAAAGATATCGAAGCCTGCGGCGAGGCCTTAAAACCGGCGCAGCAGGGGCGAATTCATACCTTTATCGCCACTAGCCCATTGCATTTAGAACACAAGTTACGAATGTCGTTAGACGATGCCACCGCCATGGCGGTGAAGGCCATTAAGCAGGCCCGTAACTTCACCGACGATGTGGAGTTTTCCTGCGAAGATGCCGGGCGCACGCCCCATGATCATCTTTGCCGTATCGTCGAGCAGGCCATTGCCGCCGGTGCCAGTACCATCAACCTGCCGGATACCGTGGGTTACGTCACTCCGGATGAGTATGCGGCGATGATCCATCATTTAATGAATAACGTGCCAAACATAGATAAAGCGCGCCTTAGCGTACATTGCCACAACGACTTGGGCTTGGCGGTGGCTAATTCCATTGCCGCCGTGCAAGCGGGGGCGCGACAAATCGAATGCACGGTCAATGGCATAGGTGAGCGCGCCGGTAACTGCTCATTAGAAGAGGTGGCGATGATCATGAAGATGCGCCAAGACCACCTTAAGGTGAGCACGGATATTCGCAGCGAGGAGATTTATCGGGCTTCACGTCAGGTGGCGAAAATCTGCAATATGCCGGTGCAGCCAAACAAGGCCATTGTCGGTGAAAACGCCTTTGCCCATAGCTCGGGTATCCACCAGGACGGGGTGCTAAAGGCGCAAAACACCTATGAAATCATGTCGCCGGAAAGCGTCGGTGTGCCCAGCAACCAGTTAAATATGACCTCGCGCTCCGGTCGTCATGTGATAGAGCACCGCCTAAGTGAGCTTGGCTATCATAGCGATGACTATGATATGGACAGCTTGTATACCAGCTTCTTGGAGCTGGCCGACCAAAAGGGCACGGTATATGACTACGACCTGGAAGCGATGATCTACTTTAATCAAATTCGCGATAAGGACCAGCATTACCAATTGCAGTATGTCAATGCCACTTCAAACTCCCAATCCGTAGCCACTGCGACTATCGGCCTTAGTGTGGCCGGCGAGCAGAAACAAGAAGCAGCCACGGGCAATGGTCCGGTCGAAGCCTCGTTTGCCGCCTTGGCCCGTTTAACCGGCATGGATGTGGACGTGATCGAGTACAACCTGGATGCCACCGGGCAGGGCGCCAGCTCTTTAGGACAAGTGGATATTATTGCTAAATATCAAGGGCGTACCTATCACGGCGCGGGCCTGGCGGCAGACATAGTCGAAGCCTCGGTGCATGCCATGGTGCGTGTGTACAACATTATTCATCGAGCCCAGCAGGTTTCGAACTTAAAGCTACAAAGGAAAGCAGGATGAGTCAACAAAGTTATAGGATCGCCGTGTTAGCGGGCGACGGCATTGGCCCTGAAGTAATGGCGGCGGCCGAGCAGGTTTTAGCGGCAACCAGTGAGGTGTTTGGCTTTGCCTTAACCCTGGATCACCATGCAGTAGGCGGTTGCGCCATCGATCAATTTGGTGAAGCCTTGCCGGCGCACACGCTAACAGCCTGCGAACGTGCCGACGCTATTTTGTTTGGTGCCGTCGGTGGTCCCAAATGGGAGGGCTTGCCACCGGAAAAACAGCCGGAGCGGGCTTCCTTGTTGCCGCTACGCAAACACTTTGGCTTGTTTTGTAACCTGCGTCCGGCACAACTATTACCGGCGTTAAGTCACTCGTCGCCGCTACGGCAGGACATCAGCGCCAACGGTTTCGATATTTTGTGTGTGCGTGAGCTAACAGGCGGCATTTATTTTGGTGAAAAGGGTCGTAGTGGCACGGGTGTGAAGGAAGCAGCGTTTGACACCCAGACTTATTCTCGTGAAGAAATTGAGCGCATCGCCCGTTTTGCCTTTGATGCCGCGCGCCTGCGTCGAAATCATGTGACTTCGGTGGATAAGGCCAATGTGTTGGCAACCAGCGTGCTATGGCGTGAGGTGGTTAATGAGGTGAGTCGTGACTACCCGGATGTCACTCTGGATCATATTTATATCGATAACGCCGCCATGCAGTTGGTTAAACAACCCAGCCAGTTTGATGTGCTGCTCTGCGATAACCTGTTCGGCGATATCCTTTCCGACGAGTGTGCGATGATCACCGGCTCCATGGGCTTGCTGCCGTCGGCGAGCCTGAATCAATCCGGTTTTGGCCTGTATGAACCGGCTGGTGGTTCGGCCCCGGACATTGCCGGTCAGGGCATTGCTAACCCCATAGCGCAGATTTTGAGTGCAGCTTTGATGTTGCGTTATTCCCTGGGCCAGGACGAGGCGGCGCGGCGCATTGAAAAAGCGGTGGCCGAAGCGGTGGCCGCCGGTGTCGGCACCCCGGATATTTTCCCGCACGCGGGCTATAGCACCAAAGATGTGGCCAAGGCCATTGTTGAGCGTATTTAACCGAGAATGAGGAACCAGCAAGTGGCCCAGACCCTATACGACAAAATTTGGCAGGCGCATTGTGTTGCCCACTTAAACGAACAAACCGATTTGCTTTATATCGACCGTCACCTGGTGCATGAGGTGACCTCGCCTCAGGCCTTTGCCGGTCTGCGCGAGAAAAACCGCCCGGTGCGTTGCCCGCAAAAAACCTTTGCCACCATGGATCATAACGTTTCCACCAAGAGCCGCTCACTGGAGGCCGCCAGCGAGGTGTCGCGTAACCAGTTGCAGGCCTTGGCGCAAAACTGCAAAGAATTCGGCATCGTCTTGTACGATCTTGATTCCATTAACCAGGGTATCGTCCATGTTATGGGGCCCGAGCAGGGTATCACCTTGCCCGGCACTACCATAGTCTGTGGTGATAGCCATACCTCCACCCATGGTGCCTTTGGTGCCCTGGCGCACGGCATTGGTACTTCCGAGGTTGAACACGTGCTGGCTACCCAGACCTTGCAGCAGAAAAAAGCCAAGTCGTTAAAAATTCAAGTCAATGGCGTTCTACGCCCTACTGTGACGGCAAAAGATTTAATCTTGGCGGTGATAGGTCAATTGGGCACTGCCGGTGGCACCGGTTATGTGGCCGAGTTCTGCGGCACCGGCATTGAAGCCTTGTCTATGGAAGCGCGCATGACGCTGTGCAATATGAGCATAGAAATGGGAGCCAAGGCTGGCTTAATCGCCCCGGATGAAAAAACTTATGCTTACCTCGAGGGCCGTCCGTTTGCGCCGCGTGGAGAAGACTTTGCCGCCGCCGTGGCTTACTGGCAGACCTTGCGCAGTGACGCCGATGCGGTGTTTGATAAGGTCATCGAAATAGACGCCGCCTCAGTCCAGCCGCAAATCACCTGGGGTACCAGTCCGGAGCAGGTCATAGGCGTGAATGAGCCTATTCCCGATCCGCAGCAAGAGGCAGATTTAATCAAGGCCGATGCCATTCGCAGCGCTTTGAAATACATGGATCTTAAGCCGGGGCAAAAGTTGAGTGAGGTCCGAGTCGATACCGTGTTTATCGGCTCCTGTACCAATAGCCGTATCGAGGACTTACGCGCTGCCGCCGAGATTGTTGCCGGTAAGCAGGTAGCCTCTGGCATTGAAGCCTTGATTGTGCCCGGCTCAGGACTAGTGAAAAAACAAGCGGAAGAAGAAGGCCTGGCGGAAATCTTTAAGGCCGCTGGTTTTGAATGGCGCGAGCCCGGTTGCTCCATGTGCCTGGCGATGAATGATGATCGCTTAGCGCCGGGTAAGCGCTGTGCCTCAACCTCAAACCGTAATTTTGAAGGCCGTCAGGGACGCGGTGGTCGCACCCATTTGGTCAGCCCAGCCATGGCCGCCGCGGCCGCCATTGCCGGTCACTTCGTCGATATTCAAGGAGCCAACTCATGAGCTATTTTCACACTGGGTTAGTCGCCCCTTTGGATAAAAATAATGTCGATACGGATCAGATAATTCCAAAACAGTTTTTGACCTCCACCAGTCGTGATGGTTTTGATAAGGCCTTGTTTTACGATTGGCGTTACCTGGAAAGCGGTGACCCGGATCCGAGCTTTGTGCTTAACTATCCACAATACCAGGGCGCCAGCGTGCTGCTGAGTCGCGATAACTTTGGTTGTGGTTCATCCCGTGAGCACGCGCCCTGGGCGTTAAAGCAATACGGTTTCAGCGTGATCATTGCCGAAAGCTTTGCCGACATCTTCTTTAATAACTGTGCCAATAACCAGATGCTGGCCATTACCTTGCCCGGCGAGCAACTCGACGCCTTATTTGCCCTGGCGCAGGGCGACACGCCCTTGCATATCGAGGTTGATCTGCAAAACCAGCAATTGCTGAGCCCGGCCTTTGCGCCCATTGCCTTTGAGGTACGCGGCGATATTAAGGAGCGTTTGCTTAGCGGCCTGGACTTTATCGGCGTCACCGAGCAATTTAATCCGCAAATTGAAGCTTTTGAGCAGCAGTTACAGGCCGAGCGTCCTTGGCAATAATCTCAAAAACTCGCAATACACATAATTAAAGCGCTACTATGGCGCTTTATTTTTGTAATGGATGAACAGCATGAAATTAGCCCTTGCCATTAGTGCGGCCGTAATAACTTTGAGTACCACGGCCGCTGCACGCCCGGCCCCTTTAGTGTCTATCCCTACTCAGGATGCGTTTTTTGACAAGATTAAGGCGCATTGTGGCAAAGCCTATGAAGGGAAGGTGAGCGTTGATAACGCCGGTCCAAGCAGTTTTAGCGAGGCGAAATTGGTCATGCATGTTCGTCGATGCACAGAGCGCGAATTACAAGTTCCCTTTCACGTGGGTGAGGATGCTTCACGTACCTGGATTATCACTAAAACAGGCAGCGGTTTGAGCTTGAAGCATGATCACCGCCATGAAGATGGCACGAATGACGCGTCAACCATGTATGGTGGTCATACTTTGGATGCCGGCTATGCCAATGTGCAGACTTTCCCGGCGGATCAATATTCCAAAGAACTGTTTGTGGCCCAGGGCATTCCCCAGTCCATCGGCAACACCTGGCAAATGTATATTTACCCTGAAAAGTTCACTTACCGCTTAGTGCGCGAGGGGCGTGAGTTTCGTGTCGACTTTGACCTGACCAAGCCCATTGCGGCGCCAGCCGCGCCGTGGGGGTATAGCGACTAGTTTCTAGTCGCACTGTATTTCTGTCAGTAGGTTGGGCTCATAGGCGCGGGGATTTGTAGGGAAGCGGTCGTATTCCTGCACGCCTTCAAACACCAGGATCTTAAAGGAGCCTGTGCGACAGAGTTTGCGGGCGTGACGCAGCAAAAACACGCTTTGGCGTTGAAAGTGTTGGTAGTCATCGGCAACCACTTCCAGACGATAACGTTTATCTGCCAGCTTGGTTTGGTAGTAATGGACCTTTTCGTCGAAGTCATAAAGCTTCTCGCGCTTGCCCTCAGGTGCTTGCGCGTAGCTACTGGCTGCCAGCAAGATCGACAAGCTTGCCAGCAGGCGTGTATTCAATGTCATTAACGGCCCCTGTTGTCTGTACGCCATGTATCCTTTACAGTGAGTGTAACACTTACCGAGGGCCCTGCCATGTTAGAGCATATTAAGCAGTTCTTTACCTCCCTAGCGGCAATCTCTGAGCAGCCGCAGTTACCGGATTTTAATATCTCCGTAGCCGCCTTGTTAATCGAGGTGATGCGCGCCGACAGCGAGCTACAGGCGCAAGAGCAAGAGGTGTTACAGGCCTTACTGCAAAAGTACTTTGCCCTGGACCAAGCGCAAGTCAGCACCCTGATCCAAGCCGCCACCCTAGACTTGGACGAGGCCATTGACTATTTTCGCTTTTCCAAGCAGATCAATGACCACACCAGTGCCGAGCAAAGGGTGGAAATAGTGCAACTATTGTGGCAGCTGGCTTATGCGGACGGTGAGCTGGATAAACATGAGGAGCATGTGGTGCGTCGTGTGGCCGACTTGCTCTATGTCACCCACAACGACTTTATTAAAGCCAAGTTGGCGGCTCAGTCGGCCAGCCAGTCGGCAAGTTAAAGGAACCGACATGGCCTATGAGGGACTGGGCGAGGTCAACCTGGAGCTCAACCGGCAGCTGCAAGCGCAGATAGAATCGACACAAGATAAGTCCTCCCTAGACATGGTGCCGGGACAACGTTTGCTGAGCCAAGGGCAGATGCAGGAATACGCCTACTTTATTGTGTCCGGCGTGCTGGTGGCGACTCATCTGGATGAAGCGGGCACTGAACATTATAAAGAGTTCTATTTTGCCGGGGAGTTGGTGTTTCTCTACAGCGCCTGGATTAATCAAGGTGCCGCCCAATATAATATTGAAGTGCTCAAACCGAGCCAATTGTTGCGCGTGCCTATCCAAGTCTTATCTCAACCAAACTGGCAAGCCCTGGTACTGGCCTTGTTAAAACAGCAGGTGTTGTACAAAGAAGCGAAAGAGGCCTTTTTGCTATTGCAAACACCGCAGCAGCGCTACCAATACCTCTATCAACATCGCCGCCACTGGCTGACACAGCTGAGCCTGCAGCAGGTGGCCAAGTACCTGGGGATCAGTGCGGTTAGCCTGTCACGTATTCGGGCTCGATTAGGGATCAATTAACAAAGGTTAAGGCGTTTTTGCCATCGTCCGGTCATTATCGGTGCCCGGAGGAAGCATGACCTATTATCTTATTTCCCAAGTGCTCGCGGCCATTGCCGTGGCGCTCGATTTAATGTCGTTTCAATTCTACCGCCGTCACTATGTGTTGGCCTGTTTGGTCGCCTCGACGGCATTGACGTCCATTCATTATGTGTTGTTGCAACAGCCGGCAGGGGCGGCCTTGATGGCGCTGGCCTCGGTACGGTATGCCATCAGCATGCGCTATCAGCGTCGGCAATTGATGCGCTTTTTTATCCTTTGTGCCTTAGTGCTTGGCGTCTTGGTAATGGATTCCTGGTGGTCCTTATTGGCGGTGGCCGGCAGTTGTTTGCAAACCTATGCGGCTTTTCAGGGGCAGCAGGTGCGTATGCGTGTCAGCATGTTGTTCGGCACCTGCTTTTGGTTGGCCTTTGCGGTGATTGCCGGCTCGCCGGTCGCCATGGTGATGGAGGCCTTGTTCTTAACCAGCAATCTTATCGGCTTGTATCGGTTTCGTTCCAGCTTAACCGTTTAGTTTCTCGGTGACATAGACCAATTGTGCCGTTAGCGCATTGATTTTCTCGCTGGTGGCGGCGTCGCTGATGCGGCCTTGCTCGTCAACCAGTGTGTGGATACCGCCAATGGCAAGCTGATCGCCTAGTACCAGGGCGCCGATACCGCTAAGAATATCGCGAACATGGTTAAGGCCACGCAGACCACCTAGACCGCCGGGTGAAGCGGCAAATAAGGCCACGACCTTATTGCGAAATGCCGGTGCAGCACCCGGCTCTGTGCGTGAGGCCCAGTCGATGGCATTTTTTAATACCGCGGTGATCGAGCCGTTATACTCTGGATTGGCCAACAAAATGGCATCCGCGGAACGTAACTTGTCTTTAAGAAGATTAACGTTTGCGGGCGTGCCCTGAGCTTCAATGTCTTCGTTAAACATAGGCAGGTCGAGCTCGGCCAAAGAGAGCACCTCTACCTCGGCGCCTTGTTGCTTTGCCAGCTCGGCGGCATGGGCGATAACGGCGTGGTTAAAGCTGTTGTTACGTAGGCTGCCTGCTAGGGCGATAATTTTTGCGTTAGACATGGTGGTGATCCTTATGCTTGGCAAGGTGTGCTGTATGCTTGGTGGTCACTTTAAAAGAAAATCGACTTGCAAAAAAGCATAAAAAACGCAAAGCTTATGTGCATATATACACATTAGGAAAAGCCCATGGCGAGCGAATTTAGCGATTGGCAGGATATTAAAGTGGCCTTTGAGGTTGCCCGCCGCGGCACCTTAACCTCGGCGGCGCAAGCCTTGGGGGTGCATCACAGCACAGTGTTACGGCGTATTAACCACCTCGAACAAAGCCTGAATACCCGTTTATTCCATCGTCATGCCCGCGGCTACACGGTCACCGAAACCGGCGCTAAGCTGTTTGCCAGTGCCGAGCAGATCAACGAGCAACTCGAATCTTTGCACAGCAGCATTATGGCGGCGGATACCACCTTGAGTGGCTCCTTACTCTTGACCACGGTCAGTGGTTTTATCGATATGCTGGCCCCCGTATGTGAGGTTTTTCAGCAGCGCCATCCTCAGGTGCAGTTAGAGATACTCTTAGATCAAAAGCGCTTGCGCCTGGATCATGGTCAGGCCCACATCGCCGTGCGTGCCGGTCCGCGCCCGGATGAGGGAGACTATATTGCCCAGCACCTGTGCTCCAGAGATTCAGGGCTCTTTGCCCATGAACGTTACCTGGCACGCATGGGAGAGCCCCAGTCGCTAAGCCAATTGCAGCAACATCATTTTATTTCCGGGGTGGCCGGTTTTAATAGTCGTGTTCCCTATTTTGCCTGGGTCGATGAGCATATTGCGGCGCCGCAAATTACCCTGCGGGTATCAGAGACTTCCGATGCTAACCGCGCCGTGGTCAACGGTTTGGGGATTGGCGGTATGCAAAAAGAGGTGGCCCGGTTGTATCCGCAGTTGCGTCCGGTGTTGCCCAAGGAGTTGAACTGGCAGCACGATATCTGGTTGGTGACCCATCACCAAATGCATCGCAGTGCCAAGGTTCAAGCCTTTGCGCAACTGTTAAAACAGCACTTCCGCTCTTAATGTCGGGGCAGAGCCGGCATAAATGGGCGCCTATTTATCAATTGTTCAACTATGTTTAAACAGGCGTTTATTCATCATGTTTTTGGCCAGGGAATGATAACCTGGTGTACGCTCTTGTTATTAATGGTCAATATGACACAATGGCGCAGATTTAAACTAACCGGCTTGTGGCGTGAACGGGAGCAAAACACTAGATGGCAGACATTCAATTTCTTAACGTTGATTTAGAGCTGGAATCGCAGCAGGATATCAGTGCCCTGGTTGCGGACCTGGATAAGCGCGCCGTGGTGCTCCACTACGACAAGGACGACACCCGTCAGTTAGCGCGCTTTGAGGCCAATAGCGATGCAGTCAGCCCGGATAAAGCCATTAATGAATTGTGTGAGTTGATCGAGTCTTGCTCTAAGGCTGCCCTTAAGCAGTGGTTAGGCTGTTCACGCCGTACCTTTGATTTAGGTTTTAGCTCGGGGCATTCACCTAAATGTTTTAACGAGGCGATCAGCGCCGATACCTTATTGCGTATTTCCGCTATTGGCGCCGGCATCGAAGTGACCATCTATGCCGCAGAGCAACAGTAAAGGTCTACAGATCTAGAAGGGCGCCTGGTGGCGCCTTTTTTGTTTTACTACTCCTTTGTCGGTAATCATCCGTCACCCTCAGGCTTTTATCGGCCTACGACCCATCGAGCAATCTCTTTTAAACTGTTTTTGTTGGAAAAAAACGAAATTAATAACCAATTGGAATAACAAAGCAGATTCTATTCTTTTTTCCTGCCAGCGCTCCTAGGTATGCTTCATGCTCACCATAGCCTGGTATTGACCTTTTTTGTTGCCGGGCAAACACACATTTTACACTGCATGGCGCAAGGGCAATGCAGCTTTGGGTTAGAGGAAAAAAGATGTTGTTAAACCAGCTGAACGCGGCGGCCAGCCCGCTTACACCGGAGCAGGTGAAAAAGCTCCAAGGTTTGGTGGCCGAGTTAAATCCAATTCAGCAAGCCTGGGTCAGTGGTTATCTTGCCGCCAGTGCTAATAGTGCCGCCCTAGCCGGTGGTATGGCTACCACGGCGAGCAATGTCGCAGAAGCAGCAACTCTGACCATTTTATATGGCTCACAAACAGGTAATGCCAAGGGCGTGGCTACACAATTGCAAGCGCAGGCACAAGCACGCGGTATGGCGGTAAACCTTGTGAGTATGGCCGATTACAAGCCGACGGCGCTGAAAAAAGAACAGTTTATTAGCATAGTGGTATCCACCTACGGTGAGGGTGAGCCGCCCGAAGATGCAGAAGCCCTGTATGAATTCCTAAGCACGAAAAAGGCACCGAAATTAGCGGGTGTAAAAATTGCCGTGTTGGGTTTAGGTGACTCCAGCTATGAGTTTTTCTGCCAAACCGCAAAAGATTTTGAAGAGCGTTTAGTTAAGCTGGGTGCCGAGGTGATCCATCAACGTGCCGACCTGGATGTGGATTATGAAGACCACAGTGAGGTTTGGATCAATGGTGCCCTGGATGCCTTCGAACCCGATCTTAAAGCCCAGCAAACCAATGCCAATGTGGTGAGCATGCCGATGACCGCCGGTGCGGCGAGTCAGTACAGTAAGCAGAATCCTTTTGCTGCCGAGTTAGTGACGGTGCAGAAGATCACCGGTCGCGACTCAACGAAAGACGTGCGTCATATTGAGATCTCTTTGGAAGGGTCTGATATCCAGTATCAACCGGGCGATTCCTTGGGTGTGTATTTCCTTAACGATGAAACCAAGGTTGATAAGGTCTTGGCTACGCTGGAACTTGATGGCGACACCCAAGTAGCCTTGGGCGATGACACCTTAAGTGTACGTGATGCGTTAATCGAGCGTCTGGAGCTCACGCAGTCTTATCCCGGTTTTGTAGAAAAGTTCGCGGCCCTGACTGAAAACGCCGAGTTACTGGCTCTGGTTGAAGATAAGGCGGCGATGCGCGAGTACATAGAAGCGCGTCAAACCTATGATGTTATTTTCCAAAACCCGGCCAAGGTCAGTGCCCAAGAGCTAGTCGATAGCCTGCGCAAAGTGCAGCCGCGTCTTTACTCTATTGCCTCAAGTCAGGCCGAGGTGGAAGACGAAGTGCACCTGACGCTTGCAGTGGTTGAGTTCGACGGTTTTGGCGAGCAGCACCTGGGTGGTTGTTCGGGTTATCTGGGTCGATTTGCCGAAGAAGGCGCGACTATTAAGGTGTTTACCGAGCACAATGATAATTTCCGTTTGCCTGCTGACGATAATACGCCGGTGATCATGATAGGTCCGGGTACAGGTATTGCGCCTTTCCGCGCCTTCTTACAAGAGCGTGAAGCCCGTGATGCAGAAGGTAATAACTGGCTGTTTTTCGGCAACCCACACTTTACCCAGGATTTCCTCTACCAAACCGAAATTCAAGGCTATTTGAAGTCAGGTTTGTTGACTCAGGTTGATGTGGCCTGGAGCCGCGACCAGGCGCAAAAGGTTTATGTACAAGACCGTATCCGTGAGCAGGGCGAGCAGGTTTTTGCCTGGTTAGAGCAGGGTGCTCATGTGTATATCTGTGGTGACGCCACGCGCATGGCCAAAGATGTGCACCAGGCCTTAGTTGATGTGATCAAGGCCCACGGTGGCAAAGATGATGACAGCGCCGAGCAGTATCTGAAAGAGCTACGCAGCGCTAACCGTTACCAAAAAGATGTTTATTAAGCGCCCGTCAGCGCCCCGAATGTAGGAATTGATATGAGCGATTACAAGCCAAATAGCAAGCACGATCCCCAGGCGAAGTTTGCTGACAATGAGCGTTTAAAAACCGAAAGTAATTTTTTACGCGGCACCATAGAAGCGGATCTCAAGGATCAGATCACCGGTGGCTTTACTGCCGACAACTTCCAGCTGATCCGTTTCCACGGTATGTATCAGCAAGACGACCGCGATATTCGTCCTGAGCGTGCTAAGCAAAAGTTGGAACCTTTGCACAACGTGATGCTGCGTGCCCGTATGCCCGGCGGCATTATCAAGCCGGAGCAATGGTTAGCCATCGACAAGTTTGCCGAAGAAAAGACCATGTACGGTTCGATTCGACTAACAACCCGTCAAACATTCCAGTTTCACGGTGTTTTAAAGCCGAATATTAAAGACATGCACCAGATGCTCAATAGCGTCGGCATCGACTCAATCGCTACCGCCGGTGATGTAAACCGTAACGTGCTGTGCACCACCAACCCGGTGGAGTCTGAACTACACCAGGAAGCTTACGAGTGGGCGGCGAAGATCTCCGAGCACCTGCTGCCAAAAACCCGCGCGTATGCCGAAATCTGGTTAAATGGTGAAAAGTCCGAGAGCACAGAAGAGCCGATCTTAGGTTCGACTTATTTGCCTCGTAAATTTAAAACCACAGTGACCATTCCACCGAATAACGAAGTGGATGTGCATGCCAACGACCTAAACTTTGTGGCCATTGCTGAAAACGGCAAGCTGGTTGGTTTTAACGTCTTGGTTGGCGGTGGCCTGGCCATGACCCATGGTGATGTAAATACCTATCCGCGTAAGGCGGATGACTTTGGCTATGTGCCGCTTGAGCACACCTTGGCGATTGCCGAGCACGTGGTGTCGGTACAGCGTGACTGGGGTAACCGAGTTAACCGTAAGAATGCGAAAACCAAATATACCCTGGATACCTTTGGCAGCGATGCCTTTAAGGCGGAAGTTGAAAAACGTGCCGGCGTGAAGTTTGAACAAAGTCGCCCTTATGAATTCACTCACCGTGGCGATCGTTTCGGCTGGGTTGAAGGTATCGATGGTAAACACCACCTCACCGTGTTTATTCAAAATGGTCGTATTCTCGATTTCCCAGATAAAGCGCTGAAAACAGGCTGCCGTAAAATCGCCGAGATCCACCAAGGGGATTTCCGTATGACGGCTAATCAGAACCTGATCATTGCCGGTGTGCCTGCGGATCAAAAGGACGTGATTGAACACCTTGCGCGTGACCATGGTCTTATCGACGATTCACATACCGAGCAGCGTAAGGCGTCAATGGCGTGTGTGGCCTTGCCGACCTGCCCGTTGGCTATGGCGGAAGCGGAGCGTTATTTACCTGAGCTAATTGAAAAGACAGAAGCCTTATTGGCTAAGCATGGTGTTGCTGAGGATCACATTATTTTGCGTGTGGTCGGCTGCCCGAATGGCTGTGGTCGCGCTATGTTGGCCGAGGCCGGCTTGGTTGGTAAAGGCCCGGGTAAATACAACCTGTATTTAGGCGGTAACCGCGAAGGAACACGTATACCCAAGCTTTACTTGGAGAACGTGGGTGAAGAGACATACCTCAATGCCCTTGATGAACTAATTGGCCGTTGGGCCAGTGAGCGCAATGATGCGGAAGGCTTCGGTGATTTTGTGATCCGCCAAGGGATCGTCGCCGAGGTCAAGGTATCAAAAACAGACTTTCACGCTTAATCGCACTGCGAGGACAAGATAGTGAGCGCATTTAGCCAGATATTAACTCTTGATAAAGCCGAGCAGCAGAGTCTGTTGGTGGATATCAATACCATCTTAGCCGAGAAAACACCTGAGCAAAGGGTGCTGTGGGCGATGGAAAATTTGCCGGGTACGCATATTTTGTCCTCCAGCTTTGGGATCCAGGCCGCGGTAATGCTGCACCTGGTAACCAGTGTTAAGAAGGACATTCCTGTGGTCCTGACCGACACCGGTTATCTGTTTCCAGAAACCTACCAATTTATCGACCAGCTTACCGAACGTTTGCAGCTTAACTTAAAGGTGTATCAGTCGCAGTTGAGTCCGGCCTGGCAAGAGGCAAAATACGGTAAGTTATGGGAGCAGGGTGAAGGCGGCATTAAACTCTATAATCAGCTTAATAAAGTAGAACCCATGACCCAGGCTTTGCAGGAGCTTGAGGCGGGAACCTGGTTCAGTGGCTTGCGACGTCAGCAATCAAGCACGCGACAGGACAAGAACATTGTCGAAATCAGTCGAGGAACCGTTAAGGTGTATCCCATTATTGAGTGGAGTAACCGTGACGTCTATCAGTACCTAAGTAAGTATGACTTGCCTTACCACCCTTTGTGGGAGCAAGGTTACGTGTCTATGGGTGATGTACACACCACGCGTAAACTTGAGCCGGGGATGACCGAGGAAGAAACACGTTTCTTCGGTTTAAGCCGAGAGTGTGGTCTGCATATAGATGGTGATGGGATTTAACCGAACTTAATTCAGTACACAATAAAAAAAGAGGGCTTAGCCCTCTTTTTTTATTCGTCGTTATCTTGTTTTTGTTTTGCTTCTCTGACCTTCAGCGTTCTTTCCTGATATTCATTATCATTAAGCTGGTTGATCATGGTATCGGCATCTTTTAGCGCGACCTCGACAAAACCAAAGCCACGGCGTTTACCCGTGTGCTTATCTTTTAATAGGCGCACGCTAAACACCATACCGTGTTGTTCGAATAGTTCTTTAACCATATGTTCGTTGGCACGGTAGGGAAGGTTACCTACATAAAGTGTTTTCGTGTCTGCTGCGGCATCTTCTGTCGTTGCAACGCCGCCTTTGCCATTAAGTACTAGCAACAAGATCCCTGTGATCGCTGCACCCAATGCAAATGCCAATGGTGCAGATAAAGAGGATGTAGATAAAACGAAAGCGAGAAGAATGTAGCCTAAAACCGCGCTACAAACGGTGATTATAATTGTTTTTAGATTAGCTGATGTCATTGTGATCTACCAATATACATGGAATAAACATTAATTTAACAAAACGAAAAGCCTTATCTTAACCAGATTAGTTCACATAGCAACATTTAAAGGGAGGATCTTCATTTATATTCCCTAAAACGGGCCAATATTTGGTTATTTAAGTAGCAAAAAAAGGTGCTCTGTTGATATTTTGAGCGAACGGAAAGGATCTTTAAAAAAAAGTGTTGATCTGAATTTCGATCTCCCTATAATGCGCATCCACCGACACGGCGGACAGCTTACAAACAAGCGATACGAAGTGAAGGTTGAGTCGAGTAAAACTCAGTTTTGAAAAAATTAAAATTTTCTCAAAACTAAGTGTTGACAACAAATTAGGAAAGCGTAGAATGCGCAGCCCTGAAGCGGTGAAAGCCGCAGCGACAACAAGTCGCAACGTTCTTTAAAAATATGAAGCAATCATCTGTGTGGGCACTCGTACAGATTGAGTTCTAACAGCAGATTCTAGTTCGCTAGATGACGCAAAC
>NZ_PQCD01000018.1:9537-123177 GCF_002964705.1 Pseudoalteromonas sp. T1lg75 | reverse complement strand
TATCCATTTCCTTTGAATATGATTGCTCTAATCATTGTAGTTGCTTTGTCAGATTCCCGGCAATTGCTTCAGCCTTGCGCTTTTGTCAGGATAAAGCCTGACCTACAGGTAAATTTAACAAGGGCTGAAATAGATTCAGTGCACAAATGCAGGTTGGCTTCGAATAGAGCTTAACTTAGAAGGAATCTAATTAGGTTATAAAATGGAGATTTAAAAACAAGGGGGAGATGGGGCGACTGACGAGACTTGAACTCGCGACAACCGGAATCACAATCCAGGGCTCTACCAACTGAGCTACAGCCGCCATAAAGAAGTTACACACCTCTCGATGTGTGGCGCGCATAATACATAGTTTAATTGAGGTTGTGAAGAGTAAATTGGCGAGTTTTTTTTGTTTGCTGTAAATTTAATCTCTAAAGGTGTGTAACTAGATAAAAAATAGGCAAAAAGCACGACTTACTTTTATTATTAGGTGAACCGTACCAATGTTTAGTTGCGGTTTATACGAAAGTTGAGATAATTACGGATTGGGTACAGCGAAGTCGTTTAATTTTGTCGTTGTATCAAGCAAAAAGCGAATGATAGGAGCGCTAATGGAAACTGTAACGAACTGGATCTCGGAAAACTCGGATCTGTTACTTCACTACGCAGTACAATTTGTACTTGCCCTCGTTGTCTTTTTTGTTGGTCTACGCATAGCAAAGTGGTGTGGTGGCCTAACTGAAAAAGCATTTGCCAAACGTAAAGTAGATAAAGCTGTAGGCTCGTTCTGCGGTAGCATTATTTATGCACTCGTTTTTGTTGGTACCGTTTTGATGGCCTTGTCTCAAGTAGGTATTGAAACAACTTCCTTTATTGCTATTTTGGGTGCCGCGGGCTTAGCGGTTGGCTTAGCACTTCAAGGCTCACTATCAAACTTCGCTTCCGGTGTGCTAATTATCATCCTTCGTCCTTTCAAATCGGGCGACTACATCGAAGCGGGCGGCAAAGCCGGTTCGGTACGTAAGATTGAAATCTTCTCGACCGAGCTAAATACGCCAGACAATAAAATCATCGTTATGCCTAACTCGGCCATTATGTCAGGCGCTATTGTTAACTATTCTCGTGAACAGACCCGTCGAATCGATCTAGTGATTGGTGTAAGCTATGATGCTGATCTGAAAAAAGCCAAAAGTGTATTGAAGTCAGTGCTAGACGCCGAAAGCCGCATTTTGAAAGACCCAGCCTACACGGTTGCTGTGAGCGAGCTGGCCGACTCAAGCGTTAACTTTGTTGTTCGTCCATGGGTTAACACCGCAGATTACTGGCCAACTTACTTCGATCTAATGGAAAACATCAAGATTGAACTAGACGCTAATGACGTTGGTATTCCATACCCACAAATGGATGTGCACTTACACAAAACAGGCGAATAATTAGGGGAATATCGCTAACATGAAATTGAAGTACCTATCTTTATTAGTTGCAGCTTTTGCTGCAACTACTGTTGTAGCAGAAGAAGAGAAAAAAACCTGGGAAGCAAACGCCGAACTTGGCGCCATTATCACCAGTGGTAACACCGAAACAACCACCTTTAAAGGTGCGCTTACCGTTAAACACAATCTAGAAAAGTGGAATAACGAGTACAAATTAAGCGGCCTGTATAAAGAAGATGAAGTTGAGCAGGACGATGGCACTAAAATTACTGAGCGCACCAATGAAAAGTACTTTGGTTCCGCGCAAGGTAATTACAAATTAAACGAGAAGAACGCACACTTATTCATCTATGGCTCATACCTGAGCGATTACTTTGGTGCCTATCGTGAGGAGCTCGTAGTATCGGGCGGTTATGGTTTACGCCTAATCGATGATGAAACCATGGTTCTTAATGCTGAGGTTGGTCCTGGTTATAAGTATTTTAGATATCCGGATGACAGCACTGAGGTTGATGGTAATGGTCAGTCGCTTGCCGATGAATGGGAAGGCGAAGTGATTGCCCTTGCTAAAGCTGATTTCTCCTGGCAGATCTCTGAAGGCGCTAAGTTTACTCAGTTACTGGCCATGGAATATGGTGATACCAACACCAAAACCCGCTCTGAGTCGGCATTGTTAACCAAAATTAATGGTTCGTTGCAAATGAAGGTTGGTTTTAATGTCGTTCACAACTCTGATGTTGCGGATGACAAAGATAATACCGATACAGAAACGGCACTGACCTTAGTTTATAACTTCTAAGTTCACATAAAAACCCACGCTAAAATTGCTTTTTACGCATTTTTTTCGTGGGTTTTGTCGTGTATGATATGGCATCTTTTTGGAGTCAAACATGCAGGGAAAAATGTTTAAGACCTACCTCGGCGCCTTTTCCGCCATTTTTATACTGTTTTACACAACTATAACTCAAGCGCTTACTCCTTCACCCGCGCAAATTGAGCAGTTCAAAAAGTTACCTCGCGCTCAGCAAGAAGCCTTGGCACGGCAATATGGTGTTGACCTTGATTCAATAATTGGCGGTTCTTCTAGGTCGAGTGCAAACAACCAAGAAGCGCAAAGCACAATTGGTGAGCGTAAAGTTTATGGTGAAAACGCTGAGCCAAAAACGCCAGAAGAAAAGTTCAAACCAAAGCAAGAAGAGCTAAAACCCTTTGGCTATGACATCTTCGCCGGTGAACCAACCAGCTTTATGCCGAGCGAAAGTGCGCCTGTTCCCGATGACTACATAGTGCGCCCTGGCGACCAAGTACAAATTTCCCTGTATGGTAAAGAGTCGGCAACGGTGGATGCGAGCATCGACCGCTCTGGCCGTTTAAGTATTCCTAAGCTGGCTCCGGTGCATGTGGCCGGCATGACCTTTAAAGAATTAAAGTCCCTTGTTAGCGAAAAAGTTAGCAATGAGATGATCGGCGTAAAAGCTTTCGTCTCACTTGGTCAACTGCGCAGCATTCGTGTGTTGGTGGTAGGTGAGGCCTATAAACCAGGCAGTTACACCTTGTCTTCACTAAGCACTGTAACTCACGCGCTGTTTGCCAGCGGTGGTGTAAGCGATATCGCTTCACTGCGTAATATCGAGATTAAGCGTGGTGGCAAGGTGGTGAATCGTTTCGACCTGTATGACCTGCTTATTAAAGGCGATAGCAGCAACGACATCATCTTAAAGCCCGGTGATGTGGTGTTTATTCCACCGGTAGGAGCTCAGGTGAGTGTGGCAGGCGCGGTAAAACGTCCTGCTATTTTCGAACTGAAAAAAGGCGAAAGTACTGCCGATTTACTAGCTATGGCGGGTGGCTTAAAGGCCAATGCCTACAGTGAGAAAGTGACGGTAGAACGCGCCGGCAATGGCGATTATAAGCAAATTCTATCTTTTGATTTCTCTAAGACAAACTCAGGCTACACTCCTCAGGATGGAGATGTGGTGCGTATTGATGAAAGCAGTAGTGCATACAATAATGCGGTAACCCTGATTGGTGCTGTAACGCGCCCGGGTGAGTACTCCTGGTATCAGGGCAAGCGGATTGCAGATATGCTGGTGTCATTACGCGGTGACCTACTCCCTCAGGCTGATTTAACTTACGCTTTGCTACTGCGCGAAGTGGATGTATACGGCAATATCGAGGTGCATCAGTTTAACCTAGCCGAAGCGATTGCTGGCAACAGTGCACATAACTTGTCGCTACAACCGCGCGATAAGGTAATAGTATTTAGCCGCTTTGAGTCAAAAAAAGCAGAGCAAAACGCCCTAAAACAGCTGGCGCTTACCGAAGCCGAGCAAGAACTACAACAAAAAGTAAAACTATGGCATCTGTTTGAACAGCGCCAGTTTGAAAAGCACGTTGGTGCGCCTCGCCAGAGCGCTATTCTTGAGGAAGAAGAAGTTGCTAGCGATAGCCTGAGTCGAGTTATTGTCGAGAAACAAGACGGTGATAAGGGAGATTACGCCACCTTTAGCCGTAAGCAACTGTTAGCAAAAGTTGTCAATCAGTTGCAAATGCAAGCCGGAGCCGGCGAGCGCATTAAGCTGGTTGAAGCAAGCGGCAACGTACGCTTCCCAGGTGTTTATCCGCTTTCTGAGAGAATGAACGTAAAAGAGCTAATTACCGCAGCTGGTGGTTTAACCGAATCTGCATATTTAGAGCAAGCAGAAATTACTCGCTCCGAGAGCGGCACAAACACAGATGTGCAGCATATTTCCTTCAACTTGCAAGATGCACTGAGCGGTAATGCTGATCAAATGCCTTTACTGCGAAGTAAAGACACTCTTAATGTGTTGACCATTCCTAATTGGCAGGAAAATATCAAGGTGACCTTGCATGGTGAGGTGACCTTTCCGGGCCAATATACCATTCGTCGCGGTGAAACGATTAATGATGTTATTAAGCGTGCAGGTGGTTTTTCAAGTTATGCGGCACTTAATGCGGCTATTTTTACTCGTGTATCTATTAAAGCCCAAGAGCAAAAGCAACTGCAACGCTTGACCAATGAATTGCGTAGGGACTTGGCTTCAAAGAGCTTCGAACAATCAATGGGTAGCAATAACCTATCGTATGATGAAATGAATAGGTTAATTGCAGATTTATCATCGATGCCAACGATAGGTCGTTTAGTTATAGATCTCGGGGAAATTTTGGCCGATGAGCAAGAGCTAGTACTGCAAAATGGCGATGCCCTTTATGTGCCTTCTAAGCGGGATTCGGTAAGTGTGATTGGTGAAGTTAACTATGCAACCTCTCACCTTTACAGTAATAAGACCGACTTAGATGAATATATTCGCCTTAGTGGTGGCACAAAGGCGCGAGCCGATGAAGATCGTATCTATGTGATTAAGGCTGATGGTTCGGTATATGTACCACAAAATAAAGGTTGGTTTGCGGTAAATACAGGGTATCAAATCGAGCCTGGCGATACTATAGTCGTACCCATGGATACAGCGCATATGGATAATCTTACGCTTTGGAGCACGGCCACGCAGATCTTTTATCAGATCGGTGTAGGCCTAGCTGCTATTCGCGGCCTATAAGGAGTTGCACATAATGAATAATCAAAATATAGAGATGCAACAAGCTGTGCTAGCCGATGATGAGATCGATTTAAAGGAGCTGTTTTTAGCGCTTTGGCAAGGTAAATGGATCATTATAGGCACAACCCTGATCGCAGCTGTTATTGCAGTCGCGTACGCGCTTAGTTTGCCTAACATTTATAAAAGTGAGGCGTTGCTGGCTCCTGCTGAAGATGGTCAAAGTGGTGGGTTATCCGCTTTAGCTGGTCAGTTTGGTGGTTTGGCCTCTCTTGCTGGTGTAAATCTAGGTGGCGGTAGCGCTGATAAAACCACTATTGCTCTGGAGTTACTAAAAAGCCGCTCTTTTGTTGGTGAGTTTGTACAAGAACACAACTTAAAACCCCTGATTATGGCCGCTAACGGCTGGGAACAAGCAAGTAATAAGGTTATTTACGACCCAGAGGTTTATGACTCTGAAAAGGGTGTTTGGATACGAGAAGTTAAAGCACCTAAACAACCTGAGCCCAGTCAGTTGGAAGTGCATGCTAAGTTCACGAAACAGTTCTTAAATGTTTCGCAAGACAAAGAAACAGGGTTAGTGACAATATCTGTAAAGCACTACTCGCCAGTAGTAGCCAAAGAGCTTACAGACAAGCTAATTGAACAGCTCAATAATACGATGCGAGCAAATGACATTGCAGATGCAGATAATAGTATTGAATACCTTAATAATGCCCTGCAAGAAACCTCGGTAGCCGATATGCAGAAGGTATTTTATCAACTAATCGAACAACAACAACAAACAAAAATGCTAGCCAGCGTTCGAGATGAGTACACGCTAAAAACAATCGATCCAGCGGTAATTGCAGAGGAAAAAAGTGATCCAAAACGTGCTCTAATATGCATTTTAGGAGTCATGTTAGGTTGTATGCTTGCATCTCTCATCGTACTAGTGCGTCATTTTGCTAAAAAGGGTTGAATATGAAAGTATTAACTGTATTTGGAACTCGCCCTGAAGCAATCAAAATGGCGCCACTAGTTCACGCTTTGTCAGTAGATGAGCGCTTTGATGCTAAGGTCTGTGTAACCGCACAGCACCGTGAAATGCTGGATCAGGTATTGGAGTTATTCGAAATTACTCCTGATTATGACTTGAACTTAATGAAAGCTGGGCAAACTTTACCTGAGGTAAGCAGTCGCATATTGCTAGAGCTTACACCAGTTCTCAAAGAGTTTAAGCCAGATGTTGTGCTTGTTCATGGCGATACAGCAACTACATTCGCCGCTAGCTTGGCTGCCTATTACGAGCAAATTGCAGTAGGGCACGTTGAAGCTGGCTTGCGCACTGGTAATATATATAGTCCATGGCCGGAAGAAGCTAACCGCAAGCTAACAGGGGCACTGACCAAGTTCCATTTTGCACCAACTCAAACCAGTAAAGATAATTTGCTCGCGGAAAATTATCCAAGTGAGTCAATTCATATAACCGGTAATACGGTAATTGATGCGTTATTGATGGTGAAAGACAAGCTTGAATCAAACATTGATTTGCAAACAACACTGGATGCCCAGTTTCCATTTTTAGATGCTGATAAAAAGCTCGTATTGGTTACAGGGCACCGACGCGAAAGTTTTGGTGGCGGTTTTGAGCGCATTTGCGAAGCCTTGGTAGAAGTAGCAAAATCACACTCGGATGTACAAATTGTTTACCCTGTGCATTTAAACCCTAATGTGCAAGAGCCGGTAAACCGCATTCTGGCGGACGTAGATAATATTAAGCTGATCGAGCCACAACAATATTTACCGTTTGTTTATTTAATGAACCGTGCCAACATTATTCTCACTGACTCTGGAGGTATTCAAGAAGAAGCTCCAAGTCTTGGAAAGCCAGTATTAGTAATGCGAGATACAACAGAGAGGCCCGAAGCGGTAAAAGCTGGAACAGTTAAGCTAGTTGGTACTGATAAAGTTAAAATTATCGAGTCACTTAATGAGCTCCTAACAAATCAAGTTGCATATGATGATATGAGCTTTGCACATAATCCATATGGAGATGGTGAAGCATCAAAAAGAATAATATCCATATTATTAAGAGGTAATAATGAGTAAAACTGTAGTTTATGTATCCGGCACTTTTGATTTGTTTCATAGCAATCATTTAAAGATGATTAATTATGGTAGGGGTCTTGGCGACACTTTAATTGTTGGAGTAAGCACTGATGAGCTAGTCTGTTCGTACAAAAACCCTCCTGCTGTACCTTTTGAGGAGAGAATTGCCATTGTTGAAGGGTTGAAAGGACCTGACGTTGTCATTCCTCAACATACGCTTGAACATATCGAGACTGTAAAAAAGCTAAATATAGATGTTTTTGTTATAGGTGATGATTGGTATGGTAAGTATGATTATTTGAAAGAGCAGGGAGTCAAGGTTTTCTACTTTCCTTATGGAAAAGGTGTTAGCTCAACCAACCTGAAAAAGAAAATACATGATCAATACCAGAAGTTGATTGAGTCATCGGATAACCACCCTATTCCTGAGCCTAAAGGAATTGCATAGTGAAGATATTAATAACGGGAGGGGAGGGCGATCTAGCAAGATTTCTTTGTTCAGAATTATCAAAAGCGAGCCATATAATATACTCCCCAAGCAAACAAGAGTTAGATGTAACGGATCCTGAGTCTGTTGAGAAGTACTTTGAAGGTAAGTACTTCGATATTGTCATAAACAATGCAGGTACACTTTACTCTAGCTTAGTAGCTGATTCAGACCCATTGATGTGGATTCGTGACATAAATGTAAACCTAATTGGAACGTATTTGGTTTGTCGCTCAGCCCTCATTGGTAATAAGAAAACAAAAATCTTCAATATTGCATCTACAGCAGCATTTGCAAGTTATAGAGATTGGACATCTTACTGTGCTTCAAAAGCAGGAGTCATGACTCTTTCTAAAGGACTTTACAAAGACGGTTATTATGTGAATGTTTTTTGCCCTGGCGCAATTGACACAAAGATTAGAGATGGCTTAAACATCAACAACCCTAATGTCATGGCTGTTGAAGAAGGCGCTAATAAAATTCTTCACGCTATTCAGAGTGGATCAAATGGCGATGTCTACTTTTACCGAAAAGATGAAAGCAAACTTTTGAATTTAGATTCTGATTATTTAATACCTTAAGAATTATACGTGTTAAAAAACAATATAAAGAACTTGGCTATTACTCAGTTTTTTAACTTTATAGCTCCGTTGTTACTATTACCGCTCATAACTAGAACCCTCACTTTCAGTGAGTTTGGGTTGTATGCTGTTCTATTGTCAGCTACTCAAGTTTGGTTTGTCCTAAGCGATTTTGGTTTCTCGGTCAAACGGGTGCAGTTATTAGCAAAAGGGGTGTTGAGCAAGAATTCTGTATTAAGTAAAACTACGATAATAGTCTTATTTAACACTTGTTTACTTGCGCCTCTAGCTTATTTTCTTCTTATAGCAAAGGTGCCGTTATTATTTATTTTTCTAGTTTTTATAACGGTAATTTTTCAACATTTCCAGTTTATCTCTGTTTTTCATGGCTTGCAAAAAATGCAGTGCTCAAAGTGGGTTACACTAACCACAAGAATATCGTTTATGGTATTGGTTTTTTTCTTTTACTTAAGTTCCACTTTGAATTTTGAGCGATTGTTATTGAGTTATTCACTTGCTAATTTCTTAGGTGCTTTATTAGCGTTTTACTTTATAAAAAATCAATTTTCATCTTGCTTTTCTTTTTGTTTGCGTGGTGTTTTAAGGTTCTATAAAGTTTCATTCCAATACTTTCTATCTCGTTGTTCTTCTTTGTTTTATACCCAAAGTAACTCGTTGGTTTTGTCTCAGTTTATAAGCCCTGCGATTGTTGCATTATACTCGGCTCCTGAGAGGTTGTATCAGGCAGGTCAGGGTATGTCGGCAATATTTAGTCAAGCGCTTTTCCCATATGTATCGAAAAATAAGTCAATGAAACCCTTTGCTATGTTGTTGTTTTTCTCACTTCCTTTATTGTTAACAGGGTTGCTAGTAACGTATTTATTTGGCGGAGATGTATTGGCGTGGTTTTTTGGCGAGGAATATAGAAAGGCTGAGGGTGTTTTTTTTGTTTTAATGTGTGCTCTGTGTTTTCATTTTTACTCAGCCATATTTGGCTTTCCTATTTTTAATTTATTAAATAAATTGAAGTACGCGAATTACACATTACATATTGGTGTCTTTTCATTCTTTTTATCTCTACTAATCACTTTTACATTTTCTACTGTCTCGCCAGAAAAATTTGCAATTTGCGTGTTAATAGCTGAGGGAGTGACATTGCTGTCGAGGTTGCTGTTTTTAATGAGATGTAAGGTTCGGTATGATAGATAAAATAATGTCATTTTTCATTCCTTTCATAACCATTTTCATTCCTAAAAATAAGAAAAAGTGGGTTTTTTCTAGTTGGGGTGGGTCAAGATTAGCTGATAGTCCAAAGGCATTTCAGGAGTGGATTGTAAATAACAGTAAGGATGTTAGATGCATTTGGATAGTAAAAAATAAGTCTTTAGTTTGCCAGGAGAAAGGGGTTTTCTATTATAAGAGTATATGGGGGTTATGGCATCAAGCAACAGCAAAAATAGTCTTTGTTACTCACAGTATAAACTCAGACTTGTATAGACCTGTTATAGCTCATAATACTCTCCGGGTTCAGATGTGGCATGGGGCAGCCCTGAAGAAAATTGGCTTCGATGATACAGTTTTCAATAAGCATAACGCAGTTAGTAGAACTAGAATATATCGTTATTTATCGAATGAATATTACTCAATAATATTATCTTTAGGCCCTTTATGTAGTAAAGATTTTCAGAGTGCTTTTGGTGTTGATGACTCTAGGCTTCTTGAGGTTGGTTTTCCAAGGAATGACATTATGCTGAAAGAACCTAAAAAGCATGATGACTTGATAATATATTTACCAACCTTTAGAGGCAAACCAGGAGAATCCATAGATATATTGCAAGATGCAGCCTTTGATCTTGTGTCACTTGACGAAAAGCTTGCAAAGGCGGGGTTGACGTTGATTGTCAGATTGCATCCGGTAAATAAACTACCTGATTATTATACAAACACAACAAATATAATTTTCGACAATGATGTTGAACTTTATGATTTGTTGGCTAGAGCCAGAGCTCTCATAACAGATTATTCGAGCGTTATGTTTGATTTCGCGGCAACGGGTAAACCGATTTTATTTTTAGCTCATGACTTGAGTGAGTACCTCAATAATGACAGAGAAATGTACTTTGATTATCATGAGCTTGGGGCGGAGCATATATTTGGCTCATGGAATGAAATAGCGAGTGAGTTCGAGAGTTTAGGCGCTCACAAAGACAATGCTTTCCTAAAAAGCTACCATGCAACCTATCATAAAAGCTCTTCAAGATCGCTTTATGAGTATCTTGCGAATAAAATAAGAATCAATTGATTATGATAAATGTGTTAATTCTAAACTGGAATAGTGCGGCAGAGGTCGCAACACTGGTTCAGTCTCTTAGTATGTCGGTGGGCGCTAAATACCGAATTATTCTCATTCATAATGCGACAAATGATGAGCAAGAGCTGCGGGCAATCCCTGATAAATATTCCGATATCGAGTTTCATGTTGTTATTAATGAAACTAACTTGGGGTACGCAGGTGGGAATAACGCCGGCTACGAATATTTGCGTCAGCAATCCCTTGACGGTGATCTTGTGGTAATTAACCCGGATGTATCAGTCGCCCCCAATACCTTGCACGAACTGCAAAAAGCATCTTTGCGAGACCATGTAGGTTTGGTTATGTGCCGTACCTACGATACAAATGGTCAGCATTTATATGACTACATAAGGCTAGACGGGTTTATAAACAAGTATCATTTTTCAGAGTCCTTGACCATAGATACTGATTACGCTGCTGGCTCATGTTTGTATATAAAGAGAGCAGCGGCAGATCAGTGTGGACTATTTGATGCCGATTTTTTCATGTACTGGGAAGAGGTAGATTTAGCGTTTAGGTATCGTGATTATGGTTATAAATCTATTTCAACGACAAAAACTAAAATTATAAGAGCGCCAAATCCTATCTCTAGGAGTGAAAATGCTATTTATTTTAGTGTTCTTAATTCTAAGAGGATTAAAGATAGGTATATAAAGATAGGGTATTTTAAATATCTATTTGTGAATTTTTTATCGGCTTTATATGCCTCTGTTAGATATCATAGTTTTAAATATTTGAAATCGTTTATAAAGGCTTTCAAATATGAAAATTAGTTTCCACGATATTTATGTAAACTGTGTGGTTTTTTGCCTTTCAATATTTATAATTTTTCCTACTGGAAGCTTGTTAGGTTTTCCTGTAAAAAAATTTTTTCTAATGCTTATGATGCCCATTTTTTTGGTTGGGCTATTTTTATTTAAGTTTAGGTTTAGTAAGTATATAGTTGGCTACTTTTTGTGCTTGATTTCTCTCTCCTTTTGGGTTCTGATTGGAGGGGGTAACCTTGGTGATTTTAAGGACCCTATAGAAGAGTACTCATTTACACTGAGTTACATCATTATTTTTTTATTACTTATCCCAATTTCCGAACACCGAGCAAGTATAACTTACTTCTATAAAGCACTAATTATTATTTCTTTCATATATGCAATGATGAAAGTATGTGTGTCTCTACTAATTTTCATTGGTTATTTCGATATCGCAGTGTTTTTAGGTGCATATGAAATGTTATTTGGAGTTCCACTTTCAACGCTGCCTATTCCACCAGAAGGTATGTGGAGAATTAATAATGCTAATGATATATTTGTTTTCACAATATTTGCGTACTCATTATTGTATTGGAAATCTTTTGGCTTTAATATTTTCTTCAAAATTTTATGGTTCTCTGTGTTGTTTTTATCCATTTATATATCTTTTTCTAGAATCGGATTTTTAATTGTTGCTATATCTCTTGTTGTATTCTTGTTTAGGTATAAAAATTCCATGTTTTATGGGGGAGTCTTTGTTCTTCTAGCAGGTGTTGCCTTGGTAAGTAGTGAAGGTGTCATAAATGGTTTGAAGGATCGTTTTAGTGGTGATGCCACAGCAGAGTCTAACTCTATAAAAACGAATCAAGTTAGTTTTATAGTTGGCGAACTAGAGTCTTCGCCAATTATAGGGAAAGGTTGGGGAGTGCCAATGGATTCATATATTCGCTCTGAGTTCTCCCCTTATAGTTATGAAGCTCAATTTCCTTCATTTGCTTACAAGCTAGGTTTGATTGGCTTTTCCATTTTTACTATGGCTTTTGTTTTTCTTTTTATGCATTTAGGGAAGATGAAATCATCTGGGTTGTTAAGCTTTAATGACTACATTATAAAGTGTTTTATGCTTTGTTTTTTTATCTTGTCGTGCTGTGTTAATTTATATTATTCGGGTGTTGTTCCAGCTGTTACTCTTGCTTTTATAGTTTTCAATGTTCCCAAATATATAAGTTTTGGTGAGGGTTGCCTGAGTGAATAATTCTAGTAGGGTTTTTATATATGAGTAAAGTATTAATAGCTGTGGTCTCTCATGGGCACTTTGACAAAATATCTGAGTTGGGGGCAGCCGCTTCTTTAGCTTTGACAAGTTTTGACGTTGTTATATTGGACAACTTTGGGGAAACTGAACTAGAAGCATATTGTGACATTCATCATGTTAGTTATATCAGAACCAAGCAAAGTAAAGGTTTTGGCGCAAACAATAATCACATATATGATTTTTTTAATAAAAATACAGGAATAACTGATGATGATTATGTCTTGATTCTCAACCCAGATGTGCTTATTACCCCGGAAGAGGTTACAGCACTAGTAGAAACAGCACAGGCGAATAATGACAAGCTTGTGACGATTAATTTATATACCGACAAAGGGTTTCAGAATTTTGACAATTCTATCCGCAACTTCCCTTCATTCATGGACTTTGTCAAATCTTTTCTGTTTGGTGTAAACCCGTCATTGATTGATAAATCTGCGGTTAATAAACGAAAAGCAGTAGATTGGGCAGCAGGGTCATTCTTGTTAGTTCGCGCAGATTTATATGCGGAATTAGGTGGATTTGATGAAGGTTACTTTATGTATTGCGAGGACCTAGATTTATGCTGGCGTGCAAAACATCAGCATGGAACCCAACTGTATTATTATCCGCAATTTAAGGCTACTCATTTAGCGCAACATGCTAACAGAAAGATTTTCTCAAAGCATTTTTATTGGCATGTAAACAGTGTGCTGCGCTACTTGCTCTTTAAAGGAAAGCCAAAAAGTCGGCTGTTACGCAACGAAAATCGGAATGATGTGTAATGAAAGTTTTATTTAAAAATCGCTTTGATGCATTCACATCCTTCGGTGGCGATACGGTACAGATGCTCAATACTAAACGGGAACTCGAATCCTTGGGGGTTACAGTTGATATTGATCTGGGAGTTACTAAGGATTTAAGAGAGTATGACTTAGTCCACTTTTTTAACTTGATGCGAACATATGAGGGAACGTTGGCGATATGGCAGGCCAAAGATGCTAATATACCTGTTGTTTATTCAAGTATTTACTGGGATTTCACCGAATTTAATAACGTTGGCCGGCAATCAAAATTGCATGGTTTTTTGCATAATAACTTTTCTGAATTTACTGTCGAAAAGTTTAAAGAGTGCGTGCGTGGAGTCAGAGATGGTAATTTAAGCACATACTTGAGATATATGGGGAGCAATTTCTACAAAACTCTAGAAAGTGTTGATTTGTTCCTGCCGAACTCTAAAAGTGAGGGAGAGTTAATACGTTCTCGCGTTTTAGAAAATGCACCGTATCATGTAGTTCACAATGCAGTGGATGAATCTATCTTTAATATGAGAAAGCTACAACAAAGAGAGAAAAAAGCACTTACCGTTGCCAGAATTGATCCTAGGAAAAATATCAGCGCCCTAGTAGACTCACATCTGCCAATTGAGCTTGATATTTACGGTGCAAAAGCGCCTAATCACGCATTATACTTCGACCAGCTTAATGAGCGTAAGCCAAAAAACATTCGCTTCATGGGAGCGATAGACAATGCGAAGTTGACTGAAATTTACAACTCATACTTTCTCCACATTTTACCATCTTGGTTAGAGACACCTGGTTTGTCGCAGTTAGAGGCCGCTGCTTGCGGTTGTAACATTGTCTCTACAATCAAGGGGTCTGCTAAAGAGTACTTTGGAGAGATGGCATCTTATTGCGAACCTGGCAAACCTCAATCTATTAGTGATGCTGTTTTGAAAGTGCTGGAGGAGCCAATTGAACCTCGTGAAATTAGTGAGTATGTCCTGGATAATTACACATGGAAAAGGACTGCAGCTCAAACGCTTGCAGCATATAATACTGTATTAGGATTAAGTTAAATGAGCTATACAAGACAACAGATTGCTTTTCACATTACAGAAAAGCTTAAAACCCTGAAAAATGATTTAAAACAGAGCTATGACTCCACATCAAAGGTTCAGCATTTTTATATCGATGACTTATTACCTCAAGAAATTGCAGAAGCAATTTATGCTGCATTTCCAGATCCTAAAGAAATGTCTCTAAACAAGACGATGCGAGAATATAAGTATATCGCAGCCCAGATGGATAAATATGCCCCGATTTTGGAAGAGGCTATTTATGCTTTTCAGATGCCGGAGGTGGTGTCTACTGTCAGTGAAATAGTGGGTAAGTACGACTTACTTCCAGATGATAAACTTTACGCCGGTGGAATATCATTGATGGGAGAGGGGCATTATCTAAACCCACACCTGGATAATTCACATGATAAAGATAGAGAGCATTGGAGAGCGTTCAATCTCTTATATTATGTGTCTCCAGCATGGCGACTAGAAAATGGGGGTAACTTAGAGTTATGGCCCAACGGTGTTGGTGGGGAATCTGTAACGATTGAAAGTAAATTTAATCGTCTAGTGATAATGGCCACTCATAATCACTCTTGGCACTCTGTTTCTCCAATCAAAGTAGATGCAACTCGCTGTTGCGTTTCTAATTACTATTTTTCTGAGGAGCCAGTTAGAGTTGATGATACTTTCCATGTAACTTCGTTCAGAGGCCGCCCAGAACAAAAAGCTGTAGATTTTATACTGAGGGGAGATGCATTGCTTCGAAACTTGGTTAGAAAGGTTTTTGCCAAAGGCATCAAAGAAACAACGCACTATTATAAAAAGTAAGAGTTTAATCAGTTACAAATATTATTAAAGAGTTATTAATGCGTAAAGGAATTATTTTAGCTGGGGGGAGTGGCACCAGGCTTTACCCTCTTACCAAAGTTGTGTCTAAACAACTTATGCCGGTATATGACAAACCAATGGTGTATTACCCACTTGCGACCCTGATGCAGTCCGGGATCCGAGATATTTTGGTGATTGCAACACCTCAAGAAGTGGGTCGTTTTCAAGAGCTGTTAGGCGATGGTGAGCAGTTCGGTGTGCATATCGAGTACAAAGTGCAACCAAGCCCAGATGGCTTGGCGCAGGCTTTTATTCTTGCTGAAGAGTTTTTGAATGGTAGTTCTGCCGCTCTAGTTTTGGGCGACAATCTCTTTTATGGTCACGATTTAGTTAAATCTCTGAAGTCAGCCAGTGAAAATTCAGGGGGGACCGTGTTTGGTTATCATGTCGCTAACCCAAGAGCATATGGCGTTGTTGAGTTTGATGAAACTGGAAAAGCGATTTCGATAGAAGAAAAGCCGCAACAGCCTAAGTCTAATTACGCCGTACCAGGATTATACTTCTTTGACTCTGATGTGGTGGAAGTTGCAAAGAATGTTAAGCCATCAGCTCGTGGCGAACTCGAAATAACAGACGTGATTGAGCACTACCTCAAAGCAGGTAAGTTGAATGTGGAAATCATGGGGCGGGGTACGGCATGGCTTGATACTGGTACTCATGACGATTTACTTGCTGCCGCTCAATTCATCGAGACCATTGAAAAGCGCCAAGGCCTAAAGGTTAACTGTCCCGAAGAAGTAGCCTTTAGAAATGGTTGGCTAAGTGCTGAAGAGTTGCGCGATATTGCCCAGCCACTTATTAAAAGCGGTTATGGCGAATATTTGCTACGACTTATCGATGATAAGGTATTTTCATGAAAGTAGTTGATACGTTAATACCAGACGTAAAAATTTTAGAGCCTTCAGTTTTTGGTGATGAACGTGGTTTCTTTATGGAGACATTTCGCGCCGATTGGTTTAAAGAGAATGTAGCGAATGTTGAGTTCGTTCAGGACAATCACAGTAAATCGGCTCAAGGTATCCTTCGTGGCCTGCATTACCAGTTAAAACAGACTCAAGGCAAGCTAGTTAGAGTTGTTGCTGGTGAAGTATATGATGTGGCCGTAGATATGCGAAAGTCTAGTCCAACCTTTGGACAAGCAGTTGGCGTTTTGCTATCTGAGCACAATAAACGCCAGCTTTGGGTGCCAGAAGGTTTTGCTCATGGTTTTTATGTAACCAGTGATTCAGCTGAGTTTGTGTATAAATGCACAGACTATTATGCGCCTGAACATGAGCGTAGTCTTTTGTGGAATGATCCGAAGCTGGCAATAGAATGGCCACTCGTTCAAGGGCAAGAGCCTCTATTATCTGCCAAAGACGCAGATGCAAAGTTATTTGTTAATGCAGATTATTTTGAGTAAAAAATGAAAAAGACGATTTTTGTAACGGGTGGCGCAGGTTTTATTGGTTCTGCACTGGTTCGTTTTTTAATTAATGAAACTGATAATCAAGTTATTAATATAGATAAACTTACGTATGCCGGCAATCTTGAGTCGCTGGAGAGCATTGCTCAAAACGAGCGCTATAGTTTTGAGCAAGCGGATATTGTGGATAAAGATGCTATGCGGAGTTTATTCGCAAAATATCAACCTGATTATGTGATGCATCTAGCTGCAGAGAGTCATGTCGATAGATCAATAGATGGTCCTGGTGAGTTTATTCAAACTAACGTGGTTGGTACATTCTCATTATTAGAAGCTGCTCGTGAATATTACAAAGAACAGCCACAAGAAAAACAACAAACATTTAGATTCCATCACATTTCAACCGATGAAGTTTATGGCGATTTAGGAGACACCGGGTTGTTCACCGAAGAAACATCCTATGAACCTAGTTCTCCGTATTCAGCCTCTAAAGCAGCCAGCGATCACCTTGTTAGAGCTTGGTATCGTACCTACGGTTTGCCTGTCGTGGTTACCAACTGCTCAAATAACTATGGACCATATCATTTCCCTGAAAAGTTAATTCCTTTAATGATTTTGAATGCATTAGAAGGTAAGCCATTACCAGTCTATGGCGATGGTAAGCAAATACGTGACTGGTTGTTTGTTGAAGACCATGCGCGAGCTTTGTATAAGGTTGTGACAGAGGGTGAGATTGGTGAAACCTACAATATCGGCGGTTTCAATGAAAAGCAAAATATTGAAGTGGTTCACACCATCTGCGCTCTTCTTGAAGAACTAGCACCTGACAATGCATTGGCAAAGTCATCTGGCGGTGATGGGTTTGAGAGTCTAGTAACCTATGTGGCGGACAGGCCAGGGCATGATGTTCGTTATGCAATCGATGCAACCAAGATAGAGCGCGAATTAGGTTGGCGGCCTGTTGAAACTTTCGAAACCGGTATAAGAAAGACCATTGAGTGGTATTTAGAAAACAGTGTTTGGTGCCAACATGTTCAAGATGGTAGTTATATGCGAGAGCGACTAGGCTCTAAAAATTGAATTTCTAAGCGGTGTTAACACCGCTTTATTTTTAGGTGTTTTATGATTGTTGTTATAGGTAAGTCGGGCCAACTGGCGCAAGAGCTAAAAGCTACAAGCGCAAACAAGCAGGTAATTTTCCTAGGGCGAGAAGATATTAATCTGTTCGACGAAGACGCCCTAACATTAAAACTGAATAAATACAAGCCCAAGGTAATCATCAATGCGTCTGCTTATACTGCGGTAGATAAGGCCGAATCAGATGAGCAAGCCGCATTTAAGTTGAATTGTGATGCAGTAGCGAGTCTGGCCGAATATTGCAGCGAAAATAACGTTAGATTTATACATGTTTCAACCGACTTTGTATTTGATGGTAAAAAAGAAACTCCTTATGAGGTAAATGATAAAACATCACCTGTAAGCGTTTATGGCGCCTCGAAGTTAGCCGGTGAGTGTGCAATACAAGAACTAATGGATAGTGAGTACGCTATTGTTCGTACTTCTTGGCTGTATTCTACTTATGGAAATAACTTTGTAAAAACCATGCTTAGATTAATGGCCGAGCGTGATGAATTAGGCGTAGTGGCAGATCAGATTGGGTGTCCAACATACGCTAGAGGGCTAGCCGAATTTATCTGGAACTTAGCTGAAGTTAGTGAAGTCTCCCCGATTTACAATTGGTCTGATCTTGGAGCTGCGAGTTGGTATGATTTTGCTGTAGAAATATATAATCAGGCTATGAAGTTGGGGCTTCTCTCCAAGGAAGTGAAAATAAGCCCGATTAGCACGAGTGATTACCCAACCCCTGCTACAAGGCCGTCTTTCAGCTTGCTTAAAGCTGATAGTGCGAGCAGTTTGGAGTGGCAATTTAACTTGAAAAATATGCTCGAAGAGCTTAAGTCAATGTAAAGAAGTCAGTGTTAGCTTTAGTCTAATCACAACTTTTAACTTCAAAGGCGAAGAGCAAGTGTTATAATTGCGGCCTAAATTTGGATACATGCCTCTCAAGGATTTTGAGGGATTACGGAGAAATAAGTGTGGAGTTTTTTGTTGCGCTTTTAACAACATTGATTGTTATACCTATTCTTAAACCTTTGGCGATAAAGGCTGGGTTGGTGGATCTTCCCAATGCGCGCAAGCATCATGAGGGCGCCGTTCCGCTAATTGGCGGGATTGCCATATTTTTGGGAACACTGACCGCTGCACTTATTGCTTTTCCTACCGATGCTACCGTTCGGCTTTTCCTGCTATCTGCTGCTCTTATTGTTTTTCTGGGTATGCTTGATGACAAACAAGACTTGCCAGTAAGTACGCGTATTGTTGCGCAAGTACTGATAGGTGGCATCCTTGTTTATGGGGCAGGTCACTACATTCACAATCTCGGTGATTTGTTCTACTTTGGCAATATTGACATAGGTGTTGTTGGTACTGTCTTTACAATTATTGCAGTGATAGCTGCTATAAACGCCTTCAATATGACAGATGGTATTGATGGTTTGGCGGGAAGTTTGGCGCTTAACTCTTTCACTGCCATAGCTATTTTGTTCTATATGAGCGGTGACAGTAACCAAGCCATGCTGCCGATCATCATCGCTTTTTCAGTAATTCCTTTTCTGCTTTTTAACTTATCCCTGCTCCCAGGCAAAGCGCGTAAAATATTTATGGGTGATGCAGGCTCAATGTTTATCGGATTGAGCGTGATTTGGATGTTGACTCTAGGCACGCAAGGAGAAAATCCTTCATTTCGTCCTGTAACGGCATTGTGGATTATCGCTGTTCCTTTGATGGATATGGTGGCTATAGTCTTCAGACGTATCAAAAAGGGCCAGTCTCCGTTTAAACCAGATAGGGATCATCTTCATCATATTTTTATGCGTGCGGGTATGACCTCAAGAGGGGCGCTTGCCGTTATTTGCAGTGTTTCTATTCTTCTCGCTGCGGTTGGTGTCGTGTGTGACTACTATCAAGTGGCTGAAAGTATAATGTTTTTTGGCTTTTTAGCGTTATTTGCAGTTTATAATTACGCCATAATGCATATATGGAAGCTATTGAAATGGATTCACCTTATACAGCGAAAGAGAAATTTCGCGCGCATTAAAAAAAATAGGAAATAAAGCGCCTACAGCCTTTAATCCTGCAGACGGCATTTGCGATCTCGTTTGGCTGGAGCGACAAAAACAGCAATCGCCGATGGCGGATATCGTTAAAATTAAACGTTAATAAACTTGTCATAGTAATCTTGGTAGCGAGTTTGTATGCTAGCTACCAAGGTTGCTCAAATACTTACGTAAAAATCATATGAAAGCTGTTATCCCTGTAGCCGGTCTTGGTACACGCATGTTGCCGGCGACCAAAGCCATTCCTAAAGAAATGCTTCCACTCGTCGACAAGCCACTGATTCAATATATAGTTAGCGAGTGTGTACGGGCGGGCATTAAAGAGATAGTGCTGGTAACGCACTCTTCTAAAAATGCCATCGAAAATCATTTTGATACCAGCTTTGAGTTAGAAGCTACCCTAGAAAAGCGGGTGAAGCGTCAGCTACTTGATGAGGTGCGCTCTATTTGCCCAGAAGATGTGACCGTTATGCATGTTCGTCAGGGTGAAGCTAAAGGTTTGGGCCATGCCATTATGTGTGCCAGGCCAATCGTTGGTGATAACCCCTTTGCGGTAATCTTGCCGGATGTGATCCTCGACGAGTTCAGTGCCGATCAAAGCAGTGAAAACCTGGCCGCTATGATTAAACGTTTTAAAGACACTCAAACCAGCCAAATCATGCTTGAGGCAGTAGCTACGCAGGACGTAAGCAAGTACGGTATTGCCGATATTAATGGCGTTCAAATTGAACCTGGTGAAAGTGCCATTATCAAACACATGGTGGAAAAGCCTAAGGTGGAAGAAGCACCTTCAAACCTGGCCGTGGTAGGTCGCTATGTACTTTCTCATAATATCTGGCCGCTGTTGAAGAAGACGCCCATTGGCGCAGGTGGAGAAATTCAACTGACCGATGCCATTGATATGCTTATTGAACAAGAACCTGTAGAAGCGTTTCGTATGAGCGGTATATCACACGATTGTGGTGATAAACTGGGCTACCTCAAGGCGTTTGTACGTTACGCACAGCAGCACCCAGATTTAGGTGATGCGTTTACCGCGCATCTAAAAAGCCTCTAAGGCATGGGCTGTAGGCTAAGCTTACAGCCAGCTTAGATAGCTTATACCTCATAAGCTTCCCTTCGCAGAACTTAATCTAACATTCATATCTATACGATAGTGTTTACCTAATACGAAATTATTTTTGAACCTAGTTTTCGCAGAAGATTGTTATGAAAATTACTATAGTTGGTACCGGCTACGTCGGTCTGTCTAATGCAGTACTTTTGGCGCAACACAATGAAGTGGTTGCCCTGGATATCGACAGTAAAAAAGTTGACCTGCTGAATAAGCAAGAATCCCCCATAGTCGATAACGAAATAAGCCACTTTTTGCAAAATAAGCCGCTCAACCTGGTCGCCACCACGGATAAAGAAATGGCACTGCAAGGGGCTGAGTTCGTAGTGATAGCCACGCCCACCGACTATGACCCAGAGACCAATTACTTTAACACTCAAACCGTGGAAAAGGTGATTGAGGATGTGCTGCACATCAACCCCTCGGCGCTGATTGTTATCAAATCAACCGTGCCAGTAGGTTACACCAAAAGTATCAAGGAAAGGTTTGGCGTCGATAATATTCTGTTCTCGCCTGAGTTTCTGCGTGAGGGCAAGGCGCTACACGATAACCTATATCCATCGCGTATTATTGTTGGTGAGCAAAGTGAGCGCGCAGCTAAGTTTGCAGCCCTTTTACAGCAAGGTGCAGAAAAGCCCGACGTGGATGTATTACTGACAAATTCCACCGAAGCCGAAGCCATTAAGCTGTTCTCCAACACTTATCTAGCAATGCGTGTAGCCTATTTTAATGAGCTAGACAGCTATGCCGAGTCGCACGGTTTGGATGCCCGTCAGGTAATTGAAGGGGTGGGCTTGGACCCGCGTATCGGCAGCCATTATAATAACCCTTCATTTGGTTACGGTGGTTACTGTCTACCAAAAGATACCAAGCAGTTGCTGGCCAACTATAAGGATGTGCCTAACAATATGATCCGCGCCATAGTTGATGCCAATACTACCCGTAAGGATTTTATCGCCGACTCAATCATTAAACGCGCACCTAAGGTTGTGGGTGTGTATCGTCTGGTGATGAAGGCTGGCTCGGACAATTTTAGGGCGTCGGCAATTCAAGGCGTAATGAAGCGTATTAAGGCCAAGGGTATCGAAGTGCTGATATATGAGCCTACACTCGAGTCGGATACCTTTTTCCATTCTAAGGTCACTACCTCGCTTGAGGAACTCAAACAGTGCTCTGATGTCATAATCTCCAATCGGATGACCGATGAATTGAGTGATGTCGCGGATAAGGTGTACACTCGCGACCTGTTTGGCAGTGATTAATAAGGTTAGCTATGAAGTATTTAGTAACGGGCGCCGCGGGTTTTATAGGCGCCGCGGTCAGTGACAAGCTATTGGCACAGGGCCATGAAGTTGTTGGTATAGATAACCTCAATGATTATTATGATGTTGCCCTAAAAACGGCGCGCCTTGAGCACATAAAGCACGAACGTTTTACTTTTGTTGAGTTGGATCTTGTTCAGCAGCAGGCGCTGGCGCAACTGTTCGAGCAGGAAAAGTTTGACCGCGTTATTCACTTGGCGGCGCAGGCCGGTGTGCGTTATTCCATTGATAACCCTCAGGCCTACGCTGAAAGTAACCTGGTCGGTCACCTCAATATATTGGAAGCCTGCCGTCATAACCGGATTGGGCACTTAGTCTATGCCTCATCCAGCTCTGTCTATGGTTTAAATGAAACCACGCCTTTTTCTACCAGTGATTCCGTTGACCACCCGGTTTCACTCTATGCGGCCACTAAAAAGTCCAACGAAGTAATGGCTCATAGCTATTCTCATTTATATGCGTTGCCAACTACCGGGCTGCGTTTCTTTACCGTGTATGGCCCCTGGGGTCGCCCGGATATGGCTCCCTACATTTTCACCAAGAAAATCCTTAACGGCGAAACCATAGACGTGAATAATCATGGCGATATGTGGCGCGATTTTACCTATATCGACGATATTGTCGAAGGGGTTGTGCGTATTGCCGATGTGTTGCCCGAGCCTAACCCCCAGTGGAAGGTTGAGTCTGGCTCGCCGGCCACTAGCTCGGCTCCTTACAAGGTTTACAATATCGGCCACGGCAGCCCGATTAACTTAATGGACTTTATTAAGGCCATTGAAGATGAGCTGGGCATCGAAGCTGTTAAAAACTTCCGCGAAATGCAGCCGGGCGATGTGTATAAAACCTATGCCGATACCGAAGATCTTTTTGCCGCAACCGGCTATCGCCCTCAGGTCGATGTTACCTCCGGGGTGAAGGAGTTGGTTAAATGGTACAAAGGCTTTTACGCCTAATTCAACGCAGGAAAAGGTATGGCTATCTTGGTCACCGGAGGAGCTGGCTATATCGGCTCACACACGGTACTTGAGCTGCTCGAACAGGGCAGTGAAGTGCTGGTCTTTGATAACCTGAGCAACAGCTCGCAAGAGTCGCTACGTCGCGTTGAGGCACTAACGGGTAAGACGGTGGCCTTTGTTCAAGGTGATATTCGCGATAAAGCAGCCTTGGATAAGGTGTTTAGCGATCATCATATCACCGCCGTGGTCCATTTTGCTGGCCTTAAAGCGGTGGGTGAGTCGGTGAGCAAGCCGGTGATGTACTATCAAAATAATGTTCAGGGGTCGCTTACCCTGATTGAAGCGATGCGCGAAGCCGAAGTGTTCTCTTTGGTATTTAGCTCATCCGCTACGGTTTATGGCGACCCGCAAACCTTACCCATAGATGAAAACGCTCCGGTAGGCGGCACCACCAACCCTTATGGCACCTCTAAATTGATGGTGGAGCAGATTTTAGAAGATGTAGCCAAGTCCGACCCTCGTTGGCGTTTTGCTATCTTGCGCTACTTTAACCCGGTTGGCGCCCACCACAGTGGGCAAATAGGTGAAGACCCTAACGGCATTCCCAATAACCTCTTGCCTTATATCTCTCAGGTAGCCGTAGGTAAGCTGGAGAAGCTGGCGGTATTTGGGGATGATTACCCTACCAAAGACGGCACTGGAGTGCGCGATTACATTCATGTTGTCGACCTGGCCTTGGGTCACCTTAAAGCCCTGGACTGGCTTCTTGAGCACAGCGGCGTGCATATTTATAACCTGGGAACCGGCAACGGTTACTCGGTATTGGAAATGGTGCAGGCCTTTGAGCAGGCGTCGGATAAACCCGTACCCTATCAAATTGCCCCGCGTCGTGATGGCGATATCGCCACCTGTTATGCCAGTGCGCAAAAAGCTTTGAATGAGCTGGGATGGCAGGCAGAGCGCGGCTTAATGCAAATGATGCAGGATGCCTGGCGCTGGCAAAGCCAAAACCCCAATGGTTATGAGTCATAACCTGTAGGCCGCCTTAATGGCCTACAACGGGGCTAGATAATACCTGTAGGCCGCCTTAATGGCCTACAACGGGGCTAGATAATACCTGTGGGCTAGGCTTTAGCCTTGCGAGGGGGTTAAATGGCAAACTGCTAGGTCATCGCTTCTGTATTGTTCAATTGTCAGACTGAAGTCTGACCTACAGAGTCTGACCTACACAAAAGTACCTGCGGTTATCTGTAGGCGAGGCTTTAGCCTTGCGAAGAGGCCAGCTTATAAAGAAACCGAATTCCAATATGGATAATCTTTGATATTACTGACAAGACCATTACGAATTGGGTTAGCGATAATATATCGGGCAATACCCAACCGATGTTCTTCACTCCTTAAGGCGTGATCATAAAACCCTCTTTGCCATACCTGTCCATTTTTGCCCAAATTTTGGTTGATTCGTTTAGCTGTAAATCCCTTCAAGTGTTGTACGCAAGAGCTTAAATCATGTTTTTGAAGCACGATAAGTCCGTGGAAGTGGTCGGGCATTAATACCCAAGTTAGCCACCGGCAACAAGTGGCCTGCTCATTATAAGCGATGCTGGAACAAAACCGCTGTGCAAGTTGCGGACATAGGAAAAGAGGAGCGCGCGAGCGCAGCAAAAAGTAATGAAGTATTCCTGTTGGGGTTGCGAGTAACGACCTTTTTGTAATGCATGATAAGACATATTCACTTCCTTTGAACATGATTGCTCTAATCATTGTAGTTTATTTGTACTGGCACATTTAAAAAGGCCGAATTAGGTCGCGATTTCTATCTTCACTTCGCCCTTGAGGTTCTCTTTAAGTTTATCCGCCAGCGCCTGTTTTGCCTCTATATCGCCATGTACGATTTTGATATGCCCGGGCTTTTTCGTCATGCCGGTAACAAAGCGCACTAAATTGGCCTGATCCGCATGGGCGCTGTAACCGCTAATGGTGTGTATCTGCGCCTTAATATCAATTCGTTGGTTGTTTAGCACCACATAACCACCGAGTGGGCCGTACTTTTGAATATCACGCCCCGGCGTCCCTTGCCCCTGATAGCCAACAAAGATCACATCGGTACGGGGGTCCTCTAAAAAGGCTTCCAGATAATTGACTATGCGCCCACCGCTGCACATGCCGCTGGCGGCGATCACAATCGCCGGCTTTTGCCTCTGCTTCAGGTAGCTTAGGGTTTGCACATGCTCCTGATGGCTATCCAGGGTATACAGGTGTTCAAAGTTAAGGGGGTGGCGGCCCTTGGCCACACGTGCCTTGGCTTCTTTATCCCAGAGCGATTTAAAGTGTCTATATTCGCAGGTGAAGTTGGCGGCCATGGGTGAGTCGATAATCACTTCAATGTCCTGCCAAAAAGAGTGTTTTGGCGCACTGTGGATGATCTGCTCCAGCTCATAGAGCAGCTCTTGGGTGCGGCCTATGCTAAAGGCGGGAATCAGCACCACGCCGTTATCGCGTACCGCCTTTTCAATCACTTCCTTAAGTCGTTTACTGCGGTTTTTACGCCCCTGATGCAGGGTATCACCATAGGTCGACTCAATCACCAGGGTGTCGGCCTTGTAGGGCGGTTTAGGCGCTGGCAGCAAGGGCGTGTGGGGGGCGCCTAAATCACCGGAAAACACCACTCGTTGCGCCTGCTTTCCTTGACCTACATCGATTTCGATATAGGCGGAGCCGAGAATATGTCCGGCCCGTTGCAGGCGAAAGCGCAATGGGGTCTTAAATTGGTCCAGCATCTGCCACTGTTTAAAGGCGATCGGTACCAGTTGCTGGCGAATAAGCCTTAAGCAGGTGGTAACCAGTTGCTCATCCTCGGTGACGCCAAGTTTGAGAGCATCTTCAATCACAAGGGGAAGCAGGGCGGCAGTGGCTTCGGAGGCGTAAATCGGGCCGCTAAAACCGGCGGCAAGCAGGTAAGGGATACGACCCACATGGTCGATATGGCAGTGGGTTACTAGGAGTGCCCGCACCGTGCTGATATCAAATTCGATGCCGAGATCCTGGCGCGCTTCAAGCCCTTGAAACAGGCCGCAGTCGACCAATAAGGACTCGCTCTCGCTCACCTTCAACTGGTGGCAAGAGCCGGTTACGCCATTGACCGCTCCGTGGTGAATGATTTCCATTGCTACTCATAGGCTTAATCGGTACATACCTATTACTATAGGTGAACCGCACACCAGTGCAATGGGCTTATCTAAAAGCTGCTTCTGTATTGCTTTATTGTCAGACTGAAGTCTGACCTACAGGGTCTGGCTTACAAAAAAATACCTACGGTTATCTGTGGACGAGGCTTTGCCGCTATGGATGGCGGTACTAGGGTAACGCAGGAGCGGTTACCTAGCTGCCTTGCTGCTAATTAGAGCGCGATTTCCTCTTCGCTTAGGAGACGGTACTCACCCGGTGCCAGATCCGGGTCAAGCTCAATGCCGGCAATGGCTTCGCGGTGCAAAGTCACCACCTTGTTACCAACCGCGGCCAGCATGCGCTTAACCTGATGGTATTTGCCTTCGACTATATGCAGGCGAATTTGGTATGGCGCCAACACTTCGACCTTGGCGGGTAGGGTGAGATCGCGCTCACCATGAAGCTGCACGCCTTGCTCAAGTTCACTAACGGCTTGCTTTTCCAAGGGCTCGGCAAGCTCAACCAGATAGGTTTTGAATTTTTGCTTTTTCGGGCTGGTGATCTGGTGGCTCCACTGGCCATCATTGCTGATCAACACCAGACCCGTGGTGTCTATGTCTAAGCGTCCGGCAATGTGTAACTCACTCAGATTAGGCTCATCAAGCAGCTCGAAAACGGTGGCGTGGAGTTCATCGCTGTTGGCGCAGACAAAGCCTTCCGGCTTATTGAGCATAAAGTAGCGCAGCCCTTGATAGGTGATGAGCTCACCATCGAGCATGATTTCATCTTGTTCAGTCACTGCTTGATCAAGCTGCCTGGTAACTTCTCCGTTAACGGTAACACGCTTTTTCTTGATTGCTGCTTTGGCGTGGGTGCGCGGGATTTCCGCCAGGTTGCTAATAAACTTGTCTAATCGGCAGGGGAACTTCATTGGGGACGGGCTTAAACTTGGTTACAATGGCGCGAGTATAGCCCATGCAGCATAGTGAAAACAGCCACCTTGAGTAAAATCCTCTCCCAATATAACCAGCTTATTGGCAATAATCAGATCCTCGCCGATCCCGTGCAGTTGAGTGCGATCAAGGCGCTGGCAAAGCTGGCGGCGCAGTTGGAGGCTGAACAGGAATCACCTCATTTTTTCTGGCAGCGCAAACGCATCATTCATGGCCTTTATTTACATGGTCCGGTAGGGCGGGGTAAGTCCATGTTAATGGACTTATTTTATGAGCAGGTAGCGATAGCAAATAAACAGCGCCTACACTTTCATCACTTTATGGCCTGGGTGCATGAGCGCTTGCAGGCATTGCAAGGGACTACAAATCCCATGCGACAACTTGCCAAGGACTATGCGGCGCAGACACGCTTGCTCTGCTTTGATGAATTCTTTGTCAGCGACATCGGTGATGCCATGATCATGGCGCGTTTGTTTGAGGCCTTGTTTGCCGAAGGCGTGGTGCTGGTGGCAACCAGTAACTGCCAGCCTTGTGAGTTATACCGCAATGGTCTGCAGCGCGCTCGTTTTGAGCCGACAATTGCCTTAATTGAAGCGCATTGTCAGGTCTGTGATGTCAGCGGCGAGCAGGATTATCGTCTGCATGGGTTTAACGGCTTTCGACATTATATCGAGTATCAGCCCGAGCGCCTGTTACAGCGTTTTAGCAAGGAACAAAAACAAGCTGCCCACAGCAAGGCCTTATTGATCCACCATAGGGCCGTGCGTTTTCAAGCCCTTGGTGAATGTGCTGCCTGTATTGATTTCTTTGAGCTGTGTGGGTTGGGGCGCTCCAGTGCCGATTATATGTTTCTCGCCCAGCGTTTCGATGTGCTCTATGTGGACAAGGTGCCTTTGATGGGCGTGGAAAAAGTGCAGCAGAATACCGCTCAGGGGATTGAGGAAGGCTACATACGCGAGCGTGAACAGGTTAGTCATGCTCTGCTTGATGATGAGGCAAGGCGTTTTATTGCGCTGGTGGATGAGTTTTACGACACCGGAAAATTGGTTGTCATCGCCGCTCAGGGGGAGCTGACGCATTTATACCAGGGCGAGCGGTTGGCGTTTGAATTTGCCCGTACTCAGTCGCGCCTGATAGAGATGCAGCGCTGGCCACTACCTAGGGTCAGCGCTGAATAAGGCGGTTAAAGCCAGATTTTTTGCAGCTCTTGCCACTGCTTCTCAAATTGAGCGCTGGGCTTGGCGGTAAAGTTAGAGCGTACGAACTGGTTCATCTTACCTTCTACATAGGCGAGAAACAGGTTGGCTAGCGTGCCTTCATCGCTGGCAAAAGCCTTGCCTTCGCGGAGTTTTCGCTCGCGCAGTACCTGCTTAAACTGGGTTTCCAGTTTTTCAAACAGGCTTTGGATGCGCTCACGCAGACGCTCATTTTCCCCTTGTAGCGCATCGCCGGTAAGAATGCGGGTAATGCCCGGATTCTTCTCGGCAAAAGCCAACACCAGCATCAGCATGTTATACACGCGGCTTTGCGTTTCTTTTTCGTTTTCTAAAATGATGTTGATGCGTGAGAGCAGGGTGTCTTCGATAAACTCGATCAAGCCCTCAAACATACGTGCCTTGCTCGGAAAGTGACGATACAGCGCCGCTTCCGATACCCCCACCTCAGCTGCCAGCTTGGCGGTGGTAATACGTTGACCCGGGCTAGTCTCTAACATTTGCGCAAGTGATTGGAGGATCTGCTCTTTGCGATTAGTGCGGCGTGTGGCAGCCATGGCGTTCCTTTTTAAAGCTCTTTAGTGGTCTTTGACCTTTATTATGAACGCCATATTAATGCTTTCTGAAATCCCTTTCCAGTCTTTTGCGTGCTTTAAATCAACTTTGCGGCAATATTTTCCATGACAGTGAGTGCTAACTTACGCTTGTCGGTTAAGGGCAGGCTTAGTTCGCTGTCGGCGCTAAACAAGGTGAGGGCGTTGCTGTCGCTGTTAAACCCCTGTCCCTGTTTTGCCACGTCGTTGGCGCAGATCATATCCAGGTTTTTATTGCGTAATTTGCCCTTGGCATAAGCGGCGACATCCTGGGTTTCTGCGGCAAAACCAACGGTAAATGGACGCTGTTTGGTTAAGGCGGCCACGTCGGCAATAATGTCCGGGTTTTTCACCAGGGTGAGGGTGAGTTCATCCCCTTGCTTCTTCATTTTTTGCTCGGCAATATCGGCGGCACGATAATCTGCCACCGCGGCACAGCCAATAAAAATATCCGATTGCGGCGCCAAGGCCAGTGCTTGCTGGTGCATGTCCAGTGCGCTTTGGACGCCATACACCTGGCATTGGCTTGGTGGCGTCAGGCTTACCGGACCGGAAATCAAATTCACCTTAGCACCCAGGGCCAGTGCCGCTTCGGCCAGGGCATAACCCATTTTCCCCGAGCTATGATTGGAAATATAGCGCACTGGATCCAGTGGCTCGCGAGTTGGTCCGGCTGTGATGGTGACGGTTTTGCCCGCCAACACCTGCTCGTGCGCGGGAGTGCAGATCAGCTCAACCAATTCCATCGGCTCAAGCATACGTCCAGCGCCCACATCGCCACAGGCTTGCTCACCGCTGCCCGGGCCCCAAATGGCGACGTTGCGTTGAGCTAGGGTGGCTAAATTCGCTTTGGTGGCCGGGTGGGCATACATTTGCTGATTCATCGCCGGGGCGATGGCAACGTCGGCATCGGTGGCCAGCAACAAGGTAGTGAGAAGATCATCGGCAATGCCGGCGGCCATTTTGGCAATGATGTTCGCCGTCGCCGGGGCGACTAAAATCAGATCCGCCCATTTGGCAAATTCGATGTGGCCCATGGCCGCCTCGGCCTGGGGATCGAGCAGGGAGTCCGACACCATTTCACCGGACACCGCCTGCATGGTCAGTGGCGTGATAAAGTGCTTGGCACTGTCGGTCATCACCACTTTAACCTCGCAACCGCGCTCTTTTAGACGGCGTGTTAACTCGGCGCATTTGTAGGCGGCAATGCCGCCGCTGATCCCAAGGACCACTTTTTTGTTTTGCATAGCGAACAATAATTCAGTTGATATTTAAAAGGCTTAACGCCTCAAACTGGGGTAAAAGATACCAGATGTCGGCCCCTTGCACTATAGTTTAGCAATTAGCGAAGCAAGGAGTGCTTATGCGTATCACCGATATCCCCCATGCTCAAAGGCCGCGCGAGAAGCTGCTTGCGCAGGGCGCCCAAAGCTTATCCGATGCCGAATTACTGGCTATTTTCTTTCGCACCGGCGTACCCGGCGCCAATGCCGTGGAGTTGGCGCAACAGGTGCTGGGCCACAGTCAGGGGCTATCGCCCTTGTTGAGCGCTGAGCATGATGAGTTCTGCCGCTGGCGCGGTATGGGCACGGCTAAGTATGTGCAATTACAGGCGGCCATCGAGCTGGCACGACGGCATTTGCTCAGCGCCTTAGAGCGCGACACCCTGTTTGATTCACCGCAAGCGGTGCGTGACTTTTTATTGCTTGAGCTCAAAACTCAGCAGCGGGAGCAGTTTTTGGTGCTGTTTTTAGATGCGCAACACCGTTTAATCTCCAGGGAAGTCTTGTTTCAGGGCACCATAGATGCGGCATCGGTCTACCCGCGCGAGGTGGTAAAGGCGGCGCTTAAGCACAATGCGGCAGCGGTGATCCTCGCTCATAACCACCCCAGCGGCGTGGCCGAGCCCAGCCAGGCGGATAAGCTGATCACCCATAAACTAACCCAGGGTCTGGCGCTGGTGGATATTCGGGTGCTGGATCATTTGGTCGTAGGCGGTAGCCACTGCGTGTCTTTTGCCGAGCAGGGGCTGCTCTAAACATCGCCGGCACCCTGCTGTTTGTTAGTGACCAAGTGCCGCTAGGAGCCTAACTCAGGCAGTGAATGGAATGGGTTTTGGTGACGTACAGGGTAAAGCGCAAAAATAAACGGCTTTAGTGCAATTTAAATGCAGTTTTTGCTTTCCCTTTGCCGCCTAGATCTCTATAATTGGCCGCTATCAAAATTCATACATGAGCTGATTCTGAGATCAGGTTTCTTGATCTTTGCCTGTCTATGCTGTATAAAGAGCGCCCTTCGATTTATCCCGGGGCAGTATACAAAAAGGCCATAAGGGAAAATTAAGCTCGAGCGAAGTTATTGGAGATAAATAGACATGTCTAAAGTCTGTCAAGTTACAGGTAAGCGCCCAGTGGTAGGTAACCACCGCTCACACGCGCGCAACGCGACTAAGCGTCGTTTCCTACCTAACCTACAAACTCACCGTTTCTGGGTTGAAAGCGAAAAACGTTTTGTATCACTACGCACTACTACTAAAGGTATGCGTATTATCGACAAGAAAGGCATCGACGCGGTTCTAACAGAAATCCGTGCTCGCGGCGAAAAAGTTTAAGGAACCTAAGTCATGCGCGATAAGATTCGTCTAGTTTCAACTGCCGGTACTGGTTACTTCTACACTACCGACAAGAACAAGCGTAACATGCCTGAAAAAATGGAGATCAAAAAATACGACCCTAAAGCTCGTAAACACGTGATCTTCAAAGAAGCGAAAATCAAGTAATTTGATTCTCTGCTTTAACAGCATATGCTAAAAAACCCGACTTCATGTCGGGTTTTTTGTTACCTGAAAAAAGTGAGCAGCGCTATAAGGTGCAGAAAACCCAGGCCTTAGCCTGGGTTTTTAGTCGCCTGTAACTGCGGGTTTTTGGTCGGGGCGTTATGTTGATCTTTGATCAAAGACATTTTCGGTGGTTGCAAGGCCACGACCTTCTCTCCTTCTTCCGGCGGCCGCTCCATATCCTCGGTGATGATACGCACCGATTTCTCGGCACCAATAATAAACAGGGGAATGGCCTCGGCATTAAACTCCTGGTATTGCTGCCAGTCAAACTCTTCACTTAAACGCGTCGCACTGACCTTACCGCCTTTGGCTATCAGGCTGCTTAGCTTGGCATAAGAGCCATTGTCGCCGAAGAGGATCTGCCGTGACAAGAAGGTGGCGCTGTCCTTATTGGCCTTGGCATGGCTTTGCGATGACTTGAGTGAGAATACCTTCTTCTCTCCCAATAAGTGGCTAAAGTATTGAATACCCAGGGCATTATGGTGGCGGTTTGGTGACAAGGCCAATACCTTGCTGATGTTGGTCAGCGGCAGGTAACGCTCAGCATGCTCAGATTGCGGGTTACCATAGTAGCAGGGCAGGCCATCCATACGCGCCATTTTGCAGTTTTCCCAGGCCGGATCGGAGAGATGCACATCGATTTCCTGCTCCTTTAAGCCGCGAGCAATGGCGCGAGAAACATGGTTAGCACCGATAATCAGCAGGATGGAAGGGGCCGGTTGGCGTACTCCCAGCAGTTTTGCCAAGGGCACAGCACTGAGGCTGTTTAGCACCACGGTCACTATGATCACGGTAAAAATAAGGGGCACCATTTTCTCTGCATCGACAATACCGGCCTCGGCCATGCTCAGGGCGAATACCGAGCCTACTGCCGCCGCCACTATGCCTCGCGGTGCTATCCAGGCCAGTACTAAGCGTGACTTAAATGGTAAGTCGCTGCCATAGGTGGAGAGCAAAATATTGAGTGGCCGTGCCACAAATAAGACGATGGCGAGAAAAATAAATACCTGGGCATCCAAGGCCATTAAATCGGACAACTCCAGGCGCGCCGCTAACAGGATAAACAGGGTGGAGATCAGGATCATAGACAGGTCTTCCTTAAACTCCAGCACCGAGTCTATTTCCAAATCGTCCTGGTTAGCTAACCAGATACCAAATACGGTCACCGCCAACAGGCCCGACTCATGGCTTAGGTGATTAGAAACGGTAAAGCTGATCAGCACCAGAGCTAGGGTAAAGAATTTATGCAGATCATAAGGCAACCATTCGCGGCGGATCAGCTGGGTGGTGATCCAGCCGGCGGCGGCACCGAGTGAAAAGCCGACGCTCAAGGTGGTGATCAGGGCGCCAATGGTGTGGCTAAAGACATCGCTTTGGCCAACCAGCATTACGGCTTCAAACACTAACACCGCGAATAAGGCGCCAATGGGGTCAATCACTATCCCTTCCCAGCGCAGCACTCGGTCGATGTCCTGGGTCGGGCGCATGGCATTGAGGAGCGGGGCTATGACAGTGGGTCCGGTTACCACTAGTACGGCGCCAAGTACCGCAGCTACTCGCCAGTCCAGTTCAAGTAGCCAGTAAGCGCTAATGCCGACTACCGCAAAGGTCAGCAGCATCCCCACCGAGCAGAGATTTCGCACCACCTTGCCTATCCCTTTTAGCTCGCGAAAGTGCAGGGTTAATGCGCCTTCGAATAGGATCACCGCCACCGATAAGGACACCACGGGGAAAAGCAGTTCACCTAAGAGTTCATCGGGTTTGAGTAAGGAAGTGGCAGGCCCAAGTATGAGTCCGATAAGAAGAAGAAATAAAATGGCGGGAACGCGAAAGGCCCAGGCGAGCCACTGCGCAATAACACTGCATAGCGCAATTCCTGCAATATAAATTGCTGACATAAAGACCCTTTTTGTCTATCCGTGAAACTTAAGTATGAGGTAAGTGAGCGTTGATGACAATGTCGGCTAGGTAAAATCCCTACGCCGCGTGCACCCATATCCCAATATTGGGCTTTGGTCTCGAAATTAATATCACGTCTAATCTTTTTGTTGGTTTTTTGACTTTCATCTAGCGATTTTTTGCCTTGAAAATACGTATTATAAATGGGTTTTATGTTCTCTATAGCCCAGTAATCCTTGATATTTAACTGCAGATCCGCATAATAACGTTCGTAGACAAAATATTAGAGTGCTAATTAATTGTGGTTTTGCTCAGAATTGAGCAGGCAAAACCACAACTGTTAGTGCTTTTTCTTAACTCCCTTGGGTTGTGGCTAAGCCTTATGCGTCAGTCGCTGTGCTGGCCAACCCTAGTTAATCACGGCCCGCTCCATAGTGGCTTTTTAATATATTTAAATTAGGCCTTTTTCCAGTTCGTGCTATCGCAAGGCGACAGGCGACGCTATGAGCTGGCTTATAACTGTTGGTAAGGAATTCGAAGCACATGCAAAATTTTAAATGGCAACGTATCGTACTCAAAGTGGGTAGCGCCTTAATTGCGCCGGAGCAAAATGGTTGCAGCTCCCGCTACCTGCTCAGTATTGCGCAGTTCATCGTTCGTTGCCGTGCGCAAGGTATTGAGGTGATCTTAGTCTCTTCCGGCTCGGTGGCTGCCGGCTCGCATCTGTTTCCGGCCGACAAAGCCCGTTCTGTGGCCATGAAAAAAGCCATGGCCGCGGCTGGACAAACCGAGATGATGGCGACCTGGGACCGATTTTTCGACTTCCCGTCGGCGCAAATATTACTAACCCATGGTGACTTGCGTGACCGTGAGCGTTATAAAAGTATTCGCGAGACCATCTTTACCCTGCTTGATCATGGTGTGCTGCCCATTATTAATGAGAACGACACCGTGACCACGGACGATCTAAAAGTGGGCGATAACGATAACCTTTCCGCCATGGTTGCGGGGGCCGCCGATGCCGATGCCTTGATGATTTGCTCCGATGTTGATGGTTTATTCGACAAAAACCCGAATTTGCACAGCGATGCGGTGTTGTTGCCCGAGATAGGCAAGATCGATGAGTCGATTTATGCCATGGCTGGGTGTGCCACAAGTGCCGTGGGTACCGGTGGCATGAAAACCAAAATCGAAGCAGCAGAGAAGGCGACGTCGCACGGGATCACCACCTTCATTCTAAATGGTTTTAAGGAGCAAACTTTTAATCGTTTACTTGATGGGGAGAATCCGGGTACTATCTTCAAGCCTTACGAAAAGCCAATGCAGGAAGCAATTCATTGGCGCACTCATACCGCCAGCGAGCAGGGCGAGGTGGTGATTGAAGGGAGTTTTTCTGAGCCCTTGGATAAAAACAGCGAGCAGCTTAATCCCCATGAAATAGTCGAGGTGAGGGGCGAGTTTGCGGTAGGCGACACCATTTTAGTGCGTAGCGACGATGGTACTAGGCTCGCCAAGGCCAAGGCCAACTACAGTAGTTGTTTGTTGAACTTTATAGCCGAGAACGAAAGCACAGAATTCAGCGATGAGGTGCAGGATTCAATCGGCCCGATTATTTCAGATGAAGACATCGCAGTATTGGAGAAATCATGAGTTTAGTAAAGGATATTTCCGTCCAAGCAGCCAAGGCCGCCAAGGTACTGGCCTTGCTTGATACCGAGAGTAAAAATGCCGTATTACGCGACATGGCCAAGGCACTGCGTGACAATAAAGAGCAGATCAAAACACGTAACGAGCAAGACCTTGCCCAGGCCCGAGACAATAACCTGGCCCCGGCCATGGTTGACCGTCTGACCCTGACCGATGAGCGTATTGAAGATATGGCTGTTGGCATAGAGACCATTGCCGAGCTAGACGATCCTGTGGGTCAGTTACGCTCGTTGGGCGAGCGCCCCAATGGCATAAAAATTAATAAAATGCGGGTGCCGCTTGGGGTTATCTGCATGATCTATGAGGCGCGTCCCAATGTCACCGCCGATGCCGGTGCCCTGTGTTTTAAATCCGGCAACGCGGTTATTCTGCGCGGTGGTAAAGAAGCCTTGGCTTCGAGTATGGCTATCGCCGAGGTACTGCATCAGGTGCTGGCACAGCATAATTTGCCAACGGCGCTGATCTCGGTGATCCCGGATCCGGACCGTGGCCTGCTGATGGAGCTGATGCGCCAGCGCGAGACAATCGACCTTATCATCCCTCGCGGCGGTGAAGGCCTGATTAATTTTGTCACCGAAAACAGCACTATTCCGGTGATCCAGCATTTTAAGGGCGTGTGCCACCTGTATGTGGATAAAGATGCCGACCTGGATATTGCCCTAAATCTGCTGTTAAACGGTAAAACGCAACGCACCGGTGTATGTAATGCCTTGGAAGGGCTGGTGGTGCATCAGGATATTGCCCCGCAATTCTTGCCTATTGCCGCCAAGGCGTTGGCCGAAAAAGGTGTTCGTATTAACGCCGATAGCCAGGCCGCGCAGTATTTTGACGGTGCCAAGGTCATCAATGAAGACGAATTCGGTGAAGAATACCTGGATTTAGAAATCGCCGTGCGCATGGTAGAAGACTTTAACGCCGCCGTGGCGCATATCGATCGTTTCGGCAGCTTTCACACCGAGGTGATCTGCACCCAAAACGAGCAAACGGCAGCGCTGTTCCAGCGCAGTGTAGATGCTTCTGTGGTCATGGTGAATGCGTCATCACGCTTCTCCGATGGTTCGCAGTTGGGATTAGGCGCCGAAATAGGCATTGCCACCACCAAGTTGCATGCCTACGGCCCTATGGGACTGGAGTCACTTACCACGGAAAAATACCTGGTAAATGGCATCGGCCAGGTGCGCGATTAAACCGGGTCTGTAATGTAAAAAGCCGCTTAAGAGCGGCTTTTTTTATGCGGGTTGCGACTCGGCTGACAAAGCTTAGCTGACAAAGCGCTGTAAGTCGCTTTGGGTACTTCTAGTTAAATGCTCGGAGTGGGCACATTGCTCCGCGGCCTGATCTATTTGCGTTTTGGCGTCTTGTCCCAGCAAACTGATATGCTCCACCGATTTTTGCGTATGTGCCTGGCTCTGCTCCAGCTCATGTACCGCGGCGACTATCTCTTGCAGTTGGCGTTGATTTTGTTCGAAGTCGCTGACCAACTGACTAAAACCATTGGCGGTGCTATTGATGGCGTGTTCTGCTTGTGAGGAGTGGTCTATCAGCAACAGCGACTCTTCGCTGGTATCGGCCACCAGGCTGTTCATTTGGTTGATAAAATCACTGATCTGCCCAGTTGCGTTGCTGACTTTAAGCGACAGGCTTCTGACCTCGTCGGCAACCACGGCAAAGCCGCGACCGGCTTCTCCGGCTCGAGCGGCCTCAATGGCGGCATTCAGCGCCAGTAAGTTGGTTTGGTCGGCAAAACCTTCGACCATCTTAAGGATATTGCGAATGTTTTCCGAATTCTCTTTTAACCCGGTTACGGTATCGGAAAAGCGCGCCAAGAGCTGAGTGATTTGCTGGATTTTTGCCACCAGTTGACCGAGCTCTTGAGACGACCCCTGCACAAAACTTAAATTATCGCTGTTGGCATAAAACACCGCGTCCGTGCTGGCGACTATCTGCTCCAGGCTTTGCGTAACCTGAGCGGTGCCGGCGGCAATATCATTGCTAAATTGCAGTTGTTGGGCGCCGAGTTCGGCGGTGTTTTGCATCGACAGATTAACTTGCTGGTTGCTGTTAGCGGCCTGAGCCGCGCCATGGTAAGTGCTGGTAAGCAACTCGCCGAGGTGATGCACAAACTGATTATATTGCTCACTGAGTTCGCGAAATTCGTCAAAGGTAAATTGCGGCAGTCGGGCATTGAGGGTGGCGTCCTGGCTGTTTATTTGGATCAGGGTGTCGCGCATTGCCTGCACCGGACGGACCATGAGATGGCGCATATAGAAAATGGTGAAGACAAAGCCGCTAAGAATGACCAAGGTGAGCACAATAAATAGCCCCAGTCCTTGGCCGCTCGCCGCCAGCGCCTGATAAAGCCAAAATAGGCTGAGCAGTTGTAACAGCAGCAAAAAGCTGAGGTTACCAACAATCTTGCGTGTCAGGGTGTAAAAAAAGGTTTGTTCAATATAGTTGTAAATGCGCATAAACCGACTCATTAAATGCTGCTCCATGTGCCTGTAGAGCGGATATTTCCTGCCCAGGGTTGGCGAAATAAAATCGCTTAGATTCTTATCGGCCGGGAGCAGGAAAACTATAGTGCGCAATGACGTAAAGTCTGGCTAAGCGGTTCCCTCTTGGGCGTCTCTTTGTTGCGCCAATAGTTGCTTGGTGTGGCGTGGATAATTAGTAAAGACGCCATCTACCCCGAGTGCCTGCATGGTTAAAATGTCTTCATCCTTATCTACCGTGTAGGCATAGACCTCCAGCCCCCGCGCCTTGGCATCGGCGACAAACTGATGATTAACAAAGTTTTTGTCCAAATGTAGGCTGTAGGCATTTAAGCGCTGCGCAAATTCGGCGTAGCCCAAAGGAATAGACGATGTTAATGCGCCAATTTTGACCCAGGGCAGGTTCTGCTTCAACCAAAGTAGTTGATGGTGATCAAAAGAAGAGACAATAAGTTGCTCGCGATTGAGCCGGCCTTGCGCAACATTGTGCTCCAAGGTGCTGACTAGCTTATCCAGAGAGAAGGTATGCTTTAACTCTAAGTTTAACAGGGTCTTGTTGCCCACCCAGTTGATCACGTCTTGCAGTCCCGGCACTTTTTGCCCTTGCCCGGCATCCACTTGTTGAATGGCGCTAAACGGGGTGGCATTGACCTTGCCTTGCCCCGAAGTGGTTCTGTCTAACCAGGAATCGTGAATGATGACGTAGTCATCTAAACAACTTTGTAGGTCGACCTCAATGCCATCAACGCCTACGTCTAACGCCGAGTTAATAGCGATTTCTGTATTTTCAGGATAATTGCCGCTGGCTCCGCGGTGTGCAAAAACCTTCATTTGGGTTGCCTCGAGACTGACCAGGTTTCAAATAGAGCGGCGCTGACTATCATCAGGCCGCCGATTAATGTCGCCATATCTGGGCGCTCTTGCAGCAGCATAAACGCCAAAATCGTCGCATACAAGGGTTGTAAACAGGAGATAAGACCTGCGGTGGTGGCGCTGAGCCCCCTTAATGAGGCGGCAAATAGGGCATGGGGTGCAGCGGTAAAGACCACGGCCACCAGGAGCAACAGGGCAAGGTCGCGCTCGGGGATAGCCGCCACCGGCACTTCGACAAAGGCGCACAGCATCAGCGCCGCCACCAGGGTTTGGTAAAACATGGTCTGCGGGCCGCTGTAATGAGTGAAATAACGCTTTTGAAAAATATTGCGCAGGGCAAAGCACAGCGCCGAAAAGACCCCGGTAACAATACCTAGGGTGACATCGTTGCCTAGATCCGCTTCGGGCACCAGGAGATAAATGCCCATACTAACAACTAAGGCGCTGACTATATCCTTGGCGTTTGGCCACTGGCGATGAAACAAGGGTTCTATTAAAACAGTGAGTACCGGATAACTGAAAAACGCGATGATGCCTATGGTGATCCCCGCCAGTTGCATGCCAGCAAAGTAGGTAACCCAATGGATACCAACAATCATGCCCAAGCCCAGGGCAATGGCATAATCTTTACGGCTATTTAAACGTATGCGCTGACCCTGAAAGCCAAGCAGCAGAGCCAGGGCACCCGCGGCCACCGCGGTGCGATAGACGGTAATATCTAAGGCCGAGAGATGGATCAACTTGGCAAACAAGGCGGTGCCACCAAATAAGAGGACCGCAATATGCAGATAAATGAGGCTTTGCTTATGGGAATTCATAATGGCACGGCTGACTTTTTTGCAAGCATATCATGGCATTTAAGGCAGAGATATGAAGGTATCAGGCATTTTCATGCAAATGCGACTAAGGGCTAATCTAGGGGGATAATTAGCTAGGGATGGGCTTGGATGCCTGGTTTACTTAAAAGGTATTTAGTAAGAAAGTGGTGGAGCTAAGCAGGGTGAAAAACGCCCGAAAAAAGCACTGCTTTTTTAGTTTTGAACGCGAGGTAAGGATACCGAGCTGGGGGATGGGCTTGGATGCCTGGTTTACTTAAAAGGTATTTAGTAAGAAAGTGGTGGAGCTAAGCAGGGTGAAAAACGCCCGAAAAAAGCACTGCTTTTTTAGTTTTGAACGTGAGGTAAGGATACCGAGCTGGGTGGTCGCAGGGATGCTACCAATAAATTAGATATAGAAAGAAATGGTGGAGCTAAGCAGGATCGAACTGCTGACCTCCTGCGTGCAAGGCAGGCGCTCTCCCAGCTGAGCTATAGCCCCACTTCTTAGGTGAGTTCCCGAAGGAACGCAGATTATTTTATAAATTATGGACTCCCGGTCAAGCATGGAGCAGAAAAAATCGCGATAAATCGACCAAAAATTTTCGGGCTTTGTTACAGTAGCCAGTAAGTATAAGAAAAACAGCCGAAGTTATGAAAAGCGCTCTGTCTCTTTTGTTATTTACCGCCTTGTTACTGGGTTGCTCTTCCGCCCCGGATGAGCGTCAATATGAAGTACATAGTCAAGATTTTTACGCCAAGACTGATGATCAGGGACGTAAGATATTTGCCTATGTCATGACAGTTAAAGCCAATAAACGGGCGGCTTTGGACTCCAGCAAGCCCATTAGTCGCCAGCAGTTAAAACGCTATATCGAGCAAGAACACTTCGATGAGTCCCGTGTGCTTAAATTACAACTCGAAGATGAGGCGGCGGCGGCACTTAAAAAAGAGCTCAAAGAGCGCAAGTACTGCCCCGATGCCTACGAAATCAATGAAGTGTTATGGCGCGATTTTAGCGTGCAATTACGTGGTGTTTGTTTGTGATGGCAGCCAGCATCGAAGAGCTTGCCGCGTTGTTGTCACGGCTGAATATCGACTGTGAAAAGGTGACCCACCCGCCGCTGGCCACCGCTCGTGCAGCCGATGAGATCGCCTTACATCGTCCCGGCATGCGTTTGAAGAACCTGTTTTTGCGCGACAATTACGGCCGTCGTCACTTTTTGCTGATCACCGCCCATGATGCGCTGGTGGATTTAAAGGCGCTGTCGAAGGCGCAACAAGTTTCCCGTTTGGGTTTTGCCTCCGATGAGCGGCTGCTACGCTACCTGGGAGTGCGTCCAGGGTGTGTGTCCATGCTGGCGCTGATGAATGATCCAGAGCAAGAGGTGGAGTTGTGGCTGGATGAGGCTATTTGGTCCGATCCTTCCGGCGAGACCGAAGGCGATCCCCAAGACGACACCCTATACCATTGCCACCCCTTTGATAACGAACAGACCTGGTTGCTGCCAAAGGCTGGACTCAAGGCCCTGTTTGCGCATTGGCAACGTCAGCCCTTGGTACTTCCCGTTGCCAAACGTTGCGGTAGCACAATCAAGCCATAGCCCACTAAGCACACCAACAACAGACAGCTCAAAAACGCATATTCACCATATTCCTGGTAAAGCAACCCAGGTAGAAATGAACCTAAGGCGCCGCCGCTGTAGTAAAACGACACATACACGCCATTGGTGAGGCTGGCGCTGGCACTGCTAAGGCGATTCACCAGCGGAGCCGCACTGGCATGAATAATAAACATGGCGGCGCAGAAACAGGTAAAGGCGATTAAAAACACGGGTAAATGCTGGTAAAACATCATTGCTATGGTGGCGCAATAGAATAAAAACACGCCGCCGAGCAAGGCAAACACGTTGTTACAGCGCTTGTGCAAATAGGGAGTGAGCAGCGTTGCCAGGGCGCCAAGCAAATAGCCGCTATATACCAAACCAATGTTTTTTGTACTGCTCATGGCATAGGTGCTGCGCAGTATAAAGGGGAGGTAGTTCAGCAGTGCGGCAAAACAAAAGAACATACAAAACACCGCCCCGTAGAGGCTGATAATACGCATCGAGGCCAGCGCCTTTATATTGCCCCGCCATGGCGTGTGGGCCTGAGAGACAGGGTCGGACTTAGCGCGAATCAGCAGTGCCAGCACCAGTAACAGCAGGGAGTTCAGCCAAAAGAAGCTCTGCCAGTTGAGGTATTCGGCAAAGCTTGCCGCCAAAGCGCGACCTAAAAAGCCGCCGGCAATGGTGCTGCCAATATAGCCGCTCATCTTGGCGTTGATATCTTCGCCCTTAAAGCGCAGAGCAATGCTGGCGGTCATGGCCGTGAGTGCCGCAGGAAGAGCCAGGCCTTGCAATAAACGCAGCGACTGTAACTGCCAAAACTCGGTGCACAGGGGCACCAAGGCATTGCTAAAGGCCAGCACCAGCATCACCCATTGCAGCACGCGATAGAGGTTCCGGCGGTTAAGCAAGACGCCATAAAACAAGGGCGCAATGGCTAAAGGCAGCATGGTCAAGGTCATCAGCGAGCCGGCAGTGGCCGGGCTCACCTGGTATTGCTGAGCAAACAATGCAAGCAGGGGCTGCACGGCATAAAGCACAAAAAATATCACCACGGAGCAACACAGCAATAACCAATAGGACATAATAAGGGACGTCGAAGATCAGGCGCGAGGGAGTGTATCATAGCGCCAAGGGTAGGGGGAAAGCTTGCGATTAATCAAAGCCTGCACTATTCGCTCATGTTACCGTCACCGCGTTGTCACCTAGGTGCAATATTCTTTCTCGGTGGTCAAAATTTTGATGCAATTGGTATAGAATAAGCTTAATTCGTTTTGTTGGTAATAAGTGACAATTATGGGTTCTTTACAAGATCAGCTGCTAAAAGCAGGCTTAACCACCGAGCATAAGGCAAAGGTGGCAAAAACAGAAAAGCGCAAAGCACAAAAGAAAAAGAAGAAAAAAGGTGCCACTAGCGATCAAAGTGATTTGCAAAAGCATATCGAGCAAACCAAAAAGGCACAGCAAGAGAAGGCGGCGCAGCTAAATGAGCAGCGTCAGGAAGAGCTGAAAGAGCGTGAACAGGTTGCCCGTGTGAAGCAGATTTTAGAGCATCACAACCAGGACGAAATTCGCGGCCCATTGACCTTTAACTTTACCTATGAAAACAAGGTCAAGGAAATTGAGGTGAATGCGCAAACGCAAAAAGCCCTGGCCGGTGGCCGATTAGCCATTTGTGTACTTGAAGGAAAGTTTTACGTATTGCAGGATGAGCCAGCACGTAAAATTGCTGAAGTAGATGAAAAATATATTGTTTTCCATGTTGAAAACGATGATAAAGATGTCGATGAGGACGATCCTTACGCAGGCTACGAAGTTCCTGATGATCTGATGTGGTAACACGCTATTTTTGATTGTTGGATGCTCAGTGTCTGTTAATTCTTAGTTGCTACAGTAAAGAACAAGGGTCTACACTCATTGCTAATGAGGGGGGATCCCCTCTTGTTTTACCGTCAATTATAAGAGTAAATATTATGAAAAAGATCACTAAAGTACTTATGGGAGCCGGTGCGATTGCAATGTCTGCGATGGCGATGAATGCACAAGCAGCAGACGGCAAGGCGTTATACACAGAGAAAAACTGCCACACCTGTCACGGTGCAGATGGCAACGCACCCATTATGGCGCTTTATCCTAAGCTGGCTGGCCAAAACAAAGAATACCTAGTGGCGCAAATGAAAGACATCAAGTCTGGTGCTCGCTCAAATGGTATGTCAATGGCGATGAAAGCCATGGTAGCCAATGTTTCTGACGAAGAATTTGCAGCTATTGCCGAGTACCTAGCCAGCGTTAAATAACGCTCGCGATCCGTATCAAAAAAACCACCGTATGAGTTTACTCTGCGGTGGTTTTTTGTTGAATGGCGGTCTATAAGTGTTTAGACTTCTATACATCTATTAAGCGTGTGGAGTGGTGCATGACCCAGATCCCCCAGTTACCTAAATTAAATCTCAAAGATAAGGTCAGTGAACAAGAGTGGCGTTTGCGCGTTGATCTGGCCGCCTGTTACAGGCTGGTCGAGCATATGCGTTGGGGCGATTTAATTTACACCCATATGTCGGCGCGCATTCCCGGTACAGACGAGTACCTGGTCAATGCCTTTGGTCTAAGCTTTGACGAAGTGACGGCCTCGAATCTGGTGAAGGTAAATCTCAAAGGGGAGGTTTTAGATGAGACCCCGCATGAGATTAATCCCGCCGGTTTTACCATCCACAGCGCCATTCATGAAGTGCGCGATGATGCCCACTGCGTGATCCACCTGCACACCAAGGAAACTATCGCCGTGGCCAGCGTCGAAGGCGGACTACAAGCCTATTCACAGCACTCGATGTTTTCCCTGCCATCTTTGTCGTATCACGAGTATGAGGGGTTAGCGGTTAACGAGGATGAAAAAGCCCGTTTGCAACGCGACCTAGGTAATACCAATCATATGCTGCTGGTGAATCATGGGGGATTAACCGTGGGGCCAACTGTGGGTGATGCCTTTATGCGCTTTTATGATTTGCAACGCGCCTGTGAGATTCAGGTGGCCATACAAAGCATGAAGCAGAACCCGGTGCGGGTTCCTCAAGCCATTATCGACAATATTTATCATCAGGCCAACGTGGTACACAGTGGCAGCACCGGTGGGCAAAAGGCCTGGCCGGCCATGCTGCGTAAGGCCTATCGCCTGGACCCTGGCTTTGCCGAATAAGAAGGAAAGAATATGAAAGTTAATCGCGTTGAAGTTTTCGACATTCACTGCCCAGATCGCCCGGCGTGGACGCCCGTGTTTGTTCGTATTCACACCGATGAGGGCATTAGCGGTGTTGGCGAGGCTGGGTTGGCTTATGATCTCGGCCACAGTGCCGCGGCGGCCATGATTAAGGAAATGGCCGAGGCCTTTTTGATCGGCCATGACCCGTTTCAAACCGAGCTGCTGTGGTCGCGCATGTTGCGTGAAAGCTTCTGGGGATTGGGCGGTGGTCCCGTAGTGTATGCCGCCATGAGTGCCATAGATACGGCGCTGTGGGATATCAAGGGCAAGGCGCTAGGCCTGCCTGTGTATCAATTGCTCGGCGGTAAGGTGAACGATGAGCTGCGCACCTATGCATCACAGCTGCAATTTGACTGGGACAGCGAATTTAAAGCCCTGGTGCAGCCGCAAGAGTATGCCGAGGCGGCACTTAAAGCCGTGGCCGAGGGCTATGATGCAGTGAAGGTGGACCCCATTCAGTATGATAAGCACGGCAACACCTATTATGATCGCACCAAGATAATTTCCCGTGCGGAAATGAAGCTGTATCGTGCGCGCATGCAAGCCATCCGCGAGGCCGTAGGTGACGAAGTTGATATTATCTTTGAATGTCACAGTCTGCCCGGCGCCACATCGGCGATTCAAATTGGTGAAATTGCCGAAGAGTTCGACTGTATGTATTACGAAGAGCCGGTGAATTACCTGAATCATTCCTTGCATGCCAAGGTGGCGGACAAGGTCGCCGTGCCCATTGCCGGTGGCGAGCGCTTGTATAACCGTTGGGGGGTACGCCCGTATCTGGAAGATCAGAGCATCGACGTGTTGCAGCCGGATATCGGCCTGTGTGGTGGGTTTACCGAAACCAAAAAGGTGTGCGATTACGCCGATATTTTCGATGTACGTATTCAGGCTCATGTTTGTGGTGGGCCGGTGGCGACCGCGGCGTCCCTGCACCTGGAGACGGCGATCCCTAACTTCTTAATTCATGAACATCACACCTATGCCATTAAAAAATGGAACCGCGAGCTGTGTATCCAAGACCCACAGCCGGTTAAGGGTAAGTTTAAGGTGAGCGAGGAGCCGGGTATTGGTATCGAGCTTAACGATGAGGTGGTGATGCGCTCGGCTCGGGTAGAGATAAAATAGATATTCAAAAATGGGTAAGAAAAAAGCGCCGGTATTAGCCGGCGCTTTTTTTTATTAACGACAAGAAAGAGTCGGTGCGGGCAGGAGCTGCTCACTATTAAGATGCTGCAAATAACACAGCTGACCATCGGTGAGCAGCATAAAGCGCTGTGGCATCTCAAGTTGCTTACCCATCAGGGGGTTACCCTGCGCATCGGTAAAGGGCGGCGACTCGAGTACCAAGGAGCTTTTTTGCATAAACACATCTTCGCGCACCTTCACTCCTTGGGTATTCAAGGCCTGCGCGACCAGGGTGGCTACCTCTTGTTGGCTAGGCTCGGTCAGTAATGCCGGGCGCAACTCGTCTTGATTGACCGTGCTGTTACAGCCACTGCTGGTGGCCAGTGTAAGCGCCGCCAGCAGGCTGTGAAGCAAAAACTTACGCATTAGTTTAACTCCTTAGGTAAGGGCGTCAGCACCCGGTTGTTCTGCATCTGGGTCTGCACGCGGTTATCGCCAATGCTAAGTCCCATCTCTGAGGCTGAGCTTTGCACCGCATAGCCCTTTAAGCCTGCTGCTGTACTTGGCGTAGGGCACAAGCCTGTGGCACGATAGCTCAGCGCCGCCGCTAACATAGCTTCGCTTTTATCCCCCAGTTGGTGGGTGAAGTCATCGGCCACCGCACAACCAGTAACTGGTACTGGGCTGAACTCAGGGTCGGTGAAGTTTTCAGGTGCAAACCCTTCGCCATATTCCCCTTCACCGGCATGGTTTTCACCGGTAAACTGAATGGTGAAGAAGGTGGTGTCACAGTTATCTGTAGGATAGAAACCGTAGGGCTTACCACAGGTTTTACCGCCAATGAGCACTACTTCAAAGCCGCGCGCCAGAGGAATGCCACGTAGGCCATTGATTAGCGCCTCACTGGCCGAGCAGGTGTTGCTAGATGATAGAATAAAGACGCGCTCCAGGTTGAGGCTGGGCAACTTGGTGCCTTCGCTTACGCCAGAATCAGGTTCAAAGCCCAGATATTCGTCGATAAAGAGATAGGGTTTTATCTCTTGGCCTGTTACCGGGTTGATGGTCGGGTGTTTGTCATTGAAAATGGTTTTTTCAAAAACTAGGCCGTCCGTATTATATGCTCCCGCGACCATATAGCCCAGCTGCGCGGCCATGGCTAAATACCCGCCACCGTTGTAGCGCATGTCGATTACCAGATCGCTGATGTTGCTACCTAACATTTGATTAAAGGCATCATACAGCTGGCGCTCGGCAGGATCGTTGTGTGAATTAAATTGTAGATAGCCGACATTACCAGTATTGGTGGCTATGGTGCTCACATTCATCACCGGATCTCGCACAAAATCGCTCGTGGTCAGGGTGATGTTGCGCTCCTCGTTTGAACCGATCAATTTAAAGGTGAAGTCGGTCTGGACGCCCTTAGAACTCGGGAATAGGGCATTGTTTAGGGCATCTACATCATTGCTGTTGATCATGTCGACGCCATTAACGGCGACGATTTCCCAGCCGCGTCTAACACCTGCTGCACTGGCAGGGGTGCCTGGCTCGGTATAACTGACTACTACTTCGCGTGGCGGAGCACTGCGGAGCAGTTTGAAATTAAAGCCATAGTTTATTCCAGCACCGCTTTGTTGTTGTTGCCATTCATCTGTGGGAATTGCGTAGTGATACTTATCTTTTTCCGCACCAGATGCGGTTTTCTCTTCGGTTTTTAAGGTGTGAAAGTAATCGATAACACCAACAATGGAAGCGGGATCGCGATCGGTGATTTCGTCATACCATAAATAGGTTTCATTGCTCCAAGAGCGTAGCCAGTTTTTCTCGTCGAGGGCATTACATTGCCCTTTAAATTGACTCGACGATGCAAAGACGCCTGGAGTCCAGCCGGAAGAAGTGCCGCCGTCGCTGCCATCATTACCACTACCTCCGCCACAGGCGAGCAGTGAGGCGCTCAAGGCGCTAATAAGTAAAGGTTTAATAAGCTGGGTCGTCATAATGAAATCCATTTTTTAGGTGCTCTGTTACTAACTCTATACTAAAGCGTATGTGGGTGTAAAAAGGAAGTTAAAAGTTATGGTTTCTAGCACTTTCTTGCGGTCTTTGCGGTGCAAATTGGCGGTCTTTGCTTTAGCATTGGAACTTATAAGTAGCTGCGAGTCTAAGGTCGCAAAGGTGAGAAAAAATTTAATATTAGCGGCGGCGTTACTAAGTGGATTGACGGCGTGTGCCGCAAACGACCAGCACACGGCCGATGCCCTGAAATTTCAACATTGGTATTTAACCAGCATAGATGGTCAAGCGGTTGCCACCGATAACACCTATGTTGGCTTTATCGATGCGCTGCAGTTAAATGGCCACACTGGTTGCAATGATTTTTTCGCCAGCACCGCGGTGGAAGAGCAAAGACTGCAGGTGAGTGGTTTGGGAATGACCTATCGGGTCTGTGAGGGAGAGGCTCAGAGTAACGAGCAAGCTTTACTGAGTACCTTAAAATCGTCGCCTTTGCTGCAAATGGAAAATGAGACCCTGACCTTAACAGGGACTCATACACTTACTTTTATTCTTGGCGCTGCGCCTAACCAGTAAGCCCTAAGCCGTAAATAAACGCTCTAATTGCTCGGGCAAGAAGGGGCGCCCATCGGCGTTAACCGAGGTGCCGATAACCTTGGCCTTTAACGCCAGTTTGTCATCACGGCTTCGATGCACGTTTTGGATGAAGGCAAACTTGAGGCGGCTTTCGCGCACCATCTCGACGCTGACATAGAACTCATCGCCCGGCACCAGTGAGGCCTTGTAATCCATTTCGCTGCGTACCACCACCAGGTTAATGCCCTCTTTGGCCAGGGCCACAAAGTCTACATCCTGTGCTAGCAGGTACTCATGGCGGGCGTGTTCTAAGTAGTTGAAGTACACGCTGTTATTAACTATCCCTTGCAAATCGCATTCGTAGTCACGCACTTTCATATCAAGACGAAAAGTCATTATTTTTAATCCTATATTTTTATTTAGCGCTGATGCTAGTATTAGCTGATATGTACATCAAGGCGTAAATGAATATGAGTGAAGTCGCTATTGTAACGGGTGGCAGCAAGGGAATTGGTCTGGCCATTGTAGAAAAGCTGGTAAACCAAGGATATCGAGTTTACAACCTGGATATTGTTACGTCCGATCAGGGCGAGTATCGCCACTGTGACGTTCGCGATGTGGCCAGTGTACAGCGGGTGATTGCGGATATCTGTGAGCGCGAAGAGCGGGTAGATGTCTTGGTCTGCAACGCCGGTATCCATCGCAGTGCCAACATAGAACAAACCTCAGAGGCCATGCTCGATGAGGTGATTGCCCTGAATATTAAAGGTGCCTTTGCCGCTACGCAATCCGTGTTACCGCTGATGCGTGACGCCCAGCGCGGGGCTATCGTATATATTTCTTCCGATCAGGCCTTGGTGGGTAAACGCAACTCCTTCGCCTATAACCTGTCGAAAGCGGCACTCGCTTCCATGGCGAAAACCACGGCACTGGATTACGCCGAATTTGGCATTCGTGCTAATGCCGTGTGTCCGGGTACCATAGAAACGCCATTATTCCACAGTGCAATCGATAACTACTGTGCCAATACCGGTGCCGATAAGGATGCTGTGGTGGCCGAAGAGTCGGCTTTGCAACCCCTTGGCCGTTTAGGACAGCCGGAAGATGTGGCCAATCTGGTGGCGTTTTTGGTCAGTGAGGACGCCAGCTTTATTACAGGTTCGCTGCAAGTGATCGACGGTGGCTATACGGCGCAGTAATGAGGCCGTGGCTTCCCTAGCGGCAACGCCTTCGGCACAGCCCTTGGCACTGCCTGTGTTTGATCCCCATGTGCATTTTTTTGCTTATGCCCGCGGGGATTATTATTGGCTTAAACAACAGGGACCGCCGTTTTGGCCACAAAAGCGCTGTATCCAGCGTGACTTCTCTAGGGCTGACTTGATACTCGGTGATGGCTGGGTACTCAAGGGCGTGGCCCATATTGAGGCTGGCTTCGATAACCAGCATCCCGGCAGGGAGTTAAGTTGGTTGCAAGAGCAAGACTTCCAGGGGCCGGCAATCAGTTATGCGGCCATAGACCAAGCACCTGAGCAATTTGCCGTTTCTTTGGAGCTGTTAAAATTCCCCTTATTGCGCGGCATTCGTGATATCACCGAAGAGTCCGAGGGTAAACGGCTGTTAAGCCCAAATGTTGGCCAAAACCTCGCTCACCTTGCCACGCAAGGCTTACTTTTTGAGGCCCAGTTCAGCCTGTGCGAGCCCGAGCTAGCGGCGGCTGTGGTGGCCCATGCCAAGGCCAACCCAAGGCTGAATATAGTGATCAATCATGCCGGCTTGGTGACACCAGACACCTGGGATGCCTGGGTGGCAGGCCTAATCCTGTGTGCCGCATGCGACAATATCTATCTTAAATGTTGCGGCTGGGAAATTACTTACCCGGATGGTGATGTAAACTGGCAGCAAAAGGTGATTCGCACGGCCATATCACAATTGGGATACCGGCGTGTCATGCTCGCCAGCAATTTCCCCCTCTGTTTATTCAATACGAGCTACGAAGAGCTGTGGCAGGGTTACCAAGCCATGGAGTTACCTCATTTTAGTGCGTTGGCCTGTGCTAATGCGCAGCGACTTTACAGCACCGAGACACAGATTCCCGGCGCTTAGCACTTCATATAGATCTCTGGATCTAAATCACGCACATCCACGCTTAAACAATCTGAACGGCGGCAGTAGGTGCGCAAACATTCCAGTAATTGACTACTGAGTTGCTGCTTTTGCTCCCGAGTGCGCCCGGCCATAATGTAGGCACATATATGGATAAAGCCATCCTTACCATCGCCCAATTCATAATGTTGGTAGGCAATGGCGCGGGTTTTGATGGTCGCGAGTTCGAATAGGCCGCTGGCATAGGTGGCCTGGTGCACCTTGTCCACTAATACTTGTGGTAACACCGGCAGGTCTTCGGAATGTTCTATGATGATATGGGGCATGGTAAAACTCGTTAACATTACATAAGTAGCGCCAGTGAGTACTAAACTGGTTTAGCACATTTTTATAAAAATGCCAGTTTCTCTCAGCAAAGCCCATAGAGCGAAGCCTTGGCGCCTTGTTCACCGAGCGTGTGTTATCGCACCCGGCTGTTATTTTTTAACTGAGTTGGTATGCTTGCAGGTAAGAACTTAAGTTGCAATTAAAATGACTATGTTGAGCTGGTTAAAACCTTCGCCGTTACTTCAAGAGCAAGAGCAGCAATGGCTCTTGGATACCTTTTTATGGGCCTATGAGCATTTCGATGGTGATTATTTTCGCCAGCACACGCAATTGGTGCTGCCCACCAATGCGTTTTTCGCCGGTCAGAGTCACAGTGTGGCGCAAATGGCGGAGCAGGTTTTTACCCAGGTAAAACAGTACGCTGGTCTTGAAAAGTGGCCTCTGGTATTGGTCGCTCCCGAACTCAGTCAGCCGCAGCGCTTCCCGCGTATGGAGTTTGCGAATTGTTTACGCGGCCCACAGGCTCAATTAGTCAGTGACGATGGCCAGGTGCAGCTGTCCTATAACCCGCAACAGATCAATCAGCCACAGGATCTGATCGCCAGCTTTGCACAAGGGATGGCGCGGGTCATGATTTATCAAGGCGGTCACTTGCCACCCGGCGGTGAGCAATATGTGGATGCCGCCACCGAAGTGCTGGCCAGCTTCTTTGGCTTTGGGGTTATGCTGAGTAACACCGTGTATCAATTCCGCGGTGGGTGCGGCAAGTGTTATAACCCCTACGCGAATCGCTCCAGTGAGCTGTCCGAGCAGCAACAGGTGTTTCTGTTGGCGCTGTTTTGTCATATTAAGGGCATCGACAAGGGGGCAGCGCATCTAAAAGGACACCTGCGTAGCTATTTTAAGAAGGCGACAAAAACATTGCAGGCGCTGGCACAAACCAGCCCCGATCCCTTGTTGCTATCTCTGCTCACTAAGGAGCAGGCATGAGTTATTGGCCCGAGTTCGCCGCCATCGCCATTGCCCACTTTTTTGCCGTTGCCAGCCCTGGCCCAGACTTTGCCGTGGTACTCAAACACAGTGTCAGTTATGGTCGCGCTAACGGTTTGGCTACCAGTGCCGGGGTGGGCGCCGGGATTCTGGTGCATATCTTTTATTGTTTGCTCGGTGTTGCCTTGTTGATCTCTCAGGCACCGACCTTGTTTATGGTGCTGAAATATCTGGCCGCTCTCTACCTTGGTTATTTAGGCGTGCAGGCACTACGAAGCAAGCCAGCGACGGGGGAGTCTGAGCAGGCTCAGCCGCAACCGCAGCTGCATCAGAACTTGCTGGTGGCCTTTAGACGCGGCTTTTTAACCAATGCCCTGAACCCCAAGGCGACCTTGTTTTTTCTCTCGCTCTTTACCCTAGTAGTATCGGTACAAACGCCAAAAATGGTGCAATTAGGCTATGGTCTGTATATGGCCTTGGCAACCTGGGCCTGGTTTTCTCTGTTGTCGCTGTTGCTTTCTAAGCAGCAGGTTCGCGGCTTTTTTAATGCCAAGGGGTTCTGGTTTGACCGCGCTATCGGCGTGGTATTAATAGTATTAGCGATTCAGGTGGTGTTGTTATGACACAATATTATTTTGCTTTCGGTTCCAATATGTCGGCACAGCGTCTTGGCGAGCGCTTGCCCGATGCACAACGTGTGGGAGTGGCACACTTGCCAGGCTATCGTCTGGGCTTTGATATGCTGAGCCTGGATGGCTCGGGGAAATACACCATTCACCGCGATAGCGACGCCAGCGTGTATGGTGTGGTGTGGTTACTCGATGTTGAGCAGCAGGAGTTCCTGCATCAAATTGAGGGGCCACGCTATGACGTTGAGCATATTGAGGTGACCTTAGTCGATCAGCAAGAGCAGGTTCGGGCCTACTGTTATATTGCCAACACCCTGGATCAGGTGGCCTTGCCGTTCGATTGGTATTTACAGCATGTGTATCGTGGTGCCCAAGAGGCCAGCCTGCCACAGCACTACATTGCCGAGATTGGCCGCCAAGCCAGCATTGAGGATCTCAATCGCGAGCGGCACCTGCGGGAAATGCAGATCCACGCCGACCAAGTCGAGAAGGGTGGCAGTTAGGGCGCAATAGGCGCTGCTGAAAGATCAGGATTTAGAAGTAACTCAACAAGGAATAATAATGAAATTTAAAACGTTGCTGCTGTGCAGTGCCGTGCTGCTGGGGTTTAATAACCCGGCGCAAGCCAAGCTCGAAGAACAAAAAATTACCGCCGCCATTGAGCAGTCTATGGCTCGTTTTGATGTGCCAGGCATGGCCGTGGCCGTGGTTGCCGAGGGGGAGCTGGTATATGCCAAGGGTTTTGGTGTACGTCATCTCGACAGCAAAGAGCCGGTGACCGCGGAGACCCTGTTTGGCATCGCCTCAAATACCAAGGCTTTTACCAGCGCGGCCTTGGCCATGCTGGTGGACCAGGGTAAGTTAAGCTGGGATGACAAGGTAATAGACCATCTTCCCGAGTTTCGCCTGTATGACGCCTACGCCACGCGTGAGATGACGATTCGCGACTTGCTTAGTCATCGCAGTGGTTTAGGACTGGGGCAGGGTGATCTGATGATCTGGCCGGACACGGACAAATCGGTGGACGACATCATTGCAGGTCTACAACACCTGAAACCTCAGTCCAGCTTTCGCAGCACCTATGCCTACAACAACCTGATGTTTGTCACCGCCGGTGAGGTGGTTGCGCGCGTCAGCGGCATGTCCTGGCAGGACTTTATCGAGCAAAAGATGCTAACGCCTCTGGGCATGAAACAGTCGCGCGCCGGTTTTTCCCGTATCGATGACGATAACGACAACTATGCCACCGGCCATATTCCTTTAAATGGCAAGCTCCACCCATTCTTTGTCAATTACCTGGAAGATTTTCGCGGTGCCGGTGCCATTGCTTCTAACGTTAAGGAAATGAGCCTGTGGTTGAATACCCAGCTTAACGCCGGGGTCATGGCCAATGGCGAGACCCTGTTTAGCGCTAAGCAACAACAGCAAATGTGGCAGCCACATATTAATCGCCCCGTGAGCAAGGCGGCCTTTGCGGCCACACGACAACAGTTCAGCGGCTATGGCTTAGGTTGGTCTATTGTCGATTACCACGGTTATAAACGCGTCGGTCACGGTGGTGGCATTCTCGGTATGGTGTCGCAGGTTTCCCTGTTGCCGGAGAAAAAGCTAGGCGTCGTGGTGCTGTCAAACCAGCAGGCTTTTGCGGCCCTCTCGGCGGTGACCGAGGAAATCTTTGAACAAGCTCTGGAACTTGAAGATAAAGACTATGTTGAGCGTTTTGCCGAGCGTCACTTCAAAGGCAAGGAGCAGGCCTATGCCAATGCTAAGGCGGCCTTAGTTGAGGACTACCAAAGCGCCTTACCGCCTATCTACTATACCGGGACTCTTCATGATGCCTGGTATGGTGATGTGGTGATCGAGCAACTCGATGGCAAGCTGCGTATCGATTTTACTCACACCAAGCGCTTAAAGGGTGAATTGCAGCATCACAGCGGCAACAGCTTTATTGTTAAGTGGGATGAACCTCTGCTCGAAGCGGATGCCTTTATTCACTTTACTTTGGATGAGCAAAACAAGGTGCACAGCGCCAAAATGCATGCCGTCTCCACTGAGGTCACCGATTTTAGCTTTGATTTCCGTAACCTGGATTTACGCCCGAAAAAGTTGTCTCGCTAGTCATGGAACACAGCTAATAGCGAGCTACTCGCAAGCTACTAGCGAGCTAACACCAAAGTCGCAGGGTCAAGGCACTGCGACTTTGTTAAGCTGTTGATTAAAGTGTTTAATGTAGCCAGCCTATGTCCCGTATCGCCGTTATCACTCATCCCGCCTGTCGCCGCCACCAAATGGGCAGCGATCATCCCGACTCGCCCGCTCGCCTTGATGTTATTCAAGACCGCCTACTCGCCAGTGGCCTGGACTTGGAAATAGCGCAATTACAGGCGCGTAAGGCCGAGCGTAAGGATTTTCTTAGTGTCCATTCGGAGCAGTTGGTTTCCCTGGTAGAACAATGTATCCCGGATATTGGTTATGCCGACCTCGATGGCGATACGCGCTTGTGTCCCGAGTCCATGCAGGCCATAGAGCGGGCCGTTGGGGCAGGCTTAACGGCGGTGGATGAGGTTTTGGCAGGACATATCGATGCCGGCTTTTGTGCGGTTCGTCCGCCCGGCCATCATGCCAGCCGAGAGCACAGCGCCGGTTTTTGCGTTTACAACAACCTGGCCATCGCCGTGCGTTACGCGCAGCAACAGGGGATACAGCGCATCGCTATTTTAGATATAGACGTGCACCATGGCGATGGCACCCAAAACATCTTTGCCGATGAGCGCAATGTACTGCTGTGCTCCTTGTTCCAAAACCCTCTCTATCCCAATCCCGAGCCGGTAGAGCGGTCAAATCTGATCCAGTCGCCCCTGCCGCCGGCCAGTGATGGCAATGACTTGCGCCGCCTGGTCGAAAGTCAGTGGCTACCCGCCTTAACTCATTTTGCCCCGCAACTGATCTTTGTCTCCGCCGGCTTCGACGGTCACTTGGAAGACGATATGGCGGCCCTCAAATTTGTCGAGCAGGATTACGCCTGGTTCAGTCAGCGTATCGGCGAGTTTGCCAAGGCTCATGGCGTGCTGGGCATAGTGTCGTTTTTAGAAGGGGGTTACCATTTATCGGCCCTGGCCCGCGGTGTTGAGCACTATTTGCGGGGGCAACTGGCAGCCTATGAAGGGCTATAACAGCCCGTCCCCTATTTAGTCGTCGAGCAAAGGCCAGATCTGACTCTCATCCTGAAGCTGTAATTTGGCCACGCAGCAATGCCCTTCGGCGCTTAAATAATCTTGCAGGGCGGTACACAGCAGTGGCCATTGACTGTCTATGGGCTGACCCTTGGCATCAAAGTAGTGATGACGGCTATCGAGGACAAACAGCAGCTGGCCGTTATCCGCGGCCTTAAGCTCTTTGGCATTCTGGCACAGGGTAATAAAGTCTGATTCAACGGCCAGCACCGGGAAATCTAAACTGGGCATTTTTTGTCCTAGGTCAAGCTCTGTAAGAGCCGTATTCATTAGTATCGTGATGTTACAATCAGCAGGATAAACAATGCAACTCAGTACAAGGGATTACAGGGTCAAGGACGCACGAACCTCACCGCTTTATTTTTGTACGCCAACACAGGATGTATTAACCGTAGTTGCCTTAATGCGTCAACACAATGTCAGCGCCATTGCCGTGCGTGAGCACGACAAGGTGGTGGGCATTTGGACCGAGTCCGATTGTGTGCGTATGCAGTCCCAAAACCAGGGTTATACCCGCCAGCCTATCAGTGAGCTGATGTCTACACCGGTTCATTGCATCGACAGCGAGGACAAACTCAGTGATGCGGCGTTAAAGTGCGCTAACCTTGGCATTCGTCATTTGCTGGTAGTCGACCCAAATGAGCAGCCGAGCGGCTTGTTGTCCCTGGGAAATATCGTCGACAGCCAGGGCCTTGAGCATTACCTTCATTTGAAAATCATCGGCACGCACTTTGACCGCCATGTGCCTTGTGTGCAGGGGGACAGTACCCTGACCCAGGTAGCCCAGCAAATGGCTAAATCCAACACCCATGCGGTGTTGGTTAAGCACCGGGGGGAGTTAGGCATTATCACCGCCGCCGATGTGCTCGATATGCTGCTGTGCCGCGATAAGCAACAGCCTTGCTGGCAATATGCCAGTACCGAACTGGTGACGGTGACCCCCAAAGACACCCTGCTGTGTGCCTATCATAAACTGCATCAGCACCGCATTCGCCATCTGGTGGTAGTCGACAGCCACAGTCGCTGCGAGCTGGGGGTGTTGACCTTAAAGCATATTAACACAGAGATTGAGTCGGCCTATTTAACCGAGCTGAGGGCGGTGCTGGCAGAGCGCGACTCAGCGTTGCAGGCGTCAAAAAAGGATCTCTATCTGGCCAATAAAATCATTGCCGCTTCCTTGGATGGCATCATGATCACCGATCATAGCGGAGTGATCTTGCAGGTGAACCCGGCCTTTAGCCGCTTGACCGGGTATAGCGCCGAGGAGGTGGTGGGTAAAACCCCCAAGCTGCTGAGCTCGGGGCACCATGATGAAGCCTTTTATCACAGTATGTGGCAGACCCTGGCCCGTGATGGCGTCTGGCAGGGTGAGATACATAACCGTCGCAAGGATGGTGATACCTATGTGGAATGGTTGACCATTATCGCCATTCAGGAGCAGGACGATGAAAACCTGGTGTATGCTGGCATCTTCACCGATATTACCGAGCGCAAGGCGGCGGAGCGTAAGATTGCTAAGCTTGCTTATTTTGACGACTTAACCGGGCTGCCCAATCGCCGCTTGTTTAAAGACCGTTTGAGCGTGGCCCTGGCCCATAGTCAGCGTCAACAGCAACGTTTGGCCGTGATGTTTATCGACCTGGATCATTTTAAGGGCGTCAACGACAGCCTCGGGCACAGCATAGGCGATGAGCTGCTAAAACAGGTGGCGCAGCGTTTGCAGCACTGTGTGCGCAGCGGTGATACCCTGGCGCGCTTGGGCGGTGATGAATTTACCCTGTTGCTGAATGAGGTAGACAGCCTTGATGAGGTGATCCGCTGCGCCGAGACGGTGCTGGCGCAATTTAATGCCAGCTTTTCATTGGCGCAAAAGAGCATCACGGTTACCACCTCCATCGGTATTTCCCTGTACCCGGATGATGGTGGTTCAATGGAAACCCTGCTTAAGCATGCGGATGTAGCCATGTATCGCTGCAAAGACCTGGGGCGTAACTCCTATCAGCTTATAAGGCCACCATGAATGCGCGCTCGTTAGAGCGTCTGACCATGACCAGTCGTATTAAACAGGCGCTGGAGCACAATGAATTTGCCCTGCATTTACAGCCGATATTTCGTGCCGAGGGTGGGGATTTGGCCGGTGCCGAAGCACTTATCCGCTGGCAAGACCCGCAATTGGGGATGATCTCTCCCAGTCAGTTTATTCCCTTGGCGGAGGAGTTGGGGTTAATTACCCATATTGACCGCTGGGTGATCAATCGCAGTTGTGCCTTGCTGGCGCAGTGGCAGCAAGACAAGCGCTGGCAAGGGCGGCTGGCCATTAATATCTCGGCGGCGCACTTTTGTCAGGATGGCCTGGTAAAAGCCTTGCGCGAGGCCATTGACCGTTACCAAATCGATGCCAGCCAGTTGGAGCTGGAGATCACCGAAAGCAGCTTTATTCAGTCGTTTTCTCGAGCCAAACAGGTGCTGTTGGAGCTGAAGTTATTGGGCGTAAAAATTGCCCTGGATGATTTTGGCACCGGTTATTCGGCGTTGAGCTATTTAACCAAGCTGCCCATCGACAAGTTGAAAATCGACTCCAGTTTTGTCGCCAAGGTGCCGGATGAATATGGTAACAGCGAAATCGTTAGCGCTATAGTGGCCATGGCCAAGAACTTGAATCTAACCCTGGTGGCCGAAGGGGTGGAAAAGCCTTGTCAGCACCAGTTCTTACAGCGATTGCATTGTGACTATCTGCAAGGCTTTTTACTGGGTAAGCCTTGCAGTAGCGAGGAGTTTGCTAAGCGCTATAGTCTACCTCAACCTCGTACGCCCCAAATTTACGAATGTTGATAACGCCGGTATCAAAGATCAGGTATTGGCCCTTAATTCCCAGGAGCACGCCGCTTACCTTTGGCTCTTTATCGAAATTAAAGGAGCTGATCTTGCTTGGGTAGGTTTCCACCGGATAGGTGATCTCGACAACCTTTTCATCCAGCACTTCCACCGCGGTGGCACCGAACAGCTCGGCCAGTTCATCCAGTTTGGCCTGGATCTGCGGCAAGAGTTCGTTCCGCGCGGCGAGTAGATCAACATCAACCTGAGTGCCCTTAAGCATATTGCGCCAATTGGTTTTATCGGCAATAAACTCCGCCAGGGCGACTTCCACTAAACCGGATTGCAGACGTGTTTGCACCCTGATAATAGGCAAGGCTGCCGTGGCACCCTGGTCTATCCAGCGGGTCGGGATCTGGGTGTGACGGGTGATGCCTACCTTGAGCCCTGAGGTGTTCGCCAGATACACATAGTGGGGGATCATGCAGTTTTCTTCGCCCCATTGCGGCTCGCGGCAGGTGCCTTGATCATAGTGGCAGGTTTCCGGTTTCATAATGCACATATCGCAGCTGGCAAGCTTGCGCATACAGACAAAACAATGGCCCTGAGAGTAGCTCTTTTTGGTTTTTTTACCGCAGCTGGAACAGAAAATATTACCGCTGTAGGTTAAGGTCAGGGTTTTGCCTATCAAGTCGTTCAGTGGTAACAGTTCGTCGCCAACGGGAAGCTGGTATTGCACCGCCGGGTTCTGCTCATCACCGAGCTGGGTTTTCATTTTCTTTAGTGTGCCTTGCATATTGCGTCCCAATGGCAAAAGTATGGGCTTATGGTATCAGACCACCGCGGCACTGTCTTCGGCTAGCTGGGATTGCAGCGATTGGGCGAATAAACTTCAGACAATAAAAAAGCGAAGCCGGAGCTTCGCTTTTTCAATAGGCCTTGGCGGCCAGATTAGCTTTCGCGGGCAATGGCGCGATAAGCGATATCGGTGCGGTATTCAACGCCGTCCCAATCGATGGCTTTAACCAGTTCGTAGGCACGCTGTTGTGCTGCGGTAACCGTTTCACCTAGTGCGGTGGCACAGAGTACGCGGCCACCGGCGGTTACTACCTTGTCACCGTCTTGCTTGGTACCTGCGTGGAAGACTTTCTCACCTTCCGGGTATTCAACAAGCAGGCCCGAGATGGCATCGCCTTTAGGGTATGAACCTGGGTAGCCTTTGGCTGCCAGTACCACGCCAACTGCGGCGCGCGGGTCGAACTGGATGTCGGTCTTATCCAGCTCTTCACGGTTTGCGGTTTCGATTAGCTCAACCAAGTCCGACTGTAGACGCAGCATAATAGGCTGAGTTTCTGGGTCGCCAAAGCGGCAGTTGTACTCAATTACCTTAGGCGTGCCGTCTGCAGCAATCATAAGACCGGCGTATAGGAAACCTGTGTAAGGGTGACCTTCCGCAGCCATGCCTGCAACGGTCGGGTTGATCACTTCATTCATGATGCGATCATGAATTTCAGCTGTCACTACCGGCGCTGGAGAGTAGGCACCCATGCCACCTGTATTAGGACCCTGGTCGCCGTTGTAAGCGCGCTTATGGTCCTGACTGGTTGCAAATGGCAATACATTCTTACCATCGACCATAACGATGAAAGAGGCTTCTTCACCCTCAAGGAACTCTTCGATAACCACGCGGCTACCGGCTTCACCAAAGGCATTACCCGCTAGCATGTCGCGTACCGCTTCTTCCGCTTCCGCTTCGGTCATGGCCACAATTACGCCTTTACCTGCCGCCAAGCCATCGGCCTTAACAACGATAGGAGCGCCTTGCTCTTTGATGTACTCAAGTGCAGGCTCGATTTGCTCGAAGGTTTTGTAAAACGCAGTGGGGATATTGTGACGTGCCAAGAAGTCCTTAGTAAATGACTTCGAGCCCTCAAGTTGCGCTGCCCCTTGCGTTGGGCCGAATATTGCCAGGCCTTGCTCTCGGAAGGCATCAACAACACCGATAACCAGCGGTGCTTCAGGGCCAACAATAGTCAGTTCAACGTTATTTTCTTTCGCAAACGTGATAAGTGCATCAATGTCTTCAACACCAATGGCCACGTTTTCTAACTTTGGCTCAAGTGCGGTGCCGGCGTTACCCGGAGCAACAAATACTTTTTCTACTTTGTTTGATTGAGCGGCCTTAAACGCAAGTGCGTGTTCGCGGCCGCCACTGCCAATGACTAGTACATTCATGGCTTATAAATCCTATAGGGGTTTGATGAATTTCAGCGTCATCCGGTCACTTTCGCCGATCGCTTCGTATTTAGCGCGATCTTCTTCACCCAGACTCAGGCTTGGTGGCAATGTCCACACGCCTTTTGGATGGTTGGCGAAGTCTTTCGGATTGGCATTGATTTCACTTTTCGCAACCAGTTCAAATCCAGCTTCTTGTGCCAGCGCAATCACCCAGCTCTCTTTAACATAACCCGAACGCTTGGCCTTACCGCTATCGCGTGTTTCCGGTAAACGGTGATCCACGATACCTAGCACACCTCCTGGTTTAAGGGCGGTATAAAAGGCGCGCATGGCATCCTTTACCCCTTGCTCGTCGGCATTCATATACCAGTTATGCAGATTACGGAATGTCAGCACCATATCGGCACTGCCTTCCGGGGCGATATTATGGTGGGTGCCGGGGTAGAACTCGGTGAGTCGGATGTCGGAATAGGCACGAGTATTGGCCATCTTTTCCTTAAAGCCAGCCAATGAGCGCTGGTAATACTTCACGTCCGAGTCGGCCGGGAAGTGGGCGGCATACAAGGTGCCTTCGTCTTTAAGTAAAGGAGCGAGAATATCCGTGTACCAACCACCGCCTGGAGAGACTTCAACCACTGTCATATTCGGCTCGATACCGAAAAAGGTCAGAGTTTCTACCGGGTGACGATATTGATCTCTGGCTTGTGCTTGTGCACTTCTTAGCTCGCCTTGGCTGGCTTCAGTCAGTTGTTCACTGGTGCTGGTGCTTACGCAGGCGCTTAGTGAAAGCGCGATGGCCGCGGTTAGCGCGGTTTTAAAGCCAAATTTCATAATCGAATCCTTGTGATATTTATTATGTGTTAACACAAAATAGCAGATTGATTTGAATAGTCTACGAAAACACGCCAGAGCCTAAATGGCCCTGGCGGTGAGTTTCTTAGTGGCGGAAGTGGCGCATGCCGGTGAAGACCATTGCCATGCCAGCCTCATCGGCGGCGGCAATCACTTCTTCATCACGCATTGAACCACCCGGCTGGATCACCGCAGTAATGCCAGCTTCGGCCGCAGCATCGATACCGTCACGGAATGGGAAGAAGGCATCAGAAGCCATAACCGAACCTTTAACCTCAAGGTTCTCATCGGCTGCTTTAATACCGGCGATTTTCGCCGAGTATACGCGGCTCATCTGGCCGGCGCCCACACCGATAGTCATGCCGTCTTTGGCGTATACGATGGCGTTTGATTTAACAAATTTGGCTACTTTCCAGCAGAACATAAGATCTTTTAGCTCTTGCTCGGTCGGTTGACGCTTAGACACTACCTTAAGGTCGCCCATGCTTACCATGCCCTGGTCACGGTCTTGTACCAGGATACCGCCGTTTACGCGCTTGATATCAACACCGGTGGTTTGCGCTTGCCATTGACCACACTCAAGTAGACGCACGTTTTGTTTAGCAGAGACGATTTGCGCCGCTTCTTCGCTGATGCTTGGGGCGATGATCACTTCTACGAACTGACGGGCGATGATGGCTTCTGCGGTATCCGCATCCAGCTCGCGGTTGAAGGCGATGATGCCGCCAAATGCCGACGTCGGGTCGGTTTTAAAGGCACGGTCGTAGGCTTCAAGGATGTTTTCACCCACAGACACACCACATGGGTTAGCGTGCTTCACGATCACACAGGCCGGCGCATCGAATTCTTTTACGCACTCAAGGGCTGCGTCGGTATCGGCGATGTTGTTGTAAGAAAGCGCCTTACCTTGGATTTGCTTGGCCGTGGCAACCGAGGCTTCTTCAATGTCGTTTTCAACATAGAAGGCTGCATCCTGGTGTGAGTTCTCACCGTAGCGCATGTCTTGCTTCTTGGTGAACTGCATGTTGATGGTGCGCGGGAACTTTGTGTCTGCCACAGCTTCTTCGGTGTAGTCAGGCACCATTTTACCGAAGTAGTTGGCGATCATGCCGTCGTACTGAGCCGTGTGCTCAAATGCGGCAATGGCCAGGTCAAAACGCGTTGCGTGTGAGGTAGAACCTTCGTTCGCCTTCATTTCGTCGATAACGCGGCCGTAGTCGGCGGCATTAACGATAATGGTCACGTCTTTGTGGTTCTTCGCTGCGGCGCGAACCATGGTTGGGCCGCCGATATCGATGTTCTCAATCGCGTCTTCAAGCGAGCAGTCTTCTTTTGCTACTGTTTGTGCGAATGGGTATAGGTTTACAACTACCATGTCGATTGCATCTATGTTGTGATCGCTCATGACGCCTTCGTCTTGACCGCGACGGGCTAGGATGCCGCCGTGAATTTTTGGATGCAATGTTTTAACGCGGCCATCCATGATCTCAGGGTGACCGGTGTGATCAGATACTTCAGTTACCTTGATGCCGTTGTCTGCAAGTAGCTTGCAGGTGCCACCGGTAGAAAGAATTTCGACGCCTTGAGCGGCTAGCTCACGAGCGAAGTCAACGATACCCGTTTTATCAGATACGCTCAGGAGCGCGCGACGAATTGGACGATGTGTATCCATGGTAGTTTTTGTTACCTCAGTTGAGTAGATAATCTTGCCAAAGGCGTTCGCCTTGGGGTTAGGCAAGGGGTTATTTAGAACCCTATTTTAAACAATGATGGTGTTTTTGTATAACACCGTGACCGACGCATCGGTCGCTTTCGCGTATGGGCGAAAATAAAAAAGCACCCTAGGGTGCTTTTCAGTGCAGCTCAAAGCTGCGAATAAATTAGTTCATGCCGTACTTTTTCAGCTTCTTACGTAAAGTACCACGGTTGATACCCAGTAAGATGGCGGCACGGGTTTGGTTACCGCGCGTATAGGTCATTACTTCTTCTAGAAGTGGCGCTTCAAGCTCAGAAAGAACAAGTTCATAAACGTCTTGTACGTCCTGGCCGTTAAGCTGCTTAAGATAGTGGTGAACAGCTTTTTTAACAGCGTCGCGAAGAGGCTGTGGTTTCTCTTGTGACTGAACGTGAGCGTTAGTAATAAAAGGAGAAGTCACATTTTGTTCAAACATCGTTGTATTGTCTCTTTCTTTCTGGATTAGCAATAAGTTTCAAAGTATTCATTCAGTGCATCCACCTGAGTCTCAGGTGTTTCTAGCGCATTAAATACTCGCCTAAACTGACGGTCTTCGTCGTGGGCTTGCAAATACCATCCAACATGCTTTCGAGCAATCCGCGGCCCCATGGCCTCACCGTAGAATTGATGGAGATTAACTAAATGCTCCATCAGAATACTGCGCACCTCGGTAATAGCCGGGGGCGGGAGTATTTCTCCGGTTTTTAAGTAATGGTCAATTTCCCGGAAAATCCAGGGGCGACCTTGAGCGGCTCGTCCAATCATGATGGCATCTGCGCCCGTATACTCTAATACCTGCTTCGCTTTTTGCGGTGAACTGATATCACCGTTAGCAACCACAGGAATTGACACTGAACCCTTGATCGCTTTGATCGTGTCGTATTCGGCATTGCCTTTGTACATACAGGCGCGGGTGCGACCATGTACGGCTAATGACTGAATACCATTGTGTTCAGCTATGGCTGCAATCTCGACGCCGTTGCGGTTGTCCACATCCCAGCCGGTACGGATTTTTAATGTGACGGGCACATCTACCGCTTCCACCACAGCTTTCACTATGGCTTCGACTAGGTCGGGGTACTGCAACAGGGCAGAGCCTGCGAGCTTTTTATTCACTTTTTTGGCAGGGCAGCCCATATTGATATCTATGATCTGCGCGCCATTGGAAACGTTAAACTGCGCCGCTTGCGCCATCAGCTCTGGGTCAGCCCCCGCAATTTGCACGGAGCGAATACCCGATTCGCCGCTATGATCCATACGCCCCATGGATTTGGCGGTTTGCCACACCTTGGGATTGGAAGACAACATTTCTGATACGGCCAGTCCCGCGCCTAAGCGACGACACAATTGCCGAAAGGGGCGATCGGTGATCCCCGCCATCGGTGCAACCATCAAATTGTTTTCTAACTGGTAAGGACCAATTTGCACAGCGTTACAATTTACCTCGTTTCAAGGGGCGCTAAGTTTACGGTTTTTTGAGGCAAAATCAAAGGCTATAAATTGAACAAAAGTGCTTTTTTTTTAAACTTTTTGTATTGACATTTTATAACGAGGGAGGGCAAAGATTTTTTTGTGTGTTTTATGAACACTGGCTTGACAGGGCTGATGTGGCGGGGTGTTGATGGGGCGTAAACAGTGTAAAAAGAGTGCGAAAGCGCCTGCGCAGGGACTTTTGTCCGCTGCGCAGTCAAGGATCCAAAGCGGTTATTTTTTAATCCCGCTGATCCGCACCCATTCACCTTCCAGGGCAATCGGATCTAGGGTCACTTTATGCTCATAGCAACTGGCTACAGAATCCGCCTGTTCCTCAAGGACCCCAGATAGTGCCAGCTCGCCCCCTGATTTCAACAGGCTGAGGATCACCTCGTTTAATTCGCGCAGAGGCTGGGCAAGAATATTTGCGACGACCACATCGGCCTCAAAGCTCGGCTGATTCTCTGGCAGGTAAACCTCAAGTTGGTCGGCCACGCCATTGCGCTCGGCATTATCGATACTGGCATCCAGTGCTTGCTGATCGATATCTATGCCTATAACGCGTGCGGCGCCGAGTTTAATGGCGGCGATACCTAAAATGCCTGAACCACAGCCGAAATCGACCACGGTTTTGCCGCTTAAATCCAGGCTCTCAAGCCAGCGTAAACATAAGGCCGTGGTGGCATGGGTGCCGGTACCAAAGGCCAGACCCGGGTCGAGCATGACGTTGACCGCGGATGGATCTGGAACATCTAACCAGCTTGGGCAAATCCATAGGCGTTCGCCAAACTGAATCGGTTGGAAATTCTTCATCCATTCCCGTTCCCAGTCTTTATCTTCTAGCTGCTCTATTTTATAGTGGAACTGCTCTTGCAACTCAGGTTGTACCTTTAAGTAATCAACCACAGCCTGCATATCATGGTTGGCTTCGAATAGGCCAATTACTGTGGTTTCAGCCCAGTATCTGATCTCGCCCGGTTGGGGTTCGAAGATGGGCGTGTCTTTGGTGTCCATAAAGGTGACCGATGGGCAACCAATATCCATTAGGTGCTCGCTGATGGCGTCAGCCGTTGATTCGGTGGCACGAATGCGAATTTGAATCCAAGCCATGTTAATCCCCATGTTGGATGAATTGAATAAATGATACACAAAGGCCGCTAAAAAGCGGCCTTTGTAATGCTTTAGTCAGACGCGTGTTATTTGTTCGCGTCTAAGAAGCTTTTCAGTAGATCTGAGCGTGAAGGGTGACGCAATTTACGCAGTGCCTTAGCTTCGATCTGACGGATACGCTCACGGGTTACGTCGAACTGTTTACCTACCTCTTCTAGAGTGTGGTCGGTATTCATGTCGATACCAAAGCGCATACGCAGTACCTTGGCTTCACGGGCCGTCAGGCCGGCAAGTACTTCGTGCGTCGCACCCTTGAGGCTTTCCATGGTCGCCGAGTCGATTGGCGATTCAATGGTGGTATCCTCAATAAAATCACCAAGATGCGAATCTTCATCGTCACCGATAGGAGTTTCCATCGAGATTGGCTCTTTGGCAATTTTCAATACCTTGCGGATCTTGTCTTCCGGCATCATCATGCGTTCTGCAAGTTCTTCCGGGTTCGGTTCACGACCCATTTCCTGCAACATCTGACGTGAGATACGATTTAGCTTGTTGATGGTCTCAATCATGTGTACCGGAATACGAATGGTACGGGCTTGGTCAGCGATTGAACGCGTGATTGCCTGACGGATCCACCAAGTCGCGTAAGTCGAGAACTTGTAACCACGACGGTATTCAAACTTATCAACCGCCTTCATCAGACCAATGTTACCTTCTTGGATTAAATCCAAGAATTGCAGGCCACGGTTGGTGTACTTCTTCGCGATTGAGATAACCAAACGTAAGTTCGCTTCAACCATCTCTTTCTTGGCGCGACGTGCTTTCGCCTCACCAATGCTCATGCGACGGTTGATGTCTTTAATACGCTCGATTGATAAACCTGTGCTTTGCTCAATATGCTTAAGCTTATTGATGCAACGCTCAATTTCCGGCTTCAACTCGGCCAACTTGGCTGAGTGGCTTTCACCAGCAGCGATTTCAAGGTCTAACCAGGCGCCGTCTGTTTCGTTGTTAGCAAAGTGCTTAACGAAAGTTTTCTTCGGCATCTTCGCAACTTGTACCGCTTGCTTCATGATGATGCGCTCTTGTACACGCACTTTATCCATCATGTCGCGCATGTTATTAACCATGCGGTCGAATTGCTTAGGCACTAGTTTAAAGGTGCGGAATAGCTCACCGATCTCAATGATGGCGGCTTTCGCATCCGGGTGTGAACGACCCTTTTCCTCGAAAATTACGCGGGCGTTGCTGTACAAGGTGCGCAAGTTTTCGAAGTGCTCGCGCGCTTCTTCCGGATCTGGACCGTTATCCGTTTCTTCTTCCGAGCTATCGTCGTCGCTGTCATCGCCATCATCGTCTTCGTCGTCTAAGTCATCGTCACTTAGTTCCGAGCCGATATGGGTGGCGGAAATCTGCGTCTCATCTTCGTTAGGATCGAAAAAGCCGGTAATGATGTCGCTCAGGCGGATTTCTTCCGCTTCGAACATATCCCACTGCTCAAGCAGGTGAGAAATGGCTTCCGGGTATTCGGCGACAGAAATTTGTACCTGGTTGATACCTTCTTCGATACGCTTGGCGATATCTATCTCGCCTTCGCGCGTCAATAGTTCCACGGTACCCATTTCACGCATGTACATACGTACCGGATCCGTGGTACGACCGATTTCTTTTTCTACGGTGGCGAGTGCCGCGGCGGCAGCTTCTGCCGCATCCTCATCGGTGGTGGTCTCCGCCATCATCAATTCATCGGCATCCGGCGCGCTTTCGCAAACCTTGATACCCATGTCATTGATCATGCTAATGATATCTTCGACCTGATCCGAATCAATGATGTCTTGTGGAAGGTGATCATTCACTTCAGCGAATGTCAGATAACCTTGCTCTTTACCTTTCTGAATCAGAAGTTTTAGTTGTGACTGAGGAGTTGGATCCATAGAGATTTGCTCTTCCACCCTGATAAATTAATACAACAGGCGTCAGCTTAAGAACCTAAGCTGGGTGCCCCAAGCCGGTTTGACGCAGTGAATAGCGTAGTATAACAGACCGAGAAATTTCTGGCTAGCTTTCGAGCACTTCGCTGCCTTTAAGTGCTTGAGTCAGCAGGGCGTATTCCCGCCGTTCTGCCACGCTTAAACCTTGGGTCTTGTCCTTTATTAATAAGGACTCTAAACGGTGATTTAAACACTGATCTTCAATGAATTTGACCGTTTGTTGGAAATGAGGTTCCAATACCTCATCGTTTATTTGGTGAGGCCAAGCGGCTAGCTTGGTCAAAGCGCCGTATTCCGGGCGCTCGCGGTAATGCTCCAGCAGTTGCGCTGTGCGTGCCCCGGGGTTATCCAGGCAATGCTTTTGAATGCTTAAAAACAATTCCAGGCCTGGCAAGCCTAGGCTGGCCAGCTCCGGCATATAGTCGACCTTGTCCGCCAGTTGCGGATGTTGCAGCATGAGGGCGATGGCGGTGCGCATCGGCGTCATCTTAAACTGGCTTTCAACCCTATGTTGTTGGCGCGGTGTTTTTAGCTTGGCATTGAGCTGCTCTCGGGTACGACCGATAAAGCGGGCCAGGCGCTCCAGCAGGTTTTCCTGATAGAATTCGCTGGGGATCTTTTCAATCAAGGGCAGAGCCAGGCTTAACAGTTTGGCTTTACCGGCGTCCTGAGTGAGGTCGATATCGTCGCTTAAGCGGCTAAAGAAGACGTCGCTAAAGTCCTTGGCATCAACCAGGCGCTGTTCAAATGCGGCCTTGCCTTCTTGTTGTACCAAAGAGTCTGGATCTTCGCCATCGGGCAGAAACACAAACTTCAGTGCCTTGCCGTCCTTTAAATGGGGCAGGGCATTTTCCATGGCCCGCCAGGCGGCATCGCGACCGGCGCGGTCGCCGTCATAACAACACACCACCTTATCCGTGGCACGCAACAACATTTGCATATGCTCGTTGGTGGTCGCCGTACCCAGGGCCGCCACTGCGTATTTAATATCGTGCTCGGCCAGCGCCACCACATCCATATAGCCTTCAACGATGAGTAACTGCTCAAGCTTTTTATGGGCTTGCTTGGCTTCATAAAAGCCATATAACTCAAAGCCCTTATGGAAGATTCGGGTTTCCGGCGAGTTCAGGTATTTGGGGCCATTATCGTCCTGGCCCATAATGCGTCCGCCAAAGGCGATAACACGACCACGACGATCGCGAATAGGGAACATCAGACGATCGCGAAAGAAGTCAAAGGTGCGACCATTGTCTTTTTGTGTCGCCAGCTTGAGCTCGATCAGCTGTTGCTTTTGTTTCGGGTTTTTCCCTAAGGTTTGACACAGCGCTTCCCACTCACTGGGGGCATAGCCGATGCCGAAGTCTTTCACCGTTTGCCCGCTTAAGCCACGACCCTTGAGGTAGTCAATGACCAATTGGGCATTGGCATGATGGCGCAATTGCTGCTGGTAATAGCGCGCGGTTTGCTCCATTAAATCGTAGTCGGAGCGTTTTTGCTCCTGGGAGACGGGCGGACGATCGTTTTGGTTGTGATTGCCTTGCTCTCTGGGCACTTCCAGGTGCAACAGGCTGGCCAACTCTTCGATGGCATCAACAAAATCGAGTTTGTCGTACTCCATTACGAAGCTGATGGCGTTGCCGTTGGCGCCACAGCCAAAGCAGTGATAAAACTGTTTATCCTGGGAGACGGTAAAGGACGGACTCTTTTCGTTGTGGAATGGACAGCAGGCCTGGTAATCCTTGCCCGCTTTTTTCAGGTTAACACGGGAGTCGATCAACTCGACTATGTCGGTACGCGCTAAAAGATCGTCGATAAATTGTCGGGGGATCTTACCTGCCATTAGCAACACCTAAGAAGAAGAGAGAGAACCAAACTAGTATATCAAGGGCGATAAGAAAAGGGGTTATAAATTTACGCCTTGATTTTTACCGGCCTAAAAACGAAGAAACCGAGCACTAGGCTCGGTTTGCTTGAATTTGCTTTCGCGAATTAGGCGCTAAGACGCTGTTTGATAAGACCTGATAGTTTGCCCATATCGGCACGGCCTTCAGCTTGACTCTTAATCACGCCCATCACTTTACCCATGTCCTGCATGCCTTGAGCACCGGTATCGGCGATGGCTTTATCAATCAGTTGACTGATTTCATCTTCGCTCAGCTGCTTTGGTAGAAACTCTTCCAAAACAAACATTTCCGCTGCTTCTACATCGGCAAGATCGTCACGACCGGCATCCTTATACTGAGTATAAGAATCGCGGCGTTGCTTCACTAGTTTAACAACAACCGACGTAATATCGGCTTCGTTTAATGTGATTTGCTCGTCGATCTCACGCTGTTTAACTGCAGCGAGTACTGAACGAATAGCACCAAGGCGCATTTTGTCCTTGGCACGCATCGCGTCTTTTTGTGCATCTTTTAACGAATCTAATAGACTCATGACAACAAGACCGGACAGTGATTAGTATAATTTAACGCGACGTGCGTTTTCGCGAGAAAGCTTTTTCATGTGACGCTTAACAGCAGCCGCTTTTTTACGCTTACGCGCAGCGGTTGGCTTTTCATAGTGCTCGCGACGACGAACTTCTGAAAGGATACCTGCTTTTTCACATGAACGCTTGAAGCGGCGTAGGGCTACGTCAAACGGCTCGTTTTCTCTTACTTTAATTACTGGCATTAAAATCTCACCTACCTAACTTAATGAGCTGCACTCATTCGATCAAATAATGATCATGTGGTTCAAAAATGGTGCGGCATTGTAATCCGAGTTACCCCGGTGTGTAAAGAATAAATATCACAATACTGGTAAAATTGCAGCAAGGGAGTAGAATATGCGGCCTTATCAGCCACATCGCCCAGCGAGGAGACAGACATTGCGCATTTTGGGGATTGAATCATCCTGTGACGAGACCGGGATCGCCATCTATGATGACGAACAAGGTTTGTTGGCCCACCAACTCTATAGCCAAGTAAAAATGCACGCCGACTACGGCGGTGTGGTGCCTGAGCTGGCGTCGCGAGATCATGTGCGTAAGACTCTGCCCTTGATTGAAGCGGCCTTTGCCGAGGCGAACTGTGGCCCAGAGGATCTCGATGGTGTGGCCTATACCGCGGGCCCAGGCCTGGTGGGCGCACTGTTGGTAGGATCGTCGATCGCACGATCCCTGGCCTATGGCTGGAAGCTGCCTACCGTGGCCGTGCACCATATGGAAGGTCACCTGCTTGCCCCCATGTTGGAAGAAAAGGTTCCCGCATTCCCATTCGTGGCCTTGTTGGTATCCGGTGGTCACACCCTGCTGGTGAAGGTCAGTGCCATTGGTGAATATGAAGTATTAGGCGAGTCGGTGGATGACGCCGCCGGTGAGGCCTTTGATAAAACGGCTAAGTTGCTGGGCCTGGATTACCCAGGTGGCCCCTTGTTGGCGAAATTAGCCGAGCAAGGCACCCCGGAACGCTTTAAATTCCCCCGTCCTATGACCGACAGACCGGGTCTGGATTTTAGCTTTAGCGGCTTGAAAACCTTTGCCGCTAATACCATTCGCAGCGAAGGCGACGATCAGCAAACCAAGGCGGATATTGCCCATGCGTTCCAAACTGCCGTTATCGATACCTTGGCGATCAAGTGCAAACGCGCGCTCAAGGAAACCGGCATCAAGCGTTTGGTGATTGCCGGTGGTGTAAGTGCCAATACCTATTTGCGTGAGCAATTAGAGCAGGTTATGAAGGGCATGCAAGGGGAAGTGTTTTATCCGCGTCCGGCATTTTGTACGGATAACGGCGCGATGATCGCTTATGCGGGCATGCAGCGTCTTAAAGCAGGACAAACGGCCACCCTGGATACCCGGGTTCAGCCACGCTGGCCGATAGACACCTTGCCTAGTATTCGCTAGTAGGGCCTGAAGCGCCGGCGATTATTTCTCCGGCGCTACCTCTTCTTTTTCTTTCTTTTTCCCCACCTTGGGCTCCTTACCCTTAAGCAAGCGCACTATGTTAGTGCGATGGCGAAAGATGATCAGCACGGTTAAAAACAGCACCGGCTCTGTGTACAAGGGTTTAATCCACCAGGTGTACAAGGGGGCCAGGGAGACGGTCACTAGGGCGGCCAGAGATGAGTAGCGGGTCAGGGCGACAACGCAGGCCCAGGTGAGGATCAGCAAGCCGCCAAGGGATAAACCTATGGGTAATAAGGCGCCAAAGGCGGTGGCCACGGCCTTGCCGCCCTTAAAACCGAAAAACAGCGGATAGATATGTCCTAGACAGGCGGCCACGGCGACCAAGCCCAAATGGATGGGATCGATGCCCATAAAATAGGCACTCCAGACCGGGATCGTGCCTTTAAGAATATCGAACACTAATACCAGGATCGCGGGAAGCTTGCCGCCAATACGCAAGACGTTGGTGGCACCGGGGTTTTTTGAACCGGCTTGACGAGGATCGGGCAGCGCAAAAAGGTGACAGATCAGTACTGCAGAAGAGACCGAACCGAGAAGGTAGGCAAAAATGCACATTAACGCCGCTAACACTGTCATCCTTATTTTTTAATTGTACGTTTTAAGCTATTATCGCCGCTCATTATGAGTGTGCGCCGAGCTTTTTTATGCCAAGCGCATCCGGGTAAACGCGGTTACGCAAGGTCAGGGTACTGATTCTAATCCTTTTTGGGTATCCGACCAGCTGGCATTGGAGTTGCACATATGGATAAAGTCTATATCTCACAACTTAAAGTGGACACCATTATAGGAGTGTACGACTTTGAGAAAGAAAGTAAACAAAGCCTTTATTTCGATATCGAAATGGACTGTGACTTACGCCAGGCTGCCCACAGTGACGATCTCTCTTTTACCATAGACTATGCCCAGGTCAGTCAGCGTGTTACCGAGCACTGTTTAGCTAAACCGGTGGAACTGTTGGAAACCCTGGTAGAGCAACTGGCCGCGCTTATCCTTAATGAATTCAACACGCCCAAGGTGGCCATTACCGTCAGCAAGCCCGCTGCGGTGCCAGCGGCGCAAACCGTTGGCGTTAAAATCGTACGTAGTAAAAGTTAGTTATGGCCCGCATTTATATTAGCCTAGGCTCCAATATCAATAAGCGCGAAAACCTTCTTAATGGGTTAAGCGCGCTGCGCCAACATTTCGGCGTGTTGCAACACTCAAGTGTGTATGAAAGCGAAGCCGTGGGGTTTAACGGCAGTAACTTTTATAATTCTGTGGCTGGGGCCGACACGGATATGAGCTTGGCTCAGGTCTGTAGCCTGCTTAAGCAGATTGAGCGTGATAACGGCCGCACCCCCGACGATAAAAAATTTAGCCCCCGTACCCTGGATTTAGATCTGTTGTTTTATGACGACATGATCTGTGACTCACCGGCGCAGCTGCCGCGCGATGAGATCACCAAAAATGCCTTTGTACTCTGGCCCTTGTTTGAGCTCGCCCCAGATCTGGTGCACCCCGTTACTCAAACCACCATTGCCAAACTATGGCAAGACTATGATAAATCAAAACAAAACCTATGGAAGGTCACTATCGAATGAGTATTCTAGCTATTGTTGTACTGGCTGTGATTCAAGGACTGACAGAATTTCTCCCCATTTCGAGCTCCGCCCACCTTATTTTACCCTCGCAGTTATTGGGCTGGCAGGATCAGGGCCTGGCCTTTGACGTGGCCGTGCATGTTGGTTCGCTCATGGCGGTGATGATTTATTTTCGTAGGGAAATAGGCGATATCCTGGTTGCCTGGTTTAAATCCTTCGGCTCTCAGGGAGCCACCGACGACAGCAAGCTGGGCTGGTATATTCTGTTGGCCACCATTCCCGCCGGCTTAGCCGGCAAGCTCTTTGAAGACCTGATTGAGCAACATCTGCGAGCGGCCATAGTCATAGCCATTACCACCATTTTCTTTGGTTTAGTGCTCTGGTTGGCAGATATTAAGGCCAAGCAAACGAAGAATATCTATCAACTGAATTGGAAGTCGGCCTTGCTGATCGGTTGTGCCCAGGCCATTGCCCTTATTCCCGGTACTTCACGCTCGGGTATCACCATGACCGCGGGCCTGTTTTTGGGTCTCACCAAAGAAAGTGCGGCGCGTTTTTCGTTTTTGCTGTCGGTACCCGTGATAGGTGGGATGGGGTTAATTAAAACCATTCAGTTGGCCACCGGCGAACAAGCGGTAGACTGGCAAGCGCTGATCCTTGGCGCCGGTTTATCCTTTATGGCCGCCTATGCCTGTATCTTCTTATTCCTTAAATTTATCGAACGCATGGGCATGTTCCCCTTTGTGATTTACCGCCTGCTTCTGGGCTTTGGCCTCTTGGCGTTTTTGCTATATCAATAGCCCAGGCTTTCCTTTTATCTCCTTGGCGAGTAAGAAATAAACTTGGCCCCTTGTTTTCATGGGGCCAAAATGTTCTCTATGGCCTCAACTCGTCCCTGGGCCAGCGCCGTTTTTATGGCCGCTCCCTGGATGCCCTGGCGAATATAGGTCTGCGCATTCACCAGTTGCGCCGCCGCGGCCGCCTCGAGCAGTTGGGATTGGCCGCCAAAATCGCCCAACTGGGCACAGCCATAAGCCTGAACTAAATCGTCCAGTCGTTGTGGACGACGCCAAATATCCAATCGATTAAAAAGCGTAATCAGCTCTTTGGCCTGCCAATTCGCTTGTCCGAGTAGGGTTCCATGATTGGCCAGTGCTTCGGCCAGCTCGATATATTGCTTTGGCACTCGGTAGTGCTCATAAAACGCCTGTCTTGCTGTGTCATCCAGCGGTTGCATCACTTGCGCAAACTGACAGGGGGGAGCACAGTGGTGAGTGCGGCCATAGTCGATGCGCGCTTCTAAACGCTGTTTTTCCGTGGGCCAGCAGGTAGCTAAAGCTGGGCTCAGTGCACTAAGGGCATCACATTGGGCGAGGGTGTCGATAAAAACATGGATATAACCATCGTCAAGAGCCTTTTGCCATTCCATCCACACTCGCTCTGGGGTCAGCGCTTGAAGCTCGCCGCTATGGGCAATGTTGCGCATCAGGGTCAGGGTTTCTTCAGCAACATTAAAGCCCAGGTAGTGATAGCGGGCGCGGAAACGGGCCACCCGCAACACCCGCAGTGGATCTTCGCTAAAGGCGGGGCTGACGTGGCGGAGCAAGCGTTTTTCAATGTCGTCTTGGCCACCAAAAGGGTCGATTAGCTGTCCCTGTTCGTCTTGGGCGATGGCATTGACGGTGAGGTCGCGGCGCTCTAAATCCTGCTCTAGGGTAATATCCGGATTAAAGTCGCAAATAAAACCGGTGTAGCCCTGGCCTTGTTTACGTTCGGTGCGCGCTAAGGCATATTCTTCTTTGCTCTGCGGATGCAAAAATACCGGAAAATCCTTCCCGACCTGAGTGTAACCAAGGTGTTTCATTTCTTTGATGGTGGCGCCCACCACCACATAGTCGCGTTCTTTGACATGTCGCCCTAATAACTGGTCGCGTACAGCGCCACCGACTAAATATGTTTGCATCCGTTTTCCCGAGCGGCTAAAAAGATGATTGTAACAGAGTTTTATCATGGCGGTTTTTTTGCCATTATAAGAAGTGCGAGTGATAATTTAATTAAACCGCAGCGCTTAGTGCCTACCAGGGAGGTTTTCCGGGTAAGGCCTGTGGCAAAAACTAAGGACCTATTTGTGTATCTAGATTACTTTGGCTTAACCGAAAAACCCTTTTCCATCGCCCCAAACCCCGAGTATCTCTATCTCAGTGAGCGCCATAATGAAGCGTTGGCGCACCTGACGCATGGTTTGGGTGAGTCCGGCGGCTTTGTGTTGCTGACCGGCGAGGTGGGCACCGGCAAAACCACGGTAACCCGGTGCATGCTTGAGCAGGTGCCGGACTCGACTCAGGTGGCCTTTATTCTAAACCCCACCTTGTCCGAGCTGGAATTGTTGGCGAGTATCTGTGATGAACTGGAGATCGAGTATGATCACCAAAACGCCACCCTGAAGACGCTGACAGACCGCATTAAGGGCCGTTTGCTAAGCAACCATGTTAATGGCCGTCATACCATGCTGATCATCGATGAAGCACAACATTTGGCGCCGCAGGTATTGGAGCAGCTGCGTTTACTTACCAACTTAGAGACCAACCATAAAAAGCTGTTGCAGATTATTCTCGTTGGCCAACCGGAATTGCAGGCCTTGTTGCGTCGTAATGAGTTGCGCCAGCTTGCACAGCGCATTACCGCCCGATACCACCTGTTACCACTGACGCTGGCCCAGGTCGATGCCTATATTAAACACCGCCTTAAAATTGCCGGTGGCAGGCAGATCCTTTTTGATCGTGCCGCGGTAAAGCAAATTCACCAACTGACCGGCGGTATTCCTCGCTTGATCAACCTGTTATGCGAGCGCGCCTTGCTCGGTGCCTATTCGGCCCAGGTAAATCAGGTCAGCAAAAAATTGGTCACTCGGGCAGCTCAGGAAGCCTTGCCGGAGACCTTACCAAGTCAGAAAAATAACGGTACCGAGAGCCGCGGTAAACGTTTTGTTTTTACCCTGGGCGGGGTTATGATGCTCTTCGCCGTGGGCATTGGCTTATCTTACTTTATTTAGGGCTCTACTATGTCGCTGTTATTAGACGCATTAAAACAATCACAAAATCAATCGAGTGCCCTAGAATCTGAGCCCGATACATCGCAACAAGAGGCGCTAGATTTTTATCGCCGCCTAAGTTGGGGTTTAGTCGCCCTGGTGGTAGTCGCCGTGGTTCTGGTTGTTGGTTATTTTGCCGGCAAATGGTGGCAGGATAATAGCAATGAGCTATTGGTGCAGGCCAAGACACAGATGCAAGCGCAGATGCAATCACAGGGGCAGCAGCCGACCAATGCGAATGTCGGTACGGCGCAATCGGCCTCTCCGGCTCAGGTGAATGCCGAGTTGGCTTTGTCTCAAGCACAGCCAACCGATAATCCGCAGAATGGCCAACGGGTTGCTCAGATGAATTCACAGCAGGGGCAACTGCAGGGGCTACCGCAGGGGCAGGTTAATGTAAATGCCCTGCAGGTGCCGGTGCAATTCGCTCAGCCCTATCAGCAAATGGTGCCCGTGTATGTGATGGGACAAATGCCACAGGCCTATGGTCCCGGCACTTATATGCAATGGGTGCCCGCCTATGGCAATCCAATGATGGCAAACGCAGGCCAGTACCCACAGGGCTTTAATCCTGCGGCGCAGCAGGTCGATACCAGCCAATACAAGGTGGTGGGTAAGCCAATGGAGCAGGGCAATAATGATTATCAGCAAACCCAGCAGAACTACTCTTCGACTCCCAGCTATAACGATGCCGAGTTACAAGGGGTGTCAAACGATCTAAAACGTGCGTTTGCCGACGCCGTTGCCGCCACCGAAGGCATGCAAAACGATGATACCGTCACCACCGCGTCGCGCAGCAGTGCCATGGTAGAGCCCATCGAGTTGCTGCCGGGACGCAATTCAGAGCCGTATTCCACCTTTGGTCTATCAAGCCCATATTTATGCTACCGCGCAGGATAGACGCTGGATTAAGCTCAATGGTTATGAGTTGTATGAAGGCGATACAGTGGGGCGTTTGCGGGTGGTGGAGATCACCCCGGAGCAGACAATTCTAAGCGTCGATAACTATGAGTTCTCACTGGAAGCGATGCAGGATTGGCCTTAAGAGAGGCACCGGCTTATCGGCGTTTAGGCGTTGAGAGAATAATAAAAAAGGCGCCAATTGGCGCCTTTTTCAGTAGCTGACGATTTATTCTTCGTCTTCTACTAGGGTCATCAGCGAGGTGTTACCACCCGATGCCGTGGTATCGATACTGATGGTCTTTTCCGTCAGTAGACGGTTGATCAGGGTATCGTAGTACTCGGCGCTGATCACCGGCAGGATAGCACCCTTACGGTTAGCTAACTGCTGTGCGAAGTAGCCCAAGCGAGATGAGCGTGCCGCTACAACCGCACCGGCTAGGTGAGGGTGAGCCAAGATGGCTTGTAGCTGGTTCGGCTTAGCTACCTGCAGTACGCCCTCGGCTACACCGGTTGCGATGAACTTGTCGCGGAATGCCAAGGCTTCCTCATAGAAGAGCTCTGAAGCAACGGTGATAACCGTGTTACCCGCGGCCAGCGCGGTGATAATCGAGATCGCCCAGAAGTTGAACGAAGTACTCTTATCGGCATAACACACCACGCAACCACGAGGTTCTAGGTAAAGAATGTTCGACTCACCCGTTGGTCCAGGCAATACCTTAGGACGCTTCATGCGCTTTTCAATGCGGTTAAGCTGCGTACGTGCATCGCTTAAGGTCTTGGCCAGGTCGTCTGCTAGCTCGTCGATGATCTCTACCGTAGCCACTTTTGCCAATAGCTGACGCAGTGCCGATACGCGGTCGTTTAGCGCCGTTGCACGCCAGATTTTCTCATCGCGCATAGAGGTTGCCATAAGCGCCTCTACTTTTTCATTGGCGCCTGAGTAGTGGTGTAGATCCGCTTCATCCGCTGGTAGGTTGGTCATCTGCACGTTCTCTGGAGATGCCTTCTCTTTAACCAAACGTAGCAGGTAGTTAGGACCGCCGGCCTTAGGGCCCGTACCAGAAAGACCGCGGCCACCAAATGGCTGCACGCCAACGATAGCACCGATCATATTACGGTTAACGTAGACGTTACCGGCACGCGATTGACGGGCAACGTACTCACAACGCTCTTCGATACGTGAGTGAACGCCCATGGTCAGGCCGTAACCCGTGTTATTGATTTGATCAATCACGTTATCCAGCTCACCCGCTTTAAAGCGAACGATGTGAACAACAGGACCAAATACTTCACGCTTAAGTACCGACAAATCCTTGATTTCATACAAACGTGGTGCAAAGAAGAAGGCACCGTTTTCGTTGTTATCAGGGATTTCACACTGATAGTGCAGTGTGGCGTTGCCTTTTAGGTACTCAACGTGCGCGGTGAGCGCTTTCAGTGCTTTGTCGTCGATAACCGGACCGATATCCGTAGATAGGTAAGCCGGATCGCCAACATGGAGCTCGGCCATCGCGCCTTTAAGCATTTCGATAATGCCGTCGGCAACGTCGTCTTGAAGGAACAATACGCGCAGTGCAGAACAACGTTGACCGGCACTTTGGAAGCCAGAATTAATCACATCGTCTACAACCTGCTCAGGCAGGGCTGTAGAGTCAACGATCATACAGTTTTGGCCACCGGTTTCGGCGATCAGTGGTACCTGGATATCGTTACGCGCTGCAAGTGTTTGCGAAATCAGCGTGCCGGTTTCCGTTGAACCGGTGAACATTACGGCTTGAATGCGCTCATCAGGCACTATGTGCTTACCCACTTCACTACCGCGGGCGATCACCGGCTGAACAACGTGCTCAGGCAGGCCTACAGACTGCATTAGCTCAATGGCGCGCAGCGCGATTAGACTGGTTTGCTCAGCTGGCTTGGCGATAACCGTGTTACCGGTCACGATCGCAGCTACCACCTGGCCTAGGAAGATGGCCAGAGGGAAGTTCCATGGGCTGATACATAGCACCACACCACGGGCTTCAAAGCGCTCATCTTCTGCTAGCTCTTCGGCACGGGCAGCGTAGTAGCGACAGAAGTCAACGGCTTCACGTACTTCATCGATACCATCTTGAGTCACCTTACCTGCTTCCTTGATACACAAGGCAACCAGTTCATCGTGGTGACGTTCAAGAATGTCACCAATGCGACGTAGTAAGTTGGCGCGCTCGGTAACCGGGGTAGCCGACCAAGAAATAAACTCTTTCTCGGCATTTTCAAGCAGGGCTTGCATATCGTCGCCACTGTGCAAACGATGCTGACCGATGATCTCTTTGTGGTTTGCAGGGTTGCGCACCGCTAGGTTTCCTTCGGCAACCTGATCTTCGCTGATAAGGTGCTCGGCAAACCAGGCATCCAGATTCGCTTTTAATGGCGTAATGGCATTGATATCGGTTAGGTCCATACCCTTGGAGTTAGGACGCTCGTCACCGTATAGTTCAATCGGCAGTTTGATTTGCTTGTTGTACTTGTTACGCAAGCCTTGCAGGGTTTCTACCGGATCCGGCAGTAATTCTTCAACCGGCTTAGACGTATCAACGATGGCATTAACGAATGACGAGTTAGCACCGTTTTCAAGTAGACGACGTACCAGGTAAGCAAGCAGGTCTTCATGTTGACCAACTGGTGCATATACGCGGCACTGGATTTTTTCTTTGATCACGATTTGGTCGAATAAAGACTCGCCCATGCCGTGTAGACGCTGGAATTCAAACCCTTCGTTGTCGCCTTTAGCTACTTCCAAAATGGTTGCCGCTGTGTAGGCGTTATGGGTTGCAAACTGAGGGTAAAGAGCGTCCCGTGCATCCATCATTTTAATGGCGCAGGCTTTGTAAGAAACGTCGGTAGTGGCTTTACGGGTAAATACCGGGAAGTGATCTAAGCCATCTTGTTGTGTGGTTTTGATTTCGGTATCCCAGTAGGCACCCTTAACCAAACGCACCATAAGCTTGCGGCCAACGCGGCGAGCTAGGTCGGTTAGCCACTCGATAACGAAGATTGCACGCTTTTGATAGGCTTGAACGGCTAGGCCAAAACCTTGCCAGTCGCCAAGCTCGGCGTCGCTGAATACCGCTTCGATGATGTCTAATGAGATATCGAGGCGATCCGCTTCTTCGGCATCAACGGTAAGGCCGATGTCGTATTGCTTGGCAAGTAGCGCCAAGTCTTTAAGCTTAGGTACGATCTCTTCCATCACGCGTTCACGGTGAGTGAACTCGTAACGTGGGTGAATTGCCGAAAGTTTTACCGAGATACCCGGGCTTTTCACCGGGCCACGACCGTTGGCCGCTTTACCTATGGCATGAATCGCGGTGACATAGCTGTTGTAATAACGTTCTGCATCACGCATGGTGCGAGCGCCCTCGCCCAGCATGTCGTACGAATACACGTAACCCTTGCTTTCGGTTTCTGCTGCACGTTCGATGGCTTCGTCAATGGTTTGACCCATAACGAATTGCTTACCCATGATCTTCATCGCAAAGTTTACAGACTTGCGGATCACCGGCTCACCCAAACGACCTACGGTGCGCTTGAGTAGACCAAATTGGTCTTCTTTATTTTTGTCACTGTAGTTAACCATTTTACCGGTTACCAATAGGCCCCAAGATGAAGCGTTAACAAACAGTGAGTCGCTGCTACCCAAGTGTGAGCTCCAGTCGCCCTTGGCTAGCTTATCGCGAATTAATTCTTCTTGTGTTGCTTTGTCTGGCACGCGCAATAACGCCTCCGCCAAACACATTAACACCACCCCTTCCTCAGTCGACAGAGAGAACTCATTCAATAATGCATCAACACCACTTTGACCATCTTGGTCCTTACGGATGTTCAATACCATTTGACGAGCGCGCTCCCATGCGCGGCTGCGTGCCGTAACGCCTACTTCGGCCAGAGGAAGAATGTGATCAATAACTTCATTCTCATCAATACGATAAAAATCACGGATCTTCTGGCGAATAGGGCATTCAGTAATCAAATTGCCTTCAAATAACATAAGCAACCCTCAAAATAACGGAGTCTAAACATAGCAACTGTACCCTACACCACAAGGTGAGATGGTGGGGCCTCGGTTACGACAATTACTACATTGTAGGTTCTAACTGCGAGAGTGTAGATTTTACCTACGTGGATATTCAGTGTGTGCGGTTAAGATTGCGCTCTTAAGGAATACACATTCGCGGGCATTCTAAAGAAAATACCGCAGAATATGCTGGTTTAATTTTGGCAATTACGATAATTTACAGGGTATATTTGTAGCTTGCCCGTATAAAATTCTGTTATGTCGTTTATAGCCAAGTCTCGAGTCCTAGATAGAATCGATTTAGCCATCCTTGATGAGCTGCAAAAAAATGGTCGCATCTCTAATGTAAACCTGGCTAAACAGGTGAACCTAAGTCCCAGTCCCTGCCTGGATCGGGTTAAACGCCTGGAAACAGATGGTTTTATTGAGGGCTATTACGCCAAACTGAGCGAGCAAAAGCTTAACCAAAGCCTCTTGGCTCATGTACAGGTGTCACTGGTAACCTCCAATACCTCGGTGTTTAAAACCTTTAAGGAGCACATCATGAACACCCCGCAAGTCGTGGAGTGTGACATGGTGGCTGGCGGCTATGACTACCTGCTTAAGGTGCGGGTGAGTGATATGAATGAGTACCGTCAGGTGCTTGGCGATTTGGTTGATATCCCCGGGGTGGGCACACACCATACCTATATGGTGATTGAAAAGGTGAAAGAAGACACCGGCTTGCGAATTGAGTTATAAAAAAGAGCGCCTAAGCGCTCTTTTTTATTGTAAGTCATGTAAAGGCGAGTTTACGCCCAACCATCGTAGCGCTTTCTGCGCGATAGGAAGATGGTTAAAATGATCCCCAGGAATAAACCGATAAAGGCAATGGCACCGCCATAGGTCAGTAACTGACGCTTTTCTTTGGCGCGCAGATTCTGCTGTTTGGTTTGAATGGCGTCGCGCTCGGCAATGGCTTGATCAAGCTGGGCCTGTAATTGCTCGGATTGCGACGTTAAATCGCTGTTCATGCTTTGTAATTGTGGTACCTGAGCCTGCACATCACGTAACTTCTGCTGGGTGCTGGCCAACTCTTCGGCCAGGTTTTGGTGTTTTACCTTAAGGCTTTGCTCTTGATTGATGAACTTGCTTTCTACCCAGCCTTGGCGCTCTTTATCGTCGACAATTTCGAAAAAGCCGTTATTTTCGGTGCCGGTAACCAGCTTGATTTCGGTGCCGGCATTAACAGAGCCGACAATACGGTAGTTTTTACCCGCGCCAGAGTGCATGAAAATGTATAAATCGTCACTGATATAAGCGGTACTTGGTGCGGCATGGGCCGTCTTGGTGATTAGTGCGCTGGAAATAAAAAGTAGCGCAACACACAGGTGTTTTAGCATGCAACTAAACCTTGTTTACGTAAATAAGATGTTGATTGAGGCATAGTATTGGCTGACGTGGCGATTGGCAAGGCCGATTTTGTAACCCAGCCCTGTCTCTAAGGGCCTAAAAGCATGCAAAAAGTTTGCATTCATTGACGGCTTTGTTTATGTTGTCTTCTTGTCAATTTCATTGGTCTTCTATAACGCATGGACACTGAAATAGAGCTGAAATTTTTAGTTTCTGAGGCGGTCATTCCGTCAATTCCAGCACTTATCACACAGTTTGCAAAAACCGTAACCAACAAGCCTTCACGTAATCTGCAAAACGCCTACTTTGATACTCCCAGTCGTGAACTGCGGGCCTTGGATATAGGTCTACGTACACGCTGCTGCGATGGTCAATGCGAGCAAACCATTAAGCTTGCCGGCGACAATGTCGGGGGCTTGCATCAGCGTCCAGAGTTTAACTTGCCCATTGAAGGCAACCGTCCCGAGTTGAGTGAATTCGATGCCGGCATTTGGCCGCACGGGGTGCAGGTCGAGGCCATCGCCGATAACTTATACCCGCTCTTTAGTACCAACTTTATTCGCCGTACCTGGCTGTTAGAAACCCAGGCCGGCACCTTGATTGAAGTGGTGTTGGATAAGGGCGAGGTGGCCGCCAATGCCAGCGTTGAGCCGATCTGCGAATTAGAAATTGAATTGATTAAAGGCGAGCGCAGCGAACTCTTCTCCCTCGCTGAAAAACTGATTGAAAATCTGCCGCTGCGCATGGGACTCTACTCCAAGGCGGCGCGCGGTTACCGTTTGGCCGATGACCAGCCGCTGGTGGCGAGTAAGGAAATCGACATGGTGGCATTGAGCAACGCCGACTCACAGGAGCGGGCGCTGGAGAAGTGTCTAAGCCATGGCATCACCTTTGTGCAAAAGCACGAGGAATGCTATTTCCAAAAGCCTACTTTAAAAACCCTGAAACGCATTACCGACGGAGTTAGCCTTATTCGCCATAGCCTGTGGTTGTTTAGCGACATCGTTGAAAAGCAGGACACCGAGCGCTTACGCTCAGAGCTGAAATGGCTGTTAAGTGAATTAAGCTGGGTGGAAACCGCCATCCAACTGAAAACCTTTACCTCGAAAAAGCACGCTTACTATAAAAAGATCAATGCGGCACCCGAGTTGGCGCAGGTAATAGACGATTTAAAAGCGATTCAACCGAGCATTGACGAAGTGCAAAAGGTCTTTACCAGCAAACGCTATAATCTCTTGCTGTTAGATCTCACCATCTGGTTAACCGAGCGTGGCTGGCGACAGTCCTGGGGACAGTCGCAATTCCAGGCGGCGGAGAAAAACATCCATGAGATCGCCGCTCATTTGCTGGAGTTTGACTGGCATGAAATGCGCGCCTTAGTCGACAAGTATTCACCGCTTTCAAGCAGTGAATACTTGAACTTAAAACATCGTCTTGAGCGTAATTTATTGAGCGGGTGTTGTTTAGGCGCCTTGTTCGATGAAAGTGCGCGAATGAATTTCCGAGCCCCCTGGCTGGATATCATTCATGGCACCTTCGAGTTATTCACTCTTAATTACCTTGGCCAACTATGCCAAGGCAAGGACAGCGAGGAGCTGGCGAAAATCCAGGCCTGGCTGGCACAGAAAACGGAAAGTCTACTGGGTGCCATGGAGCAAAGTCGTGAAGCAACGCGTAATATTCAGCCTTATTGGCGCGATTAGTCTACTGAGCGCGCAAAGCTACGCCTTTGCGGAGCAAGCAAATTGGCGCACCTGGAAGCACTCGCAGCAATACCAGGTGCACTATTATAAAAATGCGGAAGGACACTATGCCATAAAGGCAAAGTTGTTTATTGCCAAGGCCACCAAGGCGCAGTTTATTAGCCTGTTGCACGACACCAAGCATGCGCCCGATTGGCTTGAGGGCGTTAAGCGCGTTAACTTACTCGGCAGTCCCAGTGCCAATCAAACCCTGGTCTTTACCCTTCTAAATTCGCCCTGGCCGGTGGCCGACAGGGAGCTCTACACCGAATCTTGTTACCAAGCCCTGCAGGGGCAAAGCTCACGCTTGTTAATCCAGAGTCTGGACCCCGACCAAGAGGTGGGGAGAGGGCGAGTACGTATCAAAGAGTTAGAAGCGCTGTGGACGCTAACGCCGCGAACGGATGGTTTGGTGTTGGAATATGAGGTCGTGGCCGACCCGGGCGGTGCCATTCCCACCTGGCTGAGTAACAGGGTGTCGCTAAACAGTGTCTACAAGACGCTGATGAATTTACGCCGGTTGCTGCCTAAGACCCAGGTCATGTCACCTCTGCCTTTGCAAGAAGGTGATTGCTCCGGCTTTAAGCAGAAATAAAAAAAGCGCTCAGTGAGCGCTTTTTTCTATGCGGTTTGCGGTTGCCTTAGAAGCCCGCGTCTGCTTTTAATGCTTCTACTTTGTCCGTCGCTTCCCATGGGAATTCGTCGCGACCGAAGTGACCGTAAGCAGCGGTAGGCTGATAAATAGGACGCTCAAGGTCAAGCATCTGGATCAGGCCGTAAGGACGTAGGTCGAAGTGCTTGCGGATAAGTGCAATTAGGTGCTCTTCGTCTAATTTACCTGTGCCGAAGGTCTCTACGCTGATAGAGGTAGGCTCGGCCACACCGATAGCGTAAGACACTTGAATTTCACAACGATCTGCAAGGCCGGCGGCAACGATGTTTTTCGCTACGTAACGGGCTGCGTAAGCTGCTGAACGGTCAACCTTTGATGGATCCTTACCAGAGAAGGCACCACCACCGTGACGGGCCATACCACCGTATGTATCTACGATGATCTTACGACCAGTCAGACCACAGTCACCCATAGGGCCACCGATAACAAAACGACCGGTAGGGTTGATAAAGAACTTAGTGGCTTTGGTGATAAGCTCGGCCGGAAGTGTTGGCTTGATGATGGTTTCCATCACAGCTTCTACCAGGGCGTCTTGTGAAATGGTGTCACAGTGCTGAGTTGAAAGAACAACTGCGTCGATACCAACCGCTTTACCATTTTCATAGGCAAAGGTTACCTGAGACTTTGCATCAGGGCGAAGCCAAGGTAGCTCACCGTTTTTACGAACGTGCGCTTGACGCTGTACTAGGCGGTGTGAATAAGTAATAGGAGCCGGCATCAATACGTCTGTTTCGTTACAGGCGTAACCGAACATTAGACCCTGGTCACCGGCGCCTTGATCTTCAGGGCGTGCACGGTCAACACCTTGGTTGATGTCTGGAGACTGCTTACCAATGGTGTTTAGGATGGCGCATGAATCCGCATCAAAGCCCATATCTGAATGGGTGTAACCAATTTCACGTACTGTTTTACGAGTAAGCTCTTCGATATCAACCCAAGCGCTGGTGGTGATCTCACCGCCAACCATAACCATGCCGGTCTTTACATAGGTTTCACAAGCGACACGGGCGTGCGGGTCTTGCTCCAAAATAGCATCTAATACCGCATCTGAAATTTGGTCAGCGATTTTATCCGGATGTCCCTCGGATACTGACTCAGAAGTAAATAAATGTTTTGCCATTGGTCTTTTCTCACAAGTCTCGCGCTTCCCAAACTCGTCACCAACCTCTGGGCGCAGCGCAGCATAAAAATAAGGCGCGTATTCTAGCTAAATGATCGCACCTTGCATAGCAATTTTACGCCTAGACGTCCAAATTACTTATTTCCATTCTCCAAGCCTATTGCTTGCCCTTAAATAAGCTAAAGTTTTTACTCTAGTTGATGAGTAATTCTAAAGTCACCCGCTTTGGCCATAAGTTTTATTTGCAGGGGGCGTATGAATAAGTAAAAATGGGCACCTATTTTGCCTTCGCTAGCATGAGCAAAGGCGAATCTTCCAGCGCAAATACACTTAAAGGTAGGAGAATTCATGCCATCTCGCAAAGAACTCGCTAACGCCATCCGCGTCTTGTCTATGGACGCCGTTCAACAAGCTAAATCAGGTCACCCGGGTGCCCCTATGGGCATGGCCGATATCGCCGAAGTCCTTTGGCGCGACTATTTAAAGCACAACCCTACTAATCCTCAGTGGGCTGATCGCGACCGATTTATCCTGTCCAATGGCCATGGTTCAATGCTGATTTATTCGCTGCTACACCTAAGCGGCTATGACCTACCTATGGAAGAAATTAAAAACTTCCGTCAACTACATTCAAAAACACCGGGTCACCCAGAGTATGGGTATGCGCCGGGTGTTGAGACCACTACGGGTCCATTAGGTCAAGGGATCACTAATGCCGTGGGTATGGCTATCGCCGAGAAAGCCCTGGCTGCGCAATTTAACCGCGAAGGTCACGACATTGTTGACCACTACACCTATACCTTTATGGGTGATGGCTGTTTGATGGAAGGTATCTCGCACGAAGCCTGTTCATTGGCGGGTACTCTGGGCCTTGGCAAGCTGATCGCATTTTGGGATGACAACGGCATCTCCATCGACGGTGAGGTAGAAGGCTGGTTTAGCGATGATACTCCTGCACGTTTTGAGTCTTATGGCTGGCACGTGGTGCGTGGCGTTGATGGTCACGACAGCGAAGCGATTCGCGCGGCCATCGAAGAAGGTCGTGCTAACTCAGACAAGCCTACCCTTATTTGTTGTAAAACCGTGATTGGTTACGGCTCACCGAATAAATCGGGCAGCCATGACTGCCACGGTGCACCGTTAGGTGATGAAGAAATTAAAGCGGCACGTGAATTCCTAGGTTGGAGCCATGACGCTTTCGTGATCCCTCAGGACGTTTACAGCCAGTGGGACGCAAAAGAAGCGGGTCAGCAAAAAGAGCAAAGCTGGAAAGATAAGTTTGCTGCCTATAAGGCTGAGTTCCCTGAACTAGCAGCGGAATTTGAGCGTCGTCAAAACAGTGAGCTACCTGCGGATTGGGCTGAAAAATCACAAGCCTACATCGAGCAGCTGCAAGCAAACCCGGATAACCCGGCAACGCGTAAAGCATCACAAAATGCCCTGAATGCCTTCGGTCCTATGCTACCTGAGTTTATGGGTGGTTCGGCGGACTTGGCCGGCTCAAACCTAACGCTATGGAGCGGCTCTAAAGGCTTGACCAGTGATGATGCCAACGGCAACTACATCTTCTACGGTGTGCGTGAGTTCGGTATGTCGGCGATCATGAATGGTATCGCACTGCACAAAGGTTTTATTCCTTACGGTGCGACCTTCTTGATGTTTATGGAATACGCTCGTAACGCGGTACGTATGGCGGCGCTGATGAAAACGCCAAGCATCTTCGTGTATACCCATGATTCAATCGGTCTGGGTGAAGACGGTCCAACGCACCAGCCGGTAGAGCAAATGGCGAGCCTGCGTTATACCCCTAACCTAGTTAACTGGCGTCCTTGCGATCAGGTTGAGTCGGCTATCGCCTGGCAACAAGCGATCGAGCGCAAAGACGGTCCAACCTCACTGGTATTTACCCGTCAAGGTCTAGCCCAGCAAGAGCGTAACGCAGAGCAGTTGGCAAACGTTAAGAAGGGTGGCTATGTACTAAGCTGTGACGGTAACCCAGAGGTGATTCTGATCGCTACCGGTTCAGAAGTACAGCTGGCTATGGATGCAGCCACCGAATTGCGTGCACAAGGCAAGCAGGTGCGTGTGGTATCTATGCCTTCGACGGATCTGTTCGATGAGCAAGACGCAGCGTACAAAGAATCTGTACTGCCGGCAGCGGTGACTCGTCGCGTTGCCGTTGAAGCCGGCATCGCCGACTTCTGGTACAAGTATGTAGGCCTAAATGGCAAGGTGATCGGCATGACTACCTTTGGTGAGTCGGCGCCTGCGGGTGAGCTGTTCAAGCTGTTCGGTTTCACCGTGGACAATGTGGTAGCTGCGGCTAACAGCCAATTCTAATCGCTTGTTTAAAGACATCAGAAAAACCGCGCATGGCGCGGTTTTTTTATGTCCTCAGAAAAACGAGCGATTGTTATTCGCTGGTCTTCGCCGTTTTTGCTTGAGCCAGGCGCAGGGTGCGTTGCTGTACTAGCTGTGACAGTGGCACTAACTCAATGCCTTCCGCTTTAAGCTCATTTAGGGCACTTTGCAAAAAGGCAAAGGTTTCCGGGTAAGGGTGGGCAATGGCCACCGCATAATCATGTCGTTTGGCGATGTGCTTGAGCTGATCAAAGCGAAAACGTAGCTGTTTTTCACTGGTGATATTATCTAAAAATACATGTCGCGCTATGTTCTCGACGCCATAAAGGGTGGCAATACTTTGTGCTTTGGAGTGCGGGGTGGTTTTGCTGTCGAGAAAATACAGGTCCTGCTCCTTCAGCACTTCCATGGTCCAGTTCATCGGCATGTTTTGTTGCGTTAAGAGCGAGCCCATATGATTGTTCACCCCTTTAATATTTGGCAGACTGTTTAACGCCTCGCGTAAGCGGCTTTGAAAGTCTTCCTTAGGCAAATTCATGGTCAGGGCGCCGGGTCCAAGGGCAAGATCATTGAGGGATTGCATGGGCGCGTGGAGTAATATTTCTCTGTTTTGCTCATTGGCCAGGGTGGCAAAGCGGGTTGCATAGGGAGTGAACGGCAAGATGGCAAAAGTGAGCTGGCCGGGTAAGTTTAAGGCGGCTATATCATTACGTTGATAACCAATATCGTCGATAACGATGGCCACCTGTTTTGCTTGTACCGTTTGACTTACCAATGGGCAAACCAGCAGCACAACCACAGCAATCCATTTAAGTGTGTGCACAGTAATATTTATTCTTCTGTTGATGTTATTAACCAATTTCATTAATGCGATTGGTTTTATTCGAGCCAATGCATTGTGCATTGGCTCACTATTATTATTGTTTAGTATTCTTCTAGCAGTTGCTGGGCTTTTATCAACTGTGTGTCCAATAAAGCGGTAAGATTGCTATTGGCACTTTTCCCAGCCGCTAAATTGATTATAACCTCTTTATTTGATTGGGAAAGGTCTGGTTGCAAAATTGCGACATCCGGGGTGATCCCAGTCCCCTCAATTGAAATACCCGCCGGGGTATAGTATTTGGCGGTAGTCAGTTTTAAGGCACTGCGGCCATCGCCTAATGGGATCAGCGATTGCACCGAACCCTTGCCATAAGAGCGGGTTCCCACCACCTTGGCTCTGTGATTATCTTTTAATGCACCAGCCACTATCTCCGCCGCGGAGGCCGAACCTTGGTTAATCAGCACGACGATGGGAGCGCCTTCTAAAATATCTCCAGGCTGGGCAACAAAGCGTTGATTGGCCTCAATAAAGCGGCCTCGGGTTGAGACTATGGTGCCGGTGGAAAGAAACAGGTCGGCGATATTGATAGCGCTATCGAAGGTGCCGCCTGGGTTATCCCGTAAATCGATCAGCAGGCCCTTCAATGCCGTGCCACTTTGCTGCTGCATCTTGGTGATATGACGGGCGACGTCATGATAACTGTGGTTATTAAAGCTGTTAATGCGCAAGTACCCGGTGCGGTTCGCTTGCAGCTCGCTGTTCACGCTTTCTATATGGATGGGCTGACGGGTGAGGTGAAAATCGAGCCGTTGTGAATGTCCGGCGCGGGCAATGGCCAAAGTGACCTCACCATTTTCACGCTGTTGATCAGTTTTGAAACGTCTTCTAGTGATTTATCGAGCACAGCGACGTCGTTGATTGCCAATAAAATATCACCACCAAGCAAACCAGCGGCCTGGGCCGGAGAATTGGGCAGCGCCGAAACGATCACCACATGGTCCTGACGTTTTTCGACCTCGATACCCAGGCCCTTATATTCGCCATTGGTGACGTCAAACAGGCGTTTTAATTCCTTCTCGTCGAGGTATTCGCTGTAGGGATCAAGCTCACTAAGCAGGCTGCTTAGCACATGATGATCCAGTTTGGCACGGTCCACTTCCTCGACATAAAAGTGGTTAATATGGAATAAAACTTCTTCGAGCGGGCTCTCCTGCGCCGCTGCTGAGGCACTGAAAATGCTTAGCGCAATGGCTATGCACCAGATTGAAAAGTGCCTAAAAATGAGTGCGATATGTGCAAACATAGGCTGCCCCTTGTGGCGCAGCCGCTATTCATTTAGGAGGACCTGCACCAGGTAGTTGGGTTAACGGCACGTCCTTTGTGACGTATCTCGAAGTATAGACCAGGATCAACCTGGCCGCCGCTCTGACCAACCAGGGCAATGGTCTCACCTTGATAGACCTGATCGCCCACTTCCTTGAGCAGGGCTTGAGCATGGCCGTAGAGGCTCATGTAGCCCTTGCCATGGTCAACCACCATGACCCAGCCAAAGCCCTTCAGCCAGTCGGCAAACACTACCTGACCGTCTTCGATGCTGTTGATGTTACTGCCTTCTTTGGCATTGATCACCACCCCTTTCCAATTAAAGCCGGGGCGTTTTCGGGTGCCAAAGCGATGCTTTAACGGCCCCCGTGTCGGCCAGCTTAATTTGCCCTTACTGCTGCCAAGGCCGAGCATGGCAACCTGGCGCGCCTTGGAGTCTTCCAGTTCTTCTATGGTGGTGATCAGGGTTTGTTCGTTGTCTTTTAGGTAGGCGATGGAGCTTTGCAGCTGGTTTAATTCGCTTTGCAGCGCCTGTACCTGAGCCTGGCGCTCGGATTTCGCAGCCAACAATTGCTGCCTTTGCTGTTCTTCTTGGCTGCGCAGTTGTTCTAGTTGCTCGCGGTTTTGTGCCAGCGCCAATTGGTTCTGTTCAATTTCTTCGAGGGTTTGGCGCAGTTCATCCAGTTGTTTTAAGCGCGCCTTGTTAAGGTAGTCATAGTAACTAATGGTGCGCTCTAACTTAGCGGTGTTTTGCTGATTGAGTAGTAACTTGGAGTAATCGTGACCACCGACCATGTAGGCGCTTTTTAGCTGCGCCGCCAAGGCGATGTCTAAGGTTTTGCGGCGCTGCTCTAATTGCTCAGCCTGCGTTTGTAATTCGGTGTATTGCCTGCGATTGGCGCTGATCTGGCCATCGAGCTCTCTGAGCTCTTTGGCATTATTGGCTATGGCTTGCTCTGATTTTTTTAGTTGTTGTTGTAACGAGCCCAGAGACTGTTTTTGTGTTTTAAAGTTTTGCTGGTTTTTCTTCAGCTCTTGCTGAACTTCGGTTAAGTCTTGCTTGGTGCGGTTTTCATTACCGCTGGCGGGTAGGGCGCACAAAGACAAGAGTGCCGCGCCTAGCAGCGACACTCCTGTGTGTGAGCCTAGGTGGATAAACCTAAACATACGCGTAACGATTAACGCAACAGCATGATCGGCGAGCCTGTCATTTCTGCAGGCTGCTCCATGCCTAGTAGGTGCAACATGGTCGGGGCCACATCGCTCAAGGTTTTACCCGCTACCGGCTCGGCATCGCGACCGATATAGATAAAGGGCACAGGTTCGCTGGTGTGGGCGGTGTGTGCCTGGCCGGTTTGTGCATTTTGCATTTGCTCGGCATTACCATGGTCGGCGGTGATCAAGGCTTCGCCACCGGTTTGTTCCAAGGCTTCCACGACACGGCCAATACAATGGTCAACGGCTTCACAGGCTTTCACTGCCGCTTCGAAAACACCCGAGTGACCAACCATATCGCCGTTGGGGTAGTTACAGATGATCACATCGTACTTGCCGCTGTGAATCGCTTCGACCAGCTTATCGGTCAGTAGCTCTGAGTTCATTTCCGGCTGCAAATCATAGGTAGCCACATCCGGCGATGGGATCAGCTCACGACTCTCACCTGCAAATTCCTGCTCGCGGCCACCGCTGAAGAAGAAGGTGACGTGCGCGTATTTTTCGGTTTCTGAAATACGCAGCTGAGTCTTATCATGCTTGGCCAGCCATTCGCCCAGCACATTGTTAAGCGGCTCGGGTGGGAAGGCCACCGGCGCGTCGATATCCGCAGCGTATTCGGTGAGCATGACAAAGGCCGCCAGCTGTGGGGTTTTCTTTTTGCTGAAACCGTTAAAGTCGGCATCGACAAAGGTGCGCGTCATTTGACGGGCGCGATCGGCGCGGAAGTTCATAAACAACACCGCATCGCCATCATTAATGGTGGCGGCAGTATCGCCAATCACGGTTGCCTTAACGAATTCGTCGTTTTCACCGCGCTCATAGGCGGCGTGCAATCCGCTTACGGCATCGGCAGCCTGATATTCGGCTTCACCCAAAACCATCAAGTCGTAGGCGCTTTCAATACGCTCCCAACGGTTGTCTCTGTCCATGGCATAGTAGCGGCCGATAAGGCTGGCTATGCGGCCTTTACCTACGCGCGCAAAGGCGGCGTCGATATTCTTCAAGGTGGCTTCGGCGCTGCGTGGTGGCGTATCGCGGCCATCTAAGAAGGCATGAACATAAATTTCTTGTGCGCCACGCTCAGCTGCAAGCTCGATGGCGGCGATAATATGGTCTTCATGGCTGTGTACGCCACCTGGGCTCATCAGCCCCATTAGGTGTACCGCCTTGCCCGCATTTACGGCGGCATCAATGGCGTTAACCAGCGCTGGGTTAGTGGCAAAGGTGCCATCGTCAATGGCTTTAGTGATACGGGTAAAGTCCTGGTACACAACGCGACCGGCACCAAGATTTACATGACCCACTTCGGAGTTGCCCATTTGCCCATCGGGAAGACCTACGTCCATGCCGGAACCGGAAATTAACGTATGTGGGCATTGTTGCCAAAGTTTGTCTAAAACCGGGGTGTTAGCGGCCAAAATGGCGTTACTTTCGCTTTCTTCACGATAACCCCATCCGTCTAGAATCATCAAAACGAGTGGCTTTTTGGGCTGTGTCATTGTATCTCCTGGGTAATGTGCACGTGCTGTTAATATCCTACCGTTTTTTGCGCAATATCGCAGTAGAAAATATTTCACTAATTGGTAAGTGCAAGGCAAATGTGTATACTTGTGCCGCCCTCAAGGTTTGAACTAACAAAGTAAAACGTATGGAACAATACATAGAATTTATCGGTAATCATCCGATTTTAAGCATTATCTGGTTGGTTATCGTGTTTATGCTTATTTCGGGATGGTTTAAAAGTAAGTTTTCGGCCATTAAGCAGATCAATCCGCAGCAGCTCACCTTGTTGGTGAATCGCGAGGACGCGGTCGTGGTTGATATTCGCGCCCAGAAAGACTTTACGGCGGGGCGTATTGCCAATGCCATCCACCTTAGCGCGGAAAAAGCGAAACAAAGTGACTTTGCAGAGCTTGAAAAGCATAAAAGCCAACCCATTATATTGGTATGCGCTACGGGTATGACGGCCTCAGGCATTGCCAACAACCTAGGAAAAGCTGGGTTTGAGAGTGTATTTATCCTTTCTGGTGGCATGCAGTCATGGCAAAGTGCCGGATTACCTCAGGTATCGGGCCGCTAAGAAATATTAAGAGCAAGTTATGAGCGATGTAGTTTTATACAGCAAAGATTATTGTCCCTTTTGTCAGCGTGCCAAGGCACTGCTAGATAAAAAAGGTGTCACTTATACCGAGTATGATATTGGCCTTCAGCCCGAGCTACGTGACGAGATGATCGCCCGCGCAAATGGCGGCTACACAGTGCCGCAAATCTTTATCGGCGACCAGCACATAGGCGGCTGCGACGATATGATGGCACTCGAAGCTCGTGGCGAATTAAACGCGTTATTAAACGTATAACAACTTATTAGGTATCGAGCCGCAGCGAAGGCGGCTCAGTACCATCAACAGATTGATAGGAACGACAATGGAAGAGCAAAATCAAGGCGCAGCACAAGAACAACAAGCGCAATTCTCAATTCAACGTATCTACACTAAAGACGTATCTTTCGAGACGCCTAACTCACCGGCTATTTTCCAAAAAGAGTGGAAACCAGAAGTTAAGCTAGACATTGATACGCGTTCAAACAAGCTAGAGAACGGCATCTATGAAGTGGTGTTGGCACTCACAGTAACCGCGACTATCGGCGAAGAAACGGCTTTCCTATGTGAAATCCAACAGGCTGGTATCTTCACTATCGGTGAACTAGAAGAGTTACAAACGGCACATATGCTTGGCGCTTTCTGCCCGAACGTACTTTTCCCTTATGCTCGTGAGGCCGTGTCGAACCTGGTTAACCGTGGTACTTTCCCACAGTTGAACCTGGCTCCAGTTAACTTTGACGCGCTATTTGCCCAATACATGCAGCAACGTGCTGCAGAGCAAGCACAACAAGCTGACGCATAAGTTATGAGCATAAAAGCACCTTCAGCTGTTACTGTTCTAGGGGCGGGGTCTTATGGCACCGCCCTTGCTATTTGTTTCGCCCGTAACGGCCATCCGGTGACCTTATGGGGCCGTGACGCCGAGCAAGTCGAAAAGCTCGCTCGCGAACGCAAAAATGAACAGTATCTCGGCGATATCCCTTTCCCTGAAACCTTGGCCCTTGAAAGCTCGCTAGAAAAAGCGGTGCAAAGCAGCGACATCGTTTTGGTGGTGGTTCCCAGCCATGCCTTTGCCGGGCTGTTGGAAACCATTGCCCCTATGTTGCGCAGCGACGCCAAGGTTGCCTGGGCAACCAAGGGCCTTGAGCCAGAAACCGGGCGCTTATTGCAAGATGTGGCCACGCAAAAACTGGGCGATAAGGTGGAACTGGCGGTGTTGTCTGGGCCTACCTTTGCTAAAGAAATGGCCGCGGGATTACCCACGGCGATTTCGGTGTCGGCGACCAGCGATAGCTTCTGCGAGCGTTTATCTAGTCTGCTTCATTGTGGTCGCTCATTCAGGGTGTATCGCAATAATGACTTTATTGGTATCCAGCTTGGTGGTGCGGTCAAGAATGTCATCGCCATAGGTGCAGGTATCTCTGATGGCTTTGGTTTTGGCGCCAATGCCCGTACCGCGCTGATCACCCGAGGTTTAGCCGAATTGTGTCGCCTGGGCTGTGCCCTTGGAGCCAAGTCGGAAACCTTTATGGGGATGGCCGGGTTGGGAGATTTGATCCTGACCTGCACCGATAACCAGTCGCGTAACCGACGCTTTGGTTTAGCCTTAGGGCAGGGCCTGGATGTGGAAGCGGCGCAGCAGCAAATCGGCCAGGTGGTTGAAGGCTATAGAAATACCAAAGAAGTCTATATGCTGGCCAAGCGCTGTGGTATCGAGATGCCGATCACCGAGCAAATCTATCAGGTGCTGTATGAAAACAAAGACGTGAAAGAAGCCGCCATGGCTTTGCTAGGGCGCGAACAGCGCGCCGAGTAAGTGCCCGACCAGGTTCTTTCAGTCACAGAAAAAAGCACGGATTTTGCCCGTGCTTTTTTTTGCTCTATGCTTAAAGGTCAAGCTAACGTCTAAAGGATGGACATTATGGCAACAACAAAGCTAGTGGGCACGGAGCGCCGTCACGGTAAAAGAACCTTCAATCAACACTTCGCCAGGCTCACAGGTGAGCAGGTTAATAAGGTATACAGCCTGACCAAATTGGGCTTCCAGCTGGATTTTGTACGGACCGATTGCCCGCCCCCGCAATTGGCGGTATTACACCGTAATAATGAGCTGGTAACGGTTGATCCTCACGGCATCTGTGACTTTTCACCTGCTTTGCCCTTGCGCCATCAACCCTAGACTTTTACCATGGCGGTAAAGCTGTAGGGGAAGGATTATGGCAATTAATGAACAAGGGGTATACGCCCACGCACGGCAGTATTCCTGCTCGCATTTTGATGCGCGACCACAAGGGGAAGTGTCACTGCTGGTGATCCACTGTATCTCCTTACCCGAAGGACAGTACGGCACGCCCCATATTGATGCCTTGTTTGCCGGTTGCCTCGATTGTGATGCCCATCCCAGTTTTAGTTCCTTGCAAGGGGTAAGGGTGTCGGCCCATTGTTTAATTGACCGCCAGGGGCGGGTGCGCCAATACGTCCCCTTTAGCGAGCGGGCTTGGCATGCGGGCGTCTCACAATTTGCCGGGCGTGAGCGCTGTAATGACTTCAGCATAGGTATTGAGCTTGAAGGCACAGACCACAGTGATTACACCCCAGCCCAATATCAGAGCCTGGCGCAACTGACCCTGGCCATCATACAACGCTACCCGCAGATCACCCGCGAGCGCATTGTCGGGCACAGTGATATAGCCCCTGGACGTAAGACAGATCCGGGCGAAGCGTTTGATTGGACATACTTTTTTGACCTTACATTTAGCGGTAATTGCGATAGACTAAAGGAAATATAAGTTAAGTTATTGCCGCTATGACTCTGATCGCTATCATATTTGCGCTTATCGCCGAACGCCTCGGAGCGCGCTCAAAGAACTGGCAAATTGCCACCTATGCCCATTGGTATCAAGGGCAAAGCGTTTCGCTACTCAAACGTTTTAGCGGCCTTGGTAAAGAAGCTGGAATGATCCTGTGGTTATTGATCCCCAGTGCCTTGGTTTTTGCCCTGGCTAATCTCAGTGACTTTGTCCTGTGGCAGTTGCTGGTGAATACCACAGTGGTGCTCACCTGTTTCGGTTGCGCCACTCTGCGCGGCTATTACAAGGGGTATTTAAATGCCCTGACTCGGGATGATGGCGAAGCGGCCACTCTGTACGCCTTGCAAATGGGACAAAAACGCACCGAAGATGAAGAAAATGGTGAAACCTTTGCGCAAACCCTGGCCTGGGTGAACTTTCGTTTTTACTGTACGGTTATTTTCTGGTTTGTTTTTCTCGGGGCGGCGGGGGCCTTGTTTTATGCCCTGGTGCGCAGCTTTCACGATTTCAGTGAACAAACAGAGCATGAGCTGTCGCCCTGGCATCACGCCCTGGGTAAAATCCTCTACTGGCTTGAGTGGCCGGTAGCTCGGGTGGCCAGCTTAGGTTATCTGGTGATAGGTAACTTTTCCAAGGGTACCCAATGTTGGTTGCGCCACGTGCTCGATTTCTCGGTGTCAAACCGCCAGGTGATCACCGAAACCGCCTTGGCCGCCGAACAAATTGAGATTGAGCACTATGGCTGCACTATAGAAGCCCAGTGTATGATGCGTTTGGTAAAACGTAATGTGCTCTTCTTCTTAGCATTAATCGCCTTACTTACCCTGTTTGGCGGTTTGTCTTAGGGCCGAGGATAAGCTTAGGTTGTCTACCACACAGGTTTACAACCTAAGTCACAGCGGTTTTTATTTATACTCCCCCCTTACACTCAAGGCCTAGGTCTATTACAATAGCGGCCATTCTTTTAAGACCTGCATTTGGGCAACTTTTCAAGGCGGTAGTCTGTAGTTATGGCAATTAAGCTGGCAATTAATGGCTTTGGCCGCATCGGTCGCAATATTTTACGAGCTTTATATGAGAGCGGACGCCGCAGCGAATTTGAAATTGTTGCGATCAATGAGTTAGCTAAGCCAGAAGGCATTGCTCATTTACTAAAATACGACACGGCCCATGGGCGTTTTGCCTTTCCCGTGGAGCTCGCCGAGCAGGCCTTGATCGTCGATGGCGACAAGATTGCCCTTTATTGTGAAGAAGATGCCTCTGCCTTGCCCTGGCAGCAGCACGAGGTGGATATTGTGCTTGAGTGCACCGGGGTCTATCACTCTCGTCTTGATGCGCAAAAACACTTGCATGCCGGTGCCAAGAAGGTGTTGTTTTCACAACCTGCTGATGCCGATGTCGACGCCACCATAGTGTATGGCATTAACGATCATGAATTAAATGCCCAGCAGACCATAGTGTCCAATGGCTCATGTACCACCAACTGTATCGTCCCGGTGATCCAGGTGCTGGACGATGCCTTCGGTATCGAGTCCGGTGCTATCACCACGATTCATGCCTCGATGCATGATCAGCAGGTAATCGATGCCTATCATGACGATTTGCGCCGTACACGTGCCGCAAGTCAGTCTATAATTCCGGTGGATACAAAATTAGCGCGTGGCATCGAACGCATTTTACCTAAATTTCATGGCCGCTTTGAGGCCATTGCGGTGCGCGTGCCGACCATTAATGTGACCGCCATGGATTTGAGCGTGACAGTCAATAGCGATGTTTCGCTCAGTGATGTTAATCAAGCCATTGCCAAGGCGGTGCACGGGCGCTTAGCAGGCATTTTAGACTATACCGAAGAACCTCTGGTGTCGGTCGATTTTAACCATGATGCACATTCTTGCATCATCGACGGTACACAGACACGGGTTAGTCATAAACGTTTGATAAAACTACTAGTATGGTGTGACAACGAGTGGGGGTTCGCTCATCGAATGCTCGATACCTCGGCTGCGTGGATGCAAAAATAAGCATCTAACTTTGTATAAAACGTATAACTAAGGAGATGAGAATGTCGGTCATTAAGATGGCGGATTTGGATTTAGCAGGCAAACGCGTATTGATCCGTGAAGATCTAAACGTGCCTATTAAAGATGGTAAGGTAAGTTCTGATGCGCGTCTACGTGCCGCCTTGCCGACCATTCAATTGGCGTTAGACAAGGGCGCTAAGGTGATGATTATGTCGCACCTGGGCCGTCCTACAGAAGGCCAATACGATGAAGCATTCTCTCTGGCTCCGGTTGTTGATTACCTTAACGACAAACTGTCGCAAGATGTTCGTTTAGCCAAAGATTACCTAAATGGCGTCGACGTTGCTGACAACGAAGTGGTGGTATTCGAGAACGTGCGTTTTAATCCAGGCGAAAAAGCCAACGATGAAGCGCTGGCGAAGCAATTAGCCGCTTTATGTGACGTGTACGTAATGGACGCATTCGGCACCGCACACCGCGCTCAGGCTTCAACCCACGGTGTGGGTATGCATGCGCCTGTAGCCTGTGCAGGCCCATTGCTTGCTGCGGAATTAGACGCGCTAGGTAAGGCCCTTGATAACCCACGACGTCCATTGGTGGCCATTGTTGGTGGTTCTAAGGTTTCAACCAAACTAACCGTCCTTGATTCACTATCAAATGTAGTGGACCAATTGGTTACCGGTGGCGGTATCGCTAACACCTTTATTGCTGCAGCCGGTCACCCGGTAGGTAAATCTTTATATGAGCAAGACCTGATTGGCGAAGCGCAAAAGCTAACCGAGAAAGCCCGTGCTAACGGCGGCGATATTCCGGTGCCTGTTGATGTAGTGGTTGGTAACGAGTTCTCGGAATCGGCCGTTGCTCAGCTTAAAGACGTGCAGGAAGTGACCGATGAAGACATGATCTTCGATATCGGCCCAGACACGGCGAAAGAGCTTGGCGATATCATTGCCAAAGCCGGTACCATTGTATGGAATGGCCCGGTTGGCGTATTTGAGTTTGACCAGTTCGGTAACGGCACTCAAAGCATTGCCAAAGCGATCGCCGAGTCGGATGCCTTCTCGATTGCCGGGGGGGGTGACACTCTAGCAGCCATTGATAAATATCATGTGGCTGATAAGATCTCATACATCTCTACCGGTGGTGGTGCCTTCTTGGAGTTCCTGGAAGGGAAAAAACTACCTGCGGTTGCTATGCTAGAAGAGCGAGCAAAACAATAAGATACTCTAAGGCCGGCCTCTCACTTTCGCCGGCCTTGTGTTTGGAGCTTAGGGCTCCGCTTGGTAAAACCTTTGGTAAAGCCAAGCATCATCCCGTTCAAAAAACCCGATAGTCTGGTGCTATCAAAAATTGGAGATAAGCGAAATGGCTTTGATCAGTATGCGTCAACTTCTCGACCATGCGGCGGAATTTGGTTACGGCGTACCTGCCTTCAATGTAAATAACCAAGAGCAAATGCGTGCCATCATGGAAGCGGCCGATAAAACAAACAGCCCGGTTATTGTGCAAGGTTCAGCCGGCGCGCGTGCATACGCGGGTGCCCCTTTTATTCGCCATATGATTTTGGCGGCAATCGAAGAGTGGCCACACATCCCGGTAGTAATGCACCAAGACCACGGTACTTCACCGGCGGTATGTCAGCGTTCTATCCAGCTTGGTTTCTCATCGGTCATGATGGATGGCTCATTGCTTGACGATGGTAAAACGCCTTCATCTTATGAATACAACGTAGACGTAACTCGTCGCACCGTAGAAATGGCCCACGCCTGTGGCGTATCTGTTGAGGGTGAGCTAGGTGTTCTAGGTTCACTGGAAACCGGTGAAGCGGGTGAAGAAGACGGTATTGGCGCGGTAGGTAAACTATCTCACGACCAACTGCTGACCGATCCGGAAGAAGCGGCAGACTTCGTTGCTAAAACCGGTGTTGATGCGCTGGCGATCGCCTGTGGTACCTCACACGGTGCCTACAAGTTCACTCGTCCACCAACGGGCGATATTCTTGCGATTGACCGCATCAAAGAAATCCACAGCCGTATTCCTGATACGCACCTAGTAATGCACGGTTCGTCGTCGGTTCCACAAGAATGGCTAGCGGTGATCAACGAGTTCGGCGGTGAGATCCCTGAAACTTACGGTGTGCCAGTGGAGCAGATCGTTGAAGGTATCAAGCACGGTGTTCGTAAGGTAAACATCGACACGGATCTGCGTTTGGCTTCAACAGGTGCGGTTCGTCGTCACTTGGCTCAGAACCCAGCGAACTTTGATCCACGTAAGTTCCTTGCCGAAGCAACGAAAGCCATGACAGAGATCTGTGTGGCGCGTTATGAAGCATTCGGTACAGCGGGTCAGGCGAGCAAGATCAAGCCTATCTCGCTTGATGACATGCACCTACGTTACCTAAGCGGTGAGCTAAGCCCTAAAATTAAGTAATTTTAGCGACTTAGTCCAATAAAAAGCCTCGTGTTTCACGGGGCTTTTTTGGATCAAGGTTTTATCAAGGAAGGATCCTTGGGATCAGATTTTTATCAACACGGGGGCGTTTTCGGATCAATATTTTATCGATTGCCGCGCTCAGGCTTGATGCGCTGATTAAGAAGTGAGCAATTATCAGTTGGTTAGTTGAAGAGGGCTTAGTCATACTTGGTATAAAACTGATCCCTGGTGGGATCAATTAGTAAAATATTGATCCCTAATAGCCTGCTTAGTACAAATCTGATCCTGCCAAGCTCGCTTAGTAAAACGCTGATCCCTGCGGATCAAAAGGATTTTTGCGAGATCACCATTAAGGGTGTAGTCTTTCATAAAACTGTCACAAAAAGTCATAATAATGACATCAGTCCAATGAAACTGATTAGAGATAAATGGAATGTCACGTAAAGTTCTTGTTGTTGATGATGAGGCACCAATCCGCGAAATGCTGGTGTTTGTATTAGAACAGAATGGTTTTCAGGCTATCGAAGCTGAAGATTACGACTCTGCGATAGCGGCCATGGTTGAGCCTTACCCTGATATGGTGCTACTTGATTGGATGCTTCCAGGTGGCAGTGGTATTCAAATTGCCAAAAAGTTTAAGCAAAGCGAACACACTCGCCAGATCCCCATCATCATGCTGACCGCGCGTGGTGAGGAAGAAGATAAGGTGCGAGGCCTGGAGGTCGGTGCCGATGATTATGTGACTAAGCCTTTCTCGCCGAAAGAACTTATGGCGCGCATTAAAGCCGTTATTCGCCGTGTGGCACCTACGTCATTGGAAGAGGCCATCGAGGTGCATGGCTTACGCCTAGATCCTATTTCACACCGCGTTACCTCGCAGGGCAGTGAATTGGATATGGGTCCGACCGAGTTCCGTTTATTGCATTTCTTTATGACCCACCCTGAGCGCGTTTACAGTCGCGAGCAATTGCTTGATCATGTGTGGGGCACAAATGTGTATGTTGAAGACAGAACGGTGGATGTGCATATTCGTCGTTTACGTAAAGCGATCTCACCCATGGGCCATGATCGTTTAGTACAAACTGTGCGTGGCGCCGGTTATCGTTTTTCCAGTAAGGTTTAGCCTGCCATCAATTACTTTCATGGATGAGTAGGTTTATGCCTAGCCAGGCATAGAGCAGAGATATTGTATGTATCGAGTAGTTAATAAGCGAACCTTAACCAAGCGTTTGTTTATGTATTTCTTACCATTGGTGCTGATAGGCGTGCTTGTAGGCGCGCCTTTTTTGCTTCTTTTCCTCGGCGCCTTTACCCTCTTGTTATGGCATTATCGCCAACTTTATCGTCTTAGCGATTGGTTAATAAACCAGCGCAGCTTTAACCCTCCCGAAGGGGAAGGGGCCTGGGAGCAAGTCTTTGAAGGGATCTACCACCTGCAACAGCGCAACCGCAAAAAGCGAAATGAGTTAGCGGATTTAATTCGTCGTTTTCGCGAAGGCGCCGAGGCAGTGCCCGATGCGGTGATCGTGCTGCAGCGGGACTTCAGCATCGTCTGGTGTAATCAATTGGCACTGAGATTATTAGGACTGCAATGGCCCACCGATCATGGTCAGCGTATTGATAACCTGATCCGCCATCCTAAATTCAGCCGTTATATGGCCGAGGGGGCCTATGAAGAAGCCCTGGAGCTGGACATAGCCCACAATGGCGAACAGGTGCTGGAGTTTAGGGTGATGCCTTATGCGCAATCACAGATCATGATGGTGGTGCGCGATATTACCCGTTTAAAACAGCTTGAGCAGATGCGTAAAGACTTTGTCGCCAATGTGTCCCACGAGCTGCGTACGCCGCTGACCGTGGTGACCGGCTATCTGGAAATGATGGATGGTGACAATATGCCGCCGCCAGCGATGTGGAATAAGGCGCATGGCACCATGATAGAGCAGTGTCAACGCATGGACTCGCTGGTCAATCAGCTGTTGTCTTTGTCCCGTATCGAAGGAGCGCGTAAGCACGACAACGATAAGCCGGTGCATGTGCCGCAGATGTTGGAATTAATTCATACCGAGGCGCAGTCGCTGAATCAGGATAAGGGCCATACCCTGGTCTTTGAGGTGGACGCGGAGCTCGATATTCTCGGTGCCGCCGATGAATTGCGCAGTGCCTTTTCAAACCTGGTCTTCAATGCCGTGCATTACACCCCAGAAGGTGGGCAGATCACCGTGTGCTGGCAGCGCAAGGATGGCTACGCCCACTTTAGCGTCAGCGATAACGGTGAGGGCATTGCCCCCGAGCACCTTAATCGTTTAACCGAGCGCTTTTATCGTGTTGATAAGGCCCGCAGCCGTAAGACAGGTGGTTCGGGACTGGGTCTGGCCATTACCAAACACGTGTTATCACGCCATGATTCACAGCTGCATATAGAAAGCACCGTGGGTAAGGGGTCGTGTTTTTGGTTTGCTTTTGCGCCGAGCTGGATAGTAACAAATAATCAAAATGCTCCACTTTCGGCAAAGTCATAAAAGTGTCATTTTCGAGTAATCTAACTGTCATTTTGTCGCTGCACAATGGTCGCAGTTGAAACATGGGACACACAAATTGGAGAACCCAATGAAATTTAAAAACTTAGTTGCTGCAATGGGCGTTGCTGTTAGTGCCCTAACTGCAGGTCAGGCGATGGCCACAGATAAAGCTATCGCAGAGTATGAAAAAACAAGCGGCATCTCTGGAAACTTTTCATCAGTAGGTTCTGATACCTTAGCCAACATGATGACTTTCTGGGCCGAAGAATATAAGCGTATTTACCCTAACGTAAATATCCAGATCCAAGCGGCTGGTTCATCTACTGCGCCACCGGCATTGACCGAAGGTACGGCTAACTTTGGCCCTATGAGCCGTAAGATGAAGTCGAAAGAAATTGAAGCATTCGAAAAGCGTCACGGTTACAAGCCTACTGAAATCCGTGTAGCGATTGATGCGCTTGCCGTATTCGTACACAAAGACAACCCAATCGAAGGTCTTCGTATCGACCAGGTAGATGCTATTTTCTCATCTACTCGTAAATGTGGTGCATCAGAAGAAGTGAATCGTTGGGGTGAAGTAGGTCTAGAAGGTGACTGGGCTGCTAAAGACATCCAGCTTTACGGCCGTAACTCGGTATCAGGTACTTACGGTTACTTCAAGAAGAAAGCACTTTGTAAAGGTGACTTCCGTAACAACGTAAACGAGCAACCTGGTTCTGCGTCTGTAGTACAGTCAATCTCGTCATCAGTGAACGCGATTGGTTACTCGGGCATCGGTTATAAAACATCGGGTGTTCGTACCGTACCTCTAGCGAAGAAAGGCGATAAGTTCGTAGATGCAACGTTAGAAAATGTTGCTACTGGTAAGTACCCACTATCACGTTTCCTATACGTTTACGTGAACAAGCACCCAAATAAACCGCTTGCGCCAATCGAAGCCGAGTTTATCAAAATGGTACTTTCACAAACCGGTCAAAAGATTGTTGAGAAAGACGGCTATGTACCACTTTCTGCAAAAATGGTTGAAAGCGAGCTTAAGAAGCTAGGCTTAAACTAATCTTTGAATCTTGTTGATTAGATAGCAAAGCCCCTCATTGAGGGGCTTTTTTTATGCCTGTGTTTTAGGGTTTGGCTTACCAGCAGCTTTGATAGATAAGCTCTTTAATGATCTGTTGTGAAGGGGCAATGCGTTCCATGGCCAGATACTCATTGGGCTGGTGCGCCTGTTCAATGGAGCCAGGCCCCATCACTATGGTTTCACAACCCAGTTGTTGGATAAAGGGCGCCTCGGTGCAGTAGTTAACGGCGACCGCCGGTTGCTGAGAGAGCTTTTCCGCCAATTTGACCAGGGCGCTGTCCTTGGTACCGGCAAAGGCCGGAATGGGATCGTGCATATCCCACACTTCCACCGAGCCCGGATAACGTGCGTTGATGTCCTTGGTGGCATCAAGCAACATGGCTTGCAGCTCGGCGATGCTCAGGCCGGGCAGCGGGCGCATATCGAGTTGCAGCTCACAACAGCCGCAAATACGATTGGCATTGTCGCCGCCATGGATATGACCCAGGTTCAGTGTCGGGTAGGGAATTGCAAAATCAGGAACTGAATATTTATTCTTTAGTTCCTCTTTTAATTTCAGCAGCTTTTGAATCACCAGATGCATTACTTCAATGGCATTAATACCGCGCTCCGGATCCGAGCTATGACCGCTTTTACCAATGATGCGAATCGCCGAAGTCATATGCCCCTTATGGGTAAACACGGGCACCATGTCGGTGGGCTCGCCAATAATACAACGCTCGGGTTTTAGATCTGGATAGCGAGCCACTTCCTGAGCTCCGGCCATGGTGGTTTCTTCATCGGCGGTGGCCAACAGCAATAAAGGGCGCTGCTGTTTACTGCTATCAAGCTCGGTAATGGCATTGAGAACAAAAGCAAAAAATCCTTTCATATCAATACTGCCTAAGCCGTAGAGCTTGTTGTCTTCGGCTATAAGCTTAAAGGGATCCCGCTGCCAGCGTCCCTCATCAAAGGGCACTGTGTCCGTGTGCCCGGCGAGCATCAGGCCACCTGCACCGCTGCCGCGTTTGGCCAGTAAATTGTATTTGCCGGGGGCGCTTTGCAGCTCGATGACCTCACTGTGAAAACCCAAGGATTCGCACCAGGTTGCCAGCAACTCAATAACACCGCGGTTACTTTGACTTAGCGCCGGATCGAGCGAGCTGATCGAGGGGGCGGCAATAAGTTGCTGGTAGCGCGTAAGAAAATCTGGGTTTGACATATAAATTCCAAATATTTATTCATATCTATTGCATAATAATATAAATGTCTTTATAGTGAATATCAATTCACATTTTCAGCATAAATATTGGTTAAGTAAATGCTTCAATACCTCTTTAGCATAGCGTCACGACGATAGTTCGAGTACTCACAAACTCCCTTGTGTGTACTCGCTTTTTTCGTCGGGCATCTCGCCCGTTACTTACTTTCTGATTTTTGAGTGTAATTAATGAATATTGTAATTATTGGCGCGAGTGGCTACAGCGGTGCAGAGCTAGCCAAATTAGTCGCAACACATCCTCACTTTGAACTGGTTGGCTGTTATGTATCGGCCGGCAGTGCGGATCTTAATAAACCCCTCAGTGCCCTGTATCCAGAGCACAAAGGCATAGTGGATCTGCCGTTGCAGGGCATAGACGATACCGCCATTGCCACCATTGCTGCACAAGCTGATGCCGTATGCCTGTGTACGGACCATAAAGTCAGTGTAGATCTGGCTCCCCAGTTTCTCGCCCATGGACTGAAGGTTTTTGATTTATCAGGCGGTTTTCGTCTTGCCGATGCGCATTTATACGAACAATTCTACGGTTTCACCCATCAACACCCTGAGCTATTAGCGCAGGCCGTATATGGTTTGGCGGAATGGCACAGCGAAGCGCTTAAAACCGCTCAGCTGGTGGCCGTGGCCGGGTGTTACCCGACCGCCAGTTTAAATGCTCTGAAGCCATTGCAGCAAGCGGGTTTATTGGCCGCCGATCAGCAGGTGATCATCAATGCGGTATCCGGGGTAACCGGAGCTGGGCGTAAGGCTAATATCGGCACCCATTTTTGCGAAGTCTCTTTGGCGCCTTATGGCCTGTTCAACCATCGCCACACCCCGGAAATCGAACAGTATTTGCAGCATCCGGTGTTATTCACACCGCACCTGGGTAATTTTAAGCGCGGCATTTTGGCCACCATTTATGCCACCTTGAATGCCGATGTAACGCTGGATGATGTCAGCGGTGCCTATCAGGTGCTGGCCGACGAACCCCTTATTCGCTTATTGGGCGCCAACCAGGTGGCATCCATCAAGGGCATTGAAAATCAGCCTTATGTCGACATCGGTTGGCATGTAAAAGGGCAACAGCTGATTGTCAGCGTCGCCATAGACAACCTACTTAAAGGCGCTTCGGGTCAGGCATTGCAGTGCATGAACCTGAATGCGGGCCTGGCTATTAACACCGGTTTGGTATGAGGAACACATGATGACTACTAAGAAAACTTGGGTAATCAAACTCGGTGGAGCGGTATTGAATAATCCCGCGGCGCTCGATGCGCTTTTTGTGGCCCTGGGCTCTCAGCAACAGGCTAATTTCGTGGTTGTCCATGGCGGCGGTGCCCTTGTGGATCGCTGGTTACATGACGCCGGTTTTGCCACCGCCAAACATCAGGGCTTACGCATTAGTCCGGCGGAGCAAATGCCTTATATCGTCGGCGCTCTGGCCGGGTGTGCCAATAAGCAACTATTGGGCGTGGCCCTTAAAAACAAACTGCAACCGGTGGGCTTAAGCCTGTTTGAGGCGGGCATTAATGCCGAGCAAAAATTAAAAGCCCTGGGTCAGGTCGGCGAATGTGTGCCCAGTGCTGACTCAATTTTACCCCTGCTGATTGATGCTGGACGGCTCGCTCTGGTGAGCTCCATCGGTTTTGATGAGCAGGGGAAATGGTACAACGTTAACGCCGATGAAGCGGCGGCGGCCATCGCTAAGTTACTGGGCGCCGAGCTCATTTTTATGACGGATGTGGAGGCGGTACTGGACCAACAGGGCAAAGCCCTGCATCAGCTAGATAAAGCACAAATCGATGACTTGATTGCACAAGGAGTTATCTCGGGCGGGATGGAGGTCAAAGTAAAGACCAGCCTTCTTGCTGCCCAGCACTTACGACGTGGTGTGTACATCTCCAGCTGGCAAAAGCCAGAAAACCTTATTGCATTGCTCCAAGGGGAGCATGTTGGCACCCAAATTACTATGTAGATAACACCATGAAACAAGATTTTATTACCGGCCTAGAGTTGGATGAAAAAAAGATTTTAACGCTTTTATCCTTAGCGCAAAAAATGAAGGCGCAACCTCAGGATTATGCTCAGGCGCTGGCCGGCAAGTCCATCGTCACATTATTTGAAAAGCAGAGCCTGCGTACGCGGTTGAGCTTTGATATTGGCATAAACAAGCTTGGCGGCCATGCGGTATACCTTGACCAGCAAAATGGTGCCATGGGCTCACGGGAGTCGGTGAAAGACTTTGCCCTGAATATCAGCACCTGGGCCGATGCCATCGTGGCTCGAGTTAACCAGCACAAAACGCTTGAAGAGCTCGGCGAGTTTTCTTCCAAGCCTGTAGTGAACTCGCTGTGCGATCTTTACCACCCCTGTCAGGCATTAGCCGACTTTTTGACGCTCCAGGAAGTGCATGGCGATGTAAGCCAACTTAAGCTGGCTTATTTAGGTGAAGGAAACAATGTTACCCATTCACTGATGCTGTTGGCGGCCACCTTGGGCACCGACTTTGTGGCCGTATGCCCTAAAGGCAGTAGCCCGGATGCGCAAATTGTGAAGCAGGCGGAGCAAATCGCTGCCAGCAAGGGCGCTTCTATCCTAGTCAGCGACCGAGTTGAAGCGGCGGTAGGAGCCAACGCCCTGTATGCCGATACCTGGGTCTCTATGGGCGATAACACCCCGCTTGAGCAGGTAAAAGAAAAATATATGCCATATCAGCTTAACAAACAGCTGTTAGATATGACTGGCGCACAAACGGTTTTACATTGTCAGCCCGCTCACCGTGAGTTTGAAATTACCTCGGATGTGATGGACAGCGACTATTCTAAGATTATTCAACAGGCGGAAAACCGCATGCATGCACAAAACGCCCTGTTAGTTACATTATTAAACCCAAATTTTTAAGGACTTGAGATGAGCACTATTAAAAAAGTTGTATTGGCCTACTCGGGTGGTTTGGACACCTCGGCAATTGTGCCTTGGTTAAAAGAAAACTACGGCTGTGAAGTGGTTGCCTTTGTGGCCGATGTGGGCCAGGGCGCAGAAGAGCTGGCGGGCGTGGAAGAAAAAGCCATTGCTTCGGGCGCTTCCGAGTGTCACATCGTTGACCTTAAAGAAGAAATGGTTGCCGATTATATCTATCCGACGCTGAAAACCGGCTCTATTTATGAAGGCACCTATCTGCTTGGTACCTCGATGGCTCGTCCTATTATTGCCAAGGCCCAGGTTGAAGTAGCCCGTAAGGTTGGCGCCGATGCCTTGTCGCACGGTTGTACCGGTAAGGGTAATGATCAGGTGCGTTTCGAGTCCTGTTTTGCCGCTCTGGCGCCGGATCTTAAAGTGATCGCCCCTTGGCGTGAGTGGGATCTTTCCAGCCGTGAGTCCCTGTTGGATTATCTGGCCGAGCGCAATATTCCTTGTGCCGCGTCGGCGACTAAGATCTACAGCCGTGACGCCAATGCCTGGCATATTTCCCATGAAGGCGGCGAGTTGGAAGACCCTTGGTGTCAGCCAAGCGATCAGGTGTGGACCTGGACCAATTCACCAGAGCAGGCACCAGATCAGCCGGAAATGGTCAGCATCAGCTTAGAAAAAGGTGAGATAGTTGCAGTAAATGGCGAGCAACTCAGCCCGTATCAGTGTCTGGTGAAACTGAATGAATTAGCCGCTCCTCACGGTGTTGGTCGCGTCGATATCGTCGAGAACCGTTTGGTAGGCATGAAGTCGCGCGGTTGTTATGAAACTCCGGGAGGCACAGTAATGATGGCGGCGCTGCAGGCCATTGACGAATTGGTACTGGACAAGGCCAGCCGCAAGTGGAAAGAAACCCTGGGCGGCGAGTTTGCGCATCTGGTCTATGACGGTCGTTGGTTTACGCCATTGAAAGACAGCATCCTGGCGGCGGCCGAGGCCTTTGCCGAGTTTGCCAGTGGTGAAGTGGTGTTGAAAATGTATAAGGGTCAGGTTGTCGCGGTGCAGAAGAAATCTCCAAACAGCCTGTACAGCGAAGATTTCGCCACCTTTGGTGCCGATGATGTGTACGACCAATCACACGCCGAAGGCTTTATTCGCTTGTTCTCGTTATCAAGCAGAATATCGGCGTTGAAGAAGTAAGGTAGGAGAAGGCAATGGCACTTTGGGGCGGACGGTTTTCATCGGGTCCAGATGAAGCATTTAAACAGTTTAACGATTCTTTGCCGTTTGACTATGTGATGGCTGAGCAAGACATTATTGGCTCTGTGGCATGGGCGGGAGCGTTAAATCGCGTTGACGTGTTAACCGATGACGAACACCAGCGTTTGGTGGCGGCATTGTATGAGTTACTTGAAGAGGTTCAGGCTAATCCAGGCAGTGTCGCGCTCAGTGGTGAAGAAGATATTCACTCGCATGTTGAGGCGGCGCTGATCAATAAGGTAGGTGACCTGGGTAAGAAGTTGCACACCGGGCGCAGTCGAAATGATCAGGTGGCCACGGATTTCCGCCTGTGGTGCAAGCAAACCGCGAGCACCATTGCCGAGGCCCTTATTGCTACCAAGCAGTCGCTACTTGCCCTGGCAGAGCGTGAGTTCGGTACGGTTTTGCCTGGCTATACGCATTTGCAACGGGCTCAGCCGGTGCTCTTTAGTCACTGGTGTATGGCCTATATGGAAATGCTTGAGCGTGATGCCAGCCGTTTACAAGATGCCGTTAAGCGCATGGATCAATGTCCTTTGGGCAGCGGTGCCTTAGCCGGTACTGCCTATGCCATCGACCGTGAGCTGTTGGCGCAGGATCTGGGCTTTGCCCAGGCAACCCGCAACAGCTTGGATGCAGTGTCGGACAGAGACTTTGTGGTTGAGCTATTGAGCACGGCGTCGATTTCCATGCTGCACCTGTCGCGCTTTGCCGAAGATCTGATCTTCTATAACTCCGGCGAAGCGGGGTTTGTTGAGCTGGCGGATAACGTCACCTCGGGCTCGTCCTTGATGCCGCAAAAGAAAAACCCAGATGCCCTGGAACTGATCCGTGGTAAAACCGGACGGGTTTTTGGCGCCATGAGTGCCATGATGATGACGCTTAAGTCTTTGCCCCTGGCCTATAACAAGGATATGCAAGAGGATAAGGAAGGCTTGTTCGATGCGCTACCAACCTGGTTGGCTTGTTTGCATATGGCACAATCCTGCATCAACGGTATTAAGGTTAACGGCGATAAAACCAGAGCGGCGGCACAAGGCGGTCATGCGAATGCCACCGAGCTGGCCGACTACCTGGTTGCTAAAGGGATCCCTTTCCGTGAAGGGCACCATATCGTCGGTCAATTGGTGCAGGTGGCCATCGGCGAAGGTAAAAACCTGGAACAACTGACGCTTGAGCAATTTCAAGCGGTGAGCAGCGTTATTGACGAGGATGTGTATCCTGTACTTGAATTGGATGCTTGCTTGCAGGCGCGTAAGGCTTTGGGCGGCACCTCGCCGCAACAGGTGGCGCACGCCATTAAACATGCCAAACAACAGCACTGCATTACGGTACGCGATGCCAACTTACATGATGTTGAAGCCATCAGCGAGTTAATTCAGTATTGGGCCAAGGTCGGCGAGAATTTGCCGCGCGCTAAAAGTGACATGGTGCACTCGATTAATGAGTTCGCTGTTACCGAGGTAAACGGCAAGGTCACCGGCTGTGCATCACTCTATATCTATGATACCGGTTTGGCGGAGATTCGCTCACTCGGGGTAAACCCGGAATGTGGTGTCAAAGGGCAGGGACGTATGCTGGTGGATCATTTGCTGATAAAAGCCAAAAAATTGGCGTTGAAAAGGGTGATCGTATTAACGCGTGTACCCAATTTCTTTGCTAAACTTGGTTTTGAGCAAAGCAGTAAAGACAGCTTACCGGAAAAGGTCATGAAAGACTGTGAACTCTGCCTGCGCAAGGAGAACTGTGACGAGGTTGCCATGGATTTCTACCTCCAACATGCTTCCGTAGGCGAGATACCTTGTAAGTTAATTGCTTAAAATTGAGAACGCGTTGCTAACTTTGGCACGCGTTCTGCATTAACTATATCAGTCGCTAAGATTTTTCTTTGTAGTGTGACAGCAGCACCAAGTGTGTTATTTTGACACTGGTGTTAATAAAAATTTAACTTAGTTTATAAAGGAGATTAACTATGCAAGTTAATGCCAACACACAAATTCAAGCACAAGCTTACACCAAGTTACAGCAGCAAACTCAACAGCCTACAGTGCAAACTACTAGCACTCAGACGCTACAATCTGATACAGTAACTTTATCAAGCGATGCATTAGCCGCAAGTAACGCGGAAATTCAGCGCGGCGGTGGTACAGTAATTTTAGATCCACCTAAAAAAGAGAATTAACAGTGAATGCGGGATGAAGGATGTATTTTGAAAAAAGTATAGGCGTATTTATGGGGGCCTTTGTAGTTTGGGGTTTCCTGATGGCTATGCTTTTCAATTTAATGCTGATCGGTTTTAAAGCCAAGAAGGACTTTAAGCTTGTCCTGGTTAGCATCATCATGTTCATCTCGTATTTTATTAGCGATCACTTTTTTGGCTTTTTTAGCACATCAGATATGTATCTGACTTGGTTTATCTATGACCTAGTCACTCTCTTAATCATTCTTCCAGCATTAACAATTGGTAAATCGAAAGTCTCTCCCGGCGTTGTATATGTAATAATTGGCTTGTCACTCAATTCCTTACTGTTTTTATTTATGCATTTAGATATCACAGTCCAAGGCAACAGAGAGGAGTGGTGGCTATGGAGTGTATACTCAATTGGGGTAAACGTTATCGACTTCTTTATGATAGTAGTGCTAATTGTCGATAAAGATATTTTCGGTTTTATTACTCTTAAAAACTACGTTAAGCATAGAGTTACAACCCACTCATCATCTTTTTTAAGTAAATTTTCTCAAAACTTTCAAATACAACAAAGTTAATCAGCTCCTCAATTAGGGCTTGAGTAAGAAACAATCACAATGACTTTTTCATTAAAAGAAATATTCTTACTTTTTAGTTTTGAGGACATAGCTCGGCTTTTCAATGTGTTCATCAATTGGGGCTTGATGATGGCACTGCTATTCAATTTGGTGACTTATTCAGCCCCGGAAAAACGCGACTCGTCCCCTTTGGGGTTATGTGTGGTCTTGGTGTTATCTTATTTAAGCACCTATTACCTCGAGTGGGGTCGCTACATGTATATATACTGGTCCCTTGCCGATGCGGCCACCGTATTACTTCTCTATTTGGTGCAATTAAGAAAGAAGAAAATAGCCGCACTCTACTATTGCATCGCTGGTCTCACCGTTAACGGCCTTCTTCACCTTTGGGTGTATTA
>NZ_PQCD01000018.1:0-9527 GCF_002964705.1 Pseudoalteromonas sp. T1lg75 | reverse complement strand
TGGTGCAATTAAGAAAGAAGAAAATAGCCGCACTCTACTATTGCATCGCTGGTCTCACCGTTAACGGCCTTCTTCACCTTTGGGTGTATTGCGACCTCTATATTATAGAAACGGAAGAATATTGGTGGTTGTGGAGCCTCTATCCCCTAAGCGTCAATGTGATTGATGCCATTATTATCACTGCATTAATTATAAATAGGGACTTTTTAGGACTGTGCTGTGCTGCAAGGGGCTTTAGAGGGAAATGGCTAAGATTCGCTTCGAATAGTTAGTAAAAAGCCGTGGAGATTGTACGCTTCTATTGACTAAAGTGAGATGCTTAATTCTTCGAGAGGGCTTGGGTTTCTAGCTGTGCTGTTAATATAGTGTTATATTCTGAGTGTTTTTGAATTCCGTTTAATAACCCCCTTCTCTCTAGGTGAAACAGTGCCAATAGCCTCGCAAACCATATCTACGGCAACGGAAAGTTAAGCCAATGCTACTGGACCCTAATCTTCTAGTGGAATTTTATGAATCTGGTGAAATGGCTAAGTTGATCGCTGCCTTTATCAATTGGGGTTTTATGATGGCACTGCTTTTTAACCTGGTAAGCTATTCAGAGTCTGTAAAGCGTGCTAATTCCCCTTTGTGGATATGTATCATCATTAACCTTTCATACCTTAGTACGTCATTTATAGAAAGAAGCTCTTTTCAATATTTACCCTGGGCTTTGGCTGATTTTATTACCATTGGCGCGCTCTACTTAGTTCAAAAAAATCGTAATCGAATTATTGCGTTGTACTACTGTATGTTCGGCTTGGCCGTAAACGGCTTATTGCATCTCTCGCTCTATATCGATTTACATATTTGGGGTAACTATGAGCCCTGGTGGCTGTGGAGCTTGTATTCGATAGGCATCAATTTGAATGATGCCTTGATGATCATCGTGCTGGTGGTTAACCGGGATTTCCTCGGCCTGTGCCGCGCTGGCCGTTTATTAAAAACGGTATTCCAGCGCCATGCTCACGGCTGAGTGGGTATCGGAGTCAAGATCATTAGACTCACGCCACAGATGTCCGGTGATATTGACTAAGGCGCCAAATATCCCCTGCTGATAGCCGATCTCAAGACGAGAAATATCGGCATCCATCTGCTCTTTTTCTATGCGACCAAGCTTAAGGTGTGCACCATAGCCGCCCATGCGGTGATAGGTGGCGCCTAGCGTCAGAGCTTCGGCATCCGCGCCCATGGCCGGGCCTAGGTTTTGCTCTCTGTGTTGATAGCCTTGTGCTATACCCAGGTTGCCATAGTTGCAGTTGTACTCGGGTAATTGCGATACGCACTCGCTGCTGGTATCCGTGTACTCGATATAACCGCTGAGCAGCGCCTGCTCCGTACCATAGTGCGTTTGCGCGCCCAAGGTAAAGGCGCCGTCCTCGGCGATTAAGGCGGACTCAATGTGGCCGGCATATTCGCCATAGATGGACAGGGGCAGTGTGCCGATCAGGGTCGAGTATTTAATATCCAGGCTGCTGAGCTTTTGCTCGTCGGCCAGCTCGTCTGCGTTTATAACCATACCGCTTAGTGAGTCGGGGTAGTGCAACCATTCGCTCTTGGTTTGGCTTAAGCCAAGTTCAAGGCCTTGAATGGGGGTGGCACTGAAGCGCCAGCCCCAGAAATCACCGTCTTCAACTTTTTCTTCGCCAATTTTACTCACCTGGCTTTGCTGCTTGGCAGCGATGGCGGTGAAGTTCCAAGGACCGATAAAGGCAAGCCAGCTCGGACCATAGTAGTTGGTATCATGGCGAGTTAGGCGCACGCCGGTCATGGCCTGGGCATTGTTTGACAGCGCCAGGGCATTTTCCTGACCCGGCCCCCACCAGTGGTGAATTTTTTCACCACTGAGCGACCAATTGCCCAGCAGCGCGGCGACATAACTGCCATCGTAATTAACATATTCGCCGTCATTGCTGTCGTCACGGTAGCTGACACTCACCTTGGCGCTGGCGGTTTTACCCGTGAGGCTGCCACTGGTTTCTATGCCACTTTTTGCCTGGTTGCGAGGGCCAAAGCCTTGAATTGTGTGCGGCTCGGAATTGGTAAATACGCGTACGCGGGAAACCGTGCCTTGCTGCGCATATTTCAGCGCATGTTGTACATGGTGATAAGCAAACCGCGCCTGCGGCGTTAACTCTTGCACCGACACCGCCTGTAAATCACCGGCAATGCCTTTCCACATAAGCGGATAGGTGTTCACGGGGCGATTAATAACGCCTTGATTTACCAACATATCAATCGAGCTGCGTAGCAGTGCTGAGTCGGGATCAATCCAAGGGCCTGCGTGGGCCTGAGCGGCACACAAGGAGGCGCTAAGAGCTAGCGCACAACGAGATAGGGTCATTTTGATAGTTTTTCCTTTAATGCCGCGGCCACTTCGGGCGCAACAAATTCTGATACATTGCCGCCATGCAATGCGACTTCCTTGACTAGGGTTGAGGAAATAAAGGTATTTTCCTCCGCAGGGGTCAGAAACACGCTTTCTAAGTCGGGGTTCAACCTGCGATTCATATTGGCGAGCTGAAATTCGTATTCGAAATCGGATACGGCGCGAATGCCGCGCACCAGCACATTCGCTTTTTGCGTCTTGGCCAAATCGGCCAATAAGCCGCTAAAGCCAATCACACTGACATTGTCCAAATGGGCAACGATTTTTTGTGCCAAGGCGACTCGTTCATCGAGGCTAAAGCAGGGCTTTTTGTTCGGGTTGTGGGCGATTGCCACTATCACACTGTCAAACATTTTTGCTGCGCGCTCAATAAGATCCAGATGGCCATTGGTTAAAGGGTCAAAGGTGCCAGGATAAAGTGCGGTTACCTTCATTATCGTTCTCATTTTTCTAAGGTGCTGAGCGCATTTTAACAATCTTTGCCTTGGTTGCCAGCCCCAAATTAGCGACATTCAAGGAGTCATTGTTCAGCCAAGCCAAGATTGTTTATACTGCTAGCGATAAAAAGCTGGGTAGAAGTAAATATGAGTACTAAGGAACGCATTATTCAGGCGAGCATTGAATTGTTTAATCGCCACGGTGAACGCGCCATCACCACCAATCATATCGCCGCCCATTTGGGCATAAGCCCGGGTAATCTTTACTATCACTTTAAAAATAAAGAAGATATTTTGCGGCATATTTTTGTGCTCTATCGTCAGCACCTGGACACTCAGTTCAAGCCGCTGCAAGACGATGTTGAAGTCTTGGGTCAGTTAACCCATTATTTTGATGCCTTGTTCGAGCTGATGTGGAATTTTCACTTCTTCTACGACAACATGACCGACATTCTTGCCCGCGATGCGGAGTTAAAGGCCGACTACATTCAATTCCAACAAAGATTGTTTGAGCAGGTCAAAGATATTGTCCTAGTGCTTAACAACAAGGGCATTATCGCCATTGCCGACGAAGATGCGGCAGAGCTCACCCATATGCTCAAGCTGACGGTGAGCTTCTGGACGCCATACATCAAGGCCAGACGCCAAAGTGGCGAGCTTAATCGCGCTGATATCTATCAGGGGCTACTTAAGGTGATCACCCTGTTTTCCGCCTTCGCTACCGACGCCGGCCGCGAACAATTAGCGGCATTAAAGCAAACCTATCAGCTACGTCAGGAAAACTTCTAGTGGCTTAAAACCAGCGTAGTTGCAACATCTTCGCTATTATTTCCGTAAGCGCGCTGTTTTGCTATAATCGCGCGCTTTGAATCCATGGTCGCGGAAAATGGCATATGCCCATTAGCCGTCGGCCTTTATTGAGCCGCTACGAGTAAGTCATGATCAAGTTTATTGTTAAGTTGCACCCGGAGATTGCGATCAAGAGTAAGTCTGTTCGCAAGCGTTTTACCAAGGTTTTGGAAAACAACATCAAGATCATGATGCGCCGCATTGATGAGCAGGTAAAGGTTCGCAACAACTGGGATAATCTCACGGTAGAGTCACTCAGTGGCGATGAGGCGGTGCGTGTCGAGATGGCGGACGCCTTGGGCCGAATTCCCGGTATCGTGCTGTTTAACGAAGTGACCGAGGTGGAATTTACCACCCTGGATGATATCTATCAGCAGGCCCAACTGTTACTTGCCGATCAAATCGCCGGTAAAACCTTCTGCGTGCGCTGTAAGCGTCAGGGCCAACATGACTTTACCTCGAGCGATGTCGAGCGCTACGTTGGCGGTGGTTTAAACCAGCACGTTGAAGGAGCGCGGGTTAAACTGACTCGCCCGGATGTGACGGTTAAAATCGAAATCAAAGACCAGCGCGCTTATATAGTGACGCACGCCCACAGAGGCATGGGTGGCTTCCCGCTGCCGACTCAAGAAGATGTGTTGTCGCTGATGTCCGGTGGTTTCGACTCGGGTGTGGCCAGTTATCAAATGATCCGCAAGGGCGCCCGTACTCACTTCCTGTTCTTTAACCTAGGTGGTGCGGCTCATGAAATCGGTGTAAAACAGGCCAGCCATTATATCTGGTCGCGTTTTAGCTCTACTCACAAGGTAAAGTTTATCACCGTGGATTTCGAGCCCGTGGTAGCGGAAATTCTGGAAAATATCGAAGACTCGCAGATGGGCGTGGTGCTCAAACGCATGATGATGCGTGCCGGCAGTCAGGTGGCCGAAAAACTCGGTGTTCAAGCCCTGGTAACCGGAGAAAGCATAGGTCAGGTTTCAAGCCAAACCCTGGCTAATCTGAGTGTCATTGACCGGGTAACCGACACCCTGATCCTGCGTCCGCTTATTCAGCACGACAAGCAGGAGATCATCGATATCGCTCGTGCCATAGGCACGGCGGAAATGGCCGAAGCCATGCCCGAATATTGCGGTGTGATCTCGCGTAAGCCTACGGTTAAAGCCAAGCTTGATGTCATTGAAAAACAAGAGCAAAACTTTGATTTCGAGGTACTTGATACGGTCGTGGCCAACGCCACCATCATGGACGTGCGCGACATCGAAACTCAGGCTAAGGAAGAGGTAAAAGAAGCGGAGTCGGTCTCGCAATTACCAGCGGGCGCCGTGGTCGTGGATATCCGCTCGCCGGAGGAAGAAGACGCCAATCCACTTGAGCTGGACGGCATCGAGGTGGTGCACCTGCCGTTTTTCCGCCTAGCCACCAAATTTGGCGACTTGCCGCAGGATAAGGAATATTACCTTTACTGTGCCAAGGGTGTGATGAGTCAATTACAGGCCCTTATCCTGCATGAAAATGGCTTTAAAACCGTTAAGGTCTATCGCCCTTAATGCGCTGATAATAAAGCTGATTAACCGGCGCAGCCAAGCCTAATTGCTGCGCCGTTTTATACACATAGCCGCACATGGCATCAATTTCCGTTTCCCTTCCCAACAGCCTGTCTTGTAGCATAGAGCAACGATTATCCGCAGTCTGCGCCATCACCATATAGGCCAAATTAAGCGCCTGAACCAAAGAAAACTCCAAGCCCTGAGCCTTGGCCACAGTGATGGCTTCATGCACCAGCGCCATAATATCGCTGGCATACTCGGGTGCGCGCAGGGCGCCATTGCGTTGCTGCTGCCAGGTGGCCACCGGATTAATGGCTAGATTAACCAATAGCTTCTGCCAGCGGGCGCGGTGGATATTGTCACTGCCCACCAGGTTCGGTATTTGTCGTTGCCATAAGAGGAGCTGGGTAGCTAAAGATTTTTCAGCGGCCTGGTTAGCGGCCCCGAGCGTGCTTGGGCCCAGACTAACATGCACCACCTGATCTGGCGCCGGTTTATAGGCCGCTTGTTGGGTGAGCATAAAATACAGCGCCTGTTGCGGCCCCAACAGCCGGTTCAGCTCGTTTAAATCACTCATGCCGTTATGGCTGATGATAATCTGGGCGTCTTTTTTGAGTGCCGGCAGCAGCGTCGTAAGCGCCTCAAGAGCCTGGTGCGCCTTGGTAAAAAGCCACAGCTCGCCTATTTTTTGTTGTGGCGCCTGCTCCCCTGAGGGAGAGGGGATACACTGCACCTGCAAGGGCTCGCTATATCCTTGATAAGTATATTGATAATCTTGGGGGTGGTAGGCCTTGGTCAGTAGGGTGACCGGGCGGTGCTCACTAAAGAGCTTGGCAAAGGCCAGGCCAAGGGCGCCCGGACCTAAGATATAAACCGGCGTTAGCTGTTCTTTTTTTGCCATCGTGTTTGCCAAATATAGTGCAGAACAAAGTAGCTGGCGGCACCACAGGCATCGGCGACAAAGTCGGCGACAGAGGCCTGACGGTGGGGCAGCATACCTTGCATCCATTCGATGGCGGCGCCGTAGAGGCAAAGCAGAATTACTTGGATGATAAAGGGAATTTTAAAGGCTTTATCCATAATAAAAGCGAGGATAAAGAAAATACCGAAGTGGGCGACCTTATCAATGTGCGGAAACAGGTTGACCGCCGCGCCTTTAACTTCTTTGGCAAACAGCAAAGTAAATACAACAAGGCTAATTAAAAACAACCCCTTATAGACACGGCGCGTCACTATCACTACCTTAAAATCTGGTGAAAACGCAGGCAGTATAACAAACTAAAAACTGAATTCACTGTGTACCAATGCACAAAATTGTAAATCTCAGGGTATAATCACAAAAATTTAAGTTTAGGAGAGCCCCCATGCCTTCATTTGATATCGTCTCTGAAATCGATATGAGCGAAGCAAAAAATGCCGTTGAAAACGCCAAACGCGAACTGGAAACGCGCTTTGACTTTCGTGGTGTTGACGCCAAAATTGAGCTTAACAACGAGCAAATCGAATTAACCGCCGAAGCCGAGCAGCAAGTTATGCAACTGTTTGATATCTTTGCCAGCAAAGCATCCAAGCGTGGTCTTGATGTAAACAGCTTTGAAATTCAAAAGGCCGACCTGCATGGTAAATACGTAACCCGTAAGGTGGTTATGAAGCAGGGTATTGAAAAAGACGTGGCCAAGAAGCTGGTTAAAGCCATTAAAGACAGTAAGATCAAGGTACAGGCCGCGATTCAAGGCGAAGAAGTACGTGTGACGGGTAAAAAACGTGATGACCTTCAAGCCGCTATGCAAGTGGTGCGCGAAGCCGATCTAGGTCAGCCGTTCCAGTTCAAGAACTTCCGCGACTAAAACAGCCCGATTCTAGGGTTGTAATTATTTCGTCAATGGATGTATAGACGTCCATTGACTTTCCCCTCCTTACTGCGCACAATAACGCCGCCTTGTTATGGTGCCTTGCAGAACTCGCCCATTGGTTATGTGCTCAGGGATAATCGGGAAGTAGGTGTGAATCCTACGCTGCCCCCGCAACGGTGATTTTGGTATTTGCCAATCAGTCCGGAGACCGGCCATAACGCTTATCTAACCAATTATAATCCTGTGCGGTGGGCGCGGGTTAAGGGATCTACATGTATAGCAAAACCAAGGTGGCGTTGTCTTTGGCGGCACTTTTTTCTGCATCTGTGGCGGCGCAGTCACAGCCAATCGAACATATCACGGTCACGGCCAATAAATTTGAACAGCCTCTTGATAAGGTGCTGGCCAGCGTCAATGTGATCACCCGTGAAGACATTGAGCATGCCGGCGTGCGCGACTTGCCGGCGCTGCTTTCCAATTATGCCGGTATCGATATTGTCCGCAGCGGCGGCCAAGGGCAAACCAGCAGCTTATTTATTCGCGGTGCCGCCAGCCGTCATTCGCTGGTGGTGGTGGACGGCGTTCGTGTTGGCTCCGCCAGTCTGGGCTATAAGGCCTTAGAAACCTTGCCACTGAACAGCATTGAGCGGGTGGAGATCATCCGTGGTGCCCGCGCCGCCTGGTATGGCTCAGATGCCTTGGCCGGAGTGATCAACATCATCACCCGCAATGGCGACAGCCAATCCCTGTCGGTATCGAGCGGCAGCGACAACTATGTGAATGTTCAGGGCGCCTATGCCCTGACTCGGGGCGCCTTTAAGGGCGCTATTAACCTGGGTTATGAACAAACCGATGGTTATGATGTGACCACAGGGCAAGACCCGGACCGCGACGGTTATGAAAACCAAAATATCGGCGCCCGCTTAAGCTATGACTTTGATACCTTAGGTAAGCTGGAGTTTGTTGGTCAATACAGTGACGCGGAAGTTGAATACGACGGTGCCAGCAGTGATTTCAGTAAGTTTGAAAACTACCATCTGCAACTGGGCTGGCAAAAGGCCCATGGCCGTTATGCCCATACCCTGAAAACCGCCTTGGTAAAGGACGACAACTTCAACACCCTGAAAACCCCCTACCCAGGTTACAAGGCCAATCAGTATATTACCGAGCGCGACGAGCTGGGTTATCAGCTCAATATCGCCCTGGGTGACGCCCTGACCATCAGCTCGGGCCTGGATTATTACTATGAAGATGTGGGCGACTCCATCAATGCCTACGCCCTCGAAGGTCAACCGCAGTCGGGTTTTGTCAACGAAACACAGAGCAACAAAGGCGTGTATCTGGGAGCCTATTATAACCACGAGGTCTTTAGCACCAATGCCGTGGTACGTAACGACGATCACAGCGAGTTTGGCGGCGAGTCGACCTATAACCTGGCGCTTGGCGTCCCTTTTGCCGATATCGCTACCTTACGCGCCAGCTACGGCACCGGCTTTAAGGCCCCGACCTTTAACGACGCCAGCTCAATTTGGGGCGCCAACCCGAACTTAGAGCCGGAAGAGTCGACCAATGCCGAGCTCGGACTGCGCCTGAATATTGCAGGCGGCCAGTACGATGTGGCGGTTTATAAAAACACCTTCGACAACCTCATCGACTGGGGCGTTAATGGTCCGGAAAACGTCAATAAGGCCAGCTTTGAAGGCATTGAGTTGAGCGCCGAAGTTGAGGACTGGTTTGGCATTAATCATACGCTGAACTTCAGCTATGTGGATGCCCAGGATGACAACACAGGTGAAGACCTGGTACTGCGCGCCAAGCGCACCTTTAACTGGGGTCTGGGTAAGGAATTTGATAAGTGGTATGTGGGCGCCCAGCTGCAATACCGCTCGGATCGCGTAAGCTATTACCGTACTCACCTGCCAAGCTACACCTTGCTTAATGTGAATGCGCGTTATCAGCTGGTGGACAATATCAGTTTTGATTTTGCCATTGAAAACCTGACCGATAAGGAATACGTCACCAATGTTGCCGCCACGGACTGGACCACGGGTGCCATTACTTCTGAATATATCGGCGCCGAGCGCAAGGTATATGCAGGGGTGAGCTTATCGCTGTAAATGAAGAGGGCCTCCGAAAGGAGGCTTTTTTTGTCGGGCCGCCGACATTTGCTTTAACTGATAGATCTTGTCGCGTTGGCGACGAGCGACCGAAGAGGGACAAATTAACTTGGCTACAAGTAATTCGTCCCTGAAGCTGCAGTCCTGTCGGCATCCATGCCTCCACCTCCTCGCGCTGCGAAGCGATGCTTCGGTCACTCGTCGCCCCTCTTTGGAAACCCCGCGAACCCGTGATTCGCTATTGCTTGCGAACTCGGTTTTTTGTTAAGCGCTCCGCTTAGTCCTTGATGCGATTTAAC
>NZ_PQCD01000017.1 GCF_002964705.1 Pseudoalteromonas sp. T1lg75 | reverse complement strand
TGGTTGCGGGAGCCGGATTTGAACCGACGACCTTCGGGTTATGAGCCCGACGAGCTACCAGGCTGCTCCATCCCGCGCCTGTAAATTTCGAAACTCAACCGTGTCAAACACAGACCGATTTAGCTTCTATCGCTGGTATTTAGGAGTGTCCCCTAGCCAGCGAGAGCGCCATAATATAGCAAAAGAGTAAAAATGCAAGTTTAAATGCCAAGATCGCAACTAGATGCTGATTTTTCCACCAGAACTAGTTGTGATGCGAGCGTTGGTGCGGGCTTATCATCTTTTGCCATTCCCAATCGGGGTGACCCATGACAATAAAGTCGGGGTTTTCGGTCGACTCCCTTTGATTATAGGTCAGTGGATTGAATTCGGCATCGGTAATACTGCCGCCGGCCTCCTCCACTATCACCTGCGAGGCGCCGGTATCCCACTCACCCGTCGGACCAATGCGCATAAAGCAATCGGCCTTGCCTTCGGCGACGATACAGGCCTTTAAGGAGCAGGAGCCTAAGGGAACGGTATCAAATGTGGTATTGAGATATTGGCTGACCGCTTCGAGTTTTTGTCTTCGACTCACTGCCAGAGTTAACCCGTCGGGCTGAGCGACGCTAATTCGCTCTATGCCTTTTGCACTCTTTTTAAATGCACCATGTTGGTAGGCGGCGTAATAAGTGATGTTTTTCGCCGGCCAATGGATCACCCCCAAAACCGGGCGGTTATTTTCAACCAGGGCAATATTGACGGCGAAGTCACCGCTTTCAAGAATAAACTCACCGGTGCCATCCATGGGATCCAATAGCCAATAGCGAGGCCAATGCTTTCTATCCGACAAGGGGGGAATAGGGGTTTCTTCCGACATAATCGGGATGTCGCTTGCTAATTCTTGCAAACCGGCAACCAATACCGCGTTTGCCGCGAGATCGGCCTTAGTGACCGGTGTATCATCGGCTTTTACTTGCTTACCAATATCCGGCTGACGATAAATCGCCATAATTGCCAAACCTGCTTGTTCAGCCAACTCAATGCATGGCTCTAAGAATTGTTGCAACCTTACCCCCTTTGTCTACTCACCCCAAGACCGGCTAAGACGCCTTCACTAATAATAGCAAAGCAGCGACGCTTCGCGCTTCGGTAAAATCTGGTTCCGCCAAAAGCTGTTGCCATTGGGATGTTGGCCAGTAAACCACCTCTAAGGGCTCAGGTTCATCACCGGGCAAACGCTCTGGATAGAGATCGGTGGCGGCAATAATATGCATGTGCGCATTAAAATAGCTGGGCGCTAGTGACACCTGCTTCAAGGCCTTCAAGCTGTGTGCGCCAAATCCCACTTCCTCTTTCAGCTCACGAACGGCCGCCTGCTCCGGACTCTCGCCGGGATCGATCAAACCTTTGGGGAAGCCTAACTGATAGTCATTGGTGCCGGCACAATACTCGCGCACCAGGATCAATTCATCGTTTTCGGTGACTGGCACAATTAACACGGCTCCTCTGCCGCCACCACGAATGCGTTCATACTGACGCTGCTCACCGTTGGAAAATCGTAAATCTAAGGTCTCGACGGTAAACAAGCGGCTTTGAGCGACCACTTGTGTGTCGAGAATTTGTGGAGGAGTAGGATGCTTTTTCTTTGCCATTGCCGCGACTTTGTTATTATCACCTTTAATGCTCATCATAATTGTTTTAATAGGAAAAGCCTATGCCAAATTGGGCCAATATAGACACCGTGCTTTTGGATATGGATGGCACCTTGCTGGATCTGCATTTTGATAATCATTTTTGGCTGGAACTGATCCCCCAGGCCTATGCTCGACGCCATCAAATAAGTCTCGCCGAAGCCCACGATATCATGGCCCAGCGCTATGAAGAGGTGCAGGGGCAGTTGCAGTGGTATTGCCTGGATTATTGGCAACAAGAGTTACAGTTGCCGATCATGGAGCTAAAGCGCGAGATACAACACCTTATCTCCATTCGTGATGACGCTATTGTGTTTCTCAAGGCCTTAAAAGCGGCGGGTAAGGAATTGATTCTGCTCACCAATGCTCATCGTGACAGTTTAAGCCTGAAGGTGGAGATGACCAAGCTCGATAAGTACTTAGATCAACTTATCTCAACCCATGATTATGGTGTGAGCAAGGAAGAGCAGAGGCTGTGGCAGCAGGTGCAAGAGGATTTAAGATTCGACAAGGAACGCACCTTGTTTGTGGACGACAGTGCGGCTGTGCTGGCCTCGGCCAAACGCTTCGGCATCGGCCACCTGTTGGCGGTGGCCAACCCGGATAGCAAGCAACCAAGTCGCCAGCTAGCCGGATATGAAAATATCACCGACTATCGGGATATTTTACCCATCTAGGGTTACTTACGCCGGGTAGCGTTGTTGTAAGCCCTGATAAACCAGGTGGGCAAAGTCTGGGTTTTCGGTATCCAGGCTTTTTACCACTTCGACCAGGTGCTCGTTGTCTTCCTGACCATGCCACACCTTGATATAGGTGCCATCCTTATAACCATGATCCTGGCGGAAAAAGTTAAGGGTGTTTTTACCCACATAACCACGGTAAAGGTCATCGATATTCATACCAATTTGCTGCATACAGCCGGCAAATGCCGCGGCATTAAAGGCTTTGTCATTCACCGCACTGGCGGCCAAGACTTCTAAAGTGGCTTTAAAATCGGCTTCGCTATGCACCTTGGCCATTTCCTGCTCGAGCGCGGCGGCCAAATCGGTGAAAGAGGTTTCACCATCAATACGCAGGCTTAGGCCAAAGTGAAAAATATCCACCAGCTCTAAAATCACTTGTTCGGTGTCGGGCGTTTGCTTTTTCCACCACTTCCAACCGTAATGATCGAGCATTTCCGCACACTCAACCCAGATTGCTCGATACCATTCGAAACCTTGGTCAAACCATTGTTCATGCACCTTGGTATTCATGGCATGTTGCATTTCCAACATAACGGCTATTTTTTTTGCAGCACTCGACATTTTATCTCTCACATTCGCGGTTAATAAACCTATCATACCGTTAACTGCAAAGAGAGTGAAAGGGATTAGCCAATTCCCCGTTCTAATGGATTATCACTAATCTGATTCGCACGAGATATCATGTTAAAAAACACCCTACTGACTCTTTCCCTCACCTTGGCCGTGGCGCTCGGGGGCAATCTGGCGCAAGGCGCCATCATCACCAATATCAGTGACTCCCCGGCCAACGTCAGCCCCATCCTACCCGGATTGGTTCTGCCCCAAGTGTCGCTTAAAAGTGCCGATAACAAGGAAGTCAGCCTGCACACCCTGCTAGAGCAAAAGCCGACGATATTAGTTGTGTATCGTGGCGGCTGGTGCCCTTACTGCTCGCAGCAGCTGGCCAATATAAAAAAGATTGAGCAAGAGCTTATCGACAAGGGCTTTCAAATTATCGCCGTGTCTCCGGATAGCCCAGAGAAGCTGCAACAAAGCACGATAAGTTCGGCAAACTATCAACTCCTCTCTGACGACCAGCTGAAACTGACGCAAGCACTGGGCCTGGCTTTTTATCTCGATGATGAGGTGGCCAAGGCGTATCGCAATAAACTTGGCGTGAACTTTGTGACTCTGGACGGGGAGCAAAAAGTGGCCTTGCCTGTGCCGGCGGTTTTTGTACTCGATACCGACGCGCGAGTGCACTTTCAATATGCCAACCCTAACTACAAGGTGCGCCTAAGCGAGCAACTCTTGTTAGCCGCGGCGGATGCTGTGCAGTAATACCAATTTAAGTGAATTGGTATAAAAAAAGGAGCCTGGGCTCCTTTTTCTGCTGCTATCTTAAGCGGTAGTCACAGACCCCTTGGGTCACGTAACGGGACGCAAAAGGGGCACCGCTGGTAAATTCAAAGCGCATATCCTGAAGATTGAAAATAGGATGAGGATGCTCTGTAATCCATTGCTGAGTGGCCTGGCAGATGCCTTCAAGTTTGTGCAAACGGTAGGTATCAACCACTACCACGGCATTACCCTGCTCTAGATAACTGCGGTGAATGTTCTCAACCCAGTCTGTATGGGCAAAGTTAGTACGCAAATAAAAAGCCAGATCAGTTTCATCCGCTTCTTTAGGGCCTACGTCCGGTGCGTTACGCGCTTTTTGCGCGAACTGCATCAGCGACATCTGCTCACGCATCACCTGGGTGCGATATCCCGCCGGACAACGCTCCGTGGTATAGGTCACCTTACCCGCGGGGCTAATACACTTGTTCAACTTCTTTTCATTCGCCTGGGCGGTAAATGCCGTGGCGACAATAAGTAAAAATATAGACCAATAGTGCATTGTTATTCTCTTTCTAATAGGCACGAGCCGTGTAATTTTGCCAAAACGGACACAAGTAAACAAGTGTTGTTAAATTGTTACAGTTTTATGTCACTCGCTTAGCGGTTTTCCAGACGGTTATAATCGAACAAACCATATTCGATACCGCGATAGCGCTTTGCAACCCGATGGAGCAGATCGCTATAACGCCAAAAATCTGGATCGCTGCGACGCACCGCAAACCGGCTTTTCAGGGCTTGGTACTGTTGCTCGGTGCGCACCTGCTCTAAACCTTGCACAAAGTCCGGCAACTGCGCTTCGCTGAGCACCCACAGAGCTTCCGGATAGTCACCAATAAAGCCCGGAACCACCAGAGCTTTATCCTCGTTATAGGCGCGTTGCGCCTCTTCGCGCAACAGGCTGCTGATATTGTAATGGGCATTATGATGCACCAGGGTATAAGCCTGATAATCAGACGCCTGATCGCCCACCAAAATATAGCTGACCTGAGGCAACAGATTCACCGCTTTACTATCGAGGTCATTAAGGCGCTGCAACAGCTCCGGTGCCTGACGGTAGTCATAACGCTTGCTCATCACGGGCTCAAGCTTGGCCGCAAGCTTGTTATAGAGCTCCTGCTGCAGGTCATCGCTGTGGTAGCTTATCCCGGTCGGTTGGGTAAAACCGAATATCCGGGTCTTTAAGGAACTCAACCAGGTTTTTCGGGGAGCGACGATACCAGTGCGCGCGCAACTTAGCGCGTTCCTCTGCGGGCAGCAAGGACAGGAAGTTGTCTTCCCCTTCCATGCGCAAAAAGTCCATATAAAGGCGGGTGATCAACTGATGACCGACATTGCCGTAGACATCAAACCCGGCCACCAGCAGGTAGTGAATCCGCTCAAATAAAGAATAATCGAGGACCCAGGCCGTTTTCGGCGCCTCCCCCACCCAACCTTTAACCACTGTGGCGCTGTTAAAGTGACGGAAAATGGTCAATGCGGCATTGTCATTATGGCCTTCACCCTGCCAGAGAATATCGGCGGTTAAATGCTGACCGTCGGCAAACACCTCGTTTGCCAATGCCGCCTTGGCTTCTAGAAACTCGCTTTGTTTGGCCGCATATTTTACCCAACTCGAGATTGGCAGCGCATTACTTTGCTCCTGCGCCGGCATATCCAGGGCATCCTCGTGGCGCATTAAAAATTGCTCGAATTGCTCGGCGCCGATAAATTGCGGGTCGACGAAGGCCACCCAAAACTGGTCATTGATCACGTTAAGTGCGATTTGGCCGCGGCACACAGGTCCTTGAATAAAGCCGCGAATAATCAACTCAGCCTCATCCAGCATAAACTGGTAACGAGAGCGCACCGGTATAGCGGCAAAGGCCTTAAAGGGGTTAGAGGCCACCTCTATGCTGTAACCGGGCAAGCGAGTTACCTGGTAATCGGTGTCGATAAACTGCTGTTGCAGGCGCGCTAATTTGTCATCGTTCAGCGGCAGCGGAATATTGGTTTTAGCCAGTACCGTGGCGTGTGACGGGCGCAGACGATAGTAAACACGCTCAACTTGGGGATCTTCATAGGGGCGACGAGTGGCAATCACCTTGATAGCTGCTCCCGGCGGTGTGCTGGAGCGGACCAGCTTAAAGAATTGCCCGCGCTCCACATCGGCAAAAAAGATATTGGCCAGATACCAGTGCTCATAAATATAACGGGCACTCAAACGATGTTTGAGGTCGTCCTGATTAAGAAACGTCTCCCATTTATCAACCTCGGCCTGCAACTCAGTACTCAGTGGCGCTTCTTCGGCTAAGGGAGCACCTTGCTGCAACCAGCTCGTTAAGGTTGCCATCTCCGCGTTACTTAATGCCGGTAAGCCATATGGCATACCCGCTAGCGGGTTATCCTTGGCATAGTCTTCAAATTCTTCGATGGTTGGACAGCTCTGCTCCCTGTCCAGGCTAAAGTCAAACTGTTCGCCAAGAATGGCATCCTGAGGCAAAGGATGTTGTTGCTTCAAAGCCAGAGAGTGATACATCACGCTGGCCATCAAGTTGGCATGGGGATTTTGCTGACGTTCATTGAGCACCGGGTTAAAACCCTTTTCGCGCCACTGTGCCGTGGTGTGGGCATCGATAAATAAGCGACTTGGCTCGGATGCCAATAACCGGGTGCCATCGTACACCAAGTCTTTTGAGGTGCCGCGCTCTATGCCCTCGGGCGAGGATAACTTAAGCTGACAGGGCGCATCATAACAGCCGTGACACACCACACAGCGGTTATCGAGCACGGGTTTTACCTCTTGCGCGAAGAAGTCCTGTTGCTCGATGGAGGCGGGATGCTGACGGTTTTCTACCTGCTGTTGACCGTAGAGGCTATCGTACTTCTGAGCGCCAAATACGGCGCAACCGGTACAAAAAACCAGGAACAACATCCACGCCAATTTATTCATCGTCATCACCGAGATCAAAGGTCGGCATCATTTCCAACTGCGGCGACACATAACTTTGCCCATCGCTGCACTCCAATACCGCCGCCAATAACGGCCCTCGGCTCAGGATCAACATGGCCTGATGCTCGCAAGACAACAAGGGCTGCGCCCGGGGACGTAGCTCGTAAGTGCTGAGCTGCAGGCTCACCGATTGCTCCGCACTGGGATTTTGGCATAAATGCGCCAGTAGCTCTTCGTCCAGCGTCACTTCTAACAGTAAGTCGGGCTCATTCATATCACGAGCATAAAGAGAGTCATTGAGTACAAACAAAGGGAGGCTAAGTACTGCGCCTTGCGATAATTCCACGGAAAACCCCGAAAAAAGTCGATAATCTGCCCTCATCATAGCAAAAAAAGTCATTGTTTTGGCTGCTTTTGTAACCAGATAGGGTATATTAACCAAGTAATTAGGGAGGAAAACGCACATGACAGTACTATTAATCATACTGGTTGTTGTCGCCATCGCCGTGGTCATGATCTTCAACAATCTAGTGCAGTATAAGAACGAGTTTCAAAACGCCTTTGCGCAGATCGATGTGCAGCTCCACCGCCGCCATGACCTGGTGCCGAACCTGGTTGCCACGGCGCAGGCCTATCTGGACCATGAAAACACCACGTTAAAAGCGGTTACCGCCGCCCGTAACCAAGCTGTCAGTGCCCTGCAAGCCTTGCATCAAGGTAATATCGATGCCACTAAGCTATCACAGCTGGCGGCCAGTGAAGGCGCCCTCAGCAGCGCCCTCGGCGCCTTGCAAATTAGCGTCGAGGATTACCCCGACCTCAAGGCCGACAGCACCATGGCTAACCTAAGCGAAGAGCTTACCAGCACCGAAAACCGCATCGCTTTTGCCCGTCAGGCCTATAACGACGCGGTGATGCAATACAACAGCTTTAAACAAAGCTTCCCACCCGTGCTGGTCGCAAAAATGACGGGTCATGGTATCGACGCGCCACTGTTGCAATTGGAAGACCCACAAACACAACGTCAGGCACCAAAAGTATCCTTTAACTAGCCGTGCAGAACTTCTTCGAACACCAGCGCCAGGCTAGGCGTAAAACCTGGCTGCTGGTTACCCTGTTTGTTATAGCTGTAAGCGCATTGATTGCACTTATCCATTTCCCCGTCCTTTGGGTAATGGAGTTTTATAACACAGACCCACATACCTACTTCTATCAAGGTCCCGATAAAAGCCGACGTGTTTACGGTTTTCACCTGGGCCTCGCGGTGAGCATTGCCAGCGTGATCATGATAGCTGTGCTGTACAAGTATTTTCAATTGCGCCAAGGCGGTCATGTTATTGCTCGACAACTCGGTGGCGAGCAGGTGCAAAGCAACAGTTACGACCCACTCCACCGCCTGTTGCTCAATGTGGTTGAAGAGGTCGCCATCGCCGCGCGGATGCCGGTTCCGGGCGTCTATGTACTTACACATCAACCTAGCATTAATGCCTTTGCCGCCGGTTACCATAGACACGACAGTGTGATCGCCGTGACTCAGGGAGCCTTGCAACAACTGAATCGTGAGCAATTACAGGCGGTAGTGGCCCATGAATTCAGTCATATTCGCCACGGCGATGTGCGCCTTAATGTGCGTATGACGGCCCTGCTCTTTGGCATCACCTTTATCGGCCAAGCCGGGGAAAATCTTATCCATGGCGCCATGAATGCCTCTCGTCCTCACGGCCAAAAAGGCGATGGTGCTGGCTTTGGCGCCCTTGTTGGCCTGATACTCACCCTGTTTGGCTGGCTAGGAACTCAGCTCGGCGACGCCATTAAGGCCCTTGTCTGTCGCCAGCGGGAATACCTCGCCGATGCCGGAGCCGCCGAACTCACCCGCGCCCCCTACGATCTGGCGCAGGCCTTATTGGTAATAGCCGAAAGCCCACGCAAAAACACCCTGAGGCAAAACAATGCGCATTTATATAGCCACTTGTTCTTTTCCGATGCACTCAGTCCCTGGCTGTCCTGGTTAAGCACCCATCCGCCTCTAAGCAAACGCATCCAGGCACTCGACCCGAGTTGGGATGGCGTACTTAGCAAACGCCCCCGGAGCCATGCTCATACGACGGTACATGGCGCCATGATGGCGGCGCATGAGCAAAGCCAGTTGCAGGTAGCGCGACACCAGCGCAATAGCGAAAACCAAATAAAACTTGAAGGCATTGATGCCAACCTGGGTTACCTGGCCCATGAGCCCGTGGATGCCCAGTGGCTGGTGATGATGCTCTGCCTGCATCAAGACTGGCAACAACGGCAAACGCAACTGCGCCAGATTGTCGCCTTGCCCTATGTCGACGCCTTTAAATTCGACCAGGCGGAAAACTCTTTGGCTGGGCTTGGCATGAGTAAGAAGCTGATGCTGTTGGAAGTCGCCATAGGAGCACTGCGTTGTTTGCCGCAACATAGCCAGCGAGAGTTTTTAACCAAGCTAAAAAATATTGTCGTCGTAGATGGCAGTTTGGATCTTCATGCCTGGTCCTTCTATGAGCTCAGTGTTCATGCCTTGAGCGAAGCCAATAGCGGTACCATAGGACGACTAAATAAAGAACTTATAGGAACAGCCTGCGAGCAACTGCTTAACGCTCTTGCCAGCTTTGGACACTGTGATGAGAAACAACAGGCCACGGCATTGAATGCGGCCTCTGAAGCCTTGCAGTTGCCCATGCGCTATTACGGCGATGCGCAATGTCAGGTCACCCGTTTACAACGCGCCTTAAGCATAGTGAAAACCTTGCCGCAGGCGAAAAAGCAGGTTCTTATTCAAGCCTGTCAGCTCTGCATTAGTCACGATGGCGAAATTAATGAGGCGGAACAGGTAACACTGTATACCCTTGCCGCCTGCTTAAATGTGGACAGTGAGGTGGTGAGCCACTTACCAGGGTAAGCGCTCGCCATTGGCGTGCCAAAAGCCACCGGTATTGGCCAAGTCCAGCTCGGCAATACGCTGCCCAATGCGTTGTGCCGCCACTTCGGGGCTGACATCACCGGCAAAGCCGACCATACGGGTTTGTACAAAACCGGGATGGAATAAACCGACCGCCACGGCGCGCGGTTTCAATTCATGGGCCAGGCTCACGGCAGCGGCGTTTAAAGCCGCCTTAGACATACGATAACCTATATACCCTCCGGAGCCATTGTCGGCAATGGAGCCCATGCGCGAGGTGATCATCGCCACCTTGGCGCCGGCGGGCAATAAATGCTGCAAGGCATGGGTCACGCGTAAAGGCGCCAGGGCGTTGACGGCAAACTGCTGCTCTATCGCCGCAAAGTCCATCTCGGCCAAGGTTTCGTTGTGTAACACCCCGGCGTTGTTAATCAGAATATCGATGGGCTTGTTGTCGAGCTTGACTGCCAAATCACGCACCTGTTCGGGTTCGCAAACATCGATACCAGAGATCACATTGACACCTAATGCATCAAGTTCATCGCTGCTTTGGCGCACTAGAGCCGTCACCTCGGCGCCGGCACTCACATACTGCTTGGCCAACTCCAGGCCGATGCCACGATTGGCACCGGTAATCACCACATGTTGTGTCATTGCCTTACCCTTGAAGTTGAATAATTGAAAAAACGGCACCTTGAGGGTCGTTAATCACGCTAAAGCGGCCGACATCAGGGATATCTATGGGCTGAACGCAGATCTCAGCGCCGAGAGTTTTCGCCTGCTCAACCTGTTCATCGCAATTATCGACTTGAAAATACACCATCCAGTGAGACGGAATGTCGTCCGGCCATTGTTCGTTCATCGCCAACATGCCACCTATTTCCTCGCCATCGACACTAAGAACCGTGTATTCCATGCCGTCCATTGGCCGCAACTCGGTATGCCAGCCGACCAGTTGCTGATAAAACTCGGCGCTGGCACGCATATCTCGGGTGGCCAGTTCAAACCAACACGGGGTGTTGGTTTCATTCTTGCGTTGCGAGCCCTTATGGCCTTTGCCCTGCCAGAGCGCGACCATGGCACCGCCAGGATCGCACAGCAACACCATTTTTCCGGCACCGGACACTTCGTGAGGACCATGCACTATGCTGGCCCCTAATTCTTTGGCGGCGGCGGTCTTGCTGTCGACATCGTCCACGGCAATATAACTTAACCAGTAACTGGGCACCCCCTGCGCCTGCTGATCGGCGGGCATCTGATACATGGCGGCAATATCCTCTTGCTGCTTTTGCAGCATGGTGTAGTACACGCCTTCTCCTATGGGTTGATCGACTGCCGACCAAGAGAAAAAGTCACTGTAAAAGGCTTTGCCTTTTTGCCAATCGGTGGAGCACAGTTCCACCCAGCAAAAGTGTCCTTGAGGATAGTTATCACGACTCATACTAGTTCATCCCGTTTATTGTTTTTATAACCATAGCGCAATCGGCCAAGGCATGGAGCAATAATTCTAATTCCCGACTGTTACACACTAACCTTAAACCAGTTAAACATAAACAGACCATGAAACTCAATTGAGAATTATTTGCATTAGGTGTTGACTAACACGTAAATCTAATTGATAATCAATCTCAATAAGGGGGCAAATTAAAACCCGCTTGTTACTGAAGATTTGTTTCACGACCCTGAAACACGTTTAGCGCCCGTAAGGCACAGGTTGATGGCAGCCAATTCAACGCCCCTTGATAAGGCGATTCCATCAACCGCACTACATTTTACTTGCTACATTGCTCATATCGGTGACGGTAGATATGAAAACAAAAAAGCCCTTGCGGGCTTTTTTTATGTCTGTAATTTAATACCCGCAGATTAACGGCGGTTTTTACGGGCCCGGGCGCGACGCTGGCGTTTTTCTTCTTCCTTGGCCGCCTTCTTGGCCTCGGCGGCGGCGCGTAATTCGGCCACCATCAGCTCTTCGCGCTCACGCATCTCGGGCGTTTCCATGCTCACTCGGCCAAGCACTGCATCGCGCAGCTCGTTAATCAAGATTTCTGAAAACTTATGCAGGTCTACTTGGTTACCACCACGAATACAGCCCCGGTTTTTACCCGCCGCCAGCATAAAGTCATAATCATGCTCGGGTAAGGGGTCAACCTTGTAGCGATCAATCAGCAGTTGCGGGTAGGCTTGCAGCAAATACTCGGCGGTGTAGCTGGCCACTTCTTCATAGTCGATGGCGGTATCACGAATGGCACCCGTGGCCGCTAAACGATAGCCGGAGTTTTCATTCTCAACCTTAGGCCAAAGCATTCCCGGGGTATCATAAAGCATGATGCCCTCATCAATTTTGATCCGCTGCTGCGCCTTGGTCACCGCCGGTTCATTACCGGTTTTAGCGACGATGCGCCCCGCCAGGGTATTAATCAAGGTCGACTTACCAACATTAGGAATGCCCATGATCATGGCTTTAATTTGTTTATCGGCACCCACCTTGTGAGGCACCAGCTTTTTGCAAAGCTCAACAATTTTGCCCACCTGCGCGGCCTTGTCATGCTCCAAGGGCAGCGCCTTCACGCCACTTTCCTGCTCGAGATAATTAAGCCATTGCGTGGTCATCTGCGGGTCGGCCAGGTCTGCCTTATTGAGGATCTTGATCACCGGTTTATCGCCGCGCAGCGCGCCTACCATAGGGTTTTCGCTGCTATAGGGAATACGCGCGTCCAGCACTTCAATAATCACATCCATCTGCGGCATGATTTCTTTTATTTCATTGCGCGCCTTGTTCATATGGCCCGGAAACCATTGAATTCCTGCTCTACTCATTTGATAAATATAACCTTTTAATCTTTATGCTTGCTTTTAGCCAGGGCCTTGCGGCGTTGCAAACTAAAACTCGCTTTCTTACTAGCAACTATACCACAGACTCCCGCTTTCATTTCCTCTCCTTACGCGAATTACCCTTGTTACACTGCGTCGCTAGTCGTCACTGAATGCTTTACCACACCACCTTTTCAAGGCGTATGCCCAAACGCTTAGATAAGCGCACCAAATTAGCGCGATCCACACCAAGGTGTTTCGCCGCCTGACTCCAGTTTCCTTGATACTGATGCAATGTCTGCTTGATCAAGGCCTTTTGATAATCGTCTACCGCAGCCCTTAAGTTTAGCGGCGGGATTGCCCGACTCTGCTCTTCTGGCACCTGCTGCTGTGGCACTATTTGGCTTTCGTCTGCATCCTCTGTATTTGGGGTTAATTCATCACAATCGGAAACAGTCAGAGTCACAATTTGGCGATGACGCTCTTGGATAGAGAATTTTGCGCATGCTTTGAGTGCGGCTCTGCTAAGCAAATGTTCCAACTCGCGCACATTGCCGGGCCAAGTGTAATGCTCAAGTCTCTCCATTAACTGGGCTGCAACCTTTAATTGATTTACACCCAGCTTACGTTTGATACGCTCAATAAAGAATCCCGCTAGGAGTTCCATATCTCCTTCTCTGTCCCGGAGCGGCGGAACAGTTAATGGATACACATTTAATCTGTGGTAAAGATCGGCGCGAAAGTGACCCTGTTCGACTTCCGCTTTTAAGTCCCTGTTAGTTGCGGCAATCACACGAACATCTACCTGAACGGTGCTATCATAGCCCAAGGGCTGAATTTCATTGCTTTGCAGCACCCGCAGCAATTTGCTTTGCACCGCCAATGGCAACTCACCCACTTCATCCAAAAATATGGTGCCTCCATTAGCAATAAGAAACTTGCCGGCACGTTTTTGTGCCGCTCCGGTAAACGCTCCCTTGGCATGACCAAACAATTCACTTTCTATTAGATTTTCCGGCAACGCCGCACAATTCACGTGAATAATGGCTTCATCACACCGACTTGAATGTTGATGAATGCTGTGTGCCACCAGCTCCTTGCCCGTGCCACTTTCCCCTTGTATCAAAATCGAATAATTTGATGGCGCAACTAGGGCAATCTCGTTCTTAAGTTTTTCCATCGCGGCGCTTTGGCCGACCAAGCAAGATTGCTGGCCCAAATCACTGGGTTCATTTAGCGCTCGCATCACTTCTTTCGAATGCTTAACATTGGCCTCCAATAAATCCAGAGTCAGGGCCGTATGAAGACTGATCGATGCCATTGAAGTAATCAACGACAGCGTCCTCTGTGACAAGGATTCAAACACCTCAGGCGTTAAACTATCTAATGTCAGCACACCGATAAGCTGTTGCTCAAAATACAGGGGCACCCCCATGCAGGCATGAATGGGCAAGTCCCCATCCGTGGCTAATACCAACCCATCATAAGGATCGGGTAGCTCTGAGTTGGCCGCAAAACGCACTGCTTTTGTGGATTGGCACACGGCCAAAAACCTGGGGTGCTCGGCGATAATAAATTGCCGCCCCATGGTATCTCGGCTTAACCCCTGCAAGGCTAGAGGCTGTAAGTATTCCCCTTTCAAAACCAGTAACACAATGGCATCACAGGTAATGAATTTGCGGATCGCCGTTAGTAGTCCATCGAAGCGTAAGTTGCTCGACACGCTTTGCGCTAGCTCCAGCGACAGCTCAAGTAACTGGTTATCGGTCGGGTTATTCATACTTCACCAAATCATAAAGACAATATCGAGTCATAAAGACACATTACCACTTAAGTCATTATGACACACACCTGTTGTTTTATAAGTAACTTATCCTTTAATTTCAATTGATTAAAAAATGGCATGAGTTTTGTCTATATAACCATGCCTACTTGTTCATAGTGTGGAGTTGAGATGTATTCAAATTTTTTACTCACCGGCGCTCAGCAGCTGGATAATCAACAGCGTGGTTTCCAATGGTGTGTTATTGGCGGTAATTGGGCCATGGTGATGTCATTTATGACAACCGCTTTGTGTTTACTGATCACCTATAAATTTAATCATTACTTTTCTATCCCAGCACAGGTAAGTGCTCATATCGCAACCATAGTCTTCGCAGCCTTTTTTAAGGTGGGTTATGTCGTGCGTTGCGTTGGTTTGCACGGACTCGGTTACAGCGTTAAGTAACTGCTCGCATATGAATTAAAAGGATCAAAAGCCCTGCTATGAGTATAGCCAAATGCCCTTGTAGAGACAGTGGCAAAGCGCCAGGTTGCGTTTCGGCTATGCCAGGCATCTAGGTAATAACTAAAGGTATCGCTGCCTGGGCCTGCCCACAGGGCTGCGTACTTTATATTCTGTGTATTTACATTCCTGGTCAGCACATTTAGCGGCCACAGCCATAACTTCTGGAGTTAAGATGTTATCTATTCAAGACATTAAAACAGTGCAATCAACCATCCCATTAATTGAACAGGCGGGCACTGCGGTTACCGACCATTTTTACACTCGCATGTTTTCCCACAACCCCGAACTTAAAGATATTTTTAACCTAAGCAATCAACATACAGGACGTCAAAGGGTGGCGCTGTTTGAAGCCATCGTAGCGTATGCCAAGAATCTAGATAATCCAGCGGTACTCGCTAACGCCATTGAGCGTATCGCTAATAAGCATGTTAGTTTTAATATTAAAGCCGATGATTATAATATTGTCGGTCATCACCTTATTGAAACTATGCGCGAGTTACTCAGCCACCACTTTACCCAAGGCGTCGAGCAGGCCTGGGGCAAGGCATACGGCATACTAGCCAATATCTTTATCTCTAGAGAAGAGCAATTATATTCACAAAGAGAATCGTCGGTCGGCGGCTGGCGAGGCAAGCGAGCATTTCAACTGACTGAAAAGACCGAGGAGTCTGAGTTGGTGACCAGTTTCACCTTCAAACCAGTAGACTGCCTGCCCGTCATGGATTACCGTCCCGGTCAGTACGTTGCCATTGAATTGCAACCCGATACCTCTGAACACACCGAAATCCGACAATATTCGCTTTCGACTAAAGCAAACGGGCAAGACTATCGCATCTCAGTGAAGCGCGAAGAAAACGTCAAGCTGGGAATTGTTTCCAACTATCTGCATAACACACTCAAGGTTGGCGACCTAGTTGACTTGCACGCACCGACCGGTGACTTCTTTTTTATTGATAAGCAGCGGCCCGTCGTTCTGATTTCTGCCGGTGTGGGCATTACCCCCATGCAGGCCATGCTCGACACCTTGGCACAGAACCAGTATGAGCACTCGGTTACCTATATTCACGCCTGTGAAAACAGGGCTCAACACTCTTTTGCAGAGCATACCGCCCACCTATGTGAGCAACATGGTTGGCATCACTATACTTGGTACAATCAAGAGCAAGGAGATAGCCAGCGCACCTTTGGTGGGCTTATCGACTTTACCCAAGTTGAACTGCCTCTTGCCGAGGGTGACTATTATTTATGCGGCCCCATCGCCTTTATGCAATTTGCCAAAGAAAAATTACTACGACTGGGTGTGCGTGATGACCGCATTCATTACGAGGTATTTGGTCCTCACGCCACTCTATAACTCGTTTTTGGCTGCCGGGTAAGCGCCTGGCAGCCCCCACACGGGCAGAGCAAATCACCACGCGAACGTGTATACTGCCCGCTTTGCTCGCCCAGGAAGTAGTTGTTATGGCATTAAAGGCCACCATAATTAAAGCGCGTCTGAATATCAGTGATATGAATCGCCACCATTATCAAGAATACCCTTTAACCGTTGCCCAACATCCCTCGGAAACCGAGCAACGACTTATGATCCGTCTGTTAGCTTTTGCCTTACACGCCAATGAAGAGCTGCAGTTTACCAAGGGCCTGTGCGCTGAAGACGAGCCGGAATTATGGCAACGAGAGATGGATGACAGCATTAGCCTGTGGATCGATCTTGGTCTACCGGATGAAAAGCGTTTGAAAAAGGCCTGCACCCGTGCCAAAGAGGTGGTGCTTTATGCCTATGGGGAAAACAACCAGGACATTTGGTGGCAGAAGAACCAGCAGAAGTTAAGCCAGTTTAAAAACCTCCGCGTTGTCAGCTTAAGCTATGACGAAACGCAACAGCTAGCAGCGATGGCCTCACGCAGCATCGACCTGACCATTAGCATTGAAGACGCCGAGGTATGGGTTAGCAACCAGGAGCAAACACTGCAAATTACCTTGACCTGGCTGCAGGGTCAGGGCTAAATTGCCAAAAACTGGGACAAGACAAGCGTCATCGTCTAGGTCGAGACGTGGGTAAGGATTTGTATGATCACTAAGGTAGTAGTTTTACATGGCTTGTATATGTCGGGCTTTGTTATGCGACCGCTGTGCGCGCGACTGAAAAAACACGGCTATGAGATACTCAACCTGTCTTACAACACCTTAGATCCAAATACCGACGAGATCTTCGCCCGTATCAACGACTTTATGGGCGATCAAGATTGCGCCTTTGTCTGCCATTCTCTGGGAGGCCTGATCGCCCGACGTTATCTCAGCCAGGGTTTCCCCCAAGTACAGCAGGTAAAAAAAGTATTCACCTTAGGTACACCCCATAAGGGTGCCAAGATAGTCCATCATATGCAGCAAAAGGGCATGCAGGCACTGTTAAAAAACAGCCTGGAATATCTGGCCAGTGAAAACCAGGACTGGCCCTTTAACGCCAAGCTTTATAGCATTGCCGGCGATCTCCCTCTCGGCCTGTTACCCCTGTTCGAACAAGGACACCCCTGCGATGGCACGGTCAAGGTGGATGAAACCAAGCTCAATGGCATGGCGCAGCACAAGGTATTTCACCTTAGCCACACCAGCTTGATTTACTCCCGTAAGGTTGTTACCTATATTCTCGAGCAACTGCGAGAAGATTAATTCTCGGCTGCTGCGGCAATCTTATACGCAATTACAGCGATAATTCCCACCACTAGCGGGATCGGTGCGGCAATCATGCCAAAGGCATCGGAATTTGCGTAGCTGGCTCCGGCAAGGTGGCCCACTAAACCAATTACAAAGGTGAGTACGGCAATAACACAAACGGTGATTTCTGCTTTTTTCGATTTATTCATAACCACATCTCCTATGTCGATGCTCAGATTATGACCCCCCAGTGCATACAAATATTGCGCTAAATCAATTTTCACCGCGGCTTTTTTAAGCACCGAAATCGCTTTTGCGATAGATCAATATTTCACCATTGCGACCTTGTTTTTGGCACAAATCATGCCCATGTCATTAGCTACAAGCGCATGCAAATCATTTTATGTGATTGCTTAAATCGATTTTATCCGCTTGTTATTAAGAGGCTTTACGCCATACTGAAGTACAACTTCTAAACGCAAAGGAGACAGCTATGTCGCAAGTAAATGCTATTGGATTGGATACTCAAGAAACAGAAACTATCATCGATGAGCTCAACCGTTTACTCAGCTGCTATCAAATCCAATACATGAACGCCCGAGGCTTTCATTGGAATATAAAAGGCCGCGACTTTTTCGAACTGCACGTCAAATTTGAAGAAATCTACAACCTATTATTAGAGAAGGTCGATGAAATCGCCGAGCGCATTCTTACCCTTGGTGGTGAGCCACTGCATGCGTTTACAGATTATATCGAGCTGAGCCAGATCAACGAGGCTAAAAACATCAGTGACGGTGGCCAAGCGGTGCAAAACTTACTGGATGGCTACACCACCCTGATCAAGATGCAGCGTAACATTCTTGTCGATGCCAGCGATAATGAAGATGAAGGCACGGCGGCATTAATGAGCGATTACATCAAAGAACAGGAAAAGCTGGTGTGGATGCTTAAAGCCTATCTTGATTAATATCCTTCTACGCTAGGCGGCACGCCGCCTAGCTTTCTTCCACAGCCCCTTACCAGCCTCCAGGAGCAGAGCATGGACCTCACTTACCGCAGCGAACACGATAGCATGGGTGAACTCAAAGTCCCCGCCGACGCACTGTATCAAGCACAAACACAGCGCGCCGTGAATAATTTTAAGATCAGCTCGCTGACCATGCCGAGCCGCTTTATCACCGCGCTAGCACATATCAAGCGTGCCGCGGCCAAGGTTAATCACCAGCTCGGTTATTTGGATGCCAAAACCAGCTCGGCAATTGCTAAGGCCTGCAGCGAAATCATCGCGGGTGAGCACCTGGAGCACTTTCCCGTGGATGTATTCCAGACCGGCTCGGGCACCAGCACCAATATGAATGCCAATGAGGTGATTGCCACCCGTGCTACAGCCCTGCTCGGTACCAAGGTGCACCCCAATGATCATGTGAATATGGGGCAAAGCTCAAACGATGTGATCCCAACGGCCATCCACGTCAGCAGTGCCATCGCCATCGAGCAAGAGCTTCTGCCTGCGTTGACTCACTTGGAAGCTGTGATTGCGGCCAAGATAGAACAAGTCGGTGAACAGGTTAAAACCGGACGCACCCATCTTATGGATGCCATGCCCATCACCTTTGCACAAAGCATGTCTGCCTGGCACGCGCAAATTGTCGCCGCCAGAGCCCATATAGGTGAAAGTGCTGCCGCACTGTTACAGCTTGCTCAAGGAGGCACGGCTGTCGGCACAGGTATTAACGCCGATCCCGACTTCGCGGCACACTTTGCTAAAGAAATGACCAAACAAACCGGGGTGAGCTTCAAAGCTGGAGAGAATCCCTTCTTCCATATTGCTACCCAAGACAGCGTGGTGGCCGTTTCCGGGCAACTGAAAACCGCCGCCGTGGCCCTGATGAAGATTGCCAATGACTTACGTTGGATGAACTCGGGTCCGCTCGGGGGTCTTGCTGAAATAGAACTCGAAGCGTTACAACCGGGCTCATCGATTATGCCCGGCAAGGTTAACCCTGTGATCCCGGAAGCCACCACCATGGCCGCGGCTCAAGTGATAGGTAATGACACTACCATCACGGTGGCGGGTCAATCCGGTAACTTCGAGCTCAATGTGATGCTACCGGTAATAGCCTATAACGTTTTGCAGAGTATCGAACTGCTTAGCAATAGCAGCATAGCGCTTGCCGATAAGGCCATCGCCAGCTTTAAAGTGAATGAAGAGAGCCTCGAGCGCTCATTGGCTAAAAATCCCATTTTGGTGACCGTCCTCAACCCACTTATCGGCTATGAAAAGGCAGCGCAAATCGCTAAAAAGGCGTATGCAGAAAAGCGCGCCATACTCGATGTTGCCGCAGCAGAAACGGATATTCCCTATGAAGATTTGATCACCTTGCTGGATCCTCGAAAGCTCACCCAGGGTGGTATTCAAAACTAAAAAGCCAGTTTAGGAACGAAAATAGCGGCATTTGCGTGCCGCTGAAATGTCAGTATTATGGTAATCATCATCAACCGTAAAATAAGAACATTATGCGATTAACATTGATAGCCGCCGCAGTGTTGGCGTTAAGTGCCTGCAATAGCAATAGCCAACAGGAAACACAGGCCGTTGCTGCGAGTGAGACAACACAGGCACAACAGCCGAAAACTCAGCTTAAGCCGACGCCTAAACAGCTGGTCGTCGCCGATCAAGGCGTACGTGTAGAAAACCCGAATATCACCGCCACCAATGAATCCATTGCTCAAGGTTACAGACGGATCCATGAGCTTACCGCAGATAAAACATGTGATACGAGTCAACAATGCCAAGTGGTTGCGGTTGGCAGCAGGGCTTGCGGTGGTGCAAATGAATATGTGGTGTTCTCAACCAAAACCGCCGATGCAGAGCAGGTCAAAGCCTTGGCAGAGGAAATCACGGTGCAAGAGCGTCAGTTTAACCTAAAGACAGGCGCGGTCAGCATATGTGAACACCTAATGCGCCCATCAACCCAATGCCAACAATCCCAGTGCGTTAGAATTCAGGGCTCATCTTCCTCGGTGTACTAACTGCGATCAGTATCCGAATAAGCTGAGCAGCAAAGACAGTACAATAATCGCCAAGAGACAAAGTAAGGCTCTGATAATATATCGGGGCCGCATTTCTTGGTGACGCCACTGAAAGTAAAGAAACTTAGCAAAATAAGTGGCAGCCACCCCAAATAGTGCAAACACCAACAAATATGCACCTAGTGCTATCACAACAACCTCGACACTATTCTCTAATCATCCCTAATAGCCTAACAAGTTCACTCCCTTAATACCAAGAAAAGCCAGCCTAATCCAAGCGGTTTTTTTATATCTTGATTTTGCAAGGCTAAAGCCTCGCCTAGAGATAGCTGTGGGAGTTTTTTAAGTCGGAGTTTGCCGTCAAGAAGGACGGTAGTAGAGCAATACAGGGGCATATTGACGATAAGGCCGACCTACAAACACAGAAAAGCCGCTGCATTATGGCGACCAATTCTATTAGAATAAAAAAAGTAAACGCCAGAAAGCAAAAAAAACCGCTGCATTGCTGCAACGGGTTTCTTTAATTAGGCGAAGTAAGACCGGAGCACAGCTTCGCAGCTTACTGAGGTGAGGTCATGGACGACCGAGGTAACCAAGCTACAGGGACGTATAGTTGAAACCACTCTTAAGCGCGCCACCTCTTATATAACAATAAGGCTCGGCTATTCGAGTGTTATAGCTTGGTTATAAACAGCGTTGCATCGATTTGTCAAAACCTAAACGCTAAAAAGCAAAAAACCCGCAGCATTGCTGCAACGGGTTTCTTTAAATAAGGCCCTGACGATGTTCTACTTTCACATGGCAAATGCCACACTATCATCGGCCGGGGCCGGCCTTCCGGCAGTTCCGTTTCACTTCTGAGTTCGGCATGGGCGGGGCTGGCCTTCCAGTCTGGTGGGTCCTGAACGCAAAAAACCCGCTGCATTGCTGCAACGGGTTTCTCTGAATAAGGCCCTGACGATGTTCTACTTTCACATGGCAAATGCCACACTATCATCGACGCTGTTTCGTTTCACTTCTGAGTTCGGCATGGGG
>NZ_PQCD01000016.1 GCF_002964705.1 Pseudoalteromonas sp. T1lg75 | reverse complement strand
GGCGCGGGATGGAGCAGCCTGGTAGCTCGTCGGGCTCATAACCCGAAGGTCGTCGGTTCAAATCCGGCTCCCGCAACCACTTCTTAGTGTTTTCTCACTTAAAGTTTTCAGATTTATTCTCTTTCTACCTCCGGTAGTCGGTTCGCTCTCAATATTCACAGCTCCCGCAACCAACTCTTAGTGTTTTCTCACTAAATTTATCAGAGTTACTATTGCTTGACCTGGCGTGTCGGGTTCAATTCCACCCTAGTTCATGATTGCTTGATATCGCACCGCTTTCTGGCTTTTTGCGCTTGTTGTGTTCCTAAAATACTGGCTTTACAAAGTTTTGATTCTATTTTTCTTCATGTAGAAGAAGCTGGCGACGTTTTAATCATCCGCAAATACTCGACTCGCCCAGTTTTTCTAAATTTGATTGCATTTTAAGCGGTTTCAATGATGATGTTCGCCACAAGAGGTGATATACTCCCGCCGAATAATTTTTCGACCAATCAGAGTATAGAAATGGCAGATTTATCCAAATACAGAAACATTGGTATTTTCGCGCACGTTGATGCGGGTAAAACTACCACCACTGAGCGTATTCTTAAGCTCACCGGTAAAATCCACAAAACCGGTGAAGTACATGACGGTGAATCAACTACCGACTTCATGGAGCAGGAAGCAGAGCGTGGTATCACAATCCAGTCAGCAGCCGTAACATGTGAGTGGAAAGGTCACCGCCTAAACGTAATCGACACTCCTGGACACGTTGACTTCACAGTTGAAGTATACCGTTCATTGAAAGTACTAGACGGTGGTATCGGTGTATTCTGTGGTTCTGGTGGTGTTGAGCCACAATCAGAAACCAACTGGCGTTATGCGAACGAATCAGAAGTAGCACGTGTTATCTTCGTAAACAAACTAGACCGTATGGGTGCTGACTTCTATCGCGTAGTTGGTCAAGTAGAAAAAGTACTTGGTGCTAACCCACTAGTTATGACTCTACCTATCGGTATCGAAGATCAGTTCTGTGGTGTTGTAGACGTACTAGAGAAGAAAGCGTACGTTTGGGATGACACAGGTCTTCCTGAGAACTACGAAGTACAAGACGTTCCAGCTGACATGGTAGACAAAGTTGAAGAATACCATGAGATGCTAATCGAGACTGCTGTTGAGCAAGACGATGACCTAATGGAAGCCTACATGGAAGGTGAAATGCCTTCTATCGAGCAGATCAAAGCCTGTATCCGTAAAGGTACTCGTGATCTAGCTTTCTTCCCGACTTTCTGTGGTTCTGCGTTCAAGAACAAAGGTATGCAACTAGTACTAGATGCTGTTGTTGATTACCTACCAGCTCCAACTGAAGTTGATCCTCAGCCGCTAACTGATCCTGAAACTGGTGAGCCTACTGGTGAAGTAGCAACTGTTTCTGCAGACGAGCCACTAAAAGCGCTTGCGTTCAAAATCATGGACGACCGTTTCGGTGCACTTACCTTTATCCGTATTTACTCAGGCCGCATGAAGAAGGGTGACACCATCCTTAACTCTGCTACTGGTAAAACTGAGCGTATCGGCCGTATGGTTGAGATGCAAGCGGACGAGCGTACTGAACTTACCGAAGCACAAGCCGGTGACATCATCGCTGTTGTAGGTATGAAGAACGTGCAAACTGGTCACACTCTTTGTGATCCTAAGCACGAATGTACACTTGAAGCGATGATCTTCCCTGATCCAGTAATCTCAATCGCTGTTGCTCCTAAGGACAAAGGCGGTAACGAGAAGATGGGTGTTGCTATCGGTAAAATGGTTGCAGAAGATCCTTCTTTCCAAGTTGAAACTGACGAAGATTCAGGTGAAACCATCCTTAAAGGTATGGGTGAACTACACCTAGACATTAAGGTAGACATCCTTAAGCGTACTTACGGTGTAGACCTAGTTGTTGGTCAGCCTCAGGTTGCTTACCGTGAAACTATCACTCAAGAAGTTGAAGATAGCTACACGCACAAGAAGCAGTCTGGTGGTTCTGGTCAGTTCGGTAAGATCGACTACCGCATCAAGCCAGGTGAGCAAAACTCAGGCTTCACTTTCACTTCATCAGTTGTTGGTGGTAACGTTCCTAAGGAATTCTGGCCAGCAGTTGAGAAAGGTTTCGCGTCAATGATGCAGGAAGGTGTACTTGCAGGCTTCCCAGTACTAGACGTTGAAGTTGAGCTATTCGACGGTGGTTTCCACGCAGTTGACTCATCAGCCATCGCGTTCGAAATCGCTGCTAAAGGCGCATTCCGTCAGTCTATCCCTAAAGCGGGCCCTCAGCTTCTTGAGCCAATCATGAAAGTTGACGTGTTCACTCCGGAAGACAACGTGGGTGACGTAATCGGTGACCTTAACCGTCGTCGTGGTATGATCAAAGACCAAGAAGCTGGCGCTATGGGCGTTCGCATCAAGGGTGAAGTACCACTATCTGAGATGTTCGGTTACATCGGCCACCTACGTACTATTACTTCTGGTCGTGGTCAGTTCTCTATGGAGTTCTCACACTACGCACCTTGTCCGCAAAACGTAGCGGAAGAAGTAATCGCAGCTGAAAAAGCGAAAAAAGAAGCTAAGTAATTAGTCATCTTTTTTATCGAAAAACCCAAGCTTAATGCTTGGGTTTTTTTATGGCCGCGTTTTACCCCAGGGTGCCAGCGAATGACTTATTAGTGTCATATTTCTATCATTTCAGAGTCAACAAACAGTTATTTTTTAGCAACATTCGTTCTCTACAGTATTGGCAGCAGTAAGGAAGCCCCTTGCTCTCAAGCATCAGCGCCGCAGAGCCGCGTCTCTATCCAGCGCTACTTAACCAATACTCGGGAACAAATCATGAAAGTGACAAAGTTAGCCCTTGCTACATCAGTGGCTTTGGCCCTATCTAGCCAAGCTTTTGCAGGTGTCATGCCTGCGGCGCAAGTCAATAGCCAGTGGTATCAAGCCGACCAAGATAAGCTGAACGCCAAGCAACAGCAGGCCACCTTAGAGAAAAAAACCAAAGCTAAAAACGTTATCCTCTTTGTCGGTGACGGCATGGGTATTTCTACCCTGACCGCAGCGCGTATTCTGCAAGGCCAAAACAATGGCAAGCTGGGTGAAGAAGGTTACCTCAGCTTCGAGCAATTCCCCTATTCGGCGCAAGTGAAAACCTACAACGTTGATGCCCAGACCCCGGATTCTGCCGGCACCATGACCGCCATGGTATCGGGTGTAAAAACCGACGTGGGTGTGATCGGTGTGGATGAAGACGTTGAGCGCGGTAACTGTGAAACGGTTGCCGGTAATGAACTGGTAACGGCCCTTGAGCTGGCGGAAATCCGCGGTCTAAGCACGGGAGTTATCTCAACTGCGCGTATTACCCACGCAACACCGGCGGCGACCTATGCCAAGTCGGCCGACCGCAACTGGGAAGATGTGTCTGACATGCCAGAAGAAGCCATCGCCGCAGGCTGTCAGGATATCGCTTCGCAGTTGGTTAACTTTGAAAAGAATTTAGAAGCACGCTTCCTGGGTACCGATGTCGATGGTATCGAAGTGGTCATGGGGGGCGGTCGCCGTCACTTCTTACCGAAAGACGAAGCCTTTAACAGCGACGATGCCCGCAGTACGGTTGAAGGGGATCGCACCGATGGCCTGGATTTAACTGCACAATGGCAAGAGCAATACGAAAACGGCGTTTATGTTTGGGATCGTGCCGGCTTTGACGCCATTGACGCGGATGCCGAGCGTGTATTTGCGCTGTTCAACGAATCACATATGCAGTATGAAGCGGACCGCGGCAGCGATATCTCTGGCGAGCCTTCATTGTCGGAAATGACCGAAAAGGCCATTGATATCCTTGATAACAACGACAAGGGCTTCTTCCTAACCGTGGAGTCCGGTCGTATCGACCACGCCCACCACGCCGGTAATGCCTACAATGCCCTGCATGACACCATTGAACTCGCTAAAGCAGTGCAACTGGCGGTAGACAGCACCAACCCGGAAGAAACGCTTATCCTGGTTACGGCCGACCACAGCCATGTGTTCACCATTGCCGGTTATCCGAAGCGCGGTAACCCTATCCTGGGTCAGGTTGTTGCTGTAGGTAGCACCACACCGACCATGGCCGCCGATGGTCAGCCTTATACCACAGTGGGTTACGCCAACGGCCTTGGTTTCCGTAACCTGGGCGCCGAAACCGATGCCGATGCCAGCTACAACGATGCGCCAATGGCGGGTCGTCAAAACATCAGCGGTCTTGATACAACGGCTGCGGGTTTCCACCAAGAAGCAACCATCCCACTTAGTTCAGAAACCCATGCCGGTGAAGATATTTCCCTGCATGCCATGGGCCCAAGCGCACACTTAGCGCAGGGTGTTGTTGAGCAGAGCGTGGTTTTCCACATCATCGATTCGGCGCTTGAGCTAACCAAGCAATAAGGAATTAATATAATGAAAAAGTTAAGTTTTCTTTCTCTCGCAGTACTGGCTGCGTTAGCTGGTTGCTCGGATGATGATGCGCCAAAAACCTTGAGCCTAGACACCGCAATTCCTGTTGGTGACAGCCAATGTATCAATGGCGGTACCCTGACTCAGGTGGGTGCCGACGATAATGGCAACGGCCAGCTAGAGCAGGGCGAAGTAGACGGTAGTAAGACCGTGTGTAACCCGGTTAAAACCACATTGGACGAGTCCGAACTAGCGAGCTTAACCAGCAACCCTTGGTTTGCCGATGCGCAGCAAAAGGTGGGTCAGGCTCAGGAGCGCACCGATGCCCTGGCGACAACTCCTGCGAAAGCGAAAAACGTGATCCTGTTTGTTGGTGACGGCATGGGCGTATCGACCGTAACTGCGGCGCGTATCCTTGCCGGTCAGCTTCAAGATAAGCTCGGTGAAGAGCACCAGCTTAGCTTCGAAGCCATGCCTTATTCTGGCTTCTCAAAGACTTATAACGTTGATGCGCAAACACCGGATTCGGCCGGTACCATGACCGCCATGGCCTCGGGTGTGAAAACCGATGTGGGTGTGATTGGTGTGGCCGAAGCGGTAGAGCGTGGCAACTGTGCCTCGGTAGAGGGTAATGAACTGGTAACGGCATTAGAGCTGGCAGAAATTGCCGGCAAGTCGACCGGTGTTATCTCAACGGCGCGTATAACGCACGCCACCCCGGCGGCAACCTATGCCAAGTCGGCAGACCGTAACTGGGAAGACGTATCCGATATGCCGGCCGATGCGGTTGCCGGTGGCTGTCAGGATATCGCCATGCAATTGGTGGACTTCGAGCAGAACCTTGAAGCGCGCTTTGATGTTGATGTCGATGGTATCGAGGTCGTGATGGGCGGCGGTCGTCGTCACTTCCTACCGAAAGATCCGGCCTTTAACAGTGCCGATGCGGTTAGCAGCACCGAGGGCGATCGTACCGATGGTATCGATTTAACGGCAAAATGGCAGCAAGCCTATCCAAATGGCACCTATGTGGTGGATCAGGCCGGCTTCGATGCCATTGACGCGGCGAACACGGAGCGCGTATTCGGCTTATTCAACGAGTCTCACATGCAGTACGAGCAAGACCGTGCCAATGACGTAGCCGGTGAGCCTTCGCTAGCCGAGATGACCACTAAGGCCATCGACGTGCTTGATAATAACAACGAAGGCTTCTTCCTGACCGTGGAAGCGGGTCGTATCGACCATGCTCACCATGCCGGTAATGCCTATAACGCCTTGCATGATACCGTGGCCTTTGCCGATGCGGTACAAGCGGCTATCGACAATACCAACAGTGAAGAAACCCTGATCATCGTCACCGCTGACCACAGCCACGTATTTACCATTGCCGGTTATCCTAAGCGTGGTAACCCAATCCTGGGCAAGGTTGTGGGTGTAGGCAGCAGCAAGCCAACCCTGGCCGCCGACGGTATGCCGTATACCACCTTGGGTTACACCAATGGTAATGGCTTCAAAGATCTGGGCGCAGAAACCGATGCCGACGCCGGTTATAACGGTGACATAGTGACCGGTCGCGTTGACTTGAGCGGTGTGGATACGACCGCTCCTGGTTTCCACCAAGAAGCCTTGGTGCCTATGGGCTCAGAAACGCACGCCGGTGAGGATGTGGGTGTCTATGCTCAGGGTCCGGGTGCACACCTGGTAACGGGTACCAACGAGCAAAGCTACATCTTCCACGTGATGAACTATGCTGCGGATCTGGTAGAGAAAGCCGAAGCCAAGTTAGCTAAGTAATAAGCCATGGGCCGAGCCGATGCTCGGCCCTGCTTATATCAATTCACTTAAATAGCTAATTCGGTATTAAAGGAATGAAAATGAAGTATTTTTCCCTTGCGGCACTGTGCTGTGCCATAGGCGGTATGGCCAATGCGGCTCAAGCAGAGCAATGTGACGCCAATGCCGAGGTATTAAAGGCCGACTATCAGCAGCAACAGGGCAAGCAGAATGCCAAGGGTTTTAGCCTGTGGCGTTTGCATCAGGAAGTCGCCCATCAGGCTCTGGCTCAGGGGCTGGTTGAAAAATGGCAGCACTTGCGCAGCGGCCAGGTTCGCCCGGTGCGCTATTTTGAGCAATACCAAAGGGGCATTGAATATCAGCCCGGTGAGCTTAAAGGCCAAGGGCTGGAAATTGATTGGTCTCAAAAATATCAGTTAGTGAGTAATGCCTTGCTGGAGCAGCCAGTGCGTACGCAGGGGCAGGGCTGCGAGCGTGAAGAGTTTTTTGAGCACGGCAATGAGCAGCAAAAGCTGGCCATTACCTGGCTACCCGAACTTAAGCTGGTGAAAAGCATGACCCTAAGCAAGCAGGATGATCAAGGCCAATGGCAACAAGTGAACAGCCTGGAATTGCAGGGCTATCAGCTAAACCAACAACAGGTTGAGCGTCAGTTTGCCTTGTGGGACCGTTATCAAAGCACCGACTATGCGGATGTCGGCGATAACGAGCAAGATCCCTTTCTCGCGAAAATGATTAACCAGGGTTTTATCGAGCATGGCGCTTCGGGCTTTTACAGCAGTGATGGTCAGGCGCTAAAGGGTGGTCATCATCATTAGTTTTTGTCGGGCCGCCGACAACGGCGGTCTTGTAGGTCAGGGTTTACCCTGACAACCTTGCAAGGCTAAAGCCTCGCCTACAGGTAATCGCAGGTATTGTCGTGTAGGTTAGACTTTGCCGCGTTGGGCGACGAGAGACCGAAGCAATGCTTCGCAGCTCGAGGAGGTGGAGGCATGGAAGCCGACAGGAGAGGCGCTTCACGGATGAATTTCTTGCACAGAGGTTAGTTTATGTCGCGTTGGCGACGACAACCAAAGGGCGGTTTACGCCAACCGCCCCTTGGAACCCCAAGGCGCCCGTGATTCGCTAATGCTTCCGAACTCAGGTTTTTGTTAAGCGTTCCGCTTAGCTTTCAACACGGTTTAACGAGTCTTCCTGACTCGGTAAACCTAACTCGATATCCCTATCTCATTGTTTCAAGCACACTCCACAACAAAAGCCGATTTCTTCAGCGCGAATTTTTACGGGATTAGGCTGATACATCTGCGTTTCAATTTAGGTTAACGCAAACTGTAAGTCCGATTAGAGGGAACAGCTGATGCTCATACTTCCACCGAAATCACTTTGTATACATCCATAATCGTTGAGTTTCTCCCATAGTCAGGAAAACGACCCAATGGGTCGTTTTTGTCGTGTCCACGTTTATAGCAATTTGGAGAAACTTCAACGCTGGTATGCACTTACTAAATCTGTTATCAATGGTCATAGGACAAAAACGAGACAGCTTGCGGTAGAAAAACGACCCAATCGCTCTATATTAAATTGTTATACGCAAAGGAGTTACCATTGAAATATCTACCTGCCTTCTTTATTGGTTTTTTGCTTGCGGCGCTATTATTTTACGCATTTCAATCGGCACCTGATTACACCTTGCTACTTGATTATTTGGCTACTGTTCCAAATCTGAACGCCAATAGCAAAGAATGGCTATTGCTGTTATTTCATGATTCGCTTATTTCAATAATTTCAGCCGCGGCAATTGTTTTTGGTTATCGTAAGCTCATGCCTGTGCAGCCATTTGATTGGTTAGCCATTGCTTTAATGCAATTGCCTGTCACGGTTCTTATTACTATGGTCAATGGCGTGCCTGCACGGTTTTCAACTACTTATGAGGTTGCAACCTCTGTGGCAAGTATTTTCGCTCTTAGTTGCGTTTTATTGGTGTATGCAGCAATAATTGCGTATAACAAGGCGTTAAAGGCGGATTCGCAATAGTTGGCTCGGTTCCGCTTCGCTTCACATTTTAGCCAACAAATACTCTCCGCTTACCGCGGCGTTAGATACAGGACTTACCCAAAAAAAGTAGACACCTTCTATAGTTAGAAAAAGAGGTGTCTCATGACTAAAAAGAAAAGAACCCAGGCCTATACC
>NZ_PQCD01000002.1 GCF_002964705.1 Pseudoalteromonas sp. T1lg75 | reverse complement strand
GAGCGTACCTTCTCCCGAAGTTACGGTACTATTTTGCCTAGTTCCTTCACCCGAGTTCTCTCAAGCGCCTTAGTATTCTCTACCTGACCACCTGTGTCGGTTTGGGGTACGATTCGGTATAAACTGAAGCTTAGAGGCTTTTCCTGGAAGTATGGCACCAACAGCTTCCACTCCGTAGAGTGTCGTCTCGTATCTCAGCCTTGAAGAATCCCGGATTTTCCTAAGATTCAAGCCTACATACTTTCACACGGACAACCAACGCCGTGCCTGCCTAGCCTTCTCCGTCCCCCCATCGCATTTATACCAAGTACGGGAATATTAACCCGTTTCCCATCGACTACGCCTTTCGGCCTCGCCTTAGGGGTCGACTCACCCTACCCTGATTAACATGGGATAGGAACCCTTGGTCTTCCGGCGTGCGGGTTTTTCACCCGCATTATCGTTACTCATGTCAGCATTCGCACTTGTGATATGTCCAGCATGCCTCCCGGCACACCTTCAGCCACTTACACAACGCTCCCCTACCCCGCGAACTAAGTTCGCAGCCGCAGCTTCGGTGGTATGTTTAGCCCCGTTACATCTTCCGCGCAGGCCGACTCGACTAGTGAGCTATTACGCTTTCTTTAAAGGGTGGCTGCTTCTAAGCCAACCTCCTAGCTGTTTTAGCCTTCCCACATCGTTTCCCACTTAACATACACTTTGGGACCTTAGCTGGCGGTCTGGGTTGTTTCCCTCTCCACGACGGACGTTAGCACCCGCCGTGTGTCTCCCGGATAGTACTCATTGGTATTCGGAGTTTGCATGGGGTTGGTAAGTCGGGATGACCCCCAGCCCAAACCAGTGCTCTACCCCCAATGGTATTCGTCCGAGGCTCTACCTAAATAGATTTCGGGGAGAACCAGCTATCTCCCGGTTTGATTAGCCTTTCACTCCTAGCCACAGGTCATCCCCTAACTTTTCAACGTTAGTGGGTTCGGTCCTCCAGTTGATGTTACTCAACCTTCAACCTGCCCATGGCTAGATCACCGGGTTTCGGGTCTATACCTTGCAACTCAACGCGCAGTTAACGCTCGCTTTCACTACGGCTACCCTAATCGGTTAACCTCGCTACAAAATATAAGTCGCTGACCCATTATACAAAAGGTACGCAGTCACCCTCGAAGGGCTCCTACTGCTTGTACGTACACGGTTTCAGGTTCTATTTCACTCCCCTCACAGGGGTTCTTTTCGCCTTTCCCTCACGGTACTGGTTCACTATCGGTCAGTTGGGAGTATTTAGCCTTGGAGGATGGTCCCCCCATATTCAGTCAAAGTTTCACGTGCTCCGACCTACTCGATTTCACTTATAAGACATTGTCGTGTACGGGACTATCACCCTGTATCGTGCCACTTTCCAGAGGCTTCCACTAACATCAAATAAGCTTAAGGGCTGCTCCGATTTCGCTCGCCGCTACTTTCGGAATCTCGGTTGATTTCTTTTCCTACGGGTACTTAGATGTTTCAGTTCTCCGCGTTCGCCTCTTACACCTATGTATTCAGTGCAAGATACCTGCAAGCAGGTGGGTTTCCCCATTCGGAAATCCTGGCCTCAAGCGCTTTTTACTAGCTTGACCAGGCTTATCGCAAGTTAATACGTCCTTCATCGCCTCCAACTGCCAAGGCATCCACCGTGTACGCTTAGTCACTTAACCATACAACCCAAAAGGGTGTGTATTTCAAGGACTGTTTAACTTCGCCAGAAGTTAGAATACTAAAGTAGACGCACAATCAA
>NZ_PQCD01000015.1 GCF_002964705.1 Pseudoalteromonas sp. T1lg75 | reverse complement strand
CAAAACTCAGTTTTACTTGACTCCCTGAGTCGCTAGCGCCTCGCTATGCGTTGCTGCCTGCCGTCTCAGTGGGGTCGCATTATAGGGAGAAACGATTTCGACGCAACCCCTTTTTTAAAGAAAATTGCGAAAAACGGATCGTTTGCGCAAATTACACACAAAAGGCATTAAAAAAGGCCATTAAATATCCTTTTAATGGCCTTTTTCGCTGTTTTAACTGTATCTGTGCTTATAAAACACCCGCTATATATTGATAAAGACTCACGCCCCATACCAAGGCGGCTATCAGTAGAGATAAGGTCACCGCCGCAGAACCCATATCCTTGGCGCGCCCGGATAGCACATGCATATCGGTAGAGACTCTATCTGTCAGCGCCTCAATCGCTGAATTGATCAATTCGACGATAAGTACCAGTAACAGCACAACCACTAAAGCCAACCAATGCATAATGTCGGTTGCAATAATAAAAGACAGGGGCAATAACAGTAGCGCTAAGGCCAGCTCTTGACGAAAAGCCGCTTCTTCTTTTATTGCCGCGCTTAGGCCGAGATAAGTACAACGTAAGGCTTTAACTAATCGTCCTATACCTTGGCCGTTGGGTTTATTGGAATTTACTTGCATCGCGTACTCTTTTATTCAGCCAAAAAAAAGCCCCATTGCAGGGGCTCTTTACTCTATATTAGGCTACACCGTACTGGTCGCGGTACGCTTTGACCGCCTGCAGGTGCTCGTCCATATCACCTTGCTGTTCCAAGTAGGTAACAAGGTCTGCTAACTTAACAATAGAGACAACCTGCGTATTAAAGTCGCGCTCTACTTCTTGAATCGCCGATAATTCAGCCTTGCCCTTTTCCTGACGGTCTAGTGCAATTAGGACGCCGGACAGATCCGCACCATTGGCAGCAATGATTTCCATCGACTCACGAATGGCCGTGCCTGCAGTGATCACATCGTCCACCAGCATGACCTTACCTTTAAGCTCGGAGCCGACCAAGCTACCGCCTTCACCGTGATCTTTCTTTTCTTTACGGTTAAAGCAATAAGGTACGTCTTTATCGTAATGATCCGCTAAAGCTACCGCCGTGGTAGTGGCAATTGGAATCCCTTTATAGGCAGGGCCGAATAATAGGTCGTACTCGATACCCGCATCTTCCAGAGCGGCGGCGTAAAAACGGCCTAGTTTGGCCAGGTCTTTACCCGTATTAAATAAGCCGGCATTAAAAAAGTACGGGCTGGTGCGTCCAGACTTCAAGGTGAACTCACCAAACTTAAGAACCTGTTTGGCTAGTGCGAATTCAATAAACTGCTTTTGATATTCTTTCATTACTCTACTCGTCAAGCTGTTAGGGGTTAGGCCAAGGTTTGCTTTTGGATATCGATGATTTCACGAATAGAATGCTTCGCCAGGCTTAGCATTTGCTCAAGCTCATCGAATGAGAATGGTTCACCCTCTGCGGTACCCTGTACTTCGATGATTTTACCGGTTTCGGTCAAAATCACGTTCATATCGGTTTCAGCCGCAGAATCTTCTAGGTATTCCAAGTCACTGATTGGCTCACCGTTATAGATACCCACGGAAATAGCCGCAATCATATGTTTTAGCGGGTTAGTGTTGATCATACCCTTACTACGCATATACGTCAGGGCGTCAACAAGCGCAACGCATGCACCGCTAATTGATGCGGTACGCGTACCGCCATCGGCTTGAATTACATCGCAATCGATGGTGATAGTGTTTTCACCCAAGGCTTTTAAATCAACCGCCGCGCGCAAGGCACGCGCGATAAGGCGTTGAATTTCCATGGTGCGTCCACCTTGTTTACCACGCGCCGCTTCACGGTTATTGCGAGTATGGGTAGAACGCGGCAACATACCGTATTCTGCGGTAACCCAACCCTTACCCTGGCCTTTCATAAAGCGCGGTACACCCGCTTCAACACTCGCCGTACATAAAACCTTGGTATTGCCAAACTCAACCAATACCGAACCTTCTGCATGCATGGTGTATTGGCGAGTAAAGGTCACTGGGCGAATTTGATTAGGTGTTCTTTCACTAGGACGCATTCACTATCCCCTTCAATAAAAAATTTCGTTCATTATATGTGTTCACCCGCGGCTATGCCACGGCACTTTTATGAAAATGGCCATTTTTGCTGGAAAATTCTGCTAGAGCTCACATTTTGTTAAGGTATAATCATAGCGATACTGCTATTCAAAATTAGGAAATCATTCATGATCCACAGCATGACTGCGTATGCTCGCCAAGAAGTGAAAGGCGACTGGGGTACCGGAACTTGGGAAATTCGCTCCGTAAACCAACGTTACTTAGAAACTTTTATTCGCGCCCCCGAGCAATTTCGTGGTTTAGAGCCTGTGATCCGTGAACGCCTGCGAAAAAACCTGCAAAGGGGTAAGGTTGAGGTCTTCCTAAAATTTGCCGCCAACCCAGCCCATGTCGGTGAGTTGAACATCAACGAATCCTTGGCCTCACAACTGGTAAAAAGTGCTCAATGGGTGCAAGCACAAAGCAAAGGCGATATTAACCCGGTAGATATCCTGCGCTGGCCAGGTGTAATGGAAGCCGAAGAAATGGATATGGACGCCGTGCAAGGCGAGTTACTTGCCGGTTTAGATGGTGCCATTGAAGACTTTAAAGCGGCCCGTGGCAGCGAAGGCGAAAACTTGGAGCAGATGATCAGCACCCGCTTAGACGCCATTCTTGAACAAGTGGCCATAGTTGAAACGCACATGCCGGAAGTGATCAAATGGCAACGCGAGAAGCTATCGCAAAAGCTTGAAGAACTGCAGGCCGAGATCGATGAAAACCGCCTAGAGCAAGAGCTTATCTACTTAGCGCAAAAGCAAGATGTTGCTGAAGAGCTCGACCGCCTTAAGTCGCACGTAAAGGAAACCCATAAAATCCTTAAAAAAGGTGGTGCCTGTGGTCGACGCCTTGATTTTATGATGCAAGAGTTTAACCGCGAAGCGAATACCCTGGCGTCGAAATCGATTAACACCGAAGTCACCAACGCCGCCGTTGAATTGAAGGTATTGATTGAGCAGATGCGTGAGCAGATCCAGAATATTGAATAAGCTTTCATTTATAATCAAGCCGTTTCAGATGTGGCTATCCGATTGATTTAAGTACAATTGTCATATTCATATCTGTTCATAACATTTCAATTAACGTCATTTTAGTGGTGACAAAACTGGTGACAAGGTCTACGTTTAATAGACTAAGTCACTTACTTTGTCACCATTAATGAATGCGCAGCAAATAAAATCTTTAGTACAAAAAGGCGAGCAAGGCCGGTTCCGCGTCGACAACAACCTTTATTTACGAATTTCCTCAACCAAAAAACCTAGCTGGGTATTCCGTTACACATGGGGAAACTCACGCAAAGAACTCACTCTTGGGAGCTACGGCAGCTCAACTGACAAGCTAACTCTACGTCAAGCCAGTGACTTAGCAGCAGAAAAAAGACTGATGCTTCGAGAAGGTATAAATCCAAAACTAGGAAAAGAACGCGCCACTTACTTTGAAAGCTACCGTACAGTGAATCAAGTAGCGAGCGACTGGCTTGATGAATGCGAGCATCGACTCAAGCACCCAGGCATACCGAGACGTGTTTACGCAAAAGAGATAGCTCCGGCCATTGGTGACCTACCAATAGACAAAGTTGCACCACTGCAAATACGCGACATGATTAGATCTATCCGTGACTCGGAAAGGCCTACAATCGCTAACGATGCGCTAGGCTACTGTAAGCAACTATTTAACCATGCCATGAAGCTTGGCCTAGTAACCCATAACCCCGCTTTGGCTTTTACTGTAAAAGATGCTGGCGGTATAGAAAAATCGCGAGAGCGAGTACTAAGCAAAAATGAATTACAGCTAGCATTCAGTGCCATGCTTCACCACCAAACACAGTTCGTTAGGGAAAACTACCTAGCCTGCATCCTGCTGGTTTGTTTGGGAGTAAGAAAGTTTGAGTTGCTATCTGCACCTTGGAGTGAGTTTGACCTTGCTCAGGGCACATGGCGCCTCCCTAAAGAACGCTCTAAGAATGGTATAGCTATCACCTATCCGCTGCATCCTCAGCTGGTAGAGGTGCTGTTCGAATTGAAGATATTGGCATGTGGTGCCGATTATGTATTTCCAAACCGCCGTAACTCTCAGCGATTCCCGCATATATCACCAGATACGCTTAACGCGGCCCTCTCTAAGATGTTTAAGCAGGATAAAATATCGGTTGAACATTTTACATTACACGACCTACGTCGCACCTTCAGAACACATCTAGCCTCCTTGAAAGTCGCGCCCCATATAGCCGAACGGTGCTTAAACCATAAATTACCTGGCATCATGGCCACCTACGATCAATTTGACTACTTTGAAGAAAGAAAGGCCGCTCATTCTAAACTTGTAGAGCACTTATGGTCAGCATTCTGTTTTAAAACCCCGTTAGAAGAAAAACGATAGAAAGGAAATACAATGATCCAGGACGAAGAGCAAATCGCGATCGAGTATTTTAATGCCCTACATGAATATGAGGAAGCATGGGCTAAGTATGATACCGCGACCCAGCGTAATGATGTCAAAAGAGAAAAAAACCGACGTTATGATGAGTTCCTCTCAGCTAAGGAAGCGCTAAATAGGCTGGATGAAAAAATCAAAAGGAAAGAAACGCCCCCCTCACCTCCCCGCCCTAGGAAGACAAGTTCGCCGGGAGCCTTAGCCTGTGTTGTCAGAGCTTTTTTACAACATAAGCCTAGGGCATTAAGAGCCACAATTACTCCAACTAGTGAATACCCTGATGATCATTTTTTCGCTTGGGTTAGAAGTAATGAGGGCGAAACCTTCGGCCGCGCCACCATTGAAGGGTATAGATGGCTGGAGTCAGTAACAATCTTCGACGAAAATGCAGGGGAAGTGAGAGTCTCGGGCCTACCCGCAATTCGGAAGGCTTTCACTCGTGAAAGGAAAAAGCTGCAAGCTATTTCCCAACAGGAAAAAGCCTAACAACTTGTTAGGCCTCGCCACAATGACCCCGATTGCAGGATATCTTAAGTGAATAAGTGTCAATTTTATCTGTCAGATTCGACTAATAAAACTCAATTGAATCTGACAGTCGCATTTGTGCCAGAAGCGGACGGTGAACGCCGCATTAAGGTGTGAGCAACGCTGCCACAAAACTAAACCGTACCACCATAAACACAAAACCCAACGCGAAGCTGAAAATGCCAAGCGTTGGGAATCACTCTTAAATGCTTTGTTATATTCGCGCTTATGGATAGAGCTCATGCCCAGGGTCTAACCAGATAGCATAGAATACGTTTTCAATAAAGAAACCGTGGATACGACCATACTCATTAGCACTAAATTGAAACTGGTAAGGAGTTACCGACTGAAGCTGCTCGTTTAAATGAGAAAAGCCGTCTTTCTCGCTAGTTGAAGACCAGTCTATAGTATGAGCACGAAGAGATTTTCCACCAGATTGGCGCAAGTCACTAGCTTTCTGTTGTGATACGTCTTTAAGCCTAGAGAGCACTTTAAAAATATAGTCGCCATCTTTCGCTTTGATGCAAAATTTGCCTTTAGGATGCTCTAGCTGAAGGTGCTTAAATGAAAAAATCATTGCACCTTCCTCATTTTTTAGTGGCGTAGCCTTTACGTTACCACCTTTCGAGTTGCTAGGCTGACGAGCTTTAGGTTTATGCTTTTTATTCGCCAATATACTTAAGCCTCTTCAGCTACTTCCGTGTAAAACCTGTGCATAGTGTCTTTATTGATCACATTTTCACAAGCTTCGTCTGGCTCACAAGCACCTCGAGCTTCAATCCACGGCAGCTCATCATGCGTCATCTGCTCAAGTTCATAACCACTATACTTACCGAAAACGTCATAAATTTCAGTAAGATGCTCAGTTTCCACATCTTCTAGCTCGGGAAATTCAACGTCCTCGAGTATTGGATTCCAACGATAATCTTTAAAACGATGATATAAAGTTCGAACTACAGGACCATGAACCCATGCTTCAAAATCTTCAGAGATCAACGGGGAACCATTATTAACTAAGAACCACGCATCTGCGTAATAAACCATTTTTTGTAATTTTAATTGGCTGATGTAGTCGCCATGCTCTTTAGCAAAAGCAAGGAAAAAATCAGCCACTTGGTTTGCACTAATCATACAACCTCCAACTTTTAACCGAGCATTCTGCCTCAGTATAGCTAAATTTTCACTATCTTTTTGTTACGCTAACGACGTTTTACGCTCGAAGCATATAACGCCGCATAAATGCTTTGTTAGCACTACTAGAGTGCAGCAGCAGCTTTATCCCATAGCTCGTTGGCATTGTGAACTCGAGAATGAACGTCTTCGATTCCACCACCCGAGCCATGAACAATTTGCCATTGTGTTACGAGTGGCCCGATACCAAATAGAGCACCGCCATCAGCTAAATATTTACCGTCTTTATTTGCTACACCATAAGAATGTAACAGGCTTGGATGCTCTTTTTGTGAGTTTAAATCTCGAGTAGGAAGTACTGATACCAATAAGGTATGACTCCCCCCACACTCAGAGTGGCCACAAGGAAAAGTCACCTTGAAATCGGGCTTCCAATTTTCCACTTGAACAGGGTTGTACCACCACTGCCAACCAGCTAAATCAAAAAACGCTGCCCAAATAGCTTCTAACTCTGTTTTGAATTCTAATCCATTATATTCAGTACTCATCGGTGGCTCCGTAGATTCAAGTAGTGCTAACAATTTAATATCGAGCGATTGGGTCGTTTTTCTGCCGCAATCTGTCTCTTTTTTGTCCTATGACCATTGATAGCAAATTTCGGAAGTACTTACCAGCATTGAAGTTCTGCTACATTGTTCTAAACCTGGACACGACAAAACGACCCATTGGGTCGTTTTCCTGACAATGGGAGAAACTCAACGATTATGGATGTATACACTGCGATTTCGGTGGAAGGATGAACGTCCGATCCTCGCTCATAGCTGCCAGTCAGATTAAAGCTAAACCTATTCATCAGTACTTTAAAGCTACTACAACTTAGGCAGCGGCTAACTTCGCCATCATTTCAAAGCTAGCCAATCCAGCTGCTCATGCGTCAAAACTTACCTAAGACATTTTTATTTCCTAAGACACTTTAGCCTTAGATGTCCTACCCCGCATCCATCATGACAGTGCATGCAAAGCCAACGGTGGCTGCGCATTAAAACTTATTGTTTAACTTTTCCTTCCTGCGCATTTGCATTTCGCTGTCGCAGAAAGTTAATTATTTACGAGGTATAACATGATGTTACCACTTTTCTTAAGCGCATCAGAGGTGTGCAAACTTACAAACCTATCCCAATCCACCTTGTATCGACTTTGCTTAGACGGCGACTTTCCTGCTCCCAAAAAAATATCGGGGGGACGCAACGCTTGGGCATTTATGACTGTTATCAATTGGGCGAGCGAGGTAGCGGGCGTGGAAGCAAGCGAACTTATCGTCATGTACTCAAACCTCAATAAATTAGCAGAAGAGGTAGCGTTCGATGAAAAATAACACAGCAAATAAACAGTGTATCGCCGAAGCAGAGCAATTTTTTAAAAGTTTAGGTCCCGAGAATGATGCCCACTTTGCAATCCGCCTACTGAAGAAAGGAGCACCAGCTAAGTCCTATCACAAAATGGCTATCAATTCAGATTCACTTGCTTCGTTAATCTCCTTAAATGACAAAGGCTGGGAGGTTTTTGTAACCATCAACCAAACCGATGGGCAAGGGGTCAAAAAAGAAAACGTGACGCACGTTAGGGCCTTGTTTGCGGACTTCGATGATCCTGAACGCAACAATCGTGAAGTAATCGAGAGCCTACCCATGGCACCCAATATGGTTATTGAAACCAGCCCTGGCAAATACCATATTTACTTTTTGGTCGAAGACTGCCCCCTAGAAGAGTTTTCAATAATACAACGGGCACTTGCGAACCACCTGGGTACCGACTTGTCGATTACCGATTTGCCACGCATTATGCGTGTCCCAGGGTTCTACCATCTAAAAAGTACCCCCTTCCTTAGCCACATAGTAGATCGCTGCGACACAAAATATACTACGCAGGAAATTAACGAAAAATTGGGGCTCACCAAACCCTCACCAGATTCGACCGTTACAATAGATAATAATTTAGTGACACGAGACCCACAGCAGTTTGAAAAAATTGAACAGCTCAGCTCTGAAGGTGGCCTATACCTACTCAATGCACTCTTTGCTGAAGGTGGCCCAGTGGAGCACTTAAAGCAAATTGGTTACGGCGAGAGTTATGACGAGTTTATTTCCTTCAGTGCCAGCCTAGCCCCATACTTGCACACCCCACACAAGGAAAAAATGCTAGGGCTATGGGAGGCATACCTTTCTGAAGTCGGTGGCAATTTTGACCCTACTGACAACATGAAGCACCTAGTCACACTGACAAACAGCCACCCCAACGCCCTATTTAAAATCGCTGATAATAAGGGTTGGATAAACCCTGAAAAAGAGTACTCCCCAGGCTTCCGTCTCGATGAAAACGGGGTTCACAAGATCATTTACGACAAAAGTGGAGAAGAAATAGACACTAGGCGTATTAGCAGCCTAATTAGAGTAAGAGCCCATACCTCAGGCTATAATGGTGCAAACCATGGGTATTTATTGGAATGGCGAGACAAACTCGGGGGATTACATTCCAAGGCTGTGCCCGCCGCAGCCTTACATGATCACAAGCCCCTCGTTGAGATGCTATCGGATCGGGGGTTGTCTGTCTCACCTAAAGCAGTTAATGACCTACTAACATACCTGACCAACTACAGTGAGGCGCCTATCGCAGATGCCACATCAACTACTGGTTGGTATGAAGATGGAAGTTTTGTCTTACCCCACCACTCTTATCGCCCGCTAGGTAACAGCACACCTTTATACCTTCAAACGGCTGGCGGTATTCAGGAGGTAGTCGCAACCAAGGGGACATTAACACAATGGCAGCAGGAAATTGGCACATACTGCAATGACAACTCACGGCTAATAACCGCTGTCAGTTGCGCTTTAGCGGCCCCCTTACTCAAACCTTTGGGCTTAGAAAACATTGGGTTCCATTTGGTTGGCGACTCCTCTCTCGGAAAGTCAACCGCACTAAAAGTGGCATCGAGTGTATATGGCCCACCCGAATACACCAAAACCTGGCGCACAACCGACAACGCTCTAGAGTACGTATCAAGCGCATATAACGACTTGCTACTGCCCCTAGATGAAATCAAACAGGCTAGCGCAGACACAATAGGCGCGGCCATATATATGCTAGCCCAGGGACAAGGTAAAGAACGCGGTAAAGCAAGCGGTGGTCTTCGTACAGTACAAAAATGGCGGTCTTTGATCCTATCCACAGGGGAGCGCACCCCGGCTGACATTTTGCAAGACAAAGGAGGTGCATATGCAGGGCAGGAAGTTCGCCTTCTAAATATCCCCGCAAATACCGATAAACACGGGCTATTCGAAGAACTTCATGGTTTTAAGTCAGGGGCATTATTCTCCCAGCATTTAGTGGCCCAAACCACCCTGTGTTACGGCCATTTAGGCGAGGCTTGGCTCAAATACCTGGTTGAAAATACTGAGTTAGTAAAAACTGAAGGAGAGAAGTTAATGCGCCAGTTCAAACAAAAGCACATGAAACCTGAGTACGATGGCCAAGTTCACCGAGCCATTGATAAATTTGCACTCTTGCTTGCTGCTGGTGAATTGGCGACCATTGCTGGATTAACCGGCTGGGCCACCGGCAGTGTTGAAGCAGGTATAACCACCGCATTCGCTGCTTATCTGCTTGCTCGCGGTACCTCAGGCAAAAGTGAAGTAAGACTATACTCGACAAAGTTCGTGCAAACTTAATGGCTTGGGGAAGTTCCCGCTTCGCGGATGCAGACGAAGTAGAATACTCTAGCGAAAAGATCGTAAACCAGCTTGGGTATAGAATATCCATAGGCGAGCCAGCTAGACCATATGATGACTTCAAGCCATTTGATCCAAAAAGTGAGCTGGCGGAAGGCGCGCACGAACCCCCACAAAGCGTTTACTACCTTCTTAGGGGCACTGAGCTTGAAAAGCTCGCTCCAGGCTTTTCAGCAACAAAGATAGCAAATGTGCTTAAGTCACAAGGCAGCCTTGTTCACGATAAAGATCGCCTTCAAAAAAGCTGGAATAACAAAGAGCTGCGCAGGCGTATTAATGGGAATCGATTCTATACCATCGACGCCAACGCACTTTTTGAATCGGAGGCATAATCCCACCTATGCCAGTGTGCGCTACACGCTGGCATTAAAAATACTCTTTATATTCAGATTGTTAAACACAAAAAACCACTATCCCTTTAATCCCTGTCTAATTTATATAATTAACTTCACAGGCCCTCACCTTCCTCTACGCTTACGCTATCGTAATTACTTCCAAAACACAGGGATGCCAGGTATTAGCGGGATTAATAGCTCACCTACCTAGCCGTTCTTGAGTACGTTTGAAATTCGTAAGATTTCTTGTCGCAGCTCACTTTAAGTAGGCTATAGCGCAGGCGACATACATACAGCCATTGTTATTAGTAAAATATACAACTAACCAGGTTCAATCAGATGGATTGAAAAACCTTTAGTTACAGGCATATGCTCTTGTGAAATCACACGAAGCGCAAACTGGGTTATCATTTATATGGCGCGATTTATGCTGATTGACCGGGTAGAGATTTCCAATATTTGAAATTTATCACCTCCATGCGGTCCTTAGGGGCGTCGGGAAGAGTTAAACGATAACTGGTAAGTATAGAGCTGCTCATGCCATTACAAACAGCTCCCCGAATGAGGTTGACGACGAAAGAATGTGGGGGTAGGTCTACTACGGCACAATAACCCCCTGAAAAGTCTAAACTCTACCAGCGGCAACAACCTATTTTGTCGTCGTAACACATCACTCACGAAGAGAATACGGCCAAGCCCCTCACTACCACTGCGAAGTAAATGCACGAGCCATGCACTGAAATTATAAATTCCCTTAATTTTTTACCTGTCTGTTAGCACTACCGCCTCAACTTGAAGTACCTTCACTCACTATTGGCTGGGCGAATAACAAGACAACTGAATGTGAAGTAACTAGGACCATCTAATCAGACTAAACAGCCAAGTCTAATGGCAGATCACTAATATCTTTGAGTCGCTTACCATCAATCATGGATTTTAGCTGCTCCAAGTTTGCATCCAATTTTGGATCTTCATCAACCATTTCAGTTAGCGCTTCTAAAAGCTCATACAAAGCAAAATGATATACACAATCAATGTCACCGGTCCCTTCAGCTAGGGAAGCCAGTCGAGAAGGAGTTGGCTCTGCTGTAATAGCAACTATGTGAGGAACACGACCTTTTCGAGCCCTAATTAAATTCAGTGCTTCTGTTCGAGTGTTTTGAGCTCTATCAGAACGCATTGTAAATTTACAAGAAACGCTCGCATGGAGCAGTTCAGGAACACAGTCATTAGCTTTAATTCTGTCGGCCCTTAAACTAGCCTGAAGGCTGGTATCTTCATCAACCAAATTTGATTTTAGGTTGATCACTGTGTCTGGCTCAGGCTTTCTGATTACTGCTACATCAGGTGCAATCGTATAACCATCACCTAAAAAATTGCGTAGTTCACTATGTTCATTTGCCAACCGTTGTAATTGTGTTAAATGAGCGTACTGTTCAAAACGACCAATAATATTCCCACTGCGACTGCTTACTTTTTCAACAACCCAGTTACCCGGTCTAAGATGACCTAATTGTTCAAATGAACGAGCTAAAAAGTTTTTACAAGCCTCTTCAAAGTGATTGCCTAAAGTTTGAGCCTGCGGCTTACTTTTAACGTGGTGTACTTCTTGTTTCAAACCCTTCGCGATTTTGTCCGCGATAATGTTTGCTATTGCCGTGCTAAAATTTTGTGATTTGTCCGCGTTACTTGCGGCTAAATAACTTTCGCCTTTGTTCTTTCCTTTCTCATATTTATAAGTGGATACAGAAAGCGTTTCATTAGCTATTAGCTCAAGGTGAAACTCTCGTCTTAAGTCTCTAAAAACACTCATGCCGCTCTATACTCTCCTTGTACGATTCGTAAAACTTCCATTAATTTTTCCCCAACAGCTTGTGCCACTGGTGGCGGAAATGCATTACCTACTTGACGGTATGCATTTGTTTTATTTCCTACAAACGACCAGTCTGCTGGAAAGCCTTGTATTTTTGCGGCCATCGGCACTGTTAGAAGAGGCATACCCTCGGTTCCAGGTCGAATGGTTCCGTTTCGCATTAAGACACCTTTAAACCCTGGTCCTGGTACTTCCTCCAAACTACCAACCCTATGCCCGTTTACTCCTAGTGCTTGCCATTGAGCCTTTGCTCGAGTGGGGCCTAGGTCTGGACCACCGTGCTTTTTAGAACCACCGACAAGAGTTGGAGCAATGCCGTCAGCCATTTCTCTCCATCTTTCAACCCCTTCCCATCCTTTTTCTGACATCATGTCAAATAAAGCATCACCAACCGTTGGCGTAGGCGTATCAATAGGTTCAGGCCACTCAAAATGCTTAAAATGGGGCTTTTGAACAGCAACTAATATCATCCGAGGTCTAAGTTGAGGCACCCCAAAATCACTTGCTTGCAACACCTTCCACTCGGATAAATAGCCTAAATCGGATAAATGGCTAGTAATCGCATCTCGATATGGTTGAAATTTTGACTCAGCTAATCCAGGGACATTTTCCAACATGACCATTAAAGGCTTTACAGACTGTACAATCTTCAAAGCGGTAGGAAAAAGATCCCTTTCATCGTCAGCCCCTAACTGTTTACCCGCCTTGCTAAATGGCGGACAAGGCACACCTCCAGCGACCAGGGCTATTTCACCTTGATAGGCAGCTGCTGAAAAATTGGCAAAATCCTTCAAATCACCTTCGACTATTTTATTCCATCCTAGATTTAGCTTTTCATTATTAAATCTCAGCGTAGAACAAGCATGCTCGTCAATCTCAATTAACACCTCATGCTCAAAGCCCGCATTATGCAGGCCTAAAGCTTGCCCACCAGCACCTGCACACATTTCTATAGTTTTCATAATCGAAGGAACCAATTAGCTCTTATAGCAAGCGATTATACCCACATAACATTTATGTACCAACTTCCCTACGCCAAATTTTATCGTGCGGTCTGAGTACCAACTTTAAAGTATAGGGGCGTTATATCTCGGTATTACAAGGCATCCCTTTTTACGTTTTTTTTGGGGGACCCTTTAACCCCCCACCCCCCCCTGTGTGACTTTACACCTAGCAGAGTGAAATTATCCCCCAAATGTCTAGCGCAAATCTTTTGGCAGCATATGCCAAGACACACCTTCACAACCTTCTCGATACTGTTTAATGGTGATATACGTCTGCATCCTCCCAAGCCGCCACAGCGCTGTTTCAACGAGACATGACAGCTGTAAAGGCAATACCTGGTTCCCGGCCCGGTATCGGTTTAACTTACGCGTGAAGCAACTAGGATGTGAATAACCAAGCACACGAGCCATCTCAGACCAGCTTACTCCAGTTGCTTTGGCGAGAACTGCATCACTGAAATTACTTACATGCTGCTGTTTAGAAGAAATGAGACGAGATTTTAAAGGCATAGAGCCCCCAGATATTAGATGTGTATAGCCAACTTAAAACCATCAAAAAAAACAATGTAACACTCTGATTTTAAGTAAATTATAGTACATTTACAGTATTTATGGAGTGACCCCTCCGTATGCACTAGAGTTATTACCACCTAGACTAGTAAAAGCCACAAAAACCCATCGATTTGACGACACAACTAAGGATCATTTAGTTTCTTAGTACATGATCTGTATCCCAGTGCGTACTTCACAACGATTTACCTATCTGCTGAAAGTCCTTAATAACTTTAAAAGTGGTGACAAAATGGTGACAAGAAATCTAAAAACCAAAAAATAAAAACTTTAACTAACTGTTTTAATTGCAATTTTTATTTTAACCACACATTCAGATCCAAAATATTGAGTAAACCTTCGGCTCGAAATTAGACACCTTATCCGGCCTCGCTTTATGCGGGGCTTTTTTGTGCCTTTTTGCTCAATTAGCTGAGTTTTTCCAAGCTCCTGTTTTTACTGTTTATTTATCTTCATTATCTCTTTCACTTATATTAAAAATAAAAATTATAATTAAATGGAATATAGAACTTTAACATTAAAATCCTCCTTAAAAATTAACTAAAATAAAAATCTAAACATTAAAACAACTGAACAAATACTCTATTTGAAATTTACCTAGATCGACAATAAAATAACAACCCATTGTTTAATAATAAATTAAAACAAAAAAAACAATCAAATAAAAAGCAACCAACAATTTAGTACACTTTTAACACAAAATGGTACACATAATAAATTGACCATCAACGCCGATTATTAAATAACTAAAAGCCACCGAAAATATAATAACAATCTCGGTGAATAATAAAAAATCATCAACGGAGAATGTCCAATGAGAGCCAAATCCATGCTCAAGAAGGCTTCAGTTGCGCTAACGGTTGCGGCGGGTTTATCGCTTGCTACTTCGGCTAATGCTATGAAGCTGAAAAAACAAAACCTAGAAGAACTCACTTCCGCGTCACAAAACATCATCGCCGGCGAAGTCATTAAAGTCACCGATGGCTTCGATAACAAACGCCCTTATACCGAGGTCACCATCGCGGTCAACAGTGATGCCAAAGGCAAACTAAAGGACGACTCAACCTACACTTTTCGCCAGTTTGGCTTGCTAAAGCCACGCTCAATGGGCAACGGCAAGGTGTATTTAGGCGTTACACCGGACGGTTTCGCCAAATGGAACGAAGGTGAAAACGTGATTGCCTTTATGTACAAACCGGCTTCTATTACCGGCTTCCAAACGACCGCGGGCATGGCACAAGGTAAGTTTGTTGTGCGCGATGGCAAAGTTGTAAACCAATTTGCGAACACGGGCTTATTTGAAGACATGGATACATCAAAATTTTCTGATGAAGAGCGTAATATGCTCACTAATCCTGGCGCCGTGAAAGTTGATGTCTTTATGAATTTGATCGGTAAATTAGCGGGAGGACAGCAGTAATGAAATTTTCAAAACTTGCAGCAGGTATTGCTTTAGCCACACTGTCTGCCGGAGCACTTGCCGGTGGCCCTCTATATATCCACGAAAAGACAATGCAACCATACAAGTGGAATACCGCAAACGGAACCATCCCTGTATGGACCGACGGTGGTCAACTCATTAAAGACAAAGATGGTAACGATGTTCAAGCATTCACCATTTTAGAGAAAGGCACTAAGTTCAACGTTGATATCACGCTGCCTGATGGTGAGGTCCTGCCTAAGAACATAACCCTAGATCGCGATTACACCTTCCTGACGATTGCTCAAGCTAACGCCGTAACTGCCGACGCCGTTGCCCAATGGTCAAATGTTGAAACGTCAACCTTGGATATGGCCGTTGCAGGCACCATTGAAAGCCAAACTGGCATCAGTGACGTTAATGCATCTAATGTAGACCAGATCTATGGTGCGGAAAATGGTTATGGCTTCTGGGTTAACTACGACAGTGATGGCGCAATTCTGGAAGAATATTTTGGTATCCCTCGTAACCAGGTACTGGGGATTGCCTTCCCTGAGTGGGCCGATGAAGAAACCGGTGAAATCACCGAAGCAACGGCACTGATGAATGGTTGGTACATAGATATCAACGACACCGAAGGCAAGATGGTTCAGGGTGTATTTACCCATGAATTCGGTCACGCTATGAATATGTCTCACTCGCAAGCAAATGGCCATTTAACCTATATAGCCTCCCCTTGGAGCCCTCAGTACGATGGTGTACCTGGCTGCAGCACGACTAACGAATACACACGTCGAGGCCAAGCTCCAGCCGATGGCATTGAAACCATGTTCCCATTTATCAACGTGCGCAGCGCTGAAGGTGCGGAGCAAGGTACTGTCAACGTACGTGATGACATTGTTAATATTTCCGACCTCTACCCAACTGCGGATTACAAAACCAAATACGGTACCATCAAGGGTAAACTGCTTACCAAAGATGGGGTTGAGTACTCGGGCATGAACATGATCGCCCGTAACCTGGATAACCCCATGTACGACGTGATCACTCAGCAAACGGGTAACATGACACAAGGTCGTATCGGCCCCGATGGCTCGTTCACCATCAATGGCTTAACACCTGGCGGCCGTTATGCGCTATATATGGAGCCAATTCGTGCCGGTGGCTACCCAACCACCCCATCCGCGCTTATTTCCGAGTCTGAGTATTGGAACAGCAACGAAAACTCATCACCAGCAACAGACAATGCCTGTGATATGACTGAGATCGTTGTTGCCGGCGGTGAGACTAAAGAAATTGAAATGCATTTCAACGGCTACAATGACGGTATTCAGTACACCCCTCTCGTACAAGCCTTTGTTACCGAGCACGCCAAAAATGGTAAAAAGGCGCTCGGCACCACGTATGGTGGCGTGCCTTTCGTATACGATAGCGTTCACAATACCTTTGACCTGATGTTTGCTGAAAACGGCGCGCCACTGCTGAGCTCAACAACCGCGGCAATGAACAAAACTGCCACCAAGGCAGCGGTGGTTGCAGATCTCGATGGCAATGGCATTGGCCAGGGCGCGGTGTGGGACATTCGCTCCGGCAAGTTAACTGTATTGGAAGACCTAACTAACAACACTTGTTACCTTTCAAGCCAGCAAGGTGTCAGCTCTCATTCTATCTGGGACATTGATGATGAAGGCAAGCAGATAGTTGGTGTTACACGTAAGCCCAATTCAGGTGGAGACGAGTGTGCAACAGGACAAGGCGCCAGCTCATACGCAGTCCCTACGGTATGGGATGTCAACACAGGCAAAGCGACCCTGCTGCTTAATGGTCTAGAGTTTGTAAAAGCTTCTTATGGCTCGCGCATGTACGCGCAAATCAATGGCGGTCGCACAGAAGCGTGGATCCGCGCCGATGCCATTTCGGGCAATGGTGAAGTGATCACCGGTACTGGCAACAGCCAGGGCCTAGTGGCCTGGGTTGACGGTGAACTGCATGATATCAACACCATGTATGGTGCCCGTGACACAGCCGTAATGAGTACCGATGGCGAGCAAGTTGCCTTTAATACGCTGATTGGTGAAGGCCGAAATCGTAAATATGATGGCATCAAAGTCTGGAACACCAAAACTGATGAAATTAAGAGCTTAGGCAGCTTACGCTGGTGTGACGATATTCCCTATATTCAACGCTGGACCAACTACTGCGAAGCGCCGTATAACCTAGATCATGAGTACATCTCATCGGTATTGGGTGTACCTAGCATGCTTCCGCTCGACGCCAATGAGGATCTGTCCGTGATCACTGCCCGCTACAATGGCGGCAGCGCCATCTACATGGAAGGTCTGGGCTGGATGAAAGCATCTGAGTTTTTTGCTCGTCAGGGTGTGGTAGAAGCTAAGAACCTATTAACCGACAACTGGTTTGCGATGAGCGCCAACGGCTCGGAGATGATGGCTGGCTTGGCGGGTGTGCCAATGAGCATTGAAATCGATGCTAACAAAGCCTTTGTTTGTAAAGATGGCACTAACCAAGAGCTGAGCTTCCCTAAGCAGGTGATAGCCGCAGTTAAAAATGGTGCTGAATTCGGTCGCTGTGAGCACCTAGACGACAGCTATTAATCTTTATGTTGTGACCCCAAGTAATGGCCCTTAACCGGGCCATTTTTCTATTCCACCTGAGGCTTTCGCTCTATTTTTTATCGTAATTGGGTGCATAAATATACAAATATGGTTATATAAATTCACTTATTCATAACCATTAATAGTTAAAAACCCTCCCAGCTAGATTTACACCAAATAGAAACAATTAAGTTAACAAAATCTTCTACTTACCTCATCTCGATACGAGGTAAGGGACAGTTATGGATAGACCTCAAAACCGGGATGAAAACAACCCCAACCAATTGATATTTAAATTAATTAAAACAAAAAACCGAATTACGCCAGAGACAGTTAAAACGAATACACTTGTACAAAAGTGTACATAAATTGCGTTGAATACTCATCCACAATGTTCAATAAATGTTCACCACCGAAACATGTTATTAACAGCTCGATGATTACAACACATTCATCAATGGAGAGTGTCCAATGAAAACAAAATCATTACTTAAAAAGGCTTCGATCGCATTGACTGTCGCTGCAGGTTTGTCACTTGCTACGTCAGCTAATGCAATGAAGCTTAAAAAGCAAAACTTGCAAGAGCTCACCGTGGCTTCGCAAAACATCATCGCTGGCGAGGTTATTAAAGTAACCGATGGCTTTGATAATAAGCGCCCCTACACCGAAGTCACCATTGCGGTAAACAGTGACGCCAAAGGTAAGTTGCAAGACGACTCAACTTACACCTTCCGCCAATTCGGTCTGATCAAGCCGCGGCCTTTGGGCAATGGCAAGGTGTACCTGGGTGTGACTCCTGAGGGCTTTGCAAAATGGCATGAAGGCGAAACCGTCATTGCCTTTATGTACAAACCTGCTTCTATCACTGGCTTCCAAACCACCGCAGGCATGGCACAAGGTAAGTTTGTGATCACTAACGGTAAGGCCGTAAATCAGTTCGCTAACAGCGGCCTATTTGAAGATATGGACACATCCAAATTTACCGATGAAGAGCGCAACCTTATTACCACCCCAGGGGCGCTAGATGTAGATACCTTTATGGGCCTAGTTGGTCGACTTGCAGGAGTACAGCAGTGATGAAATTCTCAAAAATTGCAGCAGGCATCGCCCTTGCTACTATCTCGATGGGTTCAATTGCAGGCGGCCCACTTTATGTACATGAAAAAACCATGCAGCCTTATAAGTGGGATACCTCTAAAGGCACTATCCCGGTGTGGACAGATGGCGGTCAACTTATCAAGGATAAAGACGGTAACGACGTAGAAAGCTTTACCGTGCTTGAAAAGGGCTCCACCTTCAACGTAGATATCACCCTACCCGATGGTACGGTGCTGGAGAAAAACGTTCCGCTTGACCGCGATTATACGTTTCTTACCATCGCCCAGGCCAATGCCGTCACCGCCGATGCGGTTGCTCAATGGTCCAACGTTGAAACCTCAACCCTGTCAATGGCCATTGCCGGAACAATTGAGAGCCAAACGGGGATCAGCGATGTGAATGCCAGCAACGTAGATCAAATTTACAGCGCCGAAAATGGCTACGGCTTTTGGGTCAACTATGACACCGATGGCGCCATTTTAGAGAACTACTTTGGTATCCCTCGCGACCAGGTATTGGGTATCGCCTTTCCTGAAATCGCCAACGAAGAAACCGGTGAGATCCTCGAAGCGACGGCACTGATGAATGGCTGGTACATCGATATCAATGACACTGAAGGCAAGATGGTACAAGGGGTATTCACCCATGAGTTTGGTCATGCCATGAACATGTCACACTCTCAAGCAAACGGCCATTTTACTTACGTAGCTAAACCTTGGTTTCCGCTCCATGATGGTGTTGCCGGTTGTGCAGGTACAACGACTTACACGAATCGTGGTCAAGCACCAACCGATAGCATCGAAACCATGTACCCCTTCATTAACGTGCGTGGAGTCGAAGGCCTAGAGCAAGGCACGGTCAATGTGCGTGATGATATCGTCAATATTTCCGACCTCTACCCAACGGCGGATTATAAATCTAAATACGGCACCATTAAGGGTAAGTTATACACCAAAGAAGGCGTTGAATACTCGGGTATGAACATGGTTGCGCGTAACCTGGATAACCCGCTTTACGACGTGATCACCCAGCAAAGTGGTAACATGACCCAAGGCCTAGTTGGTCCAGACGGTTCATTCACCATTAGTGGTCTAACCCCGGGCGGTCGTTATGCTCTGTATATGGATCCTATACTTGCCGGTGGCTACCCAACCACACCAACGAGTATCATCTCCGAGAATGAATACTGGAACGAGAATGAAGGTACGTCTCCAGCGCTAGATCAGGCCTGTGACATGACTGAAATCATAGTGTCTGGCGGTGAAACCAAAGAAGTGGAAATGTACTTCAACGGTTATCACAGCGGGATTCAATACACGCCGCTTGTTTCTGCGTTTGTCGTTGATCACTCGAAGAATGGTAAAAAAGCACTGGGCACGACCCTAACAGGCATTCCTTTTATCTATGACAGCGTGCAAAACTCTTTTGAGACTGTGGTCACCCCCGAAGGCTTTGCCCCATTGAAAGCAACCAATGCGGCAATGAACAAAACGGCAACAAAAGCCGCGGTGCTGGCCGATATGGATGGCAACGGCATTGCTCAAGGTGCGATTTGGGACCTGCGCTCGAATCAGTTAACCGCATTAGAAGACCCAAGCAACAACACCTGTGCGCTAGGTGGACAAACAAGCGTAAGCTCTCATGCTATTTGGGACATGGATGACACAGGTCACATTGTCGTGGGCAACTCCCGTAAACCGAATGCCGGCGGCAATGAGTGTGCGCCTGGCGCGGCTTCTCAGTCTTACGGCGTGCCAACCATTTGGGATACCAAAACGGGTAAAGCGACCCTGTTGACCGATGGCTTAGAGTTTATCCCTAGCAGATGGGGCAATAGTTATGAGGTGCTGATCAACGGTGAGCGCACAGAAGCCTGGGTTCGCGCCGACAGAGTGTCTGGAAATGGTAAAACCATTACCGGTTCGGGTAACAACAACAACTCACAATTGGCTTGGGTCGATGGCAAATTACGCGATTTGTTTAAAGACTTTGGCGCCCTCAATGCCTCGGTTATTTCTCAAGATGGTGAGCGCATCGCCTTTGGTTCACAACGTGGCTTTGGTCGCAGAGCCTTCGGTCAGGGTGTGAAAGTATGGCACGCTGGTACCGACGAAATTACCGAACTAGGTGGCCTGCGTTGGTGTGACGATGTACCTTTTGTTAACTTCGGTATGAACATGTGTGCAGCGCCATTCAACCTAACCCATGAAGACATTGCCGCAAATTCAGGCCTGCCTCTGATGATGGTGATGGACGCAAACGACGATTTATCACTTATCACAGGCCGTACCCTAATCGGTGGTATGCCAGCAGGTTCAACCATCTACCTAGAAGGTATTGGCTGGATGACGGGTGAAGAGTTCTTCGCTAAGCAAGGTGTGATTGAAGCTAAGAACCTGATGACCAACGGTATCTTTGGTGTCAGCGCCAATGGCTCAGAAATGATGGCCGGTCTGGTTGGGGCTTCAACGCCAATAACCATTGAGATTGACGCCAACAAAGCCTTTGTTTGCCAAGACGGCGTAAACCAAGAGCTAAGCTTCCCGAAACAAGTTGTGGAAGCGGTGAAAGGCGGTGCCGAGTTTGGCCGCTGTGAACACCTAGACGACAAATATTAATCTCTGTGTTGTGACTCCTAAGCAATGGCCCTTAACCGGGCCATTTTTCTATTTATCACCTACCAAGTCGGCTCCTTGTTAGTCGCCTGACTGATCGCGGTTACTGCCGGCCTTTATGATCTCGGCATTGTTCCTCGGGGTATTCAAACTCCAAGGTGGTGTGAGCCAGATCGAAATCGGCAAGCAGGTGCGCTAACCGCTGCTTTAAGTCCATCACCTCTGCCGCATTGAGTTGCTCGTGCAAACATAAATGGGCGGTCAGTACATGATGCTCGCCATCCAAAGACCAATAATGTACATGATGGGCGGTACTGATTTCTTTGGGCTCCACCAGCAACGCTGCAAGCCTGATTTGAGTCTGCTGATCCGGCGTTCCCTGCAGGAACAATCTGATTGTTTGCACTAGATTGCGGGCTACGTTAACCAGAATAAAGAGGGTAAACAGAATGGATAAGATGGGGTCGAGTATCGGCCAGTCGACAAACATCAGGGTTATGGCCACCAGCAGCACCGCCACCCAGCCAAGCACATCTTCCAGCAGGTGCCAGTTAAGCACCTTTTCATTTAAGGATTTGCCCTTACTCAGTTTGAACGCCGCATAGCCATTGACGGCAATGCCCAGCACTGCCAACAGCAGCATACCCTCGGTCATGGGCATAACCGGATCAAAAAGTCGCGGTACGGCCAACACCAACACCCAGCTTGAGCCGACAATTAGTACCAGAGAATTCAGCAAGGCACCGAGCAAACTTAGACGCCGATAGCCATAGGTAAAACGGGCATTGGCATGCTTGTTACTGAGCTTATTAAGCACCCAGGCGCTGCCGATGGCTAGGCTGTCACCCAAGTCGTGTACCGCGTCGGCCATGATCGCCGTACTATTAGTGAGCCAGCCGCCAACAAACTCTATCAGGGTAAAGCCGAGGTTTAAAAAGAATGCCCAACCGATGCGCTCGGAGGCGATATCCTGGTGATGATGGTGATTGTGTGAATGCACCGGTTTCCCCTGAGCACGGTCAATATCATCAAGTTAGTGTAAAAAGGCCATTAAAAGCAATGCACGAACGTTAAGTTTTGCCTCTCGTTGAGCTCAGCACCTGGGTTTCGCCAAGGTCGAATCGCCACTTTCTCTCATCTAGGGCTTTACTCTACTCAGTGTTAGGGCTATCAACCCTCCTTATTAACCCCAAGACAGAAATCCGTTATACTAGTGGGCTATTTTTAGTCGTCCTATTATTAGTTAGAGAGACAACATGAGCCAAGTTCGTGGTAATTTGTTTATTCTTTCTGCGCCTTCCGGTGCAGGGAAATCTAGCCTTATCAATGCCTTGCTAGAGCGCCATGCCAACATGCAGGTGTCGGTATCGCACACCACCCGCGCCCCTCGTCCAGGGGAAGAAAACGGCGTACATTACCACTTTGTTGACCAAGCCCAGTTTAAAGAGCTGATCGATAACGATGATTTCTTCGAGTGGGCTCAGGTGTTCGACAACTACTACGGCACCTCTAAGGCCGCCATCGAGCAGCAACTGGAAAATGGCATCGATGTGTTCCTAGACATCGACTGGCAAGGCGCCCGTCAGGTACGCGAGCTTGCTCCTGAAGTGACCACCATTTTTATTTTGCCGCCGTCCAAGGATGAACTACAAAGCCGTCTTACCAATCGCGGTCAAGACTCGGCAGACGTGATCGCCGCGCGCATGGAAAAAGCACAATCGGAAACCTCACATTACGACGAGTACGACTATGTGGTGGTTAATGATGACTTCGACACCGCCCGTGATGAAATAGCCACCATAGTGGCCGCCACTCGTTTGCGCCTAAGCACACAAAAGCGTAAACACGGCGCCCTGATCGACGAACTATTAAAATAAAACCCGCCCAAGTATTGGCCTGGAGTGGGTGTTGCAGTAAACTAGGCGTTTACAGAATTAATTTTTGGAGTGAAGCATGGCTCGCGTAACTGTTGAAGATGCAGTAGATAAAATTGGCAACCGTTTTGACTTGATCCTTGTCGCGGCGCGTCGTGCGCGCCAGATTGCGGTAGGCGGTAAAGACCCTATGGTAGACGCGGAAAACGATAAACCTACGGTTATCGCTTTACGTGAAATCGAAAACGGTCACATTACCCCAGATACCCTAGACGCAATCGAGCGCCAGGAGCAGCAAAACCAAGAAGCTGCCGAAATGGCTGCCGTTGCCGCTATCGTTGGTGGTAACCAATAAGCGCATATGATGCTCTGTAAACGGCTGCAATTTCCTTGCAGCCGTTGGCTTTCCCCGCTTTTCATCGTATATTCACTTCATTATCTATTTCTCCTCGCTGTTTCCGGAGCGTGAATGTATCTCTTTGAAGGCCTCAAGAAAAAAATATCAGAATACCTAGCACCCGATGATGTGGCGCTAGTGCAAAAAGCCTATGTCGTCGCGAGAGAAGCGCACGAAGGACAATTTCGCTCAAGCGGCGAACCATATATCACCCACCCCGTTGAAGTAACGCAAATCCTCGCCAACATGAAGTTGGACCATGAAACCCTGATGGCCGCCTTAATGCACGATGTCATTGAGGACACGGATTTTTCTCAACAGGACCTGGCGGGGATCTTCGGTGAAACCGTCGCCGACCTGGTTGAAGGGGTGAGTAAGCTCGACAAACTCGGCTTTAAAGATAAAAGAGAATTCCAAGCGGAAAACTACCGCAAAATGATCATGGCGATGACCCAGGATATTCGCGTCATCCTGATCAAGCTCGCGGACCGCACCCACAATATGCGTACCTTGGGCGCCCTGCGTCCGGATAAGCGCCGTCGTATCGCTCGTGAAACCTTAGATATCTTTGCCCCCATCGCCAACCGCTTGGGTATCCACGATATTAAAAACGAGCTTGAAGACCTAGGTTTTCAAGCCCTCTACCCGATGCGCTACCGCGCCTTAAAGTCGGAAGTAGCCAAGGCCCGCGGCAACCGTAAAGAAGTGATCACCAACATTCAAGGTGAAATCGAATCGCGCCTGAGCGAATGGGGTATCCACGCCCAAGTATCCGGCCGGGAAAAACACCTGTACAGCATTTATCGTAAGATGCTGAACAAGGAGCTGATGTTCAACGAAGTCATGGACATCTATGCGTTTCGCATTGTGGTCGACAGCATGGACACCTGCTATCGGGTACTTGGTGTGGCTCATAACCTGTATAAGCCCATTGAAACCCGCTTTAAAGATTATATTGCGGTACCAAAAACCAATGGCTACCAATCGTTACATACCTCGCTGGTTGGCCCGCACGGCATTCCCGTAGAAATTCAAATTCGCACCCTGGACATGGATCACATGGCCGACAAAGGGGTCGCGGCCCACTGGATGTATAAAAAGGCGGGCGAAAATTCAGGTCACACCGCACAGCAACGGGCGCGTCAGTGGATGCAAAGCCTGCTGGAGCTGCAACAAAGCGCCGGCTCCTCGTTCGAATTCGTGGAAAACGTAAAAACCGACCTGTTCCCGGAAGAGATTTATGTGTTTACCCCGGATGGTCGTATCGTCGAGCTGCCCATGGGTGCCACGGCGGTAGACTTTGCCTATGCGGTGCACACAGATGTGGGTAACACCTGTGTCGGCGCTCGCGTCAACCGCAAGCCGCATCCGCTCAGCAAGGCACTGGATACCGGACAAACCGTGGAAGTGATCACCAGCTCGGGGGCGCATCCAAATGCCACCTGGCTGAACTTTATCGTGACCGCCAAGGCGCGTCTATGTGTGCGCAACTACCTTAAAAATCAGCGTCACGAAGAGGCGCTGCAACTGGGTCGCCGCTTACTGGACTCTGCCCTTGGCGAGTATTCGCTCGACAACATCAGCAGCGACACCATGAACCGGGTGCTTGAAGAGCATCAGGTCAACTCGGTGCTGGAGCTGATGGTCGAGATCGGTTGTGGCAACATTATGAGCGTGCTGGTTGCTAAACGCCTACTGCAGGGCGATGAAGCAGATCTGGACAAGCTAGCGACCTCAACCAAGGCCGCAATCATAGGCACCGAAGGCATGTTGGTAAACTACTCCAAATGCTGCCGCCCGGTGCCCGGTGACGATATCGTCGCTTACGTCAGCCAAGGCAAGGGACTGACCGTACACCGCCAGGAATGTAAGAATATTCGTGGCTGGCGCAACGAGTTATCAAAGTATTTCGTGGTGAAGTGGGAAGACAATTCGGAGAAAGAATACATCGCCACGCTGCGGGTGGAAATTATTAACCACCAGGGTGCCCTGGCTAAACTCACCAGCTTAGTGGCCTCTACCGGAGCGAACATTGTCGAACTGCAAACCGATGAAAAAGAAAGTAACCTCTACGTAATAGACCTCGGCGTGACGGTGAAAGACCGCATTCACGTCGCCAATATTATGCGTCGCATTCGGGTAATGCCGGATGTGCAAAAGGTTTATAGAAAAAAATAAAGGAAAATCATGAACAAAATTATCATTTCTACCGAAAATGCCCCTTCGGCTATCGGTACTTACAACCAAGCCGTTAAAGTTGGCACCGCTGTTTACCTATCGGGCCAAATCCCTCTAGTGCCAAGCACTATGGAAATGGTGTCGGACGACTTTGCCGAGCAAACTCACCAGGTATTTAAAAACCTGATTGCCGTATGTGAAGCCGCTGGCGGCGAACTACAGGACATGGTTAAAGTAAATATCTTTTTGACCGACCTAAGCAACTTTGCCGTCGTGAACGAGATCATGAGCCAATATTTCAAAACCCCTTACCCGGCTCGCGCTGCAATTGGCGTAAAAGAGCTACCTAAGGGCTCTCAGGTTGAGATTGACGGCATCATGGAATTACCGTCGACCAACTAAGCTCCTTCGAGCCTGGGCTAACCCGAGGACTCCCTTGGAGTTAGCCCTTAGCATGTAACATGAGTTATCTCCTGGCCTCTCCCCTCCTGCATCTTCCAATCTCCTTGTAAATTGCATACAGTAGAATCAAGCCTCTCTAAGTCCTGTGCGAGCAAGGAATTATTTGTGTTTGAATTAGCCGACAACGGCCAAGTTATAGTAACTCTCAACGCCGACTGCGCCCCGCCGCCGTCCAAAGCCTTGCTGCTTGAAGCCCTGGCAAAATCACCCTTTGGCGATTGTGATATCGCCAGTGACGAGATAGATAAGTTTTATGCTGGCGAGCACGACGCCGCCCAACTAATAGTGGCAACACAGGTCGATGCCCAACTCGAAGTGAACATTAGTGATGACAAAATGACAGCCATAGGTCGGCTTACCACGGCACAGGGCGGCAAGATGCTGACTCTGGATGAAGGCAAGCGTGCCATCGTCCTTGCCGGAGTGCGCCGGGGCTATCAACAAGTGTTGTTGGAAAAGTTGCTGCAGCAACAATTACGCCTGGGCCCTGGGGTGAGCGTCAAAGGCACCCTGGCCAAAGGGCGCTTACCTCAAGATGGCAAAGACAGTACGCTAGTAAAAGAAACCGCTACCCTTAAAGATCGCATTAACAGGCCGCAACACAGAGACGATGGCACCGTCGATATGCGTGACTTCGGTAAGCTCGCCAGCGTTGAGCCGGGCGCCTTACTGATGACGCAGCAGCCCGCCACTGTGGGCAAAGAAGGCTACACGGTCACCGGCGACACCCTCTCCCCAAAACCGGGGAAACAATCAAAGTTAATTCCGGGTGAAGGTGCTAAACTCAATCCCACTAACCCCTTAGAACTAGTCGCCACCATCAGCGGCGTGCCGGTAGAAACGGCTCAGGGCATGCGCGTCGATGACATCTTCACCATAGGCGAAGTCAATGTGAAAAGTGGCCATATCGATTTTAACGGCTCGGTATTGATCACTCAGGGGGTCGCGCCCGGCATGCGCGTTACCGCCAAGGGCGATATTACCGTGCTCGGCACGGTGGAGTCGGCCATACTCAGCGCCAGTGGCGATATCTGCATTAAACAAGGGGCGTTTGGTCACCCCAACCATCAGCAGGATGAGCAACAGCTGACCTGCCAAATCAGCGCCGCTAATGGCGTTTATCTTAGTCATGCCCAGTACGCCTATATCGAAGGCAATGATATACATATCGAACGTCAGGCCAGTCATTGTCAACTAAAGGCAATGGCCAGCATTATCGTCGGCGCTCTCGATAACCCCAATGGCAAACTGTTCGGCGGCGAAGTCCTGGATGCCTGTCGCTTGGAGGCTGGGGAAATCGGCAATGAGTCGGGAGCCAAGATGCGCATTAACCTGCTTGCCCGCGGCACCGATATTACCGCCGAGCATGACACCCACGTGCAACACTTAAACGAAAACGACACCAAGCTGCGTACCTTGCAGGAGGCGCTAGAAAAAGCCGAAGCCCTCAAAGATAAAGACAAGAAAAAACAGTTAATCGAAAAAATCGGTGCCACGCAACTGGCTCTGGTGCAACAGGCCGATGAACTAGAAACCAGACTTAGCGCCCTGGATAACGCGCTTAACACGCTGGTAAATAACGCCCAGCTTATCGCCCATCATAAGCTAAACCCAGGGGTTGCCATTCAGATTTTTGATAAGGCATTGAAAACGGCGCGGCAATATCCACCCTGTGTGCTAAAGATAGCAAAGAGTAAAATAGAGATTGAGTTTAAAACCAGTTAATCCTGCCTCCATTTATACAGAAGAGCGTTCAATAACTTAGAAACTTACTTCAAAACGGAATTATAAAAATGAAGAAACTTGCATTAATGGCGGTACTATCTGCCCTGGCTGGCTGCTCGGCCAGTACGCAATTTGAAGCCCTACAAAATGACGTGACCCTTAGCATAGATACGAATTCAAGCTTTGTAGTTGATGCCGATGAACAACACACTTTTAGCACCACCAGTTTCGGCCAATATGAATTTAAGGCGGAACAAAAAGGAAAAGAACCATTTTACGGTATCCTACCCCTAAAATTTAATGGTGGTTACTTAGCCGCTGATATCATTTTCTTTGCGCCAGCTATGTTCTTTAACCTCAGGGAAGTATTCCCTTATTACCAGTTTGACATTGAAAACTCGGTTCTGCGCTACAAAAAAGATGCTGAAGGACCTTGGATTCTTTACAAACCAAAGCAATCTGAGATGCACCGTGCCAAAGAGTTTTTTGAAAACTCGGCTCCATAATGATGGTCACGCCAGCACGTAGGTCGTTGCTGGCGTGACCTGTTAGGGAGAAATTACAGCAGTGCCTCGCGTTGCTTCACCTCCTGTGGCCACACACCTACTTGTACCTGACCTATATGGCTTTTTTGTAAGAGCAACATGGCTAGTCGCGATTGGCCTATACCGCCGCCTATGGTTTGCGGCAGCTTCTTCGCCAATAACGCCTGATGCCAAGGCATGGTGCTTTTGTGGCTTTGTCCGCTGAGCTCAAGCTGAGTTAATAAAGACTCGGGACACACACGAATACCCATGGAAGAAATCTCAAAGGCGTCTTCAAGCACCTTGTTCCATACCAGGATGTCACCGTTTAACCCCGGCAATCCTTCATCAGCGGTAGTCGACCAATCATCATAATCCGGCGCCCGCACATCATGGCGTTGACCATCGGCCAGTTGACCACCGATACCAATCAAAAATACCGCCCCCAAACGCTGGCAAATAGCGCGTTCGCGCTCTTTAGCACTGAGGTCCGGGTATTCCTGGCGCAGCTTTTCGGCATGCACAAAGTGGATCTGCTGTGGTAGTTGCGGCGCGATGCCAAATTCGCGACCGACAAATTCCTCGGTGGCCTTAATGGCGCCATAGATGCTTCTCACTGTCTCTTTTAGTGAGGCCAGACTTCGCTCGGTGCGCTCACAAATGACCTTTTCCCAATCCCATTGATCCACATATACGGAATGGATGGGGCTGAGACGATCTTCATCGGGGCGCAGCGCCTTCATATGAGTGTAAATACCGGTACCGACGCTAAAGCCGTAGTCCCCTAAAGTCTTGCGCTTCCACTTGGCCAGGGAGTGCACCACTTCGTAGCTTTGTTGCGGCAGGCTTTTCACTTGCACCGCGACCGCTTTTTCATGGCCGCTCAGTTCATCCTGCAGGCCATCACCGACCTCAGCCAAAATAGGCGCCTGCACCTCGACCAGGTTTAAGGCGGTGGCCAGTTGTTGTGAAAAAATCTGTTTAACCGCACTAATTCTTTGTTGATGTTGAATAAATTCTTGGCTCATGGTCCTCGTTCCCATTGCTACAGTTGCTTCGTTAGTAAAAACAATACTCCAACCAAACAAACATTCAATACCATCTAAAAGAAATAGCTTTACTTAAAAATAAAAATCAATTTAACTTAAAAATATTAGATTTCATTCAAATAAAGGCGTTTTTTACCATGACAAATTATCGATTCGATAATCTCGATAGATCCATACTTGGCGCCCTAATGACCAACGCCCGTACTCCCTATGCGGAATTGGCAAAACAGTGTGGGGTGAGCGCCGGCACCATTCATGTGCGCATCGAAAAAATGCGTCAGGCCGGGGTGATCACCGGTACTCAAGTCAGCGTCGACGCCAAACGTTTGGGCTACGATGTCTGCTGTTTTATCGGCATTAATCTCAATAACGCCCGCGATTACCCGCAAACGCTGGAACGCCTGCGCGAGCTCGAAGAAGTGGTCGAGGCCTATTACACTACGGGCAACTACAGCATTTTTATAAAGGTGATGGCCCGCTCTATCGAGCACCTGCAAGACGTGCTGATCAATAAGATCCAGGCCATTGAGGCGATTCAGTCCACGGAAACCCTGATCTCCTTACAAAACCCCATTAATCGCAGCGTCGCCCCCTAGGGCCCATTGATGCTGCTGGATTGCACTTGCCAGATTAGCGTATAATCCCGTCACTTTTTTATTGCAGTCGAATTGGGCCATGACCAACAAGCGTTACCACCGAGTAAAACAGGTATTAGACAGACGACAAACCGATCTCACCGTGTGTTTAGACGAGGTGCATAAGCACCATAATCTTTCTGCCATTGTGCGCACCGCAGATGCCGTGGGTTGTCATCATGTTCACGCGGTCTGGCCAAGAGAGGAGCGTCGTCTTACCAACAATACCTCCGGCGGAAGTAAAAACTGGGTGGAAACGCATATGCACGATGATATCGACACCGCGGTGGCGAACATTCGCGCGCAAATCCCTGGAGTACAGTTGCTGGCGACCAACTTAAGTGATGACGCCGTCGACTACCGCGATATCGATTACACCTTGCCCACCGCTTTTATTGTCGGTCAGGAGCGCGATGGCATCTCGGATAAAGCCCTGGCCCATGCCGATAAGCACATAGTGATCCCCATGCGCGGCATGGTGCAATCCCTGAATGTATCAGTGGCCGCGGCGCTGATCCTGTATGAAGCGCAGCGTCAACGCGAAGCCAAAAATTGCTACGAGCGCGATATGCTCGACCCCAGCATTAAACACCGCTTGTTGTTTGAAGGCTGCCACCCCATCATAGCCCAGCAATGTAAGGAAAAGGGTCTCGCCTACCCCATGCTGGACGACGAGGGCGAAATCATCGCTGATGACACCTTCTGGAATACTTTACGTTACAAGCGAAAAGGGTAACTACTTGAAAGGCAGCCCCTTGGATCAGTACACTTAGGTCATTACCGATTCAAGGACGTGCCCATTGTCGAGCCTCAATACCTACCCGATCACCGAGCTTAAGGGCGTGGGCCCGAAAATGGCCGAGCGCCTCAATAAGCTCGGCATCAAAACCGTGCAGGATTTGCTGCTGCACCTGCCACTGCGCTATGAAGACAGAACCCGTGTGGTTCCTATCAATGAGCTCTTGCCTCACACTCATGTTTGTATTGTGGCCACGATAGAAAACGCCAGTATCACCTTCGGCCGACGACGCATGTTAATCTGTCAGCTAAACGATGGCACCGGTCGCATCACCCTGCGCTTTTTCAATTTTTCGGCGGCACAAAAGAATGCCATGCAAAGCGGTAAGATCATGCGCTGCTTTGGCGAGGTGCGTCGTGGCAAGGCGGGGCTGGAAATGGCTCACCCGGAATACAGCATTAGCGACAGTGCCCACTCTTTACCCACACAAAGCCACCTCAGCGCCGTTTATCCAACCACAGAGGGGCTTAAACAGTTATCCTTACGCAACCTGGTCGAGCAGGCGTTGCAGGTCTTGGCCCGCGCGCCCATAGAAGAATTACTGCCGGAAAATTACCGCCCCGCTGGCTGGGCCCTGAATGACGCGGTGCGTTATCTCCATGAGCCTCCCATAGACGCGGATATTCAGGCACTGGATCTCGGTTCGCATCCGGCGCAGCAGCGCCTCGCCTTTGAAGAGCTGCTCGCCCATAACCTGAGCTTGCTGGCGTTAAGGCAAAAAGCACAAGCGCACAAGGCCGTCACCCTGGCGCCCTGCCATGCGCTGGAGCAAGCCTTTTTGGCCTCCCTGGGTTTTACTCCTACGGGTGCCCAACAACGGGTGGTCGCCGAGATAAAAACCGATTTGCAGCAGCCCTACCCCATGATGCGCCTGGTCCAAGGCGATGTAGGCTCGGGTAAAACCCTGGTAGCGGCACTCTCCGCCTTATGCGCCATCGCCGCCGGATATCAGGTGGCACTGATGGCCCCGACCGAGATCCTGGCCGAGCAGCATGCCCTCAACTTTGGTCGCTGGTTTAACGAGCTTGGCCTGACGGTTACCCTGCTCGGCGGCAAAACCAAGGGTAAGGCGCGGGAGCAAATTCTCGCAGATATCGCAAGTGGTCAAGCGCAAATGATTATCGGCACCCATGCCCTGTTTCAGGAGCAAGTGCAATTTAACAATCTCGCGCTGATTATTATCGATGAGCAGCACAGGTTTGGTGTGCATCAGCGCCTGGCGCTGCGAGAAAAAGGCAAATTTGGCGACTGTTACCCGCACCAGCTGGTCATGACCGCCACCCCCATCCCGCGTACCCTGGCGATGACCGCCTATGCCGATCTGGAAACCTCCATTATCGACGAATTACCGCCGGGTCGCACACCTGTGACCACGGTAGCTGTGCCCGACAGCCGCCGTGACGATGTTATCGAGCGCGTGCGCCACGCGGTGCAAGAGCATGGCCGCCAGGTGTATTGGGTCTGTACCCTGATTGAAGAGTCCGACGCTTTGCAATGCCAAGCGGCGCAACTCAGTGCCGAAGAGCTGAGCGAGCGCCTGCCGCAATTGCGCATCGGCCTGGTACATGGCCGTTTAAAGGCGGATGAAAAGCAGAATATTATGGCGCGTTTTAAAAATGGCGAGCTGGATGTATTGGTTGCGACCACGGTAATAGAGGTGGGTGTCGATGTGCCCAACGCCAGCCTGATCATTATTGAAAACCCGGAACGCTTAGGCTTGGCCCAGTTACATCAGCTACGAGGTCGGGTCGGCCGAGGTGCCGCCGCATCTCACTGCTTGCTGCTGTATCATGCGCCCCTGTCACACACGGCACAACAGCGCCTAGGGGTGCTGCGTGACAGCAATGACGGTTTTGTGATTGCCGAGCGCGATCTGGAAATCCGCGGTCCCGGCGAGGTGTTGGGCACCAAGCAAACCGGCATGACCGACTTTAAAATTGCCGATTTAGAGCGCGATAAAGCCCTCATTGGGCAATTGCGCCCCTTGGCCAAGCGACTACTGCACGAACACCCGCAAGCCGCCATGGCATTAAGCCAACGTTGGCTAGCCGGCCGTTCCAGCTACGCCCAGGCATAAAAAAGCCCCGGCAACCAAGGTTGTCGGGGCTTATCAATTTTAAGTTCGGCTTAGAACTTGTATTCGATACCTAGGCCTAGGTAATCTTCATCGTTTTCCGACGCATCGTCTTCAAACTTGGTGTAGAAACCGAATAGCTTAGTGTTTTTGTTGAACTTGTAGTCCACACCCGCAGTGATACCATTGCGATCTAGACCATCGAAGTCCATGGTTTGGTACTGAGCTTTAAGCACAGTTTTATCGATTGCGTAAGCCGCGCTTACTAGGAAACCATCTGCGTCTTCACCGCCTTCGGCAGGCTCTTGAGTTTGGTACATGGCACCTAGTTTAAAACCAGCTAGCTTAGTTTGTACCGTAGCACGAACAATGTCATAACCTTTAACGTCACTATCGGCTGCAATAGAGGCAAACAACTTAGTTTCTTTAAGACCTTGGTCGCCGTAAGTAAGCGCTACAGAGTAACCGTCCTCAGCATCCAGGTCATCTTCAGCGATGTAGCTGGCGATTAGCTTAACGCCACCGTAACTGTTTGAAGTATAAGTAACCGAGTTACCTAGACGATTTTCACCTTTAAAGATGTTTTTGATATCGGCTTCAAGGTCGCTGAACAGGTCAACTTTACCCTGAGATTGCTTTAGCGCCGTGTCGTTACGACCAACGACTACCTGACCGAAGTTGCCTTTCAAACCAACATATTGGTTACGAGCAGTAATGTTGTCATCGTCGCCTTTTGAGTCGGCATCAGAAACATCTACCTGAAATTCAAACTTATAAACTACATCCAGGCCATCGCTTAGGTTCTCAGTACCTTTGAAGCCTAGGCGTGACGCATTACTTTTGATTTCAGTGAATGAACCTTCACCTTCGTCAGATGACTGCATGGTTACATTGGCTTTACCATAGATATTTACATCGGCAAGCGCGTTGAATGATAGACCTGATAGTACCGCTACTACTAAAGCAGAAGGAGCAAATCGCATAGTTGTTTCCTCAATTAAAAATCGCAACATGTGTTTCAATGCGTGCAGTCTGCCAGCGGTAAATTACAAAAATATGACAGCTGAAACTTAATGTTCAATAAATCATCACGAGGATGAAACTAAAGCGTCATGCTTTTGTCTTGAATTGCTCTTTTTTAGGTGACTTCTTCGCCCAATAGTTGCAGTTGCAGCTGCAATTTTTCAATGAGATCTTTTTGTTCATTATCTTTATGAAAGGCAATAAAAATATCCCGAGATGTCTGGGGGACACCTTCAACTAAAAACAGTTCACCGGACTCCAAATACTGCTGCGCCTGCACCCTGGGCACAAAGGCACTGCCACCACAGCGAAGGATCAGCTCCAGGGCGATACGCCCGGTACTGGTACGAAAATAGGGGGGCGCCGAGTTGGCAAAGTTACGTGCATGCCACAGTGAGAAGGCCGTGCCCCAATCCACAAACACATATTGGTTATTAAAAAACGTCTCTGCGGTGGCATCCGGGTAACTCGACAGTGGAATAATATCCAAGGTACAAATGGGCTCCACGCAGAGCTCGTCCACCTTAGGCAGGTCGAACAACACCGCCAAATCCAGGGTGCGCTCGAGTAGCAATCGCGTGCTTTCTTGTTGGTTTTTCACCTCAGCCACCAGAGAGATCCCCGGCATGGCCGAGACCACATGGGCAATACCAAATTGCAAAAACGCATCCCAAATATTGGCGGTACCGCTGAGCGCTAGCTGGCGGCGCATATTGTCGGCCAAAGCCACATCCAGCTTAGCCCGCTGCACCCCGGTGACGATCAGTTTGGCGTGTGGCAATAGGCGCTCTCCCGGCGGCGTCAGTTGAATATTATTACGCTGGCGCAAGAACAGGTTAACCCCTAGGCTTTGCTCCAATTGGCGGATGCGAAAGCTCACCGCAGACTGGGTAATGTAGAGGTTTTCCGCGGCCCGGCCAAAATGGCGGGTGCGTGCTACTTCGATAAAGGTTTTAAGTAAATCGATATCCACTCGTTTTTATCCTCACGATAAAAATTTTTTGTTTAATAAAACCAAGCTTCTGTACCATACTCCAGCCGAAATCTCTTGTAAAAAGGAGTCCGCTATGACGGCCAATCAACTTGTCGAGTTACGCAAAGCGTTCCCATGTGATCATAAATTTTATAACGACGAAAAGTTTCCTCGTGGCTTTAGTCGCAGTGGCAACTTCACCTTGCTCGAGTCAGAAATCCTCGAACAGCATGGTCGTTTATTAAAAGCGTTGCAAGAAAAAACCATCGAACCCAGCAACGATACCCAAGCGCATTTCGTCGCGGCTACGACCGGGCTATCCACCCCGATCAACCCGATTGAAAAAGCCTGGATTAAATACCTTCAGCTCACCACCAGCAAAGCAAGGTTCTTTACCTTGTTTGGCCGCAAGCGCAGCTACGATGCGCCTGAGGTGGAAGTTGAAACCGATACGGATGACCTGGATTAACTCCAGGTTTTTTTTGCTCGGTATTTTTGGCTCATGGGCGCCTTAAGCCTTACACCCGCTGTGCGGGTGGGTGCTACAGCGCCCCAGTACCCTTATACGGCTGGGCGACGACGGCTAAAGCGCCATGAGTCATAGCTAAAAATGGCCAGCGCTACCCAGATGCAGGCAAAGGTAACGACGCGTTCCATGTCGAACACTTCGCCATAAAAGAGCACCGCTAACATAAACATCAGACTGGGGCCGATATATTGAAAAAAGCCTATGGTGGTGTATTGCAGGCGTTTAGCGGCGGCGGTAAAGCACAGTAATGGCAAGGTGGTCACCACACCGGCACTGATCAGCAGTAAATTCAAATGCCAGTCGTTACTGGTCATATTCGAACTGGGAGTGGGAGTCATTAAATACCAGTAGCCGATCGCTGCCGGTAACAAGATAAGCGCCTCCAGCAGCAAACCTGGTAAGGATTCCACCGGCATTTTCTTACGGATCAAACCATAAATAGCAAAAGACCCGGCTAGGGCAAACGCCACCACGGGGAAAGAGCCGAAGCTCAGCACCTGGATCAGTACCCCGGTTACCGCCAGGGCTACGGCGAGCAATTGCCAGCGGCGCAGGCGTTCACCTAAAAACGTTACCCCAAGCAGTACATTGAGTAAGGGGTTAATATAGTAACCCAGGCTGGCATCCAGCATATGGTCATTATTCACCGCCCAGATAAACAGCCCCCAGTTAAATCCCAATAACGACGCGCTCAGCAACAACATACTCAGGTATTTGGGCTTAGCTATAATCGCCTGCACCTTATGCCACTGCTTGACTACTGCAACGATCACCACCAAAAACAACACAGACCAAATAATGCGATGCGCTAATATTTCCAGCGCCGGCACAGCCAACAGCTGTTTAAAATAAACCGGGGCAAAACCCCACATAACAAAGGCCAACGCGGCAAAGAGCATGCCTTTTTTTTGTTCGGGATGGGATGACATAGGGGAACCACAGTGACTAAAAGGCGTATTCTACGTTTCCCCCAAGCCCAGGGCTAGCCCTATCCGACTAAATAAGTACCGGTGCCATAAGCGATTTGCACCCCCACCTCATTGTGCAATTCCATCCGACACACACATACCTTGTTACCGGAGCGGATCAACACGGCGCTGGCGCTAAAACGCTCGCCCTTACCCGGACGTAAATAATCGCTGCGCAAGTCTATGGTACCCAGGGTAGCCAAGCGGTTTTTTAAACTGGCGATTGGCTCGCCATCGAGCTTATCCACCACGGATGCCGCCGCAAGCAGACCGCCCACCGTGTCTAACAAGGTGGAGATCACCCCACCATGCAAAATACGCTGATGGGGATTACCTATGAGCTCATCTCGCCATGGCATATGGATGCGTGCCGAGTCACCATCCAGGTGAGTGATCTCTATACCCAGTAACTGGTTAAACGGCATTTGCGAAAAAAGCTGGGCTAATTGTTCATAGGCGAAGGATTTATCCATGGCACTCTCTAGGTCGACCAAACTGGTAAGATGAGTTCATCCTAGCGCGAGTTTAGTTTTTAAGCAAAGTTCTCGCCTTTCATACGGCGACTACAGACAAGGTCGATAAAAGGCTCTAAAATAGCCCGCCATGAGCACTGTATCCGCATTATTCAACGAGCCAACACCCGAGCAAATTCTGCAGCAGGTGTTTGGTTATAGCCAGTTTCGCGACGGTCAACAGCAGGTGATAAACGCCGTGCTGGCGGCCCAGGACGCGCTCGTTTTGATGCCCACCGGCGGCGGCAAATCCCTGTGTTATCAAGTACCGGCCATGTTATTGCCTGGGCTCACCCTAGTGATCTCCCCCTTGATTTCACTGATGCAGGATCAGGTGACTCAGCTCAATACCCAGGGCGTTAAGGCCGCCTTTATTAATAACTCCCTAAGTCGTGAAGAGCAGCAACTGGTGTATCAGCAGCTTCACGAGGGCGAGCTAAAGCTTTTGTATGTAGCACCGGAAAAGGCACTGCAATACGAGTTTCTTGAGCGCCTCAGTTATTTGCGCCTAAGTTTAATCGCCGTCGATGAAGCCCACTGCGTCTCCCATTGGGGGCACGATTTTCGTCCTCACTATTTCCGTTTAAGCGAGCTGAAGCAGCGCTTTGCTCAGGTGCCCATGATGGCGTTAACGGCCACCGCCGACAGCGCCACGCGCGTGGATATCGTCAATCAGCTTGGGCTGACTTCCCCCTATATCCATATAGGCAGTTTTGACCGCCCTAATATTCGCTACACCCTGGAAGAAAAATTCAAGCCCTTTGCTCAGCTGTTGCGTTATCTGCGCACCCAAAGCGGACAAAGTGGCATCATCTATTGCACCAGCCGTAAACGGGTCGATGACCTGGCACAAAAGCTGAGCGAGTCCGGATTTAACGTCGCCGGCTACCACGCGGGCATGAGCAACGAGTCCCGCCATTTCGTCCATAACGCCTTTGCCAAGGACGATATTCAAATCGTGGTCGCCACGGTCGCCTTCGGCATGGGCATCAATAAGCTCAATGTGCGCTTTGTGGTGCATTACGATATTCCGAAGAATATCGAGTCTTACTATCAGGAAACCGGCCGTGCCGGACGCGATGGTCTCGCCGCCGAAGCCATTATGTACTTCGATCCCGCCGATGTGCCCAGGGTTAGACGCTTTTTTGAAGATATCGAAGACGAACAGAGACGCCGGGTTGAAGAGCAGCGCTTTAATGCCATGGCCAGCTTTGCCCAGGCGCAAACCTGCCGCCGGCAAATCCTGCTCAATTACTTTAGCGAATACCAGCGCGAAGCCTGTGGCAACTGCGATATTTGCCTCAACCCGCCGCAGCGCTTCGACGGCACCTTAGTAGCACAGCAGGCGCTGTCCTGTGTCTACCGCGCCGGGCAGAAGTTTGGCTTAGGCTATATTGTTGAATTGCTGCGCGGCGCCAACACCCAGCGCATTCGCGATTTAAATCATCACACCTTGAGTACCTACGGCATTGGTAAGGAACACAGTAGCGAATACTGGCTCAGTATCTTGCGTCAGCTGGTGCACCAGGGCTTGTTGCATCAGGACATCAGTCAGGGCTCGGTATTGTGCCTGACCGAGGCGGCGCGCCCGGTGCTCAAAGGTGAGTATCAATTACAGCTGGCCGAGCCGCGGCTGCAGGCCAAACACGTGTACCAGGATAAATTGGCGCAGTTTAACTATGACAAGAAGCTATTCGCCAAATTGCGTGCCTTGCGTAAACAACTGGCCGATGAAGACGATGTGCCGCCCTATGTGGTCTTTAACGATAAGACGCTGGCGGAAATGGCGCAGTTAATGCCCACCAGTGACACCGAGTTTTTAAAGGTCTCCGGAGTCGGTTTTAGCAAATTAACTAAATATGGTGGCGCCTTTATGACCTTAATTCGCAACTATTTATCGGCGGAGTAGTCCGCTTGTTGCGCGCCCTGACTATGGGGCTGACCATAAAACTTAGCCAGTTTATCTATTTGCTGCTCGCTTAACGAGGTGGCCATGGCCGACATCAGTGCGTGACGGCGCTTACGGGCACGATAATCCAGTAACTGCTGGCGTAAATAAGCAATATTCTGACCCTTCAGGTGCGGCGTTGAGGCATTCCGGGCGATACCATCGAGCCCATGACAACCTTGGCAACGGGCCGCCAAAGGCTCGGCATTAACTTCAAAAGCCAGCAATAAAATCAAGATGAAGTAACTATATTTCATATACATAGAGAGAAAAAAAGTGACCACTCTAAGTCTAGACCGAGATCATCAGGTGATCATCATTAATCCCGACGTAATGCCTGAAGCCGATGAATTCGATTTTTGGGGACGTATTTTCCTGCATCAGGACGAGATTAGCTTAGGTGAATTTTCTCAGGGCGCGGACCGTCATATGCTGCGTTTTCATTATTGCAATTGCCCATTTGAACTGCATTTTGAGCATTATGGCGATAATCTGTGGATCGCCGCGAGCGGCGCCGAGTCCGAGCTGCTTCTTGAAAAATTAACACATTATTTAAGCGCAAGTTGACACTTTGTGCATTAGACTGAAATGACGGGAGATAAAAAATAGTGAGTTAAATGAAGCGGCTGGTAGTGACTTTAGGGATCTTAGTGGCGGCACAAGGACAAGCTCTGGCGCAGTGCAGCGGCGAGCACCTAGAGAATGATACAGACCAGTTGCTATCGCGACAACTCGCCGATAAACAGCCACTCCCCGAAGCCGACGGCACCCGGCAAATAGGCCATATTCACTTTATCCAAAACAATATTTTCAATACCGACCTGCCAAGCGAAGACAATTGGCTGTTTCACCTTGCCAACAAGATGCACATCATGACCGAGCCCCAGGTATTGAAAAACATTCTGCTGTTTGGCGAAGGCGACCCTTATGACCCAGAGTTACTGAAGGAATCAGAGCGCCTGCTGCGCCAACAAGGCTATTTGTATGATGCCCAAATCAGCGCCAGCGAGCGCTGTGAAGAATACATTGATGTGGTGATCACCACCCGTGAACTCTGGACCTTACTGCCGGAGATCAGCTTTAGCCGCAGCGGCGGTGAAAACCGCTCCACCTTCGGCTTTCGCGACGGTAACTTTTTAGGCTGGGGGAAACACCTGTCCTTGGTACGTACCAATGATGATGACCGCAGCGGCTACGAATTTACCTACGCCGATCCCAATGTCTTCGGCAGTCGTTACAAGGGGCGTCTCGAGTATGCCGATAACAGTGATGGCGAGCGTCATTGGCTGGCCCTGAGTTACCCCTTCTACTCTCTCGACACGCCCTATAGTTACGGCTTTGCCAACGGCAGTAATCGCCGCGATGAAAAGCTCTATAACAAGGGTAAAACCATCAGCGAGTTCTCTCAGGATACCAGTATCAGCGAGGTGTTTTTCGGCCTCGCCCGACGCCCGGCGGAGCATTGGACCCAGCGCATCCGCCTGGGCTACCGTTACCAAAACGAGCGTTTTTACGAGCTGCCAGAAACCTATCTGCCCATCGCCACGGAGCGCACCTTGTCTTATCCCTATATCGACATTAGCTGGCTCGAAGACGATTTTGTGAAGGTGCATAATATCGACACCATTAGCCGCACCGAAGACCTTAATCTGGGCTGGCAGATCCATGCGCAATTCGGTTACTCGCCGAGCACCTTAAGCGACGATGCCAGTCGTTATATACTTAAGCTCAATGTCCATCGCAGCCACTATATCAGCCAACGCAGCTTATGGCGTTGGTCGCTCGGCATAGATGGCACTATCCGTGAGCAAGATTTTGAAGCGGAGAACCTCTTTTTCGGCGCTCACGCCGAATACCTGTATAACAGTGACGATGCCCAGTCCTGGTATGTGAAGGGGCAAGTGGACGCCGCCGAGGGGTTGACCGCAGATCAGCAACTTCCTCTGGGTGGTGACACCGGCCTGCGGGGCTACCCCCATCACTACCAGCTTGGCGACAGGCGCGCGCTGTTTAGCATCGAAAAACGCTATTACTGGCAATATAATCTCTGGCAGCTATTCAGGGTCGGCGGCGCCTTGTTTTACGATGCCGGCCAAGCCTGGTTTCATGACAACCAGGAAAACGCCCATTTTCGCCATAACCTTGGCTTCGGCTTACGCCTGGCGCCGAGTCGCGCCAACGCCGGTGCGGTGATCCATCTGGATGTCGCCCGCCCTATCAATCGCAGTGATGATGTCGACCCGCTACAGTGGCTGGTCAGTGTAAAAAAATCTTTCTAATCCCCTTTGTTACGTCAATATTCCATGCTATATAGCAGCTTTTAATGCTTCCTTTATTGGTAGGAAAAAAACGGTGTCGCTACTGGAATTAGTCAGCCAAAACTATAAATGGATTATCACCCTGGGACTGCTGCTGCTGTTCCCTTTGCTAGTGCGTTTACAGCAAAAGATATTTGAAAAAACCATACGCGGGCGCGTCGATCCCCATCGTAAACAGCGGGCACTCTTGCTGCTGAAAATCCTGCTGGCCATAGTGCTGACCTGTATGTTGCTGGTTTTTTGGGCATAGAATTACGGGGCCTGCTGGTGTTAGGTTCAAGCCTCTTTGCCATGCTTGGCGTCGCCCTATTTGCCGGCTGGTCACTGCTGTCTAATCTGACCTCTTTCTTATTGATGTTTGCGCAAAACGATTGCCGCGTAGGCTACTGGGTCAAGGTGATCGATGGCGCCAACTTTGTCGAGGGGCGCATTATTGAAATGGGCTTGATGAATGTGGTGTTGGAGCATGTCGACGGTCACAGGGTGCTCTACCCCAATAACCTGTTTGTTACCCGCCCGGTCATGGTGCTGAACAAGCCGCCACAAAAAGCCAAACCGATACGCAAAATACTCGGACCAAAAAAATAAGCGCCTCAAGGCGCTTATTTTTATTCATTTAATTAATTGTTGAGCTCTGCGGTTTTAAGCTCGTCATCCATGTCACTGATCTCATCGATAAACGTTTCGAGTTGCTGCTCAACGATGGAATTGGCGTGGGCAAAATAGGCCAAATGGAACACCGCATCGCCTTCGTTCACCAGTGGCAGAGTTTGCTGCCCAATCACAATCCCGCTGCGTGGTGCCACTACGGCACACTCGGTATCGCCAAGGGGGCTGTTAATATAGGCCAATACCTGACCCTGACGCACCCGCTCACCCAAAGAGACCTGGGCGCGAATGATGCCATCGGTTTCCGCACGGATCCAACTGGTGGCCGAGGCAATGACCGGCTCGGCCTGCTTGCGCACCCGCTTACCACGCATCATACGTAGCTTACGCATCACGTTTTCCACCCCTTGCACGCCGGCGGCGATGGCTATCGGGTCAAAGCGCAGCGCTTCACCTGCTTCATAGGTGATCACCGGAATACCTCGGGCCGCCGCTTCGGAGCGCAGTGAACCATTGCGCAAAGAGGCATTGATCACCCCGGAGTACCAAAGGCGTTGGCTATCTTCGTGGTTTCATCATTGCTCAAGTCGGCGCGAATTTGCGGCAAATTAGTGCGGTGAATGGCGCCGGTATGCAAATCGATAATATGACTGCAGTGCACCGCCACCTCGTTGAAAAAGGTATTGGCCATGCGCCCGGCCACAGAGCCACGTATTGAGCCGGGGAAGCAACGATTTAAATCGCGTCTATCCGGCAAATAACGGGACTTATGAATAAAGCCAAACACATTCACTACGGGCACCGCGATCAGGGTGCCACGCAGCTTGGCGACATCCACCTTAGCCAGGGTTTGCCGCACTATTTCCACCCCGTTAAGTTCGTCGCCGTGAATGGCAGCGCAAATTAACAGGGTGGGCCCAGGCTCAACGCCATTAACCACCTCAATACTGATGGTTAAGGGCGAGTGGGTGTACAACTTGGCCGCTTCCAGTTCAAAGACGCGGCGCTCTCCGGGAGCTACCTGCTCCCCTAACATGGTAAATGGCGTATTTTTCTTAGCCCTTGCCACGGGTTCTCGTCCTTTTTTCTTTCGCATTCTTTTCAATAAATTGAATGATCATGCTGGCAATGTCCTTGCCGGTCGCCACTTCAATGCCTTCTAAGCCCGGCGACGAGTTCACTTCCATCACCAAGGGACCACGCTCGGATCGTAACAGATCAACGCCGGCCACGTTCAAGCCCATGGCTTTGGCCGCCGCCACTGCGGTTTTACGCTCTTCTGGTGTAATACGAACCAGGCTGGCACTGCCGCCGCGGTGCAGGTTAGAGCGGAATTCACCCTCTTGGGCCTGACGCTTCATTGCCGCAATAACCCGATCGCCGATAACGAAACAACGGATATCGGCACCGCCGGCTTCCTTAATGTATTCCTGCACCATGATGTTGGCTTTCAAACCCATAAAGGCCTCGATCACGCTCTCTGCCGCCTTGCGGGTTTCCGCCAGCACCACACCAATGCCCTGGGTACCCTCAAGCAACTTGATCACCACAGGCGCACCGCCAACCATTTCCAACAGGTCTTTTACATCATCGGGCTTTGACGCAAACCCGGTGACCGGCATGCCCACACCTTTACGCGATAGCAGCTGCAATGAACGCAACTTATCGCGCGAGCGGGTAATGGCGACCGATTCATTGACCGGATACACACCCATCATTTCAAACTGACGTAACACCGAGCAGCCATAAAAGGTAACTGAGGCGCCAATACGCGGGATAATGGCATTAAAACCCTCGAGCTTTTCACCTCGATAATGAATTTCCGGCTCCTGCGAGTTGATGTTCATATAACAACGCAACGCATCCAATACGCGCACCTCATGGCCACGCTTTTCCGCCGCTTCGATCAGGCGACGAGTGGAATAGAGATTTTTGTTGCGCGATAAAATACCAATTTTCATAGTTATCCTTATAACTTTGTTTGGTGTGAGAGCTCAGGGTCAACCACAATGCGGCCCACCATGGCGGTGCGCCCTAGCAGCATCCGAAACTTCATGGTATCGCGGTTCGTCAGTGTCGCCTCCACTGGCCATTGCTGGCCATCAATACTCAACAAGGTTTCAATAACATAACGCATTTCACGATGACCACCGGAGTCGGTGACGGTTCGCTCATCTTTTACTTTAGCTTGGCACTGGATTTCGGTTTCGACATCGTCTTGGTTGGGGTGCACCCAAAAACGAACCCATTTTTCGCCATCCTGCAGATAAGGTTCGACCTTAAACGCGTGAATACAAGAGGTGCGAGCCCCGGTGTCTACCTTGGCTTTGATCTGCTCGATCCCTAACTCAGGTAGCGCTACCCACTCGCGCCAACCAACTAATATTCTGTTTTCCATAATGGCTACCAGCTCAGTGCTCCGACGGGAGCAAGTTGTTAAAAATCCGCTTTATACGGCAATTCACTGTAAAGAACAGTGAATTAATTTACTCGCGTCGATTAATATAATTAATTGATCTTCACGAGGTTGTAGTCAAGGATAGAAGAAAATAATGACAACAAAAAGGGAATTCCCCATGAGTGCATTAATCCATGCTTTAGTGCTCGACGGCCAAGGTGGTGTTAGCAAGGAGCTAACCAATAAGGAACAAATTAGCGCCTGGCAAAGCAGTGACGGGCTTCTATGGCTGCATCTCGATTATTGCTTTGATGAAGCTCAGGACTACCTTGACGGCGTTAACCTCAGTGATTTTGCCTACCAATCACTGCTGGCCGAAGAAACTCGTCCACGCATGGTGTCCGAGGGCCAAGGTACGCTGATGTTTTTGCGTGGGGTGAACCTTAACCCGGCACAAACGCCGGACGACATGGTGTCAATTCGCCTCTATGTGAGCGAACGCCTGATAGTGTCGACCCGTCATCGCCGCCTGCTATCGGTCAGCGCTCTAGCGGATACACTGCGCGCAGGCAAGGGCCCCAAGGATGCATCCTCGCTTATCTGCCAACTGAGCGAAAACCTTACCTCGCGGATGCAAGACGTCATCGATGAACTCGAAGACAAGCTCGATCAATTTGAGGAGCAGGTCGACAGTGCCAAGCCCCATGATCACAATGCGCTCTCTCAGGTGCGCCGACAAACCATAGGCCTCAAACGCTATATCCGCCCACAAAAAGACGCGCTGCGCGGCCTGTTAAGCCAACAGCCAAGCTGGCTCCAAGACGATGATTGCTCGCGCCTTAGCGAGACCATCAACCATTTGGTGCGCTATTTAGAAGAGTTGGATATGAATATAGAGCGTGCACAAATTATTCAACAAGAGGTCTCTAGCCAGGTTTCTGACCAGTTAAATAAACGTATGTATGTGATGTCTGTGGTGGCGGCGCTCTTCTTGCCTTTGGGCTTTTTGACCGGTCTGCTGGGAGTCAATATAGGCGGCATACCGGGCACCGAGTCCGATGCGGCTTTTGCCATTTTCGTCATTGCCCTGGTGGCTCTGACCGCCTTGATTGCCGTTTATTTTAAGCTAAAGAAATGGCTTTGATCTGATCCAGGCGCACACTGCTGTGGTTGCTAAAGTGCAGCCACTCACCCTGGCCACTGATGATCCCCACATCTTCTGCACGGGCAAAAAATTGCTCGCCGCTGTGCAGTGTCACCGCCACCTTATTGTGGCGCATACAAAAAATCTCAATTAGGTCATGCTGCTCGCAGGAAATCGGCGTATAGGTCATCCACTTCCCCTCCTTTAAAACAAATGCACTCTTGTCTTATAGCATAGCGCTAAAAAAAGGGCTCATTGAGCCCCGGGTAATTGCTTTTAGTTCACTAAAAACGATAGGTAATATTGCCGTAGATAAAGCGCCCGTCCAGGCTATAAGGCGCAAACGGCGTATAAGGGAAAATCTGGTTAAAATCAGACTGACCGACATTGTCCACCGTCGCCTGCGGGTATTGATCGAACAGGTTATTGGCGCCTAACGCCAGCTTCCAACTAGCATCAGGATGATAGGCTACTTCCAGATCGGTCAGCCATTTGGCATCCAGGTATTCGTCACGCTCCGGCTGTGAGGAAATGTCCGCCACTTCCCCATAACGGGTCACTCTTAAAGTGGTTTGCCACTGACCCAAATCCCATGTCGCCGCCAGGTTTAATTTGCTATCCGGGGTGCCCTCTTCAAAACGGCCGATTTCACGACGGGCAAACAACTGGTAGCTTTCACCCAATGAATCCAACTGCGCCGGATTGTCTTTAACGGCGGTGATCTCGGTGTCGTTAAAGTTGGCCGCCGCGCTTAAGCGCATATCACCCCAGGTTGCCAAATCAAGCTGGTAGGTAGCGACAATATCCACGCCCTGTGTACGCGAGTCGATGGCATTGGTGAAATAGCGCACGCTCTCAACATTGGTCTCACCGGCCGCCGCAAGAATCGCCGCCACTTCGTCGCCCTCGAGGTTTTCCGACAACACGATGCGATCGTCGATATCGATACGATAAGCATCCAGGGTCAGGCTGAAGGCGCCGCGATTATAGATAAAGCCGGCGGTGATATTGACCGACTCTTCGGCCTCCAGCGGCTTAGCTCCCAAGGCCTGTGCCGCAGCGGTATCGGCGGGGAACAAACCAACTTCAAATGGCTGGTTGTTTTCCAACACGGTAGAGATCTGGCGGTATGAGCTTTGTGCCAAAGAGGGCGCCCGGAAACCGCTGCTGATTGCACCGCGTAGGCTTAGGTTGTCGCTAATGCTATAGCGGCTTGCCAGTTTCGCCGTAAAGGTGCTGCCGAAATCACTGTAGTCTTCCAGGCGACCGGCCAAAACCAGGTTCCAATCCTCGTTGAGATAGGTATCGAATTCCGCAAACAGCGCCATATTGTAGCGACTTTCATCGGTCACACTGGCGGGGCTAAAACCAGGCAATACCTGGGCACCTCCGGCTCCTAACGGAGCGCCGTTGCTATCGACGGCGGTAATATAGGAGGCCTCTTCACCCGGCTCTATTTGGTAGCCCTCACGACGATACTCGACACCGATAGTGAAAAACACATCATCGTTTAAACCTAAATCAAGCACGGTACTGGCATCGGCGTTTAACAACCATTGGTCATACACCAGGGCGCCGTTATCGAACTCCCTCGGGCTATTAATGCCTAGCGAGGTATTCAGACTGTTGCTGACGCCGAAGGCAAAATCATTGCGGCCATAGTTGCTACTGATATCCCAGCTCCAGTCGCCGCTCTCCCCTTCCAGACCAAGGGCCAAGGCATAATCCTGTACGTCAGTATCAATCTGCGGCAAGAAGCCATCGGGATAAAGCGCGAGCACGTTGCGACTGTCTTTGGCACGGCGATAGAAACCGCCGGAATTGCCTTCACGCTCGGAGTAGCTGCCGAAGGCATACAAGCGATAGCCCTGACCCAGCTCATAGCCGCTATTGATAAACAAGGCGACATCTTCCAGTGCCGCCTTACCAAAGCGGTGATTGTAACGCTCTATGGTAAATTCGCGCGGGTCCAGGCTGCCGTCGTCAAGACGGGCATATTGTTCGCGAGGATCAAAACCAGAGCGCAGGGTTGGCTCATGGTCACGATACTCCAGGGCGATATTCACAAAGCCATCATCGCCCAAGGCTAAACCCGTGTTGGCACTGAAGGTGCGGTTGGCACCATCGTTGATCCGGCGGTCATCACCGGTTACAAAAGCCAAGTCGCCATTGTTGTCGGCATAGACACGCTCCAGCTGAGGCGCACCAGCCATTTGCGTATCGTACTCGCCGTAGGTGGCACTGATGCTACCGCCTTCATCGGCGTCCTTTAGCACTATATTGATCACCCCGGCTATGGCATCTGAGCCGTACTGAGCGGCGGCACCGTCGCGCAACACTTCCACGCGCTTAATGGCGGCAACGGGGATCATATTTAAATCCACCGCGGTCGAGCCGCGACCCACTACGCCACCTAGACTTAACAGGGCACCGGCGTGACGACGCTTGCCATTAACCAGTACCAGGGTATGGTCCGGGGCCAAACCGCGCAATACCGCTGGACGGGCGTGATCCGTACCATCCGCCAGGGTGGCACTGGGGTAGTTAAAGCTCGGCACCTGAGAAGCCAACACCTGGCTGATTTCCAACTGGCCGGTGCTGGTCATGTCAGCACTGGTGATCACATCGACGGGCACCGTGCTCTCTCCCAGGCTACGCAGGCTGCGGCGAGTACCGGTCACGGCAATCACTTCCATATCTTGCTCTGCCGCGTTGTCGTTTTGCGCCTTGGTGGCAAGGCTTGGCGCACTGCCCAATGCCGATGCGATAGCCAGACTTAAAGCCAGGTGCTTGGTTGTAATTGTCATGAAAATCCCCCGAATACTGGAACTAGGTGATAAAAAAGGAGGCAATCATACGTAGCCGTTTTGGTAACAGCAAATAGCAAAATAAACTAACTTATTCACCGAAATTAGCACTCAATAACAGGCTGTTTCAGGCGTAAACAAGGTGCTAACCGGTCGCTAAAATCATGCAAGAAAACACAGCTTACCGCCTGTTTTATAGGCATATTCACGATAAGGAGAGGTGAAATAATTTTGCGGATTAATGACAACACAGTCCACTAAGGGTTAACGCCTAGCCGGGGGGGCAAATTTATAAGCACCGAAACAACCAAACAAAAATGAAGCGGGGTGAAGGAATAAAAATATAACTTACTGATTGGCCAGTAATGGCGCTCTCGCTAGGGATCGAACCTAGAACTTGGCCTCCGGAGGGCCACGTGATATCCATTTCACCACGAGAGCAGCGGAGTCGGCAGCATGGGATAGCGCCAACTGCGCCTATAGTAATGGCATCCCTGAGGAAATACCAGCCCTCGCTAATCGGATGGCGATAATTTATGCAGTGACAAAGTAGCCGACTCATCCAGTTTATCGACTGAGATTTCAGACTTAAACAAGGGGAGGCTCCCGCCTGTCTTTTTGCGCGCTGCCCAGTTGTTCAAAGCTCTGGATAAAAAGCGTAGACAACAGCCATTATTGGCATAAAAACAACAGCTTATATATGCAGAGTAAACGCACTTCCAGCATTTTTATGCACCAGATCAGAGCAGCTACAAAAAAACAACAAAATAACCACAATATATTGACTAGAAAAACCTATAAATTGAATTTAAATTCCCTATACTTGCATTTAAATTCAGAAAACCTTTATTTCCGAGTCAAAATGCCCGGCTGGATGGGAAATATAGAAATTAGTTCCTAACATCAAAAGTCCGCCTTTAGAGCAATATCACGCAAAAAAATAGCGAATATTTTTGCACAAAAATGCACGTGACCCGGCAAATAGAGAATAAAAAAGCGCAATGATTGAATATTAATTTCCGTCCCTTTTTTAGGGGGTTGTTTAATTATTGTTAACATGCTTTTTATTGAATGGCAGATTGCATTGCTATATCAAAATCACAGGGTAATACAACATGGGTAAATTTAAGCCAACACTACTGGCTACGGCCATTGCCGGCTGCTTATGTGGCTACGCCAACGCCGAGCAAGCCAATAGCGAAATCAAGCAAGAAAAGGCATTGGAAGTCATTCAAATTACCGCGACTCGTCGCAGCGGTTCGGCGCAAGAGGCGCCGCTCAACATCACCGCCATGGATGCCGACGTGATGAAAGATCAAAATATTGCTCAGCTCGAAGACGTGGCGCGCTGGGTACCAGGCCTGACCATTACCGATCAGGGCGGACGTGAAGGCTCGCCTATCATAGTGCGCGGCTTAAACACCAACTCGTCGGAGCGTGCCTCCGACAGTGGTACCGTGGCCACCTATTTGGGTGAGATCCCCCTTAATATCAATTTACGTCTTACCGACGTGGAGCGCGTCGAGGTGCTGATCGGCCCACAAGGCACCCTGTACGGTGCCGGTACGCTCGGTGGCGCCATTCGTTATATGCTTAAGGCGCCGGTACTGGACATCACAGAAGGGCAAATCAGCGGCGACCTGTTTACCTTGTCACAAAGCGATGGCATGGGCGGCGAAGGGGGTTTTGTATTTAATACCCCTATCATAGAAGACGAACTGGCGGTCCGTGCCAGCGTAAACTACTACCATAATCCAGGATATATGGATTACAATTTCGTGGTGCGCGAGCCAGGTGTATCCCTACCCGACCCGGATTGGAACAATGCCGACGAGGTCAAAGCGAACCTTAAACAGGTCGAAGACGCCAATGATGAAGACATTACCACGGCGCGTCTGTCACTGCGCTGGGCTCCCAATGAAGTGTTCGAGGGCACCCTCAACTACTTCTATCAAAAGCAGGAACACGGCGGCAACTCGATCACCCAATACGGCAGCATCAGCCCGGATAACCCCATTCACGACTTGGTCGGCAAATACGACTCAGCCTACCGTGTTGAAGAGCCCAATGAGCAAGAAGATGAATTGCTTAGCCTGGAGCTAAAAGCCGATTTAGGCTTTGCCGAGCTGGTTTCGGCCTCGGGCTGGTCGAGCTATGAACAAGAAGGTCAGCGCGATCAAACCGATCTGCTTTACGATATCTGGACCGGCTACGCCAACTTCCCGGCCTTTGTCGATTACACCAAGGACACCAGTGAGCAAGACAGCTTTACCCAGGAGCTGCGCCTGGTTTCCAGCCATGATGGGCCCTGGAACTGGATTGTTGGCGCTTACTACAACAAGTTTGAAAGCAAATCGGACGACAGGGAATATGCCCCGGGCTTCGATAACTTCGACTATGGCAGCGACATTCCCAATATCGAACCGGACCTAGAGTACATTGCTATCACCGAGTCAGATACCACGGAAAAAGCCTTGTTTGGTGAGGTGGGCTATGCCTTTACCGATCAGTTCAACATCACCCTGGGCGCACGTTTTTACGAGTATGAAATCGACTCCAAATCCGGTTCGGCCACGCCCTTATTCGATGCCTGGGATGATGTATTCTATGCCTCGCGAGCGGATGTCGACCTGGAACCAAGCAGTGCCGAAGATGACGGCAGCCTGTTTAAGTTCAACGCCAACTACACCTTTGACAATGGTTTGGTCACCTACTTCACCATCAGTGAAGGCTTTCGCATCGGCGGTAGTAATGGCCTGGAGTCGTGCCCCGAGCAGCTGCCAGAACAACAAATTATCTGTGCCCTGCCCAATGAAATGGCCTATAAGCCGGACACCACCACCAACTATGAGCTAGGTATTAAATCAACCTGGTTACGTAACAAACTGCACTTCAATGCCGCGCTCTTTAGCGTTGATTGGGACGATGCACAAATTCAGTCGACCACGGTCAATGGTCAGGAGATCATTACCGCCAACGCTGGCTCGGCCCGCTCCCAAGGCGTTGAGTTATCGACCCGTGCGCTGTTAGGCGATAACTGGACTGTGTATGCCACCTATTCCTATGCCAAGGCTGAACTGACCGAAGATGCCCCTATGCTCTTTGATGTGTATGAGCCGGACCAGGCGTATTACGACGGTGCCGACGGCGACCGCCTGCCTGGCTCGCCAGAGCATCAAGCATCGCTCGGGGTCAGCTACGAAAATGAAGTGTTTGGCGACAAGTTGTTAAACATCAACTATGGCCTGACCGCACAAAGCGATGTCTATACCAAGGTGGGTCTGAAGGCCGACGGCGAAGTGCTGCCGGGCTATGCGCTTAGCAATCTGTCCGCCAAGATCTCCGGAGATATGTGGTCGGCCACCCTGTATGTCGACAACCTGTTCGACAAGTACGCCTTCACCTCGACTCGTCGTGATAAATCCTGGGCGGGTATGGGGCGCTATGCCGACCAAAACCATGAGCTGCCTGAATTGCAACGGGTGTATGGTCACTACATCACCACTCCACGGACCATTGGCATGAAGTTTACCTATAACTTCGAGCTGTAATACACTAAGGGGCAACCAAGGTTGCCCCCTTTTTTTATTGATATGACCGACTCCACATTGCGCCACCACATTCAGCACCTGTTACGCCAGCAACAGCTCACCCAGGCTCATCAGGATCTGGTCACTCGGTTGCAGCAAAATCCTGAAGATCACCTTGCCTGGTCGCTGATGGCCGAGGTCAACGCCCAGGCCGGCGACCTGACCAAGGCGGTTAAACTCCTGGACAAGGCACTGACAATTTCGGCGCAGCCGGAGTATGTCCTTAACCGCGGCAAGTTTTTATACCTGCTTGGGCGCAGCGAAGAGTGCCACCAGACGCTGCAAACCCTAGATCAGGAATCACTCACGGACGCCGGGCAACTGGACACCCTGGCGAACCTCTATAGTCGTCTCGGCGACTATCACAACGCTCATGGCTATCATCTGCGCGCCGCTCAATACGCCCCGGATAACGCCGATATTCTGGTTAACGCCGCCATCAGCCATAACATTATGGCCGCTAACAGCGAAGCCAAAGAACTGTTGCAACGGGCGCTTCAGCTCACCCCCAATCACTATCGCGCCCATTATGCCCTGGCCGAGCAAAGCTCCATGGCCGAAGCGCAGGCGCATATAGAGCAGCTCACCGCCCTATTGGCACAAGAGCAAAATGCCATCGCCCGCCAACACCTGTTCCATGCCCTGGCTTTAGAGCATGAACTACTGGGGGACTATGCCGAGGCCTTTAACGCCTTTGCAAACAGCAAGGAAGCGGTGGCCAAACGTATTCACTTTGATGCCGCCAAGCACAGGGCCTTTTGCCAGCAGTTGATCTCGACACCGCCTCAGCTTATATCGCAACAGGATAATGATGCTGAAGCCGTCTTTGTGGCGGGCATGCCTCGCTCAGGCACCACCTTAGTAGCCCAGTTACTGTGCCAAAGCCCACACTTGGCGTCTTTAGGTGAGTTGCAGGACTTCCCTCAGGGGGTCAAGCGCTTAAGTGGGCAAAGCGGTGCCGCCATTCTGACGCCCGAGGTCATCACTAGAGCAGGCCAGGGAGATGTGGCTACCTTGGCAAAGGAGTACCTCGGTCGTTACAGGGGATTAAAGGGAGACGCCGAGCGCGGCTGCGATAAACTGCCGTTTAACTTTTACTATATCGACTTTATCGTCCATGCCCTGCCCCAAGCGAAAATCGTGCTTATGCTGCGCGCCAAAGAAGACACCTGCATCGCCAACTTTCGCCAGGCCTATCAGGTGCACAGCCCTTTCCATCATTATGCCTTTACGCTTTGGGATATCGCCGCGTTTTATGATGATTATGAGCGCTTAGCGCGGCACTTTGCCGCTAAATATCCGGAGAATGTGATTTTGCAAAGCTATGAAGACCTGGTCAGCGAAGGTGAGCCGGCACTGCGCCGATTATATTCGTTTTGTCAGCTGCCTTGGCAGGACGACTGCTTGCAGTTTTATACCAAGCCCAGCGCCTGTGCCACCGCCAGCAAGTTACAAATTCGCCGCCCACTCAATAAGGCGTCCATTGGCTTTTGGCGCCATTATCAGCGCCAATATGAGGCCTTGGTAGATAAGAGTTAGGCCATGAGCGCATCCAGGCTGAGCTTAGCCTCATCGATACGATGCTGCACCTTATGGCGCACATACCAAAAGTAATTTAGGGCCGCCACCAGCTTTTGCATGGCCTTAAATTTCTGCCAGTTGCCCTGCAGCTTCATCGTGCGAAAGTAATTGCTAAACAAACTCTGCTGTTGACCCGCGGAGAGCTTAAAGCTCAGGGTTAACATGGCTAAATCGAAGTAGCGGTCACCATGCTGGGCATATTCAAAGTCGATGCACTGCCACTGCCCACGGTGGCTAATAATATTCTCTTTGATCAGATCGTTATGGCAAAAGCAATAATCTTCGGCTACAGCCTGCGTCAGTGCTATTACCTCTTGCAGCGCCTGGGCGTAGGGGCGATAGCAGGGATCATTGGCGTAACCGGCAAGCTCGGCATGCAAGTCTAACGCCGTGCCACCGCTTGGCAGACCATGAATTTGCACCAGGCGTAACAGAGCCTGTTCGCCATCGAAATCTCCGGGCATCTGCCCCGGTGCATAAGCGAAAATGGCACAGCGATGGTCGTTATCCACATACACAGGTGCGGGACAAACGCCTTGTTGAGCCAAAGCTCGTTGGGCATCGATGGCGGCAGCGGGGACCGGCTTACCATAAAGCTTCACCAGCAAAGTGCCCTGCTCCGTATCAACGCGATAGTTCTCGTTGCTTACCCCTTGTGGCAAAAAGGTAATTTGGTCAATCACCGCATCGGCTTTAAATGCCGTAACCAAGGCATGGATGCGACCCACCGACTCAGGCATAGGCCGGCACTCCCTGTTCCTTCTGCTGATATTGCTGGCGCCAGCGTAGGTAGCCAGTAATCGCCATAAAGGTATAAAAAACAAATAGCACCACGGTCGGATAATAGCCCTTGGCCAGATACAAATAGATGGAAGCGGCATCGATAACCACCCAATAGAGCCAGTTTTCCAACACCTTTTTCGCAACAAAGTAAGTGGTTAACACCGCAAAGCAGGTGGTTAAACTGTCCAGGTAGGCATAGTCGGCACGAGTGTAATTATCCATCACATAGCCTATGCATACAGCGATAAGCGCGGTCGCAGCAATTAGCCAGACATGCGTCCTCAGGCGATAGCTGACAATGCCCTGACTCTCGCTACGCTCCTTGCCATAGCGCCATGCCCACCAGCCATAAATGGCCATCCCCATATAATAAAAATGCAGCAGGGATTCCATCAGCAAGGCGCCCTGCCAATACATCAGGGTGTAGATCAGCGTACTGAAAAAGGCCGCGGGCCAGCACCATAGACTTTCGCGCATGGCCAACAACAAATAGGCCACGGAAAGCGCTACCGCCGCATATTCCCAGCCGGACATGGCGGCAAAGCCAGATAAGGTACTATTTAAGGCGTCCATAAGGTGTTCCTAAAGGCGTTCCAAGAGTTAGTCTTGAGGCGACAGATCGCCATGCAAAAACTTACAAACAAAGATGGCCTTACCGAATTGCTCATAGGAGCGTTTGATCTCGGCGCTAAGCACCGCCATCACGGTATCATAGTCACCAAAAACTTGAGTTGAGAGCGTATTGGTGATCACCTTGAGCTCTTTGTGTTCATTAAGACGGTCGATAAAGTCTTTAATAAAGGGAATATAGTCTTGATGAAGCGGGTACTTACTGATTTCAACGGTCAGTTTCATGGGCATGTCACTAATAATAAAGAATGTCGTTATTGTAACCTGAACCCGAGCGTTGCCAAAATTTCGCCGTGACTTTTATCCTCTTTCACTGTTCGCCCGTCATTGCATAAACTGGATTCACACATTCCAGGCAATAAAAAAGCCCCTAATTAGGGGCTTTTTTCCTTGCTGCGCTCAGGCAGCTAATTAGCAGAGAAACCTTGTTTAGCCGCGAACTCGACGTACGCCGAACAGGGCCAGCAGTGACATCAACATAAAGATGCCGGTGCTACCGCCAGAAGATTTCTTAACCTCAGGCTCTGGAGTCACAACCTCAGGCTCGACGCCATCGGAAGCCACACTCAGAATAAAGGTTTGCGATACGCTGTCGCTGGTGTTGGCCTTATCACGTACGGTTACCGTTACTTCCGTGTCACCGTGGAAGTTCGCGTTCGGGATAAGGTTAAATGACATGCCATCGATTTCAGCGCTGATGTTATCGCCGCTCACCAAAAGTTCGTTTGGTGATTGGTCCGCATCAAGTACCACCACTTCGATACCATCGATACGGCCGTTTTCTTCTACTGCCATATCATCAAGGGCTGACATTTTCAGGTTACCTTTAACGCCAATGGTATGAGTTAAGGTTTTCGCTTCGCCACCGAGCTCATAGGCTAAGGTGATCTCCTTATCGGTTCCCGCCGACTCTGGGTTAACGGTCGCTTTGAAAGAGAATTCCACTTCACTTTGCTCAGGACCCACATAGTCGAAACAGATCACTAGATCGTCTTTAAGCACCTTGCCTAGGTCGTTGTAACCAACCACATTGTAAAGGGCACCATCTTTGAAGCCAGCCGTGCCCGAGTAAGCACTGTCACCGCCTTCGATCATGATCACACCCTCATCAACATTGGCACCCAGGTTGTCATAGGCATATATAACCTCGAACTTATCCTTATGGTCATCGATACCGCTGCGCAGGATCACCTCATAGTCATAGGTTTCACCGGTACGTTTGTCGGTCACGTTATCGAATTCCATAAACAACAGGTCACCTAGGTCAGGACGCTCTTCGGCATACTGTGATGCTATGGTTAGACCGGTAGGGTCGTAAGGGTCACGCTTGTTAGCGATTTCGAACGAGCCACGCCAGAATGGGGCCAGGGCTTCAACCAGGAAACCAGGACCACGGTGTTGGCTCATCATCCACCACAGAGGTGTAAACTGCATGGCACCGGTTGGGTGTAAACGCACTTCGTTGTTGTTTGCCTGGTTGTAGACTTCAAACTTCGCGCCTTGCTTATAGAATAACCAGTCAATTGGCACATCAAAGTACACGTTAGAGCCACCTTCATACCAAGGTGTGGTCGGCTGTAGACGGAACTCGCCCTGAAGGTCGATGTAACCACCGGTAGAGAACTCGTCGATCATCGGAGTCTTACAGCTGGCATCGGTGATGTTATTGGTCACTTTATAGTCACGCTTAACATTGCGGGTTGCCTGCTGAGTACCTGCAATAGTCAGTTTGTTGCCTTCAACCTTAATCATCTCGGCAACTTGCTCGTTGTTCGAAGTCATGGTTTCAGACCAAAGCTGCATCCCCTCAGGAATAGTCAACTCAAAGTTGTAATCACGCTCTTGAGACTCGTAGTTCGCCTTCAACTTCACGTTCACATCAAGCACATCCATGGCACGAGCAGCATCTTGGCTCACGTTTAGGGTCAGTGCTTCACTGTCGTGATTAAAGTTCAAAGAGGTAAAGCCCAGTGTGCCTTCGGCACCCGGTGCGTTGCCTAGAGCAAAGCCACCGTAGTAAACATCACCCATTTGCGATTCAGGCAGATCCCAGTTAATGGCGATTTCATAGTTGCCGTTGCCACTGTGTTGTTCTGGCGCAGACACATCAAAGCCACCATTATATTCATTGCCGATTACCGCATAGTGCGTTTTGGTGCGATATTCATAATCACGCGGCGCAGCTAAAGCAGCAGTAGCAAACCAGTACTGGCCTGGCTCAGGGTCAATAATGTTACAGTAGTTGTCTTCAACGCTGCTTGATGAATAACAGATCATTTCCGCATTAAGCGCCTTGATCAGGGCTTGTGGATCTTCTGCAATCTCTTCATCGCTGACCATGAAAGAACCACTGTTGTTGGCATCAAAACCAACGATAAGGTGGGCTTTCTTGGTCTGCCAGCGTGGCTCAACAACATCACCTAGGTTTGATGTTTGCTCCGTAGAGGCTACCTTCACCATTAGACGTTTAGTGCCTTCAGGAACGGTAATTGACTGGATGTCCCAAGCGCGCTCAACACGGTCCTTAGTCACATAAGGGCCTACACCGATTACGTCCGCTTCGATGGTGGTTGGTTTCACCAAACCATAATAGGTTGGCGTCAGCTGGCTGTAGCTGTCGGTGTTAACAACAATCGACTCAGAGGCCTTATTGCGCGCCATATCGATATCCACGGATTGCGGCAACTCATCCAAGGTGTTTTTCGCTACCAGGGTAAAATGTGCATCCGGCGATTGGCCATCAAGATTGTTAAACACGACCTTGCCGTTAAACCAGGTGTCTTTATTTAGGGTGTTTTCCCAAGGCGCACCAGGCTCTGGTGCATCTAGCTTATGCTCGATGATGTTTGGCAACTTCATGGTTACCATGACATCTTGAGTTTCGCCGGCTTTCAATGTGAAGCTGCTTGGTGATACTTCCACCTCAACGCCAGCGCTTTGGTCTTCACCTTGTACGCCCCAGCCGAAGCCGCTAGCCTGCCATGAACCATCTTTGGTGGCTTTGACGGTACGCATCCATGAACATTCAAGCTCACAGTCTTGATTAACCAAAGAAGGTAGGTTCAACCATTCAACCAAACCGCCATTGCGCGGGTTAGCTTCTTGATAGTTCTCAATGGTTTCGTCCATCACCAGACCGGCATTGGCTGCCTGCGCCACATCGATAGAACCGCCACCGGCCATAAAGTTGTAGTAAGGGTCAACCATTACCACGCCGTTGAAGATCTGAACCTTATTGGCCGTCATCATCAATGCCGATTGAATTTCTGCCGGTGTCCATGTTGGGTGCATCTGCATCAACAAGGTCATGGCGCCGGTTACGTGCGGAGTCGCCATCGAGGTACCGCTCATAAAGGTCCAATCCGAAGCGGTCGGGTTGGCCGTAAACGGCTGATCATCGGCATTAGCCGCGTAAATATCAACGCCCGGTGCGGTTACATCCGGTACCAGGTTGTTGATATAACGACTTGGACCCATCGAACTGAAGATAGCCAGCTCATTGCCCTTCTCTGGGTCAAACTCGTAGGTATTCACCGGCTCACCTATGGTGGCGATCGCTTCGCCTACCGGGTTGGCGTTAACCCAGTTACGAATGGCCCAGCGCGCTTGCGCGGACAGGTGGATCCCCGGTATAACATAGTTATCGGCCACCACATTATCGCCATAACTGGTATTTTGCAGGATAAAACCACCGGCACCACCGGCCGCCACGTTTTCGGCTTTCGCTACACGGGCAATGTCACCGCGCTCACAGACAACGATTTGATCTGAGGTAAAGGTTCCCGCAGGGAAAGGTACGTTACAGCTGGCCGCTGTATAGGCATCATTCGGATTAGGATCTTCAAAGTTTTCCGCTAATACCACAGGACCTGTGATCCCACCCGAGTGGCTTTTACCCGCATATTCGCCATTAAACGGTGCACGCGCACCCTGGAAGTTATTGATAACCTTGTCACCCAATGACATAACACGGTCATGGGTTGATGCACCTACGGTGGTTACCCAAGGTGAGGTGTGGTCCGCTGACATGTAATAAGGGCCCGAGTTACCAGCCGCAGCTGCAACCGAAATACCCGCCTTACGAGCGCTTAAGAATGCCAGTTCCATGGGATCTTCCCAAGGGAAGGATTCACCGCCACCGATTGAGAAGTTAATGGTATCTACACCATCGGCAATGGCATCTTCAAAGGCAGATAGAATCGCTGATTCTGGACAGCCCGCATAAGGATCGCCACCACTGCCAGGCCAACAGACCTGATAAGAGATGATATGGGCACGTGGCGCAACACCGCTGGTCTTTTCAAACGTGAAAGGCAGGTCGATACCATCGCTGGTCACTGAACCATCTATGGTTTGCAGTGGTGTATCTAGCAACTCATTACCCGCAGCAGTGCTGGCGGTATGAGAGCCGTGGCCATTGTAGTCTTCGCCGTTTTCTGGGCGACGATTTTTATAACCAAAAATATAATCGCTGTTGGCAACGGTGATCTCCGGGTAAGAGCGCACACCAATCAACTTATCGTTACACAACTCTGGCGATTCAACACAGTCACCGATGAAGTTACCAGCACCAAATGGGTTGGTCTTAGCGTATTCTTCGTCGCCAGCAAAGGCGATGTGGTCGGTGTTAACACCGGTATCCAGGATACCCACAACCATGCCTTCACCCTTAACGCTTAGCGATGAGGCCGGAACCTGACCCTGCCAGAGTTTATCGGCACCGATGAATTCTGGGCCACGATCGGTACGCAATTCGAAAATACGGTTTTCGGTAATACGCTTAACGCCGCTTTGCTTGGCCAGCACCATGGCGTCTTCTTGCGTCATGGTCACGATCATCGCGTTGTTAGCCAGCGTCAATTGCTGCTTCATTTCGATATTGGCGCCATTCGATTGAGCGCGGCTAAGTACCTTGTTTTGCTGGTCTTGCAAGTAACGACGGTAGCTTTTCACCTCGGGTGAACGCACATTCAAGGTTGAGCGACCCACCATGGTACGAGTGGTCGTCAGGGCCGTGGCCTCAAGACCTTGTATATCGCCTTGATAGTTAACCACGGCATCGTTTTGTAGCTGTACTATGTAGGTACGCTTGCCGGTCACCCCATCTTTAGGTGTGAAGACATTCTTAGGTGAATTATCCTGATAATGTCTGTTTAGCTGACCCACAGAACCAAATAGGGTTTGCGCTTCTTTTGACTCTTTGTAATTCGCTAGGTCTTCAGCGGTAAATACCGGGGTGTAAAAAGAGCCGGCAGGCGCTTTTTCAAAGCCCGGTTGTGCGGACGCGGCTCCCCCAGCCACGTACATAGCGGTTAGCATCGCAATGGTGCTTTTGCGACCCAACCCCTTTAAGTTTCTATTCTTGTTGGACATGTTGTATTCCTTGATAAAGATTTGCGCACATGTTGCGCTAGCGCAGTAGGGTACGTTGCGCCGGACAAAGAAAACAATATGTAAACAGACGGCTATAACCCCTAGGAATAAGTTATGACCAAATCGCTGCTCTACATGCCTTGCTATACAAGGCATGAGCAAACATGTACCAAAGTGTGCATTAAGGTACCATTTTGTACTCATGCAGTTTATCGCAACAATAATTCAACTTTTGTAATTATCGCGCTCACTTTTTTAGGTTCAGCTTTGGGGAATTATGATCAATTATGGCAATTACCACCTCGTTCATCACAGGGCTAGCAAATCAGGGTATAGTGTTAACAAAATCACCTTGTTAGCCCTTAATTAGCCCGAAGATGAAACGAATTGCCATTATTGAAGACGAAGCCGCCATCCGTGACAACTATGTAGAAATGCTGCAAGGACAAGGCTATGAAGTCCAGGGCTTCGCCGACAGGCCCAGTGCCGAGCTGGCGCTGAGCGAACGCTTGCCGGATCTGGCCATCGTCGATATTGGTTTGGGCAATGAAATCGATGGCGGTTTTATGCTGTGCCAAAGCTTGCGCGCGCGCTCACAAACCCTGCCGATTATTTTTTTGACCGCCCGCGACAGTGAAATCGATACCGTGTGCGGACTGCGCATGGGCGCCGATGATTACCTCACCAAAGACATCAGCATGGCCCACCTAGCGGCACGCATCGGTGCTTTGTTTCGTCGCGTCGAAGCGCAAGACTCACCCAGTGAACAGGACGACACCCTGGTACAGGACAAGCTGGAACTGAACCTAAAACGGTTACGCGCCAGCTGGCTGGGCCAGGCCGTGGATTTAACCGTCACCGAATTTTGGATGGTGCACTCCTTAGCCAAGCGCCCAGGTCATGTAAAGAGCCGGGATGAGCTTATGAGCGACGCCAAAATTTACGTCGACGACAGCACCATCACCTCCCATGTAAAACGTATTCGCCGTAAATTTCAGGCGCTCGATGCCCAATTCGATTGTATCAACACCGTATATGGCATGGGCTATCGCTGGGAAAGCAAATAAATGGCACGTTTGGGTTTGGGACTACGCAGCAAGGTTGTTTTGCTGTCGTGCTTTTTACTGGTGCTGCCCTGGCTCGGCTATGAATATGTCTGGGAAATGGAAAAGTATCTGCGCAAGGGCCAGGAAAAAACCCTGGTCGGAACCACCCGAGCGCTGGCAACCGCCCTGCATGAGCGACCCGCGTTATTTGAAAACGCCAGTGAGTTTACCGCCAAGGTGGAAAAGGGTCGCGATCTCTACGCCTACCAGATCAACAATGCTATCCGTCTTGATGGCGAGCTTGGCGACTGGGCACCCTATCAAAGCCTGATGTGGCAATACCAGGGTAATTACCTGCAAACTCCAAACCCGGAGCATGATGACAGCAACCTGTCCTTCGAGCACATGGTTGGCAAGTATGGACAGCACCTGTATGCGGTGTTTGCGGTGCAGGATAACCAGGTTCGCCTGCGGCCGAAAAATGCCCTTAGTCTGGAGCGTAACGACCATTTAAAAATCGCCATTAAGTCTCCCGATGGCGAGCTGAAAAATTACATAGTCGCCACCCGTGAGGATGGCTGGGTAAATGCCTTTAGCCTGCCCGAGCTGACTCCTTATAAGGATATTCAGGGCTATTTTCGCCAGACCGAGCAAGGCTATAACATAGAACTGCGTATGCCGCTGTCCATGCTTGGCAACAAGCTCGGCTTTGCCATCAGCGATTGGGATGATGGCCAGCAAGAGCGTCATTTAATGGCCACCTCGAATATTGACGATGCCAATACTCTAGGCACTGTGCTGCTGCCCTCACCGGAGATTAAACGCATTATCAAGGGCATGGGCCACAGTGGCAGTCGCATCTGGGTGGTCGACAAACACCACAGGGTGCTGGCGCAATCGGGCACCATTCAACATGCCGACGGAGTCTGGTCCAGCTCTTTACAGGAGCAAGATCAAGAGGGCATGTGGCAGCGCTTCGAGCGGCGCTTTTTGCACCCACTGTATTACCAAATCCTGACCAGGCCACCCAGTGATTTTCTTGATATTTTGCATGATGTGGCGGCGCTGCAAGGCAGTCATATCGCCAGTGCCCTGCGCGGTGAGCCCGCCTCAAATTGGCGCCTGACGCCGGACAATAAAGCGGTGATCCTCTCCGCCGCCTACCCCATTTGGGGTAACGATCAGGTGTTAGGGGCGGTTATCGCAGAAGAGACCACCAATGGCGTGCGAACCTTACGCAATAAGGCGCTGGAGAAACTCTTTAACGTGATTATCGCGGTGATGTTGGTGGGCACCATCTCGCTATTTTTCTTTGCCTCGCGCATTTCCTCACGTATTCGCCGCTTACGCGACAGTGCCGAGCAGGCCATTGATGAACAGGGCCGAGTGCGCGCGCAACTGAGCGTGAGTAACGACAGTGACGAAATCGGCGACCTTTCACGTAGCTTCGCTAATATCGTTAATCGCCTTGGCGGCTATACCCATTATTTGGAAAATATGTCGTCGCGCCTTTCTCACGAGCTACGTACTCCGGTGGCCGTGGTGCGCAGCTCGCTGGAAAACCTGCAGTTGATCGCCCATGAACCGCAGCAACAAAAATACCTGCTCCGCGCCCAGGAGGGGGTCGCCCGCCTGAATAAGCTGATCACCACCATGAGTGAGGCCACTCGGTTGGAACAGAGTATCAACACCTCGGCGCGAGAGCACTATGATCTCACCCAGGTGCTGCAAGGCTGTATGCAGGGCTATCAGTTGGCCTACCCACAGGCGCACTTCGCCGTGGACATCACCTCGGCAGCGCTCCCGGTACAAGGCGCTGCCGACTTTTTCGCGCAGTTGCTTGATAAGCTAATCAACAATGCCCTGGAATTTGCCGAGCCCGATAGTGAGATTGAGGTCACCTTGGCACAAGAGAGCAATCAGGCCCAACTCTGCATTAGCAACCTAGGGCCGCAGCTGCCCAAGGACATAGGTGAACATATTTTCGATTCCATGGTCTCGGTGCGCGAGCAGGACAAGCAGCAACAGCCACACCTGGGGTTAGGCCTGTACATTGCTCGTCTGATTGTTGATTTTCATCATGGACAGATACGCGCCAGCAACCGCGAGGATGGTCGCGGCGTCACCCTGCGCGTTGATATTCCCTTGTGCTGATTCAGAATCGATTAACCAAAGGGAGTGTAGCCTTAGTGGTAAGTTAGTCATTACTCACGGATTGCATATGCAAGGCCAAGTCCTATTACCTGAAGAGCTTGAATATATTATGGCGCTGTTTCGCGAGCACGACAGCGGCACCGAGGAAGGTGTCTCGGCATCGATAAAGCTTGAATCTCAGGACGAGGCTTAATTACAATAACGCTCTTTATCCGCACGTGAAGTCGCTTGTGAAAAAACATCAGGCCAAAAAAGAGCTCGCCCTGCTGCCCATTCTATTTATCGCCATCGCCCTGTGCGTCGGCGGGCATTTCGTTTTACAGCCCAATTATCAAGATAGCAACCTGGTGGAATATGCACTGGCAGCCTTGCCTTTTGCATTGTTCGCCTTGGTGATCCTCGCCATCCGCATCGCTATCAAGCAAGAGCAAAGCGACGACTAAAGTACATGGTAGCCGAACCAGTCCGGATGCATGGCTTGTGCCTGATTACTGGGGGTAAGGTGAATATGATACTGGCCGTCGAGCAGATCCAGGGCAAAGCAATCATCCACCTCATGTAAATCATCTTTATGCTGATGACTCATGTCGGTGAGCAAACGCTGTTTAACTCGTTGCTTTGCCTGCTCGGCGCTGGATGCCACGGTCAGGGTAAAGGCATGTTGCTCGGCCATGTCATCGGCACGATAACCACCTAAATTTACGAAATAGAGGCGCTCACTGCGCTGTTGCGGCGCATCACCCAGGCTCACCGCGTAACCGTCGATATGGCGCACTGCCATATAGCTGTCCATATGCACGCTGTTTTTATTGCCGACCCACTGGGCTTTGAGCTTGCCGTAGCAATCTTCTATGCGCTCGCCAACGACAAAACGCACGTCGTGCATCTCGATATGACAGCCCTCAATACGCCCGCCGAGATAAACCATAAATAATTGCATCGCTCACTCCTTTTGAATTGTGCTGGCGGCATTATAACGGGTAATCAGTCGCGGCTGAATTGCTCCACGTCGATCTCATGTTTTTTGATCAGCTTATAAAAGTCGCTGCGATTGCGTTTGGCCAGTTTGGCCGCCTGGGCCACATTGCCATCCACCATTTTCAGGACATTGATCAAGTACTGACGTTCAAACTGACGCTTAGCCTCGTTTAAAGCAATGGGAGAGCTGGCCTCGAGCTCACACTGCAAGGCCATGGCCACCTGCTGGGCGCTTATCAACACCCCGGGACTCAGTGCCACGACTTGTTCTATCACGTTTTGCAGTTGGCGAATATTACCGGGCCAATCGTGGCGTAATAGCAAGTCCATGGCATCATCGCTGAAACGCTTCACCCCTTGTTGCTGACGGGCGGCAATTTGCTCACAAAAGTGATGCGCCAATAGGGAGATATCCTCGCGACGTTCGCTCAGCGGTGGCAAACGCAGGTTCACCACGTTTAAACGATAGTAGAGATCCTCACGAAAGCTGTTTTCGCGGATCGCCGCCGGCAAATCCTTGTGGGTGGCCGACACCACTCTGACATTAACCGGAATTTCCTCACTATGACCGACTGGACGAATCTTTTTCTCTTGCAGTACGCGGAGCAGTTTAACCTGCAAGTTCAATGGCATATCCCCTATTTCATCCAGAAACAGGGTGCCATTTTGGGCCTCGGAAAATAGCCCCACGTGATCGGCGGTGGCCCCGGTGAAGGCGCCCTTTTTATGACCAAACAACTGGGATTCCAAGAGCTCGGCAGGCACAGCGCCGCAGTTAATGGCGACAAAGGGGCCATTGCTGACTGCACTGCTCTCATGCACGGCCCTGGCCAACAGCTCTTTACCCGTACCACTGGCCCCCGAAATCAATACATTCACATCAGTTGCGCCGACCATACGTACCTGCTCCAGCAGGTGGTACATAGTGGCGCTACGGGTCACTATATAGGGGTGACTGGCTTGCTGCGATTGACCATGTCCCTGGCCATGCAGACGCACCGCTTTTGCCAGGGTGTCGATCAGCTCATCCTTGTCGATAGGTTTGGTCAAAAACGCAAAAATACCTTGCTTGGTGGCGCGCACCGCATCGGGAATGGACCCGTGAGCTGTCATCATCACCACAGGCAGGCTGGGGTAAAGTTGTTGCACTTGCTCGGCCAGTTGCATGCCGTCCATGTCATCCATGCGCAAGTCGGTCAACACCACATCAAAGGTTTGCTGTTGCAGCTCACTCAATGCCTGGGGAGCGCTATTGGCCGTGATCACTTCATAGTCATTGGCCATCAGCCTTATGGTCAGTAGTTTTAATAAACTGACATCATCGTCAACGAGTAAAACCCGTGCTTTAGAACTCATTGTTATCCTCCTGCTGAGAGGCACGTTGCAGCAACTGCTGCTCGATGGCCGCCAGCGACGACAGGGTCTTTTGCATTTTTTCCTGCATTTGCTGCTGCTCTTGACGCAGCTTAGTAAGTTGTTGCTGTTGTTGGCTGTTGGCCTGAAGCTGTTGCTTCAGCAGCCAAAAGTACCGGGCGCTGGACTCGGGCCAGTAATACTGACCGCTGATCACCTCGAGCTCGCTAAGCAGCTCATCCGGGCTACTTTGGCCGCGCAAACACAATCGGGCGAAGAACTGCTTCAGCCTGGGTGCCGCCACATATTCCTGTAACTCAGTGGCCGAGGTAAAACCACCGCACTGCTGTGCATGCCACTGCACCAGTTGCTCTGCACTGGGATAGATGGGCTGTTGCTTGGGTCTGGGTTTAGGGTTGGGGGCCTGCTTTTCAAGCTCACCTAACTGACCACCGGCCTCCGTCGTTCTTGGGCCAGGCAGTTGACAGCCCAGACTCAACAAAGGCACCAGTAGCACGACCACACACTTGGAAAATTTCAACATTTCGACTCCACTAGCAACTAAACTTAAGCCTAAAACAACTGCCCTGAGGTGAGCCTGAATGGATCTGCACCTCGCCATTGAGCTGATTGACGCATTCCTTGACGATGGACAAACCCAAACCACTGCCGGCGACGCTACTTCCCTTGGCCGCCTGTCCCTGATAAAAGGCATCAAACAAACGTTCGCGCTCGGCCTCTTTTATACCCGGGCCCTGATCGACCACGGCTATTTCCAGCTCCTGTTTAGAACGCTCTATATGAACCTCAATTTGCGCCCCGGTCGGTGAAAACTTAATGGCGTTTGATACCAGTTGCACCAAGATCATTTGCAGCAATTCACCATCAAGCGGTAACTCTTTTAGCTCAGGCGGACAACGCCATAACAGGGTTTGCTTGGCCAGGTGCAGGCGCTCGGCAAAATGCTCCTGCACCTGAGCTCGCAAGGCATCCAGTTGGCAGCCCTTGGTACTCAGGGTTCGCGCCTTAATGGCATTGTAATTAAGCAGGTTTTTAATCATCTCATGAAGTCGTTCGGTACTTTGACTAATGAGCTGTAATACATCTTGCTGCTGCTCGTTAATAGGACCCACCAGCTGTTCTTGCAATAAATCACAGCCCTCAACCATAGAGGCCAAGGGCGTTTTTAGTTCATGAGTTACATGACGTAAGAAGGTGTCTTTTTGCTGCTCTAAACTTTGCAATTGTTGCTGCATCCAATTGAGTTTTTGTCCCAACTCTCGCAGCTCTTTGGCACCGGTCAGCTGGATATCCACATCCCAATCACCGCGACCTAATTGGCTTATCACCCGGGATAAATATCCCAGGTTGCTGCTTAAACGCCATAAATAGCCACCGCCGAGCAACAGCACAATGGGCACCAGGGCCACCAGCCAATTAATAAAACTTTGCTGCAGATCCGTGAGCGCCTGCTGCGCCTGGTCAATTTGCTCCTTGGTATGGCTATGAAGCCAATTGCCATGGCTGTTTAATTGTTGGCGTAGCGGGGCGAATAACTCGGCATTGGCCTGCTCTTGCTGCTCTATATTTTCTCTGGTGGCCACAAAAGTGGACTGCAGCTGCTGCCACCGTGCCAGTTCATTCTTTGTATTGGCCGCCTCCGTCTGTTGTGCCAACAGCGCATCGGCCTTCTGCCATTGCTCACTGACCGCCTTACTCAGCTGCTCGCTTTTTAATACCCAGTTTTGCAACGTAGCCCGCTCCAAGGACTGGAACAGCTGCTTAAACTCATTGAATTGTTCATTCTTTTGATAACTGCTTAATACCATCTGCTGGGTATTGACCATATGCTCGTCAAGGGCTTGTAAAAAAACCACGACCACCAGCGCCAATGGCACCAGAAGAATGGCCACGCCGATAAAGAATTGGGCAAACAGGCTTGGGCGCCAGTGCAGCATACGAAAAATCACCGAGACTCCTTGTTGCCAAAAAGCGAAAAACTAACTAACTGAAATTTAGTAAAAAAAATAATGGAAACCATAAAGTGTTGCAAAATAGCTACAACCTGTCCGCGTAATTACGCAACCTAAAAATATAACCAATTGAAAAATATGAATTTTAAAAATTGGCACTGAATTTGTTAGGAAAGCGGCCCTGCGGTCTAAAGACCTTACACATACATATATAAATGAGTTTCAATTAAGCCACTATGAATTGGAGAATACCGTGCGACGTGTAGTTTTAGTCGTAGCTTTAATCTTATGTGTTACCCTAGTCAGCGCTAAACAGCCACCGAAGTCGAGCTCGGCAATGAGCCTTCCAGCTAATCTGTCGGTTGACCCAACACGAGCAAGGCCTGACAATTCACAACCGACACCTAAGCCGCAAGCAGCCGAGGGCCAGCTTAGTCTCAACAATTAGGCAGTTAATCTTATTCTCCTTGGACAAGGTGATAAACTTGGTTAGGCTAAAAACATAAGATGCGTAACCTGTACGCTAGGATTTTTACATGAACAAAATTGCAGTACTGATTTTAAGCACCTTGATGCTTGCCCTCTTCACCATCGCGGTGCAGGCAGGCAGTATCGAGTCGCGCTTTAAAGAGTTAGACCGAAACCGCGACGGCGCTATCAGCAAGTCGGAAGCCGCACAAGAACCGGCTTTGTGGTCACGCTTTAGCAGCTATGATCAAGACAAAGACGGCAAATTGTCGTTACGCGAATTTACCAATTACGCCCGCCAATAAGGCACGGCCTTACGCCGTAAGCTGCAATTAGCCAATAAAAAAAGCGCCTGAAGCGCTTTTTTTATTGTTCGGATTTCTTACCCTTGCTCTTCACGCAAAAACACCGGCTCATTTTCCTTGGCCGTGGCTTCGGCACTAAAGTAATAACCAGCGCTGGAAAACTGCTTTAGTTGCGCCAGGGAATCCACCTTATTTTCCATGATATAACGGGCCATCATGCCACGGGCCTTTTTCGCGTAAAAGCTGATCACCTTATATTGACCATTCTTACAGTCTTTAAATACCGGCGTAATAATGTCGGCGTTCAGTGCTTTTTTGTCCACCGCCTTAAAATATTCGTTCGAGGCAAGGTTGATAAGTTGTTTAGCACCGCTTTGAGCCAGGGCTTCATTGAGCTTTTCGGCAATGATACTGCCCCAGAATTGGTATAGATTAGTGCCTCGGGGGTTTTCCAGTTTAGTGCCCATTTCCAAGCGATAGGCCTGCATTAAATCGAGCGGCTTAAGCACCCCGTACAAACCGGAGAGAATGCGTAAATGCCCTTGTGCATAATCAAGCGCATCATCACTGAGGCTGCTCGCTTCCAATCCAGTGTAGACATCACCGTTAAAGGCAAAAATGGCCTGCTTGGCATTGTCGCTGTTAAACGGCCGAGACCATTCACTAAAGCGGGCGGCATTTAAACCGGCAAGCTTATCGCTTATCTTCATCAGGCTGCCGATTTGTTGCGGTGTCAAATCGCGACACACAGAAATCAACTCTTCACTGTGGGCCAGCAACTCGGGTTGGCTATGCGTTGCAACCGGGGCTGCGGTTTCGTAATCAAGGTTTTTTGCAGGGGAAATAACTGTGATCATAATTGCTGTTGACTTGGCTCTGTAATAGTGTCAATTTCAACATTAAATAAAGCAAAGATCACGCTTTATTAAAGGGTCTGTTGACTCTTAATCGGTCTGCGTGCCATACGCTCTCGCCTAATCGGCGGCGACCGGTTCACTTTGATGTTTTTTAAGTAACATCAATCCCCTGGCACGGACAATTGACCTCCCCATGGTTGTCACTAAGGTGCAACATTAACTACATAACCTATAAGTGTTTATCTATTTGCCATAGGCACAGACGATAAACTCCGTAGACGCTATATGCTTGGAATGAGGAAAGCACATGACTACAGCACTACAAGAGTTGAAACAACATTCAACGATTGTTGCCGACACCGGTGATATTGAAGCGATACGTAAGCATCAACCCCAGGATGCGACCACCAACCCATCACTCTTACTTAAGGCTAGCGAAATCCCAGCCTATCAACCCTATCTAGAGAAGGCCTGGCAATATGCTCGCAGCCAAAGTGATGATACCGGCGCCCAACTGGCACTCGCCTGTGATTACTTCGCCGTATTGATTGGCAAGGAAATCGCCGAGATCGTTCCCGGTTATATTTCTACCGAAGTCGATGCGCGTCTGTCATTCGATACCCAAGCAAGCATAGTGAAAGCGAAACAACTTCTAAGTTTGTATGAACTTGAGGGCGTGGGTCGCGAAAAGATTTTAATTAAGATAGCGTCGACCTGGGAAGGGATTAAAGCCGCCGAGCAATTGGAAAAGGAAGGCATTCGTTGCAACCTGACTCTGCTCTTTAGTGAAGCCCAGGCCCGCGCCTGTGCCGATGCTAACGTCTATTTGATCTCTCCCTTTGTTGGCCGTATTCTCGACTGGCATGTGGCCAATGGCATGGAAAAGCCAAGCGATCCGCTGGCAGATCCCGGAGTGCAATCGGTGCGCAGCATTTATGAATTTTACAAAGGCCATGGTTATGAAACCATCGTCATGGGTGCCAGTTTCAGAAACACCGGCGAGATCCTGGCATTGACCGGCTGTGACCGCCTAACCATTAGCCCGGCCCTGCTTGAAGAGTTAGCGCAGTTACCGGAAAACAAGGAATACCAGCTAACGCCACCGACTTGTGTGGCGCCTAAACCTGCAGCCCTAAGTGAAAGCGAATTCCGCTGGCTACATAACCAAGATGCCATGGCCACCGAGAAACTAGCAGAGGGCATACGCGCCTTCGCCGAAGCGCAAGAGGAGCTCGAACGTCGTTTCTCTTCCCTCTAATTTTCTTCCAAAATATAACGCCAGCAAACTGCTGGCGTTACCCCCACCTCAACGGTAATAAAAACATCACTTCTCTGTAACTTAAAATAAACAATTTCGTTTTATTTTTGCACTTTCTATGGTATAGATTGATTGCGTTAGTTATACAGGAGAGTGTCATGGATAGTCTGAATGAACTAATAAAAATAATAGAAGGTCCAGAGACCAGAAAAACTTCCGGTCGTAATAAAAAACGTAAATGGCGCGAAATAGAAGCACTAAAAGATAAACAGCGTCTTCGTAAAGAACTGCAGGAACTCGATCTGTTCAGCGATGATATCGCCTTAGAAGAACTCGATTTCTAATAAAAAGGAGCAATTTGATTGCTCCTTTTTTTATGGTGTTAGTTTAGCTGGGTAAGGTCCAGTCGATAGGCTGTTTTCCTTGCTCTGCAAGCAGGGTGTTGGCCTTTGAAAAGTGGCCACAGCCAAAAAAGCCTCGGTGTGCAGACAAGGGAGACGGGTGCGGCGCTTTAAGCACAAAATGCTTATTGGTGTTGATATGCTTGCCCTTCTTTTGAGCGTGCGCGCCCCAAAGTAAAAAGACAATGCCTTCACCTTGCTCGTTCAGTGCCGCGATCACCTGATCGGTAAAATGCTCCCAACCCAAGTGCTTGTGAGAATGGGCCTGACCCTGCTCCACCGTAAGCACGGTATTGAGCAATAACACTCCCTGCTCAGCCCAGGACTGTAAGTACCCGTGCTCTGGAATATTAAAACCATTAACGTCTTGCGCCAATTCCTTGTACATATTAGCCAAGGACGGGGGCGGCTTGACCCCGGGCAACACAGAAAAACATAAGCCATGAGCCTGGTTTGGGCCATGGTATGGATCCTGGCCTAAAATCACCACCTTAACGTCGTCAAACTCGGTGACGTGAAATGCCTCAAAGACCTGTTCTTTGGGCGGATACACGGCAACGCCCGCATCGCGGCGTTGCTGCACATAATCTAGTGTCTCTTGAAAATAGGCCTGCTGCTTTTGCGCTGCCAATAAATCGGACCAGGATGTCATATAAGCTCTCGAATAAAAAAGACGGCTCCGAAGCCGTCTTGTTAATGCTAAAGCTAGCTTACCAAATTAACCGAGTTTCGCCAGCATCGCCTCCCGCAATTGCTGATAATCGGCATCCATGGGCTCGGCTAAGCAGGGCTTGGCAAGGGCATCGGCGAGCGCCTTAGGCATATCCAAAGAAATACCCAAAATATCTTCCACGCTGTCTTTAAACTTGGCCGGATGAGCGGTGGCCAAAAAGATCCCCTGCTCACCCGAAGCCAAATCCGCCTTTAGCCCCTGGTAGGCAATCGCAGTGTGGGGCTCGGCCATATAGCCCAACTCCTGCAACTCGCGCATCGCCGCCGCAGTGGTGGCTTCGTCCACACTGTGAGAGAAAAAGTCGTTATAGCCAAACTGCCCACTGTCCAGCATCACCTGCACTCGCGGCCAGTTGTTTGGTCGGCTTACATCCATGGCATTGGACAAGGACTCTTGCGTTTCATTCGGTTGCCACTGCTTGGACTCCAGGTAGCGCGGCACGGTATCGTTTTGATTAGTGGTGGCCGACAACTTGCTGATAGGCAAGCCGATCACCGCCGCTATCATGGCCGCACAGACGTTACCAAAGTTGCCGCTGGGCACGGAAATATGCGCCTGTGCCCTTTGCTCTTTCGGTAGTTGCGCGACCGCTTCAAAGTAATAACAAACCTGCGCCACCAGGCGGCTTATATTGATGGAGTTTGCCGAGTTAAGGCCGAGACGCGATTTCAGTTCTTCATCCAAGAAGCCCTGCTTCACCATGGCCTGACAATCGTCGAAGGAACCTTTAACACTGTAACAATGCACGTTGCCGCCGAGCGTGGTAAAGAGTTTTTGCTGTGCTTCGGAGATCTTGCCCTCGGGGTAGAGGATCACCACATCGACATTCTCTTTACCATAAAAGGCATGAGCGACCGCAGCCCCGGTGTCACCACTGGTGGCGGTTAAAATGGTGACCTTCTCGCCTTGACTAAACTGCGCCAGACACTGAGCCATAAAACGCCCACCAAAATCTTTAAAGGCCAAGGTTGGGCCATGAAACAGCTCTAAACAATGGAGGTTATCGGCTACCTTGACCAAGGGCGCAGGGAAAGTAAAGGCCCCCGCGACCATGTGCGCCAGGGTGTCATCGCTCAATTCATCCCCTAACAGATGACGCAATACCTTGGCACTGCGGGTAACAAAGTCGAGTTCCAGTAAGGCATCAACATCCGCCAAGGGCGTCAGCTCGGTAGGGAAAAACACCCCTTGATTGCGACCTAGGCCAGTTTTTACCGCCTCAACAAAAGACACCACTTGCTCATTATCTTGCAAATTATATAACTGCATTACCCTAGTTCCTCATTCAATTCTCTGGTGCCGGCCCAATCGAGTTGGCAAATATGGCTAAAACCTTGTTCATTAATATAGTGGTCGCTGAGCCACTGCTGGCACAGCTCGGCGCTGGCCAGGTTGTCGCATAGCGCAAACAGTGTCGGCCCAGCGCCAGAAATACTGACCGCTTTGGCGCCTAGCTGTAACAGCGCCTGTTGCGCCGCGCTAAAGCCCTCAATGAGTTGCGCTCGATAGGGTTCGGCCACCGTATCTATCATGATCGACAGCGCCTCTTCGCTGCGCTGTTGCAGCATCAAAGTACAAAAAGCACTGAGGCGCTGAGCAAATTCAACACTGTGGTGCATATCCAGCTGCTTTGGCAGCACGGCTCGCGCCTTGGCGGTGTTAAGCGTAAACCCGGGAAAGGCCACCACCGGATACCAGTTATCCGGGGTCATAATGGCCAGAGACTTACCGGGAATAAGCTCCGCCGTCAGTTGCAGGCCACCCAAATAACAAGGTGTGATATTGTCGTAATGGCGGCCGCCGCTGACCTTGGCCTCAAAGTCGGCCATTAGCTCGATCAATGCCTCATCACTGAGCCCTGTGCCGGCAAACTTATCCAATGCAGCAATGGTTGCCACCACGGAGCAGGCACTGGAGCCCAATCCCGAACCCACGGGCAGGTTTTTTACCAGCTCTAAACGCACCGCTGGCATATCCGGGGCCACCGCCTGTTTAAAATGCTGCAAACACATATAGGCCAGATTTTGCTCTGCCTGCGCCGGTAGCTTATGGGCATAAGGGCCGGAGCAGACAAACTCGGTGGTCGTGCTGGCACTGACCTTAACCAGATCACCGAGCAAACTGCCATCGGTGGGCGCAATGGCGGCACCAAGGGCGTCAAAACCCACGGCAAAATTACCTATGGAAGCCGGAGCATATACTTGAATCATCAGATGTCCTTATCGCGGTAATGTTTTAAGAATATCGGCGAAAACCCCCGCCGCCGTAACTTCGGCGCCGGCCCCATAACCACGGATCACAAAGGGTTTTGGCTGATAATACTGACTTAAAATGGCCAGCGCGTTTTCACCATCGCGAATATCGAATAAGGCATGATTGCTATCCACCGCTTCAATACCGACCTTGCAACGCCCCTTGTCTATGCTGCCAACGTAACGCAGCACCTTGCCTTCGGCCTTGGCGGAGGACACCTTGTCGGCAAAATCGCTGTCGAGTTCGGGCAGCTTAGCCATAAACTCATCGACACTGAGACCATTAGCAAAGCCAGGCGGCAAGACAGACTCAACTTCTATATCTTCAAGTTCGAGTTCCAATCCGGCTTCACGGGCAATGATCAACAACTTGCGAGCAACATCGGTACCGGACAAATCATCACGGGGATCCGGCTCGGTAAAGCCACTTTCTTTCGCCTTGATGGTGGCCTCGGACAGGCTTAAGCCATCGCTCAGCACCCCAAACATATACGACAAGGAACCAGACAGAATGCCGCTAAAGTGCAACAGCTGATCGCCGGCGCCAAACAGCGACTGAAGATTATCGAGTACGGGCAAACCGGCACCAACGTTGGTTTCATAAAGGAAGCGTCGGTTATTGCGCTGCGCCGCTTCTTTTAACTGCCAATAATAGGCTTGCGAGCTGGTATTGGCCTTTTTATTGGCGGCGACCACGTGGAAACCGGCATTTAAGAAATTAACGTATTGATCCGCCAGCGCCGCCGCTGAACTACAGTCGACAATTACCGGGTTGATCAGGTGATGCTGTTTTACGAATTGTTCCAGATAATTCAGGTCAAACTCCTGTGCCGTTTGCTGCAACTGCGTTGGCCATTGCTGCAAATCGACCCCTTCACTATTTAGCAGCATCTGCCGCGAGTTGGCGATGCCGCGCACCTTCAACTTGATATTGCGGGCCTTAAGCCAGTCTTGCTGCTTCTCCACCTGGCTAAGCAATTCGCTGCCCACTAGGCCGCAACCCAAGAGGAAAACATCGATAGATGGCATATGGGTAAAGAAGTTTTCATGGCACACCTTCACCGCATCGTTACACAGCTCGCCGTCGATCACCGCGGAAATGGAGCTTTCGGTGGAGTCCTGGGCAATGGCAACGATATTCACCTGGGCCTGGGCCAAAGATGCAAAAAACTTGGCCGCCAGGCCCTTGTGGGCACGCATCTTGTCACCCACAGGGTCACAATAGCCAAGTGGCGCTGCACCTGGACCGGCTCTATCAACCCGGCTTTGGCCTCAAGTTCAAAGGCTTGCTCAAGGGCATGCAGCGCCAATGCAAGATCTTGCTGATAAACACAAAAACTAATGCTGAACTCACAGCTGGATTGGGTGATAAGCACGATAGAGACATTGTCGGTAGCCAGCGCGGTAAACACCTTGGCCGCCATACCGACCTTGCCCTTCATGCCCGGCCCCGACACCGTTAGCATGGCCAAATCCTGCAAACTGGAAATGGCTTTCACCGGCTGTGAGGATCTGGCCTCATCGCTGATCAGCGAACCAGGTAACATGGGATCATGGGTATTTTTTATCTCACAGGGCACGCCCGCTTTTGCGCAAGGCATGATGGTCTTAGGGTGCAACACCTTGGCACCAAAGTAAGACAGCTCCATGGCTTCTTTATAGGAAAGGTGATCAACCTTGGTCGCGCCCTTTATGTAACGGGGGTCGGCGCTATACACACCATCCACGTCGGTCCAAATTTGGCAGAGCTCGGCTTCTAAACAGGCGGCCGCCACCGCGGCGGAGTAATCGGAGCCATTGCGCCCCAGGGTCGTCAAATTGCCCTGGGCATCGGCACCGGTAAAACCGGCCATGATATATACTTTTGCCGGGTTAGCATGCAAATACTCCCGCAGCAGTTGTTTTGACACATCAAGATCGACTTCGGCGTCCATAAAGCCTCCATGCGAGCGTACCACCTGCTCGGCAGGCACATTGTGCGCACCCAAGTCGGCCAATAAGGCCTGCATCAAGGCCACGCTGATGCGTTCTCCAAAGCTAATGATGTAGCTGTACACCGCATCTGGGCACTGGCCAAGCAAGGCTACGCCGTCAAGACGCCGTTTCAAATCCTGAAAATCAGGCCAAGCGCTGGGCGCCTGCGCCAGATTCGTAACCTCAGATTTTAAGCCCTCGGCTCGGGCGCATAACGCCTGCCAGGGAATACTGTAATCCTGTCCCGTTTTAGCCAGCTCACTCAAGGCCACCAAGGCATCGGTCATGCCCCCCGGTGCCGACAATACCAGTAACATTTGCTCTTTAAGCTCGGCGCGCACTATGGCACTCACCCGTGCTAAGCAATCCGCATCGGCCAGTGATGAACCGCCAAATTTCAATACCTGCATAATTTCCTCATTCCCGTTTTGATCGCAATTATTCCGCTGCGTGGTGGCGTCCAATTAGGCCAAAAAAAAGGCCCATGCAATAAAGCATAGGCCTTTTTTTCTTCGCGCACCGACCCATGCCACTATCCGCTAAGGATGGTGGTGGTAATAATGGTGATCAGTGTTGCGTAATTTGTATTCATGCTTTTAGACTGCCCGAAAATGACTATTTCTGTCAACAGCAAAATTTAACAAATAATATGCTTTTTTCTTCTATCTGAAACAATACGTAGAAATACTTATGCAAATTGAAAAATTGGACTAGAGTGGGCCTGGACGAATCATTGCAATGCCAAAACGCGCTAACCTGCTAAGTTTTAATATATTAAATGGCAAGTTAGTCGGTAAACGAGACGCAATGTGCCTCTAGGAATAAATATTAGCTTTTGTTAAACGCCGGTCAATAAGCTATTATTTTGTGTGGTTTTTTAAAATTCTTAGCGCTATTTCTGCCTAATGGCAAAAATATAAACTCAAACTCGGAGTTTTCTCACCGCCTTTTTTAGTTGCACAGGGCCAAGTACATACATGTTGCATAATAGTTTATCGAAAAAACTCCTTACTAGTGTTTTATCCGTGTACTTTGTGCTGACCTTTGTGGTGACCTGCGCGCAAATATTTGCCGAATATTTCAATACAAAAAGCTATATTCGCAATGAATTGCAAACCCTGCAACAAACCTTTAGCGGTAGCCTGACCCGCGCCATCTGGGAACTGAATACCGATCAAAGCATCACCATTGCCGAAGGCCTACTCGCCATTCCCATGGTTGAGGGCATCATAGTGCGCGACGACAGCGGTGAGGTGATCTCGCAGCTTGGACGCTCGTTAGATATCCGCGAGCTCTACTCAAAGCAACTGGTGCAAGACGCAGCCATGATTGAAGACACTCCGTCGGGCCTGTTTGGTTATACCTTTCCGCTTATTTTCGAATTTTCTGGCCGTGAAACCCAGGTGGGCGATGTCACCCTATTTTCCAGTCGCGATGTAGTCGTCAGCCGCATTATCGTCTCCATTTATCTGCTCGCGGGTAACGCCATGATCAAGACCACGTTTTTGATCCTGTTGTTTTTACTGGCCTTTAGAAAACACCTGACTCGGCCATTGCAGCAATTAACGGAGCAAATCGAGACCGTTGAGCCGGACGCCATCGAAGACACGCGAATTAGGCTCGACAATCAAGAGCAAAATGAGCTCAACGTCATGGCCCAGGCCTTTAATAATTTAATTGCCAAGGTCGTCGAATACCGTGACAAACTTAGACGCACGCAAAAAGAGTTACTCAAAAGCAATGAAAAGCTCGACCAACAGAATATAGAACTCGAGCAGGAAGTAGCCCGTAAGACCTCCAACCTAAGCCAGGCCATGATGGACCTGCAGCAGCAAAAATATGAGCTGGAAAAACAAAAACTGAGTCTGACCGAAGAAATTGAGCTCAGACGCCAAACCGAGCAAGAGCTACTCACCAAGCAAAGAGAAATGCAGCGCTACGTGGACGAGCTGAACGTGACTCAAGAGCGCTTATTGGGCTCGGAGAAAATGGCGGCCCTGGGTGGGCTGGTTGCCGGCATCACCCATGACATCAATACCCCAGTAGGAATAGGGGTTACCGCCACCTCGTTTTTACAGGAGCGCCTTAAGGAGCTGGAGCAAGCGCACAGCAAGGAAACACTGACCCCGGCTGAGTTGGCACAATTTATTAGCGAGGCGAAACAAAGCACCGAGTTGCTAAGCAGCAACCTGGCCCGTGCCAGCGAGCTGGTCGCCAGTTTCAAACAAATAGCCGTAGATCAAGCCAGTGAAGCGGTGCGCACCATCAACTTAAAAGCATACCTTGGCGAAGTGATCCGCTCCCTGCATCCAAAACTGAAACACACCGAGCATGAAATCAATATCCAGTGTCCGGATGATCTGGTGCTTAACTTACCCGCTGGGGCGATAAGCCAGATTTTTACCAATTTAATAATGAACTCACTGATCCATGGTTTTGAAGGGGTTCAGCACGGCCATATCGATATCCTGATCCGAGACCAGGATGAGCGGGTATTAATCGAATACAGTGACGATGGTTGCGGCGTCAACGCGGCACAATTGGAACAGCTCTTTAATCCCTATTTCACTACTAAACGGGACCAGGGAGGCAGCGGCCTGGGCACCCATATTACCTTTAACCTGGTAAAACAAACCCTGGGCGGCGAAATAGCGGTCAGCAGCAAGCCCAATAAGGGGTTGCAGTATTTCATTTCGCTTCCGAAAGACCTGCCAAAACCCATGCAAATGTTTAATTAGCGGCGCCACTCCGTTATGATGACGGCACTATAAATTTGCGCCCAAAGCGCTCCATGGAAGTATATTTATGTGGTTTAGTAACCTAATTTGCTATCGTTTTAAGCAAGAGATCAGCTATCAACAAGAAGACTTTGACAAAGCCCTGGAGCAGGACCTTTTTCGCCCCTGTGGCAGTCAGGATCTGCACACCTTCGGTTGGACCAAAGCCCTGGGTAAGCATGGCCAAACATTAAGCCACTTTTCTAAAAACTCAATTCTGGTGTGTGCCAAGCGCGAAGAGAAGGTGCTGCCTGCGGCGGTCGTCAACGATATGCTGCAAGAGAAGGTAGAGCAACTGGAAGTACAGGAAAACCGCCGAGTAAACAAAAAAGAAAAGGATGAACTCAAAGAGAATATCCTTAACACCCTGTTGCCTCAGGCCTTCAAAAAGTCGAGCCTGCAATATGCCTTTATCGATATGGAAAATGGCTGGGTGGTTGTTAATAGCGCCAGCTTTAATAAAGCAGAAGAATTATTAGCGCTGCTGCGTAAGTCTTTGGGTACCCTGCCCGTCGTGCCCGCCTTTGCCAATTATGATCTGGGCCTGTTCCTGACTTCTTGGTTAAAAGAATTCAATGCTCCAGAAGGCTTTGCCATTGGCCTGGACGCCGAGTTGCAAGAGCCGGATGACAATGGTGCTCAAGTAAAACTGAAGGGCCACGACCTAGCCAGTGAAGAGGTTAAAAATCACCTCGACAATGGTAAAGAAGTGACGAAACTTGCCCTTGAATACCATGAGCGCGTGAAGTTTATGCTGCAAAACGACGGCTCTATTAAACGTGTAAGCTACGCCGATGTGTTAAAAGAAGAAAATGCCGATATTCCGAAGGAAGATATGGCGGTCAAACTGGACGCCGACTTTATTCTGGCATCGGAAGAAATCAAGGAATTACTTGAGGCCTTAACCAGCGAACTGGGCGACGCCGAAGACCTGTAACTCCATACTAGGTCGACCTTGGCCGCCAGGGATGGCGGTAGCAGAGCAATGCAGGAGCACATTGCCGAAGGCCGACCTTTAATGCCTTTTTGCTTAGCTGAACACCGCCTGGGTGTCTTTTACCAGGTTCTGATAATCGCTCTCGGCAAACAGTGCCAAGGACGGAATAATTCCTTTATCCACATACACCTGCAAGGCCGCCGTCTTATCGGAGACCTGCAGAATTCCCTCTAGAATCGCTCCCATGCGAATAAAGTCGACAAACTCAATCTCCTCGGGGCGATAGTTAGGATCGGACCACAGCTTAGCAACCTGGACGAATTCCTCGGAAAAATCCCACGCGGTTAAAATCGCGGCGCCAATACGACCAGCCAGCTTTTGAATGGCATGGGCTAAAAAACTTGGGTTGGCAAACACCTCAGGGTGTTTCTCCGCCTCGGTTAAAATAGGCAGAATCCCTATGTTATAGGTTAATGCCGCCAGGGTAATGGTTTCGGTGTTAATGGTATCGTGGCGCTGCTGCTCACGAAACTGCTGCACCAGCACCATGGCATGACAGGCGACACTAATGGTCTTTTGCCAAGCCTTATCCATGTACCCCTTGATCACCGTATTTTGCGACACAAACAGCTGCTCCATGGCCATAGCCGTGGCGATATTCTTGATTTGTCTGAGGCCGATACGCGTCACCGCCTGGTTAACCGTAGTCACCTTAACCGAGCGGCTCAACAAGGCACTGTTGGCGACCTTGATCATCCGCGCCGCCAACGCCGGATCGGTGGCAATCACTTCGGCCATGGTATGCAGGGTAATATCAGGATCATCGGCACAACTACGCACTCTTAAGGCCACTTCGGGCAGAGTTGGCAGTACCAGGGTATCGTTCTTGATGCGATCAACTAAGATAGTGAGCAAGGCATTTTCGGTAGACATTATCGCGGTATCCTTTTTCAGCAACGCTGAGCGTTCTTCTTATATCTGCCTATAAGTTACCGAGAAAGTTTCAAAAGAGATAGCGTAAAAAACCATTAATTTTAGAAATTTGTCGACCCTATCCTGTTATTTACCGTTGTCAGCGAAGCAACGAATTGGTTAAATAAGACGACTAAAATCAGTGCCTACGGCGGCTAACAGCTCGACCAATGGGCACTAATGCCAACAGAAGGCACGCTCGGCACGGACCACCCCCCTAAGCCAGCATTCACTCATTTTGTGAGTCTTATCCGCATAACAAGACTCATGATCAATTAACGAGGACTCTCATGCGTAAACTGTCGAAAATCTCTCAAGCCATCATGCTCGGTGGTTTAGTGGCCCTAAGCGGCTGTTCAAAACAACAGCCTCAAAGCAGCAACGAAGCCGTTGTTGAGCAAGCCCCTAGCAATGCTGCGGTAGAGTTGATCAACATCGCTCCCAGCCGTTTGGATATTTACACCGACTTTGAGCTGAACACAGATCTAACGCACTTAAGCGGCAACCAGAAGAAAATGCTGGCGAAACTAATCGACGCTGCAAAGATTATGGATGAGCTGTTCTGGCGCCAGGCCTTTGGTGGTGACAGAGCCGAGTTCCTTAGCGCCCTGAGCGATGAAAAAGTACGCCACTTCGCAAAAATCAACTATGGCCCTTGGGATCGCCTTAATGGCGACCAGGTATTCCTCTCTGGTTTTGAGCCCAAGTCGGCCGGCGCCCAATTCTACCCTGCGGATATGAGCAAAGAAGAGTTAGAGAGTGCCGAGCTTGCCGATAAAGCTGGCCTTTACTCGGTGATCAAACGCGATGCCGAGGGCAAACTCTTCAGCGTAGCCTACTCAAAGGAATACGCGAATGAGCTACAGGCCGCCGCCAAGCTGCTGCGCGAAGCCAGCGAGCTGGCCGAAGACAAAGAATTCGCCAACTACCTAAGCATGCGCGCCGATGCGCTATTAAGCGACGACTACCAGGCCTCTGATTTCGCCTGGATGGATATGAAAAATAACCCTATTGATGTGGTGATTGGCCCCATCGAAACCTACGAAGATCAGCTTTTCGGTTACCGCGCCGCTTTCGAAGCCTATGTCCTGGTAAAAGACATGGCCTGGAGTGAGCGCCTGGCCAAGTTCGCCCAGTTCCTCCCTGAGCTGCAAACAGGCCTGCCGGTTGCCGATGAGTATAAGCAAGAAGTACCGGGGTCGGATGCGGATCTGAATGCCTACGATGTGATCTACTACGCGGGTCACTCAAATGCCGGCAGCAAGACCATCGCCATCAACCTGCCTAACGATGAGCAGGTGCAGCTGGAAAAAGGTACCCGTCGCCTGCAACTTAAAAACGCCATGCGTGCCAAGTTTGATAAGATCTTGATGCCTATCGCCGCCGAGCTTATCGTGCCAGAGCAGCGTCAGCACATCACCTTCGATGCCTTCTTTGCCAACACCATGTTCCACGAAGTGGCACACGGCCTGGGCATTAAAAACACCATTACCGGTAAGGGTACGGTGCGTCAGTCGCTGCAAGAGCATGCCAGTGCTCTGGAAGAAGGCAAAGCCGATATCCTTGGCCTGTACATGGTTGAGCAGCTGCTAAACAAGGGTGAGATCACCGAAGGTACGCTGGAAGATTACTACGTGACCTTTATGGCCGGTATTTTCCGCTCGGTGCGTTTTGGCGCTTCCAGTGCCCACGGTAAAGCGAACATGATCCGCTTTAACTTCTTTAAGCAAGAAGGTGCCTTCTCTAAAGACGACAAGGGTCTTTACCGCGTCAATATGGATAAGATGGGAGCGGCCATGGCCAAGCTTTCTAACCTGATCCTCACCCTGCAGGGTAACGGCGATTATCAAAAGGTGGATCAACTGGTTGCCTCTATGGGCGAGATCAAGCCTGAGCTAGCGGCCGACCTGGAAAAACTAAGCCAGGCTAATATCCCGGTAGACGTTGACTTTACTCAGGGTAAAAAGGTGTTAGGTCTGGAATAAGCCAGAGTTTAGCTTCAGAAATAGCGCCAAAGGGCGCTATTTTTTTTGCTCGTTACCAATACTTCGCAAACAAAAAAGGCGCTCATTAGCGCCTTTTTTATCTTTAAGCTTGGGTTACTTGCCCTTACTCTCCTGGCCAATCTTTCTAATACGACGACGCTGAGACAGGGTCATCTTGTTGCTGCGACCGGCATAAGGGTTATCCCCTTCACGGAACTCGATTTTAATCGGCGTGCCCATGATATCCAGGGCCTTGCGGTAGTAGTTCATCAGGTAACGCTTATAGCTGTCTGGCAGCTCATGCACCTGATTACCGTGGATCACTATGCGTGGCGGGTTGTAACCACCGGCGTGAGCATATTTCAGCTTCACCCGACGACCACGCACCAGCGGCGGCTGGTGATCGGCCTGGGCCATATCCATGATACGACGCAACATGGCGGTACTGATACGCTTGGTGGCCGAGTCATAGGCTTCTTCCACCGACTCAAACAGATGGCCTACCCCAGTGCCATGCAAGGCAGAGATAAAGTGGATACGGGCAAAATCGACAAAACCTAAACGACGGTCAAGCTCCGACTTAATGCGGTCCTTTACATCACTGTCCAGGCCATCCCACTTGTTGACCGCCAATACCAGAGAGCGGCCGGCATTCAGGGCAAAGCCCAGCAGACTCAGGTCCTGATCCGAAATACCGGTACGGGCATCGATCACCAAAAGTACCACGTTGGCATCTTCGATGGCCTTCAAGGTCTTGATCACCGAGAACTTCTCGACCACATCGCTAACCTTTTTACGCTTACGAACACCGGCGGTGTCGATCAACACATACTCGCGGTCGTTGCGGGTCATGGGGATATAAATCGAGTCTCGCGTGGTGCCCGGCATATCGTACACTATCACCCGCTCTTCACCGAGAATACGGTTGGTCAGCGTCGACTTACCCACGTTAGGGCGACCGATAATGGCCAGCTTAATGGCCTTATCGGCAAGGTCTTCATGCTCACCTTCTTCATCCCCCTCTCCCTGAGGACCATGCTCGTCATCATAGGCGGCAAACGGGTCTTCTTCGATGAGTTGTTGGCGCTCTTTGGCAATTTGCTCGATCACCGGCTGTAAGGCGCTGCTTAGCAGGCCGGTAATGCCACGACCATGAGCGGCAGCGATCTGATACACCTCACCCATGGCCAGTTGATAAAACTCGGCACAGTTGGAATCGGCGTCGATGCCATCGGTCTTATTGGCAACCAGGAACACCTTTTTCTCTTGCTTACGCAAGTGCTGGGCAATGGCCTGATCGGCCACCGTCATACCGGCACGGGCATCAACAAGGAACAGCACCACATCCGCTTCTTCGATCGCCAGCAGAGACTGCTCGGCCATTTCGGTTTCGATACCCTCTTCGGAGCCATCGATACCGCCGGTATCAACAACGATAAAGTCAAAACCATCATAACTCGCCTGGCCATATTTACGATCTCGAGTCAGGCCAGGGAAGTCCGCAACAAGTGCGTCGCGGGTGCGAGTTAAGCGGTTAAACAATGTCGATTTACCGACATTAGGTCGCCCAACTAAGGCGATCACAGGAAGCATAATGTACCTCTTCAAATAACAAAAAAGCTCCGCCGCAGCCAAATGGCTTAAGGCGAAGCCTATCTTAGGGCATAGCCTAATTAACTAATTACTGCGCTTTAATGGCGCTGACTTCACCGTCGCGGGTGATAACAATCAGACGATCATCGGCTACGATAGGCTCAACATAAAAGCCCGAGCCATCAAACTCATGACGCGCTACCAACTCACCGCTATTGCGGTCAATCCAATGCAGGTTACCTTCTTGGTCACCCACCGCCAGGTAGCTGCCCAATACCGCCGGGCCGGTAATATACCAACCGCGTAAAGCCGCTTGTGACCAGCGTTCGATACCCGAACTCTTATCCAAAGCATAGATAACGCCGTCGCTGTCGACCACATAAATGGTGTCGCCAACAATGCTAAATTCACGATAGCTGCTATATTCACGCTTCCACACGACGTTGCCGGAACGGATATCCACCGCCGCCAGGTTACCATTGTAGGCCAGGGTATAAACCATGGCACCACTCACCTTAGGCTCGGTATCCACATCGACCAGACGCTCAAACTCTGAGGCGCCTTTTGGCTGCGCTACTTCCGCCTGCCAGGCAGAGAAACCACTGTCGGCAATCAACACGGTCAGCTTACCGGTTTCTTCACCGACTAACACACCACCGTTGGCAACCGTCGGCGAGCTTAAACCACGCAGCGTTAGCGGCGGCACTTCTTGCTCATAGCGCCAGCGCTCTTCACCCGTGTCCGGGTGCAGTGCCAGTAATTGACCCGAACCCAGATTGACGTAAATTAGGCCATCGCCAGCAGCAGGTCGAGATAGGGCTTCACCCGGGACGCTCTTGCGCCACACCAGCTCACCAGTTTCACGATCCAGCGCCACCACCTGGCCATGCTCGGAACCGATAAAGATTTTGCCGTAGGCCTGCAGAATGCCGCCGGAAAGCTTGGCACTTTCTTCGCCGCTCCACGGCCAAAAGCCGGTGTCATCACGAACATCGGTCTGCCACAGGGTATCACCATCGGCTAGGGATAAGGCCTCAACCTCACCATTGCGCGAGGCCACAAACACACGGTCTTTATAAAACGCCGGCTGTAAGCGCGAAAAATAATGTTCAACGCCATCGCCTACCGTTTCTTGCCACAATACCTGGGTTTCGAACTGGTTATTAATTTCCGGTAATACCAGCTCGTCTTCGTCGTTAGACGAACAACCCACCAAGGTCGCCATACATAAGGCAATCCCTGCTAGAGTAACCTTTTTCATCGTACCCGCTCCCTACGCAGCTGGCGTTTGTGCTGCCAAATCGTCCAATTTAACTTGCAATAGCGGGTTGCTTTCTAAGCCACCTTTGTCCGCCGCGCTTTGATAAGCGATGCGAGCCTGCTCTTTGTCGCCTTGAGCCAGGTAAATATCACCTTTTAATTCGGCAACGGCGGCTTCATAGCTTGCCGGTAATTCAGTGCCTAAAGTCGCTAGCGCTGCATCATAATTTTGCTGCGCCAATTGCACGCGCGCTAAACGCGTGGTGGCAATGGCTTTAAGCTCTTTCGTCAGTGCATGTTGCTGTGCCCAAATTAGCTTCTCGGCGGCCACATCCAGCTTTTCGGCATCTACCGCTTCTTTGGCGGCAACAAAGGCGGCCAATACGGCGTAGCTTGAGTCTTCATAGTCCTTCATCAGGGCTTCGCTTTGCGCGATCACATCGGCGTTTTCAACCTCGGTGCTTTGGGCAACCAGGTTAAATGCATCCGACGCTTCTTCTGCACTGCTGATCTGGTGCTGGTTGTAGGCTTTCCAGCCATACAAGCCACCGAGGCCAATAACAATACCAAGGGCGATTGAGACGCCGTGTTCTTTAAAAAAGCCTTTAATCGCTTCTGCTTGTTGTTCTTCTGTTGAATAAATTTCCATCATTACCTCTTAGACTCGGGTCTAAATCATGTCAGCCAACAGCTGGGTAATTTCATCCAAGGTCAGTGTTAACTGTGGTTTTTCTTCGCGTAGGTATTTTACCGTTACCACGCCCTGGTTGAGTTCATCTTCGCCTAAAATCAATGCCACTTCGGCACCGCTTTTATCAGCACGTTTTAATTGTTTCTTAAAGTTGCCGCCACCGGCATGCACCAAGACACGCAGGCCTGGTACGTCGGCACGCAGTTTAGAGGCGATCACAGGAGCCTGAATGCTGGCCTGCTCACCCATGGCCGCCACATAGACATCGGCATTGCGGCGTATGTCGCCAACACATTCAAGGGCTTGTAAGAGCAATACCAAGCGCTCCATCCCCATGGCAAAACCAACCGCAGGGGTGGCCTTACCGCCTAACTGCTCGACCAGGCCGTCATAACGACCACCGGCACATACGGTTCCCTGAGCGCCCAGGCTCTCGGTGACCCATTCAAACACGGTACGGTTGTAATAATCCAGGCCACGAACCAACTTTTCGTTAACCTGGTATTCGATACCTGCGGCGTCTAAACGTTCACATAAATTAGTAAAGTGGGCACGTGATTCTTCATCCAGGTGCTCGGATAGCTTAGGCGCATCAACCAATATGGCTTGTACGTCCGGGTTTTTGCTGTCCAACACGCGTAGCGGGTTTGAGTGCATACGACGCTTGGAGTCTTCGTCCAACTTGTCTTCATGCTGCTCAAGGTAGGCGACCAGGGCATCACGGTAGGCGGCACGCGCTTCATTTGAACCCAAAGAGTTCAGCTCAAGATGCACATGTTCGCTAATACCAAACTGCTGCCATAGCTGCGCCGTCAGCATGATCACTTCGGCATCGATATCGGCACTGGCAATACCGAACACTTCCAGACCAAACTGGTGGAACTGACGATAACGACCCTTTTGCGGACGCTCATGGCGGAACATAGGACCCATATACCACAAGCGCTGCTCCTGGTTATACAGCAGGCCGTTTTCATTGCCGGCACGCACACACACGGCCGTCCCCTCTGGGCGCAAAGTCAGGCTGTCGCCGTTGCGATCCTCAAAGGTATACATTTCTTTTTCAACGATATCGGTGACTTCACCAATAGAGCGCTTAAACAGGTCGGTCGACTCAACAATGGGGAAACGGATTTCTTGATAACCAAATGAAGCCACACATTGACGCAAAGTGTCTTCCACTTTTTGCCAAACTTGCGTGTCGCCCGGAAGGATGTCGTTCATGCCGCGAACTGCTTGAATTTGTTTTGCCACTGATAATCCCAAAATTCTGTTATAGGCTGCTCTGAGCCCGTGAAAAAGCGTCGATAAAGCGCGCTATTATAGCCTTTTGCGCCGCTACCACCAAGTACCGGCGCCGGCCTTAATCAACTAATTTGATGTCGATTGGCTGCTGTTGCTCTTGCTTGGCAAGGTAGTCGCGTACATGCTGCTCCAGCTGGTCAACAATTTTATCATTATCAACACGGGTCTTTTGACGCTCACCATTGATATACAAGCCTGAGCGACGGTTAGCACCGGCCAAACCGATATCACTGACCAGGGCTTCACCCGGGCCATTCACGACACAACCGATCACCGACACCGTCATCGGCGTGATCACGTCTTCTAAACGCTCTTCCAGCTCATTCATGGTGCTGACCACATCAAACTCCTGGCGTGAGCAGCTCGGACAGGCGATAAAGTTAATTCCGCGCGAACGAATACGCAGGGATTTTAGGATATCGAAACCCACCTTGATCTCTTGCACCGGATCGGCGGCAAGCGACACGCGCAGCGTATCGCCAATGCCCTCGGCCAGCAACATACCCAAGCCCACCGCGGATTTAACCGAACCGGAGCGGAAACCGCCGGCCTCGGTGATGCCCAGGTGCAGAGGTTGATCGATTTCTTTAGCCAGCAGACGATAAGCGCCCACCGCAAGGAATACATCGGAGGCCTTAACCGACACCTTAAACTGGTCAAAGTTAAGACGCTGGAGAATTTCCACATGACGCATGGCTGACTCCAGTAAGGCCTCGGGAGTCGGTTCGCCATACTTTTCCTGCAGGTCACGCTCTAATGAGCCGCCATTAACACCGATGCGAATAGGAATATTACGGGCGCCTGCGGCATCGACTACGGCACGAATTCTGTCTTCACTGCCTATGTTGCCCGGGTTAATGCGCAAGCAATCGGCGCCATATTCCGCGACTTTTAAGGCGATGCGATAGTCAAAATGGATATCTGTGACCAGGGGAATGTCGACCTGTTCTTTGATGCTTTTAAATGCTTCAGCGGCCGCCATGGTTGGCACCGAAACGCGCACGATATCGGCACCGGCCTGGGCGATATCCTGAATTTGCTTCACCGTGGCATCTACATCCATGGTGTCGGTATTGGTCATGGATTGCACGGCAATGGGGGCACCATCGCCAATCGGCACATCGCCAACATAAATACGCGTAGACTTGCGGCGCTTGATTGGTGACTCTGAAAACATACTACTTACTCTGTTAACGGTAATGAAAATTTAGCTAAACGGTTTTTTGGAAATTGCGAAATATCCACGGCTTGCCCATTAACACTAATGCTTACCACATCATGCTTTCCCAGGGTTACCGCAAAGGGGGCCAAACCCACTAACTCTAACTCTTGCCCCGCTTGTTTAATGTCATAGGCCAAACGCTGACCCTTGGCATCATGCACTTCGACCCAGCATTCGCCGCTAAAACGCATCACCACTCTTTGCTCACCGGCGGCCAGGGGTGCTTCAGCCAGCGGCGCTTTAGCCAGGGGCTCCTCAGCTGGGGAGGTTGATTGGGCAGTGTCGTCATTATCGACTGGCACCACGTCCTGGTTTGGCCTGGGTGTATCGGCAGTCTCTGACGGCTCGGAGGCGCTTTGTTGCGGGTTTTCCTGTTGAGATTGCTCAGACTCCTTCTCTGACACAGCTTCGGAGTTATCTTCAACAAGACTAGGTTGCTCTGTTTCTTGTGCTGGCGCCGCCACTATATCCGCAGCCAGCGGTGTGGTTTCCACAACCGGTTCGTCGCTGTCTTGCCACCACCAGAACAGGGATGAGCCTAGAATAATAGCGAGGATGGCATAACTAAAAAGCATCAGGCGATTATCATGGGCTTCTTTTTCAGTGCGTCGCGAAAAGCTCTGCATGCTGGCTTGCTCTTGTGCCTGAGGTTCAGGCTCAAAAGCGGATAACAAGGGAGCCGGGTCCAAAGCCACTATTTTACAGTAAGCCTTGATATAGCCACGCACGAAGATAACGGCTCCCAGCTGTTCAAAACGCCCATGCTCCAAGTCATCAAGCTTACGCACCGTCAGGTTAAGCTTGCGAGCCAACTCTTGCTGACTTAACTCCTGTTGTTCCCTAGCACCGGCTAACTTCTTGCCTATGGCAATAGACGCTGATTCCTCTTCAGCCTGCTGTGCTACTTCACCAGTGTCACTCATAATCGATAGTTCTTAGGATCTGCTATATAAATTTTATCGCCAGGAACCAGCTTGCTGTCTTCCTCAATCTGGTTCCACTCCATAAGTTTTTGCATAAGGACATTGTATTTCTTGGAAATTTCAAACAAGGTATCGCCCTCAGCAACGGTATGATAATTGTACGGGCGCTGTAAGTAAATCTTACGGCCAATTTGCACGTGGTCGGCACTTGCGAGGTTGTTCCACTTACGCAATGTGCTTAGGCGAATATTGTAGCGTGTCGAAACATTAAACAGGTTTTCACCCTTTTGCATCACGTGATAAGGGATTTCTTTTTTACCTGCGGTCTCGGCAATGGCCATTTGCTCAATCACCTTGGTGTTTGACGCCACCACCTCGGCTGTGCGGCTCAGATCTTCATCCAACTCATTGGGGTTGGTAGTCTCTTCTAACTGCTCTGCATTAGCAGCAAGCTGCTCAGAAGCGTCCTCGGCAACGTCCTCGGCAACGTCCTCGGCAATGTCCTCGACAACCGGCTGGTCTTCTGTTGCAACATCCGTGGCCAACTGCATTGATGCAAATTCACGGGCCAACTCTGATTGCAATTCATTCTTTTGCTCAGCTACCGTGCTAACACCCTCACCTTCGCTCACATTCGCGCTCTCGGTAGACTCTGCCTTTGCTTTTTCTTCAGGCGTATCCTTTGGCTCGTCAGCAGCTGACGTTGCAGGCGTAACTGACTGTTCCGTTACTGCCTCATTGGCCGCTTCGGCTATTTTTTCGGCCTTAGTTTCAACGTTATCGACTTGCTCTACAAGCTGATTTTCTAATGCTGGCTGTGCCAAGGGCTGTGCCACTGGCTGTGCTGAAAACTCTTCTGGAGACGCAACTGATGACTCCTTCGCAGGCTCGCCGACAAGCTCGGTCGTTGCCTCATTTACAGGGTCAGCAGTCGGCTCTGTCGCCACCTCGACGCTCGCATCTGGTTGTTCTGCTGGTTTGTCTGCACCGCTTGGCTCGGCTGATAGCTCAGCTGATAGCTCGACTGAAGGCTCAGCCGAATCTTGCTTTTGTTCTGGCTGGGCTTGCGGTTCAGAATCAGGCTTGCCTTCTGTAGTAACCTCTACCGCATCGGCAGCCTTAGCAGCTGCCTTAACAACCGAGGTTTCGACAAATTCAGTCGCCGGCGCGGCCGTAGCCAAGACGACGGCACTGGCGTCTGACTTAGTGCTCGCCTTTTTCTTCACTACCTTAATCTTAGGTTTGGCAACAATAACATTGCCGTCCATACTCTCTTGCAACTCATTGAGCTTAATGCGGCGATACTTTTCACGTAATTGTTCAAATTCACTGGCACTATAGCGTTGCTCGCGAATAATACGCGCTTCTAACGACGAGGGGTAAGTGACGGTAATGGTCTCTGCCAACTTGCGGGCATCTTCAATATGGCCCATGCGTTCCTGGATCAAATAACCCAGCAGCAAGGAGCGGGAAGATACCCGGCCAGTGCGCTCATAACGATTTAACACCTGCTGAGCATTATAAAAGTCACTTTTAGCATACTTTACAGCAGCCAGGTTGATTAGGCTTGATGGGCGTAATGAACTGTGTTGCAGGGAGTCTTCTAAGAAGGTCTCTGCGGCATCGAACTTATCAAACTCCAAGGCACACAGCGCCAGGTTTTCATAACTTTGGGCAACGCGCAGATAACTGGGAATCTCAATGGCAGCCATAAACTTATCGACCGCTAGATCATACTCACCGATATCACATAAAAACACCCCGTAGTTGTTTAGGGTGTTAGGATCGTTCGGCTCTAGACTGAGCGCCTTTTCATAAGCGTCTTTGGCCCGTTGCTTCTCACCAACCTGCTGGTAGTAATACGCAATTGAATAATGCACCTCAGGTAGTTCCGGGGCGAATTTAGCAGCGCGTTCTAGGTTATATTTTGCTTGCGTGCTCTCGCCTTGAGAAAGGTAATTTAAGGCAAGGGAGATTCGGGTGCGGGCGGCTTCTACGTTATTGATTTTCTTTTCAACAACGGGCTTGTCACTGCCCACATACGTGCTTTCGGTTACACACCCACCAAGGGCGAGTAAGCTTATACTGGTCACTAACAGCTTGCGCATGGCTTAGCCTCGTTTATTCCGTTATTACACCTATCATTACTGAAAAGCCCTTTTGTTTCATCAATTATTTGAAAAAAGGGCTTATTTTTATGTTACTGAGAGACATTTACCGCGATTGCGTTCTTTTCTCGCTCTTGGCGCTTGGCGAGTCGCTTGGTCCTATCGACCACGTCCCCCACCAGCTGGCCACAGGCGGCATCAATATCATCGCCACGCGTACGTCGAACAATGGTGGTGATGCCGGCGGCTTGCAGTACCTTGGAGAAACGATCGATGCGTGAGTTACTTGAACGGCCATATTCGTTACCCGGGAAAGGGTTGAATGGGATCAGGTTAACCTTAGAGGGCGTACCTTTTAGGGTTTGCACCAACTCATGGGCATGATCCGTGCTATCGTTTACTTCCTGCAGCATCACGTATTCTACCGTCACTTCCTTATTCGCCTTTGAGCCATCAATATAACGACGACACGCAGCCAGGAACTCTTCGATCGGGTACTTCTTGTTAATAGGTACCAGCACATCACGCAAGGGGTTATTAGGTGCATGCAATGAAATAGCCAACGCCACATCAATTTGTTCTTTAAGCAAATCAAGGGCCGGCACCACGCCTGAGGTACTCAAAGTAACGCGACGCTTCGACAGGCCAAAGGCCCAATCGTCCATCATCAGTTCCATCGCAGGCACGACATTTTTAAGGTTAAGCAATGGCTCACCCATGCCCATCATTACCACGTTGGTAATAGGACGGCGGGTGCTATCGCCATGCAGGCCGATATCTTTGGCCACACGCCACACCTGACCGATGATTTCCGACACCTTAAGGTTACGGTTAAAGCCCTGCTGCGCCGTCGAGCAGAAGGTACATTCAAGGGCACAGCCTACCTGAGAAGACACACACAAGGTGGCGCGGTCTTTTTCCGGGATCCACACGGTTTCAACTTCCTGACCACCATCAAGGATAAGTGCATACTTGATGGTACCGTCGCTAGAAGGTTGCTTTACCGAGATCTCCGGCGCACGAATTTCACATTCGGCTTGCAGGCGAGCCTTTAGTTTCTTGTTAAGGTTGCTCATTTCTTCGAAGTTATCGACACCAAAGTGATAGATCCACTTCATAACCTGATCGGCACGAAACGGCTTTTCACCAATGGATGCAAAATAGTCGCGCATACCTTGGCGATTAAAATCGAGTAAATTGATTTTTTTCTCAGTCGTGGCCATGAATAAACCTCTATCAGGTGACGGATAAAACGAAGGCGGCAATTGTACACAATTTAACCATTATAGCAATTTCTTAGTTCACTCAGCGCAGAGCAAATAAACTAAGGAATTGCATGAGACAAGAAAAGGGCCTGAAGGCCCTTCCCTGGTTCTGCTTACAACTCGAAATTAACGAGTACGTGGGCAGATTTCTTCTTCAGCGAAGAAGTAAGCGATTTCGCGAGCAGCAGACTCAGGAGCGTCTGAACCGTGTACCGCGTTCTCGTCGATGCTGTCAGCATAGTCAGCACGTAGAGTACCAGCAGCCGCTTCAGCTGGGTTAGTAGCACCCATGATTTCGCGGTTTTTACGTACTGCATCTTCACCTTCAAGAACCTGAACCATTACTGGGCCAGAAGTCATGAAAGAAACAAGGGCACCAAAGAAAGGACGCTCTTTGTGCTCAGCGTAGAAGCCTTCAGCTTGCTCTTGTGAAAGGTGAACCATTTTAGATGCTACGATCTTAAGACCAGCAGACTCGAAACGGTTGTAGATTGCACCGATGTGGTTTTTAGCTACCGCATCAGGCTTAACGATAGAGAAAGTGCGCTCTAAAGCCATGTGTTGCTCCAAATAACGTTAAATTTAAGTGTTAAACTTTACCGGGCGCGAATTATACGCGCTTTAGCATGAAAATCCTACTACATTGTGACCCAGGCAAGACTAACAAATTTTTGTGACGCTTTGACTAATGGGCCTCACGGAACCCGGGCCATAGACCGGATGCAGCTCCACCAGCTCACCCAAACCCTGATCCAAATCAAAATCCCTAGCGGGCACACGCGCTAGAATCCGCCGCTATTTTTTACCTCAGTTGACTCGGACTCAGCCAAGGAATTAACCATGTCTATCTTTACTCCTGAATTACTTAGCCCGGCGGGCAGCTTAAAAAACATGCGCTACGCCTTTGCCTATGGCGCCGATGCGGTTTATGCCGGACAACCCAGATACAGTTTACGGGTGCGCAACAACGAATTTAATCTCGCCAACTTAGAGCTGGGTATCAACGAAGCCCATGCGCAAAATAAAAAGCTTTACGTGGTGTCTAACATCGCTCCGCATAATGCCAAGGTAAAAACCTATTTGCGTGATATCGAGCCGGTTATCGCCATGAAACCGGATGCGCTGATCATGTCCGATCCGGGTCTGATCATGCTGGTAAAAGAAAAATGGCCGGATATGCCCATTCATTTGAGCGTGCAGGCCAATGCGGTGAACTATGCCAGCGTGCTGTTCTGGGCTAAGCAAGGCATAGAGCGGGTTATTTTATCCCGGGAATTGTCACTGGAAGAAATTGGTGAAATCCGCGAGCTTTGCCCGAATACTGAACTGGAAGTGTTTGTGCACGGCGCCCTGTGTATGGCCTATTCTGGACGCTGCCTGCTCAGCGGTTATATCAACAAGCGCGACCCGAACCAGGGCACCTGCACCAATGCCTGTCGCTGGAGCTACGATGTAAAACCCGGCGAAGAAACCGAAACCGGTGATGTGGTGCATAAAATTAACCCAACCCTGGGTTTGGGTGAGCCGACCAAAGAAGTCTTTATGCTCGAAGAGCAAGGCCGACCGGGGGAATACATGCCGGCGTTTGAAGACGAGCACGGTACCTACATCATGAACTCGAAAGACCTGCGCGCGGTGCAATATGTGGATGCGCTGACGCGTATGGGCGTGCACAGTTTAAAAATCGAGGGCCGTACCAAGTCCTTCTATTATGTGGCGCGCACTGCTCAGGTGTACCGTCGCGCCATCGACGATGCGGTGGCCGGCAAACCGTTCGACCCAACGCTGATGAAAACGCTCGAGCACTTGGCACACCGTGGCTATACCGAAGGCTTCTTAAAGCGTCATGCACATCAGGATTATCAAAACTATGACTATGGTCATTCGGTATCCGACTCGCAGCAGTTTGTTGGTGAGGTGTTAGGGCGCACCAACAATGGCCTGGTGGAAATTGATGTGAAAAACAAATTCTGTACCGGCCACTCGCTGGAGCTGATGACGCCACAGGGCAATATCAACTTCAATTTGGAGCATATGGAGAATAAAAAGGGCGAGCGCATCGATGATGCCAAGGGCTCGGGCCATATAGTTCGTATTCCTCTGCCCCAAGACGTTGAGTTAGACAAAGCCATTCTGCTGCGCAACTTAATGCCGGGCCAAGACACCCGCAACCCCTTCCCCGCTTGAGGCTAGAGGGCATTATGATAGGCGGTAATATGGCGCTCTAAGTCCAGTTCCAGCACCACCTGAGTACGGTGCGGTAACTGGCTCAGGGCATGACGAGTCAGGCGTTCAAAGTAACCGATAAAGTCGGCGACTTGCGCCTTACTCATGGTGTGAGCGGTATGACCCACGCGGGCAATTAGTTTTTGCTCCTGCTGCCAGCGCCAGGCCAGCACCGCATCGAAGCTTGGCGCCTTCAGCATAATACTGATATCGGCACTGGCAAAAAGCGGCTGATAATGCTGCTCCAGGCAGGTATTTACATAGCGCCGCCAGCGCCCATCCACATCCTGTTGTTGTTCAAGCTCATTGATGGGAACGCGCAAGGCCTCTTCACTTTGCGGTGGCGTGCCCACACACCAGCCCTCAACAATAAGCACCTCAATGGGCCGAGAGAAGTGCTGCCATTCAGCGCTGGCACAGGGCTCGTCCATCGCCTTATCGAAGCGCGGCACGCTCAATGGAGCTAGCCCCTCATGGACCCCCTCCACCAGCTTATGCAAACGGGCGATATCATGTGTCCCGGGCACACCCCGGGTCGCCAATAAGGGATGCACCTGCTGCGCCAGCTCATTGCGCTGAGCCTGGGAATAATAAAAGTCGTCCAAGGAGCTGGCACAGGCATTAAGTCTGCCCTCCTCGCGCAGGTAGCAGGCCAAATAATCGGCCAGTGTGCTTTTACCCGAGCCTTGGGCGCCGTTGATAGTCACAACCAGCGGCAGCCCCGGCTTTTTAACTGTCATTATTTGCTGCGCTAAGGGCGTAAAGTAGTGAGTTATTTGTGCTGCATACTGAGGTGGCAGTTCATGACGGGATAAAAATGCCGCTGTATCCATCTTTGCGCTCCTTGTGTTACCGTACCTAGCCTCTTTGCATACCCCGGGCCAGAATATAAGTACATTATAAAACAGCAGGTTATTAACTCCAGCTTGCTGTTTAGCACCAGTTTGGTGCAACACTAAGCACAGTCACGTGACCTTGATGCCAGCCATTCTTTGTTCTAGATCAAACTAAGGCGAAATAACCTCACCTTTGCTAGTGAGTCACAAGGGAATTTTGTGTACTATCGCGACCCTATTTTTAGGGGGACGTATGGCTTTATTAATCAATGACAAATGCATTAACTGCGATATGTGCGAACCCGAGTGTCCGAATGGCGCCATTTATATGGGGGCGGAAATTTATCAGATAGCGCCGAGTAAATGCACCGAATGCGTCGGCCATTACGATAACCCCACCTGTGTGAGTGTATGCCCTATCGACTGTATTAAGCCGGATCCCGAGCATAAGGAAACACTCGCTGAGCTCGCCGATAAATATGTGTTACTAACACGAGGCGACGAGCCCAGATAAACACCATCTGTTACTCCTGAACAGGCTTTACAGGAACTGGCTTGTCGTTAGGCACCGCCTTCGTTGGTTGTAACAAGAGCTCGGTCATAGACTCTTGAATGGCCTTTTTCTGCGCCGCCACTAATTGAGCCAGTGCTTCTTGTGTGGCCTGCTTAATGGCCAGCTCCACTTCCTGCATCAGGGTATTGGCATGGGTCAATGAACTCATCAACAGTAGGCTGGAAACGATGACTGCATGTAAGTATTTCATAATGGTATCCTTGGGTTAATCTAGTAAGTAAATGTCCCTTAGTTACTATCAACGACCGTGCCAAAATAAAATACCCTTTACATTCAATGACTTGTTTTTACCCCTCTATTTTTACCGCAAAATTAGCGTCCGCGAACGGACACTCCTGTGTCCAAGGCCGGACACTTAATGGCTAAGTGCTCTGTGCCGACCATCGGCGATCGCGCATAAAAAAAGCGTGACCGCCACCGTTGCGCTCACGCTTTTATTCGTTATTCCTTATTTAGGCACCCACTATGCCTAGGGGTGTGGCACTGCGCCAGGCGCCGCGGGTAAAGTCTGGAATCGTGATGGACTCACTGCGATTGGCCACCGATTGCGCCGACAGTGGCGAAATCACCGACCAGGCGGCGCCGTCATACACATCTTGATCCAAAGGCTCACCATTACGTAAACAATAGATCATGCGCCAGAACATCAAGAAATCCATGCCACCGTGGCCACCATTGCGCTCGGCTTCAGCACCCATTTTCTGCCACAGGGGGTGATCGTATTTATCGTACCAGGGCTGCATATCGTATTCCCATTCGTGGAAGCTCTTGTTGCCGCCATGCTCCAAGGCAATGCGGTTAGGGAAACCGGCAAAGACACCATTGGTGCCCTGGATCAGGTTATGACGACTATAGGGGCGCGGCGTGGTGGTATCGTGTTGCACCATGATACTGCGCCCGTTAACGGTTTTGATCAGGGTGGTATTCATGTCGCCGGCAATATATTTCAGTTGATTACGCTCGTGCTCCGCCGGGAATTCACGCTGGGCGTAGGCGGCGCGGCCCAGGGCAGGTGAGCTCATGGAGGTGAGGTAATCAAAGCGATCGCCGCGGTTAATATTCATGTATTGCGAAACCGGGCCCAAACCGTGCGTGGGGTAAAGGTTGCCGTCGCGACGAGTATGCCAGGCGGTACGCCAAGAGCCGGTCTTGTGCTCGATTTCTTTCATCTGCCAGCGCAGCTCGTGAATATAGGCCGCCTCGCCGTGAAGTAACTCGCCGAAGAGCCCCTGACGCACCATGTTTAGCACCATCAACTCATCACGGCCGTAGTTGACGTTTTCCATCATCATGCAGTTTTTCTGGGTGCGCTCGGCGGTGTCGACTATGTCCCACATTTCTTCAACCGTCAGCGCCAGTGGCACCTCGACAAAGGCGTGCTTGCCACTGTTCATGGTGTCGATGGCCATGGGTGCGTGCCAACGCCAGGGCGTGGAAATAATCACTATGTCTATATCATCGCGGGCCAACATGTCTTTATAGGCCAGCTCGCTGTCACCATAGGCGGTGGGTTTTTCCTTGCCTTCTTTAACCAGGAAGTCGATGGCGCGATCCAATACCTCTTGGTGGGTATCACAAATGGCCTTGATCTCGGCGCCCTCAATGTAGCTCATGCGTTTTACATGACCATAGCCACGCTGACCCACACCGATAAAGCCAACCCGCACCACATCCATTTTTGGGGCGATTAACCCGATCACCGACTGGCCCTGAGCCTTTGGCGCAGCCGCAGCGCCAGCGCTGGTACCGGCGCAGCCCGCCATCGACGCTGTGGCGGCGGCACCGGCCACCGCGCCCGCCGCCTTTAAAAAATCGCGTCTGTTGAATTGTTTCATTGCTTGTTCCTCAGTCATGCCTTTCCAGGCTTTATAGCACGCTAGCGTAAAGCACCAAGGCAGGCAAAAGGAACGAGATTAATGGCAAATGAAAGCGATAAAAAACCCAGCTATTTGCTGGGTCTGTAGTTTAAGCATTATTGATCAGGCTCTTAAGCCTTTCTTGTTGCGCCAGTACGCTGCGATACAGGGCAAACTGATTATTGGCTCTGTCGAGATTATGGCGGCCATGCTTAATGCTGAAATAATGGTCACCGTCGATATAGTCGGTAAGAAAACGCACCCCGATCATAAAGGGCATTACCCTGGCGCCAAGCCAAAAGCTGGCCTTTTCCTCGGCGGTAATGTGCGCCTTTAAAGGCTCAATATAGCCCTTGACCAGGGCGGCAAAGATTTCTTCACGCACCCGCACATTCGCCAGGTTAATACTGTCTTCTTCTTCCGGTGAGCAGAAGGTGCGCACCATGTCGCCAAAATCGAATAACCAATAACCGGGCATGCAGGTGTCCAGATCGATCACCGCCTTGGCCGCGGGTGCAGCCGCGGGTGCAGCCGCGGGCGCAGCCCTTGGCTCTGACGTACCCTGGTCATTGCAAAACAGCATATTGTTGATCTTGGTGTCGTTATGACACGGACGCAGAGGTATTTGCGCGGTAACCGCCGCCACTTCATCGATCAGAAAGGCTTGCTCGCGACAAAAATCCAGCTGCTGCAGAACATCCTTTACGCGGCCGAGTTTGTCATCTTGCACTGCCTGCTCCAGCATGTCCATGCGCATGGCCAAATTATGAAAGTCTTTGATCACAGGATACAAGGACTCGGCATCGAAATCTTGCAGCGCGGCGGCAAAGCGGCCAAAGGCACTGGCTGCAACCTGAGCCTGCAAGGGCGACTGCACCACCTCTTCACTGCGGCTGTTGCCGATAAATTCCAAGGCGCGCCAATGCTCGCCCTCAAGGCTTACCAAAAACGCGCCATCTCGAGTAGGGACATGCTTGATCACCTCAAGATCATACTGGCTTGCTTGCTGCTTTTGCATCAGGTGCTGCTCAATTTTACAGGCATTGGCGACTAGCTGCTCCGGCGCCGGAAACACTTGGGTATTGAGCTTTTGCACCACGACACTGCCGTCGCGATGCCCTAACAACATGGTGGTATTAATATGGCCATTGCCTATGGCCTTTAAGCTCACTGGCGGCGCAAAGCCGTATTGCTGCGCTAACAGCTGCGCATAATAATCTGTATTCATAGGTGTATTTTTGGCAGCCCCGTTACTTATGGCTTAATCCCTTGAGCGCGGCGATATTCCGTGCCAATAGGGGCAATTCATCTTTATAGGTCATTCCCATCCAAGCCTGCTGAGCGGTGTATACGTCAACCACAGTCAGGTGCCGGTCAATGCCATATTGGATTTGATCGGGAAGATAATACTCCTTTGCGCATCCCTTGTCATGGTGACCAAGGAAGTGAGCAAAGTTTTCTGCCAAAATCGTAAAGAGTCGCTTATCTATCCCCCAGCAGGTCATGGACGCAAGGGCATCCAAGGCCAAGGTCCTCGCCTGCCCCTTATCGTCGAAGCCAAGCAAAGAGCCATCGTCCTGGTATTGGATATTGAGCACTTCATCCACACGCACGAGCTGCTGGTGTTCGTTAAGGGCACAAATACCGCGATTCACACCGCCCTGCTCCGACAAGGTTTGTTGCAGCGGATAGGCCACACAGGCCCAGTTGTCACTGTGCTTAAAGTGTTGCACCAGCTGTTTATAGGCTTGGCTGCCGTAATAATCATCGGCGGTGATCACTATGGCCTTATCGACAACCGCCTCTTTTGCGCATAGCAGTGCATGGCCGGTACCCCAGGGCTTTTGCCGCTCGGCTGCAAGCTGTGCTGCACTCTGTGCGTACTCGGCGGGGACATCCTCAAGACGCTGCTCAACCAGGGTGACTTCCAGATCCTCGGGAAGCTTAGGCAATATCTCTTGCTCGATATAAGCGCGCACGGCAGCGTTAATCACCAGCACCAGATGGCGAATACCCGCGTTATAAGCATCTTCAATGCTCAGCTCCATTATGGTGCGATTAACGCCGGGCAGGGGCGCAATTTGCTTGGCGCCGCCAAAACGACTGCCTAACCCGCCCGCCAGCACGACTAAACTAATATGAGGATTCACACGCACTTATTCCATTACTGCAAAAGTGAGAGTGTAACGACTAGCGCCCAGGCACTGCAAATATCTGAGTTAGCATACCCACTACAATGGCGCTAACCTATATTTAAGCAGAGGTACTTTTCTTCCAGATACTCGTCCAGTCCCTGATGGCCGCCTTCGCGCCCCAGGCCCGACTGCTTTACGCCGCCAAAGGGTGCAACCGGGTTGGAAATAAGCCCTTCGTTAATCCCTACCATGCCATATTCCAGCGCCTCGCCGACACGATAAATTTGGCCTATGTCCTGACTGTAAAAATAGGCGGCCAAGCCATAGGGCACAGCGTTAGCCTGAGTGATCGCCTCGGCCTCATCGCTAAAGGTGGCGACGGTGAGCACAGGGCCAAAAATCTCTTCCTGACTGATCCGCATCTCGGCCTTCACATTGCTAAGCAACAGCGGCGCCACATAGTTGCCATCCAAGGAAGCCGCCTGGTTAACCTGCTTGGCTCCCTGTTCAAGGGCTTCTTCAACCAGTTTCAACACCTTGTCTTTGGCGGCAGGGTAAATCAAGGGACCAATATCCACTCCGGCGCTAAAACCATCACCTACCCTTAATGCCTGAACTCGTTCCGCCAGCTTCGCGGTCAATGCGTCGGCGACGCGCTCATCCACCAAAACCCGGTTAACGCAGACACAGGTTTGCCCGGCATTGCGAAACTTACTGGCAATAATGCCATCGGCGGCCTTATCCAGATCGGCGCTGGCAAACACCAAGAGCGGCGCATTACCGCCAAGCTCCATAGAGGTGCGTTTTATCGTCGGAGCGCACTGGGCCAGTAACTGCCTGCCCACTGCGGTGGAGCCGGTGAAGGTGAATTTGCGTACCACCTCTGAGGCGCAGAGTTGCTCTCCCACTTCCTTGGCGCGATCGCTCAGCAGCACATTAAAAGCGCCCGGTTCAAAGCCGGCTTCATGGGCTAAGTGCGCCAGGGCCAAGGCCGACAAAGGCGTATGCTCGGAGGGTTTTAAAATAAAGCTGCACCCGGCGGCATAAGCCGGTGCCACCTTGCGGGTGATCATGGCAATAGGAAAATTCCACGGAGTAATGCCCGCCACCACGCCCACGCCCTGCTTAATGACCGAGATTCTATGCTTGTCATTGCTGGCAGGGATAAGCTCACCATAACTGCGCCTGGCCTGCTCGGCGTACCATTTGATATAGTCGGCCCCGTATTTAACCTCCCCAAGCGCTTCCGCTAGGGGCTTTCCCTGCTCCATGGTCATGAGCTCGGCCAGTGCCTGCTGGTTGGCCATCACTAAATCATACCAACGCTCAAGCACCTGGGCGCGATGCTCACAAGTGCTGTTTTTAAGGCGGATAAAGGCCTGCTCGGCGGCACTAAGGGCCAGCTCTACCTGGGCCGCTGTAACACGGGATACGCTCGTTAAAACACTGTTGTCGGCTGGGTTGGTGACGGTGAACTCACCTTCCCCCTGGCGCCACTGGCCATCGATAAAGGACTGGGTAAATAACAAGGTCATACTCATAAAACTCTCCCAATAAAAAAGCCGCTGGATATAGGATACAGCGGCTTTTTCTGATTTACATGTGTGGAAGCTTAATGCTCTTCATTTACTATATTGAGGTTGTATTTGGGGATCTCAACCACCAAATCCTCATCGGCAATCTTGGCCTGACAACCCAGACGTGACTCAGGCTCAAGACCCCAGGCCTTATCTAGCATGTCATCTTCAAGCTCATCGCTTTCTTCCAAAGAGTCAAAGCCCTCACGAATTACCACGTGGCAAGTAGTACAGGCACAGGACTTTTCGCAGGCATGGGGAATGCTGATGCCATTTTTAAGCGCCACATCCAATACCGTCTCACCGGCCTTAGCTTCTATGGCCGCGCCTTCGGGACACAGCTCTTCATTGGGTAAAAAGATAATTTGTGGCATTGCTTATACCTCATCTACTGATTGGCCGGTCAGGGCCTTTTTAATTGATGCATCCATACGACGGGCGGCAAAATCGCTACTCGCCGCATCCACCTTTTCGATGGCGTCTTTAATTTCTTGTGGCTCGGTGGTGCTGGCACTGATCGCCTGCATCTGTGCCATGGCATCGCGCAGCGTTGCCAATTCCTGCTCATCAAGCAAGTGGCTGTCGGTGGCAAGCGACGCTTCCAAAGCTTCATGTACGCGTAAGGCTTCAACCTGCTGCTCTTTAAGCATACGCGCCTGCATATCTTCTTTGGCGTTGCTCATCGATGATTTAAGCATCTCGGCCACCTGGTCATCGGATAGGCCAAACGACGGTTTCACCTGAATTTCCGCCTGTACGCCGGTGGATTTCTCCATCGCCGTCACGCTGAGCAGACCGTCGGCATCCACATTAAAGGTCACGCGAATATGCGCCGCACCGGCAGCCATAGGCGGAATACCTTTAAGGCTGAATTTTGCCAAAGAACGACAATCGTCAACCAATTCACGCTCGCCTTGCAGCACATGCAGTGCCATAGCCGTTTGTCCGTCTTTAAAGGTGGTAAATTCCTGCGCGCGCGCCACCGGGATGGTGGTGTTGCGAGGAATAATCTTCTCGACCAGGCCACCCATGGTTTCCAAACCAAGCGACAGTGGCAATACGTCCAAAAGCAACATATCCGCTTCCGGCTTGTTGCCTACCAGGATATCGGCCTGAATGGCGGCACCAATGGCCACAACGCGATCCGGGTCTATGCTGGTTAACGGCTCTTTGGCAAAGAACTCACCCACCTGCTCACGCACGATAGGCATGCGGGTCGAACCACCGACCATCACTACTTCGAGCACCTCATCCGTACTTATACCGGCATCTTTGAGGGCACGACGACAGCTGCGCAAGGTTTTCTTCACCAAAGGAATGGCCAATTCGGCGAACAACTCACGGGTCACTTCCACGGTATGCGTTTGTCCATCGAACTCTAGACCGACATTGACCTTGGCGTAGTTTGTGAGCGCTTCCTTACAGGCTTTCGCCTTATTAATAAATAAACGCAGAGTATTGGCCGATAAGTTATGAGCACCGGTTTGCTGCTTGAAATGCTCTACCAGCAGGGCATCGAAATCATCACCGCCGAGGGCTGAGTCACCACCGGTGGCCAACACCTCAAACACCCCTTTGTTGAGGCGCAGGATGGAAATATCAAAGGTACCACCGCCGAGGTCGTACACGGCTATCACCCCTTCCTGACCTGAGTCCAAGCCATAGGCTACCGCCGCTGCGGTTGGCTCGTTCAAAAGACGCAGCACCTTAATGCCAGCCAGTTGCGCCGCATCCTTGGTGCTGTGACGCTGGGCATCATCAAAATAGGCTGGCACAGTGATCACCGCACCTGTGATGGTATCGCCGCCGAAGCTTTGCTCGGCACGCTCACGCAGGGCGTTCAAAATATCGCTCGATGCCTGAACCGGGCTGATATCCCCTTGGCGGGTATGAATGTGCAGGCTGCCGTTTTCATCGTTGAATTCATACGGCAACTGACCATAGCTGGCTTCAATTTCCGCCTGGGTTTTACCTAAGAAACGCTTTACGGAAATAAGGGTGTTGTGCGGGTCGTCTGCGGCATGAACTGCCGCTTCTTGACCAACCACATGGCCTTGCTCTAAATAGCGCACCACAGAAGGTAACATGGCGTTGCCCAGCTCATCGGTCAGGGTTTTCGCCTCACCGCTTTGAACCGTGGCCACCAAGGAGTTGGTGGTACCCAGGTCGATACCTACCGCGAGTTTGTGTTCATGAGGTGCCGTGCTTTGCCCCGGCTCAGCAATTTGCAGTAATGCCATGTGTGTTATAAAACCTTTTTACTCAATGCTGATAAGTCGCTAGTCATCAAATAATTCATCTTCAATGCGCTCTAGCTCGTCTTTTAATTTATAAACGAACTTGAGTTTTCGCACGTTATCCGCCGCTTTGTGCCAGTCATTTTCTTCTTGGCTGGCTAATAGACTTTGCAGCTCATTGCTGTATTCGCTGTTTAACTCTTTAATGTGCTGCTCAAGCTTGGCAATGGCGGCATCTGGGTCGCTACTTGTTTTGACCTCTTCAAGCTCTTCACGCAGTTCCATTTGCTGCATCAAGAACATAGGGTCTTGCAGGGTTTGCTGCTCGCCGCGAAGCTCCAGACCTAACTCGGCCAACATATATTCGGCACGCTTAAGCGGGTGCTTAAGGGTTTGCAGGGCGTCATTAATTTCCGCCGTTTTTTGCACCGCCAGCAGTTTTTCTCGCTCACTGCCGCCGCTGTGTCGGTCCGGATGCGCCGCCCGTTGCAATTCTAAATAACGCGCGCCGATCTCTTGGAGATCAACGTCATAATTTACGGGGATCGAAAACAATTCAAAATAACGCATGAAAAACCTTTATAACGAAAAGCCCTACATAAGGTAGGGCTTAAGCGAATACAATACCTGATCCTGAGCAACGCCTTGCCCAATAAGTGCCGTTATACGGTAAAGCTCTCGCCGCAACCACATTCACCATTTTGGTTCGGGTTATTGAATTTAAACCCTTCGTTTAAACCTTCTTTGGTAAAGTCCAGCTCGGTGCCATCTATGTATACCAGGCTCTTGGCATCAACAACGACCGTTACGCCCTTGTGCTCGAAGGTTTCATCACCTTCGCTCAGTTCATCTACGAACTCAAGAACGTAGGCAAGCCCCGAACAGCCCGTGGTTTTAATACCCACACGCAGACCTAATCCTTTACCACGATTGTCTAGGAAGGATTTAACGCGCTCCGCCGCTGCATCTGTTAAGGTGATTGCCATACTACTGCCTTATTTGTCGTGTTTACTCTTGTAATCTTTAATCGCTGCTTGGATCGCATCTTCTGCCAGGATTGAGCAGTGGATTTTCACCGGCGGCAACTCCAGCTCGGCGCTGATGTCGGTGTTTTTGATTTCCGCAGCTTCGTCAAGAGTCTTGCCCTTAACCCATTCGGTTACCAATGACGATGATGCAATGGCACTACCACAACCGTAAGTTTTAAACTTTGCGTCTTCGATAACGCCTTGCTCAGAAACCTTGATTTGTAGCTTCATTACGTCACCACACGCCGGGGCACCAACCATGCCCGTCGCTACGCTTGGATCATTTTTATCAAGAGAGCCAACGTTACGTGGATTCTCTACGTGATCGATTACTTTATCACTGTATGCCATAACTTTTACCTCGCTACCTTGTTACTACCAAGGCTTAATGATGTGCCCACTCAACCGACTCTAAATCAATTCCTTCTTGATGCATCTCCCAAAGTGGAGACATCTCACGAAGTCGGCTAATAGACTCTTTAATAAGTTTAACGGTGTAGTCGATTTCTTCTTCGGTGGTAAAACGACCAATGCTGAAACGAATTGAGCTGTGTGCTAGCTCGTCGTTACGACCTAGTGCGCGCAATACGTATGAAGGCTCAAGGCTTGCCGACGTACAGGCAGAACCCGAAGAAACCGCAATGTCTTTTACTGCCATCAGTAACGACTCACCTTCAACAAAGTTGAAGCTGATATTAACTATGCCTGGCACCGAGTGCTCAGGGGCACCGTTGAAGTATACTTCGTCCATATCGTTCATAATGCCGTCGATCAAACGGGTGCGTAAGGCACTGATATGAGCGTGGTCTTTATCGAAATCTTGTTTAGCGATGCGGAACGCCGCACCCATGCCTACGATCTGGTGAGTGGCCAATGTACCCGAGCGCATCCCACGCTCGTGACCGCCACCGTGCATTTGTGCTTCTAGGCGAGCACGTGGCTTACGACGCACATAAAGGGCACCGATACCTTTAGGACCATAGACCTTGTGGCCAGAGAAAGACATGAAATCAACTTTCAGCTCTTGTAGGTCGATCTTCACCTTGCCGGCGCTTTGTGCGGCGTCAACGTGGAACATGATCTTACGCTCACGGCACATCTCACCGATAGTGGCGATGTCTTGAATAACACCTAGCTCGTTGTTAACGTGCATTACGCTTACTAGGATGGTGTCGTCGCGCATGGCGGCTTCAAGCTTTTTCAGATCAAGCAGGCCGTTTGCTTCAACATCCATATAGGTCACTTCAAAACCCTGACGCTCAAGCTCACGACAGGTGTCGATAACCGCTTTGTGCTCAGTGCGCACGGTAATAATGTGCTGGCCTTTCTTCTTGTAGAAGTTAGCGGCGCCTTTGATGGCCAAGTTATTTGACTCTGTGGCACCCGAAGTGAATACGATCTCACGCGCATCGGCATTGATCAGCTCAGCGATGTCGTGACGAGCTTGATCGATAGCTTCTTCGGCCTGCCAGCCAAAGCGGTGCGAACGCGATGCAGGGTTACCAAAATTACCTTCCATTGTCAGGCATTGCATCATTTCTTCGGCAACGCGCGGATCCACCGGCGTTGTTGCTGCATAATCTAAATAAATTGGTAACTTCATACTTTCTCCGCTCACGGCAACCCTGAGGTTGCTCACAATTGACAGCTGACTTCTATATTCTCTAACTGGCTTAGGGCATCACTTAGGTTTTTGTCCTGGCGCTGGGCCACTTCTTTAATGTCGGACTTATTGACCAACTCGGCTAACGTGATGCCATGTAAAAACTCTTCAATGCGCTGACTTAACTCAGACCACAGGGTGTGGGTAAGGCAACGCATACCACTTTGGCAGCCGCCTTCTGCGCCATGACAACGAGTGGCATCCACCGACTCATTTACGGCGCTAATCACATCACCCACGGAAATGGCACTGGCCTCTTTGCCAAGCAAATAGCCGCCGCCAGGACCCCGTACCGAGGTCACTAAGCCTTGCTTACGCAGGCGTGCGAATAATTGCTCAAGATAAGACAACGAGATTTCTTGCCGCTCGGAAATGTCGGCAAGGGGAACGGGCCCAACATCTGTGTGTAGCGCAACATCGAGCATTGCGGTAACCGCATATCTGCCTTTAGATGTTAACTTCATAACGCCCCCATACTCATCAAGAGTGTGAATTTTAATTACCTGAGTATTAGAGTCAAGTATTTACTAGTACTTGAGTGAAATACTCGGGTATTCATTCACATTGTAAATACCTGAGTGATTTAGTCAAGTATTTATGCGCCTTGAAAGTGATGGCTTGAGCCCTTTATTTAGGGCCCTTCATTTGTTTGTCGACCGAGGTCAACATGCCGCGCAGAATGTTCAACTCTTGTTGCTCTGGACGGGCTCTGTTGAACAGACGTTTTAGCTTGGTCATAACCTGCCCCGGATGCTGCTTAATGATAAAGCCGGTGTCGCCAAAGGTTTTTTCCAGATGCTCATAAAAACGCTGCATCTGTTCGTTGCCGGGTATTCGGCTTCGTCTTCTTCAACCACCTTGTCCTGGCCGTCTAGGAACTGCATGCGGGTTTCATAGCACAGGGTTTGCACCGCCATGGCTAGGTTCAACGAACTGTACTCTGGGTTGGCGGGAATACAGACATGGAAATTACACAGTTGTAGCTCATCATTACTCAGGCCGCTGTTTTCACGGCCAAATACCAAGGCAACTGGGCCTTGCGCAGACTCACTAACCAGCTTTTCGCCACAGCCACGAGGGTCAACCATGGGCCAGCTTAGGGTACGTGAGCGCGCACTGGTGCCAATGGCCAGACTACAACCTTCCAGCGCTTCTTCCAGGGTTGCAACCTGGGTTGCACTGCCAAGAATATCCGTGGCTCCGGCCGCCAAGGCACTGGCATGACTGTCGATTTCACACGCCGGGTCGACCAGGTACAGGCTGCTAAAGCCCATGGTTTTCATGGCTCGCGCAGCGGAGCCGATATTACCCGAGTGTGAGGTGTTAACTAATACAATGCGAATATTCTCTAACGCCATAGTAAAGTGCTTGTTCTATCAATAACCAATTTGCGCGCTAGTTTACCATAAGCCTGGGCGCTACGAGTTGAAATTTCGTCCATCTTTAATAGCAAATTGCTACCCAGCTCAAAAAACCACCAATTATTTTTGCGAACTTTATTTACTTTGGCAGTAAAACCGTTAGAATACGCCGGCTCAAAATATTGTTCTTTTACAACCCAAAGGTAATGCTATGCATCCAATGTTAAACATTGCGATTCGCGCTGCGCGAAACGCAGGTAAGGTGATTTTGCGCGCCTGTGAAGATTTATCAAAAGTTGAAGCCACTCAAAAAGGCACCAACGACTTTGTGACTAACGTCGACAAAGAGGCGGAAGCCGTTATTCGCGAAACCATCTTAAAAGCGTACCCAAACCACAGCATTGTGGGTGAAGAACTAGGTCAACACGAAGGTTCAGACGCAGATTACCTATGGGTTGTCGATCCACTCGACGGCACCACTAACTTTATTCAAGATATCCCGCATTTCGCTGTTTCTATTGCCCTTAAGGTAAAAGGCCGCATCGAACAGGCCGTGGTGTACGATCCAATCCGTGGTGAGCTTTTCACCGCCAGCCGTGGTCAAGGCGCCCAGCTAAACAGCAAGCGTATCCGTGTAAGCAATGCCAAAGATCTCTCAGGCACAGTGCTAGCAACTGGCTTCCCGTTCAAGCAAAAGCACCATATGGATGCCTACCTGGAAGCATTCAAAGCACTATTCGTACATACCTCGGATATTCGTCGCGCTGGCTCTGCTGCACTGGATATGGCCTATGTGGCTGCTGGTCGTGTCGATGGCTTCTTCGAAATTGGTCTAAAGCCTTGGGATACCGCTGCCGGTCAACTGCTAGTTAAAGAAGCGGGTGGTTTGGTGATGGACTTTGCCGGTGGTGCTAATCACGATAAGAGCGGCAATATTGTCTGTGGTTCTCCTAAGCTGGCCCAAGCCCTTGTAAGAGAAATTCGTCCGGTACTAACAGAGTCATTATTGAAATAATGACTCCTTTTTTTGGACACAAAAAACGCGAGCCTTAGCTCGCGTTTTTTATGTCTCATTAACCATAAGCCCTAAAGCTTACAATTCATAGGTGAAGCTGACCCCAGCCACACGCGGCTCACCGTACTGAACATAGGTTTGCGTGGCGTATTCATTCACCGGGTTGTTACCAAACTCAAAACCGCGAGTATAGGTATCTTCATCCAGGGCATTACGCACCCAGAAGTTTAAGCCCCAGTAATCCGCCTGATAACCAATGCTGGCATTTACCAGATTAACGTTAGGTGCTTGCGAGTCATGGCTGTTAGAGAAGTAATATTCGTCCTTACCTTCCATGCCCACATTCACAAACAAGGCATCGGTAATGTTAAAACGGGCATTGACGGCGTATTGATATTTAGGCGCCTGTGCCTGCTCCCTATCGGTTTGATCAACGCCATCGGCGGTAACAAAGCCATCAATTTCGCTTTCCAATAAACCCAGGCTACCACTTAGGATTAAACGCGGTGAGTAAGCGTACTCGCCTTCAATTTCAAGGCCATAGTTTTCACCACTGTTACCATTGTCGAAGTAACCGGCAAATTGCTGATTTTCGGTTTTCCAGGCTTTAAGCTGGATATTGTCACGATACATGTAAAAAGCGGTAATACGAAGGTTCAAGCGTTGATCGGCAGAGCTGCCCTTAACACCAAATTCGGCATTCCACAGGTATTCTGGGTCGAAGGTACGGTGGTTAAGGAAAAACTCCGCATCCTGGCTTAAACCTTCGTCGTTAGCCTTGGCAATGGCCTCGGCATTGATACCACCGGCCTTATAGCCACGGCTGATGCTGGTGTAGATCATGGTGCGTGGTACCACTTGGTATTCAAGGGCGACCTTACCACCAATCATGGTATCTTCTACCGTTTCGCTGACCCCATGGGCATCCACATAGTCACCTTCGTTACGCTCAACACGCAAGCCGGTGACTAAACTGGTTTTATCGCTGATAGGCGTTTCGACTTGACCATAAATGGCCAGGTTGTCGCTGTCATAGTTGGAGGTGAAATCACCGTCATTCCAGGTATACTGACGCAGCAAATCCACATCACGGGATTGATAATACAAACCACCGACCCATTTACCTGCTTTTGAGCTAAAGCGCAGCTCGGCACTGTGATCTTGGCGCTCGCGCTCGTAGCTGTCGGTTGAGCTGTAACCCCAAGGATGCAAGCCCGCCTGACACACACCCGGCTGCTCGGGATCATTACATACCCAGTCCTCATCATAGCTATAGAGCATATCCGCATCTAACGCGGCCAGATTCAAGGCGATATCGGCAAAGTCAAAGCCAGTGTAGATATTACTCAGACCAAAGGCGTTACTTTCCTGAGTGTCTTTACCCGGCTGATCCGCAACGCTGGTACGGCTGTTATCCAGGGTAAAGGCATCATAACCGTTATCTATATCCATAAAGTGGGCAACAAACTCGGCACGCCAGTGCTGGGTTAGTTGCGAGTGGAACTTGATGCGTCCGACCTGCTCGTCAATATTCTGGGTATCATCACGATCCAGGTAAGCATTTTTCATATAGCCATCGGATTTATTCTGATAGAAGCTGGCGCGCACACTGCTTTGCTCACCAAGCCCGGAGGCCGCCGCCACACCGGCGTCCCATGAGTTATAGTTACCCGCCCCCAATTTGACCTTAAGGCTTGGCTCCATGGAAGGATCGGCACTTTCCATATGGATCATCCCGGCCAGGGCATCGGCGCCAAAACGCGTACCCTGAGGGCCGCGGTAGATTTCCACCTGGTCGATATCGAACAGCATGGCCGCACCACCCAAGCCTGAATAGCTGATGCCGTCGATGATCATGCCAACAGAAGGATTAATGGGATCAACAAACTGCGAACGCAGGCCTATGCCACGCACTTGCACAAAACGACCACGAGATGCCCCAGCGGTAAAGTTAACGTTGGCCGCCTGGTTTAACAACTCATCAAGGTATTTGGCGTCACGGGTGGCAATTTCGGCCTTGGAGAAAAGGCTGGCACTGGCGCTTAGCTCTTGAATAGACTCGTTTTTAAAGTCACCGGTGACAATAATTCGTTCAATTTCGCTTTCATCTGCAAAGGCGCTAACACTCAAGCTTTGAGCGACCGCACAGGCTAATAAACATAAACGTGCATTCATGCTGGGAAGGCATCCCTACTGGAATCAAAAGGAACACCGAGTCTAGCAAAATCAAGCCACTAAATGAACAGTTTAGGTACTTAAGCCGGGCGTAAAAGCGGCGCAATAGCAAAGGGAAAAAGGCATCCCATGACTAGTCACTCAACTTAGAGCGCTTGCCCTTTAGGTAGGCTCCGCGAAAGGCGACAAAATGCTGCTCTAATTTTTTTGCCGCTTCGGTTTCACCAGCCAATTGCAACACCATGATGGCCACCTCGGCGGTCCCCAACTGGTGTGCATGCGGTGCAACGCGTAAACGATAATCCGAGAGCTTCTCTGGACTGATGGATAAGATGGGCAGTTCATCAAGGTAGGGCGACTTGCGCACCATCTTCTTGGCTTCACGCCAGGTGCCATCAAGGAAAATAAACAAAGGCTTTTTATCCCCCTGCCGCTGAACCTGGTTACACACTCGCTCTGGCGCCATGCCTTCGCTTGGAAATACCACATAAGCCTGATACTGGGGATCCGTGATAAGCGCCAGCAAGGCGGGATCCGGCTCGGTTCTATCCCAACGAAAAGCATGATTATCTGGGACGATATCGGCAATTAAGCGACCGGTATTGGAAGGCTTAAAGCTTTCGTTGTGGTACATCAGCATACACACGGCGACGTCACAAGGAACCTGCTCAACCCCGGCACAAATACACAAAGGCTGGGCCAATAGGCAAGACTCACAGCGGCTGAGCTTACTGCCACGGGCTTTAAACTCACGCTGTGCCATTGCAATTTGCTGGTTCCGCAGTTTTAATACAGAATTGGTCACCTGGTTCCGCCTTGGGTTTATGCCTTGGTTTGATTCGGGCGCGTATTGTAGAGCAAACAAGGAGTAAATAACATGATCAAGATCCCCGACAGTGAACGTCTAAGCTACCGCCAGATGACCTTGGACGATGGCGACTTGCTCTTCGAGCTCGACCAGGACCCGGCGGTGATGAGATACATTAATGGCGGCAAACCCAGCACCCGGGAAGACATAGATAACATCGCCCTGCCGCGCCTGAGCAAATACCTCAATCCGGAAAAAGGTTGGGGCCTGTGGCAGGTCACAGAAAAAACCGAGCAGCGCTTTCTCGGCTGGATCTTAGTGCGCCCCTACCAATTTTTTAGCGAGCAGCCTCAGTGGCATAACCTAGAGCTCGGCTGGCGATTTAAACAAATTAGCTGGGGCAAGGGCTATGCTATTGAAGCCGCAGCGGCCGTGGTGCAGGCTTTGCGTGAGCAGAGTGAGGTGAGCCACTTTTGCGCCATTGCCGAGCAAGACAACCTGGGCTCGGTGGCCATTATGAAAAAGCTGGGCATGGAGTATGTTCGCAATTATGTGCATCATGATCCCCTGGGTGATTGGGACGTGGTCTACTATGAAATGGCGGCGCGTTAAGTGCCGCTAAAAAATAATTACTAAGATGTGTGCCCTTTCTTTCCCCCCTTACTCGCACTCTTTGATTAAAAAAAAGCCATACAGTATCAGACCCATAGGCGAATAATAGAGGGGATTAACCAAGTTCTAACCCGGATTAAAAGACGATCAACCGCTCACTTTGTAATCAAGTGTAATGACACCCAGGCAAAAAAGCGACTATATTTTGAAGTCTCTAGTATGAGCGCTTACACAGGTATGGTGAGCATATGGATAAAATAAATAGCTTTATGGCACTAAGCTGCACCTTAGTAGCATGTCAGGGGCATCAGCCAATAGGCGCGCTCGATGGCGCCAAGGTACGACACGAATATATGCCGGTATGGCTCGCTCACATCGAGCAGTACCGAAAAGGGCTCGCCGACAGGGTGTTAGACACCTTCGAAGCGCTGCAAGAAGTAACGCCAAAACTCTCGCGTGAACAGCTCACGAATGCCATGCTTGCAGAGCGTAACGGCCGTGATTTTGTTCAAGCATGCCAGCAACTGGTTTATCTGTGCCAAAAAGGCAGTTGGCCAGGGCCGAGCATGTGAACTAGCAGTTTAATTCGCAATCATAGCGAAGCATAAAAACAAAAAACCCGGCTTAGGCCGGGTTTTTTATTACTTAGAAAAAGTGCTTACTTCTTCTTAACTGCTTTTTTGTTTGGCAGGTCAGTGATTGAACCTTCAAAGATTTCTGCAGCTAGACCGATAGACTCGTTTAGAGTCGGGTGAGCGTGGATGGTTAGCGCCAGGTCTTCACCGTCTGCACCCATCTCAACCGCTAGGCCGATTTCGCCCAGCATTTCACCTGCATTGATACCAACCATGGCACCACCGATGATACGGCCATTGTCTTTATCGAAGATAAGCTTAGTTTGACCTTCGGTACGTGCAGAAGCAATAGCACGACCCGATGCTGCCCACGGGAATACCGCAGTTTCGATGTTAAGGCCTTGCTCTTTCGCTTCTTTCTCGGTTACACCCACCCATGCAATTTCTGGGTCTGTGTAGGCGATTGAAGGAATACACTTAGGATCGAAGAAGTGCTTCTGACCAGAGATAACCTCGGCAGCAACGTGACCTTCATGAACCGCTTTGTGCGCAAGCATAGGCTGACCTACGATGTCACCGATTGCATAGATGTGGTCAACGTTGGTCTTCATTTGCTTGTCGGTGTTGATAAAGCCACGCTCATCAACATTAACGCCCGCTTTGTCAGCGTCAAGCAGCTTACCGTTAGGAGTACGGCCAACAGCAACAAGTACTTTGTCGTAACGTACTGGCTCAGCCGGTGCGTTCTTACCTTCGAACGATACATATAGACCATCGTCTTTCGCTTCAACGCCCACTACCTTAGTAGAAAGCATTACGTTGAACTTGTCTTTTACGTAGCGCGTGTAGATCTTGATAACGTCTTTATCAGCCGCAGGTACTAGTTGATCAGCAAACTCAACAACGTCGATTTGTGAACCTAGTGCACGGTAAACCGTACCCATTTCAAGACCAATGATACCACCACCTAGTACAAGTAGTTTCTCAGGAACGTCTTTAAGCTCTAGCGCACCGGTTGAATCGATTACACGATCATCTTCTGGGATGAAAGGTAGGTTAACAGGCTGAGAGCCCGCAGCGATAATAGCATTGTCGAAGGTGATAGTGGTGCCATCAACGTCAATGGTGTTGCTGCCAGTGAATTTACCGTAGCCGTTTACTACTTTCACTTTACGCATCTTCGCCATGCCGTCTAGACCACCAGTTAGCTGGCCGATTACAGAGTCTTTCCAACCACGGATTTTGTCCAGGTCGATTTCAGGCTTGCCGAAAGAAACACCGTGTGACGCCATTTCGCTTGCGTCATCAATAACTTTAGCAACGTGAAGTAGTGCTTTAGATGGAATACAACCTACGTTCAAGCACACGCCACCAAGAGTGCTGCGTGACTCAACTAGAGTTACTTCTAAACCTAAGTCTGCGGCACGGAAAGCTGCAGAATAACCACCAGGACCACCGCCTAGTACAACGACTTGTGTTTTGATTTCGTTGCTCATGCTATTACCTTATTTTGTCCGAACGGGAAGCAATAACGAATAATTTCATTAAACGGTCATTGCTCACAAAAATTGTGCAAAGATTGTATCATTGCAAAGTAAAAAAATCCCAGTAAAAACCGTTTACTGGGATTAAAGTTCTATATCTATTTAGCTTACATTACCAAGTTACGAATATCGCTTAGGTAATTCGCCAGGGTCACAGTAAAGCGTGCTGCCAAGGCACCGTCAATTACACGGTGGTCGTATGAACAGCTTAGTGGCACCATCAGGCGCGGCTCGAATTCTTTACCATTCCACTTCGGCTTAAAGTCAGACTTAGATACACCCAAAATGGCCACTTCTGGCGCATTCACGATAGGTGTAAATGCCGTACCACCGATGCCTCCTAGGCTAGAGATGGTGAAACAGCCGCCCTGCATATCCGCAGAGGTCAGCTTGCCATCGCGCGCTTTGGCAGAAATTTCCATTAGCTCGCGAGATAGTTCAATGATGCCTTTTTTGTTTACATCACGCACTACCGGTACAACCAGACCATTTGGTGTATCTACGGCGATACCAATGTGCACGTATTTCTTCAAGATCAGGCTTTCACCATCTTCCGATAGCGATGAGTTAAAGGTTGGGAATTCTTCCAACGCTTTCGCTGCCGCTTTCATTACGAACACGAGTGGGGTGATCTTCACGCCTAGTTTCTTCTTCTCGGCAAGGGCATTTTGCTCTTTACGGAAGGCTTCCAGGCTAGTGATATCCGCTTCATCGTATTGGGTTACGTGAGGGATATGCACCCAGTTACGGTGCAGATTTGCGCCCGATAGTTTTTGGATACGTGAAAGTTTCTTCTCTTCCACTTCACCAAACTTGCTGAAGTCCACTTTTGGCCATGGGATCAGGTCTACACCTGCGCCATTGCCGCCTTTACCGGCATTGCCAGACTCAACCTGCTTCACTAGCTCTTTGACATAGTTCTGCACGTCTTCTTTAACAACGCGGTTCTTACGACCCGTGCCTTTCACTTTCGCCAGGTTGATGCCGAACTCACGAGCCAGACGACGAACCACAGGTGATGCATGTGCATAGTCACTGTTTTCAACGAAGTCTTCACGCTTCGCCGGCGCCGGGCCACCTGCTTTTTGTGCAGGAGCTGGTGCAGCGGCTGGCGTTGCTGTAGCAGCAGGAGCTGCACTTGCAGCCGCTGGCGCTGAGCCTTGCACTTCGAAGGTGAAGATAAGAGAGCCGGTGCTCACCTTGTCGCCCACGTTCACTTTAACTTCTTTTACCGTACCGGCGAAAGGAGCCGGCACTTCCATAGAAGCCTTGTCGCCTTCAACGCTCAGAATTGATTGCTCTTCTGAGACGCTGTCACCGGCGCTTACCATAACCTCGGTTACTTCAACTTCGTCACCGCCGATATCTGGCACAACCACTTCTTTGATTTCAACACCACCGCTTTGCGCAGGTGCGGCCGCTGCCGCAGGAGCTGCTTCAGCAGGCACTGAGCCGGCGGTTTCAAAAACAAACACTAGCGAGCCGGTTTTCACCTTGTCGCCCACGTTGACCTTGATTTCTTTTACCACACCCGCTTGTGGTGCGGGTACTTCCATAGAAGCCTTGTCGCCTTCAACGCTCAGGATTGATTGCTCTTCTGCTACCGTGTCACCCACGCTGACCATGATTTCAGTGACTTCAACTTCGTCGTCACCGATATCAGGTACATTAATATCAACGCTCTCGCTCGCAGCCGCGCTGCCAGCCGCAGAGGCGGCAGGTGCACTTTCTTGTGCAGGCGCTGCTTCGGCTGTCGCCGACTCACCTTCGAAGATCATGATCAAGGTGCCGGTTGAAACCGTATCGCCTTCGGCGATTTTAATCTCTTTAACCACACCCGCTTCGCTTGCAGGTACTTCCATAGAAGCCTTGTCGCCTTCTACGGTGATAAGCGATTGTTCAACTTCAACCTTGTCGCCAACGGCAACAAGAATCTCGGTAACTTCAACCTCATCACCGCCGATGTCTGGAACTTTAATTTCAATAGTCATTGCTAACCTCTTAAGCGTACAGCGGGTTAATCTTGTCGGCGTCGATGTTGAATTTCTTAATTGCTTCAGCAATTACAGACTTCTCAACATCACCACGTTTAGCCAGCTCAGTCAGTGCGGCAACTACCACGTAACCTGCGTTCACTTCGAAGTGACGACGTAGGTTTTCACGGCTATCCGAACGACCGTAACCGTCGGTACCTAGTACGCGGTAAGACTCAGCCGGGATAAAGGCACGAATTTGCTCTGCATAGTTCTTCATATAGTCGGTCGCGGCAATCGCAGGAGCATCACCTAGTACAGAAGTTACATAAGGCACTTTTGCCTCTGCTTCTGGGTGTAGCATGTTGTAACGGTCTGCATCTTGCGCATCACGGGTGATCTCGTTGAATGAGGTTACCGAGAATACATCTGAAGCAATGCCGAATTCGTCGCTTAGGATTTGCGCCGCTTTACGCACTTCATTCATGATCGTACCTGAGCTTAGAAGCTGAACCTGGCCTTTGCTGCCAGCATAGCTCTCTAGCTTGTAGATACCCTTACGGATACCTTCTTCGGCGCCTTCTGGCATCGCCGGCTGATGGTAGTTTTCGTTCATCAGAGTCAGGTAGTAGAAGACATTTTCTTGGCTCTCACCGTACATGCGACGGATACCATCTTCGATAATTACAGCAACTTCGTAGCCAAACGTTGGGTCGTAAGAGATACAGTTAGGAACCGTGTTTGCAAGAATGTGGCTGTGACCATCTTCGTGCTGCAGTCCTTCACCGTTAAGGGTTGTACGACCAGCCGTTGCACCTAGAAGGAAGCCACGTGCTTGTTGGTCACCGGCCATCCACGCCATATCGCCTACACGTTGGAAACCAAACATTGAGTAGTAGATATAGAATGGGATCATAGGTAGATCGTTGGTGCTGTATGAGGTCGCCGCAGCAACCCAGGATGACATTGCGCCTAGCTCGTTGATACCTTCTTGCAGTACCTGACCACCCTGATCTTCTTTGTAGTAAGAAACGATGTCACGGTCTTCTGGACTGTAATTCTGGCCGCGCGGGTTATAAATACCGATTTGACGGAACAGACCTTCCATACCAAAGGTACGGGCTTCATCGGCAATGATTGGCACGATGTTTTTACCAATGCCCTTGTCTTTAAGAAGTACGTTTAAGGTGCGTACGAAAGACATAGTCGTTGAAACTTCACGCTTTTGCTCTTCAAGCAGTGGCTTGAATGCGTCTAACTGAGGTAATACCAGCTCTTCGCTAAAGTTAGGAAGACGCTGCGGTGTGTAACCATGTAGGGCATTACGACGAGCGTGTAAGTATTCGTACTCTTTCGAACCTTCTTCCAGAGTCAGGTACGGAAGATTTGCTAAATCATCTTCAGATACCAAGTCATCGAGGCCAAGACGGCTACGTAGGTGCGCTACGTGGGTCATATCCATTTTCTTAACTTGGTGCGCGATGTTCTTACCTTCAGCAGCATCACCCATGCCATAACCTTTAACGGTTTTTGCAAGGATTACAGTTGGACGACCTTTGGTTTCTTGTGCTGATTTAAACGCTGCGAATAGTTTCGACGGCTCATGACCACCGCGCTTAAGGGCGAAGATCTCTTCGTCGGTCATATCAGCTACAAGGGCTGCAGTCTCAGGGTAACGACCGAAGAAATGCTCACGGACGTAGGCACCGTCTTTGGCTTTGTATGTTTGGTAGTCACCGTCAACCGTCTCATTCATCAGCTGCAGTAGTTTACCTGTTGTGTCCTTAGCCAGTAGCTTGTCCCAACCACTGCCCCACACAACCTTGATTACGTTCCAGCCTGCACCTCTGAATAAACCTTCAAGCTCTTGAATGATCTTGCCGTTACCCATTACCGGGCCGTCTAGGCGCTGTAGGTTACAGTTTACTAGGTAACATAGGTTGTCTAATCCTTCGCGGGCGGCAAAAGAGATAGCACCACGTGATTCTGGCTCATCCATCTCACCGTCACCCAGGAATGCATATACGCGCTGGTTAGACGTGTCTTTAAGACCACGACCGTCAAGGTATTTCAGGAAACGTGCTTGATAGATAGATGCAATTGGACCCAGACCCATGGATACGGTTGGGAACTGCCAGAATTCAGGCATCAATTTCGGGTGCGGGTAAGAAGGAAGACCCTTGCCATCCACTTCTTGACGGAAGTTGTCTAGTTGCTCAGCGGTTAGACGGCCTTCAACGAAGGCACGGGCATAGATACCAGGTGAAATATGGCCCTGATAATAAACCAAATCACCGCCATCTTGTTCGTTTGGAGCGCGGAAGAAGTGGTTAAAGCATACTTCGTAGAATGCCGCTGACGACTGGAAAGACGCCATGTGTCCACCTAAGTCAAGATCCTTCTTAGACGCACGCAGAACAATCATGATCGCGTTCCAACGGATGATAGAGCGGATACGACGCTCGATATTTACATCACCCGGGTATGCAGGTTCTTGATCTGCTGGGATGGTATTAACGTAGTTGGTGGTGGTGCCGGTTGGCATATCAACACCGTCTAAACGCGCCTGCTCTAGCACTTGCTCAAGAATGAATTGCGCTCGCTCAACGCCCTCTTCACGCACTACCGACTCAAGGGCTTGTAACCACTCTTGGGTTTCTAATGCGTCTACGTCAACTTTATTGACTTCAGACATATGGAGTTTTCCTTATGTTTAAAATACGAATTTAAAATGCCAAAAAGCCCCCGTGCGAGCATGGCTCCACAGGGGCTTATAGCGAATTTTATTGTGTGCGGGTACGTCGCAATGAGCGCTCGATGCGCGAGTGCTCTTTGGTGGCTTCCAATAATGCTTCTTCGATAAAGGCTAAGTGGGCATTACTGGCTAAACGTGCCTGCTCCGGACGCCCTTCAATAACGGCATCCATTAACACTTGTCGATGCTCAGCAAGTTGCTGAGACACCTCTGTTTTCTTCATCAGTACCTGCAGGTTCTGCAGGACATTTTGTTCCAGCAAGGCTTGCATGCCACGCACCAGGTGCAGCAACACTACATTGTGTGATGCTTCAGCAATGCAAAAATGAAAGGCATTGATGGCTTTGGCCTTCGCCGCCAGATCGTCACTTGCGTGGGCGATTTTTTCGAAGCTTTCTTTGACCTTGTCAAAATCAGTTTGGGTACCACGCAAGGCCGCATAATACGCCGCAATTCCTTCAAGGGCATGACGAAACTCAAGTAAGTCAAATTGCGATTCCGGGTGCTTGCTGATCAGCTCAAACAGCGGATCGCTTAACCCTTCCTCCAACTGGTTTTTGACAAAGGTGCCCCCACCCTGACGGCGAGTGACTAAGCCTTTGGCTTCCAGTTTTTGAATTGCTTCGCGCAGCGAAGGACGAGAAACTTCGAACTGTTTGGCGAGCTCACGCTCCGGTGGTAATTTTTCACCCGGAGCTAACGAGCCCTCGAGAATCATGTTCTCAAGTTGCGCTAGGATCACATCCGAAAGTTTCGCTGCTTTGACTTTTAATGACATGGTTATTTTTAGCTTCGGGTAAATTGGTCATACCAAAAAGTGCAGATAAGGTATCAGATTCCCCTTAGACTGTCAAAATTGCTGCTATGCGCCGCCATTTTTATTCACTTCAGTATGTAAGATATGGACAAAAGTGAAAGTATTTTTCGTCCACCAATAAATGGTCATACCAGTTAGAAGTATGTAAAAAAGCATAAAAAAAGCCCCTACAACAAATGTGTAGAGGCTCTTGCATCCGCAGAGATGCTCTCCTTGGATGCCGCTAACGGCCCAGAGGCGTCAGCTTATTTATTCATGAAGTCGACACCTTCTTGGATGTCTTTGTTCAGAGTTGCAAGCATGTCGTCTTTTGCTTTTTGCTCAAACGCGCTTAGCTCACCGTAAGAAAGAAGTTCTTCAACACCGTTCTTACCAAGACGTACTGGCTGTGCGAAGAATTGTGCATCTTCACCATTACCTTCAACGTAGGCGTACTCGATTACGTCTTCACCCTGTAGGCCTTTCACTAGTGACAGGCAGAAACGGGCTGCCGCTGCACCCATTGAAAGTGTTGCGCTACCGCCACCGGCTTTAGCTTCAACAACTTCAGTACCCGCGTTTTGAATGCGTGTAGTAAGTGCTGCGATTTCCTCATCAGAGAAAGTAGCGCCTTCCACTTGTGAAAGAAGAGGAAGAATAGTTGTGCCCGAGTGACCACCGATCACTGGAACTTTAACCTGGCTTACGTCCAGGCCTTTAAGCTCGGCAACGAAAGTTTCTGCACGGATAACGTCAAGCGTTGTTACACCAAAAACGCGCGCCGGGTCATAAGTGCCTGCTTTTTTGAATACTTCAGCAACGATTGGCACAGTGCCGTTTACCGGGTTAGTGATCACACCCACCATGGCTTTAGGACAGTTTTTAACGATGCCTTCAGCAAGCGTCTGAATGATGCTCGCGTTTACGTTGAATAGGTCAGCACGGTCCATGCCTGGCTTACGCGGCATACCTGCAGGAATCAAAACAACGTCACAACCGCTTAGTGCTGCATCAAGGTCGTCTTTACCAAAACCTTTTACTGCTACCGCAGTAGGGATGTGTGATAGGTCTACGGCAACACCTGGAACAACAGGCGCTACGTCGTATAGAGACAGTTCAGAACCAGCAGGAAGGCTATTTTTTAGTAGTAAAGATAGCGCTTGACCGATACCACCGGCAGCACCTAAAACGGCAACTTTCATTTTAATTCTCCGTAAATAACGAGACTAGGTTATGTGAGATTTGGGTCATCAGACCTAAAGATGGCCCTAAAGATAATGAAAATAGGCCATAAAGACAAATTAATCCGCGTTATTTTGAGGATAATCTCGACCATAGTCGTAAACTTAACTGTAAAGATTCTAGGGTCTGTTTATCTTTGAGGTTTACTTTATGTTCAATCTAAACGCATTCTGGTCACCACGCTCGTTATGGTGCATAGTCATTCTATGTACATAGCGAGTAACACAGAGCAGGATGCGTTTAGATGAACCCGTAGGGCAGCGCTTGTAGCGCATTTCTACTGTGTTGTTACATGTTCATGTAGAATAACTACACCACACATGTGCCGCCTTGTATAAATACACTACAAACTGCTGCAGAAACAAACAGCAAAGGTCAACAGACCCTACTAAGATGAAATACACTGACTTCTTAGGTAGAATATTGACAACAATTTGCAAAGAAGAATGACATTATGCAAGCGCAAGAAAAACAAGAAGCTTTGGTAAAAGCCTTTAAGGCAATTCTTAAAGAAGAAAACTTTGGTTCACAAGGTGAGATTGTCGACGCCTTGAAGGAGCAAGGCTTTGACAATATCAGTCAAAGCAAGGTTTCGCGCATGCTCAGTAAATTTGGTGCGGTACGAACCCGCAATGCCAAGCAGGAAATGGTATACTGTTTGCCGGCCGAACTCGCCGTTCCAACCGCCAAGTCACCACTACGCCAACTGGTTATTGATATAGTTCACAACGAAATGATGATCATCATCAACACCAGCCCTGGTGCGGCGCAATTGATCGCCCGCCTGCTCGACTCACTGGGCAAGGCCGATGGCGTACTGGGCACCATAGCCGGTGACGATACCATCTTTATCGCCCCCGCGAAGGTGTCAGAAATTGATGTTACCTTGGAGCGCGTGCGCAAACTGTTCGACAACGTATAAAAGAGGCTATCACCTCTTTTATAAACGTTTCAGTAAATCCACCGAGGGCGCAAAGAAGGCCGCGCCCATATCCGCCTGGGTGAAGTCGAGCCAGGCATCATAATGCAGATAATTCCCCAGCTGGCTATTGAGCATCTGTCCAAAAGCGGTGCCGCTGGCGGCACAGGTCACCGATAACAAACCTTGCTTATTCATACTCGCAAAGGGCATACCCTGGTGTAACAGTAGCGGCTGGCCCTTTTCATCTTTTAACTCGGTGCATACCGCATGACTATTGGCATTAAGTGGCATCAACAGCTCACTGTCGAGGCGAGTTCGCCCCATCACGAACTCCTGCTCCTCTTGGCTCAGCGCTTGCCAGGCCACCAGGTTATGGGTAAAACGCTGCACATGGATATAGCTGCCGTGGGCAAAATAATCCTCGTCGCTCACCAAAGCAGTAAGCATTTTTTGCCGCCCATGAGGCGTATCTGGGGCATAGACAAAGCCATTAAAATCCCGACCATCAAGAAAACGAAAACAACTTATCTCTTCAACCAGCTCCACATCGGGCGCCAGCAACTGCAGGACTTGCTGGCCAAAGAGATGATTCACATCTTCTCGGTCCGAGCGTATTTGCACAAATAAATCGAACGGCTGGACACCGACACTGTGATCGCTGTGACTCACGCGCGGAAAATTCGTGAGTGTTGATGGTGTACGTTGGGGGTGTAAGAGCGGCCAATACTGGGCACCGATGGCGACAAAACTGGCGACCATGGCTTCGGAGAAACGCTCCTCAAACTCAGCCTGCACATCAATGAGCCGAGCAAGCTTAACCTTAAGGGTTTCATCATGGCCATCAAGGACATTAAAAAAAAGGTGCAAGCCATGTAAGTTAGCTTGCGCGCACACGCCGGATTGCGCTTTGGCCATTTAAGTTCCTATGTTTTTATTCTTGGATTGTGCCCTCCTGCGGTGCGGGCCTGGGCGCTTAGGCGGTAAAAAAGTTTACCGCATGTGATGTAATTGTAATCGATAGCTTTTGTCCCGGCAAAAACTCTTGTTCAGGTTGCTTGACCGGCACTTCAAGCTCTTGGCCAAAGACCTGCACCCGATACACATACTCGGTACCAACAAATCGCTTCGACAACACGGTCACCGGGCCACTTTCATCGGCAATAAGCTGCAGATCATGGGGGCGCACATACAACTGTCCCACCTGCTCACTGCCCTCAACCGCTTGCTGCGATTTAACCACCCCAAACTGGGTTTCAAAATGATAGTCATCCTGCTTTTGGGCATCCAGGTATAAGCCCGTGCCAAGGAACTCGGCCACCACCTTAGAGCGCGGATGGTGAAACAACTGTTGCGGTGTCCCCTGTTGGGCAATTTTCCCTTGGTGCATCACCGCCAGGGTATCGGCAAAAGCAAAAGCTTCTTCCTTGGAGTGGGTAACGAAAATCGCCGACACCTGTTGGTCTTTTATAATGCGACGAATATCGGCGATCAATTGAAAACGCACCTGATGGTCGATATTAGAAAAAGGCTCATCCAGTAACAGCAGACTGGGCTTATAGGCCAGAGCTCGAGCGATGGCCACCCGCTGCTGTTGGCCACCAGATAATTGATGAGGATAACGGTGGGCACAATCTTCGAGATGGACCAGCGCCAGCATTTCCTTAACCCTTTTGGCCTTGTTGACCCGGGTCATGGCTTTGAGGCCAAAGGCAATGTTGTCGGCCACATTCAAATGTGGAAACAAAGCATAATCCTGAAACATCATGCCCATATTACGATGCTGAGGCGCAACAAAGCGGTTATCGTCGCATAAGATGGTCTCGCCGAGACGAATGACCCCTTGATGCGGGCGCAGCAAACCGGCAATAGCCTTGAGGGTGGTGGTTTTACCACAACCACTGGCCCCTAACAGGCAAAGGATTTCATTATCGCCTAAATGCAGGCTCAGGTTATCCACCACGGCACGCTCGCCATAGTTAAAGCTGATATTGTCTAAGTGAAGCTGTGCCGTCATCAGTGTTTTTGCTCCATCGAGCGGTTAATAAAATAGAGCGGAATTAGACCCACAACGACGATAAATAAGGCCGCCACCGAGGCCAGCTCAAGCTGTTCATCGCTCACATATTGAAAAACATGGGTTGCCAGAGTTTCAAAGTTAAAGGGGCGTAGCAGCAAGGCCGCCGGTAATTCTTTCATACATTCGATAAACACCAGCAGCGCCGCGGTTAAAATACCTCGCTTGAGAATGGGTATATGTACGCTGGTCAGGGTTTGTCTCGCACTGCGGCCCATGGACTGACTGGCCATATCCAAGCTGGGGCTAATGCGGCTAAAGCTCGACTCTATACTGCCATGGGCAATGGCATAAAAACGCACCACGTAAGCAAAAATAATCGCAAACAGGGTACCGCTTAAAAACAGCCCAGGCGCCTTATCATAGGGTTCCAGCCACTGGTTAACGCCCTCTTCCAAGGTGGTCAGCGGCAGCAACACGGCGATGGCCAATACCGTGCCCGGCAGCGCATAGCCAGTGCTTGCCAGGCGCCCTGGCCAGAGACTGGCAGGCGATGGTGTCAGGCGCTGGAAATAAACCACCAGCAGGCTCAAAACAATGGCCAGGACACTGACCAAGGCGGAAATTTTCAGGCTTTGCCAGGCATATAGGAAGAACTCGCTGTTCCAGGCCTGATCGAAATAATCAATGGCGTAGCCGCCTAACACCAGCACGGGAACCACGAACGCGACTAACAGGACTAGGCTGGCAAAGGCGCTGGCAGCAAAGGCCTTGGCGCCTGTAAGCGGATATAAAGACTCTTCACCGAGCTGAGTTTGTCGCTCAAACACCGCCTGATTACGACGGGAATAACGCTCGATAATGATAGCCACAAACAGGATTAGCAGCATGATGCCGGAGATTTTTGCCGCGGCGGTCAAAGAATAATAACCAAACCAGGTGTCGTACACCGCCGTGGTCAGGGTGCTAACGGCAAAGTAGCTTACGGTGGCAAAATCGGCCATGGCTTCCATGCTGATCAGCGCCACCGCCGCAGCAATGGCGCCCTGGCTTAAAGGCAGGCTGATCTTAAAAAAGCTCTGTGCCGGGGTGTTGCCCATGATTTCGGCGGCCTGCACCAGCTTATGCGACTGCTCTTTTAATGCCGTTTTAAATATCAAAAACAAGTAGGGGTACAACACCAAGGCCAGCATAACAATGGCACCGCCCAGAGTACGGATATCGAAAAACCAATAGTCGTCGGGAGATTGCCAGCCAAAGGCATCGCGCAGTGCAATTTGCACCGGTCCGGCGTAGTCAAACAGGTCGGTATACACGTAGGCAATCAGATACGTGGGCATGGCCAAGGGCAACATCAGCGCCCAGGAAAAGAGTTTTTTGCCGGGAAAATCACAGTAGGCCACCAACCACCCCAGTGGCAGCGCAATCACGCAGCTTAATAAGGCCACACCGAGGATCAAGAGGATGGTGTTGCCAATATAATCCCACAGCACGGTATTCCACAGGTGCGCAAACACCTGGGGGTCGCTTTGCAGAGATTCAAAAATCAGGAAGCCTAACGGCAACGACAGGCCTAAGCCTGTCGTCCACGCAATCAGCTGCCATGAGGACAGCGAAAATTTAAACTGCATTGAAACTAATCAGTTAAAGGTCGAATTTAACCTCGTCAAGAAGTCGTAACGCAGCGCTACGGTGCTTGCTTATTTCCGCTAACGGCAGCGTGTCTTCTTTAAACTCACCCCAAGATGCCACGAGCTCGGACAGGGGCACACCGGGCTTAACCGGATATTCCATATTGACGGAGGCATACATATTTTGCGCCGTATTGTCGGTCATAAACTCGATCAGTTTCAAGGCATTTTCCTTGTTTTTCGAGTGCTTGGTTAGTACCACGCCGGAGACATTTACATGAGCGCCCCTATCTTGCTGATTAGGGAAGTTAATATAGACGGCATCTGCCCAGGCCTTTTGCTGCTCATCCTGCATCATTTTGCCGAAATAATAGCTGTTGCCTATGGCCACGTCGCACAGACCTTCCTTAACCGCTTTAACCTGAGCACGATCATTACCCTGTGGTTTGCGGGCCAGGTTTGCCTTAAGGCCTTCGAGCCACTTTTTCGTTTCGGCTTCACCGTGGTGGGCTATCATGGATGCCACCAGGCCTAGGTTATAAGGGTGCTTACCCGGGCGCATACAAACCTTGTTGGCGTATGCGTCTGTGGCGAGGTCTTCATAACGCAGGCTATCAAGTTTACCCACTCTGTCTTTTGCCGAATACACATTACGAACACGCTTAGTCAGCGCCACCCACTGGCCATTGGGATCGCGAAAGCCTGCAGGAATGTTAGCGTCAACCTGTTCGCTGCTGATGGTCTGTGTTAGCGCCATATCTTCGAGTTGCATTAAGGCACTGAAGTTTGACGTCAACACCAAGTCTGCTTGGGTGTGTTTGCCTTCACGCTTTAAGCGCTCGATTAAACCTTTTTTGGCAAAGACGACCTTGGTTTCGATACCGGTTTGCGCCGTAAACTTCTCTAAAATAGGTTCAATTAAAAAAGGTTGGCGAAATGAGTAAATATTCACGGTTTCAGCCGCCCATGCCGGCGCTGTAGACAGAACTGAAACAACCGATGCCAATGCAAATCCTAGTGCTTTTTTCACCAAAGGCTCCTAATTTAAATAAAAATAATTCTCAAAAGCATCATACTGTTTAAGATGCAAAAGTACAGTGCTAAACCAGTAAGCCATAAGAATAATTTCCCGGTTGGCCCGAAACTTTGTAAGACATATCGCACAGTTCACCGGGTTATCACCGTAATCACTGCTAAAAAAACGAACAGTAAATACAGTAACATCTTGATTATTAATAGAAATGTTTATTGTCACTATGGTTTTACAGAATTTAGTATGAGTTTATCTGGCTGACCTAGGTTAAAACTTTCCCTTATACTAACTTCATCGCTTGTAAGGGCATACGAGCGTAAAAGTTAAGGAAACCACAGCAGGGATTGCCGGGATTTGAGTACAGGAGGTGCTCAGCACCAGGAAGGTTAGCGGCAGGAAGCACGGCGCAAGGGACTGTAACCAAGAGCAAGGAAAAAGAGCAGGATGCTCAGGCACTGGATGTGCAAGGGGACGCAGGCATTGGTTCGCCTAAGGAACGCCAGCTGGAAGCAGGCATCACAGGATGTGGGGGAGAGAACCAAAGCGGCTTAGTAATTCAAAATGCTAACTACATGCGAAGCACTATGCCGTACGACAGGTTGTCACAGGAAAAAGGGGACAGGGACGACACCGCAACAGCCATGTTGCGGCTTAATCACCACGGTGATTACAGGGAATTGAACTTGCTTCAATACCGGCAGGATGCTGGAAAATTCCGTCAGCGCGACCTATATGGTCGCGTCTTTTTTATCTGCTGTTCACGTTTTATCTCTGCTGTGTTCTCACACAAGTTCACTCTTAGCCTACTACACCCCATATCAAGCTGATCATTAGGCAAAAAAAGGGAGAAAACTCCCCCCTTGATTAATGCTGCGCAGAGATACGCTGCGGTTAAGACTTTAGCGAGCCTTCTTATTTGTCGCTGTCGCGTTTATGACCACGACGCTCTTTATGCTTTGCTTTCATTTGCGCAAACTTTTGCTGCTGCTCTTCGGTGAGGATATTCCACACCTGATGCTTGGTTTTTAGATGCGCAATTTTGCGCTCCATTTGCTTGCTCTGCTGCGTTTGAATGATTTCACGGGCCGCCTGCTCATCAAAACTTTCACTGGTATTGGTCAGCGCTTGCAAGGCCTGATAACTCTCGTGGCGTGAGCCTCGTTGCGGCTTAAGCTGTTTGTTAGCTTCCATAATGGCTTTGATTTGCGTTTGCTGCTGCTCGCTCAGCTGTAGGTGTGCAATCATGCGCTCGCTAAGCATACCGCGCTCACCATGCTTGTGGTGACCCCCTTGCCCGGCCAATGCGGCGGTGGACGCTAAGGTGATAGAAATAACGGCGACTGTAAGTAACTTATTTAATTTCATAACGGACTCCTACGTTGTCCTTGGTTGTGAACTGGGTGCGTTATTTACTCTAGCAAGCGCTACGCAAAGCAGTGTCAGGGGCACGTAAAGGTTGTGTAAAGGTGTCGCGCTGTAAACAGTCAATCAGTTAGTATGAACTGAGAACCCGTGTTTTTGAGATTGGCGATGAAGGTTTTATTAATAGACGACGACATTGAACTGGCATCCATGCTGAGTGAATATATTCACTCGCAAGGCTTTGAGGTAGAGTGCGCCCACGATGGCGAACAAGGCCTAGCACTGGCCTTGGAAAACAGGCACGACCTGATCCTGCTCGATGTCATGCTGCCAAAACTGGACGGCTTTGAAGTACTAAAACAACTGCGTGCCACGTCCCTAGTGCCGGTGATCATGCTGACCGCCAAAGGCGATGATTTCGACCGCATCTTTGGCCTAGAGCTAGGCGCCGACGACTATATTCCTAAACCCTTTAATCATCGCGAGCTGATCGCGCGTATTAAGGCGATCACCCGCCGCATAGAACATATAAATAACAGCCAACCGCGACAAGAGCTGGAATTTGCCAACCTGAATATCTGCATGCAAAGTCGCAGCGCCAGCGCACAGGGACAACCCCTTAGCCTGACCGGTACCGAGTTTGCTATTTTACATCTGTTGCTGCAAGAGCCTGGTGCGGTGATCAGCAAAGAGCAGATCAGCGAACAGGTTTTAGGCCGCCGCCTAGCCCCCTATGATCGCTCCATCGATATGCATGTCAGTAATCTGCGCAAAAAAATAGCAGAACATGTAGAGAACGAGCGTATCCGCACCGTTCGCGGTGCCGGTTATGTATTGATCGGAGATGCCTAAGTGAGTAATCCCGTTAACAAGCTCTATGTAAAAATTTTTCTGTGGTTTTGGCTGACCTTCGCGGCCACCATCATACTTATGGCTGCACTGAGCTCGGTCAGCTTCAGCGATCTCAGCTACGAGCCCTTGCAAGGCAGCGATGCCCACTATTTTAAGCGCCTGGGTCACGCGGTTGAGCGCTCGGCAAAAAAGCATCAGCACTCGGCGCAGGAGGTGATCAACCTGGGACGCTTAAAAAAACGCAAGCTGTATTTATATTCGCCGGACAAGGACCTGGCTTACAGTAATTTTAATGCCGGCGAAGCGGTGGATTTAAGCCTGTTAAACTTTCGTCCCGATATGGCACCGCAAATGATTTTTAACGAGCATTTCCACGCCCTGGGGCCGCTGCTAATCAACCTGCCCGATGGTCAGTACCAGCTTTATGAGCTGCGCCCAGAACGCACCCTACCCTGGTTTGTGCGTCTCAAGTTGCTCCCGCACTGGCTTAAGGTCACGGTCGCCATTGGCGCCTCCTTATTGCTGAGCTTTCTCTTTACCCGCACCCTGATTGGTCCACTGAATTCGCTGCGCTTTAGCGCTCGGGCCATTGCCGAAGGGCAACTCGACAGCCGTGTCACCCTGGCCGCGCAACGAAGCGATGAAATTGGCATTCTCGCCCGTGAATTCAATGCCATGGCGCAGCGCCTGGAAACCCTGGTCAATACCCAAAGAACCTTGCTCGGGGATATTTCCCATGAGCTGCGCTCACCGTTAACGCGTTTATCCCTCGCCTGCGCCATCGCCCAGGACAAGGCCGACAAAGACACGCTAGTGCAGTTACAACGTATTGAAAAAGAAGCGCAATTATTAGACCTGATGATAGAGCGCATTCTCACCCTGTCGCGTTTGGAAAATCGCCAACAAAGCCTGCAAACCGAACTGATGTCACCGGCGCAACTCTTTACCCCGGTCTTTACCGATGCCGAATTTGAGGCTAGGTCGCAAGACAAAACCCTGAGTTTACCCTCACTGCCGGATCAGCCCTTGTTGCGAGTCGATGCCATGCTGTTGGCCAGCGCCTGTGAAAACTTGCTGCGCAACGCCATTAAGTACGCCAACAGCCATATCGAGGTGACGCTCAAACACGAGCAGCAACAATGGCAACTCAGCATTCGCGATGATGGACCCGGCGTTGCCGAGCAAGAGCTCGCCCATATTACCGAGCCCTTCTATCGCGTTGGCAGTGCCCGAGCCCGCAACAGCGGCGGCACGGGTCTGGGCTTGGCCATAGCCGCCAAAGCCATCGCCGCGCATCAGGGGGAGCTGGTATTGCAAAATCATCCACAAGGTGGTTTAGTAGCCACCATCAAGCTACCTACGACTTAATACTGAATGTTTTATTCCAGCGAAGCCCTGCTCCATAAAAACGATGACGCCATCGCCCATTTTTGGCACCAGGAGATGAGCTCAGGCTTTTTGGAAACCAAGCACGGCAAGTTGTTTTATGCCTATCATCTGCCCTATCGCGCCGATTACGCCATAGTGATCAGCTCGGGACGCATCGAGGCGGCACAAAAATATCAGGAGTTGCTGTGGGAGTTGGCGCGTAACAATATCGCCGTGTTTATTGTCGACCATCAGGGTCAGGGGCGCTCTTACCGCCATCTCGCCGATGTGCACAAGGGCTATGTCGGCCACTTTGATGACTATAAATCAGATCTGCACCAGTTTATCACCGAGGTAGTGAACCCTCAGTGGCAGGGCAAAAAAATCCTGCTCGGTCACTCCATGGGCGGCGCCATTGCCCTGGACTATGTTTGCACTCACCCAGAGCAGTTTGCCGGGCTCTTTTTAAGTGCGCCCATGTTGCAAATAAACACGGGTTCAACAGCCCCCTGGCTTGCCAAGTTGTGGGCCAGCTCGGTCTGCACCTTTACTAAGGGCGAGGGCTATGTGCCCGGGCACGGCCCTTATGCGGCGGTACCATTTAACGAAAATGAATTAACTCACAGCGAGGAGCGTTACCGGCGTTTTCGTGCCCTGTATCAGCAAAGCCCGGAGTTACAGCTCGGTGGTGTGACCTATAAGTGGCTGGATGCGGCCTTTAAGGCAATCGCTCAACTCAGGCAGAGTCAGTGCCCGGTGCCCTTGTTTATTGCCGCGGCGCAGGAGGATAGCGTGGTCGATACCTCGCCCTATCAAGACTATGTACATGCGCAGCACAAGGCGGTATTAAAATCCTACCTAGGTGCGAGGCATGAGCTATTATGCGAGCAGGACTCCATTCGTAAAGCCCTGCTGCGCGATTTACTCAACTTTTGTGAGCAGTTATAAGTAACCTGAGCTTCGGATAGCTAATGCCTTTCTAGCAGCCAGTTTTGGCGCTAACGGCGTTGAATTCACTACCAATAGCCAGCTATTAGTGCGTAAATTCGCCTGGTTATCCCTAAAACTCTCTGGCTAGACAAGGGGGTATTTATAGTGAACTTTAAAAAAACAATAAGTTAGCTCACCCCTTACCCAAACCTCAGGTTAAGTATTTCGCCAGGTATTTCTTATACATGGGATCGGACAAGGCCAACTCACGCTGCTCCGCCAGGATATCTTGAAGTATATCTTTCGAAGTTAATGGGTTAGCCAATACCACACGAAATACCACGGTCGGCTGATAACCATACTCGGGCGGTGTTAAGCGGGTCCGCGAGACGAATGAGCGCCCGGCTTCACGCTGACGCTTCTGCATACTGGCGGTAAAGCGGTTAAGCGCCGCATAGATATCCAGCTTGGTTTGCTCATCGGCGCTTTTTAAGCGCGTCTTGATGGCCTCTGGCACGTAGCGATAGGTCAGCAAACACAATTCGGGCTCGGAGATCAGTTCAAAGTCCGGCTCCGCCTTAATTAAATCGGCAAAGTAACGGGCCTTGTCCAAACTCTTGTCGATCAGCATTTCATAGCCCTTACGGCCAATAATGCGCAAGCAGGCATGCACCAGCATCGCCATGCCAGGACGACTTCCTTCCAGGGTATGGCTGCCCAAGTCTTTCGAGCCCTTACGCAAGATATACTCGGCGTGATGCTCGATGGCATCGGTGGCGCTGGGGTCTTTAAACAGCACGATACCGGCTCCCATTGGCACATACATTTGTTTATGTGCATCTATGGTGATGGAGTCGGCACGTTCGATACCGGCCAACAGGTGGCGGGCATTTTGCGACAACAAGGTCGCGCCGCCCCAGGCCGCATCAACATGGAAGTGACAGTCTATTTCCGCCGCCAAATCGGCCATCTCATTGAGTGGGTCGATATTCCCGGTTTCCGTGGTCCCCGCTACACCGACTATGGCCATCACCTTAATTCCTTGGGCCTGCAGCGCCTGTGCTTCTTTGCGCATGGCCTCGACATCCACCTTGTTGTCTTTGTCGGTGGGAATGGAAATAAAGTGATCGCGACCTATACCGAGCAAATCTGCCGACTTACCCAGAGAATAGTGGCCTCGCTCCGACACCAGTACCGCCAGACCCTTATAACCATAGTGGAACATGGCCGCTACCAGGCCTTGAGCGCCTATGCCTTTAAAGTCACCCTCGGGTTTGAGTAAACGGTTACGGGCGATCCACAGCGCCGTGATATTAGCCACAGTCCCGCCTGAGCAGAAGGCACCGAGCGAGGTCTTGGCACTGTGCATCCACTTATCGTAAAACCCCTGTTTACGGCCATAGGCCATATGATGCAGCATGCCGATAACCTGACGCTCCAAAGGCGTAAAGGCCTTAGAGGTTTCAATTTTTACCAGATTCTGGTTTAAGCCCACCATCAGCTTTGAAAGCGGCAACACAAAGTGTGGCAGCGCCGAGGTCATATGACCAATAAAGCTTGGGGCCGCGGTGTGCACCGAATGCGCCACCAGCTTATCCATGATGTCCTGAGCGTGAGCGCTGACAAACATAGGTTCTTCGGGGATGTGCGCCGATTCGAAATCGCGCTCAATTTCATGCAGCGGCTTTTCCACCGCAGCGATGTTCTCATTCAGAAAACCGGCCAGGTTACTGGAGATTTCGGCTTCTATTTTGCTGAGCGTTGAGTCCGGTGCCTCTGGCACCGTAAAGACGCGCATCAAGCTTTGCTCTGATGCTACGGCAAAACGCTTATCACTCATGACATACCTAATTGGGTTGGCTTGGATACCAATTCACTGAACTGGTATAGGGCGATGACGGATCGCTACAAGCGGTTCAATTTACTTGCGCTCACTTTATAGCAATCACCTTAGAAAGTCTTGCAGCTTTGGTCAAATTTAAGAACCTTGCATGAACTTTTTGCGACATTTTCACTATAAATGGCAATGATATGGGCGCCACAGGCTCACACTCCCGCGCGCCCTGATAACTACAGTTGCACCACCAAACGATAGCTTTGTTGACCACTGGCCCAATACTTACGTTCGAACGGGGTAATGGCTGTGTCACTGGCATATTCACTGACCCCAGTAGGGTGTCCCGCCAATTGCAGAGCGCGGGCAAACTCACGCACGTAAATATCCCAGTTGCTACGTAGTTCAAGCCGACCACCTAGCTGCACTATGCTTGGGAACACCGCGGCGCCATGCCAGCGTCGTTGCAAATGCTTGGCCTTGGGCCAGGGGTTTGGATACAACAAGTAATGGTGTGTTGGCTGCCATTTTGCCTGTACCGCCAGGCGCCAAAAGTCGTTCAGATCCGCTTGCACCAGCATATACTGACCATTTTCGTCCTGGCGATATTGCACATCATGCTTATCTAAACGATGCGCAGACTTGTCTATGCCGATCACTAGGGCTTGCGGGTGCAGCTTAGCCAAATTGGCGGTACTCTCCCCGACGCCGCAGCAGGAGTCGAGGATGATGGGGCCATTAAAGGCCTGCACCTTGGCATTCACCTCATCAAAGGCCGCTTGTGTATGTGCGGCGATAGGCTTTTTAAACTCCGCCGTCAGGTGCTTATTAACCACTTCATCAAGCTTTTCATGCAGGCTTGGCTGGTTAGAAACTATGGCTCTTGAATTTGCTTCGCTCATCAGTGACGCAGCCCCACACCCTTGCGAATTAATGTCAGTGCGACCGTAAATAACACTGTGATAAATACCAGTAGCACACTAAAGGCGAACCAGATGTTCACATCAGACACCCCTAAAAAGCCGAAACGGAAGGCATTGACCATGTAGATAATGGGGTTGATCTGCGACACCCCTTGCCAAAATTCAGGCAAGAGTGAGATGGAATAAAACACGCCGCCTAAATAGGTGAGCGGTGTCAGCACAAAGGTGGGGATAATACTGATATCATCAAAGCTATTGGCATACACGGCGTTGATCAAACCCCCCAGGGCAAACACCGCCGAGGTGAGGATCACAGTCGCCACAATTACGAAGATATTATGAATTTGGATATCCACAAAAAACAGCGATACCAGGGTCACAATTAAGCCCACCAGCATACCGCGTGCCATGCCACCGCCCATGTAACCCAGCACTATGATGTAATTCGGCACCGGTGCCACCAGCAGCTCTTCGATGCTCTTTTGGAACTTGGTGGAATAGAAGCTTGAGGCAACATTAGAGTAGGAGTTAGTGATCACCGACATCATAATAAGACCCGGAACGATAAACTCCATATAACTAAAACCGCCCATCTCGCCGATACGCGAGCCGATCAGGCTGCCAAAAATAACGAAATACAAGGTCATGGTGATTGCCGGGGGTACCAGGGTTTGCACCCAAATTCGCAAGAACCGAATACACTCTTTGATCCAAATACTTTTTAGCGCAACGCCATATTTCAACATGCTTACTCCCCTCGCCCTTGATTTAACAAGCCAACGAACAACTCTTCTAAACGGTTTGCCTTGTTACGCATGCTTAGCACCGTATTCCCCTGCTCACTCAAGGCACTAAATACACCATTAAGGCCCTGTGACTTGGCTACTTCAACCTCCAAGGTATGCTCGTCGGTCAGGGCAAACTGATAGCCGTCCAGACTCACCGGTTGCACCGGTTGTTTTAAATCGAGCACAAAGGTTTCCTTATCCAGCTTGGCCAGCAGGGCTTTGATGGTGGTGTGCTCCACTATGGTGCCATGGTCGATAATGGCGATGTTTTTACACAGCAACTCGGCTTCTTCAAGGTAGTGCGTGGTCAGGATAATGGTCACGCCTTGTTTGTTGATTTCACGTAAGAAATCCCACATGGAGCGGCGCAATTCGATATCGACACCGGCGGTTGGCTCGTCGAGGATCAACAACTTGGGCTCGTGCATCAGGGCACGGGCGATCATCAGGCGACGCTTCATCCCCCCGGAAAGGGTGCGCGCGGCCTTGTCTTTTTTGTCTAACAGACCAAGCTGTGCCAGGTACTTATCGGCGCGTTTATGGGCTTCGGCACGAGGCACGCCATAATAGCCCGCCTGGTTGACTAAAATCTGTTGCAGGGTTTCAAACTGGCTAAAGTTAAACTCCTGCGGGACCAAGCCCAGTTCCGACTTAGCCGCTTCCAGGTCGGTATCGATATCATGACCGAAGACCTCCACCTTGCCCGCCGTTTTATTCACCAGGGATGAGATCACCCCTATGGTGGTGGACTTGCCCGCCCCATTGGGGCCTAGCAGGGCAAAGAAGTCGCCCTGCTGAACTTGTAAATCAATGCCTTTGACGGCTTCAACGCCGTTTTTATAGGTCTTTTTTAACCCTTGAATATTCAATGCAATGGTCATTTATTTTTGCTCTCCATAACCCCAACGCGAGGTAAGTGTTTGCGCTATCCCGAGATGATCGAGAATACGGGCTACCATAAAGTCGACCAGATCGGCTATCGACTCGGGTTGATGATAAAAGCCCGGAGCCGCCGGCATAATGGTGACGCCCATGCGCGCCAGTTTAAGCATGTTTTCCAGGTGAATTTCGCTAAAAGGGGTTTCTCTGGGTACTAAAATCAGCTGTCCGCGTTCTTTAATCACCACATCAGCGGCGCGCTCCATCAGGTTATCCGAGGCGCCGGTAGCGATGGCCGAGACGGTGCCGGCACTGCACGGGCAGACCACCATTTTTTTCGGCGCGGCGGAGCCCGACGCCACCGGGCTAAACCAGTTGTCCTTACCGAATACTTTAAGTTGACCGTCTTGGGCATGAACCAGCTCGCTCAGCTGCTGCGTGGCTTTCTCTTCATTACCCGACAGCTTAATGCCGGATTCGGTGTCAAACACCACCCGGGCAGCGCTGGAGATCAACACAAACACCTGGTGGCCCTGCTCAATCAACACCTGCAATAATCGCAGACCGTATGGGGCGCCGGAGGCGCCGCTAAAGGCAAGAGTGATAGGTTCTTTGAATGTACTCATGATGTTTCCTTTTGTGCCAAGGCATCGAGTAGCTTCTGATGAATGCCGCCAAAGCCACCGTTACTCATAATCAGTATATGACTCCCCTTGGCGGCGGCAGCCACTATCTCGTCCACCAGGGCGTCCATATCTGCCAAACAACGGGCACCAGCCTGCTCGGCACGCGCTTGCAATGACCAGCCCAGCTCGGGAGGCTCGAATAAAAACACCTGATCGGCCTCAGCCAGGGAGTCCAGTAAGGTATCCTGATGCACGCCCATCTTCATGGTGTTCGAACGCGGCTCAAGCACCGCAATAATTGACTCATCACCCACCTTGGCACGCAAACCCGCTAAGGTGGTGGCAATGGCCGTGGGGTGATGGGCAAAGTCGTCATAGACGTTGACACCCGCCACCTCACCCTTGTGCTCCATACGGCGCTTTGGCGAGATAAACTCCGCCAGCGCAGCGATGCTGGTTGCCACCGGAATACCCACATGGCGTGCGGCGGCTATCGTCATCAGGGCGTTCTTAACATTATGCTCGCCAATGGCCTGCCAACGCACCACGCCTTGTGGCTCACCGGCAAACAATACGGTAAATTCACTGCCATCGGCCTTAAGTAGCTGATAATCCCATTGCGCGGCGCCTAAGACTTCTTGTTCACTCCAAAAGCCCTTATTGATCACCTCGACCAGAGCCTGATCATCGCTGGGGTAAATCGCCTTGCCCGAGCCCGGCAGGGTACGCAGTAAATGGTGGAACTGAGTCTGTATGGCTCCTAAATCGGCAAAAATGTCCGCATGATCAAATTCCAGGTTATTGAGGATCAGCGTTCTTGGCAGGTAGTGAACAAACTTACTGCGCTTGTCGAAAAATGCCGTGTCGTATTCATCGGCTTCGATAACGAAAAACGGGGTTTCGCCCACGCGCGCCGAGATCCCAAAATTCTGTACGACACCACCAATTAAGAAGCCCGGTTTAAGACCGGCGTATTCCAACACCCAGGCCAGCATACTGGCGGTGGTGGTTTTACCATGGGTCCCCGCCACCGCTAATACCCAACTATCACGCAAGATATGGTCTTTTAGCCATTCAGGTCCCGAGGTATAGCGCAGGCCTTTTTCCAGCACATACTCAACACAAGGGTTGCCACGACTCATGGCATTACCAATCACCACCACGTCGGGTGCCGGCTCTAACTGCGCGGGATCGTAGCCCTGCACCAGTTCAATGCCCAATTCTTCCAGCTGTGTGCTCATCGGCGGATACACGTTTTGATCCGAGCCGGTGACATGGTGGCCCAACGCCTTGGCTATCGCCGCAATGCCGCCCATAAAGGTGCCGCAAATGCCGAGAATATGTATGTGCATAATGACTTCCTAAATAGCCCGAACCTGGGCTGCTATCTGGCTAGACATATCAGTCTTGAGCGAATTATATGTGTCGTGGTAGCTAAGTTCTTAACCCGCACTCGGGCTAAATAATAAGGCCGCGCAATAGGTGAGTATCGCGCGGCCTTATATGATGCCAAATTTAGCCTGACCAATCTACCTAGGGTCTCCCTAAATAGGCGAGCCCGGCGGTAAAGGTAATGGCTTAAAGCTTTGTTGCCATTGACCGTTTTCCAGAAAGTGATTAATGGCATCGGCCAGATGTTGTTTAAAGGCGCTTTCCCCAGAGCTGACGCTTCCTAGCAGCTTGTTTTGTCTGTAATCCTCGGCCACACGCTGCAGGTAAAATTTAAACTGAGCCTGCACCTCCGGCGCCACCTTGTCGCTGGCAACCAGGGTTGCGAAGTGCTGCGCCGTCAACCATTGAATACGGTGTTGCACTTTTGCCTCCATGGCATTGCCATGGTTGTTGTCGAATACCCGCTTCACCAGGGTATCAAGTAATACATCTAGGTTATACGCTTGCTCGGAGCGGGCGCCCTGTTGTGCCAAGCGATTAACGCGCTCCGGGTGTAACAGCAGGCTCAAGCTGTGATTTGCCGCCACCTCAGGCAAAGCTAAGGCATCCAAGGTAATACCGGTGCGACCCACTATGCTTTCACGGGTGCTGTATTCGCCATAGGCTTTAGGCGGGATCAAGGCCAAAATCGACTCGGGTACCACCAGCTCTTTGGCATCTAAGGTAAGCAACAGCGCTGCCAAGGCCTGGCGCTGCACGTTGGCATCGACCACTTGCGCGCCCTGCACCTGCTCTTTACCGCGTACCTCGTAGCTGTAATCCACACCGGCGATCAGCTTGACCGCGGCTTCCACCTGATAGCGGTGGAACAAATACAGGGGTACCAGTACTTCTTCAAGCTGAGATAAGGAGGTGCCGGATTTGATATTCTCAACACCAAAACGGGCCAGGGCTTTCGCTCGCACCTTCATCACGCGTTCCAATTCGGCACTTGGGTTATCGCCGTTATCCCACAAATGGCCGCTAGGGTGGGCACCGCCCTGCGCACGGGCGTCTCTGTCGGAAATAAACTCGAGGCCTAGCTCTTTATTTTCGGCAAGGATCTTGGCCAGGGCTTGAGCTTCGTTTTGGCGGCTGAAGTCGCCATAACCATATTTGATCACCTGCTCATCCCACACGCCCATACCCTTGGCATAGCCTTTCGATGTATCCAGCACTCCCTGCTCGTCCAGGCTGACTAACGGATGAGGGTAATCCATTACCGAGGCCCGTGCTTGAGGTGAAGCGGCAAAGTTATGGGCGATCCCCAGGGTATGACCAATTTCATGGGCGCTGAGCTGACGAATGCGGTCCAGCGCCATGGCCTGCAACTCGGCGGTAACTTCATCACCCTTTTTATAAGGAGCCGCCAAGGCTTCGGCAATCAGGATATCCTGGCGTACCCGCAGCGACCCCAGGGTCACATGGCCCTTGATGATTTCGCCAGTGCGCGGGTCTATCACCGAACCTCCGTATGACCAGCCGCGGGTGGCGCGATGGACCCATTGAATGACGTTAAAGCGTACATCCATGGGGTCGGCATGCTCGGGCAGCATTTTCACCTGAAAGGCATTTTTATAGCCGGCTTTTTCAAACGCGTTATTCCACCATTTGGCACCGTCAAGCAAAGCGGTGCGCACCGGCTCGGGCACGCCCGGGTCCAGGTAATAAATAATGGGTTTCACCGGCTCACTGAGAGCCTGGTTAGGATGCTTTTTGGCCAGGCGATGGCGGGGAATATAACGCACCAGCATGCTCTCACCCAAAGGTGCCGAGTAGTCCTTGTGTTCTACGCTCCAATAACCAGACTGCGGATGGAATGCTCGCGGCTGGTATTTATCATCCGGTAAGGCAATTAAGGAATGGTGCATATTTACGCTCATTGCGTAAGGGTCGGCGCTAACCTGCTTAACGAATTCGCCGGGCTTGGTGCCGGTAAAGGTGATAACCGCTTCCAGCTCGGTATTTTTCACAAATGACTTGCTGCGCGCCATAAACACCGCACTGCGGCTGGTGTCGACACTAAAGTTACCCTGTTTGCGCGCCGCCAGGGTACGACTAACACCGTGCACATCGCTTAACAAATAAGGGGTGTAATCCACCAGTACGCGAGTATCCGTGCTGGCCTGCACTTCAAACCATATAAAATACTGGAGGCAAAGGCCTCATTAACACTTTGCTGCTCGGCACTATTGCTGCTTGAGGCACGGTAGTAGGTGTTCAAGGCGCGCAACATCACCTTGTTGCCCATGCGCTCGAACTGCGCCAAATAAGTATTACCCAACTGGCCACGGTCTAAGCCTATATCATTGGAGCCCACGCCATAGGGTAAGCTTTGCTGTAACAGGAAGGGGGCCTTCAACTTATCCACTTCGAGATAAAGTTTGCCCTCATCATTGGCATAGTAGAAGGTAAAATAGCCCGGATACTTGCTCATATTTTGAGTAAATTGGCTGATAGACTTAATTGCTGCCTGCGCTTGGGTTATCATAGGCAAGAACAAAAGAAACAGTGCTATTCGTATTATCTGCGTAGTTGGCATGATTCTCACTTTTGTTGTTATTGGTATCGTTGCTTGGGTGTGGAATTAATCAGCATTGAGTATATCCCGATGTATACAATCTACAACCACAAAGCGATAAATAGACAGCGTAATCTAGACGACATGCTCTCACTTTAAAATGTCGTGTAGACCCCATAAAACTTAGGAACAATTAAGATGCGACGACTCCCCCCAGTCTTGCTTGAAGATGGTTGCCCACATGACCTACTTTCACTTATCCGTACTATTTTAGCGGCCTGTAAAGAAATCTCTTTCCGTGTTGGCCAAGGTGCTCTTTCTGGTGTACTTGGTTCAACCTTGGATGAGAACATCCAGGGCGAAACGCAAAAGAAACTGGACGTACTTTCCAACCAGCTGTTGAAAGACATCCTTTTAGAGTCTGGTTATGTGAAGGCCATTGCCTCGGAAGAAGAGCCAGGCACGGTTGCGGGTAATCCGGACGCGGAATACATAGTCGCATTTGATCCGCTCGATGGCTCATCAAACATTGATATCAATTCACTGGTTGGCACCATTTTCTCTGTGATGCGCGCGCCCAAAGATGCGGATCCGGCGGATCCCAATATCTTCCTGCAAAAGGGTGACCAGCAAGTGGCAGCAGGTTATGTGCTATACGGTCCATCGACCATGTTGGCGCTGACCACGGGCCAAGGTACACGTATTTATACCCTGGACAAAACCCAAGGCACCTTCTTGCTGACGCAAGACTTTGCCAAGGTGCCTGAGCACACCAAAGAGTTCGCCATTAACACGTCAAACCAGCGCCACTGGCAGCCGGCGATGCAAAACTATATTGCCGATCTCTTGGCCGGTGAAACCGGGCCGCGTGGTCGCAACTTCAACATGCGTTGGATTGCCGCTATGGTCGGCGATGTACACCGTGTGCTTAGCCGTGGTGGTTTATTTACCTACCCGGAAGACACTAAAAACCCAGAGAAGCCGTATAAATTACGCCTGCTTTATGAAGCCAACCCTATGGCCATGCTTATCGAGCAAGCCGGTGGCCTGGCCTCAACCGGCTATGAGCGCATCATGGATATCGAGCCAGAGCAAATTCACCAGCGTGTGGCGGTGATCTTGGGCTCAAAAGAAGAAGTGGAAGCCTGCTTAAGCTACCACAAATAAAAAAAGGGCAGTTATTACTGCCCTTTTTATTTGCTTATTTCTCTAGCGGTAATTCATGGCGGGCGCCCCACTCGCTCCATGAACCATCATAAACCTGCAAATCCCTGTAGCCACATTCATAGGCTGCCAGCGCTAAAATACAGGCGGTAATGCCCGAGCCACAGCTAAACTGCATCGCCTGAGTATTTTGTTCAAGCACGTGCGCCAAGGCCAGCTGTAACTGCTCCCGCGGAAGTAGCTCACCATCTATAATCAAGTCCGCATAAGGCAAACTCTTGGCATTGGGAATGTGCCCGGCGCGCATGCCTTCTCTGGGTTCGGCCATCTCGCCACTAAAACGCTGTGCCGGGCGGGCATCGAGTAATAAGGTGGAGGCATCATCAATCGCCGCCAATACCTGCTCGGTGGTGATAAAGCAATCGTGCTGTGGCGAGGCGGTAAAATTCCCCGGCGCTTCGGCGCTGTGCCAGCCTTGTTGCACCGGCAGCTCGGCCATACGCCAGGCCGGTAAACCACCGCGCAACACTTTGACGTTGTCAAAACCAAAGGCCTTGAACATCCACCAGGCACGGGCGGCGCTAAACAAGCCCTGATCGTCATAGACCACGACTTCCGAGTCCTGATTTACCCCGGCGGCTTGCATCTGACGCTCGAATTGTTCGGCACTGCACAAGGTATGCGGCCAGGGGCTGGCGCCATCGGCAAGGGCGGTTTTAATATCAAAACGCAACGCGCCTTTAATGACCGCAGCCGGCGCATATTCACCTGACTTACCCGGCAGTACCATGCCGGCATCGAAAATCTTTAATCTGGGGTTGTGTAACTGCGCATTAAGCTGTGCCGCGGTGATTTGCTGGCTCATACGTCACCTTGTCATTGGGTAATTATTGCAACAATAACATGGACGTTAGCAGAACTGCGGTTGTCGCACCACTTCAATGATTTCTGTGGTAGAAATACTCGGAGTGCGTGGCAAGTAAATCACCTCACAAATGTCGCTAAATTCATCGAACTTACCGCGCCAATCATCACCCATAACCAGGATATCGGCGCCATGCTCTTTGATATATCGGCGCTTAAGCGTTAGGCAGTCTTCCACAAACACCCGGTTAACATCCGACATAGCGGCAATGATACGCAAACGGTCTTGTTGCGAATACACGGGGGCACGCCCTTTTTTCTGTATATTAAGCGCATCGGAGGAAACTCCGACGATCAACTCATCACCCAGTTTTGCGGCCCTTTGTAACAGGTTTACATGGCCGACATGAAACACATCAAATGTTCCAAACGTAATTACTTTAATTGTCATATAAGAAGCTTACTATTCGCTGAGAACTTAGCCCATCCAGCTTCCCTGCGAGCTTTGTTATTGTTTTTATGTTGTCTTGATTATGTTTTGCCTGCGGTTGCGATAAAGCTTGCTCAATCGCTCCTGGCAATTGTTTCACTTTATCGACTTTGAAAGTTAAGGCATTGAAATAGTCGATATCCGAGTCTAACCGAGCCTTAAATCGATAGGCAAAGGGACCTCGATACGACCACCGTAATTTATAAAAGTTGCACCAGATAACCGGCTTTTTAAGGGCAAAAAACTCAAAAATCGCCGACGATGCATCCGATATCAGCACATCGGCCAAGGCCATAAAGGGCACCAAGTTATAATCGGTGACGCCCGCCACATAAACATTTTCCCGCTGTGCCCAACGAGAAAGCAGTTGTTGCTGCTTTTTGTATTTCTTTTTCGTTAGTGAAAAGAAATGCGGCTTGATAATGATGTTGCAGTGGGCGTATTCATCCACCCAGTTTTTATCCATCATTTCTATGGAGCTAGGATAAAATGTGGGCGCATAAAGCAAGGTTGGCTTAGTGGAGTCCAAACCCAAGCCTTCCAGACTGGGTTGCGATGCCAAAGCCCCGCTGTGCAATAGCGGGTCGAGCTTAGCGTATCCGGTATCAACGAAGCGATCATCCGGGTACAGGCTTTCAAGGCGCTGCAAACGGTGCTCACCTTCAACGAAGCGCACGCTAGCAGCATTATTTGAGGCATCGTAATAACAGGCCTTAGGGCCGATGCCATGCTGCATTAACGCGGTTTTTTTGCTTTGGTTAAGCAGTTGCATTTGTGCAAAGGCTTTACCGAAGATGATCCAATCGCCATCACATTGGCGATAAAAGTCGAGGGCGTCTTTATCACTGTCGAGCCAGTGCACCGGTAACTCTTCTTCGTCAATCGCCTTTTGAGATGCCTCCACCAAGGCCTTATCCTGATTTGCGTAGAACACAAAGCACACCGCAGTCCCTTGATCTACCAAGTGTTTATACACGGGTAAATATTGCGGCAGATAGTAAAGGTGTAAAACATCAAAGAAGACTTTCATCAAATACATCACGCGGTGTTAACATTGGTCACGCATCATACTAGAAATTACAACAAAAATTCTAGCCAAGCGTTGAAATACAGGAAATAAGTGCTATGAGCGTTTTGCGTATTGGGGTGTCGACCTATCTGTCGCTAAGCAGAGGGAATACAAAAATACCGCTGCACCAGGGTGAGCGGTATTTTCTAAAAAGAGGGGGAATCAGTCGATTAACTGATATTCGTCAGTAAGAATGGCAATAATTTCACTGCGCGGATCGCTTGGTATTTGAATTTCCGTACCAACTATCTTACTGGCGATACCTACATAGGTTTGCGATACCTGCATCATCACCTCTACCGGTAATTTATACTCTTTGGCCAAGGCTTCACGCTCATCCATGCGGTCTTTATTCAAAAGCACATCGCTGTCCGGCACGTTGTTGATCAACAGCTGACGGAAACCTTCTTTCGAGTTTTCAATGATTTTACCATCGCGGTAAGCCGGACCATCCCAGATACGTGAAGAATCGGGTGTGCCCACTTCATCGATGTAGATAAGCTGCTCATTGCCGTCCATATCTTCCACATAACCAAACTCAAACTTGGTATCAACAAAGATCTGGTCCAATTTTGCCAGCTCGGCACTGATTAACTCAAAGCCCTGAGTCAGCAGGTGCTCATACTTGGCAACATCGGCTTCGCAGCTGAAGTTAAAGGCCTCAAGGTTATCCGTGATGTTCTTGCGGGTGATGTTCACATCGTCCACCGCCGGCACATCGTCAAGGCCTTCAATAATGCCCTTGGTTGACGGCGTGATCAGCACTTCATCCAATTTTTGGTTCGCTTGCAGGCCTTCCGGTAAGTCGATACCACAGAAGTTGCGAATGCCCTTGGCATAGTCGCGCCACATGCTGCCGGTAATATATTGACGCGCTATGGCTTCGACCTTAACGGTTTTCGCCTTACGCACAATCCATACATAAGGGTGTGGAATATCAACAATATGATTGCCCGCCAAGCCGGCTGCATCAAATTGCTTAAACCAGTGTGCGGCCACCGCGTTAAGTGCGATGCCTTTGCCGGGCACGCCATTTAGGCCTTGCTCGCCTTGCCAAATGCAGTCAAATGCAGAAATACGATCCGAGATCACCATGATCGCCAGCTCGGTGCCTTCAGGCACGGCATAACCCTTCTCGGCAATTAAGCGTGCACTGTCTTGCTCGGTTAACCAATATACCGAACGAACCTTGCCGCTGTGCACGGGTCCTTTGGTACGAATAGGTAAATCGTCATTAATGTCTAAGACTTTATAATTGCTCATGGCTACTCCAACAAGGGCTTGAGAGGCTAATGCTTGGCCTTGGCAGCGCTCATGGCAACCAAGACTTTATACCAATTCTCTTAAATAGCTAATCATTCTAGCGGGCTAAATATCATGCTCACTGTGTTGGAGTTTTTCTATGTAGAATACTACATAAGAAAAACTCCGCCTTGTTAGCATCTCATTTATCCAGCGCTATATCTGATCACATACTTAACAGAATTGGTATTAGGCGCGCTATAATAAGCTAGCTGGGCTCGAAGATAAAGAAAAACGCCGCGCTAAGCGGACTTTTGTCCTATCTTTTTCAATCCCTCCCAAAACTCCTTGCTTACCCCTGTCAATCATTCTTCATCTTGCTGTAAACTAAAGAACATCTTCTTCACTTAAGGGTCTCAAAGTGGATTTAGCACGCAGCACTCAGGGTAAACGTTATTTAATGTATATTGCGCAAAATTACTCCTATGCGATTTTGCGCCCATTGCAGCAAGAGATCCTTAATAATGGCGGTGAAGTAAGGTGGTTCCTCGAAGGCGAAGAAGTTAACCCCGACTACCTGCAACAGGATGAACAACGTTTACACAGCATAGAGGACGTGCGCAAATGGCAGCCCCATGCCAGCTTTGTGCCGGGTAATGTTATTCCCAACTTTATTCCCGGTAAAAAAGTCGCCGTATTCCATGGTTTTAATGCCGGTAAACGCGTACGTCGCGGCCAGCCCGGTCATTTTGCCATTCGTGGTTGCTTTGACTTGTATTGCACCCAGGGCCCCAACACCACGCAAACCTTCGAGCAACTGGCCGCTCAGCATAAGTATTTTCGCGTCAGAGAAACCGGTTGGCCGGCGATGGACACCCTGTTTGAAGCCAATCCGGATAATCCCTATATCGATGCCAGCGACCACAGAAAAACCATACTGATTTGTTCCACCTTTTCCTGGCGCTTATCATTAGCACCGAAATTACTCGATACAGTGCGGACACTGCGCGACAGCGGTCAATACCGCATCTTGGTGCAGTTCCACCCTAAGATGGCTAAAGACATAGTCGACCAATACAAGGCGCTACAAAACAGCGACCTGACCTTTGTTGAAACCGACAATGTTATCCCGCTGCTGCAGGCGGCGGATGCGATGCTCTGCGATACCTCTTCTATTCTGCTGATGTTTTTATTATTGCGTCGCCCGGTCGTCACCTTTAATAACCAGACCCCGGCGGCGCATTTGCTTAATGTCACCGAGGCGGAGCAGGTAGGCCATGCCATTGCCGAAGCGCTTAGCCATCCACCAGAGTTGATGGCCAATATCGAGGCCTTTTGCCAACAACTGCACCCCTATCAGGATGGGCAATCCAGTGCCCGAGTGCTAGATGCTGCCAACGACCTTATCGACTCCGGTGGCAAGGAGCTCAAGCGCAAACCACTTAACCTGCTGCGCCAGTTTAAAATGCGTAAAAAGCTCTCCTATTGGCGCTGGTAACGGCGCTTAATCGCAATCCACTGTTTCGCCCAAACGCTCATGATAAGCTAAGTGCAGTGACCAAAAAGAAATAACGGCGCCAATGATAGACATAGATAAGTTGTGGTTTTCCTGGCAGGGCCATACCGGCCAACCCACCTTGAGCATAGATGCCCTGCATATCGCCAAGGGCGAGCATCTTTTTTTACACGGCCCCAGCGGCAGTGGTAAATCAACCCTGTTGTCCTTGCTGGCCGGGATTCAAACACCACAGCGCGGCAGCATCAGCCTCAACGGCACCGCCATCGAGACCTTAAGTGCGGCCCAGCGCGATCAATTTCGCGCCGACCACCTGGGCTATATCTTCCAAAGCTTTAATTTACTGCCCTATTTAAGCCCCATTGAAAACGTGACCTTGGCCTGCGCCTTTTCCAAACTGCGCCGCCAGCGGGCTCTGGCCCACCAGACGTCGCTCAATGAGGTCGCCCATACCTTGCTTACCCAGCTGGGGTTAGCGCCGCAGTTTCATCAACAGCCGGTCAATACCCTGAGCATAGGTCAGCAACAAAGGGTCGCGGCCGCCCGCGCTGTAATTGGCGACCCGGAAATCATCATTGCCGATGAACCGACCTCGGCGCTGGATGAAGCCAATCGACAGGCCTTTATCGAATTGTTATTTGCGCAAACGGATAAGACCGGCGCCACCGTGGTGTTTGTCAGCCACGAACAAAGCCTGGCGCCGCTGTTTTCCAAGGTGGTGCATCTGGATGAATTACAGGGAGGGGCCGATGATCTTGCTTAAATTAGCCAGCAAAAGCCTGCTCAATCGCCGCGCCAGCGTGTTGTTAAGCCTGCTAACCATAGCCATTAGCGTGATGCTGCTGCTCACCATAGAGCGGGTGCGCATGCAGGCCAAGGAAAGCTTTGCCGCCACGGTGTCGGGCACGGACTTGATCGTTGGCGCCCGTACCGGCGATATTCAATTGCTGCTGGCCTCGGTATTTCGCATCGGTCATATGAATAATGGCGTGAGCTGGCAAAGCTATCAGGATATCAGCAGCAAAAAAGGCATTAAATGGGCGCTACCACTGTCTTTGGGCGATACCCACAAGGGCTATGCAGTCCTTGGCACCAGCGGTGATTATTTTCACTACTTTCAATTCGGCAAAAAACAGCATCTCAGCTTTAGTGCCGGCGGCCCCTTTGCCCAAGCCAATGAAGTGGTGTTGGGCGCCGAAGTGGCAAAACGCTTGGGCTATGGCTTGGGTGATAAAATTGTCGTCGCCCATGGCATGGGCAAAACCAGTTTTCATCACCATGATGACAAACCACTGGTTGTGGTGGGCATTCTCGCCGCCACCGGCACCCCAGTAGATAAAACCCTGCATGTGCCTTTGATTGCCATCGCACAATTGCACGGTGCCGAGGCGGTGCAAGTAGAACACCATGAACACTCAGATCACGAGCAGCACCATCAGGAAGCTGACGACCTCATAGGTGAGCCCAAACAGATCAGCGCCTTTTTACTGGGTTTTGACAGCCCCCTCTATACCCTGCAGGTCCGCCGAAACATTAATAATTATCAGGCCGAGCCGCTGATGGCCATTATGCCTGGGGTCACCTTGCGGGAATTATGGGGTATGTTGGCCATGGTCGAAAAGCTGCTGCTGTTGTTTTCCGTAGTGGTGCTAGTCGTCAGCCTGCTGGGCATGCTCACCACCTTACTGGCCAATCTGTCGCAGCGACGCCGTGAGTTGGCCATTTTGCGCTCGGTGGGGGCAAAACCCTGGCATATATTCTCCTTAATGAGTATGGAATCCTTGTTGATCAGCCTGCTCGGCACCACCTTTGGGGTCGCCCTGTGTTATCTTTTACTGGCGCTGGCACAGCCGCAATTACAGGCTCAGGCCGGTATCAATATCGGTCTTCAAGGCATCTCACGCTATGAACTTATGCTGATCGCCGTTATTATGGCGGCAGCCTGGATCGTCGGCTTAATCCCCGCCGTCCGTGCCTATTTTTACTCCCTGCACGATGGGATGAGTGTTAAGACCTAGGATTATTATGAGTCTATTTAATCGTTTTCTAGCCGTACTATTCACCTGTGTGAGTGTGGCTTCTTTCGCCAATGAACCCGTGGAAATTTTCTGGGAAGATTTACTGCCCGAGGGGCATGTGACCGTCGATACCCGTAATTCCGCCGCCAGTCACGAAGGCGCCGATCAAAACTGGGTGCAACCAAATTTAGACGCACCCGTGGTGCAAAAATACAATGGTAAAACAGTAAGCTTGCCGGGCTTTGTGGTTCCCCTTGAAGGCGACAGCGAGGTGATCACCGAGTTTCTGCTGGTGCCTTATTTCGGTGCCTGTATTCATGTGCCGCCACCGCCACCGAATCAAATTGTGCACGTCACCATGGCCGACGGCGTGCCTATCGAGAGCCTGTATGATGCCATCGTCGTGACCGGAGTCATGAGTGCCGAAAGCTGGAGCGGTGATATCGCCAAAACCGGCTATAAAATTAAAGGTATTGGTGTGGCACCCTTTGAGCTGTAAAGGCTAAGTGCTATGCTAACGTTACTAAGCCCGCAACCGCGGGCTTAGTTTTGCATCAACCTGAATGCTACATTTAGCGCTGGCAGCGCTTGCAATACACTGTGCTGCGCCCACCCAGACGAATTTCCATCAACTCACTTTGACACTCGACACAAGGCTGACCCTTACGCCCATATACCAGTAATTGCTGAGCAAAATAACCCGGTTTGCCATCGCTTTGGGCAAAATCCTTGAGGGTCGTGCCACCTTGCTCAATGGCCGCGGCCAGGGTTTCCTTGATGATGGGCGTCAATTTTTGATACCGCGCCAGGCTTACCTTCCCGGCTTCGCGCTTGGGGTTAATTCCGGCCTTAAACAAAGACTCATTGGCGTAGATATTACCCACCCCGACCACCACCTGGTTATCCATTAAAAACTGCTTAATAGGCTGTTTCTTATTGCGCGATTTGGCAAACAACCAGTTGGCATCGAAATCATCGGTCAGAGGCTCTGGGCCTAGCTTGCTAAACACCGAATGCAGGCTGTCGAGCTCCTGCCACAGACAGGCGCCAAAACGGCGAGCATCGTTTAACCTTAAACTCAGACCGTTATCGAACTCAAACACCACATGGTCATGCTTTTTCAGCGGCTCATTAATGGGCACCACGCGCAAATGACCGGACATGCCTAAATGCAGGATCACCGCCCCTTCGTCGGTGTGCATTAGCAGGTACTTTGCTCGTCTGCTCACGGATTCAATGATTTTTCCTGCCAGTTCATAAACTTGCTCACTGACCGGCCAACGCAACTGCCCCTGGTGAATACTCACTTTGGTGATGATGCGCCCTTCTACATGAGGCGCTATGCCTAAACGGCTAACCTCGACCTCTGGAAGTTCAGGCATACTAAATTACCCTTCTAATTGTAAAAATAGCTGTTGCGCTTGTGCCTGTGTAAGCCTAAGCCAACGCTGTTGATGTTTATCAAAAAGCTGGTACTGCTGGGCATCCTTATAGAGCACAAAAACCCAGGGCTGAGTCTCTCCGGCAAGACTCAGGGTTGCCACTAATAACGGCTCGGCGTTAATTTGCGCTCCTATTTCGGCTTGCATGCTCTGCCAGGCCTGGACGCGCGTCGCCAGCTCCGCCACATCCACCTGCTCAGAACCTGCCTCGGGCATCCCCTGCAAGCGCCAGCCGCTGCCGATGCGTTCAATACGCACACCTGGATATTCCAAAGCAAGAATATAACTTGGCTCGGGCAATAACGGCTGTGGCCCCTCGGGCTCGCTATTACCACCAAGTTTATGGTGCAAACCATTGAATACAAAGATCATTATCAACATGGAAAAAATCAGCAGGTTGTTCCATGCCTTACGCGATAACTTAATAACCGCCATTGCGGGCCCCTAGTTAAAATCCTGACCCTCAGTGTAACCAAAAAGTCGCCCTCAATCAGCCCATTTGCCGCTACCCCAGGGCGGTTAATTATTGTTACAATAGGGGCAAAGTATTTTGGAGAGTCACAATGGCCATGTATGTAGTGGGACACAAGATCCCTGATTCTGATTCTATCTGCGGTGCGATTGCACTGGCGTACCTTAAAAACCAAATCGGTGAAGAGGCGATCCCGACCCGTTTAGGCGAGGTATCACCGGAAACACAATTTATCCTTGACCGTTTCGGCTTTGAAGCCCCAGAGCTAAAAATGAGCTATGCCGGTGAAGATGTGTATATCGTCGATCACACCGAGAAAACTCAGGCTCCCGATGATATCGATCAGGCCCGTGTAGTGGGCGTGGTAGACCACCATAAACTTGGCGATCTGACCACTTCGACCCCGCTTGAGTGCTGGATCCGCCCGGTTGGTTGTTCAAACACCATAATCAAAATGATGTATGACTTCTACAACGTCGAAATCCCTAAAGGCATCGCCGGCCTGATGATGTGCGCCATCCTGAGCGACACCGTCATTTTCAAGTCGCCAACCTGTACCACGGCCGATATCAAATGCGTTGAAGCCCTGGCGGAAATCGCTGGCATCGACGACCCGAAAGAGCTGGGCATGGAAATGTTCAAGGTAAAATCTGCCGTTGAAGGCACTCCGGCGCGCGATCTGGTTATGCGTGACTTCAAAGACTTCAACATGAATGGCAACCTGGTTGGCATCGGCCAGCTGGAAGTGATTGACCTTGCTGTATTTGACGATATCAAGGCCGATCTGGAAGCGGATATCGCAAAGCTTAAAGAAGAAGGCAACCGCCACAGCGTATTGCTACTGCTAACCGACATCATGAAGGAAGGCTCACAAATGCTGATCGCCTCTGACGATGAAGGCATAGTAGCCAAAGCCTATGACGCCGAGATCAGCGACTCGAAAGTATGGTTAGATGGCGTATTAAGTCGCAAGAAACAGGTAGTGCCGCCGCTGCAGGACGCATTCGCGGGCTAAAGCCCGACCTAGATTGCTCTAATACCGCCTTTCTGGGCGGCAAAAAAAGCCAAGCATCGCTTGGCTTTTTTATTTTCCACAGCAGTCACAGTCTGGGTCTTTAGGCAGTTTAAACTGTTTTTGCCCTAGGGTATGAGCATTATAACTGTGCACTACTCCCGTCTCACCAGTCCCAAGAAGACACTGAATAGCCAGCAAGGCCTGCTGCGCCCCAATAATGCCAAGTAAAGGCGCTATCACCCCCTGAGTCGCGCAATTATCACTGGGGTTATCTTCGCGCTCGGGAAAGACACATTCATAGCAAGGGGATGCCGCGCGGCGAAAGTCAAAATAGGCCAGATGCGCATTAAAGCCAGAAGCCGCAGCACTTACCAATGGCTTCTTCTGAGCATAGCAGCTGCGATTAACTGCGTAGCGGGTGGCAAAATTATCGCTGCAGTCCAACACCAGATCACAGTCGTTTACCAGCTCATCCAGATTGTTGGCATCGGCGCGTGTCACGATCGCTTCTACTGCAATCTCATTGTTTAGGCTCGCCAGTACCTTGGCCGCCGCTTTGGCCTTGGGCTGACCCAGGTGATTGACCTTAAACAGCACCTGACGCTGCAGGTTGCTGAGCTCTACCAGATCATCATCCATCAGCCGTAGGCGACCAATACCGCTACTGGCCAGATACATAAGCGCCGGGCTGCCCAAACCGCCACAGCCAACCACCAGCACGGTGGCGTTTTTTAGCCGCAGTTGGGCGTCGATGCCAAAACCATCCAACATCAGCTGGCGAGAGTAGCGGATCTGCTCTTTAGCGCTTAGCTCTTCAACACTCACCAGGTGCTCCACTCATAACCTGCTGCAGTTCTTCAATGGCCGCTAGCGGGTCGGCCGCTTCGGTAATGGCGCGTACCACGGCAACGCTGCCAACGCCGGTTTCCACTACCTCGGTCATACGCATCAAATCAATCCCGCCAATGGCCACACAGGGATAATGCGGCTGCATCAGGGGCACAAAATGGCGCAGCTTCTCTAGGCCCTGTATTTGCCCGCTCATATCCTTAGTGGTAGTCGGGTAGATGGCACCAAAGGCCATATAGCTGGGACGATAATTGTGCGCCAGCAGCATTTCATAGAAGCCATGGGTGGATAAGCCCAACCGCATGCCGGCTTCTTGAATAGCCTTTAGGTTTGCGGTGTGTAAGTCTTCCTGGCCCAGGTGCACGCCATAGGCGCCATGTTTAAGCGCCAACTGCCAGTGGTCATTAATAAAGACCTGTGCCCGATAAACTTTGCCTAACTCAATGGCGCGGAGAATATCCTGCTCCAGATTGCTGGCCTCGGCATCCTTAATCCGTAACTGCACTGTTTTAATGCCGTTTTGCAAACACAGTTCCAACCAATCCAGGGAATCCACCACGGCATACAGACCAAGACGTTCGGGGCAAGGAGCGAAGCCGGCGGCATAATTAAAATCGCTGACACAATCAAAATCTAGGGCATCGCCCAGCCAACTACCCGGCTCGATCACCTGGGGAAAGTCGGCCAAATTCACCGGGAACTGGGTATGAGCAACCGGGCCTACGCCCTCGCCATAACGCCCAGCAGCTTTTAACCCTGCATTGATATAGGCCTTACCAAGGATAAAGGCATCTTTAAGGGGATACCCCTTGGCCAGACAGGATGCCAGCACCGAGGACAAAGTACAGCCGGTGCCGTGGGTATGGGGCGTGACAACGCTCTCATTTCCCAGCCAGTACTCCTGCTCGCCGTGGCGGCAAAAATCAACGCAGTAACCTTGCGGATAATCCCAGTGGCCACCCTTGATAATAACGCTCTTGGCGCCCCACTCTTGCAGGCGTTTGGCGGCATCACGCAGGGCATCCGGCCCTATCAGGTACACCCCGGTAAGCATTTGCGTTTCGTGCACATTGGGGGTGATCACATCCACCAGCGGTAACAGATGCGTTTTTATGGCGTCGGCAATCTCGCTTTGCGCGTCTTCCTCAATCAGGCTATCGCCGCTGCTGGCAATAGCCACCGGGTCGTAGACAACCTGGGGCGGCGTCTCCCAGTTGTCGCGGTAATACTGTAAGTGCTCGGCAACCAACTGAATTTGCTGGACATTGGCAAGCATGCCTATTTTTATCGCCCGAGGGCGCAGGTCATGGGCCAGGGCCTGTAATTGTGACTCGATAACCGCCAAATCCACCGGGTTCAGTGCCTCAACGGCAACGCTGTTTTGCGCCGTCAGCGCCGTGACAACGCTACAGCCATGTACGCCAAAGCTGCGCATGGCCTGTAAATCGGCTTGAATACCGGCACCGCCTCCGCTATCCGAACCGGCAATTGTCCAAACTATTTCGCTCATACTGCTCTCACTCGTTAAACTGGTGCCATACTGGCATACCCAGGGTCGGTGTTGAAGGCACGGCGGTAGATTTTACCGCCATGGGTCCGGCCAAATAGCTTTGTCGACCGGCCAAGGTGGCATTGGCAAAGGCACGCGCCATCAATACTGGGTCATTGGCGCCGGCGATGGCGGAGTTTAACAACACCGCATCGGCACCCAGCTCCATGGCCTGACAGGCATGCGACGGCACCCCCAGCCCAGCATCGACAATCAAGGTGACATGGGGCAGACGCTCGCGAATACTTTGCAACGCATAAGGGTTAAGAATACCCTTGCCCGTGCCTATGGGCGCCGCCCAAGGCATGATCACTTCACAGCCCAGAGCGGCCAAGCGCTGGCAAATCACCAGATCATCGGTGCAATAGGGCAAGACCTTAAAGCCCTTGGCCAGCAATTGCTCGGCGGCATCAAGCAAGGCCACCGGGTCCGGCTGCAGGTTATAGTCATCGCCAATAAGCTCAAGCTTAATCCAGTCGGTGGCGAAGACCTCACGGCACATCTGTGCCAGGGTCAAGACCTCTTGCACGCTGTGGCAGCCCGCGGTGTTGGGCAACACGGTCAAGCCGGTGTCCTTAATGAGCTGCCAAAAATCATCGCCTGCGGCCTGAGAGTTTTGTCGTCTAAGGGATACGGTGACGATTTCGCTTTCACTGGCAAGAATCGCCTCATGCATGCACTTGGGTGACGGATAAAGTGCCGAGCCTATGAGTAAACGGCTACTAAACTCCTGGCCGTAAATAGTCAGTTTATCGCTCATCTAACCCCCTTGTATGGGTGACAGAATATCCAGCCTGTCGCCGTCTTGCAGCGCAAGATGCGGATATTGCCCCTGGGCCACAAATTGGCCATTGACGGCCAAGGCAAAGGGCGGCTTGGCCCCAAAGCTAGCCAGGGCCTGCTCTGCGCTGGCCTTTTCCGGCACCTCAAAGGCGCTGTCATTAATAAAAATCTGCATAATTCATTACCTTAAAATGCGGTATTAAACTCGGCCAGGGCCGAGCGCACCACGGCGGGAGCCAGCATATAACCGTGACGGTACAGGCCGTTGATACTGAGCACCTTGCCCTGACGACTGACGCTGGGGCGGTTATCCATCAGTGCCGGACGCAAGCCCACCTGCAAGGCCTCAATATGAGCCTCGGCAAAACCACTGTGTACGCTAAATGCGGCACTCAATAGCTCCAAACCACTGCGCACCGTGACTGGGCGCTGATCCTGAGATTCAATTTCCGTGGCGCCGATGACATAACGATTGCCCGGTTTCGGAGCAATATAAATGGGGTAACGCGGATGCATCAGGCGCACCGGGCGCTGCAGGAAAACCTCGGGGGCCACCACCCGAGCCACCTCGCCGCGAACACCACGCAAGGGCAGCTCGCCCTTGGCGCCCATGCCGCGACAATCAAGCACCGCCAGATAGTCCTGCTGGGCCAGCTCCAGCGGCTGCACCTGGGTGTGAAAGTGAAAACGCACCCCGGCATTTTTTAAACGCGCATAGCTATGGTGGAAAAAGCCGAGGTTATCCAGCTGCCCCTCACTGGGCAGGTAAAGCCCGCCGCCAAAGCGCCCCGCCAGCTCCGGCTCCAACTGGCGCAGGCGCGCCGCTGTTAACTGCTCCGGCTCATAACCGGCCAAGGGCTTCAGCTGCTTTTGAAAATGCGCCATCGCACCCTGATCCTGGGCATGGGCGACAACCACGGTGCCTTGGCGCTGAAAATGCACCTGAGTGTCGAGCAACGCCAGCAATTGTGGCCATAGCGCCAGAGACTCCAGCCCCTGCTCCGCCAAATCCTGCTCGCACAGTACCGACTCGGCTAAGGGCGCCAGCATGGCCGCGGCCACTGAACCGGCACTGCCGCTGCCCTCGGCGTCACCGCTGTCGAAGACTTCGAGCCGGTAATGCTTGGCCAGCAAGAGTGCGGCCACCCGGCCGCACAAGCCGAAGCCCACTATGGCTATTTTTTTACCCATTAGTAGGCCTTGTGATACAGCTCACTGCCGGCGGCCTTAAACTCCGCCGACTTAGCCTTCATTTCAGACTCCACATCGACCATGCGGATGCTGATCTCTTCGCCCAAATTATTCGGGTCTATGCCCTTGGCTTCTAAGTCCTTGGCATAGTCACGCACTTCCTGGGTGATCTTCATGGAGCAAAATTTAGGTCCGCACATGGAGCAAAAATGCGCCACCTTGCCGGATTCCTGCGGCAGGGTTTCATCGTGATACTCACGGGCACGATCCGGGTCGAGACCCAGGTTGAATTGATCCAACCAGCGGAACTCAAAGCGCGCCTTAGACAGAGCGTTATCGCGCTCTTGGGCGCCAGGATGACCCTTGGCCAAGTCCGCCGCGTGGGCGGCTATCTTGTAGGTGATCAAACCTTCTTTTACGTCTTCCTTATTGGGCAGACCCAGGTGCTCTTTTGGCGTCACATAGCAGAGCATGGCACAGCCGTACCAGGCGATTTGCGCCGCACCGATACCCGAAGTGAAATGATCATAACCCGGGGCGATATCCGTGGTCAGCGGCCCCAAAGTGTAAAACGGCGCCTCACCACAATGTTCCAGCTGCTCGTCCATATTGGCCTTGATCATATGCATGGGTACATGACCCGGGCCTTCGATAAACACCTGCACATCGTGCTGCCAGGCAATTTTTGTCAGCTCGCCCAGGGTGCGCAACTCGCTAAATTGAGCTTCGTCATTGGCATCGGCAATCGAGCCTGGACGCAGACCATCGCCCAAGGAGAAGCAGATATCGTACTGCTTGAGGATTTCACAGATCTCTTCAAAGTGGGTGTAGAGGAAGTTTTCCTTATGATGCGCCAGACACCATTTGGCCATAATAGAGCCACCGCGCGAGACGATGCCGGTTACCCGCTTAGCGGTCATAGGCACATAACGCAGTAATACACCGGCGTGGATGGTAAAGTAATCCACCCCCTGCTCCGCCTGCTCAATTAGGGTATCGCGGAAGATTTCCCAGGTCAGGTCCTCGGCCACCCCGTTGACCTTTTCCAGCGCCTGATAAATGGGTACTGTGCCTACCGGTACCGGTGAATTACGAATCACCCACTCACGGGTTTCGTGAATATAACGACCGGTGGATAGATCCATGATGGTATCGGCACCCCAGCGCGTCGACCATACGGTTTTTTCTACCTCTTCCTCGATGGATGAAGTCACCGAGGAGTTACCGATATTGGCGTTGACCTTGACCAGGAAGTTACGGCCAATGATCATCGGCTCGGATTCCGGGTGGTTTATATTGTTAGGGATCACCGCGCGGCCACGTGCAACCTCGTCGCGCACAAATTCAGGCGTAATAAACTCGGGAATGCTGGCACCAAAAGACTGGCCCGGGTGCTGTTCCTTAAGTAACTGCTCACGTACCTCGGCACGGCCCATGTTTTCGCGAATGGCAATGTATTCCATCTCCGGGGTAATTATGCCCTGACGCGCATAATGCATTTGCGTCACATTTTGACCGGCTTTGGCACGGCGGATCTGGGGCAAGTGCTCAAAGCGAATATGATCCAGGCCTTCATCGGCCATACGTTGCTGGGCAAACTGTGAACTTTTGCTCTCTAGCAACTCGGTGTCGTCACGCCCTTCTATCCAGGCCTGACGAAACTTAGGTAGACCCTTGCGTACATTGAGCTCAAAGTCGGGATCCGTGTAAGGGCCCGAGGTGTCGTAGACGCGGATAGGGGCATTTTTTTCATAGATGGGGTTGTCTTCGGTGCCACCGACAAAGCTGTCGCTCAGAGCTATTTCCCGCATGCCCACGCGCACGCCGGGCAAGGTACCTTCAACATAGACTTTTTGCGAATTTGGAAAGGGTTGACCGGTAAGGTTATGAATATAGTGCGACGCCGCTTCGCGATTGTGACGACGGCTAGGTTTGTTCGATTCTGACATGACGCTTCTCATTAATTGGTTGAGTGTGTCTTGTCTGGAGGTGCAAAGACCTTGCTGGTCTGTGCCTTTGGTCCGTGCGCGTACGCGCCGCTTAGGCTGGGCCGAACTTGTGCCAAGTTAGCACAAGCGTGCCGAGGCAAGCTTGTTCCCTACGCAGGTATGAGCCTGATCAGGTTAACGGATCCCGCAATTGCGATCTCAGCCCCTTGATACCTAATGGTAAGTTAGGGCACTCCGACAAGTGTTCGTGGCGCAGTCTAGCCTAGAAACTCACTGCTGCGCAAGCCAGCGGTCGAGATGATTGGCAAATTGTTGTTTATCCTGGGCGCTCAGCGGCGCCTGCCCACCGGTTTGAATACCGCTGCTGCGCAGGGTATCCATAAAGTCGCGCATATTCAGGCGTGACTTGATATTTTCCTTGGTATAGAGCTCGCCGCGGGTATTCAGTGCCAGTGCGCCCTTATCGATCACCTCCGAAGCGAGGGGAATATCACTGGTGATCACCAGCTCACCGCTTTGCACCTGCTTCACAATTTCGTTGTCGGCCACATCAAAGCCCGGCATCACCTGCTGCATGCGTAAATATTCCGAGGCCGGCAGGCGAATATACTGATTGGCAACAAACACCACCTTGGTTTTGGTGCGCACCGCGGCGCGGCAAATTATCTCGCGAATGGCCACCGGGCAGGCATCGGCATCAACCCAAATACTCATAATCATGATCTGCTAAAGGAAAACATCAGTATACGCGGGGTTAGGTCGAAGAAAAACCGCCAAGGTGCGATTCAACGGCAATAACGGACGGCTTATCGAATTTAGTCGCGCTGCACATTTAAGCGCTTACAATGGGCAAAAAACGATACAGGAATGAATTGTTATGAAACCTGCACTGACAGTACTCAGCGCTGCGCTGTTCGCGACGCTTGGCACCCAAGTTTATGCCCAAGAGGCACTCGAATTTAGCGATGTCTTTGATTTTAAATACCCCAAATCCACCGTGCTGGGTGAGCAAGGCAAGGTATTGGCCTTTAGCGCTACGCCCTATCGCGGCGACGCCCAGGGTCTGGTGTATGACCTTGAGAGCAACACCTTGCTTGCCAGCGTTGAGCGCGGCACCCAGGCCAGCATCAATAAAAACAGCCAGTGGGCCGCGTTTTTGCAAGTTCCTTCCCTGTTAGAGAAAGAAACCACAGATAAAAAAGCCAAGAAAAAACTAAAAAACACACTCGTACTGGTCAATACCCAAAGCGGTGAGCAACAAGAGTTTGCCGCCGTTAAAGACTATCAAATCTCCGATGATGGTCGCTGGCTTGCCTATCGCCATGAGCAAGAAGAAAACAAAGCGAACGATAAAAGCGAAGAAACTGATGCACCAGCAAACGGTGCAGAAAGCTCAGGCAAAACCGAAGACGCCATTAAGGCCGATAAAAAAGACAAGGTCTTAGAGCTGGTTGTGGTGGACTTGAACTCGGGTGCCAGCAGCAGCCAGGACGCTGTGCTCAAATTCGCCTTTAGCCACACAGGTGCAGGCTTGCTGTTCAATACGCAAAGTAAAGACGGCAGCGAAAACGAGATCAGTTACCTGGACTTAAACAGCGGCCAGAGCCATGTACTTATCGACGAGCCGGGTGTAACCCTCAGCGCTATCGACTGGCATCCAATGCAAAACCTGGTGGCCTTTAATGTCGGCAACTATGTGAATGATGACCAGCGCCGCCGCGACTATCGCACCATGCTTTGGCATGTTGAGCAAAACAAATTACAGGACCTGGATAGCCAATGGCAGGCGGGTAAAAAAGGCAAGCTAAGCTGGTCTGAAGATGGCGAGCGCTTGTATTTCACCGCCCGTCCTACCCTTGCCGCCAAACCCAAAGAGCTAAAATACCAGGACGCCGAGTCACTGCGTGATTACGACACCATAATGGCGCAGGCCAAGCTTAATCTATGGCACCATCAAGACGATGAAATCAAGCCTCGTGAAGAGCAACAATGGGGTGAAGAGAATAAGCACCGTCATTATCAGGCCGTGTATCACCTTGATGGCAATAAGGTGGTGCAACTCGCCGATGTCCAGGTTCCCGAGCTCAACCTGAATAAAAAGGCCGATCACCTGCTTGGTTACAACAATCAGGATTACCTGGCACAAATCACCTACAAGGGCTTCTATAGCGACTACTATGCGGTCGATGTACTAACGGGTAACAAGCAACTGATCGTGGCCGAGCACCCTCACCGCCCCAGCCTGTCACCCACTGGCAAACATGCGGTCTTCTTTGACAAGGGCGTTTGGCAATTAAAAGACCTGGGCAGCAACAAGGTTCGCCCCCTAAGCAAGGCCATTAATGCCATCTTTGCCGATGATCAACACGACTACCCGTCTCCTGTCAGCGATTATGGTGTCGCCGGCTGGTACCGAGACGGCTCCAAGGTGTTAATTAACTCCAAGCATGATATTTGGGCGTTTGATACCCGCAGCGGGGAAGCCCAGGCACTGACCCAGGGCAAGGCCAACAACAAACAATATCGCGTGATTAACCTCGACAGAGACAAGCTCGGGTTTAATCCAGATGAAACCCTGTTGCTGCGCGTGTTTGATTTAAAAGACAAGCAAGCGGGAGTGGCTCAGCTCAACCTGACGGATAAGTCTTTAGTAACCTTGCTCGACGGCGAAGCCCGTTTTGATCTGGTGAAAAAAGCCAAACATGCGGAGAAGTATTTGTTTACCCAGCAAAGCTACTCGCAATTCCCGGATTACTGGCAGGCCGATAAAGACCTGGCCAATGCCAAACAGGTCACTGACCTAAACCCGCAAATAGATCAGTTTAAATGGGGTCAAAAACCCGAGCTGGTCAGTTACAAGGGCTATGATGGTGAAGACCTTCAGGGTGTACTGATCAAGCCAGCCGACTATGTCGAGGGCGAAAAAGTACCGGTAGTGATCTACTTCTATCGCTATATGAGCCAGCGTCGCTACGACTTCCCGAAGATGGAGCTGAATCACAGACCCAACTTCCCCATGTTTACCTCGAACGGCTATGCCATCTTCTTGCCGGATATTCGCTTTGAAGTAGGCCATCCAGGACCGTCGTCAACCAAGACCATGATCAACGCGGCGCAAAAGCTTATTGATATGGGCGTTGCCGACCCGGATGCCATCGGCTTGCAGGGCCACTCATGGGCAGGTTATCAAAGCGCCTTTATGGTCACGCAAACGGATATGTTTAAGGCCGTGGTGTCTGGCGCCCCGGTATCGAACATGACCTCGGCCTACAGCGGCATACGGTTGAAATCGGGTCTGGCTCGCCAGTTCCAGTACGAAACGGGTCAAAGCCGTATAGGTAAGCCCTTGTACGAGGCCCCCGAGCTCTACATTGAAAACTCACCGGTGTTTTTCGCCGACAAGGTGAACACCCCTATTATGGTGATGTTTGGCAATGAAGACGGTGCCGTGCCTTGGCAAGAAGGCATTCAATACTACCTGGCGCTGCGCCGTGCCGGTAAGGATGTCATTTTCCTAGAATACGAGGGCGAACCTCATCACCTGAAGCAATTCCCGAATCAGGTCGACTTCTCGATTCGCATGATGCAGTACTTTGACCATCACCTTAAAGGCAAAGCCGCGCCGCAGTGGATGCAAGAAGGGATTCCTTTTTACGAGGAATAACAAGGAAAAAGGCAAACCTCAGGTTTGCCTTTTTCTTTTTAAGCCCCCTAAATAAGGGCTAGTCTTTTGTTGTTGCGGCTTGTTTCGCGCGTTTAATGCCGGCTTCCAAAAACATGACATAGGCACGTTGAGCCAGCTCATCATCCTGAGGCTGATACCGCTTGGGAAAGGTTTCAACCAAGGTGGCAACATCGGTGCTTGGGTTCGCCTTAACATGAGCCACTATGGCCTCAAGCCAGGCCTTGGGCGTTGTTAAGTCAGACGTTACAAGGACACTGCCATGACCCGGCAATACCTGAGTTACAGGCAATTGTGATAACTCATCCAAGGCCTGCAGCCAAGCCTGGTAGTTGCCCTCGCCTGGGTAGGGCAACATATCGACCATATCGGCGCCAATCAGCAATTTATCATCCCTTACCAATACGGCAATATCACCTTGGGTGTGCGCAGCAAAAGGCAGTAGCTCGACATTTAACTTGCCCAAATCAAGCTCGGTGGCCTGGGATATCACCTTGTCAGGCGTTGAAAACGCCAGCGACTGCCACTGCTTAAACCGCGCCTGGGCCCGGGCTATCTTTCCCCGCCAAACTTGTTGCTCCTGCTCCGGCAACTTTTCCATACGTTGCGTACTTAGGGCGATACTTTTAACAAAGCCATCCAAACGCTCGTTTAACTGCTCATGGGCGAGGTGAAAATTATCACCAAGGGATTGATGCACGATGAGCTGCGCATCCGGGAAGTGCTTTTGTACCAGGGCCAAACCAAGTAAATGGTCATCATGGGCATGGGAGGCCAGCACATAACACAGGGGCACGCGCAATTGTTTGCGCAGTTGCGCAATAAACACTTGAGTTTGTGTAAACTCCCCCGGAGCATCGACCAGCAGCGCACACCGATCCCCTTGGATCAGCGCTTGGTTGGAATCATAAAAGCGCAACTTTGCGGGTTGCTCAATAAAGTCCACATGCTCGCTGACCGTTTGCCAGCTCTGCTGAGCTTGCAGGCCGGTCGCACTCAGACATAAAACAAGGGCACTTAGGTATTGACGCATAATTGAGTCTCCGTAAAAAAGGCGCTCAAGGGCGCCTTAATCTTCTTGCTGCAAGGCAGCTTCCAGCTTGTTACACAGAGCGTGCTGCTGTACCGACTGCTGATGTAACTGCGCCTTCGCCTCGAGTAATTCATGTGACAAGGTCAGCGCCGCTAGCAGCAAGGCCTTGTCATCATTGCGAATTGCCGAGCGCGAGCGCATTCGCTCTACGTTAGCATTTAAGTTTTCGGCCGCAGCGAGTAGCGCCTGCTCTTGCCCCTGGGGACAAGCAAACTGATGCTCTTTACCAAGCAGGTTTACCTTGACGCTGTGCCCTTTGTCACTCATTAGCTAGCCGCTTGTAGTTTCTCTAGTAGCGACGTTAATGTAGTGCTGGTTTCTTTTTGCTTTTCTTCACTTTCAAGTACTTCCAGTTGCAAGGTTTCATTTTCGTCTTGTAACTTGGCATTACTTTCACGCAGCGCCGACACTTCTTGGCCTAGCTCTGTATTACGGGCAATTAGTTTATCGACCAGTTGTTCGAGTTGGGAAAGGGTTTCTTGATTCATAAATGCGCTCTTTAAACTGTTGATTAGAGTGTGCAAATGTAAAGCAATATGCCCAGGGATGCTAGGGGTTACACGCTAATTCCTGTAAATTTTTCCAGTATTAACAGCGGGTTCATTTTCAACCGACTTAAGTTCAGCGCCGGTTTAAGTTGTCAGCATATTTTTTATGCACACCGGCCTTGAAGGGTGCCTTAAGGACGCTCGACTGTTTATCACTGACAATAAAGAGTAAAATGGCGGCGCAACTTTTTGGTCTGGATTATTTATGCTCAGTTATCGTCACTCCTTCCACGCTGGCAACCCGGCGGATGTCGTCAAACACCTGGTATTGGCTCAAGCGCTTAAGCACATGGTGAAAAAAGACAAACCCTTTGATTATATCGATACCCATTCGGGTGCGGGCTTTTTTGCCCTCGACAATGCCGATATGCAAAAAACCAAGGAGTACGCCGACGGGATTGCCAAGCTTTGGGATTACCAGGGTAATGTTGAAGCTTTAAGCGACTATGTAGCGCTCATTAAAAGCATGAACCAAGGGACGACCTTAGCCCATTACCCCGGCTCACCTAAGGTCGCCGAGCATTACCTGCGCAAGCAAGATAAGGGCTGGTTTTTTGAGTTGCACCCACAGGACTTGGCCTTGCTTGAGAAAAACATGGCCGGCAAGCGCTCACTGCGAGTCAAAGGTGAGAACGGCTTTACCGGCTTATTGGGCCTAGTACCGCCCATTTCTCGCCGCGCCTGCGTACTGATGGATCCACCTTATGAGATAAAAAGCGATTATGACAAAGCCGTCGACAGCCTTATTAAGGCCCATAAACGCTTTAGCACCGGCACCTATTTGCTTTGGTATCCCGTGGTGGATCGCGAGCGCATCGACCGTATCGAGCAACGTTTAACGCAAAGCGGTATCAAGAATATTCAACTGTTCGAACTGGCCACCAGTGCCGATACCGATACCCATGGCATGACCGCCTCGGGCATGATAGCCATCAACCCACCCTACACCCTGATTCATACTATGGAGCAAGTGCTGCCAGAGCTGGTCACCTTATTGAGCGACAGCAGCGGCTTTTACCGCGCCACCCAACTGGTCGAGGAATAGCGACAGCTTCAAACAGCTCTCCTCGACCTCAGCCTACAAGTAGCGGGAGTTCCAAAATGGGTACTCCCCAAGGCTGGAGGCGAGGTGTTTGCGCAGTGGGTTAGCAGCAATGTAACGGGCAATTTGCAGGCGGTCGTCTTCAATCGTAAGTTGACGTTCAAAATAGCCGGGCTGCCACACCTTTCCTTTGCGCCTTAGATTGCGGTTGATATCCGCCGCTGCAGCTCCCTTTAAGCGCCCTACCGCCTCGTGCAAATTATCCTTTTCCAGCCGTAATAAACCATGAAAATGATCCGGCATGAGTACCCAGGTGAGCCAGGCGCAGCGACAACTCAGCTCATGCTGATGTAAATGCCAACAAAATAACGTTGCCAGTTCGAAGCGCTGAAAAAAGGGAATGCGTTGATAACAATTGATGGTGATAAAGTACTCGCCACGCAGGCGGTCACCTCTTCCTTGGGACAATTTATTTAAACTCATATCCAACTCCTTTGCATACAAGATTATTAACTGTAGTACACAACCAGGTCCGTTGGAGAAAAGTAGGCTTGTAGCGCGAAGTCGAGCCCCTAGATTCGCGCTATAAACGCATAGAAATAATTATGAAGCGCGTCATTCTTGAGGGTTTTTGGCTACCGCAGAAACTGGATCTTGGTGGATCAACACATCCACCTCACCGCCGAATTCGGGGTGCTTTTGCAGGCTAAAGGCATCTTTTACCATCAGCTCAACTTCATCGGCTATGCGGTGGGCCTGAACTAATGGAATATGGTCATCCAGCTCTAAATGAAACTCGATAAAGCGCACCTTACCGCCTTGGCGGGTGCGCAAGGCATGCACACCATGGACCGCATCATGAGAGCAAGCCACCGCCACTATATGCTCCTTTTCTTCATCGGGAAGTTCCTTATCCATTAGGTGGCCAGCGCTTTCGGTGGCGATCTGCCAGGCGTTATACAACAAGTAGGCAGCAACCAGAATGGCGAAGTAAGGATCGGCTCCTGACATTCCATAATAGGCTAACAACAGAGCCGCCAATACCGCCAGGTTAAGAAACAAGTCGCCCTTGTAATGCAAGGAATCGGCTTTCAAGGCCACCGACTCTGTACGCTGCAACGCCTGATATTGCACAAACACCACCACCAAGGTACAAAAGATGGCAAACACGCTTACCCAAACCCCGAGCAGGGAATGAGTAATGGGTACCGGATTAAAAATCCGTTCTATGGCATGAAACGCCAGTAAACAACCGCTGCCGGCAATAAATGCCGATTGCCCGAGACCGGCCAAGGCCTCGGCCTTGCCATGACCAAAACGGTGATCATCGTCGGCGGGTTTTAAGGCATAGCTAAGCACAAAGAAGTTCATCAAGGTAGCGCTGATATCCAACAGCGAGTCGGTCAATGAGCCCAACATGGCCGCCGATCCTGAGGCCAACCAGGCCCACGCCTTGGCTGCAATCATCACGCTCACCATAACCAGGGTGCTGACGCTGGCAAAGCGCACCCAAAAATTATATCCTTTTCCTGCCTTTGGCGTCGGTGCTGCACTGGCCAATGTTTTTACTCACTCTGATTCACTCGCTTTGATGTGCGTTATTGTAACCAAGTTTGATATACTTAGGCCAATTTTGGCTTAGCACCTTAGATTGTCGATAAACACCATGCTAGACATCATCTTATTTCAACCGGAAATTCCACCCAATACCGGCAATATTATTCGCCTCTGCGCCAATACCGGGTATCGCCTGCATTTAATCGAGCCCTTGGGCTTTGAGTGGGATGACAAACGCATTAAACGCGCCGGTTTGGATTACCATGAGTTTTCTCAGGTGCAGCGCCATAGCGATTTGCAAAGCTATATCGACTCACAGCAACCGAAGCGGATCTTTGCCTGCACCACCAAGGGCAAAAAATACCACCACGAGGTGAACTATCAGGCCGGCGATGCCCTGCTCTTTGGTCCGGAAACCCGAGGCTTACCGGATGACATTATTGCCGCCCTGCCCGAACAACAAAGGGTGCGTATTCCCATGCAGGCCAATAGCCGCAGCATGAATCTGTCCAACGCGGTCGCGGTGTTTGTGTTTGAATCCTGGCGCCAGCTCGATTTCGCCGGTGCCGTTTAACTCTTCCAATAGGTACTAATTTATGACCCCAACTCCAGAACTTATCACCCGCCTGGTGGCGCAAGCACTTGCGGAAGATTTAGACGGACAAAGCGCCCTTGAGGGCGATATCACCGCGCAACTTATCCCCGCCGAGCAACAGGCCGATGCCAAGGTGATCACCCGCGAAGCTGGTGTATTCTGTGGTAAAGACCTGGTAATCGAAGTATTTCAACAGGTTGACCCAAGCGTAGAGCTGACCTTTTACATCGCCGACGGCGAACAAATGAGCCCGGATCAGCTTTTATTTACCGCCCAAGGTAATGCCAGAGCCATACTTACCGCCGAGCGCACCGCCTTAAACTTTGTACAAACGCTCAGTGCCACCGCCACTGCGGCGCACAGCTATGCCCAAGTACTGGCCGGTTCTAACACCGAAATCCTCGATACACGTAAAACCATTCCCGGCCTGCGCGCGCTGCAAAAGTATGCGGTAAAATGCGGCGGCGGGCGCAATCACCGTATCGGTCTGTTCGATGCCTTTCTAATTAAAGAAAACCATATCAGCGCTTGTGGTGGTATCAGTGCTGCAATAGCTCAAGCACGTAAAAACCACCCAGATAAAGCGGTGGAAGTGGAAGTTGAAAACCTCAGCGAATTGGAAGAAGCGCTGGCGGCGGGCAGCGATATCATTATGCTCGACAACTTCTCTTTAGAAGATGTACGCACTGCGGTAGAGAGCACGGCAGGGCGTGCCAAGCTGGAAGTGTCCGGGAATATCACCTTCGAAACTTTGCAACAATATGCTAACGTTGGCGTTGACTTTGTATCCAGCGGCGCCCTCACTAAGCATGTCAAAGCTATTGATTTATCAATGCGTTTCTAAAACAGAGCCAAGCGATTTGACGCCGATACAAATGTTACACAATGTTATAAAAAGGGCTACCCAAAATAAAATCACCGTGATAGCATCTAGTTTCAAAGAATGAGGTTTATAAAATAAAGTAATACTTTGTTATAAATCAATGAAACTGTAACATCGGCAGCGTACACTTTTAAAAAATGCGGGTTAAGTTCGTAGCTCCTTAAAATTAGGCTACAATTTAACCGAACATTAGCGGTGCCGGCATTTTTTGTGTTAATGACTTTTAAAATTATTTAAAGCTATTAACATTGAAAACCAACCGGCGCTAAACTAGATTAAAGCAGTAGCTCTGGTTACCTTAACTTTGCCCAAAAAATCCTTTAGGAGAGGAAAATGGAAAAAATGACTCACAACAAACAACAGGGTTTTACCCTAATCGAATTAATGATCGTAGTTGCGATCATCGGTATTCTTGCAGCGGTAGCTCTGCCTGCGTACCAGGATTACACACGACGCGCTGAGTTTACGGAAACGAAACTAGCTGCAACAAACATCAAAACAGCCGCTATGGTTTGTTATCAGACCAACCCAGCCGTTTGTGCTGCAGGCGCCGGTGGTATTCCAGCAGACGTAACAGCTGCAGCTGATGTAGTAGGTCTTACATTTACTGCTTCTTTATCAGCCCCTGTGGTTGCAGGCGATACCATGACTATCGTGGCTACAGCTCCAACAAACTCACCTAATACTACTGAAACTTACACTCTTGCAGGCACGGTAGCTGCAGACCTTTCAGTAAACTGGGTTGAGACTTGCTCAAATACCAACACTGAACTGTGCTAATTCAATGTTAAATTAACATTGATTCAATTACTACAAAGAGGAGCTGCCAGCTTCTCTTTGTTATTTAAGCAAAATAACTAAATGAATTTAAATACCCCTCTTACACGTAGGCTTGCTAACCTAGGTGTCTTCGATATAAAAAAACTTGAAAGTCATCAAGCGGAAAATAACTCGAGCCTTCCAGAAGTATTATGTCAAGCCTCTGGTTTAAAGCCTGAACAGTTACAAGCCCGCGCCAGCCAAATATTTCATGTCGCTCAGTTTGATTTATCGCAATTTGATCCTGAATGTTTCCCCAAGCCAGAGTATCTAAATGAAAAACTGATAAAAAAGCATAGGCTACTTCCTATTGCCGTAAAAGGTAAGACGCTTTATTTAGCTACAGCTGATCCTACCGACTTTAGTGCCTTTGAAGATTATGAATTTAATACCGGGATGCAAACCGAGGCGATTGTAGTTCGCTATGATGACCTTGATAAAACAATAGACTCACTTTTTGACAGCGCTTCCGGGTTAGGAATTACAGATGGCGATATGGAAGAGCTGGACGGTGTTGAAGCCGATGAAGGACATGTCAAAAAAAGTATAGCCACAGATGTTAATAGTAAAGAAGATGATGCGCCCATTATAGTTTATATCAACAAGATATTAATGGATGCCATTAAGCGCGGTGCTTCCGATTTACACTTTGAACCTTATGAAAAACGTTACCGTATCCGTTTTCGCGTCGATGGCGTGCTTCATGAAATCGCCTCGCCACCGGTCAACCTGGAAAGCCGTATTGCCGCCCGTATTAAGGTGATGTCTCATATGGATTTGGCGGAAAAGCGAAAGCCCCAGGATGGTCGTATTAAGCTAAAAATTAATGCAAAGAAAAGCATCGACTTCCGAGTGAGTACCCTGCCCACCCTCTGGGGTGAAAAAATAGTAATGCGTATTCTCGACAGCTCAAGCGCCATGCTGGGGATCGATGTACTGGGTTATGAGCCTGAGCAGAAAAAGCTTTATCTTGATGCATTAGCCCAGCCTCAGGGCATGATACTGGTGACCGGCCCTACCGGCTCGGGTAAAACGGTCTCCCTATATACAGGCTTAAATATTCTGAATACCGCCGAGCGTAATATCTCCACCGCCGAAGACCCGGTGGAAATTAACCTGGAAGGCATAAACCAAGTGCAAATTAATATGCGCGCCGATATGACCTTTTCCAACGCCCTGCGTGCATTCTTACGCCAGGACCCGGATGTGGTCATGGTGGGTGAGATCCGAGATTTAGAAACAGCAGAAATTGCCATTAAGGCGGCACAAACCGGTCACTTGGTGCTCTCAACTCTGCATACCAACTCGGCACCGGAAACCCTGACCCGATTAATGAATATGGGCGTTCCCTCATATAACATTGCCAGCTCGGTTAGCCTTATTATTGCTCAGCGTCTGGCACGACGCCTGTGCAATAACTGTAAAGAGCCGGAGCAATTACCTCAGGAAGAGCTGCTTAAGCAAGGTTTTGACTATGAGCAGCTAACTGAGCTCACTATTTTTAAGGCAAAAGGCTGTGATGAGTGTACCGAAGGCTATAAGGGCCGTGTGGGTATTTATGAGGTGATGCCTATTACAGCAAAAATAGCAGAAATTATTATGCGCGGTGGCAACTCATTAGAGATTGCCCAGGTAGCGACGCAAGAGGGCGTTAATAATCTGCGCGCCTCCGGCCTAAAAAAGGTGGCTCAGGGGGTGACTAGTTTGGTTGAAGTAAACCGTGTTACCAATGCTTAGATAACAATTTTTAACCTCTATGCTCTACACTAAAAGTAAGCGGAACGTAATCATCATGTTACTATTAATGTAGTTCAACAGGATTGTGGATAAAAAAATGGCAAAACAATTAAAAAGTCAGCAAGACACCTTCCAATGGGTAGGAGTAAGCTCGCGAGGTAAAAAGCTAGAAGGAGAGCTAAGTAGCACCAGTGTTGCTCTGGTTAAGGCACAGTTGCGTAAGCAAGGTATTACTCCTTCCAAGGTAAAACGTAAGCCCAAGGCTTTATTTGGCTCAGATAAGAAAAAGATCACCGCTAAAGATATCGCGATATTGACGCGCCAACTAGCTACCATGTTATTGGCTGGTGTTTCCCTGGTTCAAGCGATAGACATGATTGCCGATGGCTCGGAAAACCCCAGTGTTAAAAACCCTGCTGAATAATATAGGCGAAGAGGTAAAGGCGGGCCACCCGCTTAGTTCTGCGCTACGTAAGCACCCTAAATACTTTGATGACCTCTATTGTGATTTGGTTTCTTCAGGTGAGCAGTCCGGTGCCCTAGATCGAATATTTGATCGTGTGGCGCTCTATAAAGAAAAGGCCGAGGCGCTTAAGTCTAAGATCAAAAAGGCACTTTTTTACCCTATCGCCGTGATTGTTGTCGCCATCATAGTTACATCAATATTACTTGTATTTGTTGTACCTCAATTTAAAGACATTTTTGACAGCTTTGGTGCCGAACTTCCCGCGTTTACGCTTATGGTTATAGGTATCTCTGAATTTATGCAGAAGTTTTGGTGGGTAATACTCATAGCTCTAGTTGCTGCTGGATATGCCTTTTCCCAAGCTCGCACCTATAACAAAGACTTTAGCGATAAGGTGGACAAGGTCATTTTAAAAATCCCCGTAGTCGGTATGATTCTAAATAAGGCGGCGGTAGCGCGATATGCCCGTACTTTATCAACCACCTTTGCCGCCGGTGTGCCACTGGTCGATGCGCTAGACTCGGCTGCAGGGGCCTCGGGTAATGCCGTATACAGAGATGCTATATTAGAAATAAAGGCAGAAGTCAGCTCGGGCAATCCAATGAACTGGGCCATGCGTAATTCAAATATCTTCCCAGATATGGTGATTCAGATGGTGGCCATAGGTGAGGAATCAGGCTCGCTAGACGACATGCTTGCCAAGGTGGCGACTATTTATGAGCAAGAAGTCGATGATGCCGTAGACGGCCTTTCCAGCCTGCTTGAACCCATGATTATGGTAGTTTTAGGCATTCTAGTAGGCGGCCTAATTGTTGCCATGTACCTACCAATATTCCAGCTAGGTAAAGTTGTAGGCTAACTAAACATATGTTTTCAGAAGTACAAAGCTTAATGCAAGCACAGCCGTGGTTTTTTTATACCACGGCTTTTTTCGTGTCCTTAGCCATTGGCAGCTTTTTAAATGTGGTCATCTATCGATTGCCAAAAATGATGCAAATGCAGTGGCAAGGAGAATGCCGACTCTTGTTGGCCGATGAATTGACTCAAGGGGATGCTCCGGAAAATCAAGGCACTTTTAACCTTATTACGCCAAGCTCCACCTGCCCTAAATGTAAAAGCAAGATAAAGCCCTGGCAAAATATTCCCGTTCTAAGCTGGCTTTTACTCGGCGGTAAATGCGCCAATTGCAAAACCCCTATTTCGGTGCGCTATCCGGCAGTAGAGCTCGCCACCGCACTCCTGGGAACCCTAGTTGCCTGGCAACTTGGCGCCAGTGAACTGGCGCTTTTATATATCGCCGTGACCTGGTGTCTGGTGGCCCTGACATTTATTGATATTGACCATATGCTGCTGCCGGATCAAATCACCTTGCCGCTGCTCTGGTTAGCACTTTTGGCCAGCGTTCTTGGCATCACCATCTCCCCAAGCGAAGCTATTATCGGTGCTGCCGCCGGTTATTTAAGTCTCTGGAGCGTTTACTGGCTGTTTAAACTGGTAACCGGTAAGGAAGGCATGGGTTATGGCGACTTTAAACTGATGGCGGTGTTTGGTGCCTTACTGGGTTGGCAAGCTTTACCCATGATTATCCTGCTTTCCAGCGTGGTTGGTGCGGTACTGGGGATTATCTTGCTGACAGTTCAAGGGCGCGATAAGGCCACTCCAATTCCCTTTGGTCCTTATATTGCCATCGCCGGCTGGATAGCCATGCTCTGGGGCGAGCAATTGCAGGCCAGCTATATGAGTATGATCCTTGGCTAACACACCCCCTTGGGTCTTGGGCTTGACCGGCGGTATTGGCAGCGGAAAATCAAGCGCTAGTAAATTTTTTTCCGAGCTCGGCATCGAGGTGGTCGATGCCGACCGGGTTGCCCGTCAGGTTGTCGAGCCAGGCAGCCCGGCGTTAATAGCCATAACTAAGCGCCATGGGGAAGGCATTCTCGGTAGTGACGGCTCCCTAGACAGAGCCAAACTCCGTAAAATCATTTTTAACGATGACAAGGAGAAGCGTTGGCTCAATAACCTGCTTCATCCCCAAATCCGCACCGAGATGCTCACTCAGCTAGCCAATGCGCAAAGTCCTTATGTAATTTTAGAAGCGCCCCTGCTGTTTGAAAATGGGCTGGAAAAATACTGTCAGCGCACATTGTTGATTGATGTGCAATTAGAGCTGCAATTAACGCGCACCTGCGAACGTGATAAACTGACATTAGAAGCGGCAAAAGCCATAGTCGCCGCGCAGATGAGTCGTAGCAACAAAGTGAAAAAAGCCGATGATATTATTAGTAATTCCGGCACATTATCGGCACTAAAGACCAAGGTGCAGCGCTACCATTACAGTTATTAAACAGAGTTAAGTTGCATTCTCGTGCAGATAGGCAACAATAACGATATAACCTGTAATAACTTAGTTTGTTAAAAGCTTATTATAATTACATCCAGCTTGCGTTATATCGGTAATTTATGAACATTAACTCTCCTTTGATCCGAAAGTTTATAACCTTGGGGCGCCTTGACAATGACAAGGTGAGGCTTGAACAGGATCGTTGTCGCAGTGCCGCCGAACTTATCGTGCGCTGCAGTAATATGAGTCAAAATGAACTTTTAACTCAGTGCGTTGAACTCTTTCGGGTTCCCTATTTTGATCTCAGCCAGTTTGATGAACAAAGCATAGATAAAAGCCTGCTCAAAGAGCGTTTGATCCGCCGCCATCACGTTATTCCCTTGGCGCAAAAGGGGAATAGGCTAATGCTGGCCGTTTCCGACCCTACCGATTACGGAGCGCTGGAAAACTACGAGTTCAGTACCGGCATGCAATGTGATGTGGTGCTGTGTGATTATCAGCAAATCGATAAGATCATTGAAAACCTCTTCGATGCCACCCATGCCTTAAAAATCTCCGAGGAAGACGCCAAAGATCTGGGTCAAATCCATCATGAAGACGACGATCATGCAGCCGATGAGCATGAAACCCGAGATGACGACGCTCCCATCATTGTCTACATCAATAAAATCCTGCGCGATGCCATTCATCGTGAGGCCTCGGATCTGCACTTTGAACCCTATGATGGCGAATATCGCATTCGCTTTCGCATCGATGGTGTTTTACATGAAATGGCCCATCCGCCGTTTAATTTATCCAATCGTCTCGCCGCGCGTATTAAAGTGATGGCCAAGCTGGATATCTCCGAAAAGCGTAAGCCTCAGGATGGACGTATTAAGCTGAGTCTGTCGCAGCATCGTAAGATAGATTTCCGTGTGAGCACCCTGCCGACACTCTGGGGTGAAAAAATCGTAATGCGGGTACTCGACGCCTCGGATATCACCCTAGGGATCGACAGCTTGGGCTTTGAGGAGCAGCAAAAGCAATTATATTTGCAAGCCCTTGCTCAGCCCTATGGCATGATCCTCGCTACCGGACCTACCGGATCGGGTAAGACGGTGTCTCTGTACACCGGCCTCAGCATTTTAAATACGGCCGAACGCAATATTTCTACCGCGGAAGATCCTGTGGAAATCAACGTTAAAGGCATTAACCAGGTACAAATTAATCCCAAGGCCGATCTAACCTTTGCCAACGCCCTGCGCGCGTTTCTACGCCAAGACCCGGATGTGGTGATGGTGGGCGAGGTGCGAGATCTGGAAACCGCCGAAATCGCCATTAAGGCCTCACAAACGGGTCACTTGGTGCTATCGACCCTGCATACCAACTCGGCGCCAGAAACCATTACCCGGCTGCTTAATATGGGTGTGCCCGCCTATAATGTCGCCAGCTCGGTGACCCTGGTCATAGCCCAACGTCTTGCCAGACGACTGTGTAAGCATTGTAAGGAGCCAGAGCAATTACCGGTCGACGAGTTGCTGAACCAAGGCTACAGCGAAAAAGAAATCGCAAACCTGACCCTGTATAAAGCCGTCGGTTGTGATGAGTGCACCGAAGGCTACAAGGGTCGTATCGGCCTATACGAGCTGTTGCCGATCAGCCCAAAAATCTCTCAGGCTATTATGAACGGCGCCACCTCTATGGAGATAAAGGAGATCGCCATGAAGGACGGCTTTACCACACTTAGAGAATCAGGCCTTCATAAGGCTGCCGCTGGTATCACCTCTCTGACCGAAATAAACCGGGTTACACTGTTGTAACTTTCAATTGCCTTCGTGCTTAGCTACACTTGCTCGCATCTAAGATTATGCGGAGCAAGTGTAGATGCCTGCGAAAGTAAACTGCCCTACCTGTCAACAAGCGGTCGAGTGGGGTCCCCAAAGTCCTTATCGACCCTTCTGTAGCAAACGCTGCCAACTCATAGATTTGGGAGAGTGGTCTTCCGAGTCAAACAGCATTTCCACGCCTCTAAGTAATGAGCCTCAGAGTGCGGACGCCAGTGCTTTTATCGAAGAAATCGAGGCCATGTTGGCCCAAAATGAAGAGAGCTTCTTTAAAGAATAGGGGCAGCGTCTCAAGCTGAGGCGCAGACCCTTCTCTTGGTTTGCCAGCTCGAATGCCTCGGGATTAACTGTCTGACTTAATTTTCACTAAGTCAAAGTCGGCTAACTCGGGGACCAGCTTTTGCAGCTTGGATTCGGTGTTGTTAAGCATATTCAAGCAATTGCAGTATTCTTCCGACTTCAGTGCCAACTGCTCGGCTTTCTTTTGCAAAGACTTATCGATTTCTGCGGTAATGATTTCCATGCGCGCACCAACATCACTGATACGCTCCTCAATGTTGCCCTCGCGGGAATCGAGCGCATCCCCTAATGCCACCAACATGGCGCCAAGCGAGCCCTGAATAGCGGTATGAATTTTTTTTGATACTTCCTGGGCAAAAAAGTCATCGAGCTTAGACAAGGATTGGGGGGCTATATAAAAGAAGTCATCACCCCGTTTGAATTTATTACGTAACGCCTGCTCCACATACTGAAGCTGTGCTTTGAGCACCTCAGGCTCTTTGTCTGAAAGGCCGCTAACCACATTCTCTATCGCGCTCAGGCTGATATTAACGCCATCAGTGGCCAGCTCTACCAATTCGGGGACGGTATCGCGGATCATCTGGTTGTATTGCTCAAGAATTTCCGTTTCTGCTGCATCGAGCTCAATCCACTGACCTCTTACCAGCAATTGATTGCCCTGATTTATCTGTACTCGAGTTTGATTATTATCGACGATGCGGATGGTATCCTGAGTGATGATCAGGCCATGTGTCAGCTCGACATCACAGTGCCCACGCATAGTGCTTTGCTCACCCACTCCTTGAGCATTAACATCCATGGATGCGGCCAGTAACCCAACTGTAAAACCCAAAAAGCGCAGCTTCATAACAACCCTCGATTCAACTGCGGCACAGATTATCAAACAGCGGCTAATAAGCAAATAGCTAAATTTATGAACACCCCTTGCTTGGTATGAGTCCAGGCCTTAAAAATAAGCTCGCCTAACCCCCTAGGCTATGGCGCTGAGCATCAAGTTCATCCTGATGTAAGCGATATAAGGGGGCTGCCGGCTTACGGCGTTGACAGCAAAACACATGGCTCCCTAGCTGGCGCTTAGCTTCCTTTTTGGCATCGGCGGCCAAGGTCGCGACCTGATGAGCATTGTGGCAGCAGTTTACATCGGGGGATACTAACCCAACCGCCAATGAGAGCAAGGGTATAAACTGGCGCCGTCCCTGCCTATCACAACTCCAATACCCCTTGGCAGCGATGTGCTCGGTGCTGAAATAACTGACAATCTGGCGGTCAAAATCAGCGATAACCGCGGCACAAATTGCCTGCGCCTGGGCATCATCGAACACCACCATAAAGTCATCGCCACCGATATGGCCGACAAAGCAGGGAACAGCCTGGGTATGGCGCCGTATTAGCTCCGCAACCAACTTAATTACGCCATCGCCGTTGGCATAACCGTACAGGTCATTGAAGGGCTTAAAATGATTGAGGTCAAAATATGCCAAAGTAAAGGAGCTGCCCGTGTGGAGACGTTGTTCGATGGCCTCATTGATGGCTATATTTCCGGGCAACATGGTTAACGGATTGGCATGCTGAGCATGGCGCACCTTTTCCTCGGTCATATGCTTGAGAATCAGGCGCAGCGGCACCACCCCGAGATATTCCTGGGCACGAGTGACAATGATATGGCGACGAATATCCAGCTCACCTTCGGTGATCTGCTGGCTGACGCTGTCCAGCGCCTCACTCTCATCAACAACCAGGGGGGAGCAATCCATCAGGGCGCTGACCGGCTGCTTATCATACAGTGCATGCCCATAGGGAGTTGCAAATAGCTCACAGAGCTGCTCTTTATAAAGCAGCCCGACCGGACGACGGTCGGCATCGATCACCACCACGCTGAAAACGCTTTTGTCTTCGGCAAAAAACTGCTGCGCTTCACGGCAACAGGTATGCTGGCACAACACCTGTTTGGCCTCCGCCAACCAGCCTATACTTAAGGACTGGTCGCGCCGATCGCATGCCTGCCATGACTCGTGCATATGTTGATGCCGGTAGTGACGTTCCGGTTGGACACTTGGGCACGCCAAAAAGTAACCCTGAACATTACCTATCCCCAGGCGGGTCACCAGTTGGAATTCCTCAAAACGCTCAATGCCTTCGGCAATCACTTGGGTGTTGGTGGCCTTGGCCAGATCGATAATGGATTTTAAAAATTCTCGTTTGACCGGGCTGAAATCACAATGATCGATAAAATACCTATCTATTTTGACGATATCGGGCTGAATTTCTGACCACTGCTTTAACCCCGAGTAACCGGCTCCCAGATCATCAATAGCAATATGAAAACCTAGTTCGCGATAATGTTCCACCGCTACGCGCAAGAGATCTGCGTCTTCGACCTTGTCTTGTTCGGTGAGCTCTATGACTACCTGTTGGGGCCCCAAGCCGTATTTTCGCAATAGCTGCAGCGTTTGCCCTTTGGGGTGTGCGGGGTCAAGCAAGGTATTGGGGCTGACATTTAAAAACAACTTACCATCGAGTTGTAGCTCAGCAAAGGTTGCAATGGCGGCCTCACGGCACAGTAATTCCAACTCAGAGAGTCTCTGTGCCTGTTGGGCACAGGAAAACAACACGGCAGGAGCGTGTAAAGGGCTGTCTTGCGGACCTCTACTTAGGGCCTCATAACCTATAATTCGTTGTTTCGTCACATCGAAAATAGGCTGAAATACGGTGGTGATCGACCGCTGCCGCAATATCAAGGTTAATTCTGCTATCAAGTCCGTATTCACCGGCCTACTACACCAAAAGCACAAACGGTGGCATAGGCTAGCAGTCAAATATGACAACTGCATGAAAAGGTTGATTTTTCCACATATTCATCGAATCAGAACAAGGCTCGGCCATTTTTCCGAGAGAGTTTTCTCCCGTCGAGCCCTTAACAAAAAAAATGCCGCTTAAAAGCGGCATTTTTTTGAGTTATCGCGGTAAAGGCGATTAAGGCATGGCGTCTAAGTCCGCGCCTTCTTTTTCTACTTCTACCGGGATCAAGTCTTCTTTACTTACACCCAGCGCCACGGCTACCGAGCTGGCAACGTATACTGAAGAGTAAGTACCGATGAACACACCAAATAGCAATGCCGTAGCAAAACCGTGAATGGTCTGTCCGCCCCATACAAACAAGGCAATCAATACCAAGATGGTGGTGATTGAGGTTACCAAGGTACGGTTCAGGGTTTGCGTCAGTGAAATATCGATGATCTGCAAGGTATCGTCGATACGCACTTTACGGAAGTTTTCACGAATACGGTCGGATACAACTATGGTATCGTTGAGTGAATAACCTATTACCGCCAAGATGGCCGCTAAGATGGTTAAATCAAACTCAAGACCGAGCAGTGAGAATAAGCCCATGGTTAACACCACATCGTGGAAAAGCGCGAATACCGCACCTAGGGCAAAGCGCCACTCAAAGCGCATCGCCACATAAAGCAAGATACAGATAAGCGCCGTTAACATGGCCAAACCGCCCTGCTCTTTAAGGTCTTCACCCACACTTGGGCCAACAAACTCGATGCGACGCATTTGCGCATCGGCATCGGCTTGTTTTAGTGCCGTCATCACCTGGTTACCAATCACTTCGGCCTTTACGCCTTCACCCTGAGGTGGAAGGCGCACAAGTACGTCTTTACTGGAACCGAATAACTGCACCGAAGCCTCTGCAAAGCCATTTTCAGCAAGTACTTTACGTACATTGCTTAACTCCGCCGGTTGCGAGAAGCCGACTTCAACGGCGGTACCGCCGGTGAAGTCCAAACCAAAGTTAAGACCTTTAACGAAAAACGACGCAACAGAAGCAAAAATCAGCAAGATGGAGAAACCCATCGCCAATTTGCGTGCTTTCATAAATGGCAAGGTGCCTTTTACTTTTAATAATTGCATGCTCAGTTGCTCCTATATCGACAGCTTTTCAATGCGTTTACCGCCAACGATCAAGTTGATCACCGCACGGGTACCGACAATCGCCGTAAACATTGAGGTCAAAATACCAATCGCTAGCGTTACCGCGAAGCCAGCTATCGGACCAGTACCCACTGCAAACAGAATAACCGCAGCAATCAGGGTGGTAATATTGGCATCAAAAATGGTGCTAAAGGCGCTGTCGTAACCGAAGTGAATCGCCTGTTGCGGACTGCGGCCATCGGCCAGCTCTTCACGGATACGCTCAAAAATAAGTACGTTGGCATCAACCGCCATACCTACTGTCAGTACGATACCGGCAATACCAGGTAAAGTCAGGGCTGCGCCTGGGATCATCGACATAACACCAACAATCATAATCAGGTTGGCAGCAAGCGCCAGGTTGGCAACCATGCCGAACCCCTTGTAGTACAGCAACATAAAGGCCAGCACGAAGGCAAAACCAAGAACGACCGCTGTCATCCCCGCTTCGATGTTTTCCTGACCCAGGCTCGGACCTACGGTACGCTCTTCAACGATTTGAATCGGTGCAACCAGAGCACCGGCACGCAGCAGCAGGCTGAGGTTATGGGCTTCAGCCGGGCTATCCAGACCGGTAATACGGAAGCTGCGGTTTAAACGCGCCTGAATGGTGGCCACGTTAATTACCTCTTCCACCTTGATCGGCGGCAGGGCTTTACCGTTGGCATCCACTTCACCGGATGGCTTGTACTCGATAAATACCGTGGCCATCGGCTTGCCAATAGCACGCTTGGTGAAGGCATCCATCTTGGCGCCACCTTTAGAATCGAGTGAGATATTTACCTGTGGACGCTGGTATTCATCCAGGCTCGATTGTGCACCGGTAATATGGCTACCTTCTAAGATCACACGCTTTTTAAGCACCACGGGACGACCCGTACGGTCCATGATGATCTCAGTCCCCGGCGGCACGCGACCCTGCATGGCCAAGCCCGGATCCGCATCTTGATCTACTTCGCGGAACTCTAGAGTAGCCGTAGCACCTAGGATTTCTTTGGCTCGTGCCGTGTCCTGTACACCCGGGAGCTGGACGATAATACGCTCAGCACCCTGACGTTGTACGTTTGGCTCGGCCACACCAATTTGGTTAATACGGTTACGAATAATGGTTTCATTTTGCTTGATGGCGTAATCGCGCAGCTCTTTTATGCGCAGCTCGCTCATGGTTACGACAAAACCACTGTCGTTGTTGCTATCGTCGCTAAACAGATAGCCCTGATAACGGCCTTGCAGGAATTTCTCCGCCGCGCCTTTATCCTCTTCGCTGCGCATAACAACCTGCACAGAATCACTGCCCGCAACTCGGCGTATGGTGCGATAGCGTAGCTTTTCTTCACGTAAATCCGCGCGGAAGTCCTGCTCCATCTGGTTCAGTGCATTGTCCATTGCGGTCACCATGTCTACTTCCATGGTGAAATGCACACCACCACTTAAGTCAAGACCCAGCTTCATCGGGTTACCGCCAATCGACTTCAACCACTCGGGTTGCGCCGGGGCCATATTAATGGCTGAGATGTAGTCTTCACTTAAATTGTCGCGCAAGATGTCCTGAGCTTTTAGTTGTTGTTCTACGTTCTTAAAGCGAACCAGGATTTGCCCGTCTTCGAGCTTGCTCGATTTGGTTTCAATTTTATTTTCGCTAAGGATGGTATTTACCGAATCCAATGCGCTTAGTGTTGCGTCGGCACCTTTGGCGCCCGTTACCTGAATAGCAGGGTCACGGCCATAGATGTTAGGGGTGGCATAGAGCACCCCTACCGCAAGCACTAAAAGCACGAGTAAATACTTCCATAAAGGATACTTATTTAACACGTATCTTTCCTTTTTATAGTGACTTCATGGTGCCTTTAGGTAGCACTGCAGAAATTGAGGCTTTCTGTACAGTCACTTCAGCTTGGTCGTTTAAGGCGATGGTTACGAAGTCTTTGTCTTCGGCTACCTTAGTGATTTTACCCACTAAACCACCTTGCGTAAGTACTTCGTCACCCTTGGCCAGGGCGCTCATTAGGTTTTTGTGCTCTTTTACACGCTTAGCCTGTGGACGGTAGATTAGGAAATAAAATACCAAGCCGAAAATAGCCAGCATGATTAGCATTTCATAACCGCCACCAGCAGGTGCGGCACCAGCTGTGCTGGCATGAGCGTTTGCAATAAATAAACTCATCAGGTGTTCCCCTTCAGTATGTAACTATTAATTTTAATGTCTTAATTTACACGCAAGCCCGCTCAAAGGCGGGCTGGCAGTTATTCTGTTTCAGCGAGTTCAGGAACCGGCATATTACGGCGAGCATAAAAGTCCGCCACGAATGCGTCAAGTTCTCCCGCGGCAATGGCCTCACGCAGCCCTTCCATCAGACGCTGGTAATAACGCAGGTTGTGGATGGTGTTCAGGCGCGCTCCTAGGATCTCATTACACTTGTCTAGGTGATGCAAATACGCGCGTGAGAAGTTGGTACAGGTATGACAATCACACTCGCTATCCAACGGCGCGGTATCTGTTTTATGCACGGCGTTACGAATTTTCACCACGCCATCGGTAATAAACAGGTGGCCGTTACGGGCATTTCGGGTTGGCATAACACAGTCAAACATATCGATACCACGGCGTACCGCCTCAACGATGTCTTCTGGTTTCCCCACACCCATTAGGTAACGCGGCTTTTGCTCCGGCATCTTGTAGGCACAGTGATCCAGAATGTTGATCATGTCTTCTTTTGGCTCACCTACAGAAAGGCCGCCCAGTGCATACCCGTCAAAGCCAATTTTTTCTAGGCCTGCTTGCGATTGCGCACGCAGCTCTGGATACATGCCACCTTGGATGATACCGAATAAGGCCGACGGGTTATCGCCATGCCCTTCTTTGGAACGTTTTGCCCAACGCAGCGACAGTTCCATAGAATCTTTCGCCTGCTTTTCGGTCGCAGGATACGGCGTACATTCGTCAAAGATCATCACTATGTCAGAACCCAGATCGCGCTGCACTTGCATCGCTTTTTCCGGGCTGAGCATAATTTTCTCACCATTCACCGGAGAGCTGAACAACACCCCTTCTTCAGAGATTTTACGCATGGCACCCAGGCTGAATACCTGGAAACCGCCTGAGTCGGTCAGAATAGGCTTATCCCAGCCCATAAAGTCGTGCAGATCACCGTGTTGTTTGATGATCTCAGTGCCTGGGCGCAACATCAGGTGGAAAGTATTGCCCAAACAGATATGTGCTCCCGTGCCTTTTAGCTCTTCAGGAGTCATGCCTTTAACCGTGCCGTAAGTGCCCACAGGCATAAATGCCGGTGTTTCCACTACACCACGGTCAAAAATCAAGCGACCACGACGGGCTTTGCCGTCGGTTGTATCTAATTCAAATTTCATGTGATCCTCAATCGATCGGAAAAACAGTCCAACTCTACTTAACTGTTGCGAACTCAGGCGCAATTTAACCGTCCGATTCTACCTTTTTTGGCACGGCAATACTATGAATTGGGGCAAATCGAAAAAATAAAAGGGGGAGAAATACCAGCGAGTCACCGGCCTTTGCATAGTGGGTAATTCCTGGTGTACGCCTGGCCTTACTTTTGGGTAATAAAAAACCGCTCTTAAGAAGCGGTTTTTTTAGTTAAGAACATGGCATCGCCATAACTGAAAAAGCGATAACGCTCTTTGATGGCCTCGTGGTAGGCATCCATAATATGCGTTTGCCCCGAGAAGGCGCTGACCAGCATGATCAGGGTGGACTCGGGCAAGTGGAAGTTGGTGATCATGGCATCGATCACATTGAATTGGTAGCCAGGGAAAATAAAGATATCTGTGTCGCCAAAGTAGCTTTTAAGCTCGCCGCCACCGATTTTCGCCGCCGACTCCAAAGAACGCACCGAGGTTGTACCCACGGCGATAACTCGACCGCCGCGCGCTTTAGCGGCCTGCACTGCGGCCACCACCTCTTCTGGCACTTCAATGTATTCCGAGTGCATATGGTGATCGGTAACGCTCTCTACGCGCACCGGCTGAAAGGTGCCAGCTCCCACATGCAGGGTGACAAAGGCCATCTCAACATTCTTGTCTTTTAGCTGCTGCATCAGCGCTTCATCAAAGTGCAAGCCAGCGGTCGGCGCCGCCACGGCACCGGGTTTTTCACCGTAAACGGTCTGATAGCGCTGCTTATCTTCGTCATTGTCCGGACGGTCGATATAAGGCGGCAAAGGCATATGACCAATTTGTTCCAAGGTCTCCAGCACCGAACCCTCGCCCTTTAATTCCAGTTCGAAAAGCTCTCCCTGGCGGCCGAGCATTTCCATTTCGGCTTTGCCTTCAAGCAGCAGCATGGTGCCAGGCTTAGGTGACTTGCTTGAGCGCACATGAGCCAAAACCCGCTTATCATCCAAAACTCGCTCAACCAGCACTTCCACCTTACCGCCGGAAGCCTTATTGCCGTGCATGCGCGCCGGGATCACCTTGGTATTGTTAAACACCAAAAGATCGCCAGGCTCGATAAAGTCGATAATGTCTTTGAAAATATGATGAGAGGTCGCACCGCTGTTACCATCCACCTTAAGCAAGCGGCTTTGGCTGCGCTCCTTTTGTGGAAAACGGGCAATTAACTCTTCGGGTAAATCAAAACTAAAATCGGCCACACGCATGTCGGGCTCTCCAGGGTGCTGAAAATCGCGCCAAGTCTAGTGATTCCCCAATCCGAAATCAAGCGCACTAACTTGTCTAGGCTTTTGATTCACTATAACCTACAGTTCTTACATATATTTAAGTCTCTTAGGTAGTATCCATGGCGACGCCACTTAGTTTAATGATCATCAATGCCAACGCCGCCGAGCGCGAGGTGGTCAAGCGCACTTTAGGGAGCTTAGATGTCTTTGAGGTGATTGAACAAAGTAACTCGCAACAAGCCCTGCAACTACTGAAAGAGCGCCCCGTCAGCTTAGTGATCACCGGCCTTGATGTGGGCAAAATTGATGGCTGGCGCTTTTCCCGCATGGTGCGCTCCGGGCTGTTAAAAACCCCCAAGCATACCCCCATAGTGTTGACACCTCCGTTTTACTGCGAACGTATTGCCGAAACCACGGCGCGCAGTTATGGCATCGATGCCGTGGTGCCCATAGAGCGTCAGGATTTACTACCACAGGCCCTGGCCAAGGTACTTTCGACCCAATTGGAAAAGTCGAGCAGATTAAAACTGTTACTGTTAGAGCCCGATGCCGCCAAGGCCCAGCAAATGAGCGATGCCCTCGCACTTAATTTTGCGGTGCAGGTGTGCGATAGCGCCACCCACACCCTCGATATATACCTTCAGGGGCATTATGCCATCGTTCTACTTGACGCCAGTGTAGCCAACACTGCCAGCGCCAACACCCTGGTGCAGAACATTCTTGCCCACAACCCCAGCCAGGCCATAGTGACCATAATCGACAGCCAGGACGCGGATTATGCCGAACAGCTGCTTTTAAGTGGCGTGACCGACTTCGTTCGTCGCCCCTACGATAACGCTTTATTGATGAAGGTATGCGATCATGCCGCTCGTCGTGAAGACTTTATCGCCAGCTACGGCGAATTTGAAAAGAAGGTGGCGCAACTCAGCCAAAGCCAGCAAAAGTACAAAGAACTCTACTCAGCGCACCAGCGCATCCTCATGCACCTCAATACCGTGGTGATGGAACTCGACGAGCACGGGCGCATCAGTTTCCTCAACCCGGCCTGGGAAGCAAACACCGGCTTTGGCCTGAAACACAGCATTGGCACGCGCTTAGAAGATTACTGCTCTGAGGGCCATAAACCCAGACTCAAGACCGCCCTAAACGCCGTGTTTAAGGCGCAAGCAAAACGGCGTAAAATAGAGCTACAGCTGCAGGCCAGTAATGGCCAACTGATTTGGTTTGAGTGCCGTTTTCAGCATGTCAGCGATCATAATCACAGCGCCGTGATCACCGCCTCTATCGATAATATCGAAGAGCGCAAACAGGCAGAGCTTAAGCTACAACACTTGGCGCTCCACGATACCCTGACCGGGCTGCATAACCGCTATTACTTCGATTTGCAGCTCAGCGCCCTGTGCCAAGCCACCGCCGGCGATGACCTTCATGCGCTGATCTATATCGACTTGGATCACTTTAAGATTATCAACGACAGTAAGGGTCACCAGGAAGGCGATACCGTGCTCAAAGAAGTGGCTGAGCTGTTTTTACAGCATATCGAAGAGCAGTATCTGATTTTTCGCATCGGCGGCGATGAGTTTGCCATCCTACTGCCCAACACTCACTTGCTTGATGCCCATATGGTCGCCGAAAGTATCTGTGTCGCCATTGACGGTCATCAGTTTCAATGCCAGGAGCAAATTTACTCCATCAGCTGCTCCATTGGCGTGACCCAGATATCGGTGCAGAACAACGATGCCAACGAGTGTTTAAAACAGGCCGATATCGCCTTGTACATAGCCAAAAGCCAAGGCCGTAACCTGGTGCACTGCTACGATGCCAGCGATTCTCATAGCAATGCCATGCAATCGGGGCTGGAATGGGGTCACAATGTACGCTCAGCCTTGCAGCAGGACAATATCGAACTGCACTATCAACCGGTTTGGGATATCAAGCGCTCGCGCATCGCCTACTACGAGGTCTTGCTGCGCCTGCGTATTGACGGTGAGCTGATCTACCCCAACCACTTTATTCCTGCCCTGGAAATGCTCAATGACAGCTATCTGATGGATCAATGTGTGGTGCGCTCGGCCATTCGCGATTTAAGCGAACATCCAGAAATTCAGCGCGTTGCTATCAACCTGTCGGCCCAATCTCTACTCGATGACCGTCTCTTACCACATATTAAAACCATGCTTTATGACCACGGCGTTGACCCCAAGCGGGTGATTTTTGAAATCACAGAAAGCGCCAGTGTGGGTAATCTAGAAGCCACACGGGAGATGATCCTCGCCCTCAACGCCCTGGGCTGTGATTTTTCAATCGACGATTTTGGTACCGGCTTTAGTACCTTCGACTACCTTAAACGCCTGCCGGCCCAGCATGTTAAAATCGATGGCTCCTTTGTCCGCGACATGCAACGCGATCCCATAGACTACGCCTTGGTAAAAGCCATTAATGACATCGCCGCCTCCCTCGATAAAGGCTCGGTTGCCGAGTATGTGGAAAATAAAGAAATCTACGGCATGCTTAAAGAAATAGGCGTAGATTATGCTCAAGGGTACTTTATTGCCAAGCCAGCCCCCCTTCATGCCCTCGAAAACAACCAAAAAATAATCGCTGCAAAAACATCAGGCTAAGTGCCAATTGGCTATTTTTTAGCTAGCATTCCTGTTGCTCTGCAGCCGCTTGTCTATACTGAGTAGTTCATGGTCCGCCTGAGCTCACGCTCGGCACTTGCCGAGGTAGACACCAAGGCGACCATCAATGCGCTAATCGTGTCAAAGGCCAAGCTGCCAAGGTGACACGGCATAAAACTAATAATGGCCCAACAATGGAATGTGGCAAAACCAGTTTACTGGTTCAGGAACTCCGCGTCGCCGCCTGTACTCAGGGGTGTGGAAGACTACTAATAAAGGAAATCGGCATGTTTTTTTTAGTTACTCTACTTTTATGCGTCAACCTCTTTATCGCCGGGCAGTGCTATATGCATGCCAAGCGCAAGGGCTATCCAGTTAAGCTCTTTCTCGCCCTGGGTCTGGTGCCCTACTTTAATTTAGTGGTATGGGTGTACTTGCTGTTTTTACCAGCGTTGGAAAAACACCAGTTTGGCTCAAAAACAACCCTGTAGCGCACTACAGGGTGTTAAGCTTGGTACTGAGTCTGGGTGTACATCATTGATGCGTGCAACTCATACCTGCCTGCTATAAAGCGTATTGCTTAGCTCTGCTCAGCAAGTCTTTATGGTCCAGCTTACCGCTAACGCAACGGTTGATATCGGCCTTTTTAAACACCGCCATATGCTGATTACGCGACTGGCTAAACTGCACATTCACAAATTGCTCGTCGCTGATATCACGCATCCCTACCCCATAATCACAGAGGCTTCGCGCGACACTGGTCAGTGCTTTCCGTAATTGTTCCTGCTGCTGTTGCGCTTGTTTTTCCTTATGCTTTAAACGCTTCTCTTTCACCTCTTTTACCAGCACCTTATTTTTAGCATCGAGTGCATCTTTCTGTTCACGCAACTTCACGACTTCACGCTCTATTTCTTGCAACTGCTCGGTAAATTCCTGGTCATTGTCCTGCAGCTTGGATTGCATTTTCAGCTCACGCTGCTCACGGTTTAATTCACGAATGCGAAAGCTCAGCTCTCTTTGCGCCTCTGCGGCAGCACGCATTTGCTCCGACTGCTCGCGGATATCGTCTAATGAAATAATGACCTCTTTCGTTTCGGTGCCGACGACTTCGCCATTGACGAATTCCATATGACCATCATTCATGGTCACAGAATCTGCGGTGATCACCACCTCGGATGGTAGCGGTGGTATGGGGATATCCTCAAATTCACTCACAAACACAAAGTGATTATCCAAACGAATGCGGTATAAGACTCCTTGCTCGGCCAAATAAGTACTCGACACCTGCACCGACTGTTGCTCTAAATCCTGCTTCAACGCCGTGCCAAGGATATTTTCCACTATGCCAATTTGGCGTTGTACCTGATCAAACTCACCGGCTTGGGCAACGCCTGTGCAGGAAAACACACCGAGCGCAACGGTGCTTGCTATAAGGTATTTTTTCATCATTTACTCTCTGTGTTGTAAGCCGTGCTATAAGGCGGCTGTTGTTCAATTTGTTCTGCAATATCATTGAGCTGCATACGTAAATAGGCGCTATCTTCGGCGCGCTGGGCATTGATGTAATCAACCAGGGTAGCCATCGCGTTCTGTCGCTCGCTGCGGGCAATATCCACGGTTTGAGTGGCGATATCTGCCAAGGCTTCCTTTTGCCACTGCGACTGCGCCAGCAAGGCATCACTCAACTGCTGCATCTGCTGTTTTTGGACTGCCAGCGTTTGCTGTTGCTGCTGAATTTGCGCCACCAACTGCTGATTAGTGCCGTAAACCTGGTAGCCGCCAAAAAGCATGGCAATGCTCATCACCCCAGCGGCCACCCAATGAAAATATTGGCTTGAAGCCGTTACTGCAGGAAAGAGTCGCTCTGGCTGCCAGTGTTGAGGGACCTCTTGGGCAGCAAACTGCTTGGCGGCTCCTTGCCAATATTCGGCCTGTGTGAGCATGGGGCCAAAAACAGGGTCTTCAGCCAACGCCGCCATTTCATCCGCACTCAACTGCTCGCCCTCTAAGGCTCGGACAAAAAGTGCTTCTAGATAATTTTGCTTAGCCATCATTCACCTCCAGCTGCGGCTTTAAACGACCCAAAGCCGCATACAAACGTGTTTTGACCGTATTGGCCGATATCTCCAACTGCTGAGCAATCTCTTCAAAGGTGCAATGCTGGAAGAACTTCATTTCAACGACCACCCTTTGCTCAAATGGCAATTTAGCGAGCTCGGCTAACAAGTGTTGATTTTGCTGTGCCTGTATTAGCGGGCGCTCCATATGCAGTACGTTACTGCTGGGCTCAACCACCTCATCCATATTCTGATGCTGACGATGACGGCGAAAATGTTCCGCGGACTTGTTATAGGCAATACGAAACAACCAGGTATGCAATTGGCTACGCCCATTAAACTGACCCAGACCTTGATAGGCACTGATAAAGGTTTCCTGCATCACATCGAGGGCGTCGTCGGGATGCTGCAGCAGCCTGAGGCACTGGTTATACAGCCTTTTCTCATAGCGTTTCACCAGGGTCAGCCAGGCTTTATTGCTGCCGCTTTGCGCTTTTGTTATTAGCCGTTGTTCTGAGTCAAATATCACGTAATTAAGCAATCAATGGATTGTGTTATTAGGTTAGTTGCAAGGCAGTTGGAAAAAGTTTGAAAAAATTTAATTTATTTATAAAAAAAGCGGCCTAAGCCGCTTTTGAAAATATTATTCGCTGCCCACAGTGCAGCAGGTGCGAAGAAACTCGCCGACCTTATCACTGAAGAGACGGAAGTCGCCGATACGTCCAGTGGTTTTACGCCAAACTAAACCCACATCACGGTGGGCATCGGAGCCCGAACTCACCGCCAGCAAAGGTTTAGAATCTAAAATCCCGGCATTCAACGCCATTTGCGGTAAGAAGGTTACGCCAAGCTTGTACTCCACCATGGAAAGCAGAGTATGGAGATTGCTGGCCTCAAACGGATTAATACAGCTAGCACGCTCTAAGTTACAGGCACTGAGGGCATGACCCGTCATACAATGTTCGCGTTCGAGCAAGAAGACACTGTGCTCCGGCAACTGGTTGTAATCGACCTCAGAGTCAAGGTGGTAATCCTTATGATGTACCAGATAAAATTTATCCTTAGCGAGAACCTGGGTATGAAAACGACCGGTTTCATAGGGCAATGCCAGCAAGGCAATATCAATATGGCCATGTTCGAGTTTATCGAGCAGGTTGTCACTGGTGTCTTCTACCAGCACCAAGTCCAGATCTTTAAAGGTGGCCTTGCAATAGCAATGCAAGGGCGCGGCAATAAAGCTGGCGATGGTGGGAATAATACCAATCGTGAGTGAGCCGCTCAGCGGGTGTAAATGACTGCGGGTAAGCTCTTTAACACTCATGGTGTCATCGATAATCTTCTTCGCCTTTTCGACCACTTCCTCGCCAATGGCGGTAAACATCAGGCTGCGGTTTTCCCGCTCGATAAGCTGCACCCCGAGGTTTTCCTCAAGGTTCTGAATGGCGCTACTGAGGGTCGACTGACCGATATAACAAGCGGCGGCGGCGCGGCCAAAATGCTGGTGCTGGTGTACGGCTAAGAGATACTGAAGCTGTTTAATACTGGGTAGGTTCGTCATATTTATGCCCATAAATAAAAAGACCCCAACACCTAGGGCGTTGAGATCTTTTCAAGCTAAAAGACTGTTTAGTCGTGGTAGGCGATTGACGCCTACGCTTTATACGCCAAATGCTGTTCGTAATACGTAGAAGATTACAATAGCAAGCGCAGCACCAACAGGCAATGTAATTACCCAAGAAACAACGATATTTCTTATTACGCCCATATTAAGTGCAGCAATACCGCGGGCCATACCTACACCTAATACCGCACCAACTAAGGTTTGCGTGGTAGAAATAGGAAGACCAGTACCCGAGGCAATAACAACGGTAGAGGCAGCGGCAAGCTCGGCAGCAAAACCACGGCTAGGCGTTAGGTGAGTGATGCCTTCACCGATAGTTTTAATTACCTTCTTACCTAGGAGCGCAAGACCAACAACGATACCAATACCACCAAGAGGTAGAATCCACCAGGCAAGAGCTGCTTTCTTAGCGATTTCACCATTGTTTTCAACAATGTTAACTACCGCAGCAAGTGGACCAATAGCGTTAGCTACGTCGTTTGAACCGTGTGCAAAGGCCATACAACAGGCGGTCAGAACCATTAATACCGCAAACACTTTTTCAACGTTGTTGAACTGCATTTTCTTGTCGGCTTTAGGGTCCATCTTTAAGCGCTGGATAACGATTTTACCGATAATGGCAATAACAACGGCAATGCCGATAGAAAGCAGATAACCTTCCACTGCACCCATGTTAATACCTATGTGCTTTAAGCCTTTTTTGATCGTCACGAGTGACATAACAAAACCGGCCAGACCCATATACAGAGGTACAAAACGCTTCGCGTTCTCAAGCGGTTTCTCGGTATCAAAGATCAGCTTTTGCGCACTCATAAAGATAAGGTAAGCAATAAAGCCAGATATCGCCGGGGTGACAATCCAGCTACCCACTATACCTGCAACCTTAGTCCACTGAATCGCTTCACTGCCCACGGCAACAAGGGCGAAACCAATGATGGCACCAATGATTGAGTGAGTAGTCGATACCGGCCAGCCCAGGAAAGAGGCGATCAATAACCAGCTACCCGCTGCAAAGAGCGCGGCAATCATACCCAGAACCATGAGTTCAGGGATATCAGCAAATGGGGCGGCATCAATAATACCTTTACGGATCGTTGATGTTACTTCACCGCCAGCCAAGTAGGCACCGGCAAATTCAAAAATCATCGCAACGATGATTGCTTGTTTGATCGTTAGAGCTTTAGAGCCCACAGAAGTACCCATGGCGTTGGCAACATCGTTTGCACCGATACCATAAGCCATGAAGAAACCTACCGCTGCGGCTACAAGCACTAACACGGTACCGTAGGACGAAATAATATCCATCAGAAAAACCTTATTTTTTTAACTTTGTGTGATTTAACACCAAGCCTTTCACTGGGTTAAATCCTGGCAATGTTAACGGGCTAACAGTACTTCTAAACGAGCACCTACTCGTTCAGCGATATCTGCTAAATCACCCACCCATTCGATGATCTTGTATAAGAACATCACGTCAACGGGATTCATTGTGTCTTCGATGCGACGTAATTCATGACGCAATCTGATTTGCATGTCGTCCGTGTCTTGCTCAATAGCATCAAGCTCGACAAGCATTTTTTCCACCAGGGTTACTTCGCGACCGCGAAAACCGGTTTCCAACAACTCGTCAAGTTCATTGATAGCTTTTGATGCTTGTTTTGTTGCATCCACACAACGAGATAAGTACTGCAAGAAGTCTTTTTGGATGGTCTCAGGGATTGTCATCTCACGACCAACAACGCGTCCAGCGATGTCTTTTGCTTTGTTAGCAATCTTATCTTGATGAGTGATCAGCTCGAGGAGATCGGTACGCTCAACTGGAAGGAACAAACCACGTGGCAAGTTAAGACGGATTTCACGTTTTAACTCGTCCGCTTCACGTTCTAGTGAGCGAATTTTAAGGCGCAATTCTTCCGCTTCATGCCACTGCTTTTCAAACACATGTTCAAAAAACGGAATAAGCATGGCGCTGGCTTTATGCACCTTTTTAATATGATCTTCGATTGGTTTAATAGGTGATTTTGCAAAAACCCCTAAAAACGCATTACTAGGCATAACTGACCCTTTGAATCTTAGTTTGCAATAAAATCGTCATAAATAAGTCATAGAAGCGTCTTAGGATAACTCCTAGAATCGCGGCTAATGTAAATTTATTTTCGATTTGCATCTTTATGCTTCGGGCGTAATTTTACCTTATTAATCACCCAAACGCATGAATTTTCATGCCCAATTCATCATTGTTTTGCCAACTCAAAGACAATGAAAAATATGCGCATAAAAAAGGGCAAAAGTCCTTTCTGCCCTGGTATCCGTTCTAGCCGTTAGATGGTTTTCGCAATCGTATCCTGTGACACGTGGCGAATGTCTTTACCCTTAACGAAGTAGATCACGTATTCGGAAATATTTTGGCAACGATCGCCAATACGCTCCAGTGAACGTACCGACCAGATCAGCTCCATTACACGTGGAATTGAGCGTGGGTCTTCCATCATGTAGGTCATGATCTGACGCGTCAGCGCTTCATACTCACGGTCGACTTTTTCATCGGCCTTGTGCACTTCAAACGCTTTTTGCGCGTCCATACGGGCAAAGGCATCAAGCACATCGTGCAGCATTTTTGATACCAAGCGACCCATGTTTTCCATGTTCACCAACAAGCCCTGCTGGTCTTTGGTGAATGAGTCCAAGGCCACTTTGGCGATACGCTCGGCTTCATCGCCGATACGTTCTAAATCGGCGATGGTTTTGGCAATGGCTACCACCAAGCGTAAATCGCTCGCCGCCGGCTGACGCTTGGCGATGATGCGCGTACACTCTTCATCGATATTCACTTCCATGGCGTTTACGCGGTAATCGTTTTCTTTTACCTTCTTCGCCAGCTCGCCGTCGCCTTTGGCTACGGCGTCTAAGGCACTGTTTAGTTGCTGTTCAACCAAACCACCCATGCTTAGTACATGATTACGCACATTTTCCAGCTCTTCGTTGAACTTACCAGAAATGTGCTTATTGATATTGTGTTCCATAATGGCCTTCTTAATTCTTACCTAGTAATGATAGCAAGCATTGCTACGCCCATCACAGCTTAACCGTAACGACCAGTGATATAGTCTTCGGTTTTCTTTTTGCTCGGGGTGGTGAACAGCGTATTGGTATCCGCATATTCAATCAGCTCACCCATGTACATAAACGCGGTCTGGTCCGAAACACGAGCCGCCTGTTGCATGTTGTGAGTAACGATCACCACGGTAAATTTGTTCTTTAATTCGCTGATCAGCTCTTCAATCACCAAGGTCGAAATGGGGTCAAGAGCAGAGGTCGGCTCATCCAGAAGCAATACTTCTGGCTCAATCGCGATAGAGCGGGCAATCACCAGACGCTGCTGCTGACCACCGGATAAACCGAAGGCGCTGTCGTGCAGTCGGTCTTTTACCTCATCCCACAGGGCCGCGCCGCGCAGTGATTTCTCTACCACTTCATCCAGCTTACGCTTGTCTTTAATACCCTGAAGACGCAGGCCATAGACCACGTTCTCATAAATCGACTTAGGGAACGGGTTCGGACGCTGGAATACCATGCCGACATTACGGCGCAGTGCCGCCACATCGACGCGCTTGTCGTAAATGTTCTCACCGTGCAGCAGGATTTGACCCTCGATACGACAGGTATCAACCAGATCGTTCATGCGGTTAATACAACGTAAAAGTGTCGATTTACCACAACCCGATGGACCGATAAAGGCGGTTACCTGGCCCTTAGGGATATCCATGCTGACATCGCTAAGCGCTTGCTTGTCGCCGTAGTAAAGATCGAGGTTTTTAATCTGTAATGCAGTTTGCTCTGGCGTCAGATTAGTTAAGTCCAACTTTTGCGTGTTCGCTGCGTTTACTTCGGGTGCAACTGTAATCATAACGTTTTTACCTATCTCAATTCTTTACATTAGTTGTCTAGCGCGCGGAACTTTTCACGCAAATGGTTACGAATACCAATTGCCGTGATGTTCAGAGCAATAATCACTGTTACCAACAAGAATGCGGTGGCATATACCAGTGGGCGCGCAGCTTCTACGTTCGGGCTCTGGAAGCCAACATCATAAATATGGAAACCCAGGTGCATAAATTTACGGTCTAAGTGCACATAAGGGAAGTTACCATCAAGCGGTAAGGTCGGTGCCATTTTTACTACACCCACCAGCATCAGTGGTGCTACCTCACCAGCCGCTCGGGCAACCGCCAGGATCAGACCCGTCATAATGGCCGGGCTGGCCATGGGCACCACAATGCGCCATAGCGTTTCCGCCTTGGTCGCGCCTAGCGCCAAGGAGCCCTGACGTACCTGACTTGGAATACGTGATAAACCTTCTTCGGTAGAAACAATCACCACCGGCAAGGTCAGGATGGCCAAGGTTAAGGCCGACCAGATCACGCCCGGAGTACCGAATACCGGGCTTGGCGAGGCCTCTGGGTAGAACAATTGGTCGATGCTGCCACCTAGCATGTAAACGAAGAAACCCAGACCAAATACACCGTATACAATCGAAGGTACACCGGCCAAGTTAATAACCGCGATACGGATCATCTTGGTCACCGCGTTCTTCGCCGCATATTCGTGCAGATAAATGGCCGCAACCACGCCGAATGGTGTCACAATCACCGCCATCAGCATAACCATAAATACGGTACCGAAGATGGCTGGGAACACCCCGCCCTCGGTGTTTGCTTCACGGGGGTCGTCGGCAATAAACTTGCCTAATTGACCAAAGTAATGGCCGACCTTAGCGAAAAAGCCCATGTCGTTTGGTAGCCAGAAATCCAGCACCTGATAAAGAGGCAAAGTGACCATTTCGCCGCGCATGTCTTTGACCACAACCTGGTCGCGCTTGGCGTCATCACGTAGTTGGAATAAGGTTTTTTCCAGCTCTTTATACTGATCACGCAACGCCTGACGTTGGGCTTCCAGTTCTGCCGCGCGTTCGTGAGTCAGCTCGTTATCAAGTTCATAGGCGCGCTCTTTTAGACGTAAGCGCTCGAGCTCGTAGTTAATATGACCAATGTCGCCATTTTGCAGATCAAGGGCTTGTTCATTAAGCTCCACCGCACGTTCAACCAGCTCTTCAAGCTTTTCGACCTTGTCGCCCCGTACCGGCTGACCGTTTTCGATCACCTGCTCGATATAGCCGTAGAAGTTACCGTTTTTAGAACGCTCGAATACCGCCAAATTGTGAGGCGTCGATTGACTTTGGATATCGGTTTCCAAAATCCAACGGAAATCCAACTCCACATATTCACGGTTACCAGTTTTGATCAGGTAACGAGTTAGCTCTTCACCCTGAAAGTCGCCCAGGTCAACGCCGGACTGACGTACACGACTGGCCGGCACCACTTCACGGTCATAGATTTCACCTATTACCGTATGCTGCTCTACCGAGCCCTGAATATGAAATTCGTGTACCGGTGAGGCCCAGAAGAAGCCTAAACCGCGCCATGCTATCAAAGCCAACAGGCCGATTACCGAAATTAAACTGATGCTTACCGCACCACCGGTCATCCAAATCCAAGGAGAACCAGACTTAAACCACTGTCTTATCATGTCGTTTCTCCTCTAATTACAGTGAGCTGTACTTTTCACGCAGGCGCTGACGAACAAACTCAGCTAGCGTGTTAAAGACAAAGGTGAAAATAAACAGCACAAAGGCGGCAAGGAAAAGAATTCGGTAGTGCGAACTACCTACTTCTGACTCCGGCATTTCTACCGCGATGTTGGCCGCCAAGGTACGCATACCCTGGAAAATGCTCCAATCCATAATTGGCGTGTTACCCGTGGCCATCAATACGATCATGGTTTCACCCACGGCACGACCCAGACCCATCATAATAGCCGAGAAGATACCCGGGCTGGCGGTAAGTAATACTACGCGCACCAGGGTTTGCCATTGGGTAGCACCCAGCGCCAATGAGCCGTTAGACAGGTGCTTAGGCACGCTGAATACCGCGTCTTCGGCAATCGAGAAAATTGTCGGAATAACCGCAAAGCCCATGGCGATACCCACAACCAAAGAGTTACGTTGGTCGAAGGTCATGCCTAACTCGTTGGTGATGTACTGACGCACGTTGCCACCAAATAACCAGGCTTCCAGGTTACCGCTCATGGCAAATGACAACCAACCGATAAACAAGACCACAGGAATAAGAATAATCGAGTGCGCACCCTCTGGAATACGGTGGCGAATATGCTCAGGCAGCTTGGTCCATAACAGGGCCGTGGCCAGGATACCTATCGGCAGTAAGACCAGCAGAGCGATAATGGCCGGAAGGTTTTCCTCGATTAACGGCGCCAACCACAGACCGGCCAAGAAACCTAAGATAACCGTTGGCAAGGCTTCCATAATTTCAACCGTAGGCTTAACCACCTTACGGAGCTCGCTCGACATAAAGTAGGCGGTATAAATGGCCGCAGACAGCGCGATAGGCACCGCGAACAGCATGGCGTACATGGCCGCTTTTAAGGTACCGAATGAAATAGGCACCAAAGAGAATTTAGATTCAAAGTCATCACTGGCCGACGTTGACTGCCAGATGTAATCCGGCTCAGGGTAGCCTTCATACCAAACTTCTTGCCATAGACCAGACCAGGTCACTTCAGGGTGCTCGTTTTCAATTTCCAGCACGCTCACCTTGTTATCGGCAAGAATTAACGCCGCATTGGCACGCGGAGCAACGGCAAAGTTCTTAATGGCTCCTTCGGCCACCTTGCCCTGCCATAGCTTGGCTTCACTGGTGGTGTAATACAGGCCTAGCTCACCGTTGGCACCGGTAGTGAAGAAGGTGCGACGATAGAATTCAGAGTATATATTAATGGCTTTTTGCTTTGAGGTTTCAAAGGCGCGAATTTTCTTAAATTCCTTACCCTCATCGGTATTGACCTCAAACCACTGCGATACTTCGCCATTGTCATTGGCCAACATCAGTGAGTTGGCGCCGGCAAGTAGCTGCGCAGAGACGATATTGGCGTTTTCTTCGTTCGCCGCCAGAACCTGGGTCAGTTGCACATCATCGGCGTAACGGCTATCGAAAATATAGATTTGGTTGGCTGAGCGCACAAAAACGCGACTGCCATCAGGAGAAATCAACAACTCATCAATACGACCGTCGATATCCAGCTCGGTTTGCTCGGCAACCCACTCCACTTCACCGGTCATGAAGTTTTCTTCACCCACATAGGCGCTAAATACCACGCGCTTGTCGGCGGTCAGTGCCACGATTACGACCTTGTCTTCGCTCTTGGCAAAGGCAAAGCGCTTGATCGCTTCACCCTGCTCGTCAACCGTGAGCGGCTCACTGCCTAAGGGGTAGTTAAGTACAGGGGTCATCTGACGCTGGTTATTAGGGAAGCTGACCTTGAAGCTCGGCTTAACGATCATTACCTCACCGCTGTCCAAACCATAGGCGTACAGGCCCAGGTGAGGAGCGCTGGTCGCAAAGCTGGATACCGCGGCCGGTAAATCCGTTGTCAGCTCGGCAATCTGGGCACCAAAACCTTGCTCTTGAATATTGTAAAAATCAACAGCGCCGCTGCGCTTTAGCAAATACGCAATTTCGGTTTGCTCTTCCAGGCCAAGACCAACAACCTCTTGTTGATCTACTGCGAAGCTTGAACGTTCTTGCACATGAGCCGATTCAAAAATTGGCTGCACCACGTAGAGGAGATAGAAAAATATCAGCAACAGCGCAACTAGTACCATCACCCCGCCAGAGGTAATACTAAACTGAGCTATTTTGTCTTTAAACAGACGGCTTCTATCCGTGCTAAATGACAGTTTTTGCGGATTGGAAGTCATCAACTTACCCTTAGATCTTTACGATGCGCGGATTATATTTCATCAAAATGACAGTTTTGTTACATGGCGCCAAAACTGCTACGAAAAGCTTAATTTTCATCCCTGCCGCACACAGTGTTCAGGATTTAAGCAACTTGTTGCAAACAATTGGACAAACTTAAAAATGGGGTCAATACTTGCTGATGTAAGATTTGAATAAATATTCAAACCATTTCAAAACTTCATAATAAACATTACCTTAACGATTTTACTGAGGTTTATATATGCTCCCTTAAATGGGCTTTTCACTCACAATAATAAAGAGACAGTAACCTATGCAGCAGTTAGTTTTAACCGTAATCGGCCAAGACCGTCCCGGCCTCTTAGAAGACCTTGCTTCCATTATCCTTAGTCACCATGGTAACTGGCTGGCCAGTAACCTTTCCCATCTAGCCGGTAAGTTTGCCGGAATCGTCCAGGTCGAAGTGGCCGAAGAGCATCTGCGCGAGTTACAAGATTCGTTGCACAGCATCGCTCATTTGGAAATTCGCGTTGAATCTGGTGAGCTCTCCGATGCTACAACCGCCGAACAGATTAATCTGGTGATCACCGGCAATGACCGCCCCGGCATAGTGCAAGAGCTAGCCACGGTGATCCGCCATAAGGGAGCGAATATCACCCATCTCACCTCAAAACAGCAAAGTGCGCCGAACTGGGGAGTGCCCATTTTCAGTGCCATGGCGACCGTTTCACTGCCGCCGGGAATGAGCCGAGACGTGGTCATTGAAGCCCTTGAGTCCATTACCCCAGATGTCATAGTGGATATCGAAAACTAGCCTCAAACACCTGCGACCGGAATAGCCTTGGCCAGTGCCCATGTCATATTCCGGTCATATTTCCGCAATAAATTAACGCACTTAGCCAGCCTCTAATCTGAGTGTGTTATGAACATGGAACCAGTCGACCTGCACGTCACCAGCTATTATCCCAAGGAGCTGAGTTGGCTATCGTTTAACGAGCGGGTATTGCAAGAAGCCAGGGATACCAATAACCCCATTATCGAGCGCATTCGCTTTTTAGGAATTTTCTCCAATAACCTCGATGAATTCTTCCAGGTACGGGTTGCCGACGTAAAGCGCCGTATTCTTCTTAATAAGCTGCCTGACGCCAATTTCGACGAAGATGAAGCCTTAATGCAGCAAATTCAGGACAAGGTGTTAACTCTGGGCCATGATTTTAATCTTGCCTATGATGCCATCCTCAACACCTTGACCGAGCACAATATTCATGTGAAACGTCCGGAGCAACTTAGCCCTTTTCATTTGCAGTGGCTCGGCGACTACTTTAAGGCCGAGGTGCTCGAGCACTTATCGCCTATCCTAGTGGACCAAAACAAGAACTACTCTGGTCACATTAACGACACCATGACCTATTTTTTTGTGGAAATGCAGGATGATAAAAATCACTATGCGCTGCTGGAGGTGCCCACCAACCGCCTGCCCCGCTTTGTGGTGCTGCCGGCGGAAAAAACCCGACGCCAGAAAACCATAGTGCTGCTCGATGATATTATTCTTTATTTTCTCAAAGACGTGTTCGGCAACTTTTTTCACTTCGATACCATTCGTGGCTACGCCATAAAGCTGACTCGCGACGCCGAGTACAACCTGGATGATGAAATCGAAGAGGGCTTATTGGATAAGATGTCCAAGGGCCTGAAACAGCGCCTACGCTCCGAGCCGGTGCGCCTGGTTTATGACCACACCATGCCCAGCGAAATGCACAAGGCGCTGCGTAAGCGTTTGGGTATCAACCGCTTTGATGCCCTTATTCCCGGTGGCCGTTATCGTAACTTCCGCGACTTTTTGGCTTTTCCCAATGTGGGGCGTCGCTATTTGGAAAACAGCCCGCTGCCAAGCCTTCGCTCCCATGCCTTCGAGCGCTTTAGCAGCGTGTTTGATGCCATCAGCCATGAAGACATCTTGCTCTACTACCCCTATCACACCTTTAACCATTTTTTGAACTATGTGCGCCAAGCATCATTCGATCCGGATGTGGTGCATATCAAGGTCAATATTTATCGCGTTGCCAACCAGTCGCGCTTGATTGGGGCCTTGGTCAATGCCGCCAAAAACGGCAAGAAGGTGACCGTGATGGTGGAGCTCAAGGCCAGATTCGATGAGCAGAACAATATTCAGTGGGCCAAATCCCTCGACGAAGCCGGGATCAAGGTTATCTTTGGTATTCCGTCTTTGAAGGTGCATTCCAAGTTGTGTGTGATCCACCGTAAGGAGCAGGGGCAAATTGTTTCCTATGCCCACATAGGCACGGGTAACTTCCACGAGAAAACCGCGAAGATCTATACCGACTTTAGCCTGTTCACAAAAGATCCTGCCATTTGTGACGAATGCGATAATGTTTTTAAGTTTATCGAACACAGCTACAAGCCGTTTAATTTCGAGCACCTGATGGTGTCACCGGTGAATGCCCGTGAACGCATCTACAGCTTGATTGAAGAGCAGTGTCAGCTTAAACGCAATGGAAGCATTCTTATTAAGATCAACAACCTGGTTGATAAAGAGCTGATCGATAAGCTCTATCTCGCCTCACAACAAGGAGTCAAAATACGCCTGATTATTCGTGGCATGTGCTCCCTGGTCCCCGGCATTAAAGGCCTCAGCGACAATATTAAGGTGATCAGCATAGTGGATCGCTTTTTAGAGCACCCACGAGTCATGGTGTTCGGGAAATATGAGCAAAGCAAGGTGTTTATCTCCTCCGCCGACTGGATGACCCGCAACCTGGATCATCGTGTTGAAGTGGGCGTGCCCATTTATAGCCCGGCGCTGCAACAAGTGATCATCGATATTCTCGAGCTGCAATGGCGCGACCGCAGTAAAGCCCGTATTATTGATGCGCAACAACAAAATCACTATGTGCGTCGCGGCAATAAGAAGAAGATCCGCTCGCAAATAGCCATACATGATTACCTGAAAAAATGGGAAAGCAGCCGTGCCAACCAATGAGCCCACCACCTATGCCGCCGTTGACCTAGGCTCGAACAGCTTTCATCTGCTGTTGGCCCGTGAAGTTGATGGCCGCTTCGAGGTCTTACACAAGGAAAAACAGCGAGTCTACCTCGCCGCCGGTTTAGATCAGCGCGCCTGTCTGAGCGACGAGGCCATAGACAGGGCGGTGGCCGTGCTTAAGCAATTTGCCCAGACCCTGGCTGACTTTCCCGCCGCCAATGTTAAGGTGGTAGCCACCTATACCTTGCGCCGGGCACGCAACGTCAAACGCTTTATGCAACGTGCACGGGCCATTTTTCCCTTTCATATCGATGTGATTTCCGGTCAGGAAGAAGCACGTCTTATCTACCAAGGAGTGGCTCAACATCTGCATCATGATGGTCGCCGCTTGGTCATAGACATAGGTGGTGGTAGCACCGAACTGGTGATCGGCGAACACCATCAGCACTTGGCGCTCAGTAGCCGCAACATGGGCTGCGTCAGCTATTCGCAGCAGTTTTTTGCTGATGGCCGGATCAGCAAAAAGCGCTTTCAACGCGCCATTTTGCGTGCCGAACAGGAGTTGGAGTCGATCACCAATACTTATGGCCAGTTAGGCTGGCAACATGTGCTTGCCACCTCGGGCACAGCCAAAGTCCTCACCGCCATATGCCATGAGGGTGACTTGAATCAGGCTTTGACCCTGAACGATTTACTGCAACTGATGAACGGTAGCTGTGCAGCCGGTCATATCGACCATCTCCCCTATAGCGAGCTGGTCGCCGAACGTCGCGCCACCTTTTGCGGTGGCCTGGCCATACTGATCGCTGTGATGCGCTCATTGCACCTGGATAAACTCAATTATTGCGATTACTCGCTACGTGAGGGCCTGCTGCACGAATTGCATGAAAAACTCACAGACAAGGATATTCGCGTTACCACCATAGCCAGCCTAAGTGCTCGCTATGTGGTCGATACCGAGCATGCGGCCAATGTCTGTGACTCCTTACAATGGCTGTTTCCTCACCTTGCCACGCCGTGGCAATTGAGTGAAGAGGATTTAGCCACCCTGAAGTGGGCCGCGCAACTGCATGAGGTGGGCCTGAGCATCAATTCCTCCGGATTACATAAACACAGCGCCTATATCATTGCCAACAGCCAACTCCCCGGCTTTACCCAGGAGCAACAGCGGCTGCTGGCAACCTTAACCCGATTCTATCGCAAGAAAATTAAGCTCAGAGACATGCCCGACTTTATCCACCTGCCACAGGCCACGCTGTATAGACTAATAGCGCTGTTTCGTCTGGCGGTGCTGCTTAATCGTAAGCGTCAGGCGCTCAGCAAACCCCAGTTTGCTATTACCGTGGATGGCCATTCATTATGCCTGGAGTTTAGGGATAAGTGGCTCAGGGAGCACAGCCTGTTCGCCGCCGACCTGGAAACGGAGCAAAGACAATGGCAAAAGTTGGGCTTAAAACTGCAGGTGTTTTAAGCCCTCTTCCAATGCTGGCGCTGCTGATGTAAAACAATACTGGTGATAATCGACACCAGACAATAAACGAGAAACAGCCAAAAGCCCTGATGTAACTGCGCCTCCATCATCACCAACTGACCAAAGTGGCCATCTGCATTGCCGCCCAGGTAGGTGATGATCAACGCCAACACAAACACATCGGCCATGCTCCACTTACTCAGCTTTGCGCTAAGCCCTTGCATACGTTCTGCTACAGGCCTTGGCCCGAGCAGCAAGACGGCAAATTGCAAGCTGGATTTAAACAGCGGCACCACCACGGAAAACATTGCCACCAGCACGGCCACCAGGACATTATCATGTTGATATAACTCCACCACAGTACCCCAGATGCTGCGGGTTTTACCATAGGCCTCAATATGCCCCTCGAGACGGTCCAAACCGAGCATTTGCGACAAGGTATGGAGCATATAACGACTTTGGCTGTCGCTGTCCTCGGTGATGGCTTCCACGGCACTGTTGGCCAGCTCTGACTTGGCTATTTTCGCTTCTATGGTCAATGCCGGCTCGGTGACCGCAAAAGCCAACAACAGCAGGGAAAAAATCAGCAGTAGACTAATCAAAAAACGACGCACGGCATTCCTCCAAGAGAGTCAAAAAGCGCAACATGCGGGCCGCGCTGTCTCGCAATACCTTGTTATTATGGCCCTTTTTGTACATATATGTACACGAATTAACTAGGAACAGCTTGCCCTAAGGGTTTACTGTAAAGGCAACAGTTCCTAAAACAATACCTTTTGTGTGGGTATATTGGTTATAATTGAGCTTTCTTCTACTCTTTAAGTACTGATTTTTATGAGCATAGAACAAACATTACGAGATCGTAGCAACAACCAATGCGAATTATGCGCCAGCAGCGACAACCTAAGCGTTTACGCTGTACCGCCAGAAGGTGAAGCCCACTCCGACAAATCTATCCTGGTTTGTGGTTTTTGTGCCGAGCAATTACAAAACCAAGACCAGTTGAGCGACACCCATTGGCACTGCCTTAATGACAGCATGTGGAGCCAGGTGCCTGCGGTACAGGTAGTGGCTTGGCGACTACTTAATAAATTAAGCGCCGAACACAGTTGGGCCGGCGATATGCTCGATATGCTATACCTTGATGAGCAAACACAACAATGGGCCGAGGCTGCCATTGCCGAAGACGAAGATGTGGTGCATCTCGATTCCAACGGCGTGCGTTTGGCCGCGGGTGATACGGTTACCCTGATCAAAGATTTGGATGTCAAAGGCAGTAGCCTAGTAGCCAAGCGTGGCACCGCGGTACGTAATATCGGCCTAACGTCAAACCCGGAGCATATCGAAGGGCGCGTTGAAGGCCAGCGCATTGTCATTCTTACTAAATTCGTAAAGAAATAGCGACCCGCACATGATAAGCGCGAGGGTCGCAGTATAAGTCCATGTATTAAGGCGTAATTAATACATATTTACTTAAAGTACTGGCAGTATTAAAGGAGTTAATAATATGAGCAAAAAGATTACTTTTTCGGCCCTAGCCCTTACCAGCGTATTATTGGGTGCTTGCAGCAATACCCCGGAGCAAAGCGCAGAAACTACCGCTGAGCAACAAATGAAAACCATGCAGGTGCAAGTCTTGTACAAAGACCGCAGTCTGCAACCTCCCGGCTCGCAATTAACGGTCACCCTTTCCGATGTCTCTAAAATGGATGTGGCGGCCGAGGTCATTGCCAGCGAAACCATTACCCTGGATGGCGCACCGCCGTATGATCTCACCCTGACCTACGCTGCCGATGCACTGAAAGAGCGCATGCGCTACAGTGTCAGCGCCAAAATAATGCTTGATGGCGAGCTGCGTTATATCACCACGCAAAATAACGACCCCTTTGGTACCACGCAAACGCAAAGTCCGATTAAGGTGATGATGGAGCGCGTTGCCATGCCAGACGAAAGCCTGGTCAATACCTATTGGAAAGCGGTCAAACTTGGTGGTAAGGAAGTGGTTGTCAATAAGCGTGAGCCACACATCACCTTACATCAAGATGGTCGCATGAGCGGCTTCTTAAGCTGCAACCAGACCATGGGCCAGTATGTTAAGGGTCAATACTTTGGTTTACGCTTTAAGTCTTTAGCCAGCACCCAAAAAATGTGTATGGAGTTGATGGAGCAAGAACAGCAGCTGAGCAAGGCGCTTGCCGACACCTTCTCATACCGCATTAAGGGTGACACCCTAACCTTGAAAAACGAGCAAGGCGACGCCTTGGCAATCTTCAAGGCCGTGCACCTAAAATAACCCTGATGTTGCGGTGCTCACGCGCCGCAACCTCCTCCCCCATTTGGCCCTAGCTCTTATCTTTTCGAACCGGGCGCAGCGACACCCAAGTTCCCAAATTGAAAACACCAAACATGGTAAATTTGCCGCGAACAGGATATTCTAATTCTTTATAGTTACCTGTGACTTACAGTAAGAGGCCCTATCGCGTGCTGACAGCCTTAGAAAAATTGATAAAAATCCTGGTGCTTATCATACTTGTCATCATCTTTTTTGGCCTGGTACTCACCCCCAGCTACGAGGTCCAGCGCAGTGTCGATATCAATCGCTCCACGGCGCAGCTAGCCCCTTGGTTGCAGGATTTAAATAACTGGCCAAAATGGCTGGCCGTAAAACAAATTGAAGATCAGGCCCAGTTGCAGGTCTATGGTAAGACGCAAGGCGTGGGGGCACACATTAACTGGTTGGGTGAGAACTCCGGCGGCGAGCTCAGCATTACCCAAAGCAGCGCCGAGCACCTGGAGTTTCAGGTGCTGGTCAACAACGAATACCTCTCCCAAGGCGTGATCCGTATTGAAGGATATGACCAGGGCTGCCGGGTCATCTGGCAACAGCAAGGGGAAATCGCCATTCCGGTTTTAGGTCCTTATCTGGCCTGGTTTGCCGAGCATCAACTGCAGAACACCATCACCCACAGCCTGAACAACTTGAGAACGCTGGCCGAACTGCCTGATCTGAAGGAGGGCGACGAGCAGCCCAGCGACGCCTAGCCAGGCTTTCAACAAACACAAAAAAAGCGCCGAAAGGCGCTTTTTTATGCACTCAAATGCTTAGAAGTGCACCTGCAAACCGGCGAACGGTCCGGATACATCGATATCCGTGTTGATATCGTCGATATCGTCCAGCTCAATCAGCATGCTGCGGTAACCAGCACGAACGGCTACATCCACCGCCAGATTGTCGATCACTTCCCACTCAACGCCAACCTGGTAGTCATGTACCGAGCTGTCGTCCAGGGCAAACATGCTGCCTTCGGCGAATACGCTCAGACCGGTGAATGGCAGGCCTACTTGAGCACGACCATAGGCTAGCGGTACAAAGCCAGAGAAATCGGTGCGAACATGGCGTCACTGTTGGTATCAGTGATGTAGAAGTCACCATCGAACTGCTTGGCGCTTAAACCCAAGTCGATCGACAAGGTATCGTTATCGAAGATTTCGTAATACAACACATAGTCGATATGAGTTAGGTCGGTTTCGGTATACAACTGGGTACCGGCGCCAAAGTTAATGTCCTGGAACTCAAAGCCGTCGACTAGGGTGGTGTCGCCGGTTACATCCATTTCCGTGTAACGAAGTTTCACGTTAGGGATAAGTGGTACTGGGTGCTCTAGGGCTACGTAGTAACTGGTTAAGGTTTCATCTTCGAACGAGAAATCTTGTTGGGCATTGCCTTTACTACCAAAGCTGCCTTCCGGCTCTGCCTGCCAGCCTTCGGCACCTACGTATAAACCTAATAACGTATCGGCCTGGGCTACTGGTGCCATGGTTGCTAACGATACTGCTGCCGCTAGAACGTACTTTTTCATTTTATCCCCTATTATCCTTGTGCGAGTAACTCGCTTAGTTCAATCAGTGCCGCATTGGCACGCGAAATATAATTAGCCATCACCAAAGAGTGATTGGCCACAAAACCAAAACCACTGCCATTTAAGACCATGGGACTCCATACCGGCTCCTGAGTTGCCTCGAGTTCACGGATGATCTGCTGCACACTCACCTTGGCATTTTTCTTTTCCAACACGTCGGCAAAGTCATGCTCAATGGCACTTAGAAAATGCAGCAACGCCCAAGTGGCGCCACGGGCTTCATAAAAGGTGTCATCGATTTTCCACCAGGAGGTGCGTACCATTTGCTCATGAGGTGCATAGGTGGCTTGATGAGCCTCACGGTCTCCGGCTAAGTCCGTGTTTAAGCGCTCCTGGCCGACACTGGCACTGAGGCGCTGACTTAAGCTGCCAAGGCGTTTTTCCGCTTCTTTTACCCAGGCGCGCAGGTTATCGGCGCGGGCATAAAACTGGCTTTGACGATCATTGCTGTCGGCAATTTGCGAGCGGTACTCTATTAGTAACTCGATGCCTTTTTGGTACTCGCCCTCGGCGCTTGGCCACATCCAGGCGGTATTGCTGATATTAAATTGCGGCTGGGCTTTTTTCAGCGATGGGTGCTCGGTCGATTGAGATTGCGAGCGGCTGAAGTCTTTACGCATGGATAAGGCCATATCCCGAGCCATCTCCAGTGCGCCGTATTCCCAGGCGGGCATATTATCCATCATGACGCTCGGCGGCATCATATCGTTGCTGAGGTAACCACCGGGTTTGTCGAGTAAAGATTGAGTCACGGTGATCAACGCCGAGGTGGTCACATAGCCGGTCACCAGTTGCTCGTTGCGTTCACTGGCCTGCTGTTTGGCATTCTCAAGCACATCAAAGCGGTCCGGCTCTATGCTCCAATACACGGCAATTAAATAGAATAACAATAATACCGCGGCGATGGCCGCTGCGATCTTTCCTTTATGCTGTGACATATCAACTCCTAGTTGTGGTGGTGCTCACTGCCACTGTCGCGCTTTTGCTCGATTAAACTAAAAACACGTGCCTGGCCGTTTACACGTTCGCCATCGGCGAAGATCAATGTCATTTTCAGAGTCTGATCGACGCTAAGGGCTTGCTGTGGCGAAAATAACATTAAGTGTAGCCCACCCGGTTGCAACACTACGCGGCTATTTGCGCCGATAGTGAGGCTGTCTAATTTACGCATTTTCATCATGCCATCGCTGTGTTCATGAGTGTGGATTTCCACGCGCCCTATCGATTCTAACTCGACGGCTTTAAGGATGCGCTCACGCTCAGAGTGATTTTCCAGCGCAAAGTAGCCCACCGAACTGTTGGCCGCCGGCAAAAACTGGCGAACTTTCGCATCGCTGAGCATCAGCCCATCCTGGGCGTAACTAAAGGCACAAGCACAAAGGGCCATTGCCGCAAGCAAGGCCCGATTGAAAATACGCAACATAATGCTTCCTTGAATTTATCCCTTGAAGGTACCCTAATATAACTTAATGACAACTGAGTGTCTTTAGTAAAATCAGCGACCTAAACCCCATCGGGATGGGATTAAACAAGGATCTGCTCTTCAAAGAGCAGGTGACAAACAAGGTAAACCGCCGCCATGATGATGGGGGCATTGAGGAAGATAATGATCACTGCCAGGCGAACCAGCCACACTGGCAAATGATGATGTTTGGCAAAACCGGCGCAGACGCCAGAGATTTTCTTATCCAGGGCATCGCGGTAATAAGTGCTGCTTGATTTAGCCATGGTGTACTCCTAAGTAGTGGAACTACTCCATGACTCTCAAGTTACATGCCAAAAAGCAAGCCATTGAATTTAAATGATTATTCAGTGTAAGCGGCGAATATCAATTCGCCGTACAGACTAATTTATGGTGTATTTGCCTACTTCTAGCTGACAAAGGCCAGGGCTTCTACCAGGGTTTGCGCCGTGGCTTCACGCTTGTGACCATTTTCAGACAGGTGACGACGGTATCCTCGCGCTCCTGGCATGCCCTGGAAAAGCCCCAGCATATGACGCGCCACATGCCAAAAACGGGCCCCTTGGCGCATTTCATCATCGATATAACCCAGCATTTGCTCGGCTATCTGATGACGAGTCAGGGTGCAGCCTGGCTGACCGTAGAGCTCGGCATCTACCTGCGCCAGCAAATAAGGGTTGCTGTAGGCTTCACGGCCTATCATTACACCATCAACATGCTGCAAATGGTGCTGACACTCGGCAATGGTTTTAATGCCGCCATTAATGCTGATATGCAGGTGCGGATAGTCTTTTTTAAGCTGATACACACGAGGGTAATCCAGCGGCGGGATCTCCCTGTTTTCTTTCGGGCTCAACCCCTGCAACCAGGCCTTGCGGGCATGAATAATAAAATCATCACAGCCGATTTTATGGTTGGCATCGATTAACGCCAGCAGAAACTCATAGCTGTCTTGCTCGTCAATACCGATGCGAGTTTTGACCGTCACCGGAATATCGGTCACCGCCTTCATCGCCGCAATGCCCTCGGCCACCAGTTCCGGCTCCGCCATCAAACAGGCACCGAAGCGACCATTTTGCACCCGGTCGGAAGGACAACCCACGTTTAAGTTAATTTCCGCATAACCGCGCTGGGCCGCCAGCTTAGCGCAATGGGCCAGCTCCTCGGGGTTTGAACCACCCAGCTGCAGAGCAACTGGTTGCTCGTGCTGGTTGAAATGCAGGTAATCACCCTTGCCATGAATAATGGCACCGGTAGTGATCATCTCGGTGTAAAGCACCGCTTCTTTACTCATCAGGCGATGAAAGGTACGGCAATGACGGTCGGTCCAATCCAGCATGGGCGCGACGCTAAAGCGACGGAAAGTGTCTTGCTGCCAAGTCGGGGTCGGCGTGTGGATGATTGTGTCTGTCATGGCTGATTACCTATCTATGCACTGCTTCTGAGCAATAAGGGCGCGAATTATACGCAACTCCAGCATAAATTTCACGCCATCAAAGCATCCTCTTGCTAAAGAGCAAAGTAGTCTTTAATGCCACCGAGGATATTAGCCACCGCCACCGAGCTTAAGATCAGACCCATAACCCGGGAAATAATGCTGGCACCGCTGTCGCCGATAAAGTTATGCACGTAACGGGCAAGCAGCAAGAGCAAGAGTACCAGCACCAGCACTCCCAGCATCACAGAAGAAGTGATCGCCTGTTCGACCCAGGTAAATTCTTCATTACGGGTCATCAGCACTGCCCCCAGCATGGCTCCAGGGCTGGCTATGGATGGTATGGCCAAAGGGAAAATGGCGGTTTCGGTAGAGTCGCGCATGCTTTTGATCTCGGACTCCGGTTTACCTTCACCAAAGATCATGGTCAACGCAAATAACAGCAGAACGATGCCACCGGCGATTTGAAAAGCGGCCAGGGGAATACTTATGGCATTCAGTAATAACTCGCCGACCACCACAAAAAAGAGCAACACCAGGGCTGAAACGGCAACGGCCTTATAGGCTACCTTGCGCTTAAAGGCAGCGTCTTCGCCGCGGGTAACGGCGATAAATACCGGAATGGTGCCCACCGGGTCGATAACCGCAAAAAAGAAGATAAATGTGGCGATTAACTCGTTCACGCTAACTCCCAGTTATGAAAACAAAATTATACCGTTGGCGACAATTCAGAGATAGTAATTTTTCGCGACCATAGTATGCTAATAGGGGTGGCAAGAAGATCTAAAAGGTAACCTATGAACGTCGATGCGCTGGTCAATAAAGCGAAAAGAATGTGTGATAGCAAGGGCGCGCGCTTCACCCCCATCAGAGAAAAGGTTTTTCGCTTACTGGCGAGCACCGAAAGCGGTGTCGGTGCCTACGATTTACTGGAGCAGCTCAAGGTCACCGAAAGCAGCGCCAAACCGGCCACCATCTATCGCGCCTTAGACTTTTTGGCGGAGCAGGGGTTTATCCATAAAATCGAAAGCACCAATGCCTTTATGCTGTGCCATCACTTTGAGTCGATTCACCCGGTGCAATTGCTGATCTGCGATCAATGCGGTCATGTGGCCGAGCTGCATTCCAGTGTCCTTTCCCACGAATTAAGTGCCCTCGCCTTGGAGCATGGCTTTAGCGTCAGCTCACAAACCATAGAAGCCCATGGCATTTGTAAAAACTGTCAATCTTAATCTTCAGCAGCAGTACGCCGAGTTTAATCATCTTTATGAATGTCGAATTTATTAATCCCTTTCTTTCTTCCCTGTTAAATGTGTTGGCTACCATGGCCAACACTCGGCTCGAGCCGGGGCAGCCAAGTATCAAAAACTCCGAGGTGGCGCTGGGCGATGTGTCTGGAATGATAGGCATGGTCGGCCCACAAACTAAGGGCTCGATGTCGATCACCTTCGATGAAGCCTTGGCCTTAGACATAATGCAGCGCATGCTCGGCGAGCGCCCAGCCAACGTAAATGAAGAAGTAACCGACATGGTGGGTGAGATCACCAACATGGTGACCGGTGGCGCTAAAAACCTGCTCGGTGACAAGGGCTATGATTTTGAGATGGCCACCCCCGTAGTTGTGGCCGGTAAAGGACACCATCTCAGTCACAAATGTCAGGGCAAAACCCTGCTAATGCCTTTTAACTCGGCCGCTGGCAAGGCCCATATTGAAGTGAGCTTTGATACCCTATGAGCTGGCAACAACAACAAATCACCCTCAGTGCCAAAGCGCGCGGCTTCCATCTTATCGATGACGAACTGGCACGACTGCTGCCGCAAATCGGCCAGTACCAGGTGGGGATGGTGCACCTGCTGCTGCTGCATACCTCGGCCAGTTTAACCATTAATGAAAACGCCGATCCCACGGTGCGCCAGGATATGGAAGCTCACTTTAACTGGGCCGCCCCCGAACGCCAGCCCTTCTATCGCCATACCTATGAAGGGGATGACGATATGCCGGCGCATATCAAGGCCAGCACTCTGGGCTGTGAGCTTACCCTGCCAATACGTGACGGACGTCTGGTACTTGGCACCTGGCAGGGCATTTATTTAGGTGAGCACCGTGATGCCGGTGGTAAGCGTCGCATCATTGCCACTTTCCAGGGTCAAATGTACCCCTAACAAAAACAAAAAAGCCCTTTTCTTACAATAAATTACAACTATTCCTTATTTACTAAAACTGCGGCTATAGTTAATAGGCCTCTGAACTAATAAGGAACAATAATGCTAACACCCAATAATAACACCCTGATCGTTCCCTGCGAGCCCAACGACTACACAGCGCAACAAAGCTTTATGCTCACCCCCAGCACCTCACAGCGCTGGATAACCCAGCTTAGCGAAAGCGGCGAAAGCCTCGGCGGCCCTAACAACGACGACTTTAACGTCAACTTCACCAACAATCCCAGCGATCCCAGTCTAGAAAAGCTCCAGGAGGCAAGGTTTGTCGTTCATATTGAAGACCCGGATTGGGAGTTTTTCGGTAATGGTGTCGAATACGTTAAAAATAACAGCAATTGTAATTACAACGTCGACTCAGAGTTGAGCGACGATAAGAAGCAGCTAACCATAGTATTGCGCCAGGTAGAGCCAACCGTTAACTATGCCGGCAGTGACAACGGCCCTCTTGATAAGGTGATTGAAGTCACGCCATCGCCTTCGGCCCAGCCATTAACCATTGGCTTTCGTTATACCGCCAAGCAATTGAGTAGCGGGCGTTATTACATGTCTCAGGACCCACGTATTATTGTCGAGCGTCCTAAAGAGCAGTAACCCGGCCCTATTTACAAAGCCGTTGTGGCTGGCTTAAACGCGCCGTGAATTGCGGGTAAGCACATAACGGTTTAAACCAGGGTAAGACAAACCAATTGGCACTGTAGCCCGCCTGCATTGCCTTTTGCACATAATACAACGCCGAATGTTCATCGCCGGTGGCGGCATAGACGATGGCCGCCGCATAATGAATATCGGCCAGCTCCTGGCCCAGTTCCAAACTGGTGTTGATGGCGGTAGTTGCCCGTTGATAATCCCCCAAATGGGCATAGGCCTGGGCTCGGTCCGACCAAGAGTAGGCCGACTGTTGGCCGTTATTCACATCGATCACCTGCTGATAATACTTACGTCCCAAGGCCAGTTGCCCGGCCAGAGTCAGGGCATCCGCATAATTTAAGGTAATGGCCGAGTTATTTGGCGCCAGACTGTGCGCTTGAGCGGCCATGGTGTGCGCCTGCTGATATTGTTGCGAGTACAAGTAGGCCAGCGCGAGGTTCGCCAGTATGGTGGTGTTGGCGACGTCCTTAGGGTCCAAAGATTCCTTGATGGTCGCCTCATAATGTTGGATCACGGTGGCAAAATCACCGCGGGTCAGCGCCAGCACAGCCAGTAGCTTTTGCGCGTCTGAGTCCAGCGGCAGCTTATTGACCACATCGTCGAGCAGGGATTGCGCCGAGTCGCTATCCCCCATGCTATAGAGCAAGGTGGCCAGCTTCTTCTGCACATTCAGGTTCGGACGCATCATCAAGGAGCGCTCCAAAGCTTCACGCCCCTTTACCCGCTCCCCTTGCGCCAGATACCAGGAAGCTTGCAGGTTTAAAAACTCCGCCTCTACCCCGCCTAACCTGACGTAATTGCACCAGGTAATGGTACGCCTCTTCAACCTCTCCCTGGGCTAAGGCCAATAAAATGCGATTGCTCAAATAACTTGGCCGGCGTTGATATTGCCGTGGTGCCTGGTTCAGTAACTGCAGCACCTGCTTCACGTAATCACCCTGGCCGGTAATATCATTGAGCTGCAGCGCCAGCTCCCGCGCCAGTGTATAGCCCGCATCAAAGTGTGGCTGTGTGTTCAGTAGCGCCATAATATCGTTAAACAAGGGCTCACTGATCTCGCCGTCATGATAATAGCGGTTGTAATAATTAAAGAACTGCTCTTGCAGCACCTGTTTTTCCTGCTCATCAAAGCTGGCTTGGTGAGCAAACAGGCTGGCACCATAAAAGCGCGCCGATTCATGGACGTTGCGGGTGTCGATCAGGTCCGTTTGCCACTGCCTGGTAGCGACGAGCTGCCACTCGGGTGCCTCTAACCGACTGATTTCAATGTTGCAGTAGCGCTGCTGACAAGAAGCCGAGCTGGTAATAAAGACACTTGCGCCGGTGTAATCGGCGAGCATTTGAAAATAGCTTTTTGGGTCTTGTAAGCGCGTCGCTTCAACCCCTTTGGCCAGCATCAGCAATTCGGTATGACTTACCAAATGTTCATTTTGCGACGCCAATTGCTGCCACAACGCACTTTGAATGGAACCACTGAGCGTGCCCTGATAGTAGGCAAACTCGGGGGATTCGATCTGCACCTGAGTCGGTAAGATGACCACCACCGGCGCCTTGATAAAGTAATCGCGAAACAGGTAGAGGGCCACCAGCAAGGCGCCGATCAGGGTCAGGGTAATGCCATAATACCAGGCCTGCTGCGCGCGTTTTGAACCAGCTTTAGTTTCGCCGTCAGGCTCATCCGCAAGGGTAGCCTCTTCATTGCCCTCGCCTTGGGTCGGCGCCTCTAACGGCTCGGTCTGCTGGGCCAAAATGGCCTGCTGCACCTGCAACTGCAATATTTGCTCAAGCTGGGTGCTCAGCGCCCCGCGTCGTAAATTAACACGCTCTGCCGGCTCCAGTGCCAAACCCTGCCCGAGAATATGGATCAGCGGCTGCGGCAAATACTCGGAAAACCCGCTCAAATCCATCGACTGACCGGTGCAAATAGCCTCGGCCAAGTCTTTGTCACTGCCTTGCCCGCCAAAAGGATGCTGCCCCGTCAGTAACTCAATGGCGAGGACACAAAAGGAAAACCAGTCACTGTTATTGCTCAGTGCCTGAGAACTGATCTGCTCCGGCGCCATGTAGCCCTGAGTCCCGACACTGGCACTGGCCTTAGCATTGGCACCAATAAATTCGGCAATACCGAAATCGGCGACTTTTACCGCCCCCGATTCGCTGATCAGAATATTGCTGGGTTTTAAATCCCGATGAATAATCCCGTTGCGATGGGCATGCTCCAAGCCCTTGGCAATATCGATCAACAGGGAGAGCTTTTGCTCAAGACTGAGTAAATGCTGCTTTTGATACTGCAACAGGTTTTTGCCTCGGCAAAATTCCATGACCAGAAAGTGAATTCCCTGATCTTCAGCACAGTCAAAGACTTGAATTATATTGGGGTGATTTAGGCGAGCTAGAAATCGGGCTTCATTGAGGGCCGTAGCACTGTCTGCAGCGCTCAGTTCGGCCTGGGCCAGCACCTTAAGAGCAACGGTGCGCTCCAGCTTGGTATCGAAGGCCTCATATACGGTGCCCATGGCGCCTTGGTATACCTGCCGTTTGAGCTCATAGTGGGCTAACGTCTGCATTACCACTTGGCCCGCTAATTAGAGGCGCGGTTAATGGCGCCCTCTAGCTGATGACCCTTATAAATCTCGAAGTTACTGGCGTTAAAGCGCACCTTACGCAGCTTGCGCTCAATAACATGGTCGGCCCCTTCCACATGGGCCAGGGCATCGCTAAACTGTTTGCGAGCGCGATGGATTTGAATATTGAGGTAGCGGGAATCTATGCCCAAGTCTTTGGCTATCACCTCGGTATCGACCCAGCCCTGACTCAATTCGTGTAAACCACTGGCCGCATCCTGAGCCCTGTAGCGCGCTAAGTTAAGAGTGAGATAATGGTGGCAGCGCTCACCCAGGTCGACCTCTTCATTGGGGCCTTTGATGACCAGCTCCGCCGACTCTTCATCCAGGGTTAAATGGAAAATAAAGTTAAGATCGGCCAGTTTCACGCTGGCCACCTCGCGCATAGCGGTGGCCGCCTCGCTGTGACTCAGGTGCAACTGGTAGGTATGGCGACTATCGCTCACTCTGTCGTGCTCTATGATGATGGTATGCTCCAGCAGCGGTCCGTCGAGGCGCTCAAAGCACCAAAGACCGCTGTCACGCTGAATAAACACGGCGATTTCCGGCTGCGCGTCGGGGATCAGGTTATAACTGCTAAGGGGTATATGCTGCTCGGTCGGTCGCTGCATGGCGTCGAGGATAATCAGCATATCCTCGGGCTTGTCGAGATTCGCAATACGATAACCGCGGCTGCTATTGCCGGGAAAGGTGAGTAAGTCATTGCAATGCAGTATCTCGGGGCGATCTTTTTCCAAGCGCTTAGAGTTCAGCCAGGTGCCATTACGACTGAGATCCCGCACCTGCCAGTGGCTCCCCTGCCACTCGATAATGCAGTGAATTTTCGACACGCTGGGATCAACAACTAGGGTATCGACGCTATATTGAAAGCGACCAAAACTATGGTGGGCATGCAGGTAGATCACATTGTCTGTGTCTAGTTCGATAAGGTAAGCCATATCCGCTCCCAGCACCTATCCCTGTAACAATATTGTTGAAGTTATAAGTCATTCTGAGCTTTTTTTTAGCAAAAATAAACAACTGCTTTACAAGTTGACCGCAACCCTGCAGGAAAGGCACAGTTTTCACTTATAAATCATATTGATAGTTTTTATTTGCTCCGGAGCAGCAAATGGCGGATAAGGCGGCTTCGGTGCCGCCTAGTTCAGGTATTGGTAGGTCACTCGTGGCGTGATATTGCACAGCAATTCATAGGCTATGGTGCTGGCACAGGTGGCAATTTCTTCAATACCGAGCTCGGCGCCCCACATAATGGCGTCGTCACCGACCGCCACGTCCTGGTTGTCGGCCCCAATATCAACACTGATCATGTCCATGGAGACTCTTCCCACCAAGGGATAGCGGCGACCATTAATAAGCACCGGGGTACCATTTTCGGCATGCCGCGGATAACCGTCACCATAGCCTATGGCAACAACCGCTAACTGGGTATCGGCATCGGCATGCCAATGACCGCCATAACCCACGGGCTCACCTTTTTTCACCCGGCGCACGGCTATGACTTCGCTGGTCAGACTCATCACCGGCTTTAAGCCAAGCTCCAAGGAGGTTTTACCCTGCACTGGTGACACTCCGTATAGCATTAATCCGGGGCGCACCCAATTGCCATGACTTTGCGGATAATTGATAATGGCGGCAGAGTTAGCCAGACATAAAGGGTTCTGCTTGTCGCTGACCAGGCTGGTAAAGGTGGCCAGCTGAGTTTGGTTATAGCTGTTTTCGAGCTCGTCGGCACAGGCGAAGTGAGTCATTAGATGAAGCTGTTCATGCACATTCTCACAGCCCTTAAGGCGCTGATAAAACTGCTCGAATTGCTCCGGCTCAACGCCTAGACGATGCATGCCGGTGTCGACCTTTAGCCACACCTTGATCTGCCCATTTAACTGCGCCTGCTCCAGCGCCGCTAACTGATACTCGTCATGCACTATGGTTTGAAAATTGTTGGCCAGCATGATGTCGATATCGCTGGCCTTAAAAAAGCCTTCAAGCAAGACAATGGGCTTGGTAATACCGCCGGTACGCAGCGCCAGCGCCTCTTCGATACGGGCCACGGCAAAGGCATCCGCACCCGCCAGTTGCTGGGCTATAGGTACCAGGCCATGACCATAGGCATTGGCTTTAAGCACCGCCATCACCTGGCTGCTGGGAGCCAGCTCTTTAACCCGGGCGAGATTGGCTCGCAGCGCAGAAAAATCAATAGTTGCCGTAGCCAGCGCCATAATTATTAGTACTCATCATCCATTGCCGGTCCGGCATAATTGTCGAAACGTGAGTATTGCCCCTGGAAGGTTAACCTGACCTTACCGATAGGGCCGTTACGCTGCTTACCGATAATGATCTCTGCGGTGCCCTTATCATTACTGTCTTCGTTATACACTTCGTCACGATAGATAAACATGATCAAGTCGGCATCCTGCTCGATTGAGCCCGATTCACGTAAGTCCGAGTTTACCGGGCGTTTATCGGCACGCTGCTCCAGCGTACGGTTAAGCTGCGATAAGGCGACCACAGGGCATTCCAGCTCTTTGGCCAAGGCCTTTAGAGAGCGTGAAATTTCGGCGATTTCCAAGGTCCGGTTATCAGACAAGCTTGGCACCCGCATCAACTGCAGGTAATCGACCATGATCATACTGATACCACCGTGATCGCGGGCGATACGACGGGCGCGTGAGCGTACATCGGTAGGCGTTAACCCTGAGGCATCATCGACGTACATCTTGCCCTTTTCAATCAGCAGACCCATGGTGGACGACAAGCGCGCCCAATCATCATCGTCCAGCTGACCGGTACGTACCTTGGTTTGGTTAATACGCCCTAATGATGCCAGCATACGCATCATGATCTGTTCCGAGGGCATCTCCAGGGAGAAGATCACTACCGGCTTATCGCGGGTCATGGCCGCATGCTCTGCCAGGTTCATGGCAAAGGTGGTTTTACCCATGGACGGACGGGCGGCGACGATGATCAGATCCGAAGGCTGTAGCCCCGCGGTCATCTTATCTAGGTCGGAATAGCCCGTGCTCACCCCGGTCACACCGTCTTGTGGTGACTGATACAACTCTTCAATCTTATCGACGGTTTTTTCCAAAATAGTATGGATGTTCTGCGGACCTTCGGTGCTCTTGGTACGCTGTTCGGCGATTTTAAACACCTTGCTCTCGGCCAGGTCGAGCAGTTCATGGCTGCCGCGCCCTTCCGGGTTAAAGCCCGCCTCGGCAATTTCATTGGCCACACCGATCATTTCACGCACTACCGCACGTTCACGAACGATATGCGCATAAGCGGAAATATTCGCCGCACTTGGCGTGTTTTTAGCAATTTCCCCTAAGTAGGCAAAGCCACCTATGCTCTCAAGCTGGTTGTTTTTCTCCAGCGACTCCGAGATGGTAATTAGATCGATCGGCTGGCCTGCTTCCACCAGGCGTTCCATGGCCTCGAAAATAAACCTGTGGGTGCGGGTATAGAAATCCTGAGATACAACTATCTCGGCCACACGGTCAAAGGCTTCATTATCAAGCATTAGGCCACCAAGCACGGACTGCTCGGCTTCAATGGAATGCGGGGGTACTTTTAGGCTATCAACCTGTTTATCTATCTTTGCCATAGTTACTCTAAAGGGGAGCGAATTGCCTTATTCTATCGGCTTAGTATGGCAGTGCAACAACTGCGTGGCATTTTTAAAAAAGAAGCGGGCTAAGTGCCCGCTAAGTTGGGAGTTGTTTTTTTGCTAGTCGCGTTAATTAGTCGTTTTTACGTAAGTTAGTGTTGCCACTGATGGTGGTCACTTCCACTTCTGCCTCGCCCTGGCCCAGAGTGAAGCTTAGGCTCTCGCCCGGACCATATTTGGCTTCAACCGCCTTGTCTTTACTTAGCTCGTTGCGGATATCACCACCGGCATGGGCGTCTAAGTCAAAACGTGCCGAGACATTCGTTGGCAGGTATAAATCGAAGTCACCGCTGACGCTTTCGGCGCGGATTTGCGCGTTCGTTTTCAGCTCTTTCACATACACCTCCAGCTCGCCGTTAACGGTATTAAGCTTTAGGCTGCCAAGCGTGTGAGCACGCAACGTTAAATCACCATTGACGTTCTCAAAGCGAATGTCTTCTGACTTGGTGGTGCTGGTGACATCGCCGTTTACCAGGGTCATGCGCAGCTGGCCCTGCGAATCAACGTCATTGATATCGCCATTGACCGTTTGATAACGAATATCGCCGTTTAAGTTGGTACCGCTGACATCGCCATTGACGGTTTCAAAAATCAGCTTACCCGAGAGGTCCTTGGCATCGATATCGCCGTTGACGGTCTCAATGCGGCTGTCGCTGCTAAGCTCACTCACATCCACGTCCACATTGATGCCTTCGAGGCTGAGGGCGCTTTGCATCGGCATATAAATGGTCAGCTTTGAGCCTTCACCATTATCATCATTGTTGTTGCCCCAGCCCCAACCCTTGTTGTAGTTCTTCGGCATTTTGACAATAAAGTCGGTGCGTTGACCACGGGTCTCAAGGGTATAGCCTTCGGCTCTATCATCAAGCTCACCCTTGATTTGCAGACTGGCCTTATCCCAGCCCTTGATAATGATGTCACCGCGCTGGTTATCGATAAAGATACGACCATCGGCCGGTACGCTAATTTGCTCATCTATCTTCTCGCCAGCCAATGCTAAGCAAGGAACCATGGCTAGGGTATATGCTAGTGCTTTCATCTTCTTCTCCTAAATATGCTGTAATACAGTGCCCTGCTTGGGCTGGTGCACTTTATTAATTAAATCAAGTTGTTGTTGGTATACTTGCGCTAACATGCCAAGCAGTGCGCGGTTATTTGGGTCGTCTTCGAGCGCGGTTTTGATTGCCTTCTCGGCTTGCTCAAGCTCGGCCAGTTGTTGTTGCCAGTTATCGGTTAATGCCGGTTGCGACTGATACTGCACCAGCAGGCTTTGCTTTTGTTGCTCAAACACATCGCTGATCAATGCAAACTGAGTTTGCTCGGCGTCTTGCTGCATCGGCATATTTAAGCCCACCACGGCCACCAGGATCGCTGCGGCGGCACTGCCGAAGGCCGGTTTCACCCAATTACGTTTGCTCTTGCTTTGCTGCAAATTAATTGCATGCTCAATACCGGGCCAAAGGTCGCGACTTGGGCTCAACTCCTTATCTTGCGATTGCAGTTGCTGCTCTAAAAATTGGTCGAAGTCTGGTTTACTCATTTTCATACCACTCCTGTAACAACCCTCGGGCGCGGTGATACTGGGATTTTGACGATCCCACCGCCATATTCATCATTTGTGCTATCTCTTCGTGGCGATAGCCTTCCACCGCGTGCAGTACAAATACCTGCCGGGCTCGCTCGGGCAAACGCACTATTAATTTGTCGAGGCCATTAAGCTCCTGACATTGCGCCGCTTGCTCGTGCTCCATACCCGTCTCTTCACTGCTGACGACGCGCTGTACCCAATTTTTTTGCTTGCGCAGATAACTGATGGCTATGTTGCTGGCGACCCGGTGTAACCAGGTACTGAATTGCGACTTACCATCAAAGCTGTTTATTTTTTGCCACAACTGCACAAACACTTCCTGGGTCACATCTTCCGCTTGAGCCTGATCGGCCACCAAGCGAAGACAGAGCGCATACACACGCCTTACGTGGCATTGGTACAGGACATAAAAGGCATCTTGGTCACCCTGCTGGGCTTTCTCGATGGTTTGTAGTTCCTGTTGCGCCGTTTGTGTTTGTGAGAATGCCTGTTCGGCATTAACCAACATCTGCGTCATCCTGTTGTTGTTTATTTGCTTTGTTACTGTATTAGACGCGCACCAAAGTACAAAGGGTTTAAATGGTTTTAAAAAAATTTTTAATTTATTTTTCAATGGCAAGGAGTGGGGATTTTTGGCTGGTTTTAAAGTTAGCTGATCTTAGTGACGATGGCACTTTGAATTGAGTTCTTGTCGCGGTGGCGACGGCACCTTAGGGGCGGTTTACGCCAACCGCCCCTAAGAACCCCGAGGCGCCCCAACATTGCATAATTTCCTTAACGCGCCACGAGAAGTGAACGTAACCAACATGCATAGGGCGTCCATGCCCTAGGCATGTTTTCGCCCTTAGTCCAAAGGGCGATTACTCTTCTCGTAGCGTGTTTCAGATGCAATGTAAGGGGATTTAGCTGATACACCGAGTTAATTTCATGCGTCTTCTAATGTTGATGGATTAGTTTTAGAGTGCAAGTAACGGACACTCACTAATCTATTGTTTTCACCAAGCTTGCAAGGTAGCCTACCTTACAAGGTCTCACTAATAAGTTGTTATATTTCAGGAGGTTTATCATGAGTAAGTGGCTATTAGACAGGCTATTTGAAGCTGGTGATCAGGCTGAGCCCCGCTTTGCGTTTCAGGGGACTGTAAACTGGATGAGGGCTCTTGCCGAAGTCGTTAACGATGGCGCTTGTGCCGATGACCAATTAAATGATTTATATGCTCGGGTACAACGTAGACCTGTCAATCGTGAAGCTGATACGCTTGTGTTTGAGAACGCAATGATGGCTTTACATAATCTTTCATCTCTGAAAAGCATGAATGAAGATGTCGAAGATAAATATGACATATGCCGTTCAGCCATCATTTCTTGGTATTACAGCGTCTATTTTTCCGCTAGCGCGATGGTTGCAGCATCTTCTGGCTCTATTCAAGAGACGCATACAGCCACAGCAAAAGTTTGGCAGTCAGATATCGCGGAGAAAGAACTTATCCCATATCCATTTAACCTCTTTTTAACTAGCTTAGTTTCAAAAACTGCTGATGCTGAGATTGCTGCATATAGAGGTGCTAACCGTTTCGATCTGAATGACAGAGCTTATGACAATGAAACTGCTCATGGTGCACTGGTTTCCTATCTAAAGGGGACTCATGGGTATAAAAAGTGGGAAACAGAAGAGAGGGTAAAAACTTCTCGTGATTTCAAAGCTCTTGGTGTTGACAACTTTCGCACGAAAGCTGCTCGCGAGGTTCGCGATCGTGCACTAGATAAAGGACAAGTTAACTTCCTTATTCAGGCATTTAGATACCGTGGTAAAGCGAACTATCGTGACTCTATATTTTTGTCCTACGGTGACAACAACGAAGCTACTATAGAAGAGTTTATCCAAGATTTGTACGACGTCTCTATTGGCTTCATTAGGGCTACTTCGCATTATTGTAGTCGCAGAGTCGAGAGAGGTACTTGGGCTGAGTTTGTTGAGGATATTTCTGATAACTCGAGGTTGTCTATTGACTCTGTCGTGCTTGAAATATAACAAACAATTTAAGAGGGATTCCCAACGCTTGGCATTTTTGCTTCTACTTCAAATTTAGTGGTTACGGCACAATGCTTTAGGTTCGGTGGTAGCGTTGCTCACCCCTTAATTGGGCGTTGGCATATTCAGATACTCAACTCTAACAGGTATCGCTCTCTCCCGTTTTGATTCGCGCTGCAGAAATCAGGTTTTGTTGTGCAGTGTGCTTGAGACAGCGAGATAGGGATATCGAGCTAGGTTTACCGAGTCAGGACGACGAGTTAAACCGTGTTGAAAGCTAAGCGGAACGTTTAACAAAAACCTGAGTTCGTAAGCATTAGCGAATCACGGGTTCGCGGAGTTTCCAAAGAGGGAGTCGAATCACTCCCTCTTTGGTTGCCGTCGCCAACGCGACAAAATCTATCAGTAACCACCGCTGTCGGCGGCCCGACAAAAATCTTGCCAAGAGCACCCTTGTGGGCGCAAAGCACCGACCTACAACCGCATTGTCGGCGGCCCTACAACATCGTCAGGTGTCAGGTTGAAACCTGACCTACAGATATCGCCCTCGCCCACAACATTGACCTACAGCACGCATAAAAAAACCGCGCCTTGGCGCGGTTTTTCACATAAAGCTAATCAGCGATTAAGCTTCAGCAATAACGATCACTTTGATAGTTGCAGTAACTTCTGAGTGAACCTGGATTGCTACGTCGAATTCACCTGTTTCACGGATAGTACCGGTAGGTAGGCGAACTTCTGATTTAGCTACTTCGATACCAGTTGCAGAGATCGCGTCAGCGATGTCACGAGTACCGATTGAACCAAATAGTTTACCTTCGTCACCTGCTTTAGAAACAAGAGTCACTTCTGCAAGTGCTTCAAGTTTCTCAGCGCGTGCTTGTGAAGCAGCTAGCTCTTCAGCGATTTTCGCTTCAAGCTCAGCACGACGTGCTTCGAAAGTTTCGATGTTAACTTTAGTTGCAGGAACTGCCTTACCTTTCGGGAAAAGGAAGTTACGTGCGAAACCAGATTTAACTGAAACCTGGTCACCTAGGCCACCTAGGTTTGCGATCTTGTCTAGTAGAATAACTTGCATGTCTCTACACCTTTTAAAAACTGTTAATCCGCTGCTTACTTGTGTAAGTCAGTGTATGGAAGAAGGGCTAGGTAGCGAGCACGCTTGATAGCGGTTGCTAGCTGACGCTGATACTTAGCGCTAGTACCTGTGATACGGCTAGGTACGATTTTGCCACTTTCTGTAACGTAGTTTTTAAGAGTAGCTAGATCTTTATAATCGATTTGTTGTACGCCTTCCGCTTTGAAGCGGCAGAACTTACGACGTCTGAAGTAACGTGCCATGAGTATTTTCCTCAATTAATTCTTTCAATTTGCTGAGCGTGCAGTACCAGTTGACTAAGGCCATTTCGACCTTGGTGGCGATTTAAAAATCCCCTCACTCGTACTTGTTGCTCAACTTGCAAATATTGTGTTGCAGGTTGATGCTCTTTACCGCTTGCGACCACTTGAATGCGAACATAACTTTGTCGGTTAAGTTGCGCTTCTAACTGTATTGAACGATGCTCAAGCACGAAAATACAGTGTGGCACACCGGCCGGGCTTTGACTGAATTTTGGGGCCTTACAAATAATGCCACCAAGTTCGACTAAGTTGAGCGCTTGCTCACTAGGCGTATCAGCCATTACAACCACGCAGAACGATTAAGCTTCAGCAGCTTCTTTTTTCTCTTCTTTAGCAAGAGGAGAAGCTTCAGTTACTGCATCTTTAGTGCGCATAACTAGGTTACGAAGCACTGCATCGTTGTAGCGGAAAGAAGTTTCAAGCTCGTTGATTACTTCAGTTGGTGCTTCAACGTTCATTAGAACATAGTGTGCTTTATGAAGCTTTTCGATTGGGTAAGCCAGTTGACGACGGCCCCAGTCTTCTAGACGGTGAATTTTACCGCCAGCTTCAGTGATAGAACCAGTATAACGCTCGATCATACCAGCTACTTGTTCACTTTGATCTGGATGAACCATGAATACGATTTCGTAATGACGCATGGGTATTCCTTACGGTTAATATAGCCTTCCACCGTTTCGACCACTCGGTTTAAGGCAAGGAATTAATGTTAAACGGTCGAAATGAGCGCGTATTCTACGCATTGTTGGCAAATTAATCAATATCTAACAGGCAATAAAAAGCCCGCCATAATGCGGGCTTGATGCTCATTCGATAGGTTAAGCGCGCTGTCTCAACACTTCAAACAAACTGATGCCGGTTGCCACCGATACATTGAGGCTTGAAACCGTGCCCACCATGGGAATTTTTACCAACACATCACAGTGCTCACGGGTTAAACGGCGCATACCATCGCCTTCGGCGCCCATCACAATGGCGATCGGACCGGTCAGGTTGGCCTCAAATAAGGTCGTATCTGTTTCACCTGCGGTGCCCACCACCCACACACCAGCGTCTTTAATCTCACGCAGGGTGCGCGCCAGGTTGGTTACCTGCACCAGGGGTACGGTTTCTGCCGCACCACAGGCCACCTTACGAGCCGTGGCATTAAGCTTGGCTGATTTGTCTTTAGGTACCACCACAGCATGCACACCTGCGGCATCGGCGCTGCGCAAACAAGCTCCTAGGTTATGCGGGTCGGTAATGCCATCAAGCACCAACAAAAACGGCGTTTGCTCGCGTTTGATAATATCGTCCAGGTCTTTTTCGCTGTACTGCTTACCGGCGCGCACGCGGGCGATAATTCCCTGATGTTGCTCGCCTTTGGCCTTATCGTCTAGGGCCTTGCGCTGCATAAACTGGATTGAAATGCCAAACTTGCGGGCCTGATTGATCACGTCATTAAGACGCTTGTCTTCACGGCCCTTGAGTGCGTAAATTTCTAAAAAGCGCTCAGGCTCTTTGCTTAAGATGGCTTCAACGCTGTGAAAGCCAAAAATTAGTTCGTTACTCACAAACACTCTCTACTATTTTGCTTTGTTGCGGACATTTTTACCTGCACGCTGCTTTTTCTTTGCCTTCTTGGCCTTGGCTTTCTTCGCCACGGCCCCCTTTTTGTCTTTGTCGCCGGCTTTTTTAGGCTTACCCTTGCCCGCTGGTTTAGCGCCTGACTTGGCTCCGGGCTTAGCGCCCGACCTTGCCCCTGACTTGGGCTTTTTGCCTTTCTCTGGGATCTCTCCAGATTTTAGCTGCTCACGCACCGAAGGTTTAGCGCGGCGGCGACTGTATCTGTCCTCGCTGTCGCTGGCCAGCACCATATTAATGCGGCGCTCCTCAAGCGACACAGAGGCCACCTGCACCCGCAACTTATCGCCCATGCGATACACCTTATTGGTGTGCTCACCCACTAAACAGTGTTTGGCTCCGTCATAATGGAAGAACTCGTCGCCCAGGCTGGCAATATGCACCAGGCCATCGATCTGCAGATGATCTAGGCGCACAAAAATGCCGAAGTTGGTGACCGAGGAGATCACCCCACCGAATTGCATGCCCACATGATCTTGCATGTATTCACATTTTAGCCAATCCGCCACTTCGCGGGTGGCATCATCGGCGCGGCGCTCGGTCATGGAGCACTGCTCACCGAGTTGATCCGCTTCATCGGCACTGTATTCATGCGCGCCGCTGGTTTGCTGGCCCTGCGACTTTAAAATGGCCTTAATGGCGCGGTGCACCACTAAATCCGGGTAACGACGAATAGGCGAGGTAAAGTGCGCATAGGCCGGCAAGGCCAAGCCAAAGTGACCTATGTTGTCGGCCTGATACACGGCCTGCTTCATGGCGCGCAGCAACATGGTTTGGATCAGCTCGATTTCCGGACGCTCCGCCAGCTTATTAATAGCGGCGGTGATCTCGCCAGGCTCGGGTGAGTCGCCAAAGGGGTGTTCTACCCCTAGCTCACCTAAAAACTCACGGAAATGCCCCAGTTTTTCACCGTCTGGCTCATCGTGCACGCGATACAAGGCGCTGGCTTCATGCTTTTCTAACAAGCGAGCCGCGGCGACATTGGCCAGGATCATACACTCTTCAATCAGCATATGAGCGTCGTTACGCACCACAGGTACAATAGACTCTATCTTGCGGTGAGCATTAAAAACAAAGCGAGTTTCCAGGGTATCAAACTCAATGGCACCGCGCTGCTGACGCGCCGCTTTTAATGCCATATACATTTGCTGCAGGTCTTTTAGATAGCCCACCAAGGGTTCATATTCTTCGCACAGGCGCTCGTCGCCTTCTAAAATACCATGCACCTTGGTGTAGGTTAAACGGGCATGGGAATTCATCACCGCTTCGTAGAAGCGATAACCCGACAACTGACCGGCATCGGACACCGTCATTTCCGCCACCATACACAGGCGGTCCACCTTAGGGTTCAAGGAACACAGGCCGTTGGAAAGCACTTTAGGCAGCATGGGTATCACCTGCTCGGGGAAGTACACCGAGTTACCCCGGTTGATGGCTTCCTGGTCCAGCGGCGAGCCCTTTGGCACATAATGAGAGACATCGGCAATGGCTACCCATAGGCGCCAGCCCCCAGATTTCTTACGCTCACAATAGACGGCGTCATCGAAATCTCGGGCATCTTCACCATCTATGGTGACCAATGGCAGATGACGTAAGTCGATGCGGCCTTGCTTATCTTTTTCTTCAACAAACTCGCCCAGAGGGGCAACCTGACGCTCAACGGCCTCGGGCCACTGATGGGGAATTTCGTAGTTGCGCAGTGCCACTTCGATTTCCATGCCCGGCGCCAGGTGATCGCCCAGCACTTCGGTGACCTTGCCTACCGCATTCATATGACGAGTCGGGTTTTGGGTGATCTCAATTTGCACCATCTGGTTGTGGCGCGCGCCCTTTTCTGCCCCGGGCAGCACAATAATGTCTTGTGTCAGACGCGGGTCTTCCGGCACCACCACGGCCATACCGTGTTCAACAAAATAACGACCAACAATCGGCGCCCGTTCGTTTTCCAGCACTCGAACGATACGCGCTTCGACCTTGCCACCTTGGCCACGCGAGCCGGCCTTGGCCAACACCACGTCGCCGTGCAGCACCAGATTCATCTGGTGGCGCGGGATAAACCAGTCTTTGGGCTCACCCTCTACCTGTAAGAAACCGAAGCCGTCACGGTGACCGATCACCTTGCCTTTCACCAGGGCGCTATCCTCGGGGATGACGTAACACTTGTGCTTATTAAAGTGCACCTGGCCTTCACGTTCCATGGCACGCAAACGACGTTTAAAAGCAATTTGACGATCACTTTCATACACTTCGAGTTCGCCGCAAAGTTGGCTAAAGGTGGCAGGTTTAGAGCGTTTCTTTATGTGGTCGAGAATAAACTCTCGGCTGGGGACGGGATTGTCGTATTTTTGCTGTTCTCTATCGAGGTATGGATCCTGTTTGGTCATTCATTAACTTATACTATGATTTATGCTGTTATTTTAACCCATATAAGAAAAAGGCAACAGGGAATTACTGTTAAAGTTTTGGGTCGATTGAGCTTTTAAATCAAATTGATGCCAATAACCGTTAGTTATCCACGGGTAAGCGCGCCCGGGCAACGACCGAGTCCGGCATTTTTTTAGCGAGTAAGGCTAATTGCCGAGCGATTTTATTGTGCTGAGCCCTATCCGCCACGGAGGCATGGAAAAGCCAGCGATAGGCATCTTCGTAGTCCTGTGGGCTACCATGCCCCTGATTATAGAGCTTCACCAAACGCATTTGCGCCGGCACATTGCCTTGAGCGGCGGCTTCTCGTAAATAGATAATGGCCATGCCCTTGTCCGCCTGCACCAGGCGACCGATATCATAATAGCGCCCCAACTGCTCCAGCGCCTCAGCCAGACCCTGCTTGGCGGCCTGACGCATGTAATACACCCCTAACTCCACATCGCGTTCAACACAGACGTTATAGGCGAGCATGTCACCATAGAGGAACTGATAGGTGGGTAATTGCATCTTGCTGGCTCGAGCGGCAATATCTTGCACCAGCTGGCAATCATCGTCTTTTACACGTTTTAAATGCGTATTCTTACGGATCAGTTTTACCAGCTCATCCTGGCTATACAGTTGCACCGCTTCCAACGGCTCGGCGGCTTTGGCTACGCCCATTACAGAGGCAAGCAATACACAACTGGTAAGTAAAAAACGCATAACGCTCCTTTGACACTTGTTCGTCTAGACGCCATTTTACAGCAAAAGCGGTGCCAAAATGTGTTCTTCAGGCACAAAAAAAGCTGCCGAGGCAGCTTTTTCTAGCGCGTTTGCTGATTACTCACCAAACGGGTTGCGTACGATCATGGTCTCAACTCGGTCAGGACCGGTAGAGATGATATCAACAGGCACGCCTGTGATTTCTTCGATACGCTTAATGTAGTCGATTGCCGCTTTTGGCAGGTCTTCAACGCGCGTCACACCGAATGTGTTGTCGCTCCAGCCTGGCATTTCTTCGTATACCGGCGTTACCTTCTCGTAGCCTTCGGCTGCAAGCGGAGTTACGTTGGTAACCGTGCCATCTTCAAGCTGGTAGCCAGTACAGATCTTAATGGTTTCTAGACCATCAAGTACGTCAAGCTTAGTCATACAGAAGCCTGAGATGCTGTTGATTTGTACCGCACGGCGCATAGCCACGGCGTCAAACCAACCGGTACGACGTAGACGACCCGTTGTAGCACCAAACTCGTGACCTTTCTCACCCAGGTGCTTACCAACTGGGTCTTGCTTATCAAGGCCGTCGTATAGCTCGGTAGGGAATGGACCTGAACCAACACGCGTGGTGTAGGCTTTTACGATACCAAGCACGTAGTCCAGGTTTAGCGGACCAAAACCGGCACCCGTTGCAACGCCACCAGCTGTGGTGTTTGAAGAGGTTACATACGGGTAGGTACCGTGGTCGATATCAAGAAGCGTACCTTGGGCACCTTCGAACAGGATGTTTTCGCCGTTCTCGCGCGCTTGGTCAAGCATCTCGGTAACGTCAACAACCATAGCTTTAAGGATCTCAGCTACAGCCATTGCATCATCGAATGTCTTCTGGAAATCAACAGGCTCAACTTTGTAATAATTTTCTAGAGTGAAGTTGTGGTACTCAAGGATCTCACGTAGCTTGTTCGCGAATTGCTCTGGGTTGAACAAATCACCTACACGCAGACCACGACGTGCTACCTTGTCCTCATAGGCAGGACCGATACCACGACCAGTAGTACCAATAGCTTTGGCGCCACGTGCTTTTTCACGCGCAACATCAAGAGCTACGTGATAAGGCAAGATTAGCGGACAAGCTTCAGAAATAAGAAGACGCTCACGCACTGGTACGCCACGCTCTTCAAGCATGCCGATCTCTTTCATTAATGCGTCAGGAGCAAGTACAACACCGTTACCGATGATACATTTAACGTTGTCACGCAGTACACCCGATGGGATCAAGTGCAGTACGGTTTTCTCACCATTAATCACTAGCGTGTGACCAGCATTGTGACCACCTTGGTAGCGTACTACTAAAGATGCTTTATCTGTAAGAAGGTCAACAACCTTCCCTTTCCCTTCGTCACCCCACTGGGTGCCTAATACAACGACGTTTTTACCCATTGCAAATTCACTTAGAAAAAATTAGGCGCAGATTTTATCAGAAAAGAGGGCCATAGATCACCCCGTTTTGGCTATTTTTTCCGCTAATAGTATTTTTACTTTTAGCTCAGAGGTCTATCCCGGCTGCACAAAGTGAAATAACAGCGCGCCAACCAGGATTAAAGCAATGCCGATCACCTTGAGAGTACGCTCATCGGTCTGCACTATCTGCAGCAGATAAGCGCGCCAGGTTTTTGGAAATAACGCCGGTCCCAGGCCTTCAAATATTAGCATTAATGCCACAGCGCTTAAAAATAATTGCCAGTTCATATCTCCTCCCAAGGCAAAAAAAAGCCCCAAGACAAGGTCTCAGGGCTTTTCTAACAAGAGCGATTATTGCGCCGACGCGTTCTTCATATATTTGAAGAATTCGCTGTTCGGCTCGATAACCATCACGTCTTGCTTATCTTTAAAGGTGTTTTTATACGCATCAAGGCTACGCACGAATCCGAAAAACTCCGGATCCTTATTGTAAGCTTCGGCGTAAATTTTTGCCGCCTGGGCATCACCTTGACCGCGTACAGAACGGGCATTACGCTCGGCATCCGCCAGCATGACCGTTACGCGACGATCGACTTCGGCGCGCAGTTCTTCGGCTTTTTCCTGACCCTGTGAGCGGTGTTCTTTAGCTACCGCAGTACGCTCGGCGCGCATACGCTGGTAAATAGAACTGCTCACTTCGTCCGGCAGGTTGATTTGCTTAACGCGTACATCAAGCACTTCAATCCCCAACTCTTTCGCGCTTTCAGAGGCTTGCACCAGGGCGTCAGCCATTAACTCGCTACGCTCACCGGAGACGATTTCGCGAATGGTGCGGGCACCAAAGTTGGTACGAAGGCCGTTGTTCACCTTCTGCTTAAGCAGGGTTTCGGCATAGTTCTTATCACCGCGAGTACGCAGGTAATAATCACTGAAGTCCTGAACACGCCACTTCACATAAGAATCAACGATCAAGTCTTTTTTCTCACTGGTTACGAAGCGATCCGGCGTACCATCCAAAGTCTGAATACGTGCATCCAACTTACGCACCTGGGCAACAAAAGGCACCTTAAAGTGCAGTCCTGGCTCGTAAACCACGGCATTGTCACTGTCGTCTTTTTGCACCTTGCTAAACAGCAAAACAATGGCTCTTTGTCCTTCCGGTACCACAAATACCGAAGAGAAAGACAAGAGCACCGCGGCAATAATGAGGATTAAACTAAAATTTCTCACCCTTATCGTCCTCCATTAAAGCGGTCTTTAGCAAAACGGTCGTTGGCAGAATTTACCTGGCTGTTTTGCGATGAATTAGTGCCTAGCTTGTTACGTAAATCCTGGATGGTATTGGAATTTGGTAAAGTTACTTTTTTACCTGACGAATGCTGCTCCATGATTTTATCCAAAGGCAGATACATCATGTTGTTGCCGCCTTCAACGTCAACCAAGACTTTAGAGCTGTTGCCTAGCACCTGCTCCATGGCATCAATATACAAACGCTGACGTGTTACCTGCTTAGCGCTTTGATACTCAGGTAACAGCTTTTCAAAGCGCGCTACCTCACCCTGAGCTTCCAGGGTTACACGCTCGCGGTAGGCTTCGGCTTCCTGGGTCATACGCGTAACGCGACCACGGGCACGAGGCTCGATTTCACGGGCATAAGCTTCCGCTTCACGAATAAAACGCTCTTCGTCTTCCTGCGCGGCGATGGCGTCATCGAAGGCATCTTTTACTTCCGCCGGCGGGCGAGAGTCTTTAAAGTTCACATCGGTAACCACTAAACCTAGGTTATAGGGCTCGATAATACCGTTCAGCTCTTCCCAGGTGCTTTGACGCACCAGTTCACGACCTGTGGTCAATACTTGATCCATCTCCGCATGACCGACTACGTAGCGCAGTGCACTATCTAGGGCTTGCTGAAGACTGTGATCGGCATCGGTGACACTGTACTTGTATAGATACGGGTCAACGACGCGATACTGCACTTCGAATTCAACGCTTACTACGTTCTCGTCTTCGGTCAGCATAAAGCCAGACGCAGACAGCGAACGTACCGCTTCGATATCAACGGGGATCACGTTTTCGATAAAGGTTGCTTTCCAACGCAGGCCCGGCTCGGCGATACGGGCAAACTTACCAAATTGTAAGACCACGCCGCGTTCCGCTTCTTTTACTGTATAAAAGCCACTCAAGGCCCAAATAATCAGGGCAATGATCACCACAATAAAGATGCCAGCGCCACCGACGCCGCCACCTCGGTTGCCGCCCTTGTTGCCGCCAAACAGACCGCCAAACTTATCGGAATACTTTTTCAGTACTTCGTCTAAATCCGGTGGGCCTTGGTCGCGACCACCTTTATTGTCCCAAGGGTCTTTGCCGTTGCCATTGTTACCCGGCTCGTTCCAGGCCATAGCTCTACTCCATAGTTGTCAATATTCGTTACTCGGGGCAATGCTAGCTTAGCATTACCTGCGTTGTCACATGCTGTGGCCGAGCTCGACCCGCATGTGGCACAAGAAAATCTTTACTGGTGCTACTTTAGCGTATTTTCCCATGCTAAGTAAGGTAGCTATCGATTTGTTCGCCGATTTCCTTTTTCAGCTTATTCCACTCGCTCATGGGTACCTTCACCTGCAGCAACCAATTGCCATGCTCATCATAGTCTTCTTTATTGATGCTGTTGAGGTTGTATAGCGCACCACGCAAACGCCCCTGGCTAGGCGGCACACACAGTAAGGTGTTGAGCATCTGCTTCGCCAGCAATTCACTGATCGCCTGCTTTAACAGCTCAACCCCTTGGCCTTGCTGGGCTGATAACCAGACTCGACGCGGCTTGCCTTCGTCGTCTCTGTCGATACGCGGCTCAACGTCTTCGAGCTGGTCAATTTTGTTGTACACCAGCAATTGCGGGATCTCGTTAGCCTCGATTTCCTCAAGCACTTCCTGCACCTGCTCGATGTTCTCTTTACGCCGCGAGTCGGCGGCATCGATCACATGCAGTTGCAGATCCGCTTCACGAGTCTCGGTCAGGGTCGCCTTAAAGGCCGCCACCAGATCATGGGGAAGATGACGAATAAAGCCCACGGTATCGGCAAGGATCACGCTGCCGATATCCGGCACTTCCAGCTTACGCAAAGTGGGGTCCAGAGTCGCGAACAGCTGATCCGCGGCATACACATCCGACTCGGTAAGGCGGTTAAACAGGGTCGATTTACCGGCGTTGGTATAACCAACCAGAGAAACACTTGGAATTTCATTGCGATTTCGCGCCCGACGCCCTTGTTCACGCTGTTTCGCTACTTTATCAAGACGTTTAAGGATGTTTTTAATACGCGCACGCAGCAATCGGCGGTCGGTCTCAAGCTGGGTTTCACCCGGGCCACGTAGACCTATACCACCCTTTTGTCGCTCCAAGTGCGTCCAGCCTCGGATCAAACGGGTAGAAATATGACGCAACTGCGCCAGCTCAACCTGGAGTTTACCTTCATGGGTTCTCGCCCGCTGGGCGAAAATATCTAAAATCAACGCGGTTCTATCGAGCACGCGGCATTTGCACACTCTCTCTAGATTGCGCTCTTGTGATGGGCTTAATTCGTGATTGAATATAATGACATCTGCGTTGTGGGATTGGACAATCTCAGCGATTTCTTCTGCTTTCCCCGTGCCGACGAATAGCTTGGGGTGTGGCGCCTGACGGCTGCCTTGCACAACCATCAGACTACTAACACCTGCAGAAGACACCAGCATTTCCAACTCTTGAAGGTCTTCTCTATCACCTTCATGGGGAAACTCTATGTGTACTAAGACTGCCTGTTCGCCGGCTTCATAACGGTCAAACAAGCACACTGCTCCTACTGATTAAAAGTTCCCTTCTTCTGACTCAGGCGCGTCTGTTCCTTGCGCACCGTGGAAATTCACTGAACGGGCCGGCACGACGGTCGAAATCGCGTGCTTATACACCATTTGGTTTACTGTGTTTTCAAGCAAGATCACAAATTGGTCAAATGACTGAATTTTACCTTGCAGTTTGATGCCGTTAACTAAAAAGATAGAAACAGGAACACGCTCACGACGTAACGCATTCAAAAATGGGTCTTGTAACGATTGGCCTTTTGCCATTGTTATTTTCCTTAGTTTTTAGGTGTTATTATGTAACTATATCTGGAACATACTTAAAAGAAAAATCGTCCCAATAATATTAGCTTAGCGAACTTACTATACGTTGCAAGTTTTCTCTATCCCCACTTTCAAGCCAGGTGAGGTCCGGCCAACCGCGCAACCAGGTTAGCTGACGTTTTGCTAACTGGCGGGTTGCCGCAATGCCGCGAAAGACCATCTCATCATAGTCAATTTCACCGGCGATGTAATCCCACATTTGTCTATAGCCGACACAACGTATCGAGGGCAAATCGGGGTGCAAATCATCCCTTTTATATAAGGACAAAACTTCATTTTCAAACCCCTGCTCCAGCATTATTTTGAATCTTTTCTCAATGCGCTGGTGCAACACCTTGCGATCACTTGGCGCAATCGCAAACTGATAAACAGGAAAATCAAGAGCTTGTGCCTTGGTTTGCTGCAGCTCCGTGATGGTTTTACCACTTATACGATAAACCTCTAAGGCGCGGTTAATACGCTGCGAATCGTTGGCATTGATCTTGGCGGCGGCCTGCGGGTCTATTTCCAGCAACTGCTGGTGCAAAGCCGGCCAGCCTTGCTCTTTGGCCTCTTTGTCCAACTCGGCCCGCACCGCTTCATCCGCCTCGGGTAAGGGCGATAAGCCTTCAAGCAAGCCTTTGAAATACATCATGGTCCCACCCACCAATAGAGGCACCTTGCCTTGAGCGTGTAACTCCTTGATATGGGCCAGGGCATCGCTGCGAAAATCCGCCATGGAGTAACTGTCAGCCGGGTCGATGATATCGATCAGCCGATGAGGTGCCTTTGCCAGCTCTGCGGCTGTGGGCTTGGCCGTACCTATGTCCATACCCTTGTATACCAAGGCCGAGTCGACGCTGATCACTTCGGTATCAAAGTGCTGGCAAAGCTCGATGGCAAGATCGGTTTTTCCCGAGGCCGTCGGCCCCATTAAAAATATAACTGGCAGTGTACTCACAGGACTTTAAACGCTTATTTGATTGAGGTGCTCGGATACGTCTATTTTAACGGCTTTTTGCCGCAAGTGCTGCATTATCTCTGGGCATTTTTGCAACTCCAACTGCCAAGAAAGAAAATCCTGGCCATCAAAATAAACCGCCGGTACCTGGGTCGCCAGCCATTCTAACCAGGGCTGCTCACCATCTTCTTCACTTAGCGGCGCTGCTAACAGGCGCTCGACCACCTCTTTGGCATCCAAGCTGTACAAGCAACTGGGTAAACGTTTAACCATTACATGCTGCTTTGCCAGCTCCAGATCAAACCCCAGCACCGCCAACCAGGAGTGACTTTGCTCTAACTGGGCAAATTCCTCTTTATTGATGGCCACCCGCACCGGCAGTAACAACGCCCGTCCGGGTAACTGGGCATCTGCTTGCAGTTGTTGTTGCCAGGCCGGTTGTAACACACTGCGCCAATGCCCGAGGTACAGCTCGCCTTCCAGGCTAAGGGCGCAGCGCCCTTGATTTAAAGGCAGAAGCTCAACGGCTTGGCCTGTTAGCGACATACCCTCTGACGGCGCGGCCTGCTGGGCGGCTTGGGTAAAGTTGTGCGCCTGCGCCTCGCTAATGCCTTGGTAGAAGCGATTAGCCTGTTCAATTTGCGCCGCTTTGGGCGCGGAACGGGTATAGCTGCTATTCGCTGCGGCGCTGCCGGCAGAGCCGTTAGACGATGCCGCCCCCCTAGACTGACCGTCCAGGCTCGGCTGCATCAGTTGGGGCTGCAAATGGGACTTTGGATAATCGCCATATTCCATGGGTGTATGGGAGGCTTGTGTCTGAGCTGGCGTTTCTCGTTCGCCAAACAGGCTTTGCTCGGTGGCGATTAACTGCTGCACCGCCTGCAAAATAAAGTCGTGTACCAAGCGCGCCTGATGAAAACGCACCTCGTGTTTGGCCGGGTGCACATTAACATCCACTTGACGAGGATCTATATCCAAATACAGGACAAACGCTGGTACATGGGTGGCGCCCACATGCTCTTCAAAGGCCTGACGAATTGCATGTAAGATCAACTTATCGCGCATCATGCGGCCATTCACATAGGTGTATTGCGGCTCGGTTTGAGTTTCCTGCGGCATGATCCAGCCGTGCAAATACAACCCCTGTTCGCCACTTTGCAGGTGCATGCCCTGCTCGGCAAAGCCCTTACCGGCCACCTGCGCAATGCGCTTAACCGCCTGCTCTTCGCTGACCGGGCGATACTGACGCACCACCTTGCCATTGTGCGTTAAGGTCAGGGCAATATCGAGGCGGCTGAGGGCGATGCGCTTAAGCAACTCATCGATATGGCTAAACTCGGTCTTTTCGGTGCGTAGAAACTTGCGTCGTGCCGGCGTATTAAAAAATAGATCCTTTACTTCTATGCTGGTGCCATCCGGGTGCGCCGTTGGCTGCACCTGCACCGCCATATCCCGGCCCTCGGCAAAGGCCTGCCAGGCCTCGGCTTGCGCCGCTGGCTTGGACTTCAGCGTAAGCCGAGACACCGAACTGATGGACGCCAAGGCTTCGCCGCGAAAGCCCAGCGAACAAATATTTTCCAGATCATCGAGACTTTTTAGCTTACTGGTGGCATGGCGCGACAACGCCAGGGTCAATTCGTCCTTGGCTATGCCAGCACCGTTATCGCTGATACGAATGAGCTTATGGCCGCCACGCTCAATATCGACCCGAATACGAGTTGCCCCGGCATCCAGGCTGTTTTCTACCAACTCTTTAACCACCGAGGCGGGACGCTCAACAACCTCACCGGCGGCGATTTGGTTAGCCAAACGCGCCGGTAATATCTCTATGCTCATAAGCTCTCTTAGGTGCTGGGGATGGTCAGTACCTGGCCGATATAGACCCGATCTGATTTAAGTTTGTTAGCCTGTTTCAGGGCATTGACCGAAACGCCATAGCGACTGGCGACCACACTTAACGACTCACCGCGAGAAATCTTATGACGGGTTGGACTCTGCGCCTTAATGGTAGCGAACAGGGAATCATCCGGTGGGTTCTGTTGATAATACCTGCGGATCGACTTAAACACCGCTTGCGCCAGTTTCTCCTGATGCCCCGCAGAAAGTAACAGTCGCTCTTCGTGGGGGTTGGAGATAAAGCCGGTTTCCACCAGGATTGACGGAATATCCGGAGACTTCAATACCCCCAGGCTTGCCGCCTGCGGGTAGCGTTTATGCATTTTGGCTACCTTGCTGAGCTCTTTAACCGCCTCCTCGGCAACCTTAAAGCCGGTCTTCATGGAGTGGTCCATGGACATATCAAGCAGCGTCTGCGCAAGGTATTTCTCGCTGGCGGTATCGCGAATGACATCCGCTGCACCACCGAGTAATTCCGAGTGTTTTTCCCTGTCCTCAATCCATTTACCAATTTCAGAGTTGGCGCGGCGTAGTGACAACACCCACACCGAGGCCCCTCTAGGCTGCGGGCTGGTAAAGGCATCGGCATGAATAGACACAAGAAAGTCGGCCTTACGCTCACGCGCCTTGGCGCTGCGCAAGTTCACCTTGATAAAGTAATCGCCACTGCGCACTAAATGGGCCTTCATACCACGCTCAGCATTGATCAGGCGCTCCAAGCGCTTAGCGATTTTCAAGGTGATGTCTTTTTCATAGGTGCCACTGGGGCCTATGGAGCCCGGGTCTTCTCCGCCATGACCGGCATCAATGGCGATCACTATGTCACGATTCGTTTCAAGGAGACGGTTTTTTGGGGTTTTCTCGGTGCTTTGGCCGTCGCTTTTATCGTATAAATCGATCACTAAACGGTCTTTATAGGGGCCGGTCGGCGCCAGCGCAAAGAGCACGGGTTTTGTTGGTTTAAGCAGCTCAAACACCACCCGGGTAGAACCGGCTTTTTTGGGCTTGCTGGCACGGATCACATCAACAAGCTGGTGTTTTCTTTCTATCTTTGGAAAATCATTATGTCGGGCGGTGTTATTGATATCCACCACCAGCCGGCGCGGATTACTCAGCATAAAAAAGCTGTAATCCGGCTTCTCGGCCATATCGAATACGATGCGGGTACTATCCGGCGACGGCCAAACCCGCACGCCTTCAATTTTATTTTGAGCCGAAACGGCCGCAGCCCACAACAGTAGTATGCAACTTAAGGTAATCTTGCTCGCGGTTGTAATTGTTTTAAGCATTGCCTTTTAACTTCGTTACTATGTCAGCGCCTCGCTCGGTATCGGCAAGGACGCTGATCTCACGCGCTTCACCGTTATATTCTAAGGTGATTTTTAAATCGGCGCGGGGGATCACCCCGGCCCCCTTACTGGGCCACTCTAGAATACACACGGCACTGTCATCAAAATAATCCCTGATACCCATAAATTCCAGCTCTTCGGGATCAGCTAATCGATATAAATCAAAATGATATATATTGACCTCGGGGAGCTCATAAGGTTCCACCAAGGTATAGGTGGGACTCTTAACCTTGCCTTTATGGCCCAGCCCTTGCACTAAGCCCCGACTTAGGGTGGTTTTACCGGCCCCCAGATCGCCATAGAGATAAATCACCACACCACCTGCCACTAATTTTGCGAGGCTGTTGCCAAAGGCCACGGTGGCCGCTTCATCGGCTAAATACTGGTGATATACATGACTCATCTATTGCTTATCCTACTAATGCTCTTAAAACTGGGAATAAATCGCTGGCTAATAGCCCCTTGCCGCCTTGTGCCGCCGCCTGCTCGGCAGCGAAACCATGCAAGTAGGCACCAAGGCAAGTGGCATCCTGGGCACTGAGTCCCTGGGCTAACAAAGCAGCAATAATACCAGATAATACATCACCCATCCAGCGCTTGCTAGTACCTCGCTGCCACTGCTGTTGATCCACTGCCTTTGCTCACAACCGATCAAGGTACCCGGCCCTTTTAACAATACGCTCGCTTGATGACGTTTTGCCACTTCTCTCAGGGCAACAAAGCGATTGGCTTCGACCTCACTCACGCTAATATTGAGCAGCCTGGCCGCCTCTTTTGGATGCGGCGTCAGCACCGCCGCCCTGAGCTCCTGAGGATTTTTTGCCAGCAAGTTTAGGGCATCGGCATCAAGTACCTTAACTTTATCCCTGCCCTGCTCTAAGACCTGGCGGAGCATCTTCTGAGCCCATTGGCATTGACCCAGTCCTGGCCCCACCACCAGCACCGAGGCCTTATCGATAAGCGGCGTTAACTGTTCGCGGCTCTCGACCCCATGCACCATCAACTCATAGCGCCCCTGTAAGACCGCCATTACGTTCTGGGGATGGGTGGCCACACTGACCAGACCGGCGCCACAGCGCAGTGCGGCTTCACTGGCCAAACGCGCGGCTCCGGCCATGCCTAAGCCACCACCTATCACCAACACATGGCCGGCATTGTTCTTATGGGCGCAGGGCTGGCGCTGCGGGCGCTTTCTCATCATCTCATCATGGACGAGACGGCGCGCCTTGGGCATACAGATATGAGCAAACGCCTGATCTACCCCCAGGGGTGCGAACCAGAGAAGGCCACATTGCGTTTTAGCACGCCCGGTAAGCATGCCCTGTTTTAAACCGATGAAGGTCAGGGTGTGGTGCGCGGCAAACGCCCCCTGATAAACTTCACCAGTTTTAGCATTAACACCACTGGGCACATCGATGGCAACGCGCACTGCAGGCAGTTCATTGAGGTGAGTAAAGGTGTCTTGCAGCTGCTGACTTAAGGGGCGGTCCAAGCCAATACCGAACACAGCATCTATGATCAGTTCGAACTGATGCAGATTGGGTTTGGCCACACACTCGCCACCGCCGCGCCGATAGCGCTGCATCATTTCTTTGGCATCGCGACCCAAATGGGCCAAAGACAGCAGAGGCCACACCTGCACCGAATAACCGGCACGCCTTAACTGCTCGGCGACAACAAAGCCGTCACCACCATTATTGCCACTGCCAACCACCACCAGCACCCGCTGGTTGTTGGCATAATGCGCCTGCACCCAAGCCGCTACCGCACCACCGGCGGTTTCCATCAGCTCGGTCATGCTTATGCCGCAGTGCTTGGCTGCTTGCGCCTCGTTTTCTCTTAACTGTTGGGGGCTGTAAGCCTGCTGTGGTAAATTAGTACTGTAGCTAAGATCCATGGTTGTTTACTTTTGCCTCAAGACACTATCAATTATCCTGAACTAGCCCAACAAATTAAGCAATGGGCAAGCGAACTGGGTTTTGCCGATGCCGCAATCTGTGATATCGATTTGCGCCAGCATGAAGCCCAATTGCAACGTTGGCTCGACTTGGGGTATCACGGCGAAATGAACTTTATGGCCGAGCATGGCACCAAGCGCTCTCGCCCGGACGAACTGGTGCCGGGCACGCAGCGGGTGATCTCCCTAAAAATGCACTATCTGCCCCCCGATGCAGGCTTCGCAAAAACCTTAAAGGACCCAAACCTGGCCTATATCAGTCGCTATGCCCTGGGCCGCGATTACCACAAGCTTATGCGCAACCGCATTAAGAAGCTAGGTCAGCGCATTAGCGAACGGGTAGAGAACCTTGGCTTTCGTCCTTTTGTCGACTCAGCTCCGGTTCTGGAGCGTCAGCTGGCCGCCAAGGCCGGTCTTGGCTTTACCGGCAAACACAGCCTAATTATCGATAAGCAGGCCGGTTCCTGGTTTTTCCTCGGGGAGCTGTTTGTCGATATCCCCCTACCGGTAGACGACCCGGCCGAACGCCTGGCCAGCCAGGGCGAGTGTGGCAACTGCGTGGCCTGTATGACCATGTGTCCAACCGGCGCCATCGTTGAACCCTTTGTGGTCGATGCCCGCAAATGTATCTCCTACCTGACCATAGAGCTTAAAGGTGCCATTCCCGAGCAATACCGCCAGGCCATGGGCAACCGTATTTATGGCTGTGATGATTGCCAGCTGATCTGCCCCTGGAACCGCTATGGCCAAATTACCGCCGAGCAAGACTTTCATGCCCGGGCACAACTGCGCGACCAAAGCCTGCTTGCCCTCTTTAGCTGGGATGAAGCAACCTTCTTAAAGAACACCGAGGGCAGCCCTATCCGCCGCATTGGCCATCAGCGCTGGCTTCGTAATATTGCCGTAGCCTTGGGTAATGCCCCTTACGATAAAACCATAGTGCAGGCTCTTGAGGCGCGACTGAGCGAGGCAGATGAGCTGGTTAGCGAGCATATTCATTGGGCATTGGCACAACAGCAAAACAAAGCACAGACCATAAAGGTCAAGGTTATTAGCACCGAGAAGAAGACCCAGCGCCTTATTCGAGCCGTGGAAAAAGGCTTGGTTCGGGACGCGTAGTTCGGGACGCGTAGATAGAGGCGCTTTGCGTCATCCCCTAACTAAGGCCGCCGAGCTGATCACATAACTGGGATAACCGTTTATCGGTCACTGCCACTAGGGCACACAACTGCTCGCGGAGATTGGCGTGGCGTTGCGGCGCCTGCTCCGGCATGGTCAAAATAAGCAGACTGACTTTGTCATAATTAACCAATAAATGCTGAGAAAACTCCTGCAAGCGACCCCGCCCTTTCAACATATCAAATAGTTCGATAACTATGGGAGAGCAGGTCCCCGCATGGGCCAGGTGCAACACCGTTCCGCCCAAACGTAATTCGACATTACTTTGCAATCCCAACTCCTGCACGGCATCGATCAGGGCCGCACCTAATTGCGCCGGCTCACCAAACTGGTCGATATGCACAGCGTAATTAAGCGCCGAATTCGTTTCACCGTCCTTTGACACCCCTTGCCCCGCCATCTCTACACTCTCTTGCTTAAGCTTGTGTAACTATAGTCAATAAAAGTAAAGCAGCAGCTATGAGGAGTCAGTTTATCCGACCCCCGAATAAGGCAGTGCCTAAGCAGCTAGCACAATAGTATTAGCAGCAAATCCAGGTGGACAATTAACAGCAGCAAATCCAGGTGGACAATTAACAGCAGAAAGTACCAAACACTAAATTGGGAATCGGTCAAAGAGAATTGGGGATCTATGTCTGAAAAATCTTTGTGAGGAAAATTGGAGCGGCACACGAGGTTCGAACTCGTGACCTCAACCTTGGCAAGGTTGCGCTCTACCAGCTGAGCTAGTGCCGCTTCATAGGTCGCTCTTTGTTTTATCGCTGGTCGCAACCTGAGGTTGCGGCTTTGCAATTTAGCAGCTGAGCTAGTGCCGCTTCATAAATGCTCTGAATTAAGATTCAAACGTTGAGCTAAACGAGTGAAAATTTGGAGCGGCACACGAGGTTCGAACTCGTGACCTCAACCTTGGCAAGGTTGCGCTCTACCAGCTGAGCTAGTGCCGCTTCATAGGTCGCTCTTTGTTTTATCGCTGGTCGCAACCTGAGGTTGCGGCTTTGCAATTTAGCAGCTGAGCTAGTGCCGCTTCACAGGTCAGCAGCAAAATAAAACTGCTTCACAAGGGCTTAAATAACAAACAATGCTGTTCGTCTTAAGCGGGGCAGGATTCTACAATATTGCCCCTTGTTTGCAAGCCCTTTTTAAGGATTTTTTTAAATTTTGAAGATTTCTGTACGATAAACCTGCAATTCCATGATCGAGTCCTTAATATCGTCCAAAGCCAGGTGTGATCCCTGCTTGGTTACCTTATCAAGAACCTCGGGCTGCCAGCGTCGTGCTAATTCTTTAATGGTACTGACATCGATATTGCGATAGTGGAAGTAGTTATCGAGCTCGGGCATATAACGCACTAGAAAACGGCGATCCTGACCGATGGAGTTACCACACAAGGGTGAAGCCCCCTTGGGTACCCACTGCTCTAAAAATGCCAGGGTTTCAGCCATGGCTTCTTGCTCCGTTATCTCACTGGCTTTGCACCGTGCCGTTAATCCCGACTTACCGTGTTGGTTAGTACACCACTCATCCATACCATCGAGCAATTCATCACTTTGTTTAATGGCGATCACCGGGCCCTGAGCAAGAATATTGAGCTCGCTGTCGGTAATTATGGTCGCTATTTCTAGAATTCGGTCATGCTCCGGGTCTAACCCCGTCATTTCCAAATCTAACCACACTAAATTTTTATCGTTCACGGCCATCTCAACCCAACCCTGCTTTACTTTCGGTTTAACGCAATAAGATATATCATATTAGCTTAACTCATAGACCTAAAGCTTTTTTAAAAAGGTTTAGACCAGCTAAGTACAGAGACCGCGTGGCAAAAAAGAAAAAACTGTCCAAAGGCCAAGCTCGACGCATTCGGGCGAATCATCAAAAGCGCTTACAACGCGCCAAAGAAAGCTCAGCCGACACCCAAACAACCGAATTCGATAACGATAACCTAGGCGCTCAAGAGCCAGGGGTTGTAGTCAGTCGCTTTGGCCAGCATGCCGACATAGAAACGCCCGACGGCGAAGTGCTGCGCTGTAATATTCGCCGCACCGTAACCAGTTTGGTCTGTGGCGATGAGGTGCTGTTTCGTCGTGCCAACGTCAGCGATGGCGATATTGCCGGTGTGGTTGAGCTGGTTGAAGAGCGTCGCTCTCAGCTTACCCGCCCGGACTTTTATGATGGCGTTAAAGTTGTGGCGGCCAACATCGACCAGATCATGATGGTGTCGGCGGTGGTGCCCGAGTTCAGCACACAAATTATCGATCGTTATATCGTCGCCTGTGAAGACATGGGCATTGCCCCGGTATTGCTGTTAAACAAGGTCGACATGCTTGATGATGAAGACCGCGACATGTTTATGGAAATACTCGCCGAGTATCATGAGCTAGGCTACGACATTCACCTGGTAAGCAGTCACAGTGGCGAAGGCATGGATAATCTCAAGGCTGAGCTGGTCGATAAAAACAGTATTTTCGTGGGCCAAAGTGGCGTCGGTAAATCAAGCCTGGTGAACGCCCTGCTTCCAGATGCCGAGATCCTCACCCAGGAAGTGTCCTCAAACAGTGGCCTGGGGCAACACACCACCACGGTCTCACGCCTCCACCACCTGCCAAGCGGCGGTAATCTGATCGACTCGCCGGGAATTCGGGAATTCGGTTTGTGGCATTTAGAGCCAGAGCGTGTGGCCTGGTGCTTTAAAGAGTTTCGTCAGTATTTAGGCGGCTGCAAGTTCAGAGACTGCAAGCACCTGGACGACCCGGGTTGTTTAATACGCGAAGCCGTTGATAATGGCGATATCGCCGAGTTTCGCTTCGAAAACTACCACCGTATTATCGAGTCCATGGCGGATGGCCGCGCCGGAGCCCGTAATCCAAGAGTGTAAAGCGAGCGCATAAGGCCGTGCTATCATGCCCAATCAAGGCGCTGCCCGATTAGTAGGCTATGGTTTTTACTCCTTGATTTAGCTAACATTCGTAAAAATATTTTGAGAATTACACAGTGAACTTAGATAAAGTAAAAATTGCTTTTCAATATGCATTGCCAAAACACGGCGTTTCCCGCCTGGTTGGTAAGCTTGCCGCCGCGAAAGCCGGCAAACTAACGACCGCCCTTATCAAGTTGTTTATTAAACAATACAAAATTGATATGAGCGAAGCATTGCATGAAGCCCCCGAGCATTACCAAACCTTTAATGAGTTTTTCACTCGTCCACTCAAGCCAGGCATTCGCCCATTAGCCGAGGATGCGAACATTATCGCCCACCCGGTCGATGGCGCCATTAGCCAATTAGGTGATATTCTCGACGGTCAATTAGTGCAGGCCAAGGGTCATTACTACAGCCTTGAAGCTCTGTTAGGCGGTAAGGCCGAGGATGCCCAGCCATTCTTAGGCGGTAAATTTGCCACCATCTACCTGGCTCCCAAAGATTACCACCGTATCCATATGCCCGTCGATGGCACCCTTAAACGCATGATCTACGTGCCTGGCGATCTATTTTCGGTTAACCCGTTAACGGCGCAAAACGTGCCTAACCTGTTCGCTCGCAACGAGCGTGTGGTAGCCATCTTCGACACCGAAATAGGCCCGCTTGCCATGGTCTTGGTCGGCGCCACCATAGTAGCCAGTATCGAAACCATTTGGGCCGGCACGGTAACGCCACCAGCGGGTAAAGACGTATTCAGTTGGGACTATCCCAGCACCGGCGACCGTGCAGTGCACCTGAAAAAGGGTGACGAAATGGGCCGCTTTAAGCTGGGCTCTACCGTGGTCCTGGCTTGGGGTGCCAACCAGGCCGACTTCCTTAGCACTCAAGTGCCCGAAGCTGTCACTCGCATGGGCACACCTTTTGCGAAATTAGTCGACTAAGCTGCTCTTACCCAGGATGGTCAGGTTATAATGCTGACCATCCATAGTGGCCACCTTAGGCAACTCCCCCCAATGGCTAAACCCGGCCTGTTTAAATAAACGAATACTCGGTATGTTATGGCTGAATATAAAGGCCAGCAGATTAGTCACGCCCAAGCGTTTCGCCTGCTGCTCGGCAAATGCCAGGCTCTGTTTTCCTAAGCCGCGACCACGCACCGATTCACACAAATATATGGCGACCTCCACGGTTTGCTCGTAGGCGGGGCGACCATAGAAGGACTTAAAACTGACCCAGCCGACCACACGCTCCCCGTCTTTGCACACGTAGATGGGGCGCTTATCGTTATGGGATAAAAACCACTCTTGGCGCGACTCCACAGTTACCAACTCCGTGTCGGCGGTGACCATACGACTGGGGATGGTTTGATTATAAATGGCGACTATACTGGGTAAGTCTTCAATCTGAGCGGGTACAAACATAATTCAGCCACAAGTCCGGGTGATCTAATGTGCCGATACTAACCTATAAATTAAAACTAACAATATTCCGAGAGCGAACATGTTTAAATTATTTCTTGCCACCCTGCTGTCTTTGGGCTCAGGCCTGGCGTATGCCAATGACAACCAAGAGTGTGGCGACTTTACCGATATCGACGTGCGCAAACTGCGCTCCGAGCAAAGTATCAACCTGTGCCAATTCAAGGACTCTCCCTTGCTGATAGTGAACACCGCCAGCAACTGCGGCTTTACGCCTCAATTTAAAGAGCTCGAGCAGCTACATCAGAAGTATAAGGAGCAGGGCCTTGTCATTCTCGGCTTCCCATCCGACGATTTCTTTCAGGAAGAAGATGAGGAAAAAGACACCGCCAAGGTGTGCTTTATCAACTATGGGGTCACCTTTACCATGATGGCGCCGGTGTCGGTGCGCGGCTCCGATGCTCACCCTGTTTTTCAGTTTCTGAATGAGCAAACCAGTTCACCGAATTGGAATTTTTACAAATACCTGGTGAGTAAGGACAGGCAACAGGTGCAACGCTTTAACAGCCGCACTAAGCCGCTGTCGAGCGAACTAACCGCGGCAATTGAGCAGGCGCTAGAATGACAAAGGCCAAACTTTAGCTACAATTACGGTGGCCAACTTAAGGTTGGCAGGCTAGTCTTGTCTCTTTGATTATAAAGAATATATGGAGTGTAAACATGGCATTGGCAAGTGCGCGTCACATACTGGTAGACAACGAGGCCCTGTGTCTCGATCTGAAGGAGCAAATTGAGCAAGGCGCTGACTTTGCGGAACTGGCAAAACGACATTCGATGTGCCCGAGTTCGCAAGACGGCGGTGCGCTCGGTGAGTTTGGACCCGGCATGATGGTGCCCGAGTTTGATAAAGTCGTATTTTCTGCGCCCCTTAATGTGGTCCAGGGCCCGGTACAAACCCAATTCGGCTACCACCTTCTTGAGGTCACCAGCCGAAGCGATTAATTCCTTTAAAATTCAGTTGCATTGACCGCTAAGCCTGCTATGTTGGAGCTCTCGAACACAGACTCACGCTTACGGCAGGTTTGGCAATGCAATTGTATGGCTCCAACACGTCTCCTTTCGCTCGTCGCTTACGCATCTGGTGTGAACAGCACAATTTAGCGGTTTCTTATCAACATCTTGATATTTTTTCGCCCGACGGCAGAAAATTCCTTTTGGCGCACAGCCCTGTGGCTAAGATCCCTTTTTTGGTCGATGGCGAGCAGGTTATTTACGACTCCAATGTCATTTATGAATACCTAACGGCACACTTTAAGCTACCCGGCATGAGCTGGGATGAACGTAATCAACTCACCATGATCAACGCCGCCAATGACTCGGCCATCGAGCTGCTATTGAGTCAGCGTTCGGGCTTTGATACCAACGAAGAGCGTTTGTTTTTCGACTTACAAAAACAGCGCATTACCCTGTGCCTAAAGGCCTTAGAACAACAAGCTGGTATCATTGAGCATGCCTATGTACGTGCCAGTCTCTTTTGCTTGCTCGATTGGCTACAATTCAGGGAGCTGCATGATTTAACGCCCTACCCGGCACTCATCGCTTTTTGGCAAGCGCTGCAAGCCTCGCCACAAGCACAAGCAACCGATCCAAGACAGGGATAATAAAACATGGCACATGACGACATTGAAATTGAATCGCAGTGGGAGTTGTTCTGCGAGCAGGTGCAACAAAGCCAAGAGGTGTGGTTACTCGGTAGTGATGACGGCGGTATCGCCTCGGTCAGCTCTGCCTACGACGACAACCAGGATGTGTTGCTTATGTGGCACAGTGAAGAGCTGGCTCAGGCCCAATGCACTGGTGATTGGCAAGGATTTACCCCGTTTTCCTTATCCCTAGATGAGGTCCTTGAGGACTTTGCCCCTCAGTTGATAGACGACAATGTCATGGTCGGTATCAATTGGGATAATCAGGTCTGCACCGAGCTGTCGGCCAAGTCCTTGGTGAGCGCATTAACCGATTAATACGTTGTGAAAACCCATTTAGGCCGGCGGCCATTTACCAGTATGGAGTTGCATACCCTGTTTTCCGGGTATGTCTATGGTGATGACAAGCAAGCGCGTGAGCAGCCCAAGCATTGGCATTTTTGGCTGCCACTGCTGGCCTATTACAGCGGTGGTTTTAGCGACGAACTGGCTTCCTTAGAGTTGGGTGATGTCGATATCGACAGCACCATCCCAGTTTTACACCTGCATACCCATGGCAAGATAAAGGCCCGTAAAATTCCTATTCACCCGCATTTATTTGCCTGCGGCCTGAGCGAGTACATAGATTTCGTCAGGACCCAGCGGCACAGCCGCTTGTTGTTCGACCTACCGGCTAAGTCGGGACGTTACAGTGAAAAGGCCCGCATTTGGTTTTCCGGTGAGGGCGAGCGCGCCGGTTATATGCAAAAATGTCACCTGCCGACCGTGGATCAACAAGGCCACAAAACAGCGCTCAGCAGCCTGCGCCTTAATTTTGAGCAAAGCATTCGCATCAGCGCCATGCAGCTTAACTGCAAACCGGGTTTTTACTACCTGATGGGGCTAAAAGATTACCCCCAGGATGATTTTGCCGATCTGCGCACCCTGCAAAAAATTGTGCGCGGGGTACGCATAGTGAACGCCCATAGCCATTGGCGACGCTTTTGCGCTCGGAGTTAATCCTCACACACAAACGCCAGCTTATCGCCCTCGGGTAAATAACTCAGTCGGGTAATATTACCTTCACAGTAGCCGCTTAAATCATGCCACAGGCTGGCCGCCTTGGGACTTTGCAGCTGCTTTTGATACACCCGCCCGCCGTAGGCATAGGCGATTGTGTCCTCCTTGACCCAGGTGTAGTCCTGCACCCCCTGCGGCAAACGAAATAGCTGGGTCACGGTTTTTGTGTCCGGTGCAAAGGTGCTGAACCAGTTTTGCTGTTTTAGCTGCTGAGTAAAGGTAAAGGCTCCCAGTGCAGGATTATAGCTAAAGCCACGACCCGGGTTATCGGCCACATGATGGATATTCTCCGGCTCGGCCAGAGTAAAGTACTGAGCGCTATGCGGTTCACCTAGGGCAAACACCAGCAAGTCCTGCCGCGCTCCCCAAGCGTGATAACCTATGGTCAGGCCGTTATCCAGGATGCGTGTGCTTGGCGCCGACTCACCCAGGGGGTAGTACCACAACTTTTGGCTGCCATCGGGTTCAACTACCACGGCCGACAAGGCGTTTAAACCGGGCACCACGACCGACAAGGCATTTAAACCTGGCACCAGGGTAGGCGAATATTCGCTGTAAGCAGGGGTATTACTGATATTGCGGCGACCCTGGGTGGCGAAGTCATAAAAGAAGATTTCCTTTTGCGCCCGCTCATCGCTGCCTATTTCAAAACTGTAGTAGACGCCATCTTTACTTATCGCCGGCTGATTACTGTAAGTCCCGCGCTCGCTCACCGCCAGCACCTCGGGCTGTCCCTGTTCATCCTGTTGCAACAGCAGTATTTGGCTCTGGGCCAGGGCCAACGGGCTGCAGCACAGCAGGCTTAATGCCTTTAAAGTTGTTAATTTCATTAGTGTTTTCGTTCTTGTTTTTGCTCTTAAACTTACCGCCCTATACTAGCGTGAAATCCGCTTTCGGCAAACCGCGGCCTTGATTTAACAGGGAACCCCCTTTATAAAGGGTATTTGAGTTAACAAACGATTAATCTTATGTCGGCCAAACATCCCATTGTCGCGATTACCGGTTCTTCAGGTGCTGGCACTACCACCACCACCAATGCCATTAAGCATATTTTCCGCAGCCTAGACGTCAATGCCGCATTTATCGAAGGCGATAGCTTCCACCGCTATACCCGTCCCGAAATGGATAAAAAAATACGCGAAGCAGAGCAACAGGGCCGGCATATCAGTTATTTCGGCCGCGAGGCCAATGATTTTGCCGCCCTTGAAAAGCTATTTACCAACTACGGTGAAACCGGCAGCGGCAAGGTCCGTCGTTATCTACACACCTTCGACGAAGCCGTACCCTACAACCAGCTACCGGGAACCTTCACGCCCTGGCAGGATTTAGAAAGCGGCACCGACCTGATGTTCTATGAGGGCTTACACGGCGGTGTGGTGGATGAAGAGCATGACGTGGCTAAACATGTTGACCTCTTGATTGGCATGGTGCCCATCATCAATCTAGAGTGGATACAAAAACTGATCCGCGATACCTCGGAGCGAGGCCATTCCCGAGAGGCGGTCATGGACTCCATACTGCGCAGCATGGATGATTATGTTAATCACATCACCCCGCAATTCTCGCGCACCCATATTAACTTTCAGCGCGTGCCCACCGTCGATACCTCCAACCCTTTTAGTGCCAAAGATATCCCCTCGCTGGATGAGAGCTTTGTGGTGATCCGTTTTCGCGGTATCGACAGCGTCGACTTCCCTTATTTTCTACAGATGATAGATGGCAGCTTTATGTCGCGAATGAACACACTGGTGGTGCCCGGTGGTAAGATGGGTTTGGCGATGGAGTTGTTGCTGACGCCGCTGATCAAAGAGTTGTTAGTTAAAAAGCGTGCCTTAGAGCATTTAGCACCAGCCGATTTACCTATCTAGCTGGTGCTCTAAGTGACTTATGCGTCAGGAAGGTTACGACCGTAGAAGATCTCCTGGATCTCGCGGTTTAAACGCTCACGGATTTCTTCCTGCTCGCTTTCTTCAAGCTCATCGGTGGTAACACCGAACAAGTAAGTATTGAGATCCGTTTCCTTAAGCATCATCTTGGTGTGGAACAGGTTTTCCTGGTACACATTCACGTCCATCATCTGATACAACTCTTTGGTATCGTCGGTCATGTAATTCTGAATCGAATTAATGGCATGGTCGATATAATGCTTCACACCGTTCACGTCACGGGTAAAACCACGTACACGGTAGTCGATGGTTACCACGTCCGACTCCAACGAGTGGATCAGGAAGTTCAACGCTTTTAGCGGCGAAATAATGCCACAGGTCGACACTTCAATATCGGCACGGAAGGTACAAATACCATCGTGTGGGTGCGACTCCGGATAGGTGTGCACACAAATATGGCTTTTATCCAAGTGCGCAACCACAGACTCGGGCAAAGGCCCCGGCGTTTCTTCGCTGTCAAAGCTCTGTTCGTCTACCGGTTCTTCCGAGATCAGAATAGTTACACTGGCCCCTTGAGGGTCGTAATCCTGACGGGCAACATTAAGAATATTGGCGCCAATAATGTCAACGACTTCACCAAGAATGTCCGTAAGACGATCAGCACTGTATTGCTCATCAATATATTCGATGTATTCTTTACGCTGTTGCTCTGTTTTTGCATAGCAAATATCGTAAATACTAAAACTTAAGCTTTTGGTTAAGTTATTAAAACCATGGAGCTTAATTTTATCAAAGGGCTTGTTCACTATAAACCAACCTCAAACCTAGTCACAAAAGCCACTCAGGGACTCAAAAAAGAGCGCGGATTTTAGCCCAATTTGGTCCCCTTAAAAAGCACTTTTTAAACGATTTCTTGTACTTCAAAACTATGGGTTATTTGCACCGACTTTTCCAGCATAATTGCCACCGAGCAATATTTATCTGCGGACAGGGATACGGCACGCTCAACATGCTTCTCGCTCACCTCAGTTCCGGTCACAATAAAGTGCAAATTAATCTTGGTAAACACCCGTGGTGTAGTCTCAGCACGCTCTCCACTGAGCTGTACCTGCACACCCGTTACCTGCTGGCGTGCTTTTTTTAGAATGCTCACTACATCCACCGATGAACATGCGCCGGCCGACATTAATACCATTTCCATTGGCGATGGCGCCTTAGGATCACTGCCGGTATCAAACACCACGTTGTGGCCAGAATGTGAAGTACCGATAAAGGTGTCGCCCTCGACCCACTTTACGTTTGCTTGCATGTTAACCTCGTTGTTTAAATTAAAATCTCAGCGATTGTAAAGCAGCACGCCGATGATGCAAACCCACATTTATCACTGCTGCGATGATTGCGCCTAAGCGCAGGATGAGCTGTTATCAAGCCCGGCGGCAATGGCATTATCGAAGAGGTTTTTGACCAAGCCGGCAAATTCATCGATAAAGGCACGCTGCTCTTTGGTCACCGGCTGATTCACCACTCGGCTCAACACCTCCTGCAGGTCATAGACGATGCCATCCACCTCACGAACTATCTGCCCGCGTTGCTCGGTATCTAGCCCACTGTGCTGCTGACACAGCAGCATCACATGCTCGGCTATCACGTCCTCTATTAAGGCCATAACGCTCGGCGCATTCGCTTCCACCACTCCGGGCTTTTCAAATAAGGCTAAATTTTGTGTTAGGTACATGATCAGTTCATCATACCCGGGTTGCTCGACTACCATTAAGCACCTAATTCTTATAAGAAATGTTCTAGATTTAACCAGAAAGCCCAGGCAAAAGCCAGCGTGCCCCAAAAAGACAAAAAGCAGCCTAAGCTGCTTTTTCATTCATTTAGAATGCGCTCTTAATCCAGGCTTAGGCCCGGACTTAGTTTTTCCGGCAGGGTAAGCTGCTCTAGCTCGACCGAGGCAACCGGGTAGGCGCAGTAATCGGCGGCATAGTAGGCACTCGCTCTGTGGTTGCCCGAGGCGCCGATACCACCGAAGGGTGCCGCACTTGAGGCGCCGGTGATAGGACGGTTCCAGTTGACGATACCGGCACGAATACGACGCAAGAAGTATTCATAATCCGCTTCGTTATCACCCAGTAGGCCGGCAGACAAACCATAGGCGGTATCGTTGGCTTTCTCGATGGCGCTATCGAAGTCGGTGTAACGGAAAACCTTAAGCAGTGGACCAAAGTGCTCGTCATCCGGGAAATTGCTTACCGAGGTACATTCAATAATACCCGGAGTAACAAAGCCGGTGCCTGCGGTATGGGTAAGCTCTAGCAAAGGCTGAGCACCCAGCTCAATGAGCTGCTGCTGCGCCGCCACCATGCCCTTGGCCGCCGCCTCGGAGATCATCGAGCCCATAAACGGCTGCTCGGCGGCGTCATAGTCTCCAACCTTGATGTTTTTAGTGGCGCTAAGCAGCTGCGCCAAAATGGCATCACCCAACTCGCCTTCAGGCAAGAAGAGCTTGCGCGCACAGGTACAACGTTGGCCACTGGAAATAAACGCCGACTGGATAATATCGTGCACCGCCGCCTTGATATCGCTCACATCTTTAACGATAAGCGGGTTGTTGCCACCCATTTCCAAGGCCAGGATTTTGCCCGGCTGACCGGCAAACTGCTCATGCAGGATATGACCGGTGCGCGATGAGCCGGTAAAGAATAGACCATCGATACCTGGGTGTGACGCCAAGGCCTTACCGGTTTCAACTTCACCCTGTACCAGGTTGATGACACCATCGGGCAGACCCGCTTGTTGCCATAGCTTCAAGGTAAACTCGGCTACTGCCGGAGTCAGCTCCGATGGCTTAAACACCACGGTATTACCCGCCAATAGCGCAGGTACAATGTGACCGTTAGGCAGGTGACCTGGGAAGTTATAAGGGCCAAATACCGCTACCACACCGTGGGCACGATGACGAATAACGGCTTTACCTACCGGCATGGCATTTTCTACCGTGCCGGTACGCTCCTGATACGCTTTTTCTGAAATCGCCACCTTACCCACCATGGCGGCGGCTTCGGTGCGCGTTTCCCATAGCGGCTTACCGGTTTCTTGGGCGATAATAACCGCCAGCTCTTCGCTGTTCGCCTTAAGCTGCTCGGCGAAGGCCTGTACTACGGCTAGGCGCTCGGCAAAGCTTTTATCCGACCAAGGGATAAAAGCGGCACGCGCCGCCACAACGGCGTCATTGACCTGCTCTGCGGTGGCGCTGTTGGCCTGCCAAAGCTGTTCGTTGTTAGCCGGGTTTACCGAGCTAACCGCATGGCCTTGGCCCGCAAGCCACTGACCATTAATAAATTGTGCTGGATGAGACATAAATATGACTCCTTATAATGCTGCCACGCACACCTGATCGCCGCTCTGTACTTTGAGCGCATCGGCGGTGCTTTGCGTTAAAATAATTTCGGCGTCATCGCCACCATCAAGATCTACCTCAATCACCAGGGCTCGGTAGTCTTCGATGCTTTGATTGGCCACCATAACCGCGCTGTCGCCCTGACTTTCACCGATCACTACGGTGCGCAGGCCGCTATTGATAATGGTACGAATATTGTCGACCTTGGCTTCCACCGTGGGACCGGCATCGAAAATATCGACATAGCCGTTAAAGGTGAACCCTTCGCTTTTCAGTAATTCAATGGCCGGACGCGTATTGGTATGCACTTGACCTACAACCTGCTGCGCTTCTTTACTCAACAAGTTGACGTAGATTGGGTATTTCGGCATCAGCTCGGCGATAAACACCTTCTGGCCGATACCGGTTAGGTAATCTGCGGTCGGGAAATCCATGCAGAAGAAATGCTCTTCAAGCCACTGCCAGAACGGGCTGCTGCCCTGCTCGTCCGATACCCCACGCATTTCGGCGATCACCGTGTCGGCAAAACGCTCACGATGTTGGTTAATGAACAAGAAACGTGACTTCGACAGTAGCTTGCCATTAAATTTTTGCCGATATTTTTCCTTCAGGAACAGCGTACACAGTTCGGTGGCGCCGGTGTAATCGTTACACAGGGTAAGGATATCAACCGCCTTGTACACCCCTAGGGTGCGTGACGAGTGGATCACCTTGGAGAGATGGTAGTGATAAAAGGCATCATCCAAGCCCACCGCAGCTTCAATGCCACAGGTGCCGGCAATTTCGCCGGTTTCGCTATCTTCTAGAACAAACAAGTAGCCCTCATCACCGGCTTTTGCGGTCGGCTTAGCGAAGGATTCAATAGAACGGGTGATCTTATTCTGCAACAACTCTTCATTCAGTGGCAGCGAAGTAAAACCATGCCCCGACTCCTCGGCAATAACGAGCAGCTCTTGATAATCTTGTTGTCGGATTGGGCGAAGAACCATCATAGATCCGCTTACTCCCTAAAGGTTAAAACCATAACAAGCCAGGCACCGCCCACGCGGCACCGGGCTTCTAATTGACCGGCGTAATCATTACGCCGCAGTGAAGTGCTTAAACTAAGCTGGCAACCGCTTTTTCAAAGCGCGCCATACCTTCGCGAATGTCTTCTTCGCTGATCACCAATGACGGGGTAAAACGCACCACGTCGGCACCGGCAACCAGTGACATCAAACCTTGCTCCATGCTGGCAACAAGGAATTCACGGGCACGACCCTTGAACTTATCGTTCACTACCGCACCGATAAGCAGGCCTTGGCCACGTACTTCACTGAAAACATCGTACTTAGCATTGATGTCATTTAGAAGTTGCTTAAATAATGCTTCTTTTTCTTTTACGCCATCAAGAACAGCACGGTCGTTAATGGTGTCGAAAGCGGCTTCTGCTACTGCACACGCCAGCGGGTTACCGCCATAGGTTGAACCATGGGTACCCGGCTTAAGGTGTTTAGCAATCTCTTTGGTCGTTAGCATGGCACCGATTGGGAAACCACCGCCCAAGGCTTTCGCCGAGCTCATGATGTCTGGAGTGATACCCAGCCCCTGATAAGCATAAAGCTCACCGGTACGGCCAACGCCCGTTTGTACTTCATCGAAAATAAGGAGTGCATTGTGCTTATCACACAGCTCTCGAACGCCCTTCACAAAGTCGTCTTCAGGAGCGATGATACCGCCCTCGCCCTGCAGTGGCTCCATCATAACCGCACAGGTATTGTCGTCGATCAGCGACTTGAATGTTTCTAAGTCGTTGTAATCACAGTGCACGATGTCGCCCGGCTTAGGACCAAAACCGTCCGAATAAGCAGCCTGACCACCCACGGTTACGGTAAAGAAGGTACGACCGTGGAAGCCCTTGTTAAAGGCGATAATTTTTGATTTCTGTGCGCCGAAGTTATCAAGCGCCCAGCGGCGGGCGAGTTTTAATGCTGCTTCGTTAGCCTCGGCACCCGAGTTAGCAAAATAAACTTGCTCGGCAAAGGTGGCGTCGGTCATTTTTTTGGCTAAACGCAGCGCCGGCTCATTGGTCCAGATATTCGACAGGTGCCAGATCTTCTCGCCCTGCTCTTTTAATGCAGCAACCAGGGCCGGATGGCAATGGCCTAAACAGTTAACCGCAATACCACCGGCAAAGTCGATAAACTCACGACCTTCCTGGTCCCATACTCGGGCACCTTCGCCGCGTACCGGGATCACTTCCGATGGGTTGTAGTTAGGGACCATTACTTCATCAAATAAAGCGCGATTAACTGTCATCTTATTTCCTCATTGAGTCTGGCGTTAAGGGAGAGGCCGAGCGCGAGTCTGGGGACCTTAGAGCCGATGCGACACCCTTAACAAGGCTATGAAATCCGCCTTAGTGGCGACGGACAAAGCACTACATGAATACCCTCATTATTTCAGAAAAAGCCCATAAAGTCTCATGCAAAGCTTTCATGCAGACCGCGTAAACACAGGCATTGAGGGTAGATTTTCACCTTGAGTGAATAACTATTTTGGCGTGATTAAGGGAGAAGCCATATAGCGCGAGTAGCGGCCGTCAAAGGGCATGCTGAACGGTATTTGAATGAATATACGTAAAAAATTTACAAAATATTTTCAGCAACGACTTATTTTGCATCAATTTGCTGGGTCAAACCGCTAAAATTGATAGTTGCTAAGTGGGTGAGTTGCGAATGTTTGAGGCCCAGATAGCTGAACCATAACTGCCGCTCGTCGGCTGCAAGTAATTGATGTTGCTGTAACCAATGCGCCTGACAATAGCCGTCGGCCTGCACTAGAATTTTGGCCACACCACTAAGTTGATGCGGTTCGACCAGGGCCAGGTCATCGAACACGGCGTTCAGGTTGAGGTGCTCTAAGCCCATTTTTTCGATTAAGCGCCGAGTGACCTCCAGGGCCCGCTCGCTAAAAAGGTTACGCAAATAAAGGGGGTCCGGCTCTATGGCGAGCAGCGCATCATGCAGGGCTTTTTTGCCTTCACCGTGGGCCAGACTCACCTGATGTTGCCAAATCTGCTGAAATATACGCAGATAAAGACGCGTCAGCGCCACCTTACCCAGCTCCATTAAGAGTGCCCCCACATAGGCGGCATAGCTGTTTTGCTGCTCCAGTTCGGCCAGTTCAAACGCGCAGGTAGCGCGGCTCAAGGCCGCATCGCCGAGCTTACGCTTCAGCAGGGGAAAGGGTTCACTGCTATGAGGAAGCCAATGGCGCAGGGCAAATTTGGGCAGGGTCCACTTCAGTTTTTCCAGGCCCAGATAACGCAAGGCCAATGCCGGAGTATCAATTTTTACCGCGCGCTCATTGGCGTCCTGACGCAGGTGTGATTGATTCACCAAGGTGACTAATTCCCGAGCCAACCAGCTCAGGTGCTTCACCAAGGGTTCTAAACGGTTAATGCTGGCACCCTTACTGGCAAGCAGATCAATCAGTGCCACCGCCGCATCTTCTATGCCTAACACCTGGGTGTAAAGGTGATCGAGCTCATCGAGTTGTGCCTCAATTTCTTCTTCAATTAAGGCATGTAAGTTAGTGTTCACCTTCGCTCGTAACACTTCTAACTTTGAGCTGGTCTTTTGCCTTTGCGCCAAGGCGACCTGCTCCACCGCCAGCAAGGTACGCTGTAACAGGGGCTCCCCAGGTTGACCATTCATGGCTGTACTCAAGCCCAGTTGCTGCTGGGCGAACCCATGCCCCAGCAATAGATCATTGCCGCGTCGCTCTAGGGCGCTAATCTGCTGACTGACTTGCTGTGCGTGAGTTTCCATGAGCGGGTCGTTAATGAGCGTCGATAAAGTGTTTTAACATGTCCAAGCCGTGCGCCGTTAAAATGGCTTCCGGGTGAAATTGAATCCCTTCTAAGGCCTTATCGCTATGCAATAGCCCCATGATTTCGTCCAGCTCTCCCTGCTCGTTCTCGGTCCAGGCGGTAATTTGCAATTCACTGGGCAAGGTCTCGGGCGCCACCACCAAGGAGTGATAACGGCATACCTCAATGCGTTCATCTAAGCCGCTAAAAACGCCCTGTTGCGTGGTACGTATCATTGAGGTTTTACCATGCATCACCTGTTTAGCGCGCACCACCTCAGCGCCCAGGGCCTGGGCTATAGTCTGATGGCCCAGACACACACCCAGGATGGGAATAGCGCCTTGAAAGCGGCGCACTACGTCAAGACAGATACCGGCTTCATTCGGACTGCACGGCCCGGGAGAAAGCACGATATGCTCGGGCTTGAGCGCTTGAATATCGGCCAGGGTGAGCTCGTCATTGCGTTTAACCAAAACTTCCTGGTCAATACGCTGGAAATACTGCACCAAGTTAAAGGTAAATGAGTCGTAATTGTCGATCATTAATAACATGGAATCTTCCACTAAAAAGCCAAGCATTATCGCGCTTGGCTTTGATTTACTCTCTCACATCCCTAACGCTTAGGGACGTGGAATAAAGCCAAGGGCATCGTATACCGCCTTCAAGGTAGGCTCGGCTTTGGCTCTGGCTTTCTCGGCGCCACTGCGCATAATCTGCTCCAAGAGCGTCTGATCAGCACGGATCTCTTTAAAGCGCTGTTGAATCGGCTCGATCATGGCCACCACCGCATCGGCGGTGTCCTTTTTCAGGTGACCATACATCTTGTCTTCGTACTCGGGTACTAGGTCATCGATAGAACGCTTGGTTGCTACCGATAGTAAGGTCAACAAGTTTGATACGCCCGGCTTTTCTTGACGGTCAAAGTAAATACGTGCCTGCTCGTCAGAGTCGGTCACCGCTTTTTTCAGCTTTTTCTCGATCTTCTTCGGCTCGTCCAGAAGCATGATGTAACCGTTTGGATTTTCATCCGACTTGGACATCTTCTTCAACGGGTCCTGCAAGCTCATTACCCGGGCACCAAACTCAGGAATATACGGCTCTGGCAGCTTAAACACTTCACCGTAGAGGTTGTTAAAGCGCGTGGCAATATCTCGGGTCAGCTCCAGGTGTTGCTTTTGGTCTTCACCCACAGGCACCTGATCTGCTTGATACAGGAGGATATCGGCCGCCTGTAACACAGGATAGGCAAACAGGCCGACATTCACGTTATTGGCGTGCTTGGCCGACTTATCCTTGAACTGGGTCATGCGGTTAAGTTCGCCCATTTGCGCGTAACAGTTCAATACCCAGGCCAGTTGCGCGTGCTCCGGCACCTGAGATTGCACGAATAACGCTGCTTTTTCCGGGTCAATGCCGCAGGCTGCATAAAGGGCCACACCGTCTAGCACGCGCGAGCGCAACACTTCCGGCTCCTGGCGAATGGTGATGGCATGCAGGTCAACCAGCATAAAGTAACTTTCATGATGCTCTTGCAAGCTAAGCCACTGGTTAATGGCGCCAACATAATTGCCGATTGTCATACCACCTGTTGGCTGAATGCCGCTTAACACTACTGGTTTACTCATGATGTTCCTTTATTGCTTATCGATTAATGGCGGTGATTATATCTAAGAATTGGTCACAGAGGTACTGTGGATTGTACTGGCGCAGATCCTCACCTTGGTGATAACCACGGGTCAGTGCCAGAGCATCCATCGCCGCCGCTTGTGCTGCTAACAAGTCCGATTTCGAATCCCCTATCATTAGACACTGCGAAGGGTCTGCGCCTAGCTGTTGGCATGCCTTAAGCAGGGGCTGGGGCGATGGCTTTTTCTCACCATCATCGCCACAGACAACCGCCTGAAAATGACTGGCAATCCCTAGCTGTTGGAGTAACGCCTCGGTAAAACATCGGGCCTTATTAGTGACCAGGGCCTTGGGCGTTGTGGCAAAGGCCGCCAACACGGTTTCAACATGAGGATAAAGCTGCGAGTACTGCCCCAACACGGCAAGGTAGTGATTGCAGAACAGCTCGTTAGCACGGCTAATTTCCTGCTCCGTTAGCAGCGGATTTGGCTCCATATCGCCGCTGAGCGCGCGCACGACCAACTTATCTATGCCATTACCGACAAACTGGCTGACCATGGCATGGGTGATCACCGGACGGGCGAGGTCGGTGAGCATTAAGTTCACCGCCATATACATGTCTGGCACGCTGTCAACCAAGGTGCCATCAAGATCAAATATCAGTGCTTGGTATTTCACTGGGCTACCTTGGCTAATTCGGCACGCATTTGCTCGATCACAACCTGATAGTCGGGCTGGTTAAAAATAGCCGAGCCGGCTACAAACATATCCGCACCGGCGGCTGCCACTTCGGCAATGTTATCCACCTTTACGCCACCGTCGACCTCGAGGCGAATATCGCGACCACTGGCGTCTATGATGGCACGAACCTGCTTAAGCTTTTCCAACGTATGAGGAATAAAGCTCTGACCGCCAAATCCAGGGTTTACCGACATCAACAAGATAACATCAAGCTTATCAATCACATGCTCAATAATATGCAGGGGCGTTGCCGGGTTGAATACCAGACCTGCCTGACAACCATGCTCTTTGATCAGAGCCAGGGTACGATCCACATGCTCACTGGCCTCGGGATGGAAGGTAATAATGCTGGCACCGGCCTTGGCAAATTCGGGGATCAGGCTATCAACCGGTTTCACCATCAAATGCACATCAATTGGCGCGGTGATACCATAATCTCTCAGCGCCTTACATACCATGGGACCAAACGTCAAATTAGGTACATAGTGATTGTCCATCACATCAAAATGCACCACATCGGCACCGGATGAGATAACTCGCTCTACGTCTTCACCAAGACGGGCAAAATCGGCGGAAAGGATCGAGGGCGCGATCAGGTAGTCTTTCATAATACTGCTCCTTTGAACGGGGCCTATACTTTAACGAAAAATAGGCATTTTTGTTAGCGTATGTTTATCTTTGCGTAGGATTACTTCGATCTCTGTGAGTTATTAAGAAACAAAACGTTAACGGCATCCTGTTAACATAAAATAAACATTACACCCTTGTTTTTAAAGTAAAAAGTTTAATTATTTCTAAAAGTTCAGTTGTTTTTTTGTACAACTTTGAGTAAGCTCTAGGGACTACTTATGGATCGGAGAAGGATATGTTGTTAGGGCTGAAAAAACATACGTTGTTAGCAGGTGTTACTACTGCTGCTGTCATTGTTGGCACCTATGGCATCCAATCTGGCTCCTCACTAAACTCTGACACTTACAGCCAATGTATTTGTGATACAAATGGTTACGGCGAACGCACGCAAGATTGCGCTAACCCCGAAGGGGAGCAATCCTGGTATTCTTGGTTCGCAGGCGATAGTCGCAGTGCCCAGTTTCATTACTTAGACTTGTTGGAATTACTTAGTCGTAATGACAACAAGGAAAACGCACGGCAATTCTCCAGCCGCTCTTACTAAGCAGACAGGCTTATGTGGTCACAAATTCAAACTGTGGTCGCGGCTTTCTTTGGTGTACAAAGCAACGCCAAGCGTCAACAAGACTTTAGCAATCATAACCCCAAGGTCATCATCGCCCTTGCCATAGTGCTGTTTATTCTCTTTGTCTTAGCCGTGTTTGGCTTGGTTCAACTGGTATTGGCGGCCGGATAAATACATCGCCATCAGCTCGTTCACCTTATTACGGCCATTGCCTTTGGGACTAATGGTGCGTTTTACCCGCAACACATCAATATCCGCCTGCTCATAGATCTTTCGTGTCCACAGTGTATCGTGGTTGGAGATCAGCACCGAAGTTTGCTGGGTACCGGCGGCGTACTCCGCTAGGTTGGCCAGGTTAGCCTGATCGTCCAAGTTAAAACCGCCCTTGGCATAACTGGTAAAGGAGGCTGTTTTACTGAGCGGCACATAGGGAGGATCGCAATACACCACGGCATCTTGCGGTAATGAGGCAAAAACCTCGCGGTAGCTTAAGCAGGTAAAAGTGGCTTGCTGCGCCTTTTCGGCAAAAAAGTACATTTCCGCTTCGGGGAAATAGGGCTTCTTATATTTTCCAAAGGGCACATTAAAAATGCCTTTGAGGTTATAACGGCACAAACCGTTGTAACCATGGCGATTCATATAGAGGAATAAAATGGCGCGCTCATAAGCGTCACGGCTTTCGTTAAAACGTGCCCGTAAGCCGTAGTACACATCGGCGTCATTATTGAGATCGGTAAACAGCTTGCGCGCATCGCTAACAAACTCATCCGGAGCATGGGCCAATTCTTTATAGAGGTTGATAAGATCGGCATTAATATCATTAAGCACATAATGCTTAAAGTTGGTATTAAGAAATACCGAGCCGGCGCCCACAAAGGGCTCAACGAGCGTAGATGCAGAGCCACCGGTGAGCTCTTGAGCTTGATCTAAACGCTTGGCGATATCTTCGACCAAACTGTATTTGCCGCCCGCCCATTTCAGGAAAGCACGGGTTTTCTTTTGCATCTATTCTACTAGCTCATCTATCGAGGTTAATTATTATCTTACTCCCAGTGATAGCATATGCGTTTCCTCATGTGTTATCACATACGCCTGGGTCAACGCCAAATTCTACCGCAATTCTGGGGCTTGTGGCGAGTTTATCTCCGCTTTTATCTTTGCTATTTGTTTGCCGTAAGGCTGTGCGCCATCAATTTTTGCGCGTATCGCCCTTAACTGCTGATCAAGCTGTTCTTTGGGTACAGCCTGTGCCCAGGTAACAATATGCCAGCCTTTATCGGCGCGATAATAATGGTGCACCTCATCTATAAGCTGGTGCTGGCGAATATAGGCCTCGATTTGTTGCGGTTGCGACATAATGGTCAACTGCCACACCCAAAGCTGTTCGTCCTGAGCTAGATACCATTGATGATCGAATGGCAGCTCTGTCTCTGTCGCCTGAGGTTCTGCATCCAGGTCTTCGCTCTTCGGCGTGTTAAGTGCCTCTGGGCTCTCTAAGGCCAGGAGTACGGCGGCCGCATTCGTGGACTCGGTACTGTGTTTATCGCTGGGTGGCTCATCAACTTCTACCGGCGCTTCCAATTCGGGCTCTGCCAGGTCGGCTGACACTGTGTGGGGCAATGGCGTAGAAGCAAGGACCGCAGTGGAAACCCTGCTGTCGGCCAATACCTCAGCGGGCTGCTCCCCCTCGCTTGCGGCACTGGGCCAATAACGATAGCCAAGCCCAAGGGCCAGTATCAGCACCACACCTATCGCCGGAGCCAGCCACCACCATAGGGAGGTTTTCGGCGTCTGCGTTGGCATTTGCTGCTCATTTTGCCATTGCAATAATAACGCTGGGTTGCCACTACATTGACGCAAAAACTCTGCAAAAACAGGGTCTTCTGGACGGGGTAACTGCCCATAAAAGTAACCTAACAGGCGCTCGCTCTCATGCCCGGATAAAGGCTCCAAGTGGATATCTATGGCCTCGCTGAGCAACCCAGCTTGCGATGACGCACAGAGAATATAGAGGGTTCCCGGTGCCGAGCGCGCCAGATAGTGCAACTCGGCGATAAACTCTTCCGACAGCTGTTTGGCGTTATCAAACACCCATAAAAGCGGCCGCTCGCCCTGCTCCTCGAGCAGACGCAAAAAGTTCTCGCGCAGTGGCAACGCCAAATCGATCAACGGCGACGCAAAGCTATGCTCTAGCACTTGGGTTTGCAGCTGGTCATCGCTGCTGTGTGCGGTAACTTGAATATACGCCTTATAGAAGGACTCATAGTGGTCGGTAACGAAATGTTCCAGCAGGTAGCTTTTTCCTAAGCCACTGCCGCCCACCAGGTGAATAAGGTTTTGTCCATAGCTGAACTGTAAGGCGATGCGCTTCGCCAGCGCCGCCCGTGATGGCAGAATTGGCGATTGCATTAGTGGACGAGCAAGGTCTCTAGCTCGGCGTCGCTGACATCGTCGACCAGCTCACAACGTCCGAACTGACTTGGAAGAATAAAGCGGATACGACCAGCTTTGTTTTTCTTGTCCTTGCGCATATGAGTAATAAACTGCGCAGGGGTCATATCATCGGGTATTTGCACTGGCAAATCATAAGCTTGCAGCAGAGCAATAATGCGCTTAAGTTCGCCTTCAATGAGCTTGCCACGGCTGTGCGCCAACTTCGCCGCCAACACCATGCCGACCGCGACCGCTTCACCATGAAGCCAGGCGCCATAACCCATTTGTGCCTCAATGGCATGCCCAAAGGTGTGGCCTAAATTAAGCAAGGCCCTTAGCCCGGCTTCCTTTTCGTCTGCCGCCACTATCTCCGCCTTAATGGCACAACAACGTTGGAGCACCCGAGGTAAGAGCTGTGCATCCAGCGCTTTGATTTCTTCGACATTGCGCTCAAGCAACTCGAACAACTCGAGATCGTGGATCAAGCCGTATTTAATGACCTCGGCCATACCGGCGGCGAATTCTTTGGCAGGTAAACTTGCCAGCGCAGCGGTATCGATAAACACCGCCTGCGGCTGATAGAAGGCGCCGATCATATTCTTGCCCAGCGGGTGATTAACAGCGGTTTTTCCGCCCACGGATGAATCAACCTGGGATAACAAGGTTGTGGGGATTTGCACAAAAGGCACGCCACGTTGATAACAAGCGGCCACAAAACCGGTAAGATCGCCAATCACCCCGCCGCCCAGGGCGACTAAAGTGGTGTCGCGACCACAATTATGCTCAAGTAAAAAGGCATTAATACGCTCAAACCACTCCAATGTTTTGTATTGCTCACCGTCGGGCATTACGAACACAAGAGGATCATTATCTGCCAGGCTGGCAATCAGGGTGTCGAGGTATAAAGGGGCAATGGTTTCATTGGTAACGATAACTGCGCGACGTTCGCCCACATATTGCTGCAAGCGCACACCGTCGCACATTAACTCGTTACCAATAAAGATGGGATAACTGCGCTCACCGAGTTCAACATTGAGTTCCAGCATGCGCAATTCTCCTTGGATATTTAGAAGTTAAGCTTCTCGATGATTTGGTTAGCCACGACTTTCGCGCTCTGCTCATCGGTACGCACAACAAAGTCGGCGATTTCTTGATATAGCGGATTACGCTCTTCGGCTAGACGCTCCAGCACGTGTTGCGGCGCTTCTTCTGTTTGCAGTAGCGGGCGTCGTTTATCACGCTGGGTACGAGCGACTTGTTTTTCAATTGGGGTCTCAAGGTATACCACGATACCGCGTGCAGACAGTTTGTTGCGTACTTCTTTACTGACTACTGAGCCACCACCTGTTGCTAATACGATACCCTGAAGCTCGGTTAGATCTGTGATCACCGCTTCTTCGCGACGACGGAAACCGTCTTCGCCTTCGATATCAAACACCCACGCGATGTCGGCACCGGTACGGCGCTCAATTTCGTTATCCGAGTCATAAAACTCAAGGTGTAGTTGGTCTGCAATGTGGCGACCAATTGTGCTCTTTCCGGCCCCCATAGGACCCACTAGAAATATATTACGTTTCTCAGCCATATCTTTTAGTACAAACGAACTCTAAAATTTGAAATAAAACCCCGCCTCGCGACTGGCCCCAAAATTCAAGGGGGAGATTATCTCAGTAATTTATGCCTGTTTTCAAGCATAATACTGCAAATAATCACAGTGGGCGGTCGGTCAGTTAAATAGCAATCCATAGTCTTAGGCGGTGTGCCGGGCTGACCATGGATCGTTATTTTTGCCGCTGATGATCAGGCTACTTAATCACTTTTAAGTGATTCGCTTTTTTGCCTTTGCCGTCTTCCTGACTGTTATCACGGCTTGCGTGTGGGTTTGGATTGTCAATTGCCTCGAGCCCGGCCTGCGGTTGCTGCGGCTCAGACTCGGCAGTTGATTGTACTGCCTCATCAGAACGATCCTGCTCCTCGTATAACTCTTCTTGAGTAAATACGGTGCCTTCGCCATTTTCACGGGCATAGATGGCCAACACTGCTCCCATGGGCACATAGACCTGCATGGGCTGACCACCAAAGCGAGCGTTGAAGGTCAAGGCTCGGTTATCCATGGAAAATTGCGTTACGGCGCTCGGGCTAATGTTCAACACAATTTGCCCATCTTGAACAAATTGGGTCGGCACTTGCACCTGAGCGAACTCGGCATCAACAACCAGGTGCGGTGTGCACTGGTTGTCGACTATCCAATCGTAAAAGGCACGTAGCAGATAAGGTCTGTTAGGTGTCATTAGAGACGAATCTCACGTTCTGCTTCAGTCAATGATGCTTGGAACGATTCACGCTCGAACAAGCGAATCATGTACTCTTTCAGCTCTTTACTGCCGGCACCACCGAGCTCAATACCCAGCTCAGGTAAACGCCATAATAGTGGCGCCAGGTAGCAGTCTACTAGACTGAACTCTTCGCTCATAAAGTATGGTGCTTCATTGAAAATAGGTGCTACCGCTAATAATGCTTCGGTCAACTCTTTGCGCGCTTGCTCGGCATCGCTACCACCGGCCATGATCTTCGCGGCTAGCGAATACCAGTCGGTTTCAATGCGGTGCATCATTAAGCGGCTACGGCCACGCATAACAGGGTATACAGGCATTAATGGAGGGTGCGGGAAGCGCTCATCCAAATATTCCATGATGATGTTAGCCTGGTATAGACCTAGCTCACGATCGATCAAAGTAGGAACTGTACCGTATGGGTTAATTTCGTGTAATGCTTCTGGCAGGTTATCTTTCTCCGCCAAATGGATATCCACGCTCACCCCTTTTTCAGCCAAAACAATACGAACTTGATGGCTGTACATACAATTCGCGCCGGAAAACAGCGTCATTACAGGGCGTTTATTGGCAGCAACGGCCATGCCTACCTCCATTAAAAAATCACAAAGTACAACATACTTTTTGCGTCATCTTTGTGCCTAGCCTGGCTAAATTCACAGCAATGACTTTAAACGGCAATAGGGGCATGCGCCCCTATTGAGTTAACTGGTTGATTATTCTAATTAATGAACATCACGCCAGTATTCTTTCTTCAGTAAGAAAGCAAAGATAAAGAGGATGATTAGGAAACCAATTACCTTGATACCTAATGACTCTGAATCTAATCGCGAAGGCTCACCGACGTAGGCCATGAAATTAGCAAGGTCACGAGCAGCTTGGTCGTACTCGTCAACGCTCATTTCACCGCTACCATCGGTTTCGGTCGCAACCACTTTCGTTACTGTTTTACCATGTTCTTCTACTTCTTCAACAACCGGCGTTGGTAGGCCCTGAAGCTCTTGCAGAACGTGTGGCATACCTACTGAAGGGAACACGATGTTGTTTACGCCAAATGGACGTGACTCATCTTTATAGAACGACTTTAAGTACGTGTAGATGTAGTCAGGTGATTTAACACGTGAAATCAGTGTTAAATCCGGTGGCGCAGCACCAAACCATTTGGCTGCGTCATCTTTATCCATCGCGTTCTTGATATGGCTACCTACTTTCGAACCATCGAAAATAAGCGATTCCTGGCCGATATCGGTAGGAATACCGATATCGCGGAAAGTACGCTCATAACGCTGGTACTGCATCTGGTGACAACCAAGGCAGTAGTTCATAAATAGCTTAGCACCGCGTTGTAATGATGCTTGGTCCGTTAGGTCGATGTTTGCTTCTTGCAAAGGCATCGCAGGACCCGCTGCCATTGATAGTGTTGGCAGCAATGCGAATAAACCGATAACTAGTTTTTTCATCACTTCGTCAACCTCTCTGGCAATGGCTTAGTCTTCTCGTTCTTAGAGTAGAAGAACAGTAGCACGAAGAACATAAAGTAAGTAACTGTACAAATCTGCGACAAAATCGTTTTGAAGTCAGTTTGTGGCGTAGCACCTACCCAACCAAGGATAACGAAGGTTACAACGAACTGAGCGATGTTCAGCTTGTGGAAACCACAACGGTAGCGAATAGAGCGAACCTTACCACGGTCAATCCAAGGTAGAAGCGCTAGCACTACAATTGACGCACCCATGGCGATTACACCCATCAGCTTGTCTGGAATCGCACGCAGAATCGCATAGAAAGGCGTGAAGTACCAAACCGGGAAGATGTGCTCAGGCGTCTTCAGTGGGTTAGCCGCTTCGAAGTTAGGCGCTTCAAGGAAGAAACCACCCATCGCCGGCGCGAAGAACACCACGTAACAAAACAGGATTAAGAAGCCAACCACACCAACGATATCTTTCACCGTGTAATACGGGTGGAAAGGAATCGCATCAACAATGTCTTTCTTGTTGGTGTAATATTCGTGGAACTTGAATTTAGGCTTGTCTTCTTCGGCAACCGTACCTTTCTTACGCTTGATTTCAACACCGTCTGGGTTGTTTGAACCCACTTCGTGCAGCGCAACAATGTGTAAGAACACTAGGATAACAAGTACAAGTGGTAGCGCGATTACGTGTAGGGCGAAGAAGCGGTTAAGCGTCGCACCCGAGATTACGTAGTCACCACGGATCCACAGTGTTAGGTCATCACCGATCACCGGAATCGCACCAAATAGTGAGATAATTACCTGTGCACCCCAGAATGACATCTGACCCCAAGGAAGCAGATAACCCATGAAGGCTTCGGCCATTAGTGCAAGGAAGATAAACATACCGAATAGCCACAGTAACTCACGCGGCTTCTGGTATGAACCGTAGATCATGCCACGGAACATGTGCAAATAAACCACTACGAAGAACGCCGAGGCGCCAGTAGAGTGGAGATAACGCAGCAACCAACCGTATTCTACGTCACGCATGATGTATTCAACGGAAGCAAACGCACCTTCGGCTGAAGGAACGAAGTTCATGGTTAGCCAGATACCAGTAACGATCTGGTTTACTAGTACTAGCATGGCTAGCGAGCCAAAGAAGTACCAGAAGTTAAAGTTTTTCGGTGCGGGATATTGTGCGATGTGCATATTCCAGACGCGCGTCATGGGAATACGTTCATCAATCCAGTTGATAATATTGCCAAACATTATGCTGCCCCTTCGCCTTTCTCACCACCAACTAGAATAGTAGTGTCATCAATGAAGTAATAAGGAGGGATCTCTAGGTTTAGCGGAGCTGGAACCGACTGGAATACACGACCGGCCATATCAAATTTAGAACCATGACATGGACAGAAGAAACCATCGTCTGTGCCTTCCACTTTCTCACCAAAGCCACCTTGTAGGAAGCTAGGAGAACAACCCAGGTGAGTACAAATACCCACTGCCACAAAGATAGTTTCTTTGATGGAACGGAATTCGTTCTTAGCAAACTCAGGCTGTTGCGGTTCTACAGACTGAGGATCACGAAGTTTGTCTTCGTGTGCTTTTAGTTGTTCTAGCATTTCCGGCGTACGCGAGATAACCCAAACAGGTTTTCCTCGCCATTCAACACGGATTAGTTGTCCTGGCTCTAGCTTAGAAATATCCACTTCTACGGGGGCACCCGCAGATTTAGCTCTTTCACTAGGGTTCCAAGACGCAATAAAAGGAACAGCAGCTCCAACCGCACCCACACCACCTACAACAGAGGTAGCAATGGTCAAAAAGCGGCGTCGGCTGTTGTCTACAGGCGCATTGCTCATCCACTTATCTCCACTATGATTCTCAACACTTGCTATATTGAGAACATCAGTTACAGCAGGTTAATTTTTGAAGTTACAAAATAGAAGCGATCATAAATAAAAGCCTTGATTAAAACAAGGTTATTCACTGTTTCACAGTCGAATAAGCACCCACTCAGCGACTGAGTCAGGGTTAAAAAGCGTATTCGATTATCAAGCAGTGCCGTTTATGTTATCGCAAACACTCGCCACCGACGCTGATAAAGATCAAGGTCCAGTCAGCAAAGTAGTTTAAAATCACTTCATTAGTTTATTTGCCCGGCAATTGTAGCAAAATTTTCTCAAGATTATCGGCTAGATTTGCATTAAATCGGGGAATTTATGAAATATTCGCGGGGGACGCGAATGAAGTTGTCCCTTAGCCTACCACAGGCAATAAAAAACCCGGTTTGCCAAAGGCAAAGCCGGGTTTTGTAATTCTGGATACGTAATAAATTAACGCTTCGAGAACTGTGTTTTCTTACGTGCTTTCTTAAGACCCACTTTCTTACGCTCAACTTTACGAGCGTCGCGAGTAACAAAGCCAGCTTTACGTAGAGTAGGACGAAGTGACTCATCGAACTCCATAAGCGCACGAGTGATACCGTGACGGATAGCACCAGCTTGACCAGTAGTACCACCACCTTCAACAGTGATGTAAAGGTCAAACTTTTCAATCATTTCAACTAGCTCTAGAGGCTGACGAACAACCATGCGAGAAGTTTCACGACCGAAATATTCTTCGATAGAACGTTGATTGATTACGATGTTGCCAGTGCCTGGGCGTAAGAAAACGCGAGCACTTGAACTTTTACGACGACCTGTACCGTAGTATTGATTTGCCATGAGTTAGTGCTCCTTAAATGTCTAGAACCTGAGGCTGTTGTGCAGCGTGGTTATGCTCGGTACCTGCGTAAACTTTAAGCTTACGGTACATTGCACGGCCAAGAGGACCGCGTGGAAGCATGCCTTTAACAGCTTTTTCGATGATCATTTCAGGCTTTTTAGCTTGAAGTTTCTCGAAGTTGATAGACTTAAGGCCACCTGGGAAGCCAGTGTGTGCGTAGTACATTTTGTCTTGAGTCTTGTTACCAGTTACGGTTACTTTTTCCGCGTTGATAACGATGATGTAATCACCAGTATCGACGTGAGGAGTATACTCAGCTTTATGCTTACCGCGCAGGCGACGAGCGATCTCAGTAGCGATACGACCTAAAGTTTTACCTTCAGCGTCAACTACGTACCAGTCACGTTTTACTGATTCTGGCTTAGCAACAAACGTTTTCATTTATAAAAATCCAATGTTTACAATTATAAAACCACAAGCAGAAATCTTTCTGCTGCTCTATTAAATGTGCTTCAACCCCTTCGAGTTTAAGACTTAACCCTCAGTAGTGGCTAAACATACCGAGGTAGAACGGCAAGTGGTAGGCGCGGGAGTATACCAGAGCACCTTAAGGATTACCACTGCTTCGCTGTTTTTTTGTGCGCTTTCTAGGCGAAAGGTAGCGGCGACATAACACGCCGCCGAGATCAGGCCAAATGAGGGCGTTTTAGGTATTCGTGCGACTGCATTTCCTGCAAGCGGCTAATGCAACGTTTGAACTCAAAGTTCAGTCGCCCATCGCTGTATAGCTGCTCGATGGGCGCCTCTGCGGAGATGATCAAGGTGACGTTGCGCTCATAAAATTCATCGACCAGGGCGATAAAGCGGCGCGCCGCATCGTCATTATGCTGGCCCATCTGCTTCACATTAGCCAATAGCACCGTGTTATACAAGCGCGAGATCTCCATGTAATCGACTTGTGAACGTGCGCTCTCGCACAACTGTTCAAAATCAAACATCACGATACAGTCACTGACCATGCGGGTGCGTATCATCCGCCCTTCGATTTCGATTTCTTCATCGGCGCGTCCGGGTTCCGGCGACAGCTGCTCAAAATAAGCAAAGAGGTTTTTATCCGCCTGTTCGTCCAAGGGGCTGTGAAAAATCTCCGCCTGTTCCAGGGTACGCAAACGGTAATCGACCCCAGAATCAACGTTTACCACCTCGGTATTGGCTTTTACCAACTCAATGGCGGGCAGGAAACGCGCTCGTTGTAGACCGTTTTTATACAAGTCGTCGGGGACAATATTCGATGTCGCCACCAAGATGATACCGCGTTCGAATAAGGCCTCCATTAAGCCCCCCAAAAGCATGGCATCGGTAATATCCTGGACGAAAAATTCATCAAAACAAATGATATCCGTTTCGCTTTTAAGCTTATCGGCCACCACCAAAAGAGGATTCTTAACCTCTTGTAATTGTTTAATTCATGATGAACCCTGTGCATAAAGCGGTGAAAGTGCACGCGCATTTTGCGTTCCGTGGGCAAGGCTTCATAAAAGGTATCTACCAGGTAGGTCTTACCACGGCCAACGCCACCCCAAAAATAAAGCCCTTTAATGGTCTTCGTGCTATCCTTGGAGAAGAGTCTTGCGAATAAACCGGCCGGCTTTGACGGTTGCGCGACCATATCATCGAACAGCCTTTGCAGGTGCCTTACGGCATTTTCCTGAGCGGCATCATAGAGAAAGTCGTCACGCTGTAAGTCTTGTTGGTATTTTTGCCAAGGTGTCATGATAGTAACGGCGTACAAAGAGGTAAATTTTCGCGCTATCTTAACACGGCTCATAACAAAGCGTATATTTGGCTAGGAAAGTTTTCATAAGGGGAAATCTATGTCCACAATCACTTGGATAGGGGTGGTAATCATTATCGCCGCAGGCAGCTTCTTTGTTGGCGGCTGGTTTACAAAAAAACGCTTTAAACAGGAAGAATTGGAACAACAAGCTGAAAAAGCACAAAGTGAGCTGGAGCAATATCGCCAGGATGTTGCCGATCACCTAGACAGCACCAACAAACTGATCAATAAGCTTAAAGACAACTATGAGCAGTTAGCTCACCATGTACAGCAAAGCGATCATTTATTGCTGAGCAAAAAAGACCTGGATGATAGTCAGCCGTTTTTCTCCAAAGAAACCACGGAGCAGTTGCAGGCGTCCTTGAGTCAACGCCCCGAGCGCCATTCAAGCAACATAGTTCACGACAGTCAACCAACCGACTATGCCGCCGGTGAATCCGGACTGTTTCGAGGCGAGAAAAAAGACACTGAACAAAGACAATCTGCTTGATAATTAAGCAGTCGTTCTACCCTTGAGGAACTAAATCAGCGTCCCCATAGTCAGTATAGAAAATAGCTTTATAGGTACCGGGCTGCCCCGCAGCCCTCTCTTTTGGAGTTTGTCTATACTATGAAAATGAAGTTATCCGTTCTTAGCGCCGCAATTTTATCGGCCACCCTCTTTATGCAGCCCGGTCTTGCCGAGGCAAAATTACCCGTCGCCGTTGATGGCCAACAACTCCCCACCCTAGCACCCATGCTGGAGCGTGTCACACCGGGTGTTGTCAGTATTCGTGTCTCCGGCTCCAAGGAAGTTCGTGGTCGTGTCGACCCATTCGACTTTTTCTTCGGCCGCCCGCAGCCCCGCTCACAAAAGCGCCCCTTTAGTGGCTTAGGCTCGGGCGTAATTATCGATGCCGACGACGGTTATATCGTCACCAACAACCATGTTATTGACGATGCCGAAGAAATGCTGGTGACCTTAGAAGATGGTCGCGAGTTTGCCGCCAAATTGATCGGGGCCGATAAGGAGTCGGATATTGCCCTCTTGCAAATTGAGGGCAAAGACCTGACCGAAATTAAACTGGCCGACTCAGACAAATTACGCGTCGGCGACTTCTCCGTGGCCATAGGTAACCCATTTGGTTTGAGCCATACGGTCACCTCGGGTATCGTCAGCGCCCTGGGCCGCAGTGGTCTTAATATCGAAGGGTACGAAGACTTTATTCAAACCGATGCCGCCATCAACCAGGGTAACTCAGGTGGTGCCCTGGTGAACCTTAAGGGTGAGCTGATCGGCATCAACACCGCCATCCTCGGTGCCTCAGGCGGCAACGTGGGCATCGGCTTTGCCATTCCCTCGAACATGATGAAAAATCTGGTCGATCAAATTATTGAGTTTGGCCAGGTACGCCGTGGCTCACTGGGGATCTCCGGACGCACGCTGGATGCCGGTTACGCCGAAGCACTGGACCTGGATGTGAAGCGCGGTGCCATGGTGGAACGCGTGGTCGAAGACTCGGCAGCAGAAAAAGCAGGCATTAAGGCCGGCGACGTGATCATCAGCGTAAACGGCAATGATATTCGCAGCTTCCAGGAGTTACAGGGCAAGATTGCAACCCTGGGTGAAGGTAAAGAAGTGGAAATCGGCCTCTATCGTGATGGCGATGAAATCGAGGTGGAGGTCACCCTGGCCGCCGCCGGTGATATTGCCAAAGAAGCGGCGGAAGTGCACCCGGCCCTGGCCGGTGCCGAGCTCGAGTCCGGCAAACGTAACGGCGTTAAAGGCGTGATAGTCAACAGCGTCGACCCCCGCTCGGTAGCCGCCCGTATCGGCTTAGAGGAAGGGGATGTCATCACCCAGGTGAATCGTCAGCGCGTGGAAACGGTGCGCGAGTTAAGCAGTACCATTGCCGAGATCCGCGGCAATATCGTCCTCGTGGTGCGGCGCGGTAACAGCACCTTCTTCGCACCAATACAATAAGTACGGTCTCTACATATCACAATTCAACAGCGGCGCCCTTGCCGCTGTTGTTACTTCTGTGCCATCATTGTTAATTCAACTAACTAATAATAATTATTAATTACGTGCTAAAACAAATCAGATTTGTGCTCGTGCCGCTGCTAAGCGGTTTGGGGCTCGCCTTTATTATGGTGTTGGCTACCCCCTCGCTACGGGATGCCCTACTGCCGCTGTTGGCAAGCGACGGCTTTAGCGGCTCGCATATGAGCTATGCCACCGCCGTAAAGCGCGCGGCTCCCGCCGTGGTCACTGTGTATTCCGAACGTATTTCCACCCAGCCACGCTATATGCAACAGCAAAGCACGGTGTCGGAAATTGGTTCTGGTGTATTGATGAGCACCGATGGCTATATTCTTACCAACTATCACGTTATCAACAGCGCCGATGTGATCATGGTGATGCTAAGCGATGGCCGCCACTTTAGTGATGTACAACTGGTGGGTTTCGATACCGTCACCGATCTGGCCTTATTAAAAATAAAAGCACAAAACCTGCCCACCATTCCCATCGATGAAGCCTTTTCACCCCAGGTAGGCGATGTGGTCCTGGCCATAGGTAATCCACTAAACCTAGGGCAGACCATTACCCAGGGCATCATCAGTGCCACGGGTAAGCAACGCCTCACCGACAGCTCGCACTCCAGTCTCTTGCAGATGGACGCCGCCATTAATGTCGGCAACTCCGGCGGCGCCTTGGTTAACTCCCATGGCGATCTGGTCGGTATTACCTCGGCCCAGTTTAAGACCCGCAGTAACCTGGATATTCAAGGTATCTTTTTTGCGGTGCCCTATTCCTTGGCCAAGGATGTAATGGACAAGCTGATCCGCTATGGCCGCGTGGTGCGCGGTTATATGGGCATGGATGTGACCGCCGTCGATAAACAAGGGCGCGACGTTACCAATAATAAAATGGCCATCGCCGGTATGCGCATTAATAAGCTCGACCCCTTAGGGCCAGCTTGGCAGGCGGGTATACAGGAAGACGATATCGTGATTCGTATGGGCGGTCACTCGGTCAGTAATATCCAGCAAAGCCTGGAGCGTATCGCCAATACCAACCCGGGCACCGAGCTTGAGGTTGAGCTCTACCGTGATGGCGAGCTACATAAGCTTACGGTTACCGTGGCCGAGCTCGAAACGCGCATGTAATAGCCACGCATCTAATGCTATTGATATAAAAAAAGCTGCCATCTGGCAGCTTTTTTTATTGTCTTACTGTTACTCGCTTACGCGCTTGATGTTGGCGCCTAACGCAGTAAGCTTGTCTTCGATATGCTCATAGCCTCTATCAACGTGATAGATGCGGTCGACTCGGGTTTCCCCTTCGGCAATGATGCCGGTCAGGATCAAACTGGCCGAGGCGCGTAGATCCGTGGCCATCACCCGTGCACCACTCAACTTAGGGGTATCGCCACAAATAGCGGTATTGCCCTCAAGACGAATGTCAGCGCCCATACGCTGTAACTCAGGCACATGCATAAAGCGGTTTTCAAAGATAGTTTCCGTGATGGTAGCGCTGCCCTTAGCAACCACGTTCAAAGCGGTGAACTGGGCCTGCATATCGGTCGGGAAACCCGGATGCGGCAAGGTTTTAATGTTTACCGCTTTCAATTCGCGATCGCGCATATCCAGATAAATTGTATTCTCTGTGACCTCTATATGAGCATTGGCTTCGCGTAACTTTTCAATGACCGGCTCTAGGCTCATGTAATCCGTGTTCTTACACAGGATATCGCCTTTAGCCATGGCCGCAGCCACCAAGAAGGTGCCGGTTTCGATGCGATCGGGCAAGATGGCATGTTCACAACCGCCTAGACGCTCAACCCCTTCAATCTCGATGCGGCTGGTGCCGGCACCGCTGATCTTAGCACCCATGTTGTTAAGGTATTTTGCCAGATCACTGATTTCGGGTTCTCGGGCGGCATTTTCCAATACCGTTTTACCTTCCGCCAGAGTTGCCGCCATCAGCAGGTTTTCCGTAGCTCCAACGCTCACGGTGTCCATAAAGATTTCCGCCCCTTTTAGGCGACCGTCTACCTGGGCGTGAATATAGCCATTTTCCACCTCAATCTGCGCACCCATGCGGCGCATGCCTTGAATATGGATATCGACGGGGCGGGCACCGATGGCACAACCGCCGGGCAAAGACACTTGAGCTTTGCCAAAACGGGCCAATAAGGGGCCTAGCGCCAATACCGAAGCTCGCATCTGTTTTACCAGTTCATACGGCGCCAAGATGTTGTCAACAGTGCCACCGTCGACAATCAGATTATCGTCTTGCCAATACACCTCGGCACCCAGCTCTTTAAGCAGGGCTTCGGTGGTATTGATATCGCGTAATTTAGGGACATTGCTAAAACAGCTTTTGGAGTCCGCTAACAGGGCCGCAAAAAGAATCGGCAGGGCGGCATTCTTCGCCCCGGAAATGGTCACCTCACCGCTTAACGGCGTGCCACCTTGAATAATAAAATGGTCCATTGCTAAGCCCGTTATTGCGGTAGGATAAATTTGCGTTCGCGCTGCCATTGATCCGGCGTAAAGGCACGAATAGAAACAGCGTGGATGGTACCGTCTGAGATTTGTTCCATCAGCGGCTTATACACTAACTGCTGTTTTTTGACCGGGGTTAACCCGTCAAAGCAGTCACCCACGGCAATCACCTGATAGTGGGTACCTTCAACTTTAACGATTACTTCTTCGAGCCCTAGCTCTTCTTTCAATAAAGCTTCAACTTGACTGCTTTGCATTACTCTCACTCAAATATATTGTCGACCTGACCCAACTGCATCAACTTTTGCAATTGTTCAGGGATATGCTGCAATCGCAACTCTTTACCTTGCTTATGAAGTTGCGACAAGCTGTCTAACAACCAGGCCAACCCAGCGGTATCAACGTGACTCACGTCGTTTAAATCCAGTGCCACCGTTGCACTGCTACTGGTGAGCAGTTGCTGTACCAAGGTTTTATCGGCAACACTATAACGGGTTAATTCACCGCTGAGTGTAAATTGGTCATCACTTTGTTGTGATAAGGTCAGGCTACTCATCGCCACCTTCACCACGAAACTGAACTGGCAGTTTACTTTTCTTCTCTAGTAAATCAATGACATGTTCAATGCCTTCCTGACGCAAAATGCCATGTAGCTCACTTTGTTTAGCATCAAGCAAGCTAATGCCTTCGGCTATCATGTCATAAGCGCGCCATTGATTGCTATTATCCTTACGCACTTTGAAGCCAATATCAATGTCTGGCTTACCTGGGTCTTTAATCGTGGTTTTCACCACCACCACCGAATTGTCGCCAAACTCCTTAGCCGTATCGAATTCCACGGTTTGGTTGGTGTATTGAGTAAACACACCGGCATAGGTGGTCACCAGGTAATCCCTGAACACGTCCATAAAGCGCTTAATATTTTCGATGGCCTGCTTTTTCTCTTGCGGATCTTCGATATTACGGGCTTTTTGGATATAGCTTGCCAACACACGGTAAGAAGCATACTTATAGTCGATGTAAGGAAGCAGCTCTTCCTCCACGATCACCTTAAGGTATTCTTTATCGGCGGCAATCTTGCTTTGGTCATGCTCAATACGCTTAAAGGTTTTATCCGCAACCTGGCGCACCATGATATAAGGGTCGCTTAAATCGATTTCCATCGCCTGCACCTGGGGCGCAAGCAGTAAAAACAACCCTGCTAAGAAACTAAAAACCTTATCCATAACTACTACTCGCTACCTTGATTGAATAGAAATTGGCCGATTAGTTCTTCCAATACCAAGGCCGACTTGGTATCGGTGATCATATCGCCGTCCTTTAACGCTTTTGACTGCACTCCAAAGATGGCATCAATCGATAACTCATCATCTTGTTGGGACTCAGCCACGGCATTACCCAAACAGGTTTGTTGCGCCTGATTGCTGGCAATCACCGGGTTAAGACCCAAATATTGCTCACCTAAAATTCCCGATGTAAGAATCGATACCGAAGTGGCATCAGAGAACTTACATTCATAGGCTTTGTCTATGGCCATATAGACCACGGGTACAAACTCACTCGGATGTACCTGGATTGTTTCAACACGGCCAATGACTACCCCACCCACCTTGATCGGTGCACGGGTTTTTAGTGATCCTATATTTTCAAACTTAGCCTGCAATGAATAAGTGCCATTACTGCCGGTTAGACCTGCATTGGCCACTTTCAGTGCCAACATAACCAACGCGGCAACGCCCAGAGAGACAAATAAGCCGACCAAAATTTCAATTTTTCTCGAATTCATGGTGTTAATCCTTTAGCCGCCAAACATCACGGCGGTCAAAATAAAATCGAAGCCAAGCACGGCCAGTGAAGAATGGACAACGGTTTCCGTTGTCGCTTTGCTGATCCCTTCCGAAGTAGGTACGCAGTCATAACCCTTGTACAAGGCTATCCAGGTAACCAACAAGGCAAATACACAGCTTTTAATGATGCCGTTGAGTATGTCTTTCTCAAACGAAACCTGGGCTTGCATGATTGACCAGAAACTACCGCGGTCAACACCAAGCCAATCAACGCCGACCAGGTGCGCGCCAAGGATGGCCACCGCAGAGAAGATGAGTGCCAGCGCGGGCATGCTGATCATGCCTGCCCAAAAGCGCGGCGCAATAATCCGCTTTAATGGGTCCACTGCCATCATTTCCAAACTGGTAAGCTGTTCGGTGGCCTTCATTAAGCCAATTTCTGCGGTCAGCGCGCTGCCTGCGCGCCCGGCAAATAATAAGGCCGTTACCACAGGACCCAATTCACGCAGTAAGCTCAGTGCCACTAGCGGCCCCAAACTGTCCTCGGCACCATAATCGACCAGCACGTTATGGCCCTGTAGCGCCAGCACCATGCCGATAAACAAACCGGATACAACAATAATAATCAGGGATAAAAAACCCACCATGTAAAGCTGGCGGATCAACAGCGGTGTGCCCTTGCGAAAATTGGGCATACTCAACAAGGCGCCCAACAGCATATAAGTAGCGCGACCCATGGAGGCGAAGCGGCTTAGCGTTTTATGCCCCAGGCGCTGCCAAAATTCGAGCAAAGCTGACATTATGACAATAACTCCTGCTCATAAGGCTGAGCATCAAAATGAAATGGCACAGGGCCATCGGACAAGCCCTGTAAAAACTGTTGTACCAAGGGCGATTCATGCTTTCGTAGCTCGTCCGGACTGCCCTCACCGATCACGCCTTTTTCGGCGATGATAATCACGTGATCGGCGATGCTCATCACCTCGGGCACATCATGGGTTACGATCAAAGAAGACAGGCCCAGCACGTTATTGAGCGACTTAATCAATTTCACCAAGACCCCCATGGAGATAGGGTCTTGCCCGGCAAAGGGCTCGTCGTACATGATAAATTCCGGGTCCAGGGCGATGGCACGCGCCAGTGCGGCACGACGAGCCATACCACCCGAAAGCTCGGCCGGCATCAAGTCTTTAGCACCACGCAAACCCACGGCTTGCAGCTTCATCAGGACGATAAGACGGATTAATTCTTCACTTAGTTGGGTATGCTCGCGCAGCGGAAAAGCGATGTTGTCGTACACCGACATATCGGTAAATAAGGCGCCACTTTGGAACAGCATACTCATTTTTGTGCGCGCCTTGTAGAGAGCCGCACGATTCATGCTGGGAATGCTTTGACCTTGAAAGAGAATATCGCCACTATTTGGCTTGAGCTGACCGCCGATCAGTCGCAGCAAGGTGGTTTTACCTATGCCGCTGGGCCCCATGATGGCGGTGATTTTCCCCTTGGGGATGTTTAGGCTCATATTCTGATAGATAACGCGCTCCGCGCGTTTGAAGGTAACATCCTTGATTTCAACGATTGGTTGCGACAAGTCGCTCTCCCACTATTTTTCTATCATGTGACCCGGCATTTTAAAGTTTTTTTGCGCCGAGGGAAAAAAGAATCTGTAAAAATTTGTAAGATCATTCAACAAAGCTGTAATAGCGACAATTTACGTGCGTTTTTTTACACAATTACAACGGCTTTTGTTACTATTTGCGCCAGTATTTTTTCTAACTCATTGGCTTTGCACTCATGCTCACTTCTTTTGCCATTCTCGTCGCCGGTTTTGTCGCCCTCGTTTGGAGTGCCGACCGCTTTGTCTTTGGCGCCGCGGCCTTGGCGCGTAACCTTGGCGTACCCGCTTTAATCATAGGTTTAACCGTAGTCGCCATGGGCTCATCGGCCCCGGAAATGATGGTGTCAGCATCGGCAGCGATGGCCGATAAAACAGATACTGCGGTCGGCAATGCAGTGGGCTCAAACATTACCAATATTCTCCTGGTGCTGGGTATTACCGCCTTATTGCGACCCCTTTCCGTGTCCTCGGTGACCCTTAAACGTGAAATGCCCCTGGTGTTGGTGGTGTCCCTCGTCGCTTGGTACATGTTTACCGACAATTATTTTTCTGGGCTCGAAGGTTGGTTGTTATTGGTGGGTTTTGTCGCCTTTATCGCCTTTCTTATCGTCATTTCACGCCAGCAAAAAAACGCTCAGGAAGACCCCTTTGTCAGCGAAGCCTGCGATGAAATCCCGAAAGGCGTAAGCACCAAAAACGCCGCCCTATGGCTGGTCGTCGGCATAATCTTACTGCCGCTCAGCTCCCATTTTATCGTTTCATCGGCGGTGGAAATTGCCCAATATTTTGGCCTGAGTGACCTGGTAATCGGCCTCACCATTATCGCCATTGGCACCAGCTTGCCCGAACTGGCCGCCTGCGTGGCCGGGGTGTTGAAAAACGAAGACGACCTGGCGCTGGGTAATATCGTCGGTTCAAACCTATTCAATATCCTTGCCGTGCTTTCCATCGCCGGTATTCTCAACCCTGCGGTCATTGACCCTGCTGCGGCCAACCGCGACGCCCTGGTAATGATCGCCGCGACCCTAGTGTTAATCGCTATGAGTTTGAACTTTCGTGGTGCCCGACGCATCAACAGGTTAGAAGGAGGCATGTTGCTGGTCGCATTTTTTGCCTACCAAGGATATATTTTTAGTCAGATAGCATAGAGTAAGCGTATATGACACAAAGCTACATCGCTTCCGCCCAACGGGTGATAGAGACCGAAGTTCTTGGTCTTAAAGAGCAGCTACAGCATTTAGACGAGCAGTTTATTCAGGCCTGTGAACTGATGAAAGCCTGCGCCGGACGCATTATCGTTGTCGGCATGGGTAAATCCGGTCATATAGGAAACAAGATTGCCGCGACCCTGGCCAGCACCGGCACCCCGGCCTTTTTTGTGCACCCGGGAGAGGCCAGTCATGGCGATTTGGGCATGATCACGGCACAGGATGTGGTCTTGTTGATCTCGAATTCCGGCGAGACCCATGAAATTGTCAGTATTATCCCGGTGATTAAACGCATTGGCGCCGCCTTGGTGGCAATGACCGGCAATCCCCAGTCCAGTATGGCCACTTTAGCGGATCTGCATATCTGTATCGGCGTTTCTCAGGAAGCCTGTCCCTTGGGCCTGGCCCCTACCGCTAGTACCACGGCAACCTTGGCCATGGGCGATGCCATCGCCGTCGCCCTGCTCGAAGCCAAAGGCTTTACCGCCGATGATTTTGCCCTGTCTCATCCCGGCGGCAGTCTAGGCAAACGTTTATTGCTGACGCTCAACGACGTGATGCACAGCGGCGATAGCGTGCCTCGCTCGCACCAATCACAAAGCATAAGAGAAGCCTTATTGGAAATTTCCAGTAAAGGTCTGGGTATGACCGCGGTGATCAATGACGACCAACAACTGGTTGGATTGTTTACCGATGGCGACCTGCGCCGCGTGCTGGAGCAACGCATCGACATTCATAACACCGCCCTGCTCGAGGTGATGACACCGAACTGCACCACGGCCAACGCCAATATACTGGCCGCCGAGGCGCTTAATATCATGGAGCAAAAGCGTATCAACGGCCTTATCGTCATCGATCAGGCCCGTCGCCCGGTAGGCGCCCTGAATATGCAAGACCTACTACGAGCGGGAGTGATCTAATGCAATTTTCCGATTTGTATCAGCCCATCGATCAGGATGCCTGGCAACGAGCGCAAGCGGTCAAGTTACTGATCTGTGATATCGACGGGGTGTTTTCCGACGGTCGCATCTATCTCGGCAATCAGGGTGAAGAGCTCAAAGCCTTCAACACCAAAGACGGCTTTGGCATTAAGGCCTTGTTGAATAGCGGCACCCAAGTCGCGGTGATCACCGGACGCCAGTCTCAGATAGTGCAAACCCGTATGGAAAGCCTGGGCGTCCCTTATATCTATCAGGGCCGTGAACATAAACTCGACGCCTACGCCGAACTCAAGCAAACCCTCAATCTGAATGACGAACAGGTCGCTTATATCGGCGATGATGGTCCGGATTTGCCGGTAATGGAAAAGGTGGGTTTTGCCGTGGCCGTGAATGACGCGCACCCTTTGGTGAAACGTGTTGCCCATTACACCACTATGCTGCCAGGCGGCTTTGGTGCGGTACGCGAACTCACCGACCTGCTGATACTGGCCAAGGGCGGTAGCCTGGGCACCGAGGGCACTAGCTCATGAACATGGCGCGGGTGCTGATATCCATCGTTTTTATTGCGCTCATGGCCTGGCTGTGGGCGCCCTATTATATGCAATCGGAAAAAACGGTAAAAAGTACCAGCGACACCATTGCCATCCCGGATTACATTGCTACCGGGCTGCGACAAAGCAGCTACAACGATCAGGGCGCGTTAAGCCACACCGTATATGCTGAACATATGGAGCTCTTCGACGAACTGGGTTTTACCCACTTCAAAAAACCTGTGTTTACCCTGTATAACGACGGTGAACGCTGGCGTGTCACCGCCGACGAGGCAACGCTCTACAATAACAATATTTTGATCTTGGAAAACAACGTCATCGCCACCAACTTAATACCAGGGGCAATGATCGAAAAGGTCCAAGCAGCAGCTATCCAAATAGACATTGATGCCCAACGTATGGAATCGGAACAAAGTGTTGAGCTCAGGGGACCGGATCTACTGATCACCGGTCAGGGCTTGAAAGCAGATATCAATACAGAGATAGTGGAACTAATAAAACATACGCGAACGGTATATTATGACCAGTAAATTCAAAGCATTAATCATAGGTTTGGGATTCGGACTAGGCGCTGTAAATGCCTGGGCAGAGCAACCAAGCGCGGTGACGGAAGTACAGATCGACGCCGATAAACAACAAGCGCTGATCAAAGAAAACATCACTATTTTTGATAAAAATGTGCACATTGTTCATGGTCAACGAGAGATCAAGGCGGATCGCCTTGAGGCCCACCGTCGCCCGGAGCTAGGTGATAACAAGCAGCTGCTTATCGCCACCGGCAATCCAGCTATTTACAGTGAAACCATGGCCGATGGCACCCAGATCACCGCCTCTGCCAAGGAAATTCGCTACGACGTGGCCACGCAAATGCTGCAAATCTCGGGTACCGCCAAAATCGCAATGGCCGACCAACAGATCGTTGCCGAGACGATCAGCTATGATATAAACAAGCAGCTAATCAGTGCCGAAAAAGATAAAGATTCGAGCACCCGAGTGCGAACCACACTAACGCCACAAACCGACGAAAAGAAAGAGAAGGAACAACCATGACCACGCTGAAGGCGCGCAAACTGGCGAAAAGCTATAAGGGCCGTGAAGTGGTCAAGGACGTGGGTCTGGAAGTCAAAGCCGGCAGCATAGTCGGTCTGCTTGGCCCTAACGGTGCCGGTAAAACCACCACCTTCTACATGATTGTGGGCCTGGTGCCGAGCGACAAGGGCATGATCAGTATCGACGAGCAGGACATCACCCTGCTGCCAATGCATTCGCGCGCTCGCTTGGGAATAGGCTATTTGCCACAGGAGTCGTCGATTTTCCGTAAATTGACCGTCTATCAAAACCTGATGGCGATTTTGGAAACGCGCAAGGAGCTTGATAAAAGCGCCCGTGAAAGCGAGCTGGAAGGCTTGCTGGACGAATTTAACATCCAGCATATTCGCGACTCATTAGGCATGGCCCTGTCCGGCGGCGAACGCCGACGCGTGGAAATTGCTCGCGCCTTGGCCGCTAACCCGAAATTTATCCTGCTCGACGAACCTTTTGCTGGTGTTGACCCCATTTCGGTGCTAGATATAAAGAAAATCATTGAACACCTCCGCAACCGTGGCATCGGCGTCCTTATCACCGACCACAATGTGCGCGAAACATTAGACGTATGTGAAACTGCCTATATCGTCTCCCATGGCGAATTGATCGCATCAGGAACTCCCCAGCAGGTATTAGCAGACCAAACCGTACGCGATGTGTATTTAGGTGAGCAGTTTAGGCTTTAATCACAAAAGGATTGTTAGAGTACATGAGGCAATCATTACAGCTGCGCTTAGGCCAGCAATTAACAATGACCCCACAATTGCAGCAGGCCATTCGCCTGTTGCAGCTCAGTACTTTGGATCTCCAACAAGAAATTCAAGAAGCACTTGATGCGAACCCCTTGCTCGAAATCGAAGAAGAGCATTACGGCGACAGCGACCTGCCGCGCGATAAAAACTCGGCGGCCGACAGCGACAGCCAAAGCGAACACAGCGCAACCAATCAAGACGAAGTTGAAAGTTCCGACGCACTAAATAATGACTCGATCAGCGACGAACTGCCCATGGACGTATCCTGGGACGAGTACATCAGCGCCGCCCCGGTCGCTTCATCGGCCCCAATGCCAGATGATGAGTCCATCTATCAGGGGGAGACCACGGAAACCCTGCACGACTATCTGATGTGGCAATTGCGACTGACGCCCTTTAGCGCCACCGATGAAGCCATTGCCACCGCAATTATCGAAGCCATCGACGACAACGGCTTACTTACCCTTAGCACCGAAGAACTGCTCGAAAGTATCAGCCATGATGAGCAGGAAGAAGAGATCGAGCTAGACGAAATCGAAGCCGTGCTAAAGCGCATCCAAATGTTTGATCCCATTGGGATTGGCGCCCGTTCACTACAAGAATGCTTGTTGATCCAGCTCAATCAATTTTCACCTCAAACCCCTTGGCTTAACGAGACGAAAGAGGTAGTTTGTAATTATATTGATTTGCTTGGTAACCGTGACTATCGCACCTTAATGAAAAAGACTAAGCTTAAAGAAGCGCAGTTGAAAGAGGTGATGACACTGATACACAGCCTGAATCCAAAGCCCGCCGCGACCATAGTGCGTGAAGAGTCGGAATATGTGATCCCGGATGTATCGGTGAAGAAGGTCAAGGGGCGCTGGAAGGTGGAGTTAAATCCCGACAGCATGCCAAAGATACGTGTGAACGATCACTACGCATCTCTAGGTCGCAACTGCAAATCACAAAGTGACAGCCAATTTATTCGCTCTCACTTGCAAGAGGCAAAATGGTTTATTAAGAGCCTGGAACAACGCAATGACACCTTACTTAAAGTAACTAATTGCATTGTTCAGCAACAACAGGCATTCTTTGAACATGGCGAAGAAGCAATGAAACCTATGGTCCTCAATGACGTTGCAGAAATGGTGGAAATGCATGAGTCAACAATCTCTCGCGTTACCACACAAAAATACATGCACACGCCACGTGGGATCTTTGAGTTAAAGTACTTTTTCTCCAGCCATGTGAATACCGAGAATGGAGGTGAATGCTCATCCACCGCGATTCGAGCATTGATCAAAAAGCTAGTAGCCGCGGAAAATCCTGCCAAGCCGTTAAGCGATAGCAAGATTGCCGACATACTAGCAGAGCAAGGAATCAAAGTGGCTCGACGAACGATTGCAAAATATCGTGAATCGTTGGCCATTCCACCGTCAAATCAACGTAAAAGCTTGATATAGACGTTAGACAAGAAGGAAAATGCTTATGCAATTAAATCTTACCGGTCGTCATGTAGAAATCACAGACTCTCTTCGCAACTATGTGAATAGTAAATTTGCTAAACTAGAGCGTCACTTTGACCATATTAATAATGTGCATGTCATTCTTGATATTGAGAAACTCACACAAAAAGCAGAAGCAACACTTCATGTAAACGGCGGCGAATTGTTTGCCACCGCAGAGCACCAGGATATGTATGCGGCGATCGATGGCTTAATTGATAAATTAGACCGCCAGGTAATCAAACATAAAGAGAAATTGTCTCGTCATTAAAATGAGCTTAGATTTACTTTTTTCCAAGGACTGCAGCAAAGCTGCGGTCCTTTTTAATAGCAAAAAAAGAATGTTGGAATACCTCTCTCAGGTAGCGCACCAGCATATCCCCCACCTTAGCGAACAAGCCATACTGGATTCGCTCCTGGCCCGTGAAAAGCTTGGCAGCACAGGCATAGGGAAAGGGGTTGCCATTCCTCATGGTCGTCTTGATGGCATAGAGCAAACCGTGGCCATTATTGTTACCAACCGTGAAGCGATCAATTTTGATGCCATCGACAACCGCCCAGTAGATATCTTTGTGGCACTGCTCGTACCAGGCAATCAATGTGAACAACATCTCAAGACCTTAGCGAAAATTGCTGATAAACTTAAAGATAAACAGCTATGTAAGCAGTTAAGAGCGGTCACCAGTGATCAAGAGCTTTACCAGTTAATGGTCGCCTAAGGCGCAGTTACCCAAAGCTCGACGGAACAGCTCGGCAGTTCAACCAGGATGATAGGCTCAAATAGCTCGGGTGTTTAACTTGATGCCGGCGTAAAGGCTCGGCAAGGGGTGTGGATAAATGGATTTGATTATTGTCAGTGGGCGCTCTGGTTCCGGTAAATCCGTCGCCCTGCATGTGTTAGAAGATCTCGGCTACTATTGTGTCGATAACATCCCAGTCAACCTATTGCCCGCCCTGGTGCGCAGCGTATCCGACAACTACGATAAAATTGCCGTCAGCATAGACGTTCGCAACCTTCCCAAAGAAGAACAAGAATTTAGCGATATTCTCGGCTACTTGCCGGAATTCTCGCAACCGACCCTGTTTTATCTCGACAGTGACGAGCAAACCCTGATCAAACGCTTCTCGGAAACCCGACGCCTGCACCCGCTGTCGATGCAAAACCTGCCCCTGGATCTGGCCATTCGTGAAGAAAAGCAGTTGCTGGATGTGTTGATCACCCATGCCAACTTTATCATTGATACCAGTGAGTTAAGCGTGCACCAGTTGGCGGAGATGATCCGCGAAAAGGTACTGGGTAAAAAAGACAAACAATTACTGATCACCTTCGAGTCTTTCGGCTTTAAACACGGCATCCCAAAAAATGCCGACTATGTCTTCGATGCCCGTTTTTTGCCTAACCCGCACTGGGAGCCCGAGCTCAAGCCCCTGACGGGCCTCGACCAACCGGTTAAAGACTACCTGGCCAGCCACAGCATAGTGCAAAAATTTACCTGGCAAATTCAAACCTTTGTGCAAACCTGGTTACCCCATTTGGAGCGCAATAACCGCAGTTATTTAACCATCGCCATCGGCTGTACTGGTGGTCAGCACCGCTCCGTCTATTTGGCACAAACCCTGGGGGAGCGCTTTATGGACACCTACTCTAACGTGAAAATTCGCCACCGCGAGCAGGAGGGCTAGACTTGATGGAAGCCACCTTTGTTATTCAAAACAAGCTAGGATTGCACGCCCGCGCCGCCTCACAACTGGCGCAATTAGCAATGAACTTCGACGCCAAGATCACCCTCTATCAGGGCGAGAAAAGCGCCGAAGCAGACAGTGTTCTGGCCTTGTTGCTACTTGAAAGCGGCCAGGGCAAGGAAGTTAAAGTCGTATGTGAAGGCAGTGACGAAGAAGGCGCGCTCGCCGCCATTGGCCAGCTCATCGCAGAAAAATTCCACGAGCAAGAGTAATTCACCACGCTGTAATACGAAATAAGCACTCTCGGTTCAGGCCCTAGCGGTTATTTACTTTGGTAACTTAAGGGGAGTTAAGGTAAACTAATGTGGCGCCTGTAAGTGCCTGCTTATCAGGACGTTATCCATCCGCAGAAATATTTTGATAAGGGATGCCTATGCCTGAAGCCTTTGAACAAGAAAACCCGCTCCAACCACTTCAAGAGATCACTGAAGCACTCAATAGCGGTCAATTTGTTCATGTACGTCGGCTTCTAGCAAAAACGGCTCCCTGCGACACCGCCCTTTTACTCGAATCATCGCCCCATAAGACGCGCTCTAAACTCTGGACCTTAGTCGATCCCGACGTTCAGGGTGACGTACTCGAAGAACTGTCCGAAGACGTGCGTCTTAGCATTATTGCGCGCATGGAGCCGGAACACATTGCCGCGGCGACCGAGGACATGGACGACGATGACCTCGGTGAAGTACTACGAAGCCTGCCGGAGCCCGTATATAAAGACGTAATCGACGCCATGGATAGCCAGGATCGAGACAGGGCAACCACGGCGCTTTCCTATCAGGAGCGTTCTGCCGGGGCTTTGATGAACACGGATACCGTGACCATCCGCCCGGACGTATCCATCGATGTGGTGTTGCGTTACCTGCGTTTAAAGGGCGAGCTGCCCGAGGGCACGGATGAACTCTATGTGGTCGACAAAGACAATTGCTTTTTAGGCTCACTGCCGCTTACCTCGCTACTCACCACCATGCCCGATGCCATAGTGCGCGAGGTGATGGACGAGGAATGCGAAGTCATTCCCATTACCATGGACGAGTCGGAAGTGGCGCAACTGTTCGAACGTCATAACTGGATCTCAGCCCCGGTAGTGGATGATCAGGCGCACCTGCTGGGTCGTATTACCATCGATGATATCGTTGACGTCATCCGCGAAGGCGCCGAGCACAGCATGTTGAGTCTCGCCGGTCTTGACGATGAAGAAGATACCTTTGCCCCGGTTGTAAAAAGTACCAAGCGACGCTCTATCTGGTTGGGGGTCAACCTGCTTACCGCCATGTTGGCGGCCTTTGTGGCCAGCTTTTTCGAAACCACCCTGGGTATTTTACCCTTCTTAGCCGTGCTTAACGGCATAGTGCCGTCCATGGGTGGCGTTGCCGGCTCGCAGACCCTGACCCTGGTTATTCGTGGTCTGGCCCTGGGTCATATCAACGACACTAACCAAAAGTTCCTCCTGACCAAGGAGCTGGCCATCGGTGCTCTTAACGGCGTGCTGTGGGCGATACTCATAGGCAGCGCCATTGCCCTGTGGAAATGGGATATCACCATAGGCCTGGTGATTGCCTTTGCCATGTTTATGAACCTGCTGGCCGCCGGTATCGCCGGAGCGGTGATCCCGCTGATTCTCAAGCGCATGAATATCGACCCGGCCCTGGCGGGTAATGTGGTCCTTACCACGGTCACGGATATCGTCGGTATCTTCGCCTTCCTCGGCACCGCGACCTGGTTCCTGATCTAGCATATAGAGCCTAAGCCCAGACATGCTGGGCTTTTTTGTGCGAGTTCACAGTTCATTATTACGCAGCTCTGGAATATCCGTCAGGTATTGCACAAACTCCACTTCAAAACCCGCGGGGTCGATAAAATACACATTGCGACGATAGGGGTTATCCATCCCGTCTTTGGCGATAGCAAAGCCCGCATGCTGCAAGCGCTCTATCACCCCTTCGATATCCTGAGTGACATAGGCGAAATGCGCCAAGCCGGGCTGGTGCCCCGCTAAGTCACGATTTTCACCCTCGCCGTTATCGCTCAAGGCAATGTAGTGATACTCATCGCCAAAATGCAGCCAATTACGCGGTTTACCGGACCAAGTCCCTTCGCCCTTGCTGCGTACCTGCCAGTGCGGGAAGGCAGCGCGATAAAAGCGCAGCGATTCATTGATATCCGTGACCACTAAATTCACATGTTCTAAGTACATCACTCTCTCCTAATTTGGTTTTCATTATTTAACTTAGGAAAGACTGTAAAACCTCAACTTAAGTTAAGGTAAAGCATAAAATGAAAAAAAGCGCCCATCAGGCGCTTTAAAGCTATTCGAGAAATAGATGCTGGGATTATTCGCCGGCTATCTGCATTTGCTCAATCAGCACTGAGCCGGTGAGTACCCCACCGCGCGGGTCGATGTCGCCACCTATGCCGACGATACCCTTAAACATATCTTTAAGGTTACCGGCTATGGTAATTTCACTCACCGGATACTGAATTTCGCCGTTTTCAACCCAGAAACCGGCAGCGCCGCGGGAGTAATCACCGGTCACTGTATTAACACCCTGACCCATCAACTCGGTCACCAATAAACCGCGTCCCATCTGTTTCAGCAGTGCCTTTAAGTCCTGGTGAGTTTGTTCCACCAGCCAGTTATGAATGCCACCGGCGTGACCGGTTGCCGTCATACCCATTTTGCGAGCTGCATAGCTGGCCAGGAGATAGGTTTTTAGCTCACCGCCGTGAATAATTTCACGGTCCTGAGTTTTTACCCCTTCAGAATCAAAGGGTGACGACGCAAAGCCTTTAAGCAAGTGTGGGCGCTCACTAATATTAACTATATCGCTGAACACCTTAGTATTTAGGCTATCAAGCAAGAAGCTGGATTTACGATACAAGGCGCCACCACCTATGGCCCCAACGAGATGGCCAAACAATGAGTTGGCCACATCGGCACGGAAAATCACCGGTACCTTCATGGTGCCCAACTTTTGACTATTTAAGCGGGCCAGGGTTTCGCTGGCCGCTTCCAGGCCCACCTCGCTGGCCGCCTTCAGGCCGCTTTGCTCACGGGCTATGGTGTAGGCCGAGTCTCGCTGCATGTGCTCCCCTTCCTGACCTATCACCATGGTACTGATGCTATGACGGGTACGCGGGAAACCAGCCAACATACCATGGCTGTTGCCATATACGCGCAGGCCCTGATGGCTGCTGAAACTGGCGCCATCTGAGTTGACGATGCGCGCATCAAAGTTCAGCGCTGCATGCTCCGCTTCCTGACAAATTTCAATGCCTTGCTCCGGCGTCACCTGCCAAGGATGGTAAAGATCCAGATCCGGCGGGCTCATCTCCAATAGCTCGGCATCGGCAAGGCCATTGCATGGGTCTTCCGAGGTGTACTTGGCAATTTCAATGGCCTTTTCTACCACCGAGCGCAAGGCTTGTGGGCTAAGGTCTGCGGTTGATGCCGAGCCTTTCTTGTTGCCCACATAAACACTCACACCCAAGCCGCCATCTTGGTTAAATTCGATGGTCTCGACTTCGCCCAAGCGGGTGCTCACAGACAAACCACTGGTGCTCGACATCGCCGCTTCGGCGGCCGTGGCTCCAAGCTTTTTGGCCTGCTCTAAGACTTCACTGACGGCGTCTTTTACTTCGTCGATTTGCTGGTAAATCGCCGCAGATTCGTTTTCTTGCATAATTCGTTTCGCTCTTGGATCTAATGACCCTAGCCTACCACAAAGCATCCCACTAATTTAGTGATATCATGCCTAGCCGCCAGCACTTTGCTCACGGTGTTAACCAGCCTCGCGCAATTTTCCAACCACTTACCCAAACGAATTGGTATAATAACGACAAAGTGCATTAGTCGAGACCAGTATGGCCAAAAAACCGCAACCCGAAGAAGAGATTATTTACGTATCTAAAAGCGAGCTTAAGCGCGATGCCATGGAGTACCATGAGCTAGGCATAGAGATTGCTAATCTATCGAAAAAGCAACGCGAGAAGCTTCCGCTTAGTCCCGACTTGGAAGCTGCGATGGACCTGGCCGACCGTTTGAAGGATAAAAAGGACGCCTACCGTCGACACTTAAACTATATTGCCAAAACCCTGCGTAGCACCACCAATGTCGAAGACATTCATCAGGCAATGGCCATTATTACCAATAAGAACAACCAAAAAGACGTGATCATCAATCATATCGAGCAAACACGTGATGATCTAATCGCCCAGGGCGATGCCAGTCTTAATGCCCTGCTAGAGGAATACCCGCAGCTGGAGCGCCAACGTATGCGCCAGCTTATTCGTCAGGCGGCAAAAGAGGTTAAACAGGAAAAGCCGGGCAAGGCCTTTAAAGAGCTATTCCAGATCCTTAAAGATTTAATGCTTTAGGCCTGAGGCCTAAACGAAAAAAGGCAGCCTAGGCTGCCTTTTTCTTTTTTATTATCTTAAGCCGTGCCGCCCACGGTAAGCTGGTCAATTTTCAGCGACGGCTGACCCACGCCAACCGGCACGCTTTGACCGTCCTTACCACACACGCCCACGCCCTTATCGAGCTCAAGGTCGTTACCGACCATGGAGATTTGCTTCATCACCTCCGGGCCGTTACCTATCAGGGTCGCGCCCTTAATCGGTGTGGTGATCTTACCGTTTTCAATTAAGTAGGCTTCCGAAGCGGAGAACACGAATTTACCCGAGGTAATGTCTACCTGACCGCCGCCGAAGTTAGGCGCATAGATGCCCTTATCGACCGAGGCGATAATATCCGCCTGTGAATGCTCACCGGCCAACATATAAGTGTTGGTCATACGCGGCATGGGCAGGTGAGCATAAGACTCACGGCGACCATTACCGGTAGGCGCTACCCCCATCAACTTGGCGTTATGCTTATCCTGCATATAGCCCTTAAGGATACCCTTCTCAATCAGCACGTTATAACCGGCAGGCGTCCCTTCATCATCGATATTCAAAGAACCGCGACGATCGGCCATGGTGCCATCATCAACCACGGTGCAGAGCTCTGAAGCCACCTGTTGACCTATCTTACCGCTAAAGGCCGACGCCCCTTTACGGTTGAAATCGCCTTCCAGGCCATGGCCTACCGCTTCATGCAGCAGCACGCCCGGCCAGCCTGCGCCTAACACTACCGGCATGGTGCCCGCAGGAGCATCTATGGCTTCAAGATTCACGCGCGCCATGCGCACCGCGTCCTCAGCGTAGTGCATCCAGCGCGGCTTACCTTCAACCAACTCTTTAAAGTAATGAAAATCTGTGCGACCACCGCCACCGGCACCGCCGCGCTCACGGCGTTCGCCCTTGGTCAGCAATACAGAGCAGTTCAAGCGCACCAGCGGACGAATATCCGTAGCAAAGGTGCCATCACTGGCGGCAATCAACACCTCTTCATAAACCGCCGACATGGAGCTAACCACCTGCTCAACCTCTGGGGCCAGTTGACGGATATAATCTTCCACTTCATGAAGCAGGGCTACCTTGTCCGCATCCTTCATGCTTTGGATGGGCTGCATGGGTTCAAACTGGCGCTTTACATCCTGCTCGCTAAAGACCTGCACCTTGCCATCCTGACCGGCATCGGCAATGCTGCGCGCGGCCATGGCGGCATTATTAATAGCCTCAAGATTAATGGCATCGGAATAGGAAAAACCGGTTTTTTCACCGCTGATAGCGCGCACGCCAACACCACGCTCTATGTTGTAGCTGCCTTCTTTTACCAGGCCATCTTCCAATACCCAGGACTCGTTATAGCTCGATTGAAAATACAGGTCGGCATAATCCACCTTGTGCTGGTGAATATAGGCAAGGGCTTTGGCGAGATCATCACGGTCAATATGACTCTGGGTTAAGAGATTGTGCTCTACTTGGCTCATAAAATTACTTTTCTCGCTTGGCGGTGAGCGGCCATCGGCATACGCTCACGGCATTGATTTAATTCGTTGCTATCCAGGGTGGCGCTAATCCAACCTGGACCATGGTCGCGCTCGGCAAGGATCTCGCCCCAAGGCGACACTATCACACTGTGGCCATAGGTTTCGCGGCCATTGTCATGATTGTGCTCGGTGCCATTACGGCCATATAAACCGGCGGCCACCACATAGGCCTGGCTTTCAATGGCTCGGGCCCGCAACAAGGTATGCCAATGGGCACGGCCGGTGGGCACGGTAAAGGCACTGGGAATAAGCAGCACATCGGCGCCTTGTTGCACTTGCGCCCGATATAATTCACTAAAGCGCATATCATAACACACACTGAGTCCCAGCCGCGCAAAAGGCGTGTCGGCCACCACGACCTGCTCGCCGGGCTGGGTATGCTTAGACTCGCGGTAATTGCCTGTGCTGTCGGCGACGGTGACATCGAAGAGGTGGATTTTATTGTACTGGGCACGCTCAACGCCCCGATCGTCAATAAGCAAAGAGGCGGCATAATAGCGACCGCTGACGCTCATCACGGGTAGGGTGCCGGCGGCCAGCCAAATACCTTGCTCTCGACACAGCTCAGCCAAACGTTGGCGCCAGGCTTGATGCTGTTCGGCCACGGCCAGAACCTGCTCGCTGTGTTTGGCAAAGCACAGCCAACTCTCCGGTAAACACACCAGAGCGGGACGCTGCGGCGGCAATTTGGCTATCAAGGTTTGCACCGCAGCGAAGTTCACTTCGGCGTCGCTTTGGGCGCATAGTTGCAGGGCATGAATAATCACTGTGGCTGAGGCTCCAGATCGCCATCTTCCGGCGGTTCGTTTTGGGCCGCCTGGGGTAAGGTCACTTCACGGCTCTTACGGTCAAGTTCTATCACCTGTGGGTCGCTCATGGGGCCACTGATCTTAAACTTAATCTCGGAGATCACCCTTGCTGAGTGGATCACCTTATCCAGCGCTAAGGCCGCCAGGCCGGTCACCGGATTGACCATCCAGGCCACGATAACCGGCAGGCTGGATGTGACCTGGGGCGCCACAGAGAGATCATAATTAAGGGTTTGGCTGTTAAGATCGGCATAACCTTGAATCGTTAAATCCGCGGGCACACCGTCCATTTTAGTGTCCTTGGTATAGGCAATACCGCTGGCCAACTGCATGCTGCCTTCCATGCTGTTGTAGAAAAAGCCTTTGGCAAATACATCACGGAAGTCCAGTTTCAGCTTACGCACCAGTGAGTCCAAGCTCAGCAGTGAAAAGACCCGAGCACCGCCATCACTGATCTCGCTTAAATGCCCGTCTCCGAGGCGCCATTCGATATTGCCACCCAAACTGGGGATATCGAAGTCATAGGGTGCACCTTGCCAATGCAAGGCAAAATCCATGCTGGCATTCGAGTCCTGAACCGTAGAGGTGATATCGAATTCATCGAACAACTCGCCGATATCATCGCTGTTAAACTCGCCTTGCAGTGCCGTTTGACCATCTCGCCAGATACCATCGGCACGTAAGATATGCTCGCCCTTATCAACGACTAGGCTTTTAATATTAAGCTGCTGCCCGTCGCCCTCGAAGGCCATCGTCACCTTATCCAGTTGATACTGATTGAGGCGACAGTCGCTGCACTCAAAGCGCACCGCCGGCAGGCGCCCCAGCCAGCTTAAATCTTGCTCAGGCTCTTCTGCGACCTGCTCGCTATCCGGCTCCTGCGCCGTAGGCACATTAGCGCGCAGGTAATCGGCTTGAATATGAATATCTCTGGGCTGCTCACCGGTTGGGATGTCCACTCGCGCCCGTAATTCCTTGGCGGTCAGCTTTAGATCCATCGCCCCTGGGGTCGGCACCAGGGTAAATTCCAGTTCGTTAAAGGGCACAGGACCTAACTGCGCCTGACCAATTTGTCCTGCCACCTTATGTAATTGAGGCATCACGGAGGCGCCGCTTGCAGGACGACTCGAGACGCTAATAATATTGTCTATCACCGGTTGCCACTGCAGCACATCCGCCTGCGGCAGGTTTATAGACACATCGAAACCTTGTTGATTCAGGCCCAGATTTTGCTCGCCGACGATCAGGTGAGCATTGCTCATCCGCCCGCTGCCATTATCTAAAATACCGTTGAAATACAGCTGACCATCGAGCTCGGCCATGATCAAATTGGAGATATCATCACCCTGGATCAGCGCATTAAGGGGTAATACCTCTTGCGCCTGTTTATTGTAAGGCGCAGGTAAGCTGCTTCTAATGCCAATAAGGTCGCTTTGCACATGGGCCTCGTAATTAAAGCCCTGTTCGTCAAACCTCAGTTGTAGATGAGCATTCAATGGCGTTTTACCCTTAAGTTGCGGCGCCAGCAGGCCATTCAGGCTTTGCTCCAGCTTGGCCGTATCCGCTTCCAGGGTAAGCTCGATATCCGTGTTATAGCTGTCGCCTTCTTGCGCCCCCAGCAAACTAATGGTGAGCGGCATTCCCTGCCAACGAGCGCTGGCTTCTTTGATCTCGATACGATCGTTGGCAAAACTCAAACGACCACGTAAGTCTTGCAGGTTCAAACCGGGCTGCGCCAGATACACCGGATTGCCGGCAAACTCAACATCGCCCTTTGCCAGCACACCACCGCCCTTAAGGTCGATTTGCAGTTGTAACTGCCCGGCTAGGCTGCCCTGGGCCTGGATCACCTCGAACACGGTTGCCAGCGGCTTGGCCAAGGGCGTGTCGGCAAAAAACGGTTGTAATTCGGGCGCGTCGACCTGCTCGTTAATATCAATAAACAGGGTCTCAGCATTGAGCAAGTCTTCCAGGTAGACATGCACACTGCTGTCCAGGCTTAAATTTAACAACTCCCCTTCCCGGCTGTAGATATCCATGCGCTGGTTGTCGAAGTTCAGGCTAACGCCTATTTCATCCAGCGCCGGCCATTGGGGAGCAAAAGCGAATTTGGCGTTATCGACCTCGGCCTTAACAATAAAGCGGCCCTGGTTTTCGGTGTATGGGAACTCGGCGATCGGCCCCTGCATCAGCACCTGGGCAAAGCGCATGTCACCCCCCTTAATAGCGCCGTTAAGGTAGTCGATCAAATTTTTGTGCATATAGGGCACGGGGAAATAGGCCCCGGCACTGGCGGCACTGCCACCACTGATTTCCGCGTATAAGTCCAGGTTAGGCTGCGCCTCAAGACGCAAAGCAAATTCGCTCACCAGTTGCAGATCATCATTGCTTAAACGTACGTTGTCGCTTTCAATTGACCAATAATCACCATGGTTATAAAAGGCTATTTCCGCTATCAGTTGTTGATAGGCCAGAGGCTGGCTAAAGGTATCACCGGTGAGCAGGTGGTTGTCGCTCCCTTGCACACTTAAGAGCCCTTTTTCATTGGTGATATGTGCCGTCGCGCTAAGATCCTGCGCCCCGGGAATACCATGAATACCAGACCACCCCAGATGCTCGGCAGCAAACCACAGGCGCCACTGATCGGTGTTTTGCCAGTGAAAGAAGCCCTCGTTGATAAAACCCTGAGGCTGGATAGACAGCAACCCCTGCAAGGCTTCCCCCTTGGCCAGACGGGCAAAGGTGGAGACCATGGAGATATCCAAATCCTGCACCCATACCTTTTGCTCATCGCTAAACAAACCATCGAAGATCAGCGGTGACCACTGGAACTGCTCGTCACTGAGCTGCAACCCGGATGTGCGTACGCGCCACCCCTTAGCCTGAGGGTGAATTCGCACCATGCCTTGCTGCAACTCAAGGTATTCCTCTTGTTCACCGTTGCGCCAGGACAACTTGCTAGGATGGGTTAATACCTGCACGTCGGTCAGGCGTCCACCGGCAAAATGCAGCCAGGATTCAATATTCAAATCCGATTGCAGTTCCTCAAGCTCGGGGCGCAGGTAATCGTTTAGCCAACCCGAAACATCCAGGCTTTGCGCCTGCACATAGAGGTCACCGTACACCCCTCCGAGAGTTTCACCGGATAATTTGAGCCGCGCCTCCAAAGAGTTCTGCTCAATCCCGGGCAGGCTTACCTGCCCCTCGGCATAATGCCCATCGAGGCGGTTTTCCCACACCAGGTTTTCTAACAAAATGCGGTGGTTGCGGTTATCCAGGCTGATGATATTAAGTTCGCTGTCTTCTATGGCAAAGTGCCCGGAGGCACCGAGGAACAGGCTTTCTATCAACGCTTGTTGCTGAGAGTTATTACTGCTTTGCTCGTTAGTAAATAACTGTCGGGCGTCGATTTTGGCCTTAAAGCCATTCAAGACAAAATAATTAGAACGTAATTGTCTGTGCAGCAGGGATTGCCACAAATTGATATGGAGGCGGGTTTGCCCCACACTGACGCTGATCGGCGCTTCGGCGTTATCGGCAAAGCCCACTTCATTGACGACCAGGGCCGGGCCATTGCCCTGCCAACTGGCGCTCAGTGAACCTATAGAGATATCGGCGTTAAGCTGCTCGCCAAGAAACTGCTCGACCTGGACTCGGTAGTCATTGGCATAGGGCAAACTGTATTTTAATAGCGATACAAGCACGGCCAACAGCACCAAAATAATGGCGCTGAGTTGCCAAATTTTTGTGACGCAAAAAAAGCAAACCGACCTGGCGTTCACTACATCATCACCACATCGAACTGCTCTTGGCTATACAGGTTTTCGGTTTGAATAATCACTTGCTTACCAATAAAGAGTTCTAACTCGGCAAGATTGTGATATTCATCGTTGATTAGCGCTTCACTGACGGCCGCCGAGGCATACACCATAAATTTGTCGGCATCATAGGCGCGATTAACGCGCACAATCTCACGGAGGATTTCATAACACACGGTTTCCACCGTTTTTAACGAACCACGACCGGCACAGGAAGGGCACACGCCACAGAGAATATGCTCCAGGCTCTCGCGGGTGCGTTTACGGGTCATTTCAACCAGCCCCAACGCCGATAAGCCATTGATATTGGCCTTGGCTCTATCCTTAGACAACGCCTGCTCTAAAGAGTGCAATACCCGTCGTTTGTGCTCATCGGAGATCATATCGATAAAATCGATAATGATGATGCCGCCAAGATTACGCAACCGCAACTGGCGGGCGATAGCACTAGTGGCTTCAATATTGGTGTTGAAAATGGTTTCTTCGAGGTTGCGGTGGCCGACAAAGGCGCCGGTATTCACATCCACCGTGGTCATGGCTTCGGTCTGGTCGATAATAAGATACCCACCGGACTTCAGCTCTACCTTGCGGTGCAGTGCCTTTTGAATTTCATTCTCAACGTCGAACAAGTCAAAAATGGGGCGTTCACCGGGATAATATTCCAGTACCTTGTGAAGGTGGGGCACAAATTCTTCGGTAAAGTTCACCAACTCCTGATACGTCAGCTTGGAGTCGACACGAATGCGCTCCATGTCCTCGCCGACGTAATCACGCAAGGTCCGAAACGCCAGCTTTAAATCTTCGTGGAGTATGCTTTCTTTGCGCGTTTTCTTGCGCTTTTCAACGATCTTCTGCCAAAGCTTCTTGAGGAATTCGGCATCATGCTTAAGCTCATGCTCGCTCGCCCCTTCGGCAGCGGTACGCACGATAAAACCACCGTTTTCATCATTGTACTGGGCGACTATGTCTTTAAGACGCAGGCGCTCCTCATCGCTCTCGATGCGTTGGCTAACACCCACATGGGTAGCGTCCGGCATAAACACCAGGTAGCGAGAGGGTATGGTGATGTCAGTGGTTAATCGAGCGCCCTTGGTGCCGATGGGGTCTTTGACCACCTGCACCATAATATGCTGGCCCTGACGTACCAGCTCGCGAATGTCCTGCACCTTTTTCACCGGCTGTTCGTCGAGCCCGTCCTCAAAGGAGGCGCTGTTGACTATGTCCGATGCATGTAAAAATGCAGCCTTATCAAGGCCGATGTCGACAAACGCCGCCTGCATGCCGGGCAATACGCGGCTCACCTTGCCAAGATAAATGTTACCCACGATACCCAGGTTGCCAATACGCTCAACCTGGACTTCTTGCAGCACGCCATTTTCGATTAAGGCGACGCGACTCTCACTGGGAGTCACATTAATAAGTAATTCTGAGCTCATGCTAAAATTCAGCTAGTAATTTTTGTGTCTCATACAAAGGTAACCCCATCACCGCAAAATAGCTACCGCTAAGGTGGGTGACAAAAGCCCCCGCGCGCCCTTGAATGCCGTAGCCTCCGGCCTTGTCATGCGGTTCGCCACTGTGCCAGTAGGCGGCTATTTCCGCTTCGCTCAGTTGCTTGAAGGTGACCTGAGTGCGTACCACCACACTCCTAGTGTGCTCTGTGTCCGCCAGGGCCACCGCGGTCAGCACCTCATGACTGCGGCCACTGAGTTGGCCCATCATGCCTGCAAAGTCGTCAAAGTCACGCGGTTTACCCATGATTTGCCCGTCGCATACCACCACGGTATCGCTGCCCAGCACCGGGCGGTCGTGATAGCCAAGAGCAACGCCGGTTTCAGCCTTGAGGCGAGCCAGTCGCTCGGCCAGTGCCAAGGCGCTTTCGCCATTCAGGGGGCGCTCGTCGGCATCCACGGAAAACTGTTCAAATTCAACGCCCAGTTGCGCTAAAAGCTCGCGGCGCCGAGGCGACTGCGAGGCAAGATAGATTGGCTTCATGATTAACGGATCCGAAAATGACGTCGGTATTTACGCAGCAGCAAAAACAGCCAGGGCCAACAAATGGCACCGGTTAATACCGGCCACAGGTATTGTGGCGAAAAGTAGACATCCAAAAGAAAGTGATGGAGCCAGAACTGCAACAGGTGATGCAAGGCCAGGAATACGGCCACTAATAAGCCTTGCTGCCAAATCGAAAAATTACGCAGCTTTTGGTAATTGCTGGCGGTGATGTAGATGGTCACCGCGTAGGTGAGCGAGTGCACCCCAAGCGGAGAGCCGGTAGCCAGGTCGATGATCAACCCGGTTACCCAGGCTGCACCGATATTGACGCGGTGTGGCAGGGCCAAAGACCAATACATCAAAACCAGAAGTACCCAGTCGGGACGAAACGATTCCATGGAAATCGGCAAGGGCATCAGCGCCATCACCAAGGAGAAAAAGACGCTTAAGACAATGAGCCCATACTGCTTACTCATCGATCTTTACCTCTTGCATCTGGGGTGTATCGGTTAACACCAGCAATAGTCGAATGCGATCGAGCTGCGCCACTGGCTGCGCGTAGATTTGCGCAAAGGGGCGACCCTCATCACGATTAATATGGGTTACCACAGCAACCGGATAGCCCTCGGGAAAGCGCTCCCCAAGTCCCGAACTTAACAGCACATCGCCAATGCGAATATCCAAGCTATGGGGGACATGAGAGAGTTTAACGCTGGAGATCTTACCCATGCCCTCAACCACGGTGCGCACATTGTTGCGCAGCACTCGCACCGGGGTAGCATGGGTGGTATCGGTGATCAGCAAGACGCGGCTGGTGCTAGCGCCGACCTGGATCACCTGACCAACCACACCCAGCTCATCGATAACAGCCAGGCCTTCGCGCAAACCATCCGAGGTCCCTTTATTGATCACCACCTGGTGACTGTAAGGATTCGAGTGTACGGATAACACCTGGGCAACCAGTTTACCTTGCTGCTGTCGTGGATTTGAACCCAATAAGGCGCGCAGCTTTTCGTTTTCCTGGGCCAAGAAGGCATATTGCTGCAACTGTTCGCTTTGCAATAATTGCTTGTTTTTTAGGGCTTCGTTTTCTTTTAGCAGTTGATCGCGGGAGGTCAGATTTTTAGCGCTGGTCGAAAGCAACTCATAGGGAAGATTAGCCAGATAAAGCAAAGGACTGACCAGGGTATTAAGCGAGGTACGGACTGCGGTTCCGCCGCTGGTGTAGCGATCCCCAAGGATAAGTATGACACTAAGCACAACTGCGATGGTTAATCGCAGTTGCATTGAAATAGTGCGACCAAATAATAGATTCATTAGTCGTAGCTAAATACGTCACCACCGTGCATATCGATCATTTCCAGGGCTTTACCGCCGCCTCGAGCCACACAGGTCAGAGGATCGTCGGCCACCACTACAGGGATGCCGGTTTCTTCCATCAGTAAGCGATCCAAATCTTTCAGTAGTGCGCCACCGCCGGTTAAGACCATGCCGTGTGCAGAAATATCCGATGCCAACTCTGGCGGCGATTGCTCCAGCGCCACCATCACGGCACTCACTATGCCCATTAACGGCTCTTGTAGGGCTTCTAGGATCTCGTGCGAGTTCAGTGTGAACGAACGCGGCACACCTTCGGCCAGGTTACGACCACGTACTTCGATTTCTTTCACTTCGTCGGTCTTAAAGGCCGAACCGATCTCATGCTTGATTTGCTCCGCCGTGGCTTCACCGATCAGGCTACCAAAATTACGACGTACATAGTTGATAATGGCTTCATCAAACTTATCACCACCGATGCGCACCGATGATGAATACACAACACCGTTCAATGAAATAATGGCAACTTCCGTGGTACCACCACCGATATCGACCACCATAGAACCCGTTGCTTCAGATACCGGTAATCCGGCACCAATGGCTGCCGCCATCGGCTCTTCGATAAGGTACACCTCGCGGGCACCGGCTCCCATGGCCGACTCGCGAATAGCACGTTTTTCAACCTGAGTAGCGCCACAGGGCACACAAATTAGGACTCGTGGGCTAGGACGCAAGAAATTATTGTTGTGCACTTGCTTAATAAAGTGCTGAAGCATTTTTTCGGTCACATAAAAATCGGCGATAACGCCGTCTTTCATGGGACGAATGGCTTTAATATTACCCGGAGTACGCCCTAGCATTTGTTTTGCTTCAGTTCCCACCGAAGCCACACTTTTCGGTCCACCAGCACGTTCTTGGCGAATGGCTACTACCGAAGGTTCGTTAAGGACGATGCCTTCTTCTTTTACATAAATCAGGGTATTCGCTGTACCCAAGTCGATCGATAGATCGTTGGAGAAAAGACCACGGAGTTTCTTGAACATGGGACTGGTTGACCTTTGAAAATTCTTATTATCTGAAAGCTTGGGACACTTTACCAATGCAACTGCGTCGCGGCAACATAAAGCTTGCTTTGGTTTCTAAAAAACAGCGCGTTAAGCGCCGTATGTGCACAACTTTGACGGCATCTGGCGACATACGCATAAAGTAGTATAGTGCTGACCCGCCTGCGACAAGCTGCGCAAAGCAATGCACGACAGCTCTACTTCTTCAGCGCAGGCGCCGCCATTGGGCGCCCATTGTCCACCTCTGCGCTTAACAGTAGCTGACTCTGGGATAAAAGTGTCGGATCCTAGGTTGAGACTGGCTTTTACCCTGGTTGCAACGGATAATAGCGCAGCATCCACATTGTAAATACCCATAGCGAGTAAACAGGGTTACCCATGAACCTGGTCGAAAATACAATCCCCGAATCCCCCCTGCAGCAGATTCAGGATGCGTTGCTAACCAAACACGGTGTTCGCTTAAGTATTAAACGTGACGATTTGCTGCACCCCATTATCCATGGCAACAAGTGGCGTAAGTTAAAGTACAACCTGGTCGCCTTCGCTCACTCCGGAAAATCGGAACTGCTGACCTTTGGCGGCGCCTTTTCCAATCACCTTTACGCCAGTGCTGCCGCCGGCAAAATATTCCGCCTTTCAACGAGAGCCATAGTACGCGGCCCGCAATTGGATCAACGTAACCCGACGCTACGCTTCGCCAAGGCCTGCGGCATGCAACTGCATCCAGTCACTCGCATCGAATATCGCCAGCGCAATAGCCCGGAGTATCTAGAGCAATTACAGCAGCGCTTTACCAAGGCTTTTATCCTACCCGAAGGCGGAACCAATGCCGCTGCCTTAAAGGGGGTCGCTGAGCTGGCCAATAGCCTGCCGGAACATCAGTTTTTAGTCTGTGCCACCGGCAGTGGCGGCACCCTGGCGGGGTTGCTGTCCGGGCAAACACAGACCCAGGTCATGGGCATAGCGGTATTGAAAAATGCCGAATACCTAAAAACGCAAATCGCCAAGCTGCAACCTAGTCCCAACTGCGATTGGCGTTTACTCTGTGATCATCACGATGCTGGTTATGGACGTTTTAGCCCCGAGCTATGGCGCTTTTGCCAATGGTTCGAACGCACCCACAAGGTGCCCCTCGAGCCCATCTACAGCGGTAAAATGCTCTATGCCCTCTGGCAATTGATAGAGCAGGACTACTTTCCCAGTGGCAGTCATATTATTGCCATTCATACTGGTGGTTTGCAGGGCAAGGACGGGCTCAGGTATCGCGGCCTTATTGGGGCAAATTGAAGGCGCTAAGTTGATTTATGGTGCCGGTAAAATAAAAACCTTGCGCGCCTTGCACTCCCAGCTGTTTAAGTACCTCGGCCTGTTGATGGCGCTCAATGCCGACCGCGTAAACAGTGATCCCCAAACGCTGAGCATTGGCGACATAAGATAAAACCCGGCGCAGAATATGCCTGTCCGTATCCACATGACTGATCAATTCGCTAGCCAACTTAATCGCCTTAATGGGCACCTTCAGGGTGTTTAAAGCATCGGTGGGCCACTTGCTTAACTGATCAACAATAACGCCACGCTGGCAGGGCGGAGTACTTTTTAAACGCTTAGCGATCAGCCTGGGTTGTTTGGCCAACAAGGCCGCCGGGCATTCCAAGCAGACCCTGGGGTGTTGCTCTAAAAACTCCCCTAAACGCCGCCAAAAATCGTCATCAAGCCAGGAGCTGGGGTGAATATTTAAACTAATATCGGCCAGGAGCTGCTCGCTCTTAAGCATGGTTTCTAACGCCTGAGTACGGCAATATCCACGCTGCGCGCGGCACTTTCGGGCGTGCTGTGACTGAGTAAATACTCGGGAGAAATAAGCCCAAGCTGAGGGTGGCGAATGCGCAGCAGGGTTTCGTGATGAATAATTTCCTCATTGTACAAGTCGAACACCGGCTGGAAGAAACACACGAATTGCTCGTTGTTGATGGCATCGACCAAGGAACACGACTTGGCGGCCAGTAACATGGAGTGATTATGACTAAAGGGAATGCGGTAACAATGTTTATGTTCACTCTGGCGAGCCAGTGCTAGTGCCGATTGGCAAAGCTGGTACACCACCGCCTGATCGGCACCACTGCGATAGTTACAGAGACCGACTTTGACCTCGGAACGACGTAGATCGGGCAATAGACTACGGCAGCATTTTAGCGCCATGGCACTGAAATTTTGCAGGTGACTCTCCAGCTGCTTATAGGCCACCTCTTTAACCGTAATGGCAAAGCAACCCGAATTAAGTATGCTCACCGACACCCGTTGCTGATGCTGCAACTGTTCTTGCAGCAGGGCTTCGAATAAACTGGCAATCCCGGACGCCACCGAGCTCAAACGCTGGCAATAAACAATAGCAAAAACGCTCTGATGAAGCTGGTTGACTCCCAACATATTGGCACTGGCCGGGGGCGTGTCTTTATCAGCGGCTTCTTTTTTCTGTCCGCCGTTACGAGTCAGCGCCCTGGCCGAACGCCACTCGGTCTCGCGCAGCCAATGTACCGTGCGCCATAAGAAAATAAGCAACAAGACATTAATGGCAATAAACCAATGGCTGTGCTGCAGCCACAATGGCTTACTGTAAACCTTGAGCGACCCTGAGCTCAATGCCAGATCAAATTGCACCGGCATCACAAAGCTGCCCTTTTGCGCCTTGCTCGATAAGCCATAAGGCTCCAAGGCCGAGGACACAACCTGCTCACTGACACTGCCCAATTGCTCAAGCCGTGTTTCCAGTTGCTGTAATTGTGATTGCCGTTCCTGCATCAAGGCCCACACCAAAATGGCGTTGATCAACACCATCACCAGTGCTCCAATCATGCAGGTTAAGCCAAGCCTTTGATACTTTGTAAAAATGGACAAACCCAAGGTCTATTAGTCTTAGTTACTCATGACTAAAGTGTTGTCCATGTATAGGGGAAGCTCAAGTGCGAGACCATAAAAAAGCCCCGTATTACGGGGCCTTCAGAAGAAACTATCTAGATTTCAATAAGCTTGCTTAAGCAAGCCGATTCACCTTAGAACGGAATATCGTCATCGAAATCGATTGGTGGTTCCATTGGGTTAGCAGCGCCACCTTGAGGAGCATTTTGTGGCTTAGGAGCAAAGCCGCCTTGTTGGCCACCTTGCTGGCCACCTTGTTGTGGAGCAGCTTGCTGCATGCCTTGGTTACCCTGCTGTGCATAGCCTTGCTGTTGTGATTGGCCATAACCACCACCTTGCTGGCCACCCTGGTTTTGTGCCTGGCCGCCACCGAAGCCGCCTTGCTGTTGACCACCTTGGTAACCGCCTTGGCCGCCACCTGGATTCTCACCACGACCGCCCAGCATCTGCATTTTGCCGTCGAAACCGTCGACCACGATTTCCGTGGTGTATTTTTCCTGACCGCTTTGGTCGGTCCATTTACGAGTTTGTAATTTACCTTCAATATAAACCTGTGAGCCTTTACGTAAGTACTCGCCGGCTACCTCGGCCAATTTACCGAACAATACCACGCGGTGCCATTCGGTACGCTCTTGCATTTGACCCGTGTTCTTATCCTTCCAGCTGTCGCTGGTCGCGATGCTAATGTTAGCAACGCCATTGCCGTTAGGCATGTAGCGAACTTCAGGGTCTTGACCCAGGTTGCCCACTAAAATCACTTTATTAATACCGCGCGCCATGGATATATACTCCTACTTTTTACGCTGAGGCGACCAGCTCTTGAGCCGCCTGTAAATCAAATTTCTTCTCGTCTACCTTAAGGTAGCTACGGTTTTCATCACATACCACCGTGGCTTCAAGCACGCCCGGTAGCTCCACCAATTGCGCCGCTAATCGTTGTGCATCCTGTTCGCTGCCAACTGCACTTAGCAAACTGATAATTTTACTACGCGGCGGTACTCGCATTTTTACAGCAATGACGAACCATATTAACCCAACCAAGGCGGCGGCCGCAAACACCATCTCAGGGGTGCCACGCTGAGCCACAAAACCACCCAGAATACCGCCCAAAAAGGCCCCGATAAACTGGGATGATGAGAACACGCCCATGGCCGAACCCTTTTGGTTAGCCGGAGACTGACGCGATACCAGGGCAGGCATGGTCGCCTCTAAAAAGTTAAAGGCGATAAAATACAACACCATACACAGGGCTATCATATAGACAGAGCTGGCTCCAATCACCAAGCCCAGCATACTGGCAGTCAACATCAGGATGGCCACCAAAAACAGTGTTTTTTCCTTTTGCTTGGCCACCGCTACTATCATCATAGGCACCATAAGCACAAAAGATAAAATAAACACAGGAATATACAGCTGCCAATGCTGAGCAGCTGGTAAACCGTCTTTAATTAGCTGCGGCGGCAAGGATACAAAAATGGTGGTCAGGGTTAGGTGCAAAAACAACACCCCCAAGTCCAAACGGGCCAGATCCGGATGACGGATCAGCTTACCCACATCCGCCAAGGTCACCGAGGTTTCCCCCTTTGGGGCCCGGTTAACCGCACTCGGTACCAGCCACACAACAATGGCCATTCCCACCAGCGCCAGTGCTGCCGTTAACCAAAAAATACCGGAGACACCAAAGCTGGCCGCCACCATGGGACCGAGCAACATGGCTATCGCAAAGCTCATGCCGATGCTCATGCCAATCACCGCCATCACCTTGGGGCGCTGTTCGTCGCGGCTTAAATCGGCGGCCAAGGCCAATAAGGCACTGGCAATAGCACCCATGCCCTGCAGCGCTCGCCCCAGGGTCAGCATATACATGGACTCTGCTAAAGCCGCGATCACTGAGCCCAGAGTGAAGATAATTAATCCGGCAATAATAATGCGTTTACGACCGAAGCGGTCGGATAGCCAGCCCATAGGAATTTGCAGCAGCGCCTGCGTGAGGCCGTAAGCGCCGATGGCAAGCCCGATCCACAAAGGCGAAAAGCCACTGAGATCCTGACCATAAATGGCCAGCACCGGCATCAACATAAAGAGGCCAAGCATACGAAAGGCAAAGACGCTCGCCAGCGACAGCGCGGCGCGCTTTTCAACACTATTTAAATGGGATGCAGACATGACGGATTAATAATCAGCTGATGACAAATACTATCTTGGCCGGCGATGATAGCATAATCGCCCGCCATTAGGACATGCCTGGCAACGAATTTAGCCAGAGCCAAGGCATGAATAAGAGCCGCTTTGCGGCGCCTTAAGTTGCCACCCGGATCATTCAAGAGTGATCCAAATCTCCCGGACTTGCTTATAAGCTAAGCGCGTGTCGGCCAGACGAAAGGACAAGAAAGCGTCGCTAAGTAATGCCAAACTATGCGATACTTACAGGTTAATAAGCAGCTCGGGAAACAGGCGGAGAATGGATAATATCGAAGTTCGCGGTGCACGCACCCATAACCTCAAAAACATCAACCTAACCATACCTCGGGATAAGTTGATCGTCATTACCGGATTATCGGGCTCGGGCAAATCGTCCCTCGCCTTCGACACCCTGTATGCCGAAGGGCAAAGACGATATGTGGAGTCCTTATCGGCCTACGCGCGTCAGTTTTTGTCGCTGATGGAAAAGCCCGATGTGGATCATATTGAAGGCCTGTCGCCGGCTATTTCCATCGAGCAGAAGTCGACTTCCCATAACCCGCGTTCAACCGTGGGCACCATCACCGAGATATACGATTACCTGCGTTTGTTGTTTGCCCGCGTTGGCGAGCCACGCTGTCCAACCCATCACCTGCCGTTGGCGGCGCAAACCATCAGCCAGATGGTGGATCACGTCCTAGCCCTGCCCGAGGGCAGCAAGCTGATGTTGTTGGCACCCGTGGTGAAAAACCGTAAGGGTGAGCATGTTAAGCTGCTTGAGCAACTGGCAGCACAAGGCTATATCCGCGCTCGCATCGATGGTGAAGTCTGTGACCTGTCCGATCCTCCGCCGTTAGAGCTACATAAAAAGCACACCATAGAAGTGGTGGTTGACCGCTTAAAGGTGAAAGAAGGGCAGCAACAACGTTTAGCCGAGTCCTTCGAAACCGCGCTGGAGCTCTCCGGTGGCGTTGCCCAGGTGGCCGCCATGGATGATTCCCTTGAAGAAGAGCTGGTGTTCTCCGCCAACTTTGCCTGCCCAAGCTGCGGCTATGCCATGAGCGAGCTTGAGCCAAGACTATTCTCCTTCAATAACCCGGCCGGTGCCTGTCAAACCTGTGATGGTCTAGGTGTACGCCAGTATTTCGACCCTCACCGTGTGGTGCATAACCCCGAGCTAAGCCTCGCCGGTGGTGCCATTAAGGGCTGGGACAAGCGCAGCTTCTACTATTTCCAAATGCTGCAATCTGTGGCCGAGCATTATCAATTTGATTTGGATACGCCCTTCCAAAATTTAAGTGATGAGGCCAAAAAGGTGGTACTGGAGGGTTCTGGCAAGGACAAGGTCGCCTTCCATTATCGTAACGACCGCGGCGATCTAATCACCCGTAATCATGAATTCGAGGGCGTGCTCAATAATATGCAGCGCCGCTACCATGAAACCGAGTCCAATTCGGTGCGTGAGGAGTTGGCCAAGTATCAAACCTCACAGGCCTGCCCCAGTTGCAGCGGCTCACGCTTACGTCAGGAAGCACGTAACGTCTTTATCGACGAGACTAACCTGCCTAAGGTGACCCTGATGAGCATAGGCCAGGCCTTCGACTATTTCGACAGCCTGGAATTCAGTGGCCAAAAAGCACAGATTGCCGATAAGATCCTTAAAGAAATTCGCGACCGCTTATCCTTCTTAGTCAATGTCGGCCTGAACTATTTATCCCTGGAGCGCAGTGCCGATACCCTCTCCGGGGGCGAAGCCCAGCGTATTCGTCTAGCCAGCCAGATAGGTGCCGGCCTAGTCGGGGTTATGTATGTGTTGGACGAGCCTTCTATCGGCTTGCACCAGCGCGATAACGACCGCCTGCTGCAAACCCTGACGCGCCTGCGCGACCTCGGCAATACAGTACTAGTGGTGGAGCACGATGAAGACGCCATTCGCGCCGCCGACTACATTATCGATATCGGCCCGGGCGCCGGTGTCCATGGCGGCCACGTGGTGGCCGAAGGCTCGCGCGACGACATCATGAATAATCCGGACTCGTTAACCGGCCAATACCTCAGCGGCGTCAAGGAAATCGCCGTGCCCAAGGAGCGCCACCCGACTAACGAGAAATGGCTGGAACTGTTTGGCGCCACCGGCAATAACCTCAAGAATGTCGACTTGCGCATCCCATTCGGCCTGATGACCTGTATTACCGGAGTCTCCGGTTCGGGTAAGTCGACCCTGGTTAATGACACCTTGTTTAAGGTGGCACACACCGAGCTCAACGGCGCCACCGCGGTTGAGCCGGCGCCGCATAAAGAAATTACCGGCCTGGATCATTTCGATAAGGTTATCGATATCGACCAAAGCCCTATCGGCCGTACGCCACGCTCAAACCCGGCCACCTATACGGGTATTTTCACCGCCATACGTGAACTTTTCGCCGGCACTCAAGAGTCACGCTCGCGTGGCTACAAGGTAGGTCGCTTTAGCTTTAACGTTAAGGGCGGACGCTGTGAGGCCTGTCAGGGCGATGGCGTGATCAAGGTGGAAATGCACTTCCTGCCGGATGTGTATGTGCCTTGCGATGTGTGTCAGGGCAAACGCTATAACCGCGAAACTCTGGAAGTCCTCTACAAGGGTAAAAACATCCATCAGGTGCTGGAAATGACGGTGGAAGACGCGCGCGAATTTTTCGATGCCATTCCTGCTATCAATCGTAAGCTGCAAACCCTGATGGATGTGGGCTTGTCCTATATTCGCCTGGGACAGGCGGCAACCACCTTATCCGGCGGTGAGGCGCAGCGTGTGAAACTGGCCCGAGAGCTGTCCAAGCGCGACACGGGTAAAACCCTGTATATCTTGGATGAGCCCACTACCGGCCTGCACTTCCATGATATTCAGCAACTGCTGACGGTATTGCACCGCCTGCGCGACCACGGCAATACCATAGTGGTGATTGAGCATAACCTGGATGTGATCAAAACCGCCGACTGGATTGTTGATTTGGGGCCGGAAGGCGGCAGCGGTGGCGGTGAAATTCTCGTCGCCGGTACCCCGGAAGAGGTAGCTGCACATGAGCGCTCCCATACCGGGCACTATCTCAAGCCATTGTTGGCAAAATAAGCAATTAAGGGGTAAAGTCTGAATAAATAAAGAAAATATTCAGGCTTATCATGACGGCCCCCTTATTATTACGCCTCAAAGCAAAAACAGCCCGAAATACGAGAAACCTTAAACTAGGCTTTAAAAAATTTTGGCAAGCATTGACCCTGGCACAACGCCTGTACGCGGTCGCTTTGTTGCTCTCTCCCGTCAGTATCTGGCTGACAACGGCATGCACAGTGGCGGCTTTAACCATTGAGTTCTGGCCGCGCTTTCTTCAGCTTTTTCACTCACTTCCCGGTAAAGCCATTCTCTTACTGTTTTACGGTACCATAGCCAATTTTGTGCTGGCGAATGCAGCTGGCACGGTAAATGAAGTCACCGGCGTGGCGGCAAGCCATTTCGACTATACCCATAACTTTGCTATCTTGCTGTACCTGCCCAGTTGGATGTTAGCGCTTTCGGTTATCGCCTTGCTTCTTCTCCAGCTGGTGCTTCCCCTTTACATCTTGGTGTTACTCTTACTCCGACCTTTCCAGCGCTTTGGCTTGCACTTCTTGGACAGCACGAAACGACCCATTCAAACCGCCATAGCCCGCTTTGTTTTATGTGTTCTTGTCACGGCCAACCTAGTGGTAACCTCAGGGGATTTCAACAATGCGGGTGATGTCATAGATCAGGTCAGTGCGAGCTTTGAAAAAGAGATGAGTAAGGAGCAAGAACCCAATGCAGAACAAACACAAGAGGCACCGGCGACCATGCACCTTGAAGCAAACATTGCCGAGCCGGGCAAGGATTCCGACAAATGGATCAAAATCCTGGTTGCCCAGTTTGCCTACAATTGGGAGGCAGACAGCTTCTCGCGCTGCGCGAAAAGCAAAAATAGTAAGGTGGTTGAGCTCAATGATTATGAAATTGTTGAGCTCTTCGAGGATGAGCAAGCGCAGTATGGTGTTCGCTTTGAAACAAAACGGTGTGTGTCTCCGGCCTTTCCCGCCACTCCCTAACGCTCTTGCGCCGTCTCGAGATGCTGACTAAGTTGCGACTTTTCGTTTTCGCTTAAGGCTTGTGACGCTTTGTTTTCGAAGTTATAACGCACCATCACCGTCTTACCCTCGGCACAACACTGCCCATGCTGCCAAGCTTGTTGTTTGATCACAAAAGAGCTGGAGCCGATGCGCTCGATCATGGTTTTCACTTCCACTTCCTGGCCATAGAAAAGCTCGCCCAAAAAGGTCACTTCCACCTTAGCAACAATCAAGCGCCATTGATGTGGATTAAGATCTGGGGTAAAGATTTTAAAAATAGGCGTGCGGGCGGCTTCAAACCACACCGGTAGTACTGTATTGTTAATGTGCCCGAGGACATCCGTTTCACTAAATCTGGGCTGAACTTTTTCAATAAGCATAATAATTCCAATAGGTAAGGTTGCAGTCATGACAGACTTCATTGGCGTTTATGATAACGCGCTTAGTGACACTTTTTGTAGTCAGTTTATCGACCTGTTCGAGCAGAGCCCGCATTTGAAGCAGGGTACCACCTCTGGGGGCATAGATTTAAGTAAAAAAGACAGTAAAGACCTTTACCTCAATGCTCACCCAGAGTACCAGCAGCACTTGCAGCACATTCAGCAGGTCACCGCACAACACGTGATGCGCTATGTTGAAGAACATTTGTTTATGATGATTGGCGCCTTTGGCTTACAGGTCTTCCATCCAAAAACCGGTAAACCGGTGGCCCTGAACCAGGACAACTTTGAAGAAGTGGCGAAACCGCAACTGGGCACCTTGATGCAACAGCTGTTTCGTTTAGGCAGTATTCAAGCGCAGAAATACGAGATCAATAAGGGCGGGTATCCTTACTGGCACAGTGAGGTCTATCCGCAAACCGGCCACAACGAAGCCTTGCACCGAGTACTGCTGTTTATGTTCTACTTGAACGATGTCAGCGAAGGCGGCGAAACCGAGTTTTACTATCAAAACCGTAAAATCGCCCCAAAACGCGGCACCATGGTGGTCGCACCGGCCTACTTTACCCATACCCACAGGGGTAATAAGCCCTTGTCGAATGATAAGTACATTCTTACCTCTTGGGTGTTATTTAATCGCGCCGAGCAAATCTACGGCCAACCACAAAAATAACCCACCGCCCAAGATCAAAAAAGGCTGCCTAGGCAGCCTTTTTAACAGAGCGCAGCGCTATGAGCCGAGTAGCTCGCCGAACAGGGTAAATAAGCGGTCGATTTCTTCGATGCTGTTGTAATGCATACAACCGATACGTACCACACCGCCTTTGTCCATTACACCTAATTGCTCACACAAACCCTGGGCATAGAAGTTACCGTCCCATACACAGACATGCTGCTTGCCTAAGAACTTGGATACCTGACGTGGCTCTAAGCCATCAAAGGTAAGGGCAAAGGTCGGCGTACGCTCGGCCAAACGCTCCATATCATCAATACCGAATAGACTGATCTGCGGAAATTCTTTTAGCCGTGCAAGGAAGTGCTTGCTTAATGCCATTTCGTGCTCTTTGCTGTTGGCAAATGCCGCTTCAAGACGCTGACGACGCGGCAGTTGCGCATCCAGGCCGCTCAACGAAGCAATATAGTCAACAGCGGCAACCACACCGGCCAGGCCTTCGAAGCTTTGCGTACCCGTTTCCCAACGACCCGGTACTACATCTTTCGCCGGCTCTACCTTGTATGGGGTGAAGTTTTCCAAATGCTCACGCTTACCATAAACAATGCCTACATGGGGGCCGAAGAACTTATAGGCCGAGCAGGCAAGGAAATCACAATCCAGTGCCTGCACATCCACCAGCTCATGTGGAGCATAGTGAACCGCATCCACGTACACTAAGGCGCCATGCTGATGCGCCAACTCGATAATACGCTTCACATCATTGATTGAGCCCGTGGTGTTCGACGCATAGGTTACGGCGACCAGCTTGGTATTGGCATTAAGCAATGACTCGAAGTGCGCCATATCCAGGGTGCAATCCGCTTCGTTAATACGCAGCGCATGCACAGTGGCTCCTTTATCCTCGGCGGCCTGACGCCACGAAGACACATTGGAGAAGTGATCCGCATTGGTCACTATGATCTCGTCGCCACTTTGCCAGCCGCGTGAAATAGCGCGACTAAAACTAAAGGTCAAACTGGTCATGTTAGCGCCGAAGACGATTTGCTCCGGGCTTGGGCTGTTAAGCAGGTCGGCAATGGCCTGACGGGCTTGGCTCATCACCGCCACGGTTTTATCGCTGGAGAAAAACGCGCCGCCCAGGTTTGAATTGTAAAAACCCAGGTAAGCCGCCATGGCATCCAATACCGATTGGGGGACTTGTGCGCCACCCGGGCCATCAAAAAGATTGGCGATTCGCCGTTTACTTGCTGCATTAAGGCTGGAAACTGGCTACGTAGAGAGACTAGATTCATCATCATTCCTTACGCAGTCAGCACAAAACAATCAAGGTAGCCGATCTTCGACTCATCCAGCTTATTCATGGGGGTGGCGTTGTGCCACACCTGGCGATCGTCGATAAGTGCGAACATGCCGTCTTTGATTTCCATCTTGAAACACGGCTTGGCTTCTTTGTGCTCATACACCAATAGCTCGCCACCGGCGATGTTTTCATGAGACACACCGCATATACACACATGGTCAAAGCCATCCTGATGAATACCTTCTGGAGCCGGCGGCGTATCGCTGTCGATGGCCAACATACGGAACTGGTGAATTTCGATATCACGATCGGCGTCGATACCTGTCATGGCAATAAACTCGGCCACAATGCGCTTCATGCCTTCGCTGGCGAGCAAGTCTGCGTCGAGGTTTTCGTAGGTACGCTCAACATTGCCCTGGAAGGTATTGATGGAATCATCTTGTACAAAGGCTTTAGTAGGCTGAAGGGTGAGTTCACCCTGTTGCACCTTGATCACTGAATAACGACGCTTACGGAAGGCACCATCGGCATAGGGGTTATCGGGAAGATGGTCGAAAGAAGGCTTTACCGCGTCAATATGAGACTGGTCAATGAAACGAAGTTGCAGAAGGTTCTGGTTATTTAACGAAGTCATAAAGATCCTGCCTTGATAAGAAAATTGGCGGGGATTTTAAGCTATTTCCGTCGCAGGTTTGATTTCATTTAGCGACAATTTTGATATCAATTTGAATAAAAAAACCTTTAAATTTAAGTTTAAAGAATTACACATTAACAATATTAAAAATTACGAAAAACCATATTCTATTTTAACGAATTTTAAACATAAAAAAGCCCGCCAGGTAAGCGGGCTTTTATCACCAATGCTGATTACACGGCTTGCTGGATAATCACGTTATCCGCTTTCTTCGTGTATTGAGGCATCTTGTGGAAGTTCAAGTAACGGTACGTATCAGCCGCTGTTGCGTTGATCTTCTCCGCGTATTCTTGATATTCCGCAGGTGTAGGCAGCTTACCTAGAATTGCGGCTACCGCTGCAAGCTCGGCAGACGCAAGGAATACGTTTGCACCTGTACCTAGACGGTTAGGGAAGTTACGAGTAGAGGTAGAAACAACCGTTGCCTTATCAGCAACACGTGCTTGGTTACCCATACACAATGAACATCCTGGAGTTTCGATACGCGCGCCTACACGACCGAAGATACCGTAGTAACCTTCGTCGGTAAGTTGGTCTTTATCCATCTTAGTAGGTGGTGCAACCCAAAGTTGGGTTGGTAGACGACCACCGAAGTTGTCTAGCAGCTTACCAGCGGCACGGAAGTGGCCGATGTTAGTCATACATGAACCGATGAATACTTCGTCGATCTTCTCGCCAGTTACGTCTGAAAGAAGACGTGCGTCATCCGGGTCATTAGGAGCACAAAGAATTGGCTCTTTGATTTCCGCCAGGTCAATTTCAATTACGTGCGCGTATTCTGCGTCTTTGTCGGCTTCCATAAGCTCAGGGTTAGCCAACCACTCTTGCATCGCGTTGATACGACGCTCGATAGTACGTACATCACCGTAGCCTTCAGCGATCATCCACTTAAGCATAACGATGTTTGACTCTAGGTACTCAGAGATAGACTCTTTGCTTAGCTTAACGGTACAACCTGCGGCTGAACGCTCGGCAGAGGCATCTGACAGCTCGAACGCTTGCTCAACGGTTAGGTGCTCAACACCTTCGATCTCTAGTACGCGACCAGAGAATTCGTTGATCTTACCCTTCTTCTCAACGGTAAGCAGGCCTTGCTTGATACCGTAGTAAGGAATTGCGTGTACTAGGTCACGTAGTGTGATGCCCGGCTGCATTTCGCCTTTGAAACGTACTAGTACCGACTCTGGCATATCCAGTGGCATAACACCTGTTGCCGCTGCGAATGCAACCGCACCAGAACCCGCTGGGAATGAAATACCTAGAGGGAAGCGAGTATGCGAGTCACCACCTGTACCTACGGTATCAGGAAGAAGCATACGGTTTAGCCATGAGTGGATTACACCGTCACCTGGACGTAGCGATACACCACCACGGTTCATGATGAAATCAGGTAGTGTGTGGTGCGTGTTTACGTCGATAGGCTTAGGATACGCAGACGTGTGACAGAAAGACTGCATAGTTAGGTCAGCAGAGAAGCCAAGACAAGCAAGGTCTTTCAGTTCGTCACGAGTCATAGGACCTGTGGTATCTTGCGAACCAACCGTGGTCATCTTAGGCTCACAGTATTGACCAGGGCGAACGCCAGGCATGTTACATGCTTTACCAACCATCTTCTGAGCCAGGGTGAAGCCCTTACCAGAATCGGTAACAAGAGCAGGCTTACGGAAGATGTCTTCGGCTTCCATACCTAGAGATGCACGTGCTTTGTCTGTTAGACCACGACCGATGATTAGTGGAATACGGCCACCGGCGCGCACTTCATCAAGGATCACGTCTGACTTCATCTTGAACGTAGAGATAACTTCGTCGGTACCGTGACGCTTAACCACACCTTCATACGGGTAGATATCGATTTGATCACCCATATTCATGTCATCAACGTTCAACTCGATAGGTAGTGCACCTGAGTCTTCCATGGTGTTAAAGAAGATAGGAGCGATCTTACCGCCTAGACATACACCGCCAACGCGCTTGTTTGGTACGTGAGGAATATCATCACCCATGAACCAAAGTACCGAGTTAGTCGCCGACTTACGTGATGAACCCGTACCTACAACGTCACCTACGTACGCTAGTGGTAGACCCTTGGTTTTAAGCTCTTCAAGCTGGGCGATTGGACCGATTTCACCGGCTTTATCTGGGTTGATACCATCGCGCTCGTTCTTAAGCATAGCCAGTGCATGCAGTGGGATATCCGGACGAGACCAGGCATCTGGAGCAGGAGAAAGGTCATCTGTATTAGTTTCACCGGTTACCTTGAACACGGTTACAGAGATCTTCTCTGGCACAGCCGGCTTCTCAAGGAACCACTCGGCGTTTGCCCAAGACTCGATGACTTGCTTAGCAAATTCGTTACCCGCTTTGGCTTTTTCTTCTACGTCGTAGAAGGCATCAAACATAAGCAGGGTGTGTGATAGGCCTTTAACGGCGATCGGCGCTAGCTCAGCGTCGTCTAACAGACCAACCATAGGCTCGATGTTGTAACCACCTAGCATGGTGCCAAGTAGCTCTGCCGCTTTTTCTTTATTAATTAGTGGCGACTGCGCTTCACCTTTTGCAACGGCGGCTAGGAAGCCCGCTTTTACATAGGCGGCGTCATCTACGCCAGGCGGTACACGGTTAACAAGAAGGTCTAGGATAAACTCTTCTTCACCGGCAGGTGGATTTTTGATTAATTCGATCAGGTCAGCAGTTTGCTGAGCATCTAATGGTGCAGGCACAATACCTTGGGCTGCACGCTCTTCAACATGTTTACGATATTCTTGAAGCACAATTATGCCCTCTTGGTGACGTGAAAGTAGCAGACTTCGACGCGTCCATACTACTTATAGAATTTTGACACGATAGCAATTATAAAGGCTTTAAAGATAGAAGAAAATTGGCGTCGCCGCCTAGTAGCAAAATAGTCGCTATAAATGGTGTGAATGTAAGAGGCAGGAAAACTATATACCTGTGAATGTTGAGTAATAATTATTTGCAAAAAGCCCGGCATCCGCCGGGCTTTTCATTATAGGTTGGTAATAACCTACTATTAGTTACGTTTGATGCTTACACGCTCAGTAACTGAGATGTGCGCTTCAACGCGACGGTTTTCAGCGTGAGCTTCTTTGGTGTTTGCAGGGTTAAGCAAACGCTCTTCACCCATACCAACGGTCTCAACACGAGAAGCCGAGATACCATCATTGATTAGTTGCTTAGCAACGCCGTCAGCACGCTTCTTAGAAAGCTTTTTGTTGTAACCGGCATCGCCTACCGCTGAAGCATGGCCTTCAAGTAGTACGTTAGTTTGCGGGTACTTATTCATGAAATCAGCTACTTTCTGGATATCATCCAAGTAACGCTGGTTTACGTCAGAGTTGTCGTGCGGGAAACGCACTAACAAGCTAACCTTGTCACCCTTTTCCATGTAACGAGTACAACCAGACGCATCTACTGCATCTTCCATAGGTGTGTTTGCACACTTATCGTTGGCATCAAGTACGCCGTCTTTGTCCGTGTCTTTTGGCTCTGGCTTAGGAGCAACAACTACCGGTGCTGGCTCTACCTTTTTAGGCTCGGGCTTGTCACCGAAGTGGTAGCTAACGCCCAGTTTTAGACCGAAATCTGAGTGGTTCTGGTTTAAGCCTTCGTAGTAATTGGCTTCACCGAAGAATGCCCAGTTGTAAAGAAAGTGGTTACGGAAACCGAAACCTAGGTTCGCCGCGTTAAAGTCGTCATATACGTCAAACTTCTTCGCACCTAGTACACCATAGAAAGTGTCGTTGAAGTGGTACAGTACATCGGCACCGTAACGCTCACCGGTTTTATGGTTATTTGTGTTTTCTTTATCAAGTTCCAGGGCTGCAAATTCTAGACGTGCAGTCCAGTACTCGTTGAAGCGGTAGCCTACTTCGATACCTGAACCGAAAGACTCACCAAGAGCTACATTGGCAGGGGTTGCGCCCTGAATGTTATCCCAGTCAGCCCAGAAGTAATCGGCAAACACACCAATGTGGATACCTTCGTGAGGGTTTTTATGTTCTTCAGCAACGGCCGCTTGTGATGCCATTGCTAATACGATAGCTGCAGAAAGTGATTTGATTTTCATTGTTTCCATCCCATTTTACGATTATCGATTATGCACATTAAGGCAAGGTCATTTACATGCTTAATGCGCCAAGTAAGGGGTCCATCTTGTGCCTCTTACTTAGTTATATTCCGATGATTCATTAATCTATCAGCCGACATTTCTTGCTTTTATCGCAGGTGCTATACACACCAGGTCTAGATCCGAGCTAACAGGTTCCAACACATCTACATTGTAGACTAATTAAGTAACTTCGCTTCTTAACTTAATCAGGTAGGTTATATTAAAGCATTATGTTCCTGAATATAAGATGATTTTAGTATAAAAGTAGTAAAAATCCCGGCACTTTGCAAAGTGCAATTTATGAGCAAAGCCACTTATCACCGGCCCTGTCCAAGAACTGGGGTTTATTTAACCGCAGCCGTTAAACCTCAGTACCAAATTTGAAAACATGCACCTAACGGAGGTAATAACGGCTAATAGCGATTAGACCCGTTTGCCAGGTTTATTCATTAAATGCATTTCGACACATTAGTTTACACGCAAGGTGTTCAGGTAGGATAAGGCCCTTGCTAAACCCTTCAGCCCTTGGGTTCGAAAACAAAACTGTAGAAAAAACGCACAAGAATATGGCACTTGTTACTGGACAATTGGGCGCAGCTACCTACAATAGCGGCGCACATACATTAGTAGAGGTTTTCATGCCAGTAATAGAAATCGACGAGTCAGGGTACGATCAGCAATTAGCAGAAAAAGAAGAGCGCATTCTTGCCCAATTTTCTCGCTTTGGTGTCAATAAGTTAGAAGTATTTGCCTCGGTCCCGAAACATTACCGGCAACGTGCGGAATTCCGCGTCTGGCACGATGGCGATGACCTTTACCACATTATGTTCGATCAACAGAGCAAAGAAAAAGTGCGCGTTGAGCGCTTCGACCCGGGTGCCGAGCTGATCAATGAGCTAATGAGCGCTATGATCGCCGAGCTCAAAGATAACGAGGTGATGCGCCGTAAGCTGTTTCAAATCGATTATCTAACTACCCTTAGCGGTAACGCTCTGATCAGCCTGCTCTACCACAAGCCGTTAGATGAGCAGTGGCTAGCCGCAGCACAGGAGTTGCAAACCCGACTGCAGCGACGCTTTAATGTCGAGCTTATTGGTCGCGCCCGCAAACAAAAGCAGGTACTGGCCACTGATTACGTGATTGAAGAACTTGAGGTTAATGGTCACAGCTATACCTATCAGCAGGTAGAAAACAGCTTTACCCAACCCAATGCCAAGGTTAATGAACGTATGTTGGCCTGGGCTCAGGATATCTGCGCCCCCTTGAGCAATGACCTCCTTGAGCTCTACTGTGGAAATGGTAACTTCTCAATCGCCCTGGCTGGTTCGTTTAATCGCGTACTGGCCACGGAAATTTCCAAGTCATCGGTACACTCGGCGCAATATAATATTGCCGCCAACAAGGTCGAGAACCTGGATATTATCCGTATGAGTAGCGAAGAGTTTACCCAGGCAATGCGTAAGGAACGCACCTTTACCCGCTTGGGCAATATCGACCTGCATAGCTATGACTGCCAAACCATATTGGTCGATCCACCGCGGGCCGGCATGGATGAGCTGACCTGTAAGCTTACCAGCGAGTACGACAATATCATCTATATTTCCTGTAACCCGGAGACCCTGGAACGCGATCTGGAGATACTGACGCAAACCCATGAAATCGCCCGTTTTGCTATTTTTGATCAATTCCCCTACACCCATCATGTGGAATCCGGGGTCTACCTAACACGTAAATAAAGACATAAAAAAACCGCATCAAGATGCGGTTTTTTTATCATGGGCTGTACTTACTTCTTGGCTAAAAAGTTGATCAGCTCGGCAATATCTTCCGGCTCGGTAACGCCAGAATCACGGCCTAAGATCAAACGATATTTACCGTTTACGATAAAGGTAGGCACGCCTTTAAGGGCACCCTTTTCTTTATAGTATTCTTGATCGCGCTGCATCTTTGAGGCTTTAGTGCGTACCGCAAAGCCTTCAAATAACTTGTCGAACTTTTCGGCATCAACGCCATTGGCCACAAATACGTCTTTCACATCGGCCACTTCATTAAACTTGGAGCGCTTGTTGTGAATATGGTTAAAGATGGCGGCAACCAATAATTCTTTTTCTGGTAAAACACTGGCCGTTGCCAGCGCTTGTGAAAGCATATCCTGGTTTTCCGGGGTGCGGCCACCCATAAAGTTTACATGGCTGCGCTTAAAGCTCACGCCTTCGTTAATTTTAGGCTTAACATCTTTAAGCAAGCCCTCGTAGGCGTTACAAGCCGGGCAATAGAAAGAAAAGAACTCTTTTACTTCCGGTTTACGGCTGGCACGCTCGGAGACCACTTCATAATGAGTACCCTCTTCGAACTGAGCTGCCAATGCTGTCAAAGGTAATGCCAGCACCATTAGGGCTAGGGCGATAAACTTCTTCATACCTTTATTCTCCAAATTATTTTTCTAAAAGGTGGTTAACGAGCTCATTAAGCTCTTGTTGCGACTTCACAGTGTGTACGTGCACCTTGTATTTGTCGTTAACAATAATGGTAGGCACGCCCGTTAGGGCACCAGCCTTGGTATAGGCTTCTTGTGCTTCCAGCGCCGCTTTCTCACCGGCTAATACCGGCATGCTGGTCGAAAGCATGGCATAACGCTCGGCGCTAATTCCCTGCTCTGCCAGTAATTTTTCTACCGCTTGTTGAGATTGCAGGGGCTCACGTTGAAGGTGAATACTTTTGAAAATAGCGGCGGCAACCTGCTCGCCCTTACCTTCTTGTTCGGCAATCAGGTAAGCCGTAGTCAGGCGATTTTGCGCCGCTTTGTCTAACCGTAAAAAGTTTACATGGCTTTTAATCAAAGGTACGTCTTTTGGCAAGGCGCCCTTTAGCGCATCGACCGCCGGCTCAAGGCGATAGCAATGAGGGCAGTAAAAAGAAAAGAATTCGGTTACCTTGTCATTTTCTGAAGCCTTGGTGTCGAGCACTTGGTAATGCTCACCGGCTTTAAAGTCCGCAGCCCAGGCGGCTACGGGTAAACAAAGTAGTAATAACGAACGTGTTAGTGTTTTTATCATAATCGTCTCTTTTAAATTCAATTTGGCTGCGCGCTTATGGCATCAATTTAAGCGCAGGCTCGTCCAACGCCGCCAGTTGCTCTTTTAATGCCAGAGTTTGCTGCTCCCAGTATTTGTCTTGTGCAAACCAAGAAAAGTTCCGTTCAAATGCCGGGTCCTGCCAACGTTTGGCAATCCAGCCCATATAATGCACCATACGCATGGCGCGCATCGGCTCTATCAAGCGCAACTGGCCGTGCTCAAAATGAGCGAATTCCTCATAGGCATTGACCAGGGTATCAAGCTGAATCAGCTGACTGTGCCTATCACCACTGAGCATCATCCATAGATCCTGTATTGCCGGACCCTGACGGCTATCATCCAGGTCAACAAAGGTCAGCATATCATCAGCAGACCTGAGAATGTTGCCAGCATGGCAGTCGCCATGCAAGCGTATAGTATCAACACTCTGGTATAAGCGGCTAGCTTTGTCGATAACCTGTTCGAGCACGGTGTAAAAAGGTAAAGACATTGCCTCACTTACCAAATTACTGTGCTGCAAATGAACCTTGGCTTGATGAAGGTATTCGTCACACCCAAGTACCGGCCGCGAAGCAAAGGGTTTTGCTGCTGCGACCTTGTGCATACGGCCGATTAAACGCCCAAGCTGTTCAAGTTGGTCGAGGTTATCCATCTCAAACTGGCGCCCCCCGACGCTGGGAAATAGTGTAAAGCGATAACCCTGATGTTCAAACAGTGTCTGACCTTCTATGCTCAGCGGCGCCACCACGGGTACCTCGGCCTCTTGAAGCTCGGCACTGAAGCTGTGCTCTTCCAGGATTTGCTCGTTGCTCCAACGCTCGGGACGGTAGAACTTTGCGACGTAGCGACGCTTGTCCTCGGCCATAAACTGATAGACGCGATTTTCGTAGCTATTGAGCGCCAACAGGCCCGACTCGGCGTAGATGCCCACCTCATCGAAGGCATCCAAAATGGTATCCGGGGTTAAAGAGGCAAAACTAAATTCACTCACCTTAACGACCTTTAAAGAAGTTGCTGCTTTGTTTAATTTGCGTCTCGGGGTCAGCCACCGGATAAAGCACAAAATTAAACTCCGTCATCGGCTTTTTCAGGTCATAGGGATCAATAACCACGGATAGAGGCACATCATGAGAGCGTCCCGGTGCGACGGTAAACTCCAGCTGACCTATTACCTGATAATGCTCCAACCCTTCAACCTCAACCCGGAACTGCTGCTCCACCTGGGCCTTGTTTAACACCTTAAGGGTGTAGGTATTTTCCACCAGACCATCGACATTAACGCGGAACAGCTGATTGCGGTCGCGAATAATATCCAGATCCATGGGTACCCGCATAGCGATATTGGCGGCCAACGCACCAATAAGAATAAAGAGAATAATCGAGTAACCCACCAACTTGCCGCGCACCGGCTTGGTTTTCTCGGCAGAAGCCTCAAGGTTGCGCTCCGTGGTATAGGAGATAAGCCCGCGAGGGTAGTTCATTTTGTCCATAACCCCGTCACAGGCATCGATACAGGCACCGCAGTTGATACATTCATATTGCAGACCATTACGAATATCGATGCCGGTCGGACATACCTGCACACACAGGTTACAATCGATACAATCACCCAGACCCAGCTCTTTGGGGTCTTGTTTACGCCCACGAGGACCGCGGTTTTCACCACGCTTAGCGTCATAGCTTACGGTAAAGGTGTCTTTGTCGAACATAGCCGACTGGAAACGCGAATAGGGGCAGATATGCAAACACATAATTTCCCGCATCCAGCCCGCATTACCATAGGTACAAAGGGCAAACACGACAATACTCAACAGCGCGTAGCCGCCCACCGACAGGGTCACAAAGTCCGGCACCAGTTCACGCATAGGCGTGAAATATCCGACAAAGGTGATGGCCGTATACAAGGAGAATAGCAGCCAGCTGCCATGCTTGGCCATTTTGCGCCAGAACTTATCAAAGTCCATAGAACGCTGATCCAGTTTTTTACGCTGGTTGGCGGTGCCTTCGAATTTTTCTTCAAACCAGATAAAGATGAAGGTCCACACCGTTTGCGGACAGGTATAACCACACCAGACACGGCCATAAAAGGTGGTGACCAAAAACAGCGCAAAGGCGGCGATCATAAAGATAAAGGCTAAGATGGTTAAGTCTTGCGGCCAGAAGGTCAGAGCAAAGATACTGAACTGCTGATTGCCAATATCGAAGAGCACCGCTTGCTGGCCGTTGTAGTTAATCCATGGCAACAACATAAAGGCAAGCATGCCGACCAGGCCGATACGCTGCCTTAGCAACTGGTGTAATCCGGTGACGGCTCGGACATAAATGCGGTTGCGGGGATTAAATCTATCGTATTCGGCCTCACTGGGCTTTTCGATTTTCACGTCACTGGGTATGTTTTTTACCTTGATCCGCTGCTCTTTTTCCATCTTAGTTCCTCAACGCCAGGGATATAGGAATGGGCAAACTCGCCTAATCGGTAATTAGGCTGGTGCTTTGGGGCAAGTATATCAATTCAACCGCCAAAATGATGCAGGTAAGGCGTTATATTTCGCCCTAAGCGCCTTATAAAGCTTGCCTTTAAAACACAGAGTTTACTACACTATCAGCGTACCCGTAGCCACCTAGATCAAGGTTTACTCATGAAGAAGTTATTACTGTTGGTCGTTATTTTGTTAGCACTGCTGAGTGTTGATCATCCGTTGATCAAAAATCCCCGTGATAAAATTCTTGGCACGGTGGTGTCGGATTTAAGTGACTCGACTCAGGTCCAGCGGGAAGTGAAGGCAAAGCATGCACTGACCGAGATCCGCTCGCAACTCAACTTAAACAAAGAGCAAGACGCCCACCTAGCCGAAAGCTTTAAAACGGTCCGCAGTATGCATAACTGGGAAAAGCAATATTGTAAAAATAGGGAATTAAATCAGTTCTTCTATGGTGACGACCTACTGCAAAGCTGCACCATTATCGCCGCGACACACTAGGTAAGCATGGACTTTTCAGCACTCAATAAAAAGCAAGGCGACTCGTTTGCTGAGCAAAAGCGTTTGCTGCAGCAACTGAGCAAGGGTAAAACCGTACTCTGTAAGCGATGCCAGGGCGTCATTAGCCTGCAACTTGCCGAGCCTGGCTATGCCAGGGCCCGCTGCGCGAAAGGCTGCACCGACCTGTTACTGCAACTCGGCTAAGCTCCCACAAGAAGACATAGCGAAAATGGCGGGGTTAAGCTTCCCAGTGCGGCTCGTCATCAAATAAACCACTTTGTACCGCGGTAAGCTCTATGAGCTCAGCGAATCCCAGGCTAAAGTCGGCCATCATATCAACAAGCGCATCGTTAAACGCTTGCTCACCCTGACCGCTGCTTGCCGCGTGCGCGCTAAATTGTTCGGCGTCGGCAAAGAGCCCAAGTACGGTGACCGCCTGAGCGAGCATTTCTTTGCATTGCTCGGGGCAAGAAGGTGCACTGAGCAGGGGCTCGAGGTAATAATTCACACCAAGCACAAAACCTTTCGCCCACTGATGCAAGTCGGCATCGGCAAGCAGATTGTCCTGCCAGCGCTGTGCCACCTGAATATTCTCGGTGAGTTTAAAGCCGCTCTCATACACCTGTTCGCTTACTTTTTGATGCAGACCCATGAGCGCAAATAGCACAGTTTCATCGCATGCGAGGGCATCGCCGCCGAGCACCTCGCGCAGCCACACCTCCTCTTCGATGGGAGCTGGCGCACAAACCAGGGCAAAGAGATAACCCTGAACCTGAGCCAATGGCATGGCATTGTCGGCCGCGCTAAGGTATTCGCGCAAAGACGTTAACAACTCATCATTCATTAGAAATTGATCCGATAACGACCATCGGCGCCCTGCGCTCCAAGGAACTGTACCGCATCATGCACGTCTTTAGGCAGACCAGCATCCGGCTTAATAAAGCCGTTAACGCTAAACTGGCCACGCTCATCAAAGCCGGCGTCAACCTGTAAGCCCAGACGGTTTTCCTTGGTAACGGTCACCTTAGCAGCGCCATTCACACAACCAAGTTCACCTTCAAGTTCACCAATACTAAACCAACCGTTACGACCCTTCACATTGATATCCGCAGAGCTGATGGTACCGGCCAAGGCCTGGCAATGGGGCTCACCAAGCTGGTAGTTATCCAACTCCACAAACACGCGCCCCTTGGCCTCTGTCGGTATGGGTAGGCGCACTCTTTGTAACACTTGCTCGAGCGATAATCGCGCTTGCGCATCATGCAGTTGCAACTCTTTGTTAAACAGGCCATAAACCAATTGACCCTGAGCCGAAAGCTCATTGGCATTACGCTTATTACCCAGCACCAGGTCCGTATTAAGCTTAGTCTGCAGCAGCGCCAGCGGCTGCACCTGCCATCTCACTGTACTCACATACTGACCCTGATAGCGCACGCCATGCACCTGGCCCTGCCAGATGGTTCCCGTGGCCGGCCCCAATTGCAAGCCTGGGGGTAGGTCCTTTTTAAACCATTCCAAGGCCACCGACGCGGGTAACAAAGCGATGGCGAAAACCAGCAAAAATACTACAAATACAACGGCTAGACCGCTGATTTTCTTAACAGACATAGTTACTCCAGAACAATACGACTTACGCGGACATAGCCCGGTTTAGGGTCCAAAGACAGCTCGATATTACTAATGGTCACGCCATGATTCTTGACTATGTCGTCCAACCAGGCCAAGAGTTGATTAAAGGGCACGCTGTCTATATTTAGACGCAAACCTTCACCACTGGGCTGCATTCGGCTTATCTCAATTTGATAGCGCGAACGTGTGCTGTTCACCACCTGGGTAACATTGCCACCAGACACGGCTTTAACGGAGCCGCCCTTAGCCTTAATTTGAACCACACTTTGCTGCACAAACTGCAGCAGCTCTTGTTGTTTACTCAGTTCTTGTTTGGCGTCGGCAACGGCATTATTGAGCGGTCGATAGATCACCATAACAAAGAAGAAGATAATAAAAATAACACCGGCAATGCTTAGCAAGCGCTGTTCTTGTGGCTTCAATGATTGCCAATAATTCGTTAATGCACTCATTGTTCGCCCCTTATGCGTAACTCACCCACCACGCTTTCGCCATCGTTATTTAAAGATCCCTGATCAACGCTAAAACCACGCTGCTCTAATCGCCCTTTGACCTGCGCAAAACTTTGGAAATCTTTGGCTCTGGCGCCAACCCGTAATTCATTCCGGCGCTGGTCAAAACGCAGCGTTTGCGTCACAAACTCGTTGCTCTGCTGCACAATATCGGCGAAATCCTGCAACATCATCAGGAATTCGGCACCGCCATCCTGGCTTTGACCGCCTAGCGCATTTTTAATCTGGTTGCGAATAAGGTGTGGGCGCACCTTTGTGCCGGGGAAGGCCGACTCATAGCTGCTTACCACCTGTTGCTGCACCGACTCGGCCTGGGTGGCATAGTGGTACCACTGCGCACCCTTTACGCCAAGCATAAAGACCAAGGTCACAGCTGCTGCCACCATGGCCGGACGCCATATCTTTATCCAACCGCTGCTTTTTTTCTTGTAGGCAAACGCGCCTTGACGCAGATTGAGAGGTGACGTGGCCTTAGCAAACATGGCCAAAGGCAATTCGAATTTATCTTCATGGCTTTGGGTTTCCACCGCCAATTCGCCGCTAGGTAATGGGCTGAATAAATCCAGGACTTCCACCCCGGCCGCGGTCAAGTAACTCGCCGCCCAGCCCGGTTCCAATTGTGCCCCCTGCCACTGGCCACTGCGCACCAAGAAGCTGTCATCGTTAATGGCTATCGCACTGGCTCTTTGCGCTGCGGGCTCGGGTAGCAACAGGGCATCAACGTACACATTTGCCACCTCTATATCGGCCTCGGCAAATAGCTCCAACCAGTTTTGCAACCACTGTCTATTGACCAAGGCGATATTGATAAAATGGTTTTCTGCCTCGCTATAGGCATTACCATGAGCGATAAACAGGCTGTCGATATCGACCGTAACCTGCTCTTCCACCATAAATGGTAAGGCCTGTGCCAGCTTGCGGTTCCACTTTGCCGGCAGTTTAACGCTTTGCAGCTGTACCTGAGCGCAGGGGACCACCAAAGTGCAATCGCGATTGCGCGCCTTGTCCGTAAGTCCGGATAAGGCTGCGGCATCGACCAAGTGGCCGCTGGCGATAATTTCATCCTCTGCGGGATTATATACCAGCCAGTGAATGGGCTGGTCTGGGCGCTCGCCCACGTGGATCAGTAAGGATTCTCTCACTGCACGCCTCCAAATTTTCGCGCCATAATTGAAATTTCTTTATTATTTATTTGTAATAGCGACGTCATAGTAAACTCAAACTCGACAAAAGTTGCGGTTGTTTGTAATTGAAAATACGAACTTTTCAGCACAAACTGACCATTATCCGCGTCAACATTTCGGCCCCCTTGCTGGGTTACCTCGTTAACAAAGTCGCTCAGCGAATCAAAGCCTTTTTCCGGGCGAGCACTGATCACCGACTGCGCCGATGACTCGTCCAACCCTTCAATCATAGCAGCAAGAAGCAAGGCCTGATCTTCGTTAATGGTATTTACATTCAGAGCAAATACCTCACTGCCCGGGATCACACACACATAGGGTGCCAATTTGCGCATTGCCAGGGGGTTAAAGCCCTTAACCAAGCGCAGCTCGGAAATGTCGGCAAAAAAGTTATTGGCGGTTAAATAAGGCACATCCCGCGATAAATATTCGTCTTCCTCGGCACCTGAGCGCATGGTAATACTGTCTTCATCCACCCAATCGAAGACACTGTCGGCCATCGCCTCTTCGGACTCATCACTGGGCAAATCATCAATTTCTTTTAATAACTCGAGCAGGGCCTTATGGGCCGGATTAGATTTTACATAACCACCGTTTTGCGACTGGGGCTCAGCCCGTAGCGCATTTAAGTTTAAACAGGCCTGCAAGTCTTTTATTTCACCCTCAATGGTGCCGTTATCCACCGGGAACGGGGTGTTGGCCGCCAACGCCCAGCTTTGCTGCAGGTGCATTTTATCCGGCTCTTCTTCGATACTTTCGCGCAACACCTTTTGCGCCAGGGCCTCCGCCGCATAGGCATACCATTTAGCCTGGCGAAAGTCGTTGAGATTCGAAGACTTTTGCACCTGAACCATAAGGTTAATGCTCATTTGTGCGGCAATGGTCGCGGCCAGTGCCACAATAAATAAAACAATTATCAGGGCCGCGCCGCGGTTATGACGATTAGCTGCCATAAGAGCCTCCCGTCGAACCACCGTTACCTCGGTTATTGCCGCCTTGATTATTATTTCCGCCCTGAGAACCACCCTGGCTACCGCCTTGGCCGCCACCCTGGTTACCAGCGCCTGAATTGTTTCCTGAGCCGCCTTGCTGCACTGGGATATCCGCTCCCTGACCCGCCAGTAAAAATAGACGACGAATTGGGTCACCTTCTTTTAAGAGCAGATCCACCGCTACCGCCTTGGGCAGCTGCTCTTGCTGCCACTGCTCCTGCCATTTTTGTGACTGGCCGTCGAAGAACTCAAAGCTAAAATCTTCGACGTCCTGCAACAGCACCTGCACGCGTGGCTCACTGCTATCCAGCTGGTCGACATAAAGGCGATATAAGCGCTCTAAACGCCCTTCCTGCACGCGGTAGGCTACCGCTTGTAATTCACTGCGAGGTAATAAATAGCCGGGATTGGTCCAGCCATTGCGAACAAAGGCAATGCCATCGAGTTCGCTGCCGAATAAAAAACGTTCGTGTAACAGGTATTTTTCCTGAAAATCGCCGGCTTCATTGCGCACCTTGCGCTTACTAATCTGACTAAAGTCCTGCTCCATCACCCGAAAAACCGTCTGCAAACGCGATATCTGGTCCAGGGTCTCTTCTGACATATCCTTGGTGCGCGTGCTGACCTCAAAAATCTGATGAGTGGCAGCGATAATGAAGGCCATGACCCCTAGCGCCACAAGCACCTCGACCAAGGTAAAAGCCCGTTGGCTATGGCCACTGGCTGAGCGGCTCTGCATTCTCATCACGTCCGGCTCGCCTCTTTATCGATATAGGTGGCAAGCTCGTAGGCAAATTGCTCATGCTGTTCATCGGTAAATACGGTGATCACCACCTTCACAAAGCTGCTGTCGGCGGTGCGTATGACTTCCTGTTGCCAATACCAGGTCAACCCGGCCAGCTCTGTTTTACCTTTGGCACCGCTTTTGGCGTTCCAGTTATCCCCTTGGGCGCGAATTTCCACCAGCTGGTTTTCCGCCACCCAGGAGCCATAGGTTTGCTCTTCAATGGCACCGAGGTGATTAATATGTTCGCCACTGATCTGCATGGCGGCGATCCCGGCCATGGCGCAGATACTCAGTGCCACCAGGACCTCAATAAGAGTAAAGCCACCGCAGCGGTTGGCCAGACGAGAAATATACTGAGCCATCATTGCAGCTCTTCTTGGTACAGGCTTACCGGCGCCATAAATTCCCCTTCAATAATGTAAGGGGCAAGATCTTCATCCGTATTCTGTAAGGCAAGGCGCAGTTGGAATGGACTGATTTCACCGGAGGAGAGGATCATCACTTGGGGAATTTGCATTTTTTGCAGCTCAAGAAAGTCATCATCGTCGGCTCCCAATAACTGCTGCCAATCAACCTCATTGAGCAGACTATCCTGCGCCCAGGGAAGGTCTTCTTGATTCAAAGTCAGAGAGAAATCGGGCTCCAGCTTTTTACCTTTAAGCACGCCGTCACTGTCATCCAACGGCTGCCATTTTTGCTCGCCATAAACCATAAACTCATAACCATTGTCGTCATCGATAAACAAGCCGAGCTGACGCTGATTAAGGATGGCGTATTCGGAAGCAAAGTTAATGCTGGTTTGCAAAGCAAACGCCGTTTGTTCTAATTCGTCGTGGCGTGAATCATCAATGCTGTACACAATCATGTTGGCGCTGAACGCAATAATTGCCAGCACCACCAGGATTTCGATTAAGGTAAAACCGGCTCGATGATTCACCGCCTTCATGCTTAGCGCTCTTCTTCGTCCCAGTTACCGATATCGTCCTCGGTGCCCGCTTCACCGTCCGGGCCCATAGAAAACACATCGATCTTACCGATTTCACCTGGGTAGATTAGCTGATAAGGATTACCCCAAGGGTCCAACGGCAATTCATTGATAAAGCCGCCTTCAGGGAAACGCTTTGGAATCGGCTCAATGCTGGTCTTGGTTACTAACGCTTCCAAGCCCTGCTCCGTTGTTGGATAGGTATTAACACGCAGCTTATACATGTTTAGCGCGTCTTCAATTTGTTGAATATCCAGGTGCGCCTTATCCAGATCGGCTTCTTCTTTTTGGCCCATGATATTCGGGGCTACAATCGACATGATCATACCTATGATGACCAATACCACCATCACTTCAAGTAATGAAAAACCAGACTGCTTTCTCATTGTTCGTACCTCTAAATTTACTGAAATCTGTGTTTGTTTGGCCACTATAAGCCAATTGCCTTGTTCATTGCCATGATTGGCTGCAATATTGCCATTACGATAAATAGCACAATAAGCGCCATGCTGGCTATCATTGCCGGCTCTAAGAGTTTTAATGACACATTCACCATGGTCTCAAACTCGCGGTCCTGGTTGTCGGCGGCACGCTCCAGCATTTGCTCCAGTTCACCGGATTTCTCACCACTGGCAATCATATGCAGCATCATTGGCGGGAAGAGTTTAGACTGTTCCAACGAAGCGCGCAGACTGGCGCCTTCACTGACCCGGGTCGCCGCCTCTGCCACCGCCTGTTTAATCTTATCGTTTTCCAACACCTGGCCGGAGATCTTCATGCCTTCAAGCAGGGGCACCGAACTGGAAGAAAGAATACTCAAGGTGCGGGCAAAACGCGCCGTGTTCAAGCCGCGACTGACCTTGCCTAAGCCGGGCATGGCCAATAATCGGGCGTGGTACCAAAAGCGAATATGCGGACGCTTCAACGCCTGTTTGATGGTCACCACGATCGCCACCACAACCACCAGGGTCAACAACCAGTAATTCTGTACGAACTCACTGGCCGCCATAACCCATTCCGTGGTCCAGGGCAGGGCCTGTTTGGATTTCTCAAACGTCTTTAAGATCTCGGGCACCACGGTACCTAGCAAGATAGAGACAATGGCAATGGCAAACACCACCAGTATGGTGGGATACACCATGGCCTGCACGATTTGCGAGCGCATATACTGACGTTGCTCGGTGTAATCCGCCAGGCGATTCAACACCTGATCCAAGTGTCCGGATTTTTCCCCTGCGGCCACCATGGAACGATAGAGGTTATCGAAAACATGAGGAAACTCCGCCAGTCCATCGGCCAGGGTATACCCCTCGACCACCTTGGAGCGGACCGCCATCAGCATCTTCTTTAGACGAGGCTTTTCACACTGTTCGGCCACCGCCATTACCGCAGCTTCTACAGGCAGTGCCGATTGAATCAGGGTCGCCAACTGGCGGGTGATAAGGGCCAAATCTGCAGTGGCGATTTTCGCCTTAAACAGGCCGCTGAACATGCCAGTTTTTGCAGCACTGGCTTTCTCCTGCGAGGCCGCCAGCTCAACCGCTAAAGGCATCAAGCCCTTATCGCGCAGTTGTTGACGTACCTGTTTTGCGGTATCGGCCTCTAAAATGCCTTTTTTTTCTTTGCCTTTGCCATCCAGAGCTCGATATTCAAACGCCGCCACTATTGCTCCTCACGGGTAACCCGTAATACTTCTTCGAGAGTGGTTTTGCCGGCCAGTACACGGGTACACCCGTCGCCGCGAATACTCGGGCTATACTGGCGAATGTATTTCTCAACCGATTGTTCGCCCTTACCATTGTGGATAAGCTCACGAATATGGTCGTCAACAATCAATAGCTCATGGATACCGGTTCGGCCCTTGTAGCCGTTGTAATTGCATTCTTCACAACCGACGGCGCGGTAGATGATGGGCGCCTGCTCGGCACTTACACCTAGCAATTGGCATTCATTGGCATCGGCCTGATGCGGCTGTTTACAACTCTTGCACAAGGTACGCACTAAGCGCTGCGATAAGACTCCAAGCAAGGAAGAAGAAAGCAAGAAGGACTCAACGCCCATGTCTTCCATACGGGTAATAGCACCAGCGGCAGTGTTGGTGTGCAGGGTCGATAATACCAAGTGACCTGTTAATGAGGCCTGCACGGCGATCTGCGCCGTTTCTAGGTCACGGATCTCACCAACCATCACCACATCCGGATCCTGACGCAAAATCGCACGTAGACCACGAGCAAAGGTCATATCCACCTTAGGATTAACCTGTGTCTGGCCGATACCCGGAATTTCATATTCGATAGGATCTTCAACGGTTAAGATATTACGATCTTTACTGTTGATGGCGCTCATCCCAGCATACAAAGTCGTACTCTTACCTGAACCCGTTGGACCGGTAACGAGAATAATACCGTGTGGCTTGCGGATAAGTTCGGCAAACAACTCCTGATTGCGCTCCGTCATGCCTAGATCGTGCAAATTCAGGCGGGCGTTATTTTTGTCTAATAAACGCAGTACCACACGCTCGCCAAAGCTTGATGGCATGGTTGATACCCGCACATCTACGGCACGTCCGGCAATTCGTAAACTAATACGGCCATCTTGTGGCACCCGCTTTTCGGCGATATCCAGCTTGGCCATAACCTTAATACGCGACACCAGTAGCGACGACAATTTACGGTTTGGCTTAAGCACTTCTTTGAGCACGCCATCGACACGAAAACGAATCACCAGATCCTGCTCAAAGGTTTCGATATGAATATCCGAGGCACCTTCTTTAATGGCTTCGCCGAGCATGGCATTGATCAACTTGATGATCGGTGCATCGTCGTCGCCGGCCAACAGATCTTCGGTTTGCGGCAGCTCTTCGGCCAGGGAGAAAAGATCGGCCTCGTTGCCGATATCTTCCATGATCTGCTGGGTTTCAGAACTGTCTCTTTGATAAGACGCTTCCAACAGCAGCTCAAATTTATCTTCTGCGAGCTTTTCCACCACAAAACCGCGGCCGGCGAAGCGGCGCACTTCTAACATCACCTGTGCGTCCAGTTCATTGGCGTAGTACAACACCAATTGCTCGTCAGTTTCGACCAGCAACACCAGGAAGCGCCGAGCATAAGCAAAGGGAAGTCGCAAAGGCGCTGCGGCGAGCACCTCGGATACTTCCATCAGCTCTTCGTCGCTAACCAGCGCCTCAGGTGAGGCATCATTGGCCACTTGCTCAGTCATTGTTACGCTCAGCCTTGTTCTGTTCTCTCAGGTATTCTTCGTACGTCGGTGGCAACACCAGGGCGTCGTCCCACTCAGGAAGCATAGGTACCTTCTCGAATGGCATAAGGTCGATGCCATCATCGTCCTGCTTTAACTGCTCGCCGCGAATAAAGTTATACTTGCTGTGGCTAAGGCGGTTCATGCTTTCGCTGTCGCGTAAGATGGTCGGGCGAATAAAGACGATTAGGTTACGCTTACGCTTGGCCGTACTGGTCGACTTAAACAGGTGGCCCAGCACCGGAATATCACCCAGCAATGGCACCTTAGAAACACTCTCTTGCACGTCTTCATCGATTAAGCCGCCTAGCACCACCATGCCGCCGTCATCGGCTAGTACGGTCGTAGTGATGGCACGCTTGTTGATAGAGATATCCACTGCGGTAGAACCGGCCACGTTCGATACTTCCTGCTCGATTGTCAGTTGTACCGCCGAGCCATCGTTGATTTGTGGTGTTACTTTCAGTTTCACACCCACTTCCTGGCGCTCTACGGTCTGGAATGGGTTATCGTTATTACTGCCGGTGGATGAGCCGGTGATGATCGGAACTTCCTGACCCACGATCATGGACGCTTCTTCGTTGTCCATGGTGGTGATCGACGGCGTCGCCAGAATGTTCGAGTTGGTATCATTGGATACCGCTTGCACAATGGCGCCCCAGTCGTTTCGGACAATACCCATGGCCAGGCCATTGATACCGCCTAGCAGCGCGGCCAATGGGCCTAGATCACCTTCTTGCGTACGTTCAATCGGTGTAACCGTGCCATTCTCTGAACCAATCACGTTATCAATAATGGTTTCATCTCGCGCTTGCTCGGCGGCCACGGCCAATGAACCCACGGGCACAGTAGTACCGTTATTAAACTGCAGCATGCCACCTTCTTCGGTGATCCATTGCAGACCAAAGTTAATGCCGTCGCCTTCCGATACTTCAACGATAATGGCTTCAACCAAGACCTGAGCACGGCGGATATCCAAGCGCTCTATCACTTTCTCAAGCGAGCGCATCATATCCGGCTGCGCGGTAATAACCAATGAGTTAGAATCGCTATGGGCTTCGATGCTGATGTCACCGCGGCTTCGGCGCGATGCACGTTGGTTGGTGGCGGCGCCCTGTTGTTCTTCGGTCAGTGATTTACTCACACCTTGCAGTACGGTGACCAAGTCTTCGGCCTTGGCGTAGTTCAGGTAGAACACCTTGGTGTTACCCGTGCTTTCCAGCTCGTTATCAAGGCGCTTTACCAATTCGATGGCACGGGTACGGGCCTGGCCCTCGCCGCTGACGATCACGCTATTGGTACGCTCATCGGCCACTACCCGCGGGATTAGAAAGTCCGGCACACTGCCCTTGCCGTTGTCTTTAAAAATATTGTCGACCACAGACACCACATCACCGGCGGTCGCGTGCTTAAGGCGGACGATGTCAACGCTCTTATCACCGGCTTGGTCAACCAAGCGAATGATCTCTACCAGACGGTTAACCGACTCGGCATGGCCGGTCAGCATCATAACGTTCGATGGGTTGAAGTTGGTAACATGGCCGCCGTCTTTTTGGTCGCTGAATTGGCGAATAAGCGGGCCCAGCTCTTGCACGGTTACGTTTTTCACTCGCACCACGCGAGTCACCAGCATATCGCCGCCGATACCGTCTTGTTCGCCGATCACCGGAACATTAGACTTTTTCGCGTCCGAGCTTTTTTCTACCTTAAGAATACCGTTTGGCATTTCAACCGCAGCAAAACCGTGCACTTCCAGTACATTGAGGAAGAATTGATAATACAGCTCTTCATCCATTAATTCGTAGCTGCGGACATTGATCTTACCCCTAACATTGGGATCGATGATTACGGTTTTATTGAGGTTTTTACCAACGATATTAATGAATTCATTAATATCCGTTCCTTTAAAATTTGCCGCATACTCAACTGCATACAGGTTTAAACTAATACCAGCGGCAAAAAAGAGCGCACCGTATTTGGCCAGCCCTTTGAAAATTTTTGTGCGAAATTTCGCGCCCATTATTCTTCTCTCCACACTTGTGATTATTGCAGGCTAAATTGCACGTCGATAAGCTGACCATTACGGTTGACCGTAATCGCCGCGTCTGTACTTGAACGAAGCTCCTGCAAAGCCGCCATTGCTTGTTTCATATCGGTGAGTTGATAGCCATTAATCGCAACAGCAATATCATTATTCTCTAAGCCCATCTGCTTAAACAGTTGGGGATCTTTACCCGGGCTTAACTTGTATCCCTGCAACTGCCCTTGGTTGCGCACCGGACTAACACGAATATAGTCCGTTAGCTTGCCAGGATCCGCCAATACCTCTTCGCGTTTTTGTTTTATCGCTGCTTTGAGCTCGGGATTGGTGGTGGCATTAACACTTTGCTTTGCCTGCTGCCGGCTAGGACCGGAGCGTTGTGGCTCCTTGCTTGCCGGAACCGGCATACTGACCGTTTTAGTAAAACTGATACCATCAAGCATCAGGGTTTCAAAACGACCATTAACGTCCAAAATGGCACGATCGGGCATAACCTTCGCCAGTTTCGCTCGGGTGCCCTTGATCACATCATCTATTCCGTAGGTTTCCTGACTGCCTTGCGATTCGATAATGGCCAAACCGGCACTGTTATCATCGGTGGCCGCCACAACCCCGGTCAGATTAATGCTTAAACGTGTTTCGGGAGCGTGCTGATGACTTCTTGCTTGGGCTGCTCCTGCACTACCGCCGCAGCATCACCAAATAATTTCACCGCCTTGATAGCGGCAATATTGACGCCATTTTTTGCCGTCGACGAGGCCGTCGCCGGCGGCATAACCGCCGTAACTTGCGGTTGTGGCCACAGTAACCACACCAACGAAGCCGCTAAATAGCCACAATATATTGTCGTAGCCAGCACTATAGCAGTCACAATCTTCGTCTGTGGAAGCTGTTTAAGCCTTTGTTGTAGTTGGGCTAAATCCAAAACTGTTCACTATTATCATTATGTTAACTAACGCCACATAGTACATTCATCACCTGCGTTCAACAAGCGCGTACTGTAGCAATATGTAAAATTGGGCAACGACTATATAAACTAAGTAAGGCATCTGTATTACAATCTTGCCAACTTTTTTTACACTTGCTTATATGTTAACTTTGCCCCTCTTTATATGGGCTTGCAATTAGGCCAAACACAGTGACTAAAACCCCCGAACAAAAAGCCGACCAGGTACGCATAGACAAGTGGCTCTGGGCGGTTCGTCTTTATAAGACCCGCGCCCTTGCTCGCGAGATGGTGCAAGGCGGCCGAGTGCATTACAACGGGCAACGCTGTAAACCGAGTAAATTGGTTGAAGTAGGCGCGAAAATTCGCCTTGCCCAAGGCTTCGATGAAAAGCAAATTACGGTGCTTAAATTACTTGAAAAACGCGTGGCCGCCCCCATTGCAGTGACTTGCTATGAGGAAACAGAGCAAAGTAAGCAACAACGCGAAGAAAACGCGCTAGCCCGGAAAAATAACGCCTTCTTTGCACCGCATCCAGATCACAAGCCGGATAAAAAACAGCGCCGTGAACTGATCAAGTTTAAAGCCAGATAGAGATACACATGCAGCAAGACTTATTATATCGATATATTTTTGAGCAACTCGACGTACGCGGCGAGTTGGTGCAAGTAAGTGACGCTTTCACCAAAATGGTGGAAGGACGCAACTACCCGGACCCGGTTAAAAAGCTGTTGGGCGAGCTCTTTGTAACGACTTCTTTACTCACGGCAACCTTAAAGTTTCAAGGCCATATTAATGTGCAAATCCAAGGCGATGGCCCGGTTAAATTTGCCGCTATTAATGGTGACCACGAGCAAAATATGCGCGGCGTTGCCCGTATGCAGGGCGAGGTAAAAGGCGACAACCTGCTTGAGTTGATGGGTAAGGGTCATATGATCATCACCATCACCCCGGTCAAGGGCGAGCGTTACCAGGGCATAGTGCCGCTGGAGCACGAGACCCTGGCTAAATGTGTTGAGCAGTATTTTGCTCAGTCTGAACAACTGCGCACGCGTCTGTGGTTTGCCACCGATGTGAGCGAAGGACACGAGCGCGCCGCAGGCTTGTTCTTACAGGTATTGCCTGTGCATCAGGGAGATAAATCGGAAGCCGATTTCAGCCATTTGGAAACACTCAGCGACACAGTCACCGACGAGGAGCTACTGACCCTCGATGCCCAGACCGTGCTGACCCGCCTGTATCACGAAGACAACCCGCAGCTGTTCGAACCCCAGCCGGTTCGTTTTAAGTGTACCTGTAGCCGTGAAAAGACCATGGATGCCCTAGTTAACATCGGCCAGGATGAGCTGCTCGCCGACGTGAAGGAAAACGGCGAGATAGTGATCAGCTGTCATTATTGCTTAACCGATTACCGTTTTAACGAAGAACAAATCAAAGCGATTTTTAATTAATCCGGGCTAATTAGAGCCCATAAAAAAACTCGGGTCGGCCAAACCCGAGTTTTTTTATGGGTAAATATGACACCGGTATCAATAAAACATGCATTTTTCATGACACCGGTATCACTGAAATTATTCATGTTTTTTCACCTAAAACGGGCATTTTTAGCGACTTCAAAGCTCGTATATGCACAAACCATCTGTTACTATAATTTGCATATAAAGCACTCTCACACAGCTTTAGATTAACCGTTCAATCTCTCACAACTTTTAGGTAAAAAAATGACTTCAAGCGCTACTCGTTTTGTTGATCTTACAACCGCAGAACTAATCGAGCAGGCAATTCGCCGTGGTGAAGGTTCTCTTGCTGCTAACGGAGCTTTCGTGGCCAAAACTGGTCGTCGTACCGGTCGCTCTCCTAACGATCGTTTTATCGTTAAAGAGCCTAGCACCGAGAACGATATCCAATGGGGTAACGTAAACCGTCCTTTCGATGCCGATAAATTCAACGCCCTTTGGGAGCGAGTTGAGAATCATGTGTCTCAAAACGACCACTTCGTTTCTCACCTTGAAGTAGGTGCAGACCCAGAGCACTACCTACCAATCGTTGTAACCACTGAAACTGCTTGGCACCATGTTTTCGCTAAAAACATGTTCATCCAGCCTGAGCACTTCAACAAGGCCAACATGCCACAGTGGCAAATCCTTAATGTACCTTCGTTCGTATGTGAGCCAGAGCGTGACGGTACTAACAGTGACGGAACGGTAATCATCAACTTCGCAGAGCGTAAAGTACTACTTGCTGGTATGCACTACGCGGGCGAAATGAAGAAATCTATGTTCTCAGTACAGAACTTCCTACTTCCAGCAAAAGGTGTATTACCAATGCACTGCTCTGCAAACGTAGGCGAAGCTGGCGACACCGCCCTATTCTTCGGTCTATCTGGTACTGGTAAAACAACTCTATCAGCGGATCCAAGCCGTTTCCTAATCGGTGATGACGAGCACGGTTGGGCACCTGGCAGCGTATTTAACATCGAAGGCGGTTGTTACGCGAAATGTATCGACCTGTCACAGAAAAACGAGCCAGTGATCTGGGATGCTATCCGCTTCGGCACCATCCTTGAGAACGTTGTACTTGATGACAAGCGTACTCCTGATTACACCGACTCATCACTTACGCAAAATACTCGTGCCGCTTACCCACTTGAGCACGTAGCCAAGCGTAAAGAAGAAAACCGTGCCGGTGAGCCTAAGGCCGTGGTATTCCTTACTTGTGACGTAAGCGGTGTACTACCTCCTGTTTCTGTACTAAGCGAAGAAGCAGCGGCTTACCACTTCCTAAGCGGTTACACTGCGAAAGTAGGTTCAACTGAAATCGGTTCAACGTCTGATATCGAATCAACCTTCTCTACTTGTTTCGGCGCACCTTTCTTCCCTCGCCCAGCTGGCGTATACGCAGAGCTTCTAATGAAGCGCGTACGTGAGTTCGGTGCCAAGGTATACCTAGTAAACACAGGTTGGACTGGCGGTCCTTACGGTGTTGGTAAGCGTTTCGACATCCCGACTACCCGTGCCGTTGTTGATGCCATCGTATCGGGCGCACTAGCCGACGTTGAAACTCAGCACATCGACGTACTAAACCTAGACGTACCGGTAGCCGTACCTGGCGTTGATAGCGCGGTTCTAAACCCAATCAACACTTGGAACGACAAAGAGAAATACGCAGAATACGCACAGAAACTAGCGAACGACTTTAACGAGAACTTTGCTAAGTACGACGTATCTGATGCCATTAAGCAAGCTGGCCCTAATAGCTAAGGGTCAACTTCTTTAACTTAGCCATTGCGCTGAGAATTCGCACCAACGCCAGCTTTATGCTGGCGTTTTTGTTATTAGACTCTGGCGCAATCAGTGGAAGGAGTGCCCGGCGCAAGGGCAAAAGGAAGCAAAGAGGGTGTAAAAACGACTTTATTCAGACGTTTTTATGGGTAGGTAGATGGTGGCACACAAACCGCCTTCCTTGCGGTTTCTTAACTCCACCCGACCATTATGCATGGTAATAATGCGCTTAATTATCGCCAGGCCAAGGCCACTGCCCTCACTGCCACGAGCCTGATCGCCCTGGGTAAAGGGTGCAAACACCTTTTCCAGCTCCGACTCGGGAATGCCAGGGCCTCTGTCCTTAACGCTTACACACACATGGGTCTTCCGGGCGTTATAGTGGGTCACCACCTGGATATCGTCATCGGAGTACCGCAGGGCATTTTCGATCATATTGGTCAGCACCCGCTTAATGGCCACATGACTCATGGGCACATTGGGCAAACTGGGGTTAAGATGAGCGCTAATTTCCCGCCCCTGCACCCGACCATGCTGCTGCTCCGCATGCACCACTTCTTCCACGAGGGCGTTAAGGTCTTCGCTTTGATAATCACCCTTATCGTGGTGACGCAGGTATTCGATAAACTGATCGATAATGGCATTCATGTCTTCGATATCATGAATAATGCCTTCACGCAGGTAGTCTTCGTCGTCGGACATCATTTCCGTCGCCAGGCGAATCCGGGTTAGGGGGGTGCGCAAATCATGGGACACACCGGCCATCAATAAGCGTCTGTCCTGCTCGAGGGCGGCAATGCCGCGGGACATTTTATTAAACGCCCGAGTCACTTCCACCATTTCCGTGGAGCCCTGCTCATCGACCTCGGTACTGAAATCGCCCTTACTCACCTTGATCGCCGCCTCTTGCAAAGCCTTTAACGGGCGGTTGAGGTGACGGGCAAAGAGCCAGCCGCCAAGCACACTGAGAAAGCCGATACTGGTCAAGTAGAAGGTTAAAAACTCGATATTGGCTTCGGTAAAGCCGGAGAGCGGCACCCGCACCCAATAACCGGGCGCTTGTGGCGGCTCTATCCAATAAACCAAGGGGTCGGTTTGGCTGATACGCACCCGCGCCGAACCATTGAGCTGTTGCGACATGATGTTTGAGAGCATGGAGTACTCCCGCGCCTCACCTAAGCCATTAATGTAGGCGTCGCGCTGGGTTAAGATCTCGATGCCGGTTTCCTCGAGGAAACGCTTAGACACCTTATCGCTTACCTCAACGCCATCATTAACGCCAATAAACACGGTTTTTACCTGCTTGGCAAGCATGATATTCACTTGCTCTATGGTCGGCTTCACCACATAGAAGCTCACCGCCACATAGGACACCACCTGGTTGATCAGCAACAGGGCGCCAACCAGGAAAACCGTTTGTCCAAAGGCGCTGCGAGGAAGTAAATGCATCTATTTATTGCCGTCGGGTACGAAGACGTAACCTAGCCCCCACACGGTTTGGATATAACGCGGATTGGCGGCGTCCACCTCGATCATTCGTCTTAGGCGCGACACCTGCACATCGATACTGCGCTCCAGGGCGCTGTAATCACGACCTCGGGCCAGGTTCATCAACTTATCCCGGCTTAATGGTTCACGGGGATGCGATACCAAGGCCTTGAGTACCGCGAACTCGCCACTGGTCAGGGAAATCACTTCATCCCCTCGGGTCATCTCACGGGTCGCGAGATTAAGGGCAAATTCACCGAATTTCACCAGGTTTTCTTCGGCGGACGGAGCACCGGGTACCTCTTTGGCTCGACGACGCAAAATCGCCTTTACACGGGCCAATAACTCACGGGGATTAAAGGGCTTAGGGATATAATCATCGGCACCAAGCTCGAGCCCGATAATGCGATCCACCTCGTCCCCTTTCGCCGTCAGCATGACAATTGGAATTTCGTTTTCCTTTTGCCGTAAACGACGACAGATCGACAGGCCATCTTCACCCGGCAGCATTAAATCAAGCACCATGAGGTGAAAGTTTTCTCGCTCCAGCAGCTTATCCATCTGTTCGGAGTTGGCGGCACTGCGCACAATAAAGCCCTGCTCAACCAAGTATCTTTCTAACAGGCTGCGCAGACGCATATCATCATCGACAACGAGGATTTTGGTGGTTTCTTGTCCCATGTTCTTGCTTAATTGTTCTTGTTGTAACCTTAACTATATGCGAAATACCCGAGTTGGGAAACGCCCAAGGTTAAGAAGATTGTTACATTTGTTTTCCGCCTTACTCTTCACCTTGCTGATAGCGAATACTATTGATATACCACAACTTTCGACCATTAGGCGTGTTCACCCAGGCCTCGTCATCGACTTCCTTTTTCAACAAAGCGCGAGCCATGGGGGCATCAATGGAAACCACGGCCTTGTTATCGTAGATTTCATCTGGGCCGACGATTTGAAAGGCCAGCACTTCGCCTTGCTCGTCTTCAACCTCCACATAGGCGCCAAAAAACACCTTACCCTCTTGCTGTGGACTGTAATCCACCACCCTAAGCTCATCTAAGCGCTTGCGTAAGTATCTGACTCGGCGATCAATTTCTCGTAATCGCTTCTTATTATATTGATAGTCGGCATTTTCAGAGCGATCGCCAAGGCTTGCCGCCCAAGCCACTTTTTTGGTCACTTCGGGGCGCTCGCTGCGCCATAAATGATCGAGTTCGCTCTGCAGTTGTTGATAGCCGCGACGGGTGATTAATTTCGTTTTCATAAATAATGTTCAGTTTTCGTTCATATAAAAAGGGTCATATTTACCCTATGTGGTAATTTTAAAGGCAGGTAGTGGTATGCAAAAGTACAACTTAAAGTACAACCTGCTATTTGTGTTTGCGTTATTCGCCTTAACCGGCCTGCTCGCAAGCCAACACCTCTTTACCTCAGCCGCCAATACCAGTGACCAGTATAGCCTTACCATCAAGGTCGATACGGCACAAAATATCAATCATGATAGTGACAATGATCACGACCCCGAGTATCCGTTAGCACCCTCAATCAAGCAACATGCGTTAGTTAATACGCCTGTGGTTGTTGTGCCTAGCGTTGTGCTTAATCGTCGCGTGATCACAGTAGCACAACAAAGAGCACCGCCCTACTTCTCTTAAGAAACTGTTTTATTTACAATTTTTTTGGAGAAAGATCATGACTAATTTTAAATCACTACGTACTCACCATGTTGTCGACGGCGCTCAATTGGCGACCGCAAATGAACCACATTTACAACTCGATGCTAATAGCGGCGCATTAAGCCTTTTACAAGACTTCACCTTGCAAAGCCCCATTTGTGTTCAAGCCAACACCCCGCTCACAGCGGCACGTAAACTGGCCAGCAACACACCCACCGATGCCTTGATGGTGCTGAACGAGCAAGGCCAGGTGATCGGGGTCACTTCCAGCGTCGAGCTACAAAGTATTCGCGTAACCACACAAGCCCTGCAACTCGGGCTAAAACCCAGCGAGCTGATGGTGCATGATGTAATGCGCTCCCTGCATGTGTTGCCCTGCATTTCCATGCTGGCGGTGCGCAATACGTCGTTAGGCAACGTGCTTAGCACCATGGAGCAAACCGGTAGCTTCTATCTGTTGGTAACCGAGAATGAGCAAATCCGCGGTATTCTCTGCGCCCGTAAAATCGCCAAGACCCTGAATATGGGCTTGGATATTACCCCGGTGGCACAGTCATTTCAGGACGTGGTTGCCAGCGTTGAACACCCTCACTAACAGGGCGTTTTAGCCCGCTCAAAATGCACGGCACGAACGACAAATTTGCCCTGCCGTTCGTGCCAAGCTGTGATATTATCCAGTTAATTTTACTCGTATTCGCCCTTATACGGGCATCAAGATATAAGGTTATTAATGGCTAATCTCACCACCGTTCTGGCGCAGGAATTACAAGCGCAAGAACAGCAAGTGCTAGCAGCAACTAAGCTTTTAGATGAAGGCGCTACGGTGCCATTTATTGCCCGCTACCGTAAAGAAGTCACCGGTGGCCTGGACGACACCCAACTGCGCACCTTGGAGCAACGTTTGGGTTATTTGCGCGAACTCGAAGAGCGTCGCCAATTCATCATTAAAACCATTAGCGAACAAGATAAGTTAACGCCGCAATTGGCCGCCGACATTGCCGCCGCCGCGACCAAAACCGAACTTGAAGACCTGTATCTTCCTTATAAACCCAAGCGCCGTACCAAGGGTCAAATAGCCATTGAAGCGGGCCTTGAGCCGCTTGCGGATGCCTTGCTTAACGACGCCAACCTGGAGCCAGAAAGCGAAGCCGCTCGTTTTGTCGACGCCGACAAGGGCGTAAGCGATAGCAAAGCGGCCCTCGACGGCGCCCGCTATATCCTGATGGAACGCTTTGCCGAAGACGCCAAACTGCTGGCCAAACTACGCAGCCATATCAAACAGCATGGTCATATCAGCAGTGCCGTGATCGCCGGCCAGGAAAAAACCGGTGCCAAATATCAGGATTATTTTGAACACAGCGAAGCCATCGCCAGTATTCCATCACACCGCGCCTTGGCCATGTTACGTGCCCGTAACGAGGGAGTGTTAGCGCTGAGCATTAACCCGGATGCACAAAGCGAAGACGGTCATGCCCTGTGCGTTAACATGATTGCCCGTCATTTCGATCTCGCCATCGAAGGCAAGGCGGCGAGCAAATGGCTGGCACAGGTAGCCCAATGGACCTGGAAGGTGAAACTGGCGCTGCATTTGGAAAATGAGTTTCTTGCCAATATGCGCGAGCAGGCCGAAACCGGCGCCATTGATGTATTCGCCAAAAACCTTAAAGATCTGCTTATGGCGGCCCCGGCGGGTGCCAAGGTCACCTTGGGCCTGGATCCGGGTCTACGTACCGGCTGTAAGATTGCCGTGGTCGATAGCACGGGCAAGCTCCTGGGTACCTGCACCATCTTCCCTCATGCGCCGCAAAACCAATGGGATAAATCCTTGCGTACGCTGGAGCAATTGTGCCGCCAGCACAAGGTTGAGCTGATCGCCATAGGTAACGGCACCGCCAGTCGCGAAAGCGATAAACTGGTCGCCGAGCTGCTCAAGGCAGCGCCGGAGTTAAAATTAAGCAAGATCATGGTCAGCGAAGCCGGTGCTTCCGTGTATTCGGCATCCGAGTTCGCCGCTCAGGAGTTCCCGGATCTTGATGTTTCCCTGCGCGGTGCCGTATCCATCGCCCGTCGCCTGCAGGATCCCCTGGCTGAGCTGGTAAAAATCGAGCCTAAATCAATAGGGGTGGGTCAATACCAGCACGATGTCTCGCAAAGCCAGCTAGGACAAACCCTGACTTCCGTGGTTGAGGACTGTGTAAATGCCGTTGGCGTTGATGTGAACACCGCCTCGGTACCTCTGCTCACACGCGTTTCCGGCTTAAACAAAACCCTGGCGCAGAATATCGTCAAATACCGCGATAGCAATGGCGCCTTCGCTAAACGTAGCGAGCTGAAAAAGGTTGAGCGTTTAGGACCCAAAGCGTTTGAACAAAGCGCCGGCTTCCTGCGTATCGTCGGTGGCGCCGATCCCCTGGATGCCTCTGCGGTGCACCCGGAAGCCTATCCCTTGGTTAAGAATATTTGTGCCGCGAACGATCAGGACATCGCCCATTTGATCGGCAATGCCGAGGTGCTGAAAAGCTTAAATGCGGCGGACTACACCGATGAGCAATTCGGTCTGCCGACGGTCACCGACATCATCAGCGAACTGCATAAACCCGGTCGCGATCCGCGTCCCGAGTTTAAAACCGCGGCGTTTAAAGCCGGTGTAGAAACCATCAACGATCTCAAACCGGGCATGGTGCTTGAGGGCGTGGTGTCGAACGTCGCCAACTTTGGTGCCTTTGTCGATGTCGGTGTGCATCAGGATGGTCTAGTGCATATCTCGGCACTGACCGACAAGTTTATTAGCGATCCCCGCGAAGTGGTGAAGGCCGGCGATATCGTTAAGGTGAAGGTGATGGAAGTCGATAGTGCTCGTAAGCGTATCAGCTTTACCATGCGTCTTAATGACGAGTTGCCTGCTGCGGGTGCCGGCGCGGGTGCCAAGAGCACGTCTAAGCCGGCGGCGAAGAAGGCCGCGACCAGCAGCAACAAGGGCAATAATCGCAACCGCAATAAGGATCAGGGCAATGCCGCCATGGGCAACGCCTTTGCCGAAGCCTTTGCCAAGCTGAAAAAGTAATGCCATAAAACAACGAAAAAACGCAGCCTAGGCTGCGTTTTTTTATGCTTGTAATTGGCTGCTAAGCGCGAATATCGATAATGGTGCCCAATAGCTCATCGGCGCTGCTAATCACCCGGGCGCTGGCCTTGGCCTGCAACTCGGCGACCTGTAAATTCACCAGTTCCTGCTCAACACGGGGCGTTTCTGCCACAGGAGCTATCAGGGTTTCGCCATTGCTGGCGCCCTGAGGTTGACGCCCCAGCTGCAATTGCTGTGCATCTAGCTGGCCAGTGGTGGCGCGGTTAATATTGGCACTGGCCTGCGTCGCGTCTTGCTGTGCACGGGCAAAACCGTCCACTCCCGCATTAAAAATCATTGCTACCGCCATCAACTTTCTCCAAGGCTGCTCCTTTGGCTATTGTTGCGCAAAAAACGTGCGAATAAAACCCGACTAAAGCATGGCTTTTAGGGCCGCAACAAACTCGTCCTTATGGGAGATAAAAGGAGCATGCGACGCCTTGTCCAACACTTCGATTTCCAAATGCGGTCGTAATTTCTGCATTTGCTCGATGGCTTTGTAAGGCACCAGGGCATCCAGGCGCCCGAAAATAGCCCCTACGGGCTGCTTCAGGTGCGCAAATTCTTGCCTTAGATCCTGATATTCCAGAATTTCCAGCCCCTGCTTCAACACCTGCTCCGAGGTACTGGGCGCCTGTTGGATCAGCTTCTTCAGTTGTTTGATATCCTGGCGTGCCGACTCGCTGCCCATGGCCTGAATAGCAAGGAAACGCTCTATGGTTTTGGCACTGTTTTCGATTAACTGCTGATTAAATTGCTCCAACACCGAGTTCTTGATCCCCGGCCAGTTTGGGCTTTGACTAAAGAATGGCGTTGAGGCGATTAAAATCACCTTACTCACCTTGTGCGGATAAAAATGGGCCAGATACAGGGCAACCAGACCACCGAGAGACCAACCGGCGAGGATGGAACCGTCTTGCAGTTGATCCGCTAGCTGCTTGGCCATGGTCGGCAGATCCGAGTGAAACCCTTCGCCCTGTGGCGGTTGGGCATGACCATAGCCGGGCAAGTCGAGCGCCCGCACATCGCCGTCAAAAATAAAGTTAAGCTCTGGGCTGATCAATTCCCATACTTCACGGTTCATACCCCAACCATGAAGCAACACCAGTTGTTTTTGCATTTAAGCTGTTCCGCATCCACTATTATTAAAGCCCCGTCGCGCATTACGCGCCGACACCTGCATTATTAACGCGAATAAAGGCTTATGCAATGGACGCATTCACAAAAGCCTGTGCCTGGCTGTTCCCGCAATACTGCCAGCTCTGTGCTCAGCCCCTTGGGGCCGGACAACAAATATGCAGTCATTGCATCAATGCCTTTGTTGGCATCAACGCCGCCTTGCAGGAAGATTTACTTCTGCGCGCCGATATTCAACGACAATTTCCACTGCGCCATATCGACAGCTTGCAGGCACTGGACTGGTATCGCCCGCCCCTGTCGACCTGGTTAAAACAATATAAGTACCAGCAACGCATGTATCGCCAAGTAGCGCTATCCGCCTTATTGACCCATCACTTTGCTCGCTTGGCCAGCCTGCCAGACTGGCATTGGCCACACCTGGTCGCCCCTATTCCGCTGGCACCCTCGCGGCTAATCTGGCGGGGGTTTAATCAGGTGGTGCGACTGTGGCAAGACGCCCTGCCACAGCCATTATTTGCCGCTAACCTATTACGGCGGCGCCACGGCACCCGGACGCAGGCCAAGCTCAATGCTCGGCAAAGGCGAAAAAACCTGGCCCATGCTTTTAGTGTACACGCCGATGTGCGCAACCTTGATATTGCTTTGGTAGATGATGTGCTGACCACGGGAGCGACTTTGGATAGCGCCGCCAAGCAGCTTAAGGCGGCAGGGGCACGCTCGGTGTCGGCCTGGGTCGTCTGCCTGACCGCCAAGACATAATACCCATTCACTTAATATAAAAAAGCCGACTAGGACGTCGGCTTTTACTTAGGAGAGTACCAATACTTTAAGAATAAAGTTTACTCGGCATTGGCGTCTATGTGGACGCCAAAGAACAAGGCATTACTGAAAATACGGCTGGTGCCATACCAAAAGCCCCTGAATACCGGATTGTCTGTCATGGCCACCACGGCACCGCGGCCATAGCTGTGGGCCAAGATGGCGCCGCCCTTGGCGATTTGCGCCAGATTTTGCTCATGAGTAAAGCCGGCTAGCAAGGGTTTTTCCGTGTAGGTCGCCACATTGACGAAGGGCGCGGGCATTTGCTCGAGCAAGAAGGTGCTGTTTTTAAACACCGGCAACTCATCCCTAGTTAGTGAATAACTAAGGGGGTGGCTGAGATCGATTTTGGTATTGAAGATAGCGCCGGCAATACGCTGCTTGCCCGCCAACATATCTCTGTCGCCATAATGCAGGCCCTCGGTGGAAAACGCCGCAGCCATATCCTTACGTGACAAGTAGCTGGCCTTTAACAGCTGCTCATCGGCCAGGAATTGCGCCCCGCCCTTATGACCCCAGACCACACCGCCGTGGCGTACCCAGGTATGCAGCTCGGCTTTAAATGACTTTTCCAGAGTTCCGTAACGGCCGTTGGCAAAAACGATATGGGTGTAGGCATTAAGATCGACCTTGGTCAGTTCATCGGCCTCAATAATACTCGGTGTTAGGCCCACATGACGGTCAAGGTAATACCAGAGCTCACCCACTTCATACTGGCTGCTCTGCTCACCGCCTACCAGCAGGACCTTAGGCAACTTCACCGGGGCGAGCTGGCGCGAACCCAGGTCGACACCACGACTGGTCAAGCCGGAGTCGATGCCGTACACATCAATATCAAATTCGGCGCTGACTTGCTTTAAGACTGCTAACCAGTCATCGCGCTGCTGCAGACCGGCGGCTACCACTATGGAACCGGCGGCCAGATCACGGCTTTGGCCGTCACTGCTGGCGGTAAAGGGCGCCAGGGCGACACGCGCCTCAATCCCCTGCTGCAACAGCTTGGTTAGCAGTTTAGGGGCGTGATAGTCGAACCACTCAAAGGCAAAAGCGTAATGGGGCTGCAACTCCTGTTGCGACGCACTGCTGCGCGGTGACCAGGGCTGTGTCGCAACATCCACACCACGAACGCTCTCGAGCGCCTTAAATTCCAGGTTAAAGGCATGGGCCAAGGTCCAGCCGGAAACATCATAGAAGGTGTTATCGACAAAGTTCTGCTGCTCGCTAAATATGCTTTTGATCAAGCGATACTGACGCTGCGCTAAGGGCACAAAGTAGCTGCTCTGTGCGCTGAAGCGCTGTTTGTCTATGCTCGCGTCTTCCTCTAGGGCATAAGCCTGGATTTGATGCTGCGCCAAAATCGCCAGGAAACTATGCAGGCGCGTCGAATCTTTAGGGGCGCTGACCACATAGCCTTTTACCTTGTCCTTATCGGCCAGTTTCGTCGCCTGCTTGAAAAAGTCCGCCTGGTAGTCGAGTAACTGCTCGCGCTTTTCGAGCACGGCATCAAAGGTAGAGAAGTTAGTCAGTAGCTGGTTTTTAATAGTAAATGGAAACTCCAAGCGACCATTAATGGTGTCTTGCACATGACCACGGCTGCTGCCCTGCTCGAAAAGGATACCCACACTGCCGTTTACATCCGGGTAGGTCGAGCCCTTACCCACGTAAAAATCATCGAATGCTTCCTCGGTAAAATAGAGGCGATCATGGCTGTCGAGAATACGGGCGTGGTGCTCGGCGATGGCCTTGGTCAAACCCACGTTTTTCTCCGGCGTCAGCGGGTTTTTACGTGTTGGAATGCCCGGCTGGAAGAAGAAGGTGCTGTTTGGTCCCATCTCATGAAAGTCGGTCAGCACATTGGGCTGCCAGGCCTGGAACTGGGCGATACGGGCGCGCGATTCCGGGTGCTGGAGCAATAACCAGTCGCGGTTGAGATCGAACCAGTAATGGTTGGTACGGCTGCTAGGCCAGTTTTCATTGTGCTCGCGAGTATTGGGATCGGCGCTCGGCACCATGGCGCGATTCGAATTGGCCCAGTTGGCAAAGCGTGCCAGTCCGTCCGGGTTTAACGAGGGGTCGAGCAGGATCACTGTTTCCTGCAACAGGCGCTCAACGCGCGTATCTTGTGCTGCGGCCAGATAATAGGCGACCAGAAGCGAAGCATTACTGCCCGAGGGTTCATTACCATGGACACTGTAACCCATGTACATGACTGCCGGTGCAACTGCGGGTGCAGTTGCAGATGCATCACTGCTTTCACCCGTCACTCGGGCCAGATGCGCCTGTCGTACCTGTTCAATATTGGCCAAGCGCTCCGGAGCGGCTATGGTCAGCATCACCAAAGGACGCTGCTCATGGGTGTAGCCTATGGTTTGAATTTGCACGCGATCGCTGTGCTCGGCCAGCTCGCGCATATAATAAACCAGCTGGTCGTGGCGCACATGCCACTGGCCAACCTCATAACCTAACACCGATGCCGGGGTCGGCACCTTGGGATCAAATTGAACCTCATCACCAAAGTAATAGCTCAGCGGCTGTGCCGCCAGGGATGAAGCAAAGACCGTTAACAATAAAAATAGAATTCGGCGCATTAGATAACAGTGAATTTAAAAAACCATATTCTCACGCTACCATCGGCTTAAAATTAAGCCAACTTTTTACGTTCAACACTGGCGACAACGCGACGAGCGGAGTATTATAGCCATTAACCGAGTAAAACAGTCAAGTATAGTGTTGTTACTATGATCACAATTTCAGAAACCGCGCAAAGTCACTTTGCAAAACTGCTTTCAGAACAAGCAGATGGCACCAATATCCGTGTATTCGTTGTCAATCCTGGTACCTCTCAAGCCGAATGTGGCGTGTCGTATTGCCCGGCCGATGCGGTTGAAGAAGATGACATTCGTCTTAACTTCAACGGTTTTGATGCGGTAGTAGACAAAGAAAGTGCGCCTTTTCTAGAAGAAGCGGAAATCGATTTCGTAACCGATAAAATGGGCACGCAATTGACCCTTAAGGCACCTAATGCCAAGGCCCGTAAGCTATCAGACGATGCCTCGCTGGAAGAGCAGGTTGAGCACATGCTGCAAACCGAGGTAAACCCTCAGTTGGCTAACCACGGCGGTCAGGTGCAGTTGGTTGAGATCACCGCAGAAGGCATTGCCGTGCTGCAGTTTGGCGGCGGCTGTAATGGTTGTTCTATGATCGATGTCACGCTAAAAGAGGGCATCGAGAAGGAAATGATCGCTAAATTCAGCGAAATCACCGGTGTCCGTGATATTACCGAACACAACCGTGGCGACCACTCCTACTACTAAGTTTGCAGCGCTGATTTATCGCTTGGGCTCAGAGCCCAAGCGCAGCCTCAAACGCTTCCTGATTGGCCTTGGGCTGTTTGCCCTTGCCGTCGCCTTTATTGCACTGGGCTACTTTTATCAGCCCTGGTGGCAAATTCCCGGCCTGTTATTCCTCGTGGTGGCGTTATTTTTCGCAATCTGGGGGTATCTCGGCATTTTTGCCAATCGCTTCGCTCAGGTTATTGCAGCAACGCATCCGCCTTTACCAACTGACGATAACGCACCGCCAGGCTAATGCCGCGCAGCGCCATAAAGGCGGTCATGGCCGCCCATAGGGCGTGATTGCCCCAGCCTTGAGTTAACACAAAGACGCCGAAAAAACCCACCGCGGCGGAAAGCATCATGGTATTGCGCATATCCTTGGCGCGCATCAGACCAACAAAAATCCCGTCGAATAAGAAGCAACTCATGGCGATCAACGGCATCAGGACCAGCCAGGGCAAATAGGCGATGGCCAGGCTATTGACCTCGGGCACATCGGTCAGCAAACGGATCACCTGCTCCCCAAAAACATAGAAGCCCAGGGCGTAAAGAACCGCAAATAATGCGCCCCACTGTAAGCTAATACTTACCCACATTTTAATTCGGCGTACACACTGTGCCCCTCTTGCCTGCCCCACCTTGGCCTCGGCGGCATAGGCAATGCCATCCATGGCAAAGCTGATCAACAGCAGAAAGTTCATCAGCACCGCATTGGCGGCCAAGACCACATCCCCTAAGCGAGCACCGTAAAAGGTCATAAAGCTAAAACACAGCTGCAGCATTAAGGAGCGCAGGAAAATATCGCCATTGAGGCGCAACAAGGCACCCAGTTGTAACAAGCGGGCACCAAAGGACCAACACCAGCGCAGATGCAGCTTGGCAAACAATCGCGACACCAACCACAGGGCAAAGGCCAGGGCACAATAATCGGCGATCACCGAGGCCAGCGCCGCCCCCTTAACGCCCCAGCCAAAGCCAACCACAAAGAGAATATCCAGGGCGATGTTAACGACATTGGTGAGCAGCACCAGTAAAAATGGCCCGCGCCCGTATTGCACGCCGAGCATCCAACCCAGCAGCACCAGGTTCGCCAAGGCCGCTGGGGCGCTATAAATACGAATATAAAAATAATTAAAGGCCTGCTCCATGGTCTGCTCCGAGGCATCGGCCAACACTGCCATCAGCGCCCCCAGGGGTTTTTGCAGCAGCAGGAGAAGCAGCGCCACCGCCAGCGCCAGCAGCAGGCTTTTTTGCAGCGCCTGCACCAGCTCTTGCTTGTGTTCGGCGCCAAAGGCGGCGGCGATAAGCCCGGTGGTACTCATACGCAAAAAGCCGGCGAGCCAAAACAACATGGAAATAACCGTTGCGCCCAGGGCAATACCTGCTAAATAATGGGCGCTGCCGAGATGGCCGATCACTGCGGTATCAACCAGGCCTAGCAAAGGCACCGTGATATTAGATAGAATCATGGGCCCGGCGAGCAGCAATAAGCTTTTATGGTGAGTGTTGTTATGTATAGAAAATTGTCCCATTTGTTCTTCTCTTTATGCGCCCTGGTTGGCGCCTCTGCCCAGGCAGCGGTTATTTTACAGTATCATCACGTCAGTAAAACCCTGCCCAAGGTCACCAGTGTCGAAGCCGATACTTTTCGCGCCCATTTACAGTATTTGCAGCAACACGATTATAAGGTGGTTGCCCTGGATGCACTGCTAAGCGGCCTGCAACAAGGGCAAACCTTTGACGATAAAACCCTGGCCATCACCTTTGATGACGGCTATGACAATAATATCGAACAGGCCGCCCCGATACTGGCGGAATTTGGCTACCCCTACACCATCTTCGTCAATCCCGCCCTGATCGACGAACAGCAGGGCTATGTGATGACCTGGGCCCAACTCAAGGAGCTCAGCAAGCAGGGCGCTCTGATCGCCAACCACAGCGGTCGCCATGATTATCTTCATCATCGCCTCGAGGGTGAAAGCGAAGAGCAATGGCGTAGTCGCATTAAAACCGACCTCACCAGTGCCGAAAAGCGGATCGAAGAAGAAATAGGCTACAGCCTGAAATACCTGGCCTATCCCTATGGCGAGTTCGACAAGGCACTGCAGCAGCTGGTGAAGGAATTGGGTTATGTCGGCATAGGTCAGCACTCGGGCGCCCTGGGCCCAGATAATGATTTTACCCGTTTGCCGCGCTTTCCCGCATCGGGATTTTATGCCGACCTGGAAACCCTGGCGACCAAGCTGGATTCCCTGCCCTTTGCCCTGGCAAAGATCGACTACAGCGATACGGTGACCGCCGAGCCGCGCCCCAAAGTCACCTTGGAGTTTGCCAAAAAGGGCTTTCATAACAATCAGTTTGCTTGTTATGTTTCCGGCCAGGGCCGAGCCGAGCTGACCTGGTTGGATGGTAATCGGGTGATGGTACAGGCCAAGCAGGATTTAAAACCCGGCCGCGCCCGCTATAACTGCACCGCGCCCTCGCAGCAAAAATCGGGACGCTATTTATGGTTTTCGCAACCCTGGGTGATCACCCAGGGCTGATACCGAGTGCTAACCGGGGTAATAGTCAATAATCGCCTTTAGCTCGCGTACCATGACCTCGGTATTGATGGTCGGTACCGAGCCGGCGACAAATTCGGGCTTAAAGATGGCGCGGATCTTCCCATGCGGGTCCACCAGCACCACAGACGCACTGTGGTCCACCAGATAATCGCCCTCTTGCTGTTCGCTAATGGCATACATCAGCCCCAGGTTCTGCACAAAGGGGTAGAGCTGCTTATGCGGCGCCGAAACCGCCTTATACTGAGGGTTAAAGTAGGTGATGTACTGGCGGCGTTTGGCGGCGGTATCACGCTGGGGATCCACGGAGACAAACCACACATTAAGGTCGTTGCGATTTACTTGCGTGTCGACCTGGCGCAGTTTCGCCAGCGTCATGGGGCAGACATCGGGGCAGCTGGTGTAGCCTAAGAACAGCAAGTCCCACTGGCCCTGCAGATCGACCACGCCCACGGGCTGACCATGCTGATCTTCCAAACTAAAGGCATTAATGACCCGCGGTTGCTCATAGACCAAGGCTTCGACCTGTAACTCCGGCTTAGAGCAACCCAGCGTCAATCCCGTCAGCGCTCCGATCAGACACCATTTAAGCGACATAAAATACCCACTTATCAATAAATAATGCGACAAAGAGTAACATTAAATGCAGGATAGAGAACTTAAAAACACGCATTGCCGACTGATGCTGAGGCTCGCGCTTTAAACGCCAGGCATAGGCGATAAACATCAGGTTAAGCGCCGACGCCGCCACTAAATAGAAGAGCCCGGACATGCCAATCAGATAGGGCAACACACACACCAAAGCCAGCAATACGGTATAACCCAGCACACAGGTTTTACAAAAATCAATGCCATGGGTGACCGGCAGCATGGGAATATTGGCGCGGCGGTAATCCGCTTCACGGGCAATGGCCAGGGCCCAAAAGTGCGGCGGCGTCCAGGCAAAGATGATCATCACCAAAAGCCAAGGCGCGGCGGCCAACTGCCCGGTTTCACTAACCCAGCCCAATAACGGCGGCATAGCACCGGCCAAACCACCAATCACGATATTTTGTGGCGTCGCCCGTTTCAGAAACAGGGTATAGACCACCGCATAGCCAACCAAGGCCAGCAGCGTCAGCAGCGCGGTCAGCCAGTTGGCAGCGCCGACCAGGGCAACAAAGCCAATGCCACCGATCACCGCCGCAAAGGCAAAGCCTCGACCCTCGCTAACCTTACCTACCGCCACCGGACGGTGGCGGGTGCGCGCCATTTTGGAGTCGATTTCACGGTCGACGATATGGTTGATCACCGCCGCCGCCGCCGATAACAGGCCAATGCCTAGCAGGCTGATCAGCTGCAGCATCCAGGAGCGGCCCGTATCCGGCGCCAGGGCCAGGCCAACCCAGGCGGTCAGCACCAGCATCAGCACCACCTTGCCCTTGCACATGGCCAGGTAGTCGCGCCAGCTTGCACAGTGCGACAGAGAGGGGGTTAGGGTTATTGCTTTACTCATAATTCTTCTCCTTCGCGCCTAACATTTTCGTTTTTGTAAATAGCACAGCCGCACCAGAGTGAGCAGCAACAGCAGAGCCATCAGGTTATGCGCCAGCGCCATCAACAAGGGGATCTGCAAATAGATCAGGGCAATTCCCAGGGTAAGCTGAGTCGTCAAGGCGGCACAGACCGCCAGCGCCGCATTTTTAATGGTGCGCGAATAAGCGCCCTTATATACCCGCCTCATGGCGGTGCCAACAATCAGCAGGGTCATCAAGGCGCCAAAGCGATGCAGCAGATGAATGGACATGCGCGACTCGTAGGAGAGCACCCCATACTCGTAATTGGCGTGCTCCATAGGCAAGTGGAACACCTCGGCCAGGGAGAACGCCTCGCTGCCTTCACACAGTGGAAAACCAACACAGTGAGCGGCGGCATAGTTGGCCGCCAACCAGCCTCCCAGGGCAATCTGCACTATTACCATGCACAGGGCTGCCATGCTCCAGCCCTGCAGCGCCTTAGCACCGGCATCGCCGCCGGGCACGGGGCGACTGTAGTAACGTAAATACAAGAGCCACAGCAGACTGGCGATGGAAAAGCCACCGAGCAGGTGGCCCATCACCACTAGGGGCTGCAGGTTCATGGTCACCGTCCACATGCCCAACATGGCCTGAAAGATCACCAAGAGCAACAGCACCGTGGGCAAACGTACCGGCATATGGATGCGTTTGCCATGACGCCAGGCATACATGGCAATGGCGAGGATCAACAGCCCCAGAGTGCCAGCGAAGTAGCGATGCACCATTTCCTTGAGCGCCTTACCCTGATCCACCTCCATGCCGGGGAAGTTTTCCTGTACCGCGGCGATTTCATGGGCCTTATCGGGCACGGTTAAAAAGCCATAACAGCCGGGCCAATCCGGGCACCCCAGCCCGGCATCGCTCAAACGGGTATAAGCACCCAGACCCACCACCAACACGGCCAATAACGCCGTACTTAACACCAGAAATTTATAGTTTTTTGTCATACTGGCCTCTTTAACTGCTGCGCGCATAATTGAGTAGTTTTTTTAAGTCCTTCAACAACCCCTTGTGTACCAAGCGGTTGGCGTCGGCTTGCGGAGCATAGTCATACTCCAGGACCACCAAACCATGGTGATCGATTAAATACAGGCTACCGGCGTTCAACTGCGCCGGTGCCCTGCTGATATGAATGCTGGGCATGGTGCCCACCTTGGGGGCCTCCTTCCCTAACACGGCAATACGCACCTTATCCTGATTTTTACCCAGGGCTACATACAGGGACTGCAAGTCTTGCCATTGCTGCACGCAGCCCTGACAGGGGTCGGTATTGACCAGGGCGATGGTCCAGGGCGACGGCGGGTATTGCTGCCAGTCGCTCAGCTCCACCTGCTCGCTCATCAGTCGGCCTTGATTGCTCTGATGGCCGGGCAACCAGCCGGAATACAAAACCGCCACGGCGGCCACAATGGGCAGCAAAAAGCAGCCGATAAATAACAGAAGGGGTTTAGGTAGCTGCATGCGTTCTCCTTGCTCGCCAATAGGCACTTACGGCAATCACCAGGGCCGCCAGGGCGATTAAAAACCACTGCCAGGCGTAAGCCCTGTGTTTATCCGCCGACATGGTGACCGGCTGATAATGGGGGATGGCGCCTATGCCCTCGACTTGGTGCTGGGTATAGACCATAAAAGGGTGAATGGGTTTGCGGGTTTGCTCGCTCATCTGGGTGATGGTAATCTGTTGAATGCGTTTAGGCCAACCCTGCTCCGCCTGGCTGTCGCTCAGGGTAAACTGCGCCAGCGGCCCTTCTTTGACCAGCGCCTGGCGCAGGGTGATCTGCGCTGGCAGTTCAATGGCGGGGAGCTCACTGCGCGCACTTGGCGCCGGCACAAAGCCCAGATTGACCACCAGCCAGTGGCTGGAGCCCGGAGCCAAGGCCAGTGCCAGCAAATCGTAGCCGACCCGGCCCTGATACACCTGATTGTCCAGCAGCCAGTATTCACGCTGCAGCTTGGCATCGAAGCCTACCTGCAAACCGGTGGCGTCTTCGCTTTCGATATAACGCAGCGCCTTGGTTAAAGGCATGACCCCCTGTGCCGACCAGGAATCCAGCAGCTGTTGTCGCTCCTGCTTTTGGTCCGCCCGTTCAAGCTGCCAAAAACCCAAGCGAGTACAAACAGTTACCGCAAGGATAACCAACCCAGTCCATAAAATTGCGCTAAGCTTACCTGTAAACACTCAACCACCAACCTCGGAGTATCCGTACCGTGCTTATTAAAATTATAATTATTGCGCTGTTGTTGCTCGTCATTTACACCCTTTTCCGTGCCTTACTGGCGATGATAAAATCCGATAACAAGGTGCCTATGTCGCGCTATTTGGGCAAGCGCGTCGCCCTGTGCATCCTGGTACTCATCATTATTTTGCTGGCGCAGCAGTTTGGTCTGCTGCGCTTTAATCCATCACCGATCACAACACATACACAAATACAAACAGGCACAGCCACACCACATCTACAAAGTGCCAGTACCAGGCCGCCGCTTGAAAGGCGAAATGCTTTTCGCTACTAAAGTGACCCTTCAATACGCGAATAAAGACCACGGTGAGCATGATGGCCCCCAAGGTCACATGCAGGCCGTGGAAACCGGTGAGCAAGAAAAAGGTGTTGCCGTATATGCCGGAATCCAGCTTCAGACCTAAATCCTGATAGGCATGCACATATTCATAGGCTTGCAGGCCCAGAAAGCAGGCACCAAGAACTATGGTCAACAGCAGGAAGAGGGTCAGTGGCTTACGCTGGTCTTTTTCTATGGCGGTGTGGGCAAACTGCAGGGTCACCGAGGACACCAAAAGGATAATGGTGTTGATCAGGGGCAGCCCCTGCCAGCCCATGGCCTGAGTGGTGGTGCCACCCGGGGTGTTTTCCAGCGGCCAGACGGCGGTAAACTCGGGCCATAACACTTCACCCGTCATCACATTGTTGCCATCACCACCGAGCCAGGGCACCGCCAGCATGCGGGCGTAAAACAAGGCACCAAAGAAGGCGGCAAAGAACATCACCTCGGAGAAGATAAACCAGCTCATGCCCTGTCTAAAGGAGCGGTCCATCTGCATCGAATAAAGACCGCCATGGGATTCGCTGATGACATTACGAAACCAGCCCACCAGCATATAGAGCAACACGGCAATACCCAAAAATAACAGGTACTGACCATGGCTGCTTTCCTGCTCCATTTGCATCACGGTTAACCCCGCGCCGGCGGCGATAAAAAACAATGCCACCGCGCCGACTATCGGCCAGGGGCTTTGCGCCGGCACATAGTACTTTTCATACTGTTCACTCATATTCATGCCTCATTTGGGTTATCGCGCCGACGCCACTAACGACTCGGGATGCTTGGCGCTGATATCAAAAAGCGTATATGACAACGTTAGCTCCTCGTATTCGGGGGGTAACGCCGGATCGACATAAAACCTTAATTGATATTCTTGTTGTTCGTTGGCCTGCAGGGTTTGCTGGTCAAAGCAAAAGCACGCCAGTTTATGCAGGTATTTTGCCGCCAACCCCGGAGAGACAGACGGAATGGCCTGCATCACCCGGGCTTGATCGCTGGTATTGGCCGCCGCAAAGGTCACCACACTCATCTCGCCGGGCTTGACCACCACCGCCTGCTGCCGGGCGCTGACCTTAAAGGGCGCGCCGCTTTGAGCATGGGTGGTAAAGCTCACCGTCACCTCGCGACTGTTATCCACACTTTGGCTTTGCTGCGCCTGCTCCATGGAGGGCTTGCCATTGAGGCCGGTGACATCGCAGAACACGTCATACAAGGGCACCAGCGCAAAGGCGAAGGCAAACATGGCCAGGGTAGTTAACAGCAGCTTTCTTAACAGCGGCATATGGTTCATTTATTTCACCTCGGGCGGCGTCTCAAAGGTGTGATACGGCGCCGGTGAGGCCACTTGCCACTCTAAGCCCTCGGCTCCGTCCCACACCTTAGCGGGTGCTTTTTCACCGGCTTTAATGCATTTAAACACCACGGCCACAAACAGCAGCTGCGACAGACCAAAGGCAAAGCCGCCGATACTGATAATGGCGTTAAAGTCGGCAAACTGCAGCGCATAGTCGGGGATACGACGAGGCATGCCCGCCAGGCCGACAAAGTGCATGGGGAAGAAGAGCACATTGACGCTGATCAGCGACATCCAGAAGTGCCACTTCGCCAGCGTGGTGCTGTACATATGCCCGGTCCATTTCGGCAGCCAGTAATAGGCCGCGGCCATAATGGAGAACACCGCCCCGGTAACCAACACATAGTGGAAATGCGCCACCACGAAGTAGGTATCATGGTATTGGAAGTCCACCGGCGTAATCGCCAGCATCAGGCCGGAGAAGCCACCCAGGGTAAAGAGCACGATAAAGGCGATGGCAAACATCATGGGCGCTTCAAAACTGATGGAGCCGCGCCACATGGTCGCCACCCAGTTGAACACCTTCACCCCGGTGGGCACGGATATCAGCATGGTGGAGTACATGAAGAAAAGCTCACCGGCCAGCGGCATGCCGGTGGTAAACATATGGTGCGCCCAGACCACAAAGGACAGCAAGGCGATGGACGCGGTGGCATACACCATGGAAGAGTAGCCAAAGAGTTTTTTGCGCGAGAAGGTGGGCACTATGGTCGAGATAATACCGAATGCCGGTAAGATCATGATGTACACCTCGGGGTGACCGAAGAACCAGAAAATGTGCTGGAACATCACGGGATCGCCACCACCGGCGGCGTTAAAGAAGTCGGTGCCGAAGTATTTATCCGTCAGTACCATGGTCACTGCCCCCGCCAGCACCGGCATCACCGCAATCAGCAGGAAGGCGGTGATCAGCCAGGTCCACACAAACAGCGGCAGTTTCATCCACTTCATGCCCGGCGCCCGCAGGTTGACAATAGTCACTATGACGTTAATCGCCCCCATGATGGAGCTGGCGCCCATGATATGGATGGCAAACACGAACAGCGCGGTGTTGTCATTGCTGTAGGTGGTCGACAGCGGCGCATAGAAGGTCCAGCCGAAGGCCGGGCCGCCCCCATCCATAAACAGCGACATCAGCAAAATGGCAAAGGCGAAGGGCAGGATCCAGAAGCTCCAGTTGTTCATGCGCGGCAAGGCCATGTCCGGCGCCCCGATCATCATGGGGATCATCCAGTTGGCCAGGCCGGTAAAAGCCGGCATCACCGCACCGAAGACCATGATCAAGCCATGCACCGTGGTCATCTGATTAAAGAAATGCGGGTCAACCAATTGTAATCCCGGCTGGAATAGCTCGGCGCGAATGACCATGGCCATGGCGCCGCCGGTTAAAAACATCAGCAAGGAAAACAGCAGGTAAAGCGTGCCTATGTCTTTATGATTAGTGGTAAAGAGCCAGCGTTTAATGCCGGTCGCAGGCCCGTGATGTTCATGTGTTGCAGCTGCTGTACTCATTGTTCTTCCCCATCAATAAAGGCCTGGATCGCACTCGGTTGCACCGTATCGCCGGTGTCATTACCAAAGGCATTACGCTGGTAAGTAACAACGGACGCGAGCTCTTTAATAGTGAGCTGGCTAACAAACGCCTGCATGGCCGTACCCGGTTTACCCTGTACCACGATATCGATGTGGTCTTTGATTTCGCCGGTCGCGATTGGGCTGCCCTTGATTGCCGGGAATACTCCGGGAACGCCGAGACCCGTCGGTTGGTGACAGGCTACGCAGCGGGTCATATACACCTGCTCACCAGTGCTCATGAGCTCCTCATGAGACAGGGTTTGGTCGAGCAAGGCAGCATCGGCATCGGCCTGGTCCAACATCGCTTGTTTTTGCTCCGCCAGCCAGGTATCGAACTCCTCAGGGGATTTCGCTTCAACCACCACGGGCATAAAGCCGTGGTCCTGACCACACAGCTCGGCACATTGGCCGCGATAGATACCCGCTTCGTTAACCTTGGTCCAGGCCTCGTTGATAAAGCCCGGGTTGGCGTCTTTTTTCACCGCGAAGTCCGGCACCCACCAGGAGTGGATGACATCGTCCGAGGTCATCAGGAACCGCACTTTTTTGCCTGTGGGGATCACCAAGGGTTTATCCACCTCCAACAGGTAGTTTTCGCCCTTAGCTTCTGCGTTTTTAATTTGCCCCTGGGGCGTGGCCAGCAGCGAATAAAAGCCCAGATCATGGCCCATGTATTCATAATGCCACTTCCACTGCGAGCCGGTGATCTTAATGGTGACATCCGCCTTGGAGGTGTCTTCCATGGCAATCAGGGTTTTGGTCGCGGGCACCGCCATGCCGATAAGAATTAAAAATGGGATCGCGGTCCAAAGAATTTCGACCTTGGTGCTTTCATGGAAGGTGGCGGCGGTAGCGCCCTTGGATTTCCGGTGCCTGAGCAAGGCCCAAAACATGACCGAGAATACGATCACCCCAATTACACAACAGATGATAAATATCGTCATATGCAACTGGTAAACATTCTCGCTGATATCCGTCACCCCGGGGCGCAAGTTGTACTTGCTGTTAGCAAAGGCCAACTGGGGAACAAACAGACACAGCAACATGAGGGAGCAAAGCTGCTTCATGTACCATCTCCTTAACTACGCGCAACGCAAAAAGGGAAGAGGCAATTACTGCTAGCCATTCTTCGTTATTATTATGCTTGGACTGGCCGATTCAATTTACTGCAAACAAAGTGCGCAAAAAGCAACCAGCAAAGCCTGTAATATAACCAATTAGTCAAGAATTGAGTGAATAGCAAGAAATGAAGCGTTTTAGTTTTTCTTTTTTAAATAAATATTTGGGGGATATTCAATCTGTTAGCGCGTAAGGAAAGAAAGGAGAAAAGCGCCGTAAAACCCCCAATAAACGGCCTATCGGGGGCTAAAAGTGGGGTAAAACCTACATCCAGTCGGCGTTTCGAATTACACCAACCGCTAAACCCTCAATATTAAAGGATTCATGTTCTAAATCGACTTCGATGGGGGCAAACTCATCGTTCTCAGCGTGCAGTAACACCTTGCGACCGGCCTTTTCCAAACGTTTTACCGTCACGTCTTCACCGACACGGGCCACCACCACCTGACCGCTCTCGGCCACCTGAGCACGGTGTACCGCCAGCAGGTCGCCATCAAGAATACCGATATCCTTCATACTCATGCCGTTTACGCGCAGCAGATAATCCGCCGCAGGCTTAAATAACGTAGGGTCGATTTGGCAGTGACTCTCAATATGTTCCTGGGCCAAAATGGGCTCACCGGCGGCAACGCGACCAATCAGGGGTAAACCTAATTGCTCCGGCTCTTCTTCCTCAACCAGCTGAATACCGCGGCTGGCGCCGGGTTTCATCTTGATCACCCCTTTCTTGGCCAGCGCCTTCAGATGCTCCTCGGCGGCATTGGCACTGCGAAAGCCCAGCGTTTGTGCAATTTCGGCGCGCGTCGGCGGCATGCCGGTATCTTTAATAAAGACTTTGATCAGCTCTAAAATTTGCGATTGGCGTTTAGTTAAAGGGCGCATACAACTGGTTTTCCATACAGTACATTTAACTGTGAGTATATACAGTTGTCAGAAAATCGCAAATAAATTCAAGGAATTTGCCACCCCCATTTGTGGCGTTTAATTTATTTCCAAAAAAATCCATTAACAATAAACCTTTTAAATGCTCAAAGAGTGATGGGGTATCTAGCGACTTAGGTCTACTTAAGCTCTAACTAAAGGATGGTTGAGAAATTGATGCTTATCCACCTAACTTATTAGTTTGTTACCATACTTGGAACTAAGCTATCGAAAGCCGCGGCGGTGCTAGGTGTAGTGATAGTCAGGCAAGGGGAAAAGCTGACGTTCATCCTTCCACCGAAATTACTGTTTATACATCCATACTCGTTGAGTTTATCCTATAGTCAGGAAAACGACCCAATGGGTCGTTTTTGTCGTGTCCACGTTTAGAGCAATGTAGCGAAACATCAACGCTGGTAAGTACTTCCTAAATTTGCTATCAATGGTCATAGGACAAAAACGAGACAAATTGCGGCAGAAAAACGACCCAATCGCTCGATATTAAATTGTTATGTGTCAGGGAGTTCTTATGTCAGATTGGGTTTTCGGAAGAAATGGACAAGCCACTATCATTTTCAACGATGATTGTTTTCGAAATAATCGTGGTCAAGTAATCGCTTGGGTTCGTGGAAATAATGTTTATACACTTCGCGGCCAACATGTTGGCTGGTTCGAAGGTGGTGTACTTTATGATAATAGAAATAGTGCGTTAGGTTTTACACGTAATTCAACTGGTTCATTACCAAGCCGTCCGGGTATGGGAGGCACACCAGGAACTCCTGGGTTTGCAGGTAAACCCGGGCGTCCTGGATTTAGTGGTACTCCAGGGAAACCAGGACGTGGTGGTTGGTCTCAAAGCGATCTAGCAACATACTTTAACACATAACAAGCGCATTAAGCATGGGACTGCTAACAGTTTGCTCGGTTCCGCTTCGCTTCACATTTTAGCAAACTATTATCAGCCCCTTATGCGGGCGTTAAGTTTCTCGGAGGTTCTGTGTCACAAGTATGTGTTGAGTGCGTTAAAGATAAAAATATAAAGAAATTAATAATAAAAAATGGTTCAAAAAATACTTGCACCCTTTGTGAAGAAGAACATTTATCAATAGATTTCGAAGACCGTGATTTTTTTTCATTAGTCAAAGCAGTATTACGATTTAATTTCTCTGAATGGGAATACAACAGGCATTGGGGAGGAGATGGACTCGAGTGCTTATTTTATGGAGAAGACAATGTTTTCTTTGAACAAGAAAGAGCTTTGTCTGAAGATATTTACGAAGAGTTGGTTCTTTCGATAACAGAAGGCCCTGTTTATGAAGATTATGATAAAGGGATCTCTATTTTTGCAGGTTATGGACCTGATGGGATGCAAAATATGTTGTTGGAATCAATTAAATCATCGTCCGACATAAGCTTAGTCAAATTGGCGAATAGATTAAAATCTGAAAATTACTTTAAGGTAGAAAAAGAACTCTTAAAAATATTAGCTAAATTTGCTGATGTAGCAAAAATTAGTTTAGAAAAAGGGGCAACTTTTTATCGTGCACGTGTAGGAATATCTGACAAAAAAAGATCTTTAGGCGGTGGTTTTGAGACTGAATACCATTTCACACCTTATACAGAAAGTGCTATAGGCTCTCCTCCTCCCTTAATGGCAAGTGCAGGAAGAATTAATCGACCTGGTGTAGCTTTTTTTTATTGTGCTACTGATAAGTACACTGCGGTTTCAGAAGTACGACCTCATCCTGGCGATCAAGTGTCAATTGGTAAGTTTGCATTATCAAATAAAGCTAAAATATTTAACTTGTCTGAAAGCCAATTACTTCACTTTTATTCATCTGATGAATCTTTGGATACATATATTCCATTGAATACCCTATCTAATTTTATGAACAAAGTAATCCCACCGTCAGAAAGGCAGCAATACTCCTTTACACAATTAATAGCTGATTGTATACGTCAGATGGGCTTTGATGGAATTATGTTTAATAGCACAGTAGGCAATGGCGAAAATATTGTTCTATTTGACCCTTCAATAGTTAGTTATACAAATGAAGATTCTGAAGTTGTCGAGGTCGAACAAGTCAAATATACATTAGAAACACTCAAGCTTATCTCAGATGATGAGATATATTCTTAAAAAGTTATTAGCTTACTCATGGAGTATTGATGTAAATGGAAATTGAATTCATTAATAATGATTTTGAGCGTGCAGAATATTTTCAAAGCATACTGTTAGCGCGAGCGACTGGTGGTGATGCTGATGACAATCATTATTTATTGATGCGTCAGCATCTGATGTCTAACCCCAATTATGCTGAAATTCTTCCTCGCTGGGTAAAAACCAATAGAAACCTTGATCAATTTTGGCAATACATTAAAAATAAATTCCCATCCTATGCAGAGAGAAGGCAATTCTTATATGATGAAATAAATCCACTTCTAGAATACCTAGAAACTAAACAGACTTTACCCGCAGCAAAAAGTATTGATGAAGTTTTAAGTAAATTTGATTCTGATGGTATTCATTTTGCTTGGCAAAAAGCATTAGAACGAAAAGCTCAAGATCCGGAAGGTGCAATAACAATATCAAGAAGTATTTTAGAGTCAGTTTGCAAGCATATATTGCATGCAAAAAATATTGACTTTAATGAAACCAATATCGAATTATCTGAGCTATATAAGATAACTGCAAAAGAGCTTAATCTTTCTCCTGATCAACATTCCGAAAAAATATTTAAACAAATATTAGGAGGGTGCTCAGGTATAGTAAACGGTTTAGGTTCTCTTAGAAATAAACATGGGGATGCGCATGGCTCAAGTCCTAGAGCAGTCAAACCAAAACCAAGACATGCAGAGTTAGCTGTTAACTTGGCAGGAACAATGGCATTGTTTTTAATCTCAACTTTTGACGCAATAGAAACTTAACAATCTGTTAAACAAGGACAAAAAACAGTTGGTTTTGCTCCTTTGTCGCTAATTTAAACCAACTGTTTTTAGCCTGTTAACAGGGCGTTATGTGGCGAGTTTAATCAGTAAGAAATTTGAGAGAATGATATGGAAGATATAGAGAGGCATGAAAGTAAGTACCTCAGCTCGGGGGATAAGAAAAAACACATATTATTGTCGAGTTATATAAAGTCTCTCTTGAAAAATGATAGGGTAATTGAGGCGGCTTTTTTTCAAGAAGAGTTACTCATGCTCAAGCCTGAGCACCGTCAGGTACACGCATTAGGTTATGAAATTGCTATTAGATCTTTTAATTATAAAAATGTAGTAATGTACGATGACTTCTTATCGAAAAACAAAAAATGCAAAGAAGAGTTATTAAAGTTAAGGGTCAAATATTTCTATTCTATTCAGCACTCAATTTATTTAGAAGCTACGATTAACGAGTTGTTACCAATATTGAAATTTGATAAGGGCTACTTTCCTATTTTAGTTGAATCGATATTTTTCAACCGCAGTATAAGAAATATAAAGTCTTTGCTCATATTTTTACGAAAAAATAGTCTTAAGTTGGACCAAAAAACTGAAACTAATGTTAAAAAAATAGCATATGAAAAGCTGTGTGATCAATTAGTGAGAGTTGCAAATGGCTAATTTTTTAGTTGTAAAGATTTTAGAAAATTCTGGTCCGTGTTTACCAAGTACTTTCGTATATCGTGATATTGAAATTAGACCACCAAAAGCTGACACTGATAAAGAAAGAGCTTTGATTGAGAATTCAATTAAGGAGAATAATCAAGATTTAGATATTGCGCTAAATGCGCGCATCTGTTGTATAGTTCGCGCCAATAATATAAATGATGCGGTATCTATTGCTGATGATAAATTTACTGAATTACTAGATTTAAAGTCACGGGAATACACAATGAGCAACCTTGCTCTATCTAACTGTGGCTTTGTTAAGAACCTAGAAACATCAAAAATTGAACTCTTGACTAGAAAAAAATCATATGATTTTGGGAATGTGTTTATACGGCAACCGTCAATCGTACAAACATGTAACCAAACACAATATGTATTATTGCATGATAATGAGTTAACTGAGCGGTATAAAAAATCACTACATTGGTCTAGGCATAGTAAGCATGAAAAAAATTTACATCTCAAAGTGATTTTTGATTGGTTTGCCGTGGAAGCTTTATTGAAAGAAGGCCAAAATGATAACGTTGCGCCCTACATTAGGTGGTTTCTTGGGTTTCCAAATGGAAAGTCATGTCAGTATCTCGATGGTGGCATAAAAGATAAGCTAGAGAGTCATGATAAATATGCGATTACAGGGAAAAGGTTGTCAGACGCATTAGAACAAATCAGGATTTTGCGCAACGATTCAATACATCACGGATCAAGAAAAATTGATTATACGCCACAACAACTTTGTTTCTACAGTCAAGTCATGTTGATGGGGACTGCAAGGTGTCAAGATGCGGTGTTACGAGCGATCAGTTTAAAACTGAATACTCTACAGGAATTTAAGGACTATATAAGTTGCATTTTTGAACAGAAAGAACACTTGATCAGTGACATTCATGGTACGGTGATTCATTTGTTGGCTGAGGAAAATGCCACATAACAAAGCAATCAAGGTGATGCGTTACACTCGGCGGTTTTGGTATGAAGTTCAGTGCGCTTTGTTAGTTCCGTGGGGCACACCTTATTGCGGGCGTTAGGCACTTTATTCACATCCACAGTAAAAAGAGAGAAGTATGAGTGATTGGGATTTCTTACACGATATGCACAATGAAGGTTATAGTCCTGATCAAATCGCAGATGCTGCGGCTTGTGGATATAACCCATATGATCACTCAATCAATCTTGAAGAATTCGGTTTTAGTTCAGATGAATGGGAAAAGTTAGATGATTCAGAACTAACAGATGAAAATCTACATGTTAATCCTGAACTGATAGAAGTATTTGAAGACCTTGTACATAATGCGGCAGTATTTCATTCATTAACGAATCGTTATCTACAAATTTGGGGCGAGTTGGGAGAACTTTTTGCTGAAATTCACTATGGTATTAAGCGGCATAAACCGCATACCAAAGGTTCTGATGGCAAACTCGGCAATGACTTTATTGAAATAAAAACAATTTCTCCAGAAAAAGCAGTAGATGAAGTAAAAGTTAAGCGTTCTGGCAACTTTAATAAACTGTTGATAGTTAAAATAAACGAAGACTTCTCTTTTGAAAGTCAGATAATTGCAAGGAAAAACCTTCCAAAAGGCAATGGCACACATGTTCGTGCTTCATGGAAGTAGAATCCCACAAAAAATGCCTAACAAGAAAATCCAGGTGATGCCTACGGCGAACCTGATTTAGGCGTTAGCTGTATTTGGAGAATGACGGGTGGCAAAAATTGACGATGCAGTTGAGCGAATTATGATAAAAGAGCCGCACCTTACTAGGGCTGAAGCTATAAAACTAGTTGCTATGAAACGTGACAAAATCGAAACCAGAAGCAAGCTGAGAAGATAAAGAAACAAGCACAGGAAAGAAGGCGAAAAGGAAAACCAGCAAAGGGCTCAATCAAGACAGTATCTGGTGGGGCTGTATCGCCAAGGTAGAGCCATACAGCTTGAATTATAGAGGATAAGAAGCCTTTTCCCAGTTGGCTTTCCAATGCAGCAGGCGAAATCGTATAGCAGTAAGCGCTCGTTACATGAAGAGGTATTGCCGTGTGCGAGCCAGAAATTTACGTGACGCTCTAATAGGCTATATATGATCTATTATGGACGTTTTTGTGCCGCAATAGTCCTTATAAGAGCCATTACGAATAGCTTAGGTTTCGGTCATATAGAAAACTGCCCTTTTTGCTTTCTAGAAAATAACACCATTTAGTTAATTCAGTTCAGGCTTGAGCCTTACTCATTCCCTTTTATTAGCTCCCTAAGTGGCAAACGCTCTAACAAAAGTAACACCAGCTCACGTTGGAAGTATTGATAGTTATCAGG
>NZ_PQCD01000014.1:1167-15015 GCF_002964705.1 Pseudoalteromonas sp. T1lg75 | reverse complement strand
TCATGAATTCGGGTAAAAGCAGATGTATTTGCTTCTGTCATATTTCTTGGCACTGTTAGTGTCCCCAGCATATTTCCATATTATCAACTTCAAAGTCATCTTCTATCAGTACCTTAAAGCAGTCGTTGAAATAAGAGCGCTCCACATCACCGATTTTAGATGAGGAATTACTAGGAAGATAAGAATTTAAACTTGCCAGGTTAATGAAGTTACTTAACTCATCTGGCTGCATATTGTTTAGCTTGCCTATGAAGTTATCAAATGAAGAAAGAATACTATTTAGACTTTCCTGTTGACTAGTTCTAGGAAGATTTCTTTTTGGACGACCTAATATTTTTATACCAAATGCAGCTGTGATTCCCATTAAAAATGGAGCACTAGTGAGTAAATCCAACCCCTTTTTGAATCTGCCATCTATTGACTGAGGTATTTTTGAAACGACTCTATCAAACTCAACCACTCTTTTTAAATACTCTATAAAGAATTCCATTAACTCTTGTTTTGAGGTCGACTCTATAAAATCGAGCTTTGTATACTCTTCAGCTATTGCATCTCTTGTATTCGCCTTTTCACTTCGAGATCCAAAGACTAAAAACGCTTCAATAATTTTATCAGCTTGGAAGAATCCAGCCTGGCTGCGTCTGCTCGAGTCATTTGAAGTCAATAGGTTTATATGGGGAACTTGAGAAGCTATTTGTGTTTTTATTGGGTTCAAAACGACTTCAAGCTGTCTTTTCATTGTCCAAGGTACTTGACCCGTATTTAGAACCAACATTCTATATATAAGCTTACTTATGCTCTCAGTTAACCATAGTTCTATACGAATAAATCGGTCTAAAACGCAATCACCTGCATCAATCATTGCAGTTGTTCGCTGCATACCATCAATCAATGATAAATCACTTTTCTTAGAATCTAGATATGATATCAATTGCTCTACGTTTTCTATCTTCTTAGGGTCGAAGCTACTATCGGACAAGCCAACAACTACTGCCGGTAGAACCGAACCATTGGAAAAATCATCTCTCATTCGCTCTCGAATCTTTTTAGCACTTTGTGAGGCCAGCGGAGCCCTTTGTCCCTGAATATTTCCATTTTCTTGATAAGCACTTTTGATCAAATCTAAATACTGTCCAAGCCTTACACTGAAAATGAAAGAGTGGCAGTTCGAAACTTCATCAACCAAGTAATTAAAAGTGTTATCCATCATTGAACTTCCAAATATGTTATAAATTCAATCAATGTTACATAAACTACTTAGCCAAAACAATTTTTTATAAAATTGCATCCTTAAGAATTAACAGGTCTAGTGGCAGGCTTTTTAGCCCCAAAATAGATCCTGAGCATTTTGCTCTCTTACAGCAGCACAAGACCAAAGGTTGTGGGGGCAGGTCTTGCTTTTTGCATTGTTTCACCAAAAAGAGACAACCCTCCATGCGCCAAAATATCAGCACCCTATCCCCCGTTTAAATTCGCGCTGAAGAAATCAGCTTTTGTTGCGAAGTGTGTTGCTGACAGCGAGGCACGACGCCGAGCTAGATTTACCAGCACAGGGAGGTGCTGTTAAATCGTGTCAGCAGCTAAGCGTAGCGTTTAACAAAAGACCTGAGTTCGGAAGCATTGGCGAATTACGGGTTCGCGGGGTTTCCAAAGGGGGAGTCGAATCACTCCCTCTTTGGTTGTCGTCGCCAACGCGACAAAATAGTAATTTGGAAAGCCTGTGTTTAGATTTATCGAAAATATCAAGTTGTTAGACTGAAGTCTGACCTACAAGACAAGCGGCCTTATGGGCAATGTGCTACCGCATTGTCGGCCTGAAGACCGACCTACAAGACAAGCGGCCTTATGGGCAATGTGCTACCGCATTGACGGCCTGAAGGCCGACCTACAAGGCAAGCGGCCTTATCGGCAAAGTTCCATAGCATTGTCGGCCTGAAGACCGACCTACAAACATAAAAAAAGCGCCCCTTTTCAGGGGCGCTTTCCAAACTTGTTAATCAGCCCTCGCTCTGCAGCGAGAATAACGCTAATTACTCGTCGCGATACGTATCAACCGCTGGGCAAGAACAAATCAGGTTACGGTCACCGAACACGTCATCAATACGTGTTACTGTTGGCCAGAACTTGTTCTTCGCTACGCTTTCAACTGGGAATGCAGCATAGAAACGGTCGTATGCGCGGTTCCAGTCGTTGCTTAGTACGTCTGCTTGCGTGTGCGGCGCGTTCACTAGCGGGTTGTCTTCAATTGACCATTCGCCGTTAGCAATCTTGTCGATTTCGCTCTTGATTGACACCATGGCTTCGATGAAACGGTCGATCTCAACTTTAGACTCTGATTCAGTTGGCTCAATCATCAATGTGCCCGCTACTGGGAACGACATTGTTGGTGAGTGGAAACCGTAGTCCATTAAGCGCTTAGCTACGTCCATTTCAGACACGCCAGTGGCTTCTTTAAGTGGGCGTAGGTCAACAATACACTCGTGCGCAACGCGGTTGTTACGGCCACGGTATAGAATTGGGTAATGCTCGCTTAGCTTTTCAGCTAGGTAGTTTGCATTCACAATCGCTGTTTCTGTTGCTTCACGTAGGCCTTCGCTACCCATCATGGCAATGTATGCCCATGAAATTGGTAGGATTGCCGCAGAGCCGTAAGGAGCAGCTGACACCGCGCCATTGTCTAGGTTAGTACCCGGTACGTTGATTACGCTGTGGTTAGGCATAAATGGCGCAAGGTGTGATTTAACACCGATTGGGCCAACACCTGGGCCACCGCCACCGTGTGGGATACAGAATGTTTTGTGTAGGTTAAGGTGCGATACGTCTGAACCGATGAAGCCTGGGCTTGTTACACCTACTTGCGCGTTCATGTTCGCGCCGTCCATGTATACTTGGCCGCCGTGCTGGTGCACGATGTCGCAAATTTCACGGATTGTTTCTTCGTATACACCGTGTGTAGACGGGTATGTGATCATGATGCACGATAGGTTCTCTGACACTTCTTCTGCTTTCGCTTTAAGGTCAGCCATATCCACGTTACCTTGCTTGTCGCAATCAACAACCACAATCTTCATGCTGGCCATTTGTGCTGATGCAGGGTTAGTACCGTGTGCAGAGCTTGGGATCAAACATACGTTACGGTGACCTTCGCCACGTGACTCGTGGTATTTACGAATCGCGATAAGACCTGCGTATTCACCTTGTGCACCTGAGTTAGGCTGTAGTGATACTGCATCGTAACCTGTGATGTTTACTAACCAGTCGTGTAGCTCGTTGATCATCACTTGGTAACCTGCCGCTTGATCCAATGGGCAGAATGGGTGCAAGTTTGCAAACTCTGGCCATGTGATTGGGATCATCTCGGCGGTCGCGTTTAGTTTCATGGTACATGAACCTAGCGAGATCATTGAGTGGTTAAGCGATAAGTCTTTGTTTTCTAGACGCTTGATATAACGAAGCATCTCAGTTTCGCTGTGGTACGAGTTGAAGTTCGGGTGCGTCAGCACTTCGTCATCACGTACCAGGCTAGCTGGGATAGACTGTGAACCATTGGCGCTGATTTGTGCATCAAGTGCTGCTACGTCTAGACCATGACCTTCACCTAGGATGATGTCGAATAGCTCTAGTACGTCTTCACGTGTTGTGGTCTCAGATACAGAGATTGAGTACTCACCTGCGTGGTTAGTCGCGAAGTTAACTTCTGCTGCAAGTGCGCGTGCAACAACTTCGTCTTTGTTATCAGCAACAACGGTAATGGTGTCGAACCAGGTGTCGTGCTTAAGCGCTACGCCTTTCTCTTTAAGGCCCGCAGCTAGGATGTCAGCAAAGCGGTGGATACGCTCAGCGATTGTTTTCAGACCTTGTGGGCCGTGGTAAACCGCGTAGAAGGCAGCCATGTTCGCCAGTAACACCTGTGCAGTACAGATGTTTGAGTTCGCTTTTTCACGGCGGATGTGCTGTTCACGTGTTTGCATTGCCATGCGCAATGCGTCGTTACCTAGGCGGTCTTTTGACACACCGATGATACGACCTGGTAGTGAACGCTTGTATGCATCACGAGTAGTGAAAAATGCCGCGTGTGGACCACCGTAGCCCATAGGCACACCAAAACGCTGTGCTGAACCAAGTACCACGTCTGCACCTAGTTTACCTGGTGCTTTAAGTAACATAAGCGCCATGATGTCTGCAGCAACACACGCAAGTGCTTTTTTGCTTTGTACAGCGGCGATAAGGTCAGTTAAATCAACCACTTCACCGCTAGTTGTTGGATACTGGAATAAGGCACCGAAGATCTCATGGTTTGCAGCTTCGCTTGCAGGACCAATGATGATGTCAAAACCAAACTGCTCGGCACGTGTTTTTACTACGTCGATAGTTTGTACGTGTACGTCTTCTGCAATAAAGAATGCGTTGGCTTTTTTCGCTTTAGAAACACGCTTTGCAAGTGCCATTGCTTCGGCAGCAGCGGTTGACTCGTCAAGGAGTGACGCGCTTGCAAGGTCAAGACCGGTTAGGTCCATTGATAGCGTTTGGAAGTTAAGTAGTGATTCCAAACGACCTTGTGCAATCTCTGGCTGGTAAGGCGTGTACGCCGTGTACCAACCTGGGTTTTCTAAAACGTTACGCAGGATCACGTGAGGTACATGTGTCGGGTGGTAACCCTGACCAATGTATGATTTGAATACCTTGTTTTGGCTGGCTACTGATTTTAGGTAGCTTAGGGTTTCAACCTCAGTGCGGCTTTCGCCAATTTGCAGGCCGTTCTCAAGACGAATGCTAGCAGGAACAGTTTGCTCCATAAGCGCTTCAACACTCGATACTCCAAGAGCGCTAAGCATGTCGCTCATTTGCGCCGGGCTTGGGCCAATGTGACGACGAATAAAATCTTGCTTTTGCTCTAACTGTTCAAGAGATTTGGCATTTGACATGTGTCCAGATTCCTATGATCCAAGAAATTTAATGCGGTTTAGTGGGGGTTATTGCCAACAAATATGGCATTGCACCAAACCTGTAAAGGTGCCGATATGGCGGCACATAAACTTAAAAAGCCCCGAAACGGGGCTTTTTCGGGCTTACGCCCAAACGACTAATTAGTCTTCGTCGATGCTGTTAGTGTAGCCTTCTGCGTCAAGCAGATTATCAAGCTCAGAAGCATCAGATGCTTTAATACGGAATAGCCAGCCGTCACCGTAAGGGTCGCTGTTTACCGTCTCAGGTGCATCTTCCAGCTCTTCGTTAATTGCAACGATTTCACCGCCGATTGGCGCGTAGATATCAGAAGCCGCTTTAACAGACTCAGCAACAGCACAGTCTTCACCGGCGTCAACTTCGTCGCCTACTTCAGGCAGCTCTACGAATACCATGTCACCTAGAAGCTCTTGCGCGTGCTCGGTGATACCTACAGTGAAAGTGCCATCGCCTTCAGCGCGAACCCACTCGTGTGAACTAGCGTATTTTAACTCGCTTGGAATGTTGCTCATTGTCTGTTCCTTTGGTGTAAATTTAAATTCTTATACTACGGCTTTACCTTGACGCACAAAGCAAGGTTTAACCACTTTAACATTGACTAGTTTCTTACGCATTTCAACTTGCGCCGTATCACCGATTTCGCGCGGTACACGGGCAAGAGCAATACTGTGACCTAGTGTAGGTGAGAAGGTACCCGAGGTGATCACCCCTTCGCCCGCATCACAAATCACTTTTAGGCCACCGCGTAATACGCCCTTCTCTTCAAGCACCAAACCAACCAGTTTGTCGGTGCTCTTGTCAGCGCGTTGTTGTTCTACTACTTCACGACCAATGAAGTTACGCTCTGCCGGTTCCCAAGCAATGGTCCACGCCATGTTCGCTGCAAGCGGAGAAACGCTCTCGTCCATGTCTTGACCGTATAGGTTCATACCCGCTTCAAGGCGCAGCGTGTCACGCGCACCCAGACCCGCCGGCGCTACACCTGCGTCTAGCAGTTGTTGCCATAGATCAGCGGCTTGCTCGTTCGGTACTACGATTTCGTAACCGTCTTCGCCAGTATAGCCTGTTGTGGCGATAAATAAATCACCGGCCTGCACACCGAAGAATGGCTTCATATCGGCCACCGCTTCTTGCTGTGCATCGCTTAGTACTTTGGCAGTTTTTGCTTTGGCGTTAGGGCCTTGTACGGCGATCATGGCGAACTCAGGACGCTCGGTCACACTCACGCTGAAATCGGCAGAAACGACGGCCAAGTGCGCTAAATCTTTTTCACGGGTAGCCGAGTTAACAACCAAACGGTATTCGGTGTCGCTGAAGAAATAGATGATCAAATCGTCGATCACACCGCCTTGCTCGTTAAGCATGCCCGTGTAAAGTGCTTTACCTGGTACAGTCAGCTTAGCAACGTCGTTCGCTACCAGCTTTTGTAGGAAGGCTTTGGCATCATCGCCTTGAACGTCAACGATGGTCATGTGTGATACGTCGAACATGCCCGCGTCGGTACGCACCGCGTTGTGTTCTTCGATTTGCGAACCGTAGTTGATTGGCATATCCCAGCCGAAGAAATCAACCATTTTTGCACCGGCTTCCAGGTGCTTGGCATGTAGAGGTGTTTTAGAAGACATAATATTCCTTCACGTTTTACAAACCCAGTATGGTGGGCGTGGCCTCATAAATTGAGGGGGAATAACATGGGCCGCGATTATACATAAGTTGTTCGCCGCTGGCACCCAAATTAACGATTACTTTTTTAACATCTGGCAAAAGATGCTTACATAACCCGAAGAGCTCATTTAAGCAGCTTGTGCTTGGGGGTTAAAATGAGCGCTGGTTAGGTTATGGGTTAAATCCGTTAGCGTTGACGCCAGGGCAAACACGCGATAGTACTGCTGCGCATCTTTAGCGCTGGCAACCACAAAACAGTCGTCGCACTGCACGCCATAATGCTGGCTGTTATCGCCTAAGGCCATGCCCATATACAGGCTGAATTGCTGGCTTAGGAACTCGCCGGCATCGGGACCGCTAAAGTGTAGACAATTCAGCTCGGGACGCGGCAAAATATCCACATCAAACGACTCGCTGGCCGAAGTTAGCACCGTCAACAGCTGCTCGGCATTGGTGGTCACAATGCGCAAGGCGGTATCACTTAAGAAGAAGACATCAAAACTGAGCGCCTGCTCGGCCAGCTCATAACGCACCGCCATACCGGTTTTATTAGCCCAGTTCAAGGTGCTGGTCTTCAGGCTTTGCAATAACAAGAGCACTTCCGAACCACCGAGATCGATGATCTGTTCATTGGCCGACACAAAGGTATTGGTCTGGGCGTTTTCTGCGCCGTGATGGCGGGCAAAAAAGAGAGATTGGAACGCCATGGCTGCCTCAACTGTGGATTTTTAAACTGTTGGCAGTATAGGGCTGGGCTTGGGCAACAACAAATTGTAATTTTTTATCGATTGATAAATAATTGCAATGTATATAGGCCAATAAATTTCCTTTACTAATATGAAAAACATCCCCATGGACAGTTTACGCACCCTGGTCACCGTTGTTGACGTGGGTGGCTTTGCCAAGGCCGGAGAGCTGCTGGGGCTGTCGCAACCTGCGGTCAGCCTGCAAATAAAGCGCCTTGAAGATTTACTGGGCCGCAAGCTGTTTAAAAAACAGGGGCAACGCCAGGTGCTTAATCACCAGGGCGAGCAACTGCTGCCGCTGGCCAAGCAGATCCTCAAGGAAAACGACGCCATCTTGCAGCTCTTTAGTAATGAAACCGTCACCGGTAAGGTGCGTCTGGGCATTCCCAGTGAATTTGCCGCCAGCATTTTGCCCGCCATTATTGGCGACTTCGTGTCCTTGTATCCGGATGTGTCGCTGGAGGTGAAATCCGAGCTCAGCAAACAGCTGATGCATGTGAGTAACCGCGACGAGTTTGACCTGCTGCTGACCCTGGTCGAGCAGCTCGATAACCCCCACTACCCAAGCTTTTTGCAGGATCAGCTGGTGTGGGTGGGCAACACCTCCATCAACCCAAACAAACCGGTCACCCTGGTGGTGGCACCGCAGGGCTGTATTTATCGCCGCCGCGCCATTGACGCCCTAGAGCAGGCCGGCATTCCCTGGCGTATTGTCTATACCAATGCAGATTTGACCGGACTCACGGCGGCCATTAAGGAAGAGCTGGGGATCACGGTATTGGCACGTAAAACCGTGCCCGAAGAGTTACCCTTTACCACACACACCGACATGCTGCCGGTGCTTGGGCAAGTGGGCATTAGTTTAATCAAACGTGCTCAGGAGCCGGCTAATGCCATAGATAAACTGGCAGAGTTTATTACCTTACGCCTGAGTTAAGCCTGGATTATTTGCCGAGCGCCTGCTCGGCGAACAGCTGCTTCAGCGGCTTGATATCGTTCACCGCACTTAAGCCTAAACCGCGTACCAGCTTCTTGATGGGGTTGTTACCGGCAAACAGCGTTTTTAGGCCCTGCATGGTGGCAATATGCTTTTGCGCATCGAGCTTACGCTCGCGCTCATAGGTACGCAACGCACGTTGAATATCGCCCTCACCGCTGAGCAGAGGCTCGGCCAGCAACTCGGTAAAGCGCGCCGCATCCTTAAGACCTAAGTTCATCCCCAAACCCGCTAACGGGTGTATGGTATGAGCCGCATCGCCCATCAGCACGATACGCTCCTTCACCCATTGACGGGCGTAGCGCATGGTCAGTGGGAAGACCGGGCGTTTGGATTGCACCTCACACAGGCCACACTGACCGTCGAAGGCGGTGTAGAGCGCCTTATTAAACTCTTCGTCAGTCATGCCTTGATAGGCTTGTGCCTGCTGCGGTGAGCACGACCAGACGATGGAGTGCATATGTTCATCGGCCAGGGGTAAAAATGCCAAAGGACCGTCCGGCAAAAACACCTGACGGGCGCACTGCTCGTTGCCCTGCTCGGTTTTAATGGTGGCGACCAGAGCATGATGATCATAATCTTTAAAGGTAATGGGCAGATTAAAGCGCTGACGCACACCTGAGTTGGCCCCGTCTGCGGCAATCAAGAGCTCACACATCACCGGTGAGCCGTTATCCAGGGTAATTAATACATTGCTGTCGCTTTGGTGAATGTCTTTATAGGCGTGATTAAACAACAAGGTTACATTGGTTTGCTGCTCTAATTTGGCTACCAGAGCGCGGTGGATAACATCATTTTCAATAATATGACCCAGATGGGTGACATCGTAGTCGTCGGCGCTGAAATGAATATGGGCGAAGCTGTCCTTATCGCGCACATCCATTTGCGTATAAGGGCTAATACGCTGCTCTTGCATCAGCGGCCACGCGCCGAGCTCTGTAAACAGGGCTTCGCTGGCCTGGTTAATGGCACTGACGCGCAGGCCGTATTCGTCGCTTAAGGGCGCGCATTTATCGCCGGCATCGATGACCACCACGGAGACGCCTTGCAGGCTCAGTGCCAGCGCCGCACTTAAACCGACACACCCGCCGCCTACCACGGCTACCTTTGCTTGAAACATGCGTTAATTAAACCCCATTAATTGTTTTGCTAATGGTTGGCGCAACGAACTGCATAGTTGCATTGCCGCCAAACCCACACTGCGCCCAAGGGCTATGGTGCGCGAGCCATTGGAAAAGGTACGTACTAAACCGTCGGTCAATGTCATCACCCGGGTAATGTCCTCGGCGCGCGCCTGAGCGTAGGCCGAAGTAAAGCCGTATGTGCCCAACTCATCACCAGCATAGGCAATTTTGGCCACCAGTTCTTTGATGTCGCGTAGGCCTAGGTTAAAGCCTTGCCCGGCAATGGGATGAATGGCATGGGCGGCATTGCCTATGACCACGGCGCGGTGACTGACCAGGTTGTTTGCCCGACCCCACACCAAGGGATAAACGCTGCGCTCGCCGACCTGGGTAAAGAGCCCGGCGCGATAGCCGAACTCGTGCTGCAGTCTGGCAACAAACTCGTCGCTGGAAGCATCTTGCAAGTCGCCCAGCTTATGGCCTTGGTCGCACCACACCAATGAATAGCGCTTACGCGACATGGGCAGTAAGGCCAGCGGGCCATGGCTGGTAAAGCGCTCAAAGGCCTGACATTGATGGTCGTCCTGCACTTCGACATTGGCAATGAGGGCGTGTTGCGTATATTCCTGGGTGTCAAAATCCAGATGTAATAACTTACGTGTGGGTGACTGGGCACCATCGGCCACCACCAACAGCCTGGCGCTGAGCTCGCTGCCGTCATCCAAAGAGATCTGGTTGTGTGCCTCATGCATGCTCACCGCCGTGACTTTTGCCGGGCAAAACTGAGTGACCTGAGTATGGCTTGCCAAGGCACGATGCAAGGCCTGACCCCAGGGGCGCACCTCAACCACATAACCCAAGGCATCAAGATCATAATCCTCATGACTGATCTGGGTTTTGCCAAAATGTCCGCGGTCCGACACCTGCACCCGTTTAATGGCACAGGCATAATCGCTGTGCTCGTTAAACAGGCCGTATTGCTTGAGGTAGTGCACCGAGTCGGCGGCCAGGGCGATGGATCTATCGTCAAAACTGGGATGATAGTCGTTACTCGGCTGGTGCGCCTCGATAACGGCTAAACGCAATTGCGGGCACTGCTGTGCTAAAACATTAGCCAAGGTGCCCCCGGCTAAACCGCCGCCTACAATCACTACATCAAAGTGCTGCACCTATTAGCTCTCCTGCATTAGCGCTTCAATTTCGGCGACTTCTTTGGGCACCGAGACGGTAAGATTTTCATGGCCGTTTTCGGTAACCAGCACATCGTCCTCGATACGAATGCCAATACCGCGATATTGCTCGGCAACCGGCGCGTCTTCGCTGATGTAGAGGCCCGGCTCAATGGTTAGCACCATACCTTGCTCGAAAGGACGGTCTTTTTCGTCTTGCTTGTATTCGCCCACATCGTGCACGTCTAAACCCAGCCAGTGGCCAAGACCATGCATGTAAAAGGCGCGATAAGCCTGACTTTCCAAGAGCTCGTCAAGCTCCCCCTCAAGCAGGCCGAGGTCAATCAGGCCTTGAGTAAGAATACGGTTTACCACCTTGGCGGTTTGCGCCAGGGTATTACCCGGTTTAACCATGTCCAGCGCCGCATATTGTGCCTTTAAGACCACTTCATAGACGGCCTTTTGCGCGTCGTTAAAGCGGCCGTTGACCGGGAAGGTGCGGGTAATATCGGCGGCATAACCAGCCAGCTCACAGCCGGAGTCGATCAACACCAGGTCGCCATCTTTGAGGGTCGACTCGTTTTCGGTGTAGTGCAAGATGGTGGCATTATCGCCGCTGCCCACTATGGTGCCATAGGCCGGATAACGGGCGCCGTTCATGGCGTAATGATGATGCAATTCGGCTTCAAGTTGATACTCTGTGGCCCCGGCCTTGGCAAAACGCATGGCACGCTTGTGGGCGTCGGCGCTGATCTTGCCCGCTTGACGCATAATCTCTTGCTCTGCGGGTGATTTAAACAAGCGCATTTCATGCACCAGGGTGCGAATATCGCGGATCACCTCGGGAGCACGGTAACCCTTCTTTGGGGCACCGCGAAGCGTATTGAGTAAGTCAAAAACCTGGTCATCCACGTCTTTGTAGACGCCCTGGCCATAGTAAAGGGTGGTTTTCTGATTCACCGCATCGATGAGCCCCTGATCCAGCTCGGCAAGGGTATAGGCATCGTCGATAGGTAATTGTTCCTTAGCGGCATCGGCGCCCATACGGCGACCATGCCAGATCTCGGCGGTTTTATCTTTGGCGCGACAATATAGAATCGACTTTTGCTCTTCACCTTTTACCAGCACCAACATGGCATCGGGCTCGTTAAAGCCGATGAGATAGAAAAAGTCGCTGTCCTGGCGGAACGGGAATTCGGTATCACGGCTGCGGGTAATTTCCTTGGCAGCGGGAATAAGGGCAACCGAGTTGTGTTTCATTTGCGCCAGCAACTGGTGCTGGCGCGCGCGGTATTCTGCGTTCGTGATATTCATTAGTGTAGCGTCTTTGAGGTTGTCGCCGTGCTCTCTCGTTTACCCAACTCGGCAAAGCAAAGCATGGCCGATACGCGCACGTACTCAAGCACTTCATGCAGTGCTTGCTTGTCTTCTTCGGTCTCATCGAAGTGGGTATCAAGGCGGCTGATTTCGGTGAAGTCCTGGATCACTTCTTTTACGTCATCGGACAACTTGCCATAATCTTTTTGCTTTAGGCCAAAGCCAAGTAAAAAGCCGTTAACCCAGGCTACCAGGGCATTGGCCTGATCGATCAGGCTTTCTTCTTCGTCCGGCAGCAAAAGCTCAAACTGCAACTGCTCATTGGAGAAGCTTTCAACCGCTTGGGTATAGAGCTCACTCAGCCATTGTTTCAGGGTCTTTTCAAAACTAATGCCATCATTAAGCACATCGCTAAGAAGACCCAGGTAATCTTTTTCTTCGATATCCAGACCACAGGCCAGGAGCCCTGTGATAATCCCCTGCACTTCGGAGGGCATAACAAAGATGTCGTTACTTTCTAAGAGTAGTTGGGCTTGCTGATAGCTAGGTTGTTCGCTCATGATTGGCTCGCGTATGACGAAAAATATTGATTTCAATACCCAATGCTACCATCGCTGCGAGGGCGACTCCACCGTATTGTGACCACCCAAGTATGATAGCGATCAAATAACACCCAGCTTGTTTACTTTGCCCGCACTTGGAAGGAAATTTTGTTATTAAGCTGTATCCCTGTTGCTGGGTCTTATATACTAAAGGTGTTCCCTAGCTTGTTGGCCAGCGAATGACGTCCCTGAGCCGATAATTTTTATTTAGGAATGCATTTTGTAGGCTATTGCGCAAGCTCGGCATGTACCGAGAAGCCTACGGCTTACAGGTGTCTTCCGCCTTGAACCTTAGGGTTCAAGGGCTGATATTCGTAACCGCAACGCCGGGGAACACCCTTCCTTTATTCTAACTAATATCCCACTAAACCACAGACTAGGCTAAAGACTGATGTGGTGTAATAGCTCAGCAACTTTATAGTAAAAGCGTAAAACCGTGACCCTTTTATTAGCACGGCTGCCTGCAAAATAAGAATTACACGTATATCCGGCAATGATTTCTGATGCAAAAGTCATCAACGCTTTTGACTAATATAAACTGCTGCTAAGCTGCTGTTGCCATCAGCAATTATAAAATCACTTTTACCATCTTTATTGAGATCTACCAAAGCTACTGCCCACGGATTAGGAATACTCGTGTGCTTGAATGTATAACTTTCAAGTGTTGTTTTATTGCCAATAATAGCGGTCAACTCACCAGACCAATTGGCAACTAACGCATCCTGTATTCCATCTCCGTTTATATCTCCTGTAGCTACTTGTTTAGCTCCAGAAGTTGTCGCTATCACAGTTTTTTGGGTTTCATGAAAGCTCCCTTGCCCATCTCCAGGTAAAACAGATAAAAAACGACCATTTGTAGCGACAACTAAGTCTAACTTGCCATCATCAGTGAGGTCTGCCAATTCGACAGAAAATGGAGACGCAGACAGCCCCATCTTTGTTAAAGAAAATAACGTATTATTTGAACCAGAATTAACTGCTATACCGATATCGCTTTGATTGGGAGTAACTAAGTCCAAGGCCCGATCGCCATTTATATCAGCAACTGCAAAGCCTCGGTATGGATCCCCTCCGACATCGATTATTTTACCGGGTGTTTTGAATTGACCATTCGCCAGACCTTTTAATACTAACAACCCGTCGTTGTCGCGACTGTCTACGATCAGCTCTGCAATATTATCGCCGTCAAGATCTTGTAATTGCACCTCATGGGGATGAGGCTTAATACCGATATTTAATGGTGACTGGGAAGCCTTGTTGAAC
>NZ_PQCD01000014.1:0-1157 GCF_002964705.1 Pseudoalteromonas sp. T1lg75 | reverse complement strand
TCGCCGTCAAGATCTTGTAATTGCACCTCATGGGGATGAGGCTTAATACCGATATTTAATGGTGACTGGGAAGCCTTGTTGAACCCCCCCTTACCGTCCCCAAAAAGTAAGGTCACATATGATGTTTCATGGTTAGCAATCGCGACATCAACATTTCCATCTTTGTTAATATCAGATACGGCAATATCAGTAGGGTTTTCGCCAACGGGAAAGCGAGCTAATTCGGATAAGTCTCCTTTGCCATTCCCTTGAAAGATAGCGATATTGTTGTCTAAATAATTCGAAACAATAATATCCTTATTACCATCTGAATTAAAATCACACACTGATATAGAGGGTTGTCCATCCCCGACATGAAACAGCCTGGGAGAGAAATTGCTCTCTCCTATCTCAATTGTTTTCGCCACAACATTGCTACTTACTACGAAGAAAAGAAGTGTAGAAAACGTGAAAACAATCCTATTAGTCATTTTGCCACCTTAATCCATTACGGCAGACTTATAGCCGTACTAAAGCTGTATGACCAAGAAGCATAGTGTTTAATACTTATTTCGACCACATCATATGGGCATTCACAGGAACCGTTTAGAGTAAGTATGTTTTATTAGGATGAATACAAAAAACCAGCACTTGGCGGGGTTCTTTGTTGAATAGCAGCTCGGTTCGTTGTTTAAAACGTGAGAGCAGGGATACGCGAAGGGTAAATGCTTTAAGGATGATTTAGTTTTACCAAACGGATAACCTTAAATCCCTGAAAGCAAAAAACCCGCTGCATTACTGCTACGGGTTTCTTTAAATATGAGCTTGGTGCGTTACGCAGTCAGGTGTACTACTTCGTAGCGAGTACATTCGTAGCTAGTACCTTCGTAGCGACTACTTTACTTCGGGCAATCCCGCCCTTGCCCTACGGGTCGCCTACGCGATGTAAAGCTGTTCCCTGCAGCTTTATCACATGGATGAATTCGCTTCGCTCAGCTTTTTTCCTGCCATGCTCAAGTAGAGCATCAATGCTTTTAAACGAAAAAACCCAGCTATAAGCTGGGTTCTTCGTATAATTAGGAGCTTGGCGATGTTCTACTTTCACATGGCAAATGCCACACTATCATCGACGCTGTTTCGTTTCACTTCTGAGTTCGGCATGGGGTCAGGTGGTTCCA
>NZ_PQCD01000064.1 GCF_002964705.1 Pseudoalteromonas sp. T1lg75 | reverse complement strand
ATAATTGCGCGACTCAGGGGGTGATAGCGCCTTTACTTGGCATTATTGGGGCGCAGCAGGCCTTGCTGGCTATTCAGTGTCTTCTTGGGATTGGTGAGACGGGAGTAGTGCACAGTTATAATGCTCATACCCTAGGGCAAAAACAGTTTAAACTGCCTAAAGACCCAGACTGTGACTGCTGGCTCTAAGGCCAGCAGCCAGCGCTTACGCTCCAGTCCACCGGCATACCCGGTCAAGGTGCCATTGGCGCCTATTACCCGATGACAAGGCACAATGATGCTGATGGGATTACGACCATTGGCCGCACCCACTGCGCGCACCGCCTTGGGATTGCCCACCTGGCGTGCGATATCACCATAACT
>NZ_PQCD01000063.1 GCF_002964705.1 Pseudoalteromonas sp. T1lg75 | reverse complement strand
TACGAGCAAACATGCTGGAGAGTGATTTATGTGCTTGCTCGATTTTTTCAACCAAGGGCAGGGTGTCCCCAGCTCCACTTTGAATTTTTTACTTTAAACCATATAGAAATAGTCCGAGTGAGTTCAAGGGTTGCCTTAAGTCATGGCTAGCGGAAGTCATAAATTCAGTTTTTGACTGATTATCGGGGGGCACGGGGAAAATAACCGATTCGGCAAAACTCATTCCAGCAAGATAACGCTCGGCATGGCGGTGTCTTGCCCAACGCAGCGCAGCGTCGTACAAAGCAGTAAAGAGGCGCAAAGAATATCCTTAAATTATATCGCCAGGCACCAGTGGCACGAAGCGCACATCGGCTATGACT
>NZ_PQCD01000013.1 GCF_002964705.1 Pseudoalteromonas sp. T1lg75 | reverse complement strand
TCCCTTTTATTAGCTCCCTAAGTGGCAAACGCTCTAACAAAAGTAACACCAGCTCACGTTGGAAGTATTGATAGTTATCAGGGATATCCAGGTTGGTGATCTTAGCTAAGTAAACTTCACCAGTGTACTCTCGAATACGCTCGATATGTTTTGCTTCAAACACATAGATTCTATCAGCCCATTGCAATAGCTCTTCACTACATAAGCGAGAGCCAGCCTTAGCAACATACTTAGCACTTAGCCCAGCTGAGCGATATTCGTTAATACCATCGGCAGCGCTAAATAACTCTTCGGCTGTTTTGCTGCGTTGGATATTGGCTGTGCATAAGAAAAGAATGTTCATAAGAAGATACTTCGCTTGCGTTTAAGCCATTATATCAAATTCAATTTGGTCTGGTTAGATCAGACTAAACAGCGAGCTTAGACAAGCCCAAACTTGGTTTACCACCCAACAACTAAGCTACTGGCTATTTAGACGACATAATAGGGCAGCCAATTCAGATGAATAATTTAGTGGACGCGATCAACCTCTTGTTTGACTACTTCCAATTTGAATTCATCAGGGTAACGTCTACCGCTCATAAGCACCTCGATTTTTAGTTAGTTTATCTAGCTGAAAGGTGTCTAGGAAATAGGTGGCGATTCAAAGTGGACAAATTCTGTATTTGACAGTTTTAACCATACCTTCTATAGAATTGAGACCTAATACCACCCCCGATATTGAGAGGGGATCACAATGAACAACTCATACCACCATATATCCCAATTGATTCTTATTTGCTCATTAACCTTTAATGCCAATGCAACTGAAGTCACCGTTGCTGATGGCGTTGTCATGAAAGAGGCCCATGGCGATTTAATTACTCAAGGGAAAGTATTTGCCATTGACACTTCGATCACCAATTACACCAACTCCATCATTCGTTCTGGAGTCCCCAGAACAACTGAAGAGTTGGTTGAAGCGCTTGAGAGCACTACAAAATCATCATTCTCCCCTGAAGTTGGTAACTCGAGCATCATTAATGACAGAATTGAATTACTTAAGTTGAATTACAAACAAATTAAGGAGCTCTTTGACGTAAACAAAAAGAGTAATGCTGAAATGCACATAAAAATGTCAGATGCGTACATCAGAGACATGAACTTTGTGAGAAAGTATAAGGAAGTGCAAAGTAACTACACTCAATCCTTGCTACCCATTGAGAAGGAACTTGCTGAACTCCAGGATAAATACGACCTCTTACGTGCAGAACTTTTATCACTCGACGATGAGTTTATGTTAAAAGCCAATGAAATCATTTCGGCTAAGCACAGCAACCCTAAACTACTGACAAAACGTCCAGGGACAATTCAATACTTGAGATTTCAAAGTCTTAAAGTAGACAAGAGATCAGGGCAGTGCAGGGATATCAAAGGTAAGTATGTCATAGATCGAGCATCTTCTTTCAATAAATGCTACGCGTGGACAATAGCGGGAGCATGGCGCGAACAGTTACCTCAACTAGGGCTGTTAGCATCCAATTATGTAGATAAATATCACAATTTTATAGATATAACAGAAGGGAAAGGTAGAAATGATAAAACATCTTTAAAAAACAAAATCAAAGAGAAGAAGCGTGAGTTTAAAAATGCTTATACACAATTCAACCGTGACAACAATATTGGCAGGAAGTCATTAGACGGGTTAAAAAATGAATTCAGGATGATAGAAGCTACCGAACAACGATGGCTTAAGACGATAGAAGACGCCAAAAACACACCTTTCGACCCAGAAGATTCAGAGCAATTTATGTCCTCTATTCAAGAACCATACTTTGATTCTCTAGAAGCCTATTACAGGACTGCTGCCAACGAAATAACGGATAATTCTGTAGTGGACACAGAAGATATTTCGGATTACAAGTTTGATATTAAAAAGGCGGCCTACTACGCAGTATTTGTTGAACTTGAGGCACCTCTTCAAAAAGAAAATTTTGGTATTTTTGTTGAGTCAGACAGGGCGGAGAAGGTTATGGCTAAACGTTACCCATCTAACACCCTTCCTTATGGGTTTAATAGGACCAGAAAAGATAGAGAATACATGATGGCTGTAATGGTACACATTCTTCATAACAGTGATAAAGAGCGAAAAAGACGACATTAAGTAAGCTGTACTAGCTCAGACTTGCTCTGAGCTAGTACAAGTAATCACAAGCTCAGTTCTCCACCATCGAAATAAACTCATAAAGCTTTGCCTTTGCAGTCTCTTTATCACGGTAGCTATCAGCATTGCCTGGTAGAGCATAGAAGCGAGGTCCATTGTACTTTTTCTCGTCTTCCTGGCGGGGGTGTAACAACTTTTCGACAGTCGATGCCGAGACAGATTCATCAAAATCAACAACTCTCACATTTACGCGGCCTGTTTTGCGAGCATACACAGCAAAGGTGAAACCTGCTCTTTTCGTAAGAAATCCAAGTTCGCCATTAGACGGGCTTGGAATTCCATTAACAGCACCATGAATGATAGCGCTACCTTCTTTTTCTAACTCTTCAGCAAAAACACTTATAAGTTCAGGTATATTATTAGCCTCTAGCGCTTCAATCGCTTCTTTCTTGAACTTTCCATCTCTGAGGTTCAATGCTCTTGGCTGATGAACCTGACCTTTCCCCCAAAATTAACACCATGACTTTGATGAGATTTCCAATAAACTGGAGACAATGGAGATCTCAAAATGAAAAAACGTTACA
>NZ_PQCD01000062.1:60258-362289 GCF_002964705.1 Pseudoalteromonas sp. T1lg75 | reverse complement strand
AACCAAAGAGGGAGTGATTCGACTCCCCCTTTGGAAACCCCGCGAACCCGTGATTCGCTATTGCTTGCGAACTCGGTTTTTTGTTAAGCGTTCCGCTTAGCTTCGACACGGTTTAACGAGGTGTCCTACCTCGATAAACCTAACTTCGCATCCATGCTCCGTTGTCTCAAGCACACTCCACAACAAAAGCCGATTTCTACAGCGCGAATCTAAACGGGGAGGTCGATACCTGTTGGTTTTGAATTAGTCGGTGGGTAGGAAAGTGTTATTTTTGGGTAAGTCCTATGGATAACCCCGCACTTGAATGATTTTTTTAATTGAATTTATTTGCAGCACTTTTTCCTTTGCTTAGTTGAACCACAAAAGCATTGGTCATTTTTCGAGGTCACTTCTTGCGCTAATTGCTCCAATTTCAAATATGCAGACACTCGTTTAAGATCAAACTCATTAGCAACTTGTATTGTTATGACTCCAGTTTCAGAAAGGTGCAAGCTTTCGTATTCTGCTTCTAATTCTAATAACTCTTGAACGAGAGTATGTTCTTTCAAAGCGATATGCTTTATCGGCATGCGTCCATTTTGGATTAAATCTGGGATTTCAGGATCAGGTATGAACTTTATCTTTTTTGCGTTTAGGGCGGACGGAGTGATGCAAACTAATTTACCATCTTCCTTTTGAACAATGACATGTGCTGTAAGCCTAAGGATCAGATTTCCCCAAACAGAAGTAATCCAGCCAAACATCATTGAGCCATCATTACTTTCTAAATATCTTTGGACATTGCTAAGGCAATAATTCATTTGAGAATACTGTGCGGGTTGAACTGGCACATCTAAAACGTTTTTTAGCCCCATCTTTGCAAGAGCGTTCGCGGGGATATTTTTAGGTTCAAATGAATTATATTTTGAAATCATCGCAATAACCTCCAATTTATTCTAGCAACTTAATAAAGAGAAACTTTGGAGCTAGTTTGCAAACAAGTTTTTATTCTTCTATTGATAACAAATCCCTCAGGCTTTTGCTAGCACTGGCTTTTTATCGCTTATATCTGACAGGCTGGCAGCTTGAGTAATACTTAATCTGAAATGCGATGTATCAGCTTATTCCCCGTGCATTTGCGCTGAGCTTGGTGGGGTTGGTAGTACAACTCGGCAGGGATTGCCGAGTTTCGCCGGGTGCGTAGGCAACACCGACAAGCGAAGAATAAAGCAAATGCTGGGGTGTCCTAGGAGTTCTTAGGGGCGACGAGTGACCGAAGCACCGCTTCGCAGCGCGAGGAGGTCGAGGCATGGATGCCGACAGGAACCCGCCTTCAGGGACGAATTGTTGGCACTGAACTTAGCATTTCCTCTAAGTCGAAGTCGGCGACCCGACAAGTTCTACACCAAATATGCATCAAATTCCTTCTCAAATTTGGCTATTTTCGGAGCAATAAGCAGGTTGCAATACGGTTGCCGCGGGTTGGCGCTAAAGTAATCCTGGTGATAGCTCTCGGCAGGATAAAATTCCTGCGCCGGAAGGAGCTCGGTGACTATGGCATCGTCGAGGTGCTCTTGCAGGCGTTCCATAACCAGCTCGGCCTGGTGTTTTTGCTGGTCGCCATGATAGAAGATCACGCTGCGATACTGGGGGCCGATATCATTGCCCTGACGGTTTAAGGTGGTGGGGTCGTGCAGGGCGAAAAACATCTTTAATAGCGTGGGGTAGTCAATCTTTTGCTCGTCATAGACGAGCTGCACCACCTCGGCATGGCCGGTGTCTTCGGCACAAATTTGATGATAGGTGGGGTGCTCAACATGACCGCCGCTGTAGCCGGAAGAAACCTGTTGCACGCCTTTGACCCGTCTAAAGGCGGCGTCGATACACCAAAAGCAGCCACCACCGAAGGTGGCCGTGCGTAGCTCACTCATTGCGCTTTGTCCTGTTTGCAATACCTAGTTAAGTGTAGCGCGATTAAGTGCTTAATAGTAAAAAAGGCAGATTGCTCTGCCTTTTTAGGGTTACTCTTCCTGCAACGGGTGCTGTTGCTCCTGGTTGTTGAGGCGGTGCTGCAAAAACTCCGGCGATTGGGTTTTACGTGCCAGGGCATAATAGGCACTGGGCACCACAAACAGGGTCAGCAAGGTGGCCACGGTAACGCCGGTGAAGATCACCACACCTATTACCATGCGGCTTTCCGCCCCAGGACCACTGGCCAGTACCAGGGGCACCGAGCTCATGACCGTAGTCAGGGAGGTCATAATAATAGGGCGCAAGCGCTGCTTGGAGGCTTGCAACAGGGCGGCGCTGAACACCATGCCCTTATCGCGCAATTGGTTGGCAAACTCCACGATCAGGATACCGTTCTTGGCGCTCAGGCCGATGAGCATAACAATCCCTATCTGACTGTAGATATTCAGGGTCAGCCCGGTGGCGTACAGTCCAAAGAGCGAGCCGGCGATGCCCAAAGGCACGGTCAGCATGATCACAAAGGGATGCACAAAGCTTTCAAACTGCGCCGCCAGCACCAGGAAGGTTACGGTCAGTGCCAGGACAAACACATAGACCATGGCCGAGGCGCCTTCGTAAAACAGCTGGGATTCGCCCTTGTAGTCGATGGCGCCGTCGATGTCGTTTTCTTCCATCGCCACCTGGTTAAGGAAGTTCAGCGCCTCTTCCAGGGTGTAGCCATCGGCCAGGTTGGCGCTCAGGGTAATGGCGCGCATGCGGTTATAGCGGTTAAGGCGTGACGCGGTGGCCTCTTCGGAGACGGTGATCAAACTGTCCAAAGGCACCAGTTCACCGGAGCGGGAATTAACATAGATGTTCGACACGTCCTGTGGACTGGCAAAGTCTTGTTTCTCACCTTTTAAGATCACGTCGTACTCTTCACCACGGTCGATAAAGGTGGTAACACGGCGCTGCCCCAGCATGGTTTCCAAGGTACGGCCGATATCCGAGACCGACACCCCTAAATCGGCGGCCTTGTTTTTATCTATGCTCACCAAAAATTGCGGAAAGGTTTCTTTATAGTCATGGTCGATACGCACCAGGCCCGGGTTTTGTTGGGCGCGGGCAATGATGCGATCGCGCCAGTCGGCCAGTTCTTCATAATCATTGCCTTGCAGTACAAATTCGATGGGGCGCGACGAGCCACCACCGCCTATGCCACGGCGCATAATGGCGAAGGCACGCACATCGGTCACTTCACGCATCTTGCCACTGATCTCGCCCATTACCGACCAGGTATCGCGCTTGCGCTCGTCCCAGTCGGCCATGCCGATAATGGCCACGCCGCCTTGCCCGCCCCAGCCGGGCACACGCACCAGCACACGGTTAAGCTCACCGGACTCCACATAAGGCAGCAGGCGCTGTTCAATTTTCGCCATGTTTTCGGCGTTGTTTTCGTAACTGGCGCCTTCGGGGCCATTCATCATCACAAAGAAGGTGCCGCGATCTTCTTTAGGCGTTAATTCCGAGGGAATTTTCTGGAACAGGCCATAACAGGCGGCGCCGGCCAGTAACAACATGATGGTAAGCATGCCGGAGCGGCGAATATTGCCGGCCAGAGTGCGCTCGTAAGCGCCTTCTAAGCGGGCAAACTGACGGTCCATCCACTGGCTAAAGCGTCCCGAGTTGGCACTTTGTTTAAGTACCTTGGAACACAGCGCCGGGGAGAGCGTCAGCGCGGTTACGCTGGAGAAAAACACCGCGGCGCTGACCGCCATGGCAAATTCGGTGAACAGGGCGCCGATGCGACCATCCATAAAGACCAGGGGCACAAATACCGCAATTAACACCAGCGTGGTAGCGACGATGGCAAAACCCACCTCGCGGGCGCCACGATAGGCGGCAAGCAGGCGTGGCTCGCCGAGCTCGATACGACGGTGGATGTTTTCCAGCATAACTATGGTGTCATCCACCACCAGACCTATGGCCAGCACCAGGGCTAACAGGGTAAGCAGGTTAATGGAGTAACCCATGGCCAGCAGGAACATAAAGCTGCCGATCAGCGCCACAGGCACGGTCACCGCCGGGATCAGGGTAGCGCGAATGTTGCCAAGGAATAAGAAGATGACTAATACTACCAGACCCATAGAAATGGCCAGGGTGCGATACACCTCGTTGATCGATTCCTTAATAAAGATGGAGGAGTCGTAGCTGTCTTCTATGGTAGTGCCAGGAGGCAGGTTACGCTTAATGTTTTCCAGCTCTTTACGGGCGTTTTCCACTACCGTCAGGGTATTGGCCTTGGCCTGTTTAACTATCCCCAAGCCTATCATATTGCGGCCATTACCACGGAACATGCTTTCTTCATCGGCGGCTTCAAGTTGCACATCGGCTACTTCGTTAAGGCGCACCAGGTAGCCGCCATCGCCACGGGCCACCACGAGATTACGAAAATCCTGCGGGTCGAGGTAACTGCGGGCGGTACGTACCGAGAAGTCCCGGTCTTTCGACTCGATTTCACCGGCCGGAAGCTCAACGTTTTCGGCGCGCAGCACGCGCTCGATATCGGCGGCGGTAATGCCGCGGGCGGCCATGGCCTGGCGGTTAAGCCAGATTTTCATGGCGTATTGGCGCTGACCACCTATACGGACATTGGAGACACCGTCCACCACCGCCAGGCGGTCGACGATATAGCGCTGGGCATAGTCTGAGAGCTGCAAGGTATCCATGCTGCTGCTGTTAAGCACAAACCAGGCGATGGGGCTTTCATCGGAATTTGATTTAGACACTTCAGGTGGGCGCACCTGATCCGGCAGGCTGTCCAATGCACGCGAGACACGTTCGCGCACATCGTTGGCGGCGGCATCAATATCACGGTCGATATTAAATTCTATGGTGATATTGGAGCGGCCATTGCGGCTCGACGAGGTGATGCTTTTAATGCCCTCGATACCGGAAATGCGGTTTTCGATCACCTGGGTGATCTTGGTTTCGATAATTTCCGATGAGGCGCCGGTATAGCTGGTGCTGACGCTGACAATGGGGCTTTCAATGTCTGGGTATTCGCGCAGCGGTAACAGCGAAAAGGCCACCAGACCAAAGGTGAGCAACAGCAGGTTGATAACAATGGCGAAGACGGGGCGTTTTACCGCGGTATCGGTGATCCTCACTGTTCGCTCTCCTGTGCATTCACCGGTGAGCCGGAACGAATTTTAATGATGCCTTCGGTCACCACCTGGTCACCCGCTTTGAGGCCAGAGCTGATGCCAACCCAGCTGTCGTAACGTTTATCGACCTTTACTTCCACTTCTGTGGCGATGCCATCGACTACCTGAAAGACAAAATGCTTGTCCTGGCGTGGAATAATGGCTTTTTCCGGCACCAGCAGGGCTTCGTAGGTTTTCAGTTCCAAGGTGGTATTGAGTAGCATGCCTGGGCGCAGCAGCGCCTCGTTATTGCTGAAGCTGGCGCTGATGGGCACGCTGCGGGTGTTCATATCGACGCGAGAGCTGACATGGGTGACCTTGCCGTTGAAGGTGCGTGCCGGGTAGGCGTCGCTGCGGGCGCTCACCGACATGCCAACACGCAATTGCGCCAGGTATTTCTCCGGCACATTAAAGTCGACCTTGATCACGCTGAGATCGTCCAAGGTAGTAATTTCCGTGCTGTTAGAGACAAAGGCACCCTTAGAAATCATGCGCTTGCCCAGGGTACCGGCAAAGGGAGCACGAACTTGCATTTCTGCCAACTTAGTTTTTGCAGCCTCAAGTTGTGCCTGGGTGGCTTCAAATTTGGCTCTTTGCTCTTCCAGTAACGACTTGGCGGCGGCTTGCGAGCGGGCCAGCTCGGTAAGGCGGTTTAATTGGCGCTCTACTTCTGAAAGGTTGGCCTCCAGCTCCTTCACTCTCAGCTGCTCTTCGGTGTCACGTAGTTGCACCAGCAGTTGCTCTGCCTTAACCAGCTCACCATCGTCAAAGTAGATCTCATCCACATAGTCGCTTTGGGCGCTTTTAATAAAAATGGCCTGATTGGCACGGCTGCTGCCGATGCCGTCCACGTTAACGGCACGCTGTTGTTGTTCGACGGTATGCACTTGCACTCTCGTGGGTTGCATTTGGCGGGTGTTTTGTTGCGATTGGCCGTTAGGCAGGTACAAATAAACGCACAATCCCAAAAAGATGATAATAAAAACGGGAAACAGCGCTTTGCCCGAGTGCCTATTGTGGTTCATTGTTAATGCCTTATGTAGTTTTAGCCCGAGAATAGTTTACGACTTTGTCGGCATACACATAGACCGCCAATCCTGTATTTTTGTGTGTTAACCGAAAATAACGATTTTGTGATGAACAATTACAGTTTTTGTTCACAAAACGAGAACAACAAAGGTAACTAGCCATTGCTACGCATCTTTATATACACTCAAGGTAGAGTATAGAAGTAGGGGGCGGGTTATGGCGCACAATTCTTCGCCACAACATCAGGATGAAAAGCAGGAGCAGGGCTATCAGGGCGCGAAGATCAGAGCCCAGGGCTCGCGTTATGGAGCACAAACCCTGTTGATCAGCGCCGCCGTGTTACTGGTGCTGGTGGCGGTGATGAAGTTTCGCCCCGGTGAGGTCTTGCTGGCGGAGATTTTTATTCTGAGCGCCTCCTTGGTGGGCGTGCTGGTGGGCTTTTTGAAATTACGCGAGCCCTTTTACAGCATCTATCTCGATAGGGACAAGCTCAGTTATAACCATAAGTACGGCTGCTGGCAGCTGCCGGTGGGCAATCTGGCTCGGGTCGGCGTGGTGCAGGTGCAGCGTCAGGGCGAAGTGTTAGAGCTCAATGTAATAGGTATTTGTGTGCGCCATGAAGACGAGTTTTTACAGCGCCTATCGCCGCGTTTGGCCGGTCGTTTGTTAGTTGAGCAGCGCCATTTTCTGTTGCAGGCGATCAAGGCCTATTGTCATGAGGGCAAAGAATGCCCGCCGCACTGGCTGGTGGAAGACACCGAATATGTTAGCGAAGGCGGCTGCAAATATACTGGATTATTAGCTATGTTTGCTAATAGAATGAAAAACTTAAAACTATTGACCGGATACCATATCCTGCTGCCTGCGGCGGCATTGGATCGGGATATCTGGACCTTCAGTTATATGTTACATCGTTGGCAACAAGACCCGGTGCTTACCGTGTCTCGGTTGCGGCAAGAGCTGTCTGCAGCAAGTAGTAAGTGACAGAGGAAATTTTCCATGGCCGATGAAAGAGCGTTTATAAAAAGTGGTCGTAATACCCTGATCCATAAAGTTAAAAAAGTGGACTTGGTGGTTGTTAACGGTGAAGACCATCCAAAAATCAAGGTCACTCAGCATGGTCTTGAGCCCTTTAAAGAGCCGTTACCGCGCAATCGCCGTGAAGCCAGGGAGCGCTACCTGGAGGTGGTGCATGTTTCCAGTGCCGATATTTTTGCCGAGGAAAAACGCCTGCTCTTTATTCAGGCCCTGGATGGTAAAGAGTATAAAATCGACTACTCCAAAATTGGCACCAAGCTGTTTGTGCGTATTCATCAGGAAGGTTACCTCTAAATCTTCGTTACATCACCGCCTGGGGTGGTGATGTCCCCCCAGTAATACATGCTTACATTTTTGTGCAGCACAATTGTTGTTCAATATCGCCAAGTTAGTTAGCCTAAGTCCATCAACTAGATAGGGATTGGGCGATGAGCGTACGTAAATACCTTTGGCTATGGGCCTTGCCGCTGGCATTGATTTGTTATGCCATAGGCGCCGAAAAAGGAGTGTTGGCCTTATTGATCGTCGGCGCGTTTTTAGAAGGCGCATTTTGGTTGGGCCTGTTTAAACGCACCAAGAAAAAGCAAAACAAGTCTTAATTTAATGCACACTGTTTGGGGTAAAGTCGTCTAACTTGGCCTGAATCGTTCTTTGTAGCTCGGGCACCAGCGGGTCAAGCCGGCGATTAACCACATGATTAAGGCGAAACCGCCGCAACGGCAAAATATTAAAGTCATTTGCGTATTGCTGGCCATCACCAAACACGGTAGAAAATATCGCATATTCAAATTCATAGCGCTTCAACAACTCTGGGGTACGCCTGAGCTTTTCGTTAAACACCAGCTTGGCTTTGATATCAAAGTTAGTCAGGGATTCTAAGGCCCCCCGAGTCACCAGTATTTTGTTGCTCGGCTTACTTAACGCCGCCAGATTACAGGGGACCGCCTTATCACACAGCAACATATGCTCTCCAAGTGCCAGCGTGGGCTCGACCACACGCACATTCTTAAACCTAGCCATGTTGGCCGTTACTCGGACCACATCAAGATCACTCAGCCCGGCATTGAGTAGCACCAAGCCGCGGCGGGCCGGAACCGCTTCCAGTTTTAAACTGATGCCAAGCTCGGCGTAGATCTGCTCGATAAAATGGATAAAGGGCTCGACCCCGGGGGTATTAATATAGGTGCCAACCAGATGCGTTGGCCGGGTAAAGGCGGTGTCGGTTTTCAGGTGGCGCTGGAGCAGATCGTCCAAGAAGGCTTTGCGAGCGCGATTGGTGTCATTTTGTTTGAGTGCCAGCACCAGGGGAATATCGGCAAACTGGGTGACCATTTTGAGTTTTTTTGCTCGTTTGCTTGGCGAAAAGTGACCGACGACCTCAGGACTGGCAAGGATCAAATCGACGCTGCCGCGGTCGAGCATATTCACCAATTCCCGCTCCGAGCCCGCATAATGCAGGGTTTCGCCGTATTCATCGAGCACATTTTGAATGTTGGCGGGATACACATAGCTGGCCACCACGCCCACCTTATATTGCTCAAACAGGTGGATCAGATTGCGATAATCCAGATCATTATCACTTTTGCTGAGGATGCCAAGGTGGGAAAAGCCAAGCGGCGCAGAAGCCATAAAGCCACTGCGTACCTCCGATGGCCAAGCCGGAAAGTAGCCGGCGTACTCGCCTGCAGCGGCTCGTAACTGAGCCTGCTCCCAGGGCAGGTAATCGACTTCGATGGCAATATCATGAGGCGCTAGCAGGTCGCGCAGCGAGGCAATGGCATCGCCGCCATTGTCCATATGCGCGCTGGCGTAGGGCGGCCATTCCAGCGAGGCTATCTTCCAGGTTGATGTGGCTGCAAATCCAGTCAGAGGCAAGGCAATAAGTGCGATCAAGGCCCAGTGCAAGAGACGTTTCAACATAGCTGCCACTCCTTAAAAAGAGAAGACGAATGGCCGTGGCGGTGCTGACAAAATCCGGGTAAAGGGGCGTGTCCACACCCTTATAGCCTATTGCATTAAGTATAACAGTTGTGCCGGGAGCCACCGATTTTCTGATGGCTGCCTGAAGGTTTTTATGCGAACAGTTAGGTGAATGGAATTCCCATATGGATACTTGTTGTACCCCATTGTTACTGAAGAAAATTCTCTATTTAGGGGGCGGAAGTTGCGAATAATTTCATTTCATCGACAAGATGGGTTTTACAATTGATTACATCCTTGTAACAATATCCGGCTTAAAACAATAATAAAGGGAGTTAACATGAAATATCCACTTATCGCATTCACCGCCTTAGCCCTAAGCGGCTGTAATTCGACCGACAATAACACCACAGCAAGTGCATCTAACCTGCAAAGTGACAATGCCTCAGTGAGTAGCGTTGAAGCGAGCGAGACAACAACAAATAAAGCTTCAGCACAGGCTTCGGCTCAAGCCTCTGTTGAAACCCCTCAACAAGACGTGGTCAGCGAAACCAAAGTTGCTAAGGCATCTAAGTCTCTAGCAGGTAATGAGGTGCTCTACATTCTCACCAATGTACCTTATTCTAATCCGAATATTATCGCCGACAATGTTAAAAGCGAGTGTTACCAGCTGGGCAATCAATTTTCAGATTCTTTGGTGAAATATGCCAAGGCGCAGCGTATTGCCATTGAGCAGGTGAAGGGTGAGTTACCGCAAACCGGTAAGGTGCTGCAACTGAGCATCGATAATGTGTACAGTGGCGGTAATGCGTTTATTGGTCACCGTAAATCGGCATCGGTATCCGCTAAGTTGATGATCGATGGCAAGGTGGTCGACAGCACCAGCAAAACGCGTAATTCGGCGGGTGGTTTTTTTGGAGGCTTTAAAGGCTCTTGCTCGGTGTTAGCGCATACCGTGAATACCTTGGGTAATGATATTGCCAAATGGGCCAAGTCGAGTAAGCATTTCTAAGCATCACCTATACTGAGACAACGAATATAAGAACCGGCTCAGGCCGGTTTTTTTGTGCCAATCAAAAAAACTGAGTTTAGACGTACCGCTTTTCATTATCTTATACAGTGCTTCATACAGTATTTTGTGGTCTTATTGATGCGTATCTGCGAAGATAGGCAAAACGGTTTACTTCTTTTTTGGCCATGAAGAAATTTATCCATATCGATATGGATTGCTTTTATGCGGCAGTGGAAATGCGTGATAACCCCAAGCTTGCCAAGGTGCCTTTGGCGATTGGCGGCAAAAGTCGTCGTGGGGTGCTGTCCACCGCCAATTATATCGCCCGCCAATACGGGGTGCGCTCGGCCATGTCCAACTATCACGCCAAGCAGTTGTGTCCAGAGCTGGTGATCGTACCCGGGCGTATGCAGGTCTATAAAGAAGTCTCTCAGCAGATAAGGGCGATTTTTAGCCGTTATACGGAGCTAATAGAGCCCCTGTCGCTGGACGAGGCCTATCTCGATGTGACCGACGCCCAAGCCTGCCAGGGCAGTGCCACCCTAATTGCCGCGCAAATCAGGCGGGAAATCCAGGCCGAAACCGGGCTGACTGCATCTGCGGGGATAGCACCCATCAAGTTTATTGCCAAAATTGCCAGCGACGAAAACAAACCCAATGGCCAGTGCGTGATCACCCCGGATCAGGTGCCGGCGTTTTTAGCGGCGCTAGATCTTAAAAAAATCCCCGGAGTGGGCAAGGTCACCATAGAAAAACTGCACGCCCAGGGGTTGTTTAAAGGTCAGGATGTGCTGGATAAGGGCATGACCTGGATGCAGCAACAGCTGGGAAATTTCGGTGCTTCCTTATATCAAAAATGTGCCGGTCAGGTTATCGGCGCGGTAAGCACCGAGCGAGTGCGCAAATCCCTCAGTGTGGAACACACTTACGAATACAATAAAACAACCTTGGCCCAGTGCCAGCAAGCGCTGCCTGCCTTGCTTGAAGAGCTCATCATGCGATTGGACAGACAGCAACTACACCAGCACATCAATAAACTCTCGGTTAAGGTGAAGTTCGCCGACTTTCATGTCACCACGGCGGATCAAAGTGGCCACAGCCTGAGCCTTGATGTATTCAATGCCTTGTTGGCCAAGGCCTATGAACGGGGCGTAACGCCAGAGGTGAGGCTGCTGGGGTTAGGCGTGGGCATAGACAGCGAGCAGGCCGATGTGCAGCAACTGAGCATCTTAGACTAAAGCGCTAGTGAATTTTTACACTATGCTGATAAGGTGAATCTGAGTTTTTGCGTAAACACGTTCGTGCGTTACAACGCTTAATACCAATTCTGTTAACTATGTGATCAGATATAGCGCTGGATAAACGCCGTGAGTACGACATTTAGCCCGCTAGAATGATTAGCTATTTAAGTGAATTGGTATAACCCCTGTGACTACAAAAACAAAGAGAGAAGACTATGCAATCGGTTGTTATTGTCTTGCTTGGCATCGTCGGCATGTTATTTGGCTGGCTGGTGTATTCCAAGTTTATCGCTGAAAAAATATTTCGCATGGATGACAGGTTTGTAACGCCAGCTCACGAGCTAGAGGACGGTGTCGATTATGTGCCCACCAACAAGGTGGTCCTTTGGGGGCACCATTTTACCTCGGTAGCCGGGGCGGCGCCCATAGTGGGTCCGGCCATCGCCGTTTACTGGGGCTGGGTGCCGGCGGTGCTGTGGGTGGTCTTTGGTACCATCTTCTTCGCCGGGGTGCACGATATGGGTGCCCTGTGGGCCAGTGCCCGCCATAAGGGTAAGTCCATGGGCGCGCTGTCGGAGTCGGTGATCGGTAAACGCACTCGTTCATTATTTATGATAGTGGTGTTCCTGGTGCTGCTGATGGTGAATGCGGTATTTGGAGTGGTGATCGCCAACTCTTTTGTGGCACAACCCAACGCTGTGTTCCCGGCTTGGTCGGCCATCGTTGTGGCGCTGATCATAGGTCAGCTGCTGCACCGTAAGGTGCCGCTTATTCCCCTGTGCGCCATCGGCGTGGGGGTGCTTTATGCCACCATCTACATGGGCAGCTCTATGCCATTGGCGCTGCCCACGGAAATGTTTGGTCTGGCCGACAAGGCCAACTGGATCATCATTCTCTTTATCTATGCCGCCATTGCTTCTTTGCTGCCGGTGTGGATGTTGCTGCAACCGCGCGACTTTATCAACGGCATGCAATTGCTGGTGGGTCTGGTGCTGCTTTACGGTGCGGTGTTTATTTCCATGCCGGATATCACGGCGCCAGCCTTTAACACCCAAACCGCGGTCGATACCCCAAGTATAATTCCGTTGTTATTTGTGACCATAGCCTGTGGTGCCGTGTCTGGCTTCCACGGCATCGTCTCCTCGGGTACCAGCTCAAAACAATTGGATAAGGAAACCGACGGTCGTTTTGTGGGTTATCTTGGTGCCGTGGGGGAGGGCTGTTTGGCGCTGATCACCTTAGTGGCGGTCAGTGGCGTAGCCCTGGCCGTATCGCCCGAGGAATGGCATGAGATCTACAGCCACCTGGGGGCCGGTAGTGTGAACGCCTTTATTACCGGCGGCGCGAACCTAATCGAAAGTGGCTGGGGGATCTCCACCGAAGTGGCCTCGACCCTGTTGGCGGTGATGGTGGTGCTCTTTGCCGGGACCACCATGGACTCAGGGGTGCGCTTACAGCGCTACATCATTCAGGAGTGGGGTGAAATCTATAACCTTGGTGTGCTGAAAAACGGCATTATCGCGACCTTGGTCGCGGTGGGATGTTGTTTGCTGCTGGCCTTTGGTGCCGGCGGCTCATCGGGCAGCGGTGGCATGATCATCTGGCCCTTGTTTGGTTCAACCAACCAGATCCTCGCCAGCCTTACTCTGTTGGTTATTTCGGTGATGTTGATCAAGGCGGGTCGCCCGGCCATTTATACCCTGATCCCCATGGTCTTTGTACTCACCATGGCCTTCTTTGCCGGTTTGATTAAACTGGTCGAATACTATGAGCAGGGCAACTGGCTGCTGGTCAGCCTGGATGCCATAGTGCTGGTGGTCAGTGTGCTGGTTATGCTTGAAGCCTGGTCGGTCATAGTCACCCACAGGCGGGACGAACGCGCAAATAAAGCGTCATCGTAAGCCAAGCTTGCCAAGCTCCTTTACAGGCCGAGGCGTAAAGCTCGGCAGTCGGTAGTAAAGGGGCGCTAAATCACCGATAATAAAGGTCCTTTGTTTAAATTTAGGACCTTTTTTTATGTCTTATGCCCACGCCATAGCCTGCGCCACTCTTGATGCCGCAAGCGCCCAAGGCCAGTTCGATGCTCTTATCATTATCAGCGCCAGCCTGGATTCAGTGCCCCAGCCTTACCTAGATGTATTACGCCAAAACGGCGCCGTAGACAGCCGCATTGGTAAGCAATGCGCGCTAGTGGTGTGTGAAGCTGCACCGGGTCAGCGTCTTATTTTTGCCCCGACTGGGCCTTTGACTCGCGATTATGATGATGTTCGCCGCGTATTTGCCGCCGCCAAGGCCGCTATTGAGCTGGCGAAGCAGGCCGGTGCCGTTAAGCCTGCCTTGGGTGTGTCTGGTATCAGCGAGCTAGCTGGGTATGAGTTTGCCAGCGAAGTGGCCTTTTTGGGTGCTAATCAGGCGCTATGGCAGCCTCTTGAAGCGCGTGAGTATCACGGCGAAGCCATCTCTCCGATTGAAGCCATAGGTGTTGTTGGCGCCGATGACGAGCAGCTTAAGCAGATGAATGCTATCGCCGCCGGTCAGTATGCCGCTCGTGATCTGTGCGGTACCGAGCCAGAGCGCATGGCACCACCGCGTTTTGCCGATTACTGCGTGGAGCTATTTCAGGGCACCAAGGTGAGCACCGAGGTGATCAGCGACATCGCCACCATAGACAAGGATTACCCATTATTGAGCACTGTGGCCCGTGCTTCTTACGCGGTCGAGCGTCACCATCCGCGCGTGGTAAAACTGGCCTATGTGCCCGAGGGCGACGTTGAACGCACTCTGATCTTCGTGGGTAAAGGCCTGGTCTATGACACAGGTGGTGCCGATCTGAAAGTCGGCGGTTTTATGGCCGGTATGAGCCGTGACAAGGGCGGTGCCGCATCGGTAGCCGGTTTTATGAAGGCGGTGGCTGAAGCGCAGCCTAAAGGCGTTAAGGTTATAGCTTACCTGGCCGTGGTGCGTAACTCTATCGGCTCTGATTGTTTCGTTCCCGATGAGATCATCACAGGTCGTGAAGGTGTACGTGTACGCATAGGTAACACGGATGCCGAAGGACGTCTGGCCATGGGTGACTTACTAAGCGAAGCCAAAGACCTGGCGAAAAACGAAGTAAATCCGGAGATCTTCACCGTGGCCACGCTAACTGGTCATGCCGCCCGTGCGGTAGGTCCTTACAGCGCCTATGTTGAAAATGGTCCGGCTCGCGACGCTAAGGTATCGCAGCAGCTGGTTGAGCATGGCGACCTGTGGGCCGATTGTGCCGAGGTTTCGCGCTCGCGTCGTGAAGACTATGACTTTGTGCAGCCGCGCACTCAGGCCGACGATCTGCTTTCCAGCAACAATGCACCGTCAGCGGTTACCGCGCGTGGTCACCAGTTCCCGATGGCCTTCCTCGCCATAGTGTCGGGCTTGGATAAGCACGGCTTAGACAGCGATCAGCCATTGCCTTATGTGCATATGGATATTGCCGGTAGCGGCGTTGAAGGCGGCGACTGGCAGCATGGTAAGCCGACGGCACCGACCGTGGCAGCCCTGTTCGCACGTTATTGCCGTTAATAGCGGTTAATAACTACTTGGCTCACAATTGCGGTGTTAAAAATTGCCTAGCATTTGTTTCGTCCGTGACGTTTTTAAGATGAGGTTGTGAGTAGGTGCTGTGGGCGAGGCTTTAGCCTTGCAAGCTTGTAGGTCGGTGCTCTGCGCCGACAAAGCCAACTTACAATCAAAGACATAAAAAAGGCTGGGAATTCCCAGCCTTTTTTATTTTTAGTACGACTTATTTTTCTTCCATGTCGAAGTGACGGTTGAAGAAGTCGGTAATGGTTTGATGCAGGTGGGTTTGCACCTTTTTACCGCGTAAGCTGTGTTTTGAGCCCGGGTAGGTCATCATTTCAAACGGCAGAGCTTTATCCTGCAACTGTTTAAACAGCTTGGTGGCATGGGTGAATAACACGTTGTCATCGGCCATACCGTGATAAATCATCAGTGGGCCTTTGAGACCATCCACATAGGGAAACACCGCGCTTTGCTCATAACCCATGGCATTGGTTTTCGGGTGGCTCAGGTAGCGCTCCGTGTAGTGAGTGTCGTACAGGGCCCAGTCGGTCACCGGTGCACCGGAAACACCGGCCTTGAAGTAGTCACCGGCTTTAAACATGGTCATCAGTGCCATATAGCCGCCGTAGCTATGGCCATAAATACCGATACGCTCCGGGTCGACGTAATCCAGAGTACGTAAGTACTCGACGCCCTTGATCTGATCGCGCACTTCGGCCTCACCCAGGTGCTTGTAGATCACATCTTCAAAGCGCTTGCCGCGGTTATACGAGCCACGGTTATCAAGCTGGAAGACCACATAACCCTGTTGCACCATGTATTGGAAATACAGGTTCTTGCTGCGCCAGCTGTTGGTCACGCGCTGGGCATGCGGGCCGCCGTAAACATTCACCATCACCGGGTGCTTTTGCTTTTTGTTCAACTTGCGTGGCTTGAATAGGCGATAGTGCATGATTTGCCCATCTTCCGCCTCAATAGTGCCGTACTCGGGCTTAACCAGGTCGCTCAGATAAGGCGTAAGCGGGTGAGTGTCGTTTAGCTCATTTTGCTCCAGCCAGGTAATAAAGTCGCCGTTGGCTTTGCGCAGCGCCACATAGGGAGGGCGATTCACCGCCGAGGCTCTGTCGATAAAGGTTTGCTGATCGTCTGCCATCACCACATTGTGGTATTCACCGCTGTTGGTGATACGGGTGATCTCGCCTTGCTCAAACAGCGGCGTGCTGTAGAGATGGCTTTCAAGCGGTGTATCTTTGCGACCGGCAAAGTAGATCAGGCCTTTTTTCTCGTCCACACCCTTAATGGCTTCGACAATCCACTCACCCGAGGTGATCTGGCGTACCAAGGTGCCATCGTTCTTGTACAGATACAGGTGTTTAAAGCCATCACGCTCCGAGGCCCAGACAAAGTGTTGCTTATCTTTTAAGAACTTAAGGTCGAAGTGCAGGTTGATCCAAGTATCGCTGGTTTCTTTGAGCGCCACCTTTTGTGTTTTCGTTTCGCTGTTATAAAAGCGCAGTTCCAGATTGTGCTGAGCACGGTCTTGCCATTGATACGACAGGGTCTTGCTGTCTTTCAACCAGTCGGCACGGGCAATGTAGATGTTTTTTTCTTCACCCAGGTCGACCCAGTCGATTTGCTGGTCGTTAAGGCTGACAACGCCTAACTCGATTTCAACATTGTCGGTGCCGGTGAAGGGGTAGCGCTGATTGAATAGCTTCACTTCTTCGGCATAGATTTCGTTACGGATCGCCTCGGCCACCGGCGTTTCATCGATGCGGGTAAAGGCAATCTTGCTTTCATCGCCAGCCCACCAGTAGCCGGTCATACGGCTCATTTCTTCTTGCGCCACAAACTCGGCCATGCCGTTTTTAATCACGCCACCGCCGTCCTTGGTCAGCTGGATTTCTTTACCGCTGTCCAGCGCCAGGGCGTAAAGGTTCTGCTCACGAATAAAGGAGACATAATTGCCCTTGGGCGAGAAGCGGGCATCGGTTTCAAAGGCTTCGGTATCGGTCAGCTTGCGGCTTTTGCCGTTGGCCAACTGGTAGTAATAAAGATCGCCGTTGAGTGGGAATAACAGCGCCTGGCCGTCTTTCGACCAGGTGTATTCTAAAATACCGCGGCCAAAGATGCGCTGGCGCTCACGGCGCGCCTTTTCTTCATCGGACAGTGTTTCTGGGCCGGAGAACAGCGCCTGGGAGTCGACCAAGAGGCGATTGCTGTTGTCTTTGAGGTTGTATTCCCATAAATCGTAACGGTTGTAGTCGTCTTTTTTACCCTGCAAATAGGTAACACGGCTGCCATCGGGAGAAAACTTTAATTGCACCGGGGCCGTGCCGGCAAGGTTAGGGTCGTCGAAGATACGTTCCAGGCTGAGCTCTTTGGCGTTGGCGGCACTGCACACCAAGCCACTGGCTAGCGCCAGAGATAAGTATTTGGTTGTTTTAGACACGGGTAAACCTTATTGTTGGAATCCTATGCCCGATGGTACTCATGCACCTTGGGCTGCGCAACTTTATGCTATCAAACAATATAGGAGCACATATGTTTTCTTTGGCGCCCGAATTACAAAAAGACTGTATTGAATTAGCCGACTGGCCCCTGTGTAAGCTGTTGCTAATGAATGACAGCCAGTATCCCTGGTTTATCCTGGTGCCACGCAAGGAGGGGGTTACCGAGATCATCGATTTAACCGAGCAGGAGCAACTGATGCTGATGCAGGAGTCGGCGCAATTGAGCAAGCTACTGCAATTCGTGTTTAATCCGGACAAGCTCAATATTGCGGCGCTGGGGAACATGGTGCCACAGCTGCATATTCATCATATCGCCCGTTTTCGCAGTGACATCGCCTGGCCTAAACCCGTGTGGGGGCTGCATCCGGCTGTGCCTTACACCGAGCAGCAAATTGCCGAGCTAAAACAGGCGCTGCAACTGTCTTAAAACGAAAAACGGCATCCAATGGATGCCGTATCAAGGGATAGAGTTACTTCACGTCGCCGAGCTTTTCGGCCTGCTCCTTACAGCGGTTATACACTTCCTGACACTGAGCCACACAGACCTGATTGGTCATGCTGTCGTTAATGCTGCTGTTGTTGCAGCTGTTTTCACACTGGAAGTTTTGCTGTGCACATTGATTGAGTTCTGGGTTGTTGACACCATTTTGGCAGCCACCCAGTAACAACATGAATGCAGCTGCAAATGCCGCAGAAGAGATCGCTTTGTTCATCCTATCACCTTGTTTATTCTTCTATTCTACTTGCAGTCTAGCGGCAAATTGTCGATAAGTCTTACTTTATCAACAAAAGCGGCGGCTAAAATAACCAGCTCGCTGTCCTGCTGCTCGGCGCGGCGTAAGGTGTTGCGCTCGGCAATGCTGAAGTAGTCAACAACCAGGCCCGCGGCGGCAATGCGCGCCTTGGCTTGTTGTTCCAGGTCGGCAAAGTCTTTAATGCCGTCGAGAAGCTGCTCCTTGACCCAGTTTAGGGTGGCGAAAAGCACGGTTGCTTGCTGCTTTTGCTCGTCGCTGAGGTAGCCGTTGCGCGAGCTTAAGGCTAGGCCATTGACGTCGCGTTGAGTCGGTACACCCACCACTTCCACCGGCATGGACAGGTCGCGCACCATGGTTTTGATCACCTGCAACTGCTGGAAGTCTTTCTCGCCAAAACAGGCAAAATCCGGTTGCACTAGGTTAAACAGCTTGGTCACTACGGTGGCCACGCCGCGGAAGTGACCGGGACGCGAACCGCCGCAGTAACCCATGGAAACCTCGGGCACATCAACATAGCTCTGGCTGCCCAAGCCATTGGGGTAGATGGTGTCTACCGTGGGCGTAAATAAATAGTCGGCGCCACGCTCGCTAAGGCCTTGTTGGTCTTGCTGTAGGGTGCGTGGATAGGCATCCAGGTCTTCATTGGCACCAAATTGCATGGGGTTAACAAAAATGCTGACCACCACCTTGTCGGCCAGGGTTTTGGCCTTATCGACCAAGGAAAAATGGCCTTCATGAAGGTTGCCCATGGTCGGTACAAAGGCGACGCTTAGCCCCGCCTGACGCCAGGCCTTCACCTGACTACGAAGAGAACGGATTTCGCTGGTTGTTTGCATGCACTAATTTCGCTTAATTGAACTCGTGGTCAGGACCTGGGAAGGCGCCACTTTTTACATCGTCACAATATTTCTTCACCGCCGCCGGCATATTGCCGCTTTCCGCCAGGAAGTTTTTTGAGAACTTGGGGATATAACCGGCAGAAATACCCACAAGATCATGCATTACTAAAATCTGACCATCCGTGTCTTTACCCGCACCTATGCCGATAGTGGGAATGTTCACCGCTTCGGTAATGGCTTTGGCTAGTACGCTGGGAATACACTCAAGTACCAGCAGCTGAGCGCCCGCGGCCTCTAAAGCCTGGGCGTCGGCAATCATTTTATCCGCCTGCTCCTTATCGCGACCTTGGATTTTAAAGCCGCCAAACACATGCACGGATTGCGGCGTTAAGCCGAGGTGACCACAGACCGGCACGCCTTGCTGGGTGAGGGCGCGAATGCTGTCGTGCAACCACTGACCGCCTTCGAGTTTGACCATGTTGGCTCCGGCACGCATCAACTTGGCGGCATTGGCACAACTTTGCTCAACATTGTTGTAGGTCATAAAGGGCATGTCGGCAATAACGAAAAGCTCGCGGCTACCGGCGCGCACGCACTTGGTATGATAGGCAATATCATCGATGCTGACCGCCAGGGTATCGTCGCCGCCTTGCAATACCATGCCCAGGGAGTCACCTACCAGCACGGCATCAACGCCATTGTCGGCAAACAGTTTGGCAAAACTGGCGTCATAGGCGGTTAAAGAAGTGATTTTTTCACCGGCTTGCTTCTTTTTAAGCAAGGTGGATACGGAGATCTTCGCCATTAGCTTTCCTTATTGGAGTTGTTCTAGGCCATTGCGAGGCACTTGCGTTGTCAGGCTGCGCACCGAGCTGCCATCGGGCAACTCGAGTTCAGGTGCCAGTTCAAACAGCGGATAAAGCACGAATTCGCGCACCTTCATGCCGTAATGGGGCACGGTTAAACGTTCATCGTCGATGCATTGGCTGCCAAAAAGCAGGATATCTATGTCCAGGGTGCGCGGACCCCAGCGTTCGGCCTTACGTACGCGGCCGAGGTTTAGTTCGATGGCCTGAGTGGCATCGAGCAGCTCGTGAGGGGCAAGCTGACATTGCAGCTCCATCACCGCGTTAACATAATCGGGCTGGTCTTGCGGCCCCATGGGCTTGCTGGCATAAAACGCCGAGCAGCGATGGGCTCGAGTGCCGGGCAGTTGCGTTAAGGCATTAACCGCTTGTTGCAACTGCGCAATGGGGTCATTGAGATTAGCCCCTAGGCCCAGATACACGGTGTGATAACTCATGACGACGACTCACCCGCGGCCTTATCGCCTTTGCGTTTTGAGCCGCCACTGCGACGTCGACGGGGGCGACCGCTGCCTCGGGTCGTGCCACCGAGCGACTTGACCATCATTTTCTGGCCGTTCACGTCGGCGTTCAGGTAGGCAGTCCACCAGTCACACAATTCTTTTAAGTCATCCTGACCGCTGTCGACCAACAACAACATAAAGTCATAGGCGGCCTTAAAGCGCGGCTGCTGGCTTAGACGGTAGGCACGTTGGCCGCCACGCTTATCAAAGCGATGTTGAATATGCCAAATGTCGCGGGCACCCAGGGTAAAGCGTTTAGGCACCGCAACCTGTTGGGCGCTTTCGCTCAATACCTGGTTCATAGCCGCAGCCAGCGCATCGAAATGAGGCAACTGCTCACGCTGCATCAGTTCCTGGCAACGCTGCAGCAGCGGGAACCATAACAAGGCGGCAAAGATAAACGCCGGGGTGACTTTCTTATCATTATTGATGCGCGCATCGGTATTGATAAACATCTGGGTAATAAAGCGTTCTTGCTGCGAGTCCGGGTTGGCATCAAGGATCTTATCCAGGGCCGGGAACAGGTACTTAAATAAGCCAAACTCACGCAGGGCCTTAAAGTTGGCTTCGGCCTTGCCGCTCAAAAACAGCTTTAGACATTCTTCAAACAAACGTGCCGGCGGTATATTGGAAAGCAAGTCCGCCAGCTCCTTGATTGGCTTGGCCGTGGCTGGAGAAATAGACATATCCAGCTTGGTGGCAAAGCGGATGGCGCGCAGCATACGCACCGGATCTTCGCGGTAGCGGGTTTCGGGGTCACCAATGAGCTCAATGCGACGATTTTTAATGGCTTTAACGCCATTGGCATAATCGTAAATGCAGAAATCTTTAATAGAGTAATAGAGCGCATTGATGGTGAAATCGCGACGCTCGGCGTCTTCATCTATGGTGCCATATACATTATCGCGCAATAATTGACCGTGTTCCGAGGCGTGGCTGATATTGTTTTTACCGCCGCCGTCACCACCGTGGTGGCCACGCATGGTGGCTACTTCGATAACTTCGCGACCAAAAACGATATGAGCCAGGCGAAAACGACGACCGATTAAGCGACAGTTGCGGAACAGTTTTTTGACCTGCTCAGGGGTGGCATTGGTGACCACGTCGAAGTCTTTGGGTTGTAGGCCTAACAGGAGATCGCGCACACAGCCACCAACCAGATACGCCTCATAACCGCCGTCTTTGAGGCGATACAATACCTTAAGGGCATTGGGGCTAAACTGGCTACGGGAAATACCGTGCTCACTTCGAGGAATGATAACCGGCTCGTTTAAGGTGGTGATTTGCCCTTGTTCGGCATCACTCGTGTCTTTCGCTGACAACACCTGCCGGCATAGCTGAAACAGTTTAGAAATGATAATCGCTCTCCCAAGCTACAGTTATGGCGATTGTGAAAGTGGCTTATAATATACCAGCACGGCAGAAAAATTAAGCGAGCGCGGATAAAAATCGCAGCACCAGGACTATGGCACTGGTTATAGCTGCTGAATTAGGGTGTTACCCTCATCGTCTTCGCTGACTTGTACTTCCAGAGCGCGGCGCAAGGCTGGGCGTTGGTATACGTGCTGGGCCCAGTTAAGAATGTCGGCAACCGGGTAGGTGGCTAACTCCGGTGGCGGCGTAAAGCCGAGAAAGCACAGTGCATCAAGCAGCGCGGGTTGCGGATTTTGCCGGTCGATGGCCGGGGCATAATTTTGTTTCGACAGTTTAAAGCCGGGGCTGGCCACCGCCAAAGGCAGATGCAGGTACTCGGGCGCTTTGTGCTCTAACTGCTGAAATAGGCCTATTTGTCTAGCCGTGGGTATCAGCAGGTCGGCGCCGCGTACCACCTGGGTAATACCCTGGTCGATGTCGTCGATGACCACCACCAGTTGATAGGCGAATAAGCCATCGCGGCGTTTAATGATGTAGTCTTCTTCGGCCTCAGCGGCGGCAATATCGACCCGACCTTGCAGTGCATCCAGGTAATGATACACCGGCTGTTGCTGCTTTAGGCGCAGCGCCAGATGCTCACCGTGCAAGCCTAAGTCGCGACAATGGCCGTTATAAATGCCCCCTAAGGCTTTGATTTCTTTGCGGCTACATTGGCAGCCATACACCAGGCCTTGTTGTCTCAGTTGCTCGCTTACCTGGGCATAACGTTCTAACCGTTGGCTTTGCCAGACCACTTCGCCATGCCAGTGCAGGCCGTAGGCTTCTAAGGTATGGAGGATATCGGTGTCGGCGCCGGGGCGAACACGTGGTGTGTCTATGTCTTCAATACGAACCAGCCACTGTCCTTGATTTGCATGTGCGTCAAGGTAGCTGCCGAGGGCGGCAACCAGTGAGCCAAAGTGAAGTGGGCCTGAAGGGGAAGGGGCAAAGCGGCCAACATAGGGTGTGGCGCCGAGATCCCCATCCAAATGGGTCATGGTGTATTAACCGCGACCCGATTGTTTCTCTTTGATTTCCGCCAAGGCTTTACAGTCAACACACAGGTCGGCCGTAGGGCGTGCTTCAAGACGGCGGATACCGATTTCGATACCGCACGATTCACAATAACCAAAATCGTCTTCGTCGATCAGGGTTAAGGTTTTTTCGATTTTCTTAATCAGTTTACGCTCGCGGTCACGAGTACGCAGCTCTAATGAGAATTCTTCTTCTTGTGCTGCACGGTCGACCGGATCAGGGAAATTCGCAGCTTCGTCTTGCATGTGCGTTTTAGTGCGATCCACTTCATTTCTTAGATCGTTACGCCATGACTCCAGAATTTTGCGAAAGTGAGCACGTTGCTTTTCATTCATGTACTCTTCGCCTGGCTGTTCCTGATACGGCTCTAACCCCGCCTGAGCGATCAAACCTAATTTACGCTGCTCTGGCATAACTATCTCCTAAATCCTTAATACCAAGTCCCCGGTAAATACCGGCGGCTATAAATAGCAAAATACCACCCCCTTAGCAAACACTTTTTATTTTAGTGCCTTGCCTTGGCTTGGCTGCGGCCCTTGCCGTTCGCCAAGCCGCCAACCGGGTGCTGGTTTTTTAATTCGCCTTGATATTGGGCCATCTGAGGTTATTTCAAGGGCTCGCTGATCTAAATTACCGTTTGCGGTTATCTTTAAAGCGGCGCCCAAGGACCCCTGCAGCAGCTACATTTGTTTGAGAGCTTGATCCGATTTATTTTTTTCACTCATTTAAAGTATAGGGCACAGAGCGGGTTAAGACGACTGCCTCGGCGCTGATATCTGCCTTATAGGCCAGGACTTCCACACCGGCCGTCACCGCTTCTTCAAGCAATTGCGCATACTTAGGGTCGATATGCGCCGCTGCACTCACGTCTTGGATGCCGGTGTGCAGCACGGCAAACAGGAGTACCGCTCTATGGCCTTGTGCTTTCATTGTCATCAGCTCGCGTAGGTGTTTTTGCCCGCGCAGGGTTTGCGCATCGGGGAAGTAACCCTGGCCGTTTTCTTCCAGTAAGGTCACGGACTTCACTTCGATATAGCAATCGGCTTTGTTGGCATCGCGCAGTAAAATATCGATACGGCTGTTTTCATCGCCATATTTTACTTCGCTCAGCAGTTCATCGTAGCCTTGCAGCTCTGTAATCAAGCCCTGTTCAATGGCTTCGATGGCCACCTTGTTGGCTACGGCGGTGTTTACGCAGATCAAGTCGCCGGCTTGATTGCTGGAGAGCTCCAAGGAATGCGGGTATTTGCGCTTGGCGTTATTGCTGGTGGAGTAGTAGGCCATTACACCGGGCTCGGCGCAGCCGGTCATCTTGCCGGTATTGGCGCAGTGCACGGTAAACTCATGGCCGTCGGGATGGTGTAAATCAACTAAAAACCGTTTATAGCGTTTTAACAGGGTGGCGCTTTGAAGAGGCGGTTGAAATAACATTAATCGTACTTCGCTTTAGAACTGCATGGCCCTAGTGTAAACTGCTGGTAATTGTAATCACAGTCCAAGAGGACCCCTATGAGTCAACAATTTTTAGTACAACTAAGCGAGCAGGCAGCCCCAGGTCATTGGGGTGAGGCGGCAAACCTTTCTTTCAATGAGCAAGGTGCAACCGTGCACCTAAGCGAAACCGACACCCTGATCAATGTGCAAAAGGCTGGTCGTGCCGTTGCCAACCAAGGCGTAAAAGCGGTTACCCTGACCGGTGATGCCTGGTGCACAGAGAGTCAGTGGGCTTTCTATCAAGGTTTTGTGAGCCCTAAAGTACTAGATGGCGTTGAATTCGTTGAGAACGAGCAAAGTGATTTAAAAGAGCTGGCGGCACTTAAGCAGTCGGCCATCTGGATGCGTCAGATGATCAACGGCACTGCCGAAGACATCTACCCTGAAAGCCTGGCGGAAAAGGCCGGTGAGTTTATTCAGTCTTTGGCTCCTGAGCATGTGAGCTACCAGATCATCAAGGGCGAAGCGCTAAAAGAGCAGCAGTGGATTGGTATCTACGAGGTAGGTCGCGGCAGTGAGCGCCCACCGGTCTTGCTTGAGCTGGACTTTAACCCAACTGGCGATGACAACGCCCCTGTGGCCTCGGCGCTTGTAGGTAAGGGGATCACCTTCGATTCCGGCGGTTACTCAATCAAGCCAAGCGAAGGCATGCTGACCATGAAGTGTGACATGGGCGGTGCGGCCACGGTAACCGCAGGTCTGGCACTGGCGATTAATCGCGGTCTGGACAAGCGTGTAAAGCTGTTCCTATGTTGTGCCGAGAACTTGATCTCGGGCCATGCTTACAAGCTGGGCGACATTCTTACCTACAAAAATGGCACCACGGTTGAAATCGTTAATACCGATGCCGAAGGTCGTTTAGTACTGGCCGATGGCCTAATGGCTGCCAGTGAAACGGGTGCAACCACCATTATCAACGCGGCAACCCTAACCGGTGCAGCCTTGGTTGCGGTAGGTCAGGAATACAATGCGCTATTCGGTCTGGATAAAGACATGGTGCGTGACGTTGAAAGCTTCGCCAAGGAAGAGTTCGAAGGCGCGTGGCCACTGCCGTTGGAGAAATTCCACCAGAACAACTGTCCGTCACCTTATGCCGACACAGCAAACAGTCGTCCGCAAAAAGGCGGTGGCTTCGGTGGCGCTTCGAATGCTGCGGGTTTCCTATCACGCTTTGTGCGTGACGAAGGTCAGGGATGGGTGCATATGGACCTGGCTGCGGCCTTCCAAAACAGCCCAACCAGCCTGTGGTCTGCCGGTGCAACCACCTTGGGTATGCGTACCGTAGCTCGCACACTACAAGAAAAGTCGTAATCGACCGAGAGGTAGCGGCTCAGTGAGTCGTTACCTCACTTAAATTTACTCTCCTTGCCTTCATTGCGCATCAACAAGATGGTTAAATAAATCTTCGTTGGCAAAGACATAATCAAACCCACCGCAATGCAGACAGCGCCAACCATAAAGCTGTAAATACCAAAATAGTCACGAAACGAGTCCGTCACCAGCAGAGAGTGGCCGGCGATGATCAGCAGTACGCCAAACACAATAATGACCTTGAGTAGGGTTAAGGTAGAAAGCCTGGGCATGAGTTTCTCCCGAGTCTGCTCCTATGGTTAGTTAACCAAAAAACCAGCTTTATGGGTTTGATCCAGCGCAGTAGTCGCGTCGATTGCAAAAATGTGTGCGGCCGAGCTCAGGTGCTTGCGATGGTGCAAGTGGCGCCATACACTGAAGCAAAATCAACAGACGAGATAAAGTAATGCTTGCTAAGCCCGGTAAAATCACCTGCATAGGTCGTAATTATGTTGAGCATATCAAGGAGTTGGATAATGCCATGCCCGATGCCATGGTGATCTTCAACAAGCCGCCCTCGGCACTGGCCGAGGTGTTGCAGTCGCAGCATCAAAATGACGCCCTGCACTATGAGGGGGAGTTGTGTTTTGCCATTAAAAATAATCGCCCGGTCGCCGTGGCCTTTGCTTTGGATCTCACCAAGCGGGCGCTGCAAGGTGAATTAAAGGCCAAGGGCTTGCCCTGGGAGCGGGCAAAAAGTTTTGACGGCGCGGTGCTGGCCAGTGACTTTGTCGCCATCGATGAGACCGACATCGCCAGGCTGTCGTTGCGTTTGTATATCGACGGCGAACTTGTGCAGCAGGGCCAGACCACGCAGATGTTGTATCCGGTGCAAGCGGCCATTGATGAGCTGGCCGGCTGGCAGCGCTTGCAAGACGGTGACTGGTTGTTATCCGGCACACCCAAGGGAGTGGGTGAGGTGCGTGCGGGGCAGGTATTCGAAGGGCAGGTGTTACTTGGCGACCAGGTCCTGGTTACAAAACAATGGCAAGCACTCTAGGGTCTTGGAATTCAAAAGTTTACTGTATAAATAAACAGTGTTAATCTCATGGTTAGTTTTACCTAACTGTGTGCTTGCATGGATAAGAAAGTCCTACCGCCACGCTATTATCTGGCGCATTTTAAAGAGTTTCTCCACTATCATCAGCAGCACGCCTGGCATCTGTGTGCGGATGCCGAGCGCGGCTATATCAATGAATTTCTGAGCCTGCCCGAGCATGCCCAGTGTGTGCTGGTGCGCATGTATAATCGTAAGTCCGATTTTGTTGAGCAAAGCAGCTTAAACTACGAGGAAATAGACCATGTGCCGCTGGCGTTGGCATTGCTTAAACGCCGCCAGTGGGTGCGCTATGTGCAGGAGCATGAATTTGCCGCCTGGCTTGAATCCCTCACCAAGCTGGAGTTGGTTAATCTGTGTAAGGAGCTTGAGTTACCGGGTATCGCCCTCTCCGCAAAAAAGCCGATGTGGCTGGCCTATTGTCAGCAAACCCTGAGTTTTGGTCATGTGCGCCATAGCCAGCTGTTTTTAAGTTATCTGGTACACAGTTATAATTCGGTGCTGCACTACCTCTTGTTCGTTTTCTTTGGCCGTATTAATAGCTCAATGACACAGTTTTCATTGCGCGACCTCGGTATTCGCCGCACCAATAAGGGAGAGACCGGAGCGCGTTTTAATGAGCTCGATGAGGCTAAAAGTGCCTTTTTCTTTGGTGACGTACGCGCTCAGGCAAAAACCTTGGAGGAGGAGCCCCATTTGCTCGCCTTGGCGCAAACCTTAACTCAGGCGCCGCAGCCACATGGGGCTCTGGCACAGCGTTATCGCCATGAAGCTCTGTATGTGCTGGGTAAAAAACTGTTGGCCCTGGGGGAGCGTTATGAGCAAGGGGGGCTGGACTTACTAGCCGAGAGCGAACACCCACAGGCGGTGGAGCTGGTGGTGCGCCAGCGCTATAAGCGCGGTGATAAAGACTGGGCCGAGGCTCGGTTGTTGGCTTTAATCGAGGATCCCAGTTGTGAGCAGGTGTTGTTTTTTGCCCAGGACTTTTATGCCCTTAAATTTCAGGGCAAGCGTACCAGCACCTTGACCGATCTATTGCGCGATGGCGAGCCTCTGGCCATAGACGAGGCCTACTCTCACCACGTAGAGCAGGGGGTCATCGATTTATATCGGCAGCAGGGCATACAGGCGCTGCATTGCGAGAACCAATTGTGGCTTCATCTCTTTGCCCTGTGTTTTTGGGATGCACTTTTTGTCGGTGCCGAGGGTGGCGTGTGCACCGAGTTCGATGTTTTCCCAAGCAGTTTACGCGACGGTCGTTTTTATCAGTTGCATGGTGACACCATAGCGGCGCTGTTTACCGCTTGTGATACTAAGTCCAAGCTGGTGCATCATATTACCGCTAACGCCACCCGGCACTACCAGCAGCCCAATGCCTTTATCCGCTGGCATGAAAACCTGCTTGATCCCTTACTGAGCCTGATTGAGCATGCACCCTTGTCGGCCATTTATGCGCAATTGACCGTGATGGCCAAGGATTTCGTCAATGCCAAAGACGGCTACCCGGATTTGATGGTGTTAGCGCAAGACAAGCTGCGTTTTGAAGAGATAAAGGCGCCGGGCGATAGCCTGCGCCGCAATCAACTTATTGCCATCAGGCAATTGCAACGAGCCGGGTTCGAGGTGCGGGTGCGAAGCGTTTGCTGGCAGGTTAACCCCGAGCAGCCCTATGTAGTGGTGGATATTGAAACCACGGGAGGGCAAAAGAATGCGCACCGGGTGACCGAAATCGCCGCGGTCAAGCTGGTGAACGGCCAGGAGGTGGCGCGCTGGCATTCGCTGATCAATCCCGAGCGTCATATTCCGCGCCATATCGCCGAACTGACCGGCATAGACAATGCCATGGTGGCCGAGGCGCCGACCTTTGCGCAGATTGCTCCGTCGCTGTGGCAGTTTTTACAGGGGGCCATTTTTGTTGCTCACAATGTCAATTTTGACTACGGCTTTTTACGCGCCGAGTTTGCCCGTACCGACAGAAATTTAATTTTACCTAAGCTGTGCACCGTGCGTTTGGCACGCAAGCACCTGCCAGGATATGCCTCTTATTCCCTGGGTAAGCTGTGCAAGGAGTTGGGTATTGACCTTCAGGGGCATCACCGCGCTATTAATGACACCCTGGCCACGGTACAATTATTTGAATTAATACAAGAACAAAGGCAAAAATAATGGAGTTAACAAACTGGCTGGCCTTGGTAGGCATTTGTTTAATGGGAGCCATGTCTCCGGGTCCGAGCCTGGCGGTGGTTTTAAAGCACTGCCTGCACAGTGGTCGCTCCGGCGGTATTGCCTGCGCACTTAGCCATGGCTTTGGTGTGGGTGTGTATGCGCTGCTGGCCATCTTGGGCCTGGGAACCTTGCAGCAACAGGTGCCCTTGTTGTATCAAATCCTGATTTATGGCGGCGCGCTGTATTTGTTGTATTTGGCCTTTAACAGCTGGCGCAGCGGTGCCACCAAACTAAAAATTGAAGAAGCCGGCAGCAAGCGTCGCAACGCCATACAAGACGGCTTTGCCATTGCTTTTTTAAACCCCAAGTTGGCGATTTTCTTTGTCGCCCTGTTTTCGCCCTTTATTCCCGCCGAGCCGATGCAATGGCAACAGCAGGCGGTGATGGTGGCAACGCCGACCGTTATCGATGCGCTCTGGTATTGTGTGGTGGCCATGCTTTGCAGTCATCCGCGTTTCTATCCCTGGCTGGAGCGCAACCAGTTAATTATTAATAAATTACTGGCCGTGGCCTTTACCTTCCTGGCGCTCACCGTGTTGCTGCGTCAATGGTTGTAAAAAATAAAAAGGCTTGCGTGTTGCAAGCCTTTTTTATGTCGCAAGGGCGTTTTTGTCAGCACTAATAGGGTGCCGGATACTCCCTAAATACCGCATCGATTTGCGCCAAGGTCTCCTCGTTGAGGGTAAGCGCAAAGGCGTCAATATTTTCCTGCAGTTGTGCCTTGCTGGTGGCGCCGATAATGGTTGAGGTCACCCCTTGCACTTGGTTACACCAGGCCAGTGCCAGCTGCGCCGTGGTTATCCCTTGCTGCTTGGCAATCTCCTGATAGCGGGCCACCGCTTGCTGGCCTTGCTCGGTATCGCGAAACAGACCATTGCGCTGAGCTATGGTCCAGCGTGACCCTGCCGGGCGCGCACCACCTAGATACTTGCCGCTAAGCATACCGCCGGCCAGTGGTGACCAGGGCAGGTAGGCTACGTCTTCATGATGGCATTGCTCGATTAAATAAGGCCAATCCTTGCCATGCACCAGGCTAAACTCGTTTTGCATCGACACCATGGCCGGCAGCGAATACTGCTTGGCGAGATCCAGGTACTGGCTCAGCCCCCAGGGGGTTTCGTTGGAAAGTCCGCAATGGCGGATTTTACCGGCGCGAACACAAGTATCCAAGCCCTCTAAAATGGCGTGCATTTGCGCGCGCTCGGTGCTTTTGTCGACGCTCTCGATATCCACCATGCCCGGCCATTGCTTGGCAAAATGCGGTGAGGTGCGATTGGGCCAGTGCAACTGGAAGAGATCGATATAGTCGGTCTGCAAACGCTTAAGGGATTGGTCGACGGCGGCTATCACCGCTTCTTTGCTGATGTCGCCACCATCACGAACCCACTTTAAGCCGTTACCCGCTATCTTGGTCGCCAGCACCAGCTCTTTGCGCTTTTCCTTATGGCGAGAAAGCCAGTCACCGATAATGATTTCCGTCTTACCATAGGTATCTGGACTCGGTGGCACGGCATACATTTCGGCGGTATCGATAAAATTAACGCCTTGAGCAAGCGCATAATTGAGTTGCTCATCGGCATCGCTTTGAGTGTTTTGTTTGCCCCAGGTCATGGTACCAAGACAGACGCGTGATACCTTTAAGCCGCTGCGGCCGAGCTTTGCATAGTCCATGATTAGCCCTTTAGGTTTAAGTGCAGGAATGATAACAAGCTATCATTCAATGGCGCTTTTTGCATTGTTTTGAAGTCAAACATCACCAACTTTGCCTGACCCTCGGTCACTACGGCCTGTTGCGCACAGGAGAAAACGTTGTAATGGGTGGTAAAACTGCTGCTGCCAATGTCGCTGATACTGACGCCGATTAGCAGGGTGTCGGGAAAGGTCACCGGGCGCTTATATTTGGCGTAGTTGTCTGCCAGCACCGGGCCGACCTGCTCAGCGGCAAGGTGTTCAAGTATGCCGGCCTGATTTAAAAAATCGATACGGGCAATTTCAAAGTATTTGAAGTAGAGGGTGTTATTTACATGCTGCAGCGCATCCATATCACCCCAGGCCACCTTGATTTCGCAGGCCTTAGGAAAGCGTTCTAAAAATGCGTGTTGGTTGGGCATTAATCGGCTCCTTAGAGTTTTTACTCTGCCTAGCATGCGCCAAGCCATTTAAAAAAGAAAGGGGATGGCGATAAGTGGCGACGGCAACCGACACCATCTAGTTGCTACTGCCTGGGTCGGCAGAGTGGTCGCTCACTGATTATCGATCATCTCGTTCATGTCGATTTTGTCATCAGAGAATAACTCATAGTACAGCCAGTGCGCGAAGGCGTTAAAGAAACCACTGGCTACGACAAATGTGGTGTCTTTACTCTCATTACGCTGCCCATTAACGGAGGCGCTAGCGAAAGGATTGTTATCCCGACCATTTATTTGCTCGTGACTGCGCGCTGCGCCGGCAAAGAAGTCTTCACCAAAGTTGGGTTTTTTCGGTGCTGCGCAGCCGCCGGTAAGCAGCAGGCTGGCCAGTAATATCAGGGAAGGTGTTCGCATGTCTTTTCCTCCTTAAAAGTACCACGCGTTAGCATAAGCTAATCACTTTTGCGCACCCGCCTTAAAGCAGGCGCGCTTGGAAAACGCCCCAATATCGCTAATTTGTACCTACTAAGCAATTGATTTCGGTGAAAGTCTTAGGCTAAGGCAGGGGAATAAACTCCTGCTCATCGCCGGGAACCTTGGCAAAGCGCCCGTTTTGCCAGTCGTCCTTGGCCTGCTCAATGCGCTCCTTGCGACTGGAAACAAAGTTCCACTCGATAAAACGTTTGCCCAGCGGCTCACCGCCGATAAGGGCGATGCGCGAGTCTTGGCTGGCGGTGACCGTAACGCCAGCGCTTATGTCATGGGTATCGGAAAACACCGCCATGCAGTGCTCGGGAATCTCGGTGTCTTTCGCTTTTAAATGACCGCGCACTACATACAGGCCGAGCTCCGCGCATGGTGGCAGGGTTAATGACTCGCCGGGTTTAAGCACGGCTTCCAAATATAGGGTATTGGAAAAGGTGTGCACCGGCGACTCGACGCCATAGGCGCTGCCCATCATGACTCGCACGGGCACGCCATCAATATTGACCAGGGGCACGCTGGTGGCCGGGTAGTGATAGAAGGCTGGATCCATTTCTTCTTGCTCCTTAGGCAGGGCAAGCCAGAGTTGCAGGCCGTTAAGGTTGCGTGCGTGCTCGGTGACTTCTGGGCGCTCGCGCTCGGAGTGGACTATGCCGCTGCCGCTGACCATCAGGTTGATATCCCCCGGCTTAATAGGCTGCACACTGGCCAAAGAATCGCGATGAAGGATCTCACCTGCAAACAAATAAGTGACGGTGGCAATGCCGATATGGGGATGGGGGCGAACATTGATGCCTGGGCCAGGGGCAAAGCTGGCCGGGCCCATATGATCGAAAAAGATCCACGGGCCTATCATTTTTAATTGCGCCGTTGGTAACAAACGACGCACGGAAAAACCGCCCAGGTCTGTGTCCTTGGGCTTTAACACCATTTTCACCGCGCCGCAGGCGTCCATTAGCTCACAGTCATTGCGGGTGTCATTGGTTAGATTGCTCATATGGGTTCCTATTTACAGTCCGTGGTGATGATGGTTACTACCTGGGTCATAAGTTTATGGATTGGGCATTTATCGGCTATTTGCGCCAGCTTCTCCCGCTGCGCCGCATCAAGCTCGCCGCCCAGCATAAGGTCTAGGTGCAACTGGTAGCGTCCCTGGCGCTCCTCACTGGCATCCCGGGTGATGTTCACGGCCACATCCGTTAATGGGATCCCCGCTCTTTGTGCATACATAAGCAGGGTAATGGCCTTACATGCCGCCAGGGCCGAGTCGTAAATATCGTGAGGATCCGGTGCGCTGTCGCTCTGGGTATCGATACGGGCATCGGCAAAGAGCCGATGTGGGCCGATTTGTACTTGCTGGCGATATTGGCCGTCGGCCGTTTTAGTGAGTTTGATGCTCATGGTTTGGCTCCTCGTTCTGTGATGGAAATAGCCTGGAGATCAGCGCATGGTTTTTAGCGCTTTGGCCCATTTTTCCAGCTCTTCTAACAGGGATTTGCCGGAGGCGAGGTGGTGTTCATTGGCAACAAAGTGTTTATCCTCATCGAGCAGGTTCCAGGGCATTTGTACCATTACGCTCTCCATCATGGGCATCATCTTTAAGGTGGTCACTAACTGTTTGGCTACCTGGGTTGAACGCAAGCCGCCGGAGACGCCGCCATAACTGACGAAGCCACAGGGTTTGTAATTCCATTCGTTATAAACATAATCCAGAGCGTTGGTGAAGGACGAGGGTGGGCAAAAGTTGTATTCGGGCAGCACGAACACATAGGCATCGGCCCGGGCCACACTGCGCGACCAGGCCTTGGTATGTTCATGCTGGTATTCCTGCAGGCGCGGATGCTTGGGTTCGTCGTACATGGGCAGGTTAAAGGCGGCAATATCCACCAGGGAAACATCAAAGTTGCTTTGCTCCTTGGCAAACTCGTAAAACCAGTTGGCGACGGATGGGCCGACTCTGCCGGGTCGGACGCTGCAAATAATGACGTGAAGATTCAGGGCCATGGCTTTGCTCCAGTGAAGGTTACAAACTATCAGTATGATGGATGCACACGAGAATGAGTAAAAAGTTTGGCGCGCCCAGCGGCAGACGGGGGGGAAGTCTTGCGCTCCCCTAGCTAAGCATGAGCTTGGCATAGAGGACTAAAGCCAACAGCAGCAAGAGCCAGTTCATCACCCGTAAAAAATGCTGGGGATTGAACTTTTGCTGAATTTTCACTCCCAACCAATTGCCTAGCAGGGCTAATGGCACAAAGGCTAAGGCGCTGAACAGCAGATCCAGGGTGAGCAGTCCCTGGGCACTAAAGGCCGCGAGTTTAACGCCATTCATCAGTGCAAATAGCGCCGCCGCGGTGGCCACATACTGGCGCGGGGCCAGAGCCTTGGCGGTGAAGTAAATGATCAACGGCGGTCCGCCGGCATGGACCAAGGTGCTGGCCAGTCCGGATAAGGTAGCCATAACGCGTCCGCCCCAATCGCTTGCCAAAAAGCCGTAACGTATCTTGGCAAAAAATAAGCTGCGCAGGGCAAACAGCAGGCTCAGGGTGGCGATGGCGGCACTGAGCCAGGCGGCGGGAATAATTTGAATCAGCCATTGCGCTATCAAGACCCCGACAACAACGCCGGGCAGCAGCAGGCGGATCAGCTCGTTTTGCCATTGGCGCCAATAGCTTTTTAAGCTAAAGACATCGGCAATGATGAGAATCGGCAACATCAAGGCAATGGCATCAAGGGCGGGCATCACCAGCAGTAGCAGGGGGACGGCAAACACACCCAGGGCACCGGCAAATCCCGATTTGGAAATGCCGGTGAGCATCACCACTGCGGCGATAACGAGGAGCGTGGTGAGCGTCATCAGGGTAACTCAAACCAAAGTGCTTCAAGGGCCGAATCGGCATAAATAGTCACTGTGTCATCCTTATCCGTTGCAAAGGCATCGCCGGCTTCTAAAACCTGTACCTGGCTGTGGGCGTGGCCGCTTACCAGGTGCAGATAACCCGTACCTGAGCTACTCAATCTGTATTGCTCCCCAGGTTGTAACTGCAGCCGCGAGATGTGGGCGTCCTGGTTAATGCTCAAAGTACCCGGCTCCCCGGTCGGCGTCCCAGGGGCGTCATTGCACCGTGCTGATGAACTTGCATCTGCTCATAGCTGGGTGTAATGCCACGGAATTTTGGCTGGATCCAAATTTGTAAAAAGTGCACCGGTTCGCTGTCCGAGGCGTTATATTCACTGTGCATAATGCCGCTGCCGGCACTCATACGCTGCACTTCACCGGCCGGAACAAGATATTCATTGCCTTGGCTGTCCTTATGTTTCAAGGCACCGCTTACCACATAGGAGATAATTTCCATATCGCGATGGCCATGGGTGTCGAAGCCTTGCCCGGGCTGAACCCTGTCTTCGTTAATCACCCTGAGCGCCGAGATGCCCATATGGGCGGGGTCGTAATAATGGCCAAATGAAAAGCTATGTTGGCTTTTTAGCCAACCGAGATCAACCGTTCCGCGTTCAGTGGCTTTGCGAAAATATTTCATAAGATGTGCTCCAAACTTGAGGTGTTGAAGCCAGTCTAATATCCCGCTAAAGAGATTAAAATGAGTATAAAAAGCACATATCGTTCGTTTTAAGCGAACGCTTGTTGGGCCTGCGATTTATACCCGACTGCGTAACTCGCCAATAAAAGTCCGTGCCGCCGGCCCCAGGTTATCGCCGTCTTTGAACAAGAGATACAGCGGATGGGTGCGCTGTGCGCCGCTACTTAACGGCAGGGGTTTTAAGGTGCCATCGGCAAGGGCACGGGTAATGGCATGCTTGGGTAACCAGGCAAAGCCCAGGCCATTGCCTATCATGTCGATGGAGGTGTTGATCTGGCTAACCGTCCAACGCTGATCGGCGCCCAGCCAACCTGCATCTTGTTTCCCCTGAAGGGCGGAGTCGCGAATAACTATTTGGCGATGGGCTTTTAAATCTTCACGGGTCAGCGCTCGACCCAGATGATGCAGAGCATGCCGCGGGTGTGCCACGGCGATAAAGTCGATACTGCAAAGCTGCTCGCTAAAGCCATCGCCAGAGTAGGGGGAGACAGCCAGCTCTACCTGATCGTTTTGCACTAACTCCAAGGCGCCGGTCAAAATGGACTCAAACAACTCAATGCGTAATAACGGATACTGGCTGCTGGTGGCTTCGAGCACGGCATAGAGAAGATGCTGTGGCAGGGTTTGGTCGACGGCGATACGCAGACGCGACTCTATGCCGTCGCCCAAGGTGTGGCCTATGGCTTCGACCTTGGCCGCTTCTTCCAACAAATATTCGGCGCGTCTGAGCAGCATTTTTCCGGCGTCGGTGAGTACGGTGCGCCGCCCCTCTATATGAAAGAGCTTAACGCCGAAGGCGGCCTCAATTTTTGCGACCGCACTGTGTACGCTTGATTGGCTTTTGTGCACGCTCTGTGCGGCCTGGTTAAAGCCGCCAGATTCGACGACGGCGCGAAACATCCGCCACTGTTCTAAGGTGATCCTGAGCATGAGCTAAAAAGGACGATTAATCATAGCCTAACCCTAACATGCGCTGGGTAAAAAGAAAGGCCTCACCCGGCTGATAAGCGGCAAAAAGGCCCGCAGGGTGCGGGCCTTTGATTCATTTGCGGTTAGTTGGCCTGGCGGCGAAGCAACAGCGCATCCAGGCTGAATTTGCCCGCTCCCGAGGCCGCTAGGGCAAGGAAGCCACCGGCAATGGCGATGTTCTTATAGAACATTAAAAACTGCGTTTGGTCGTCAAGCTGAAAGTGGAACAGCAGGGCGCTCACCACACTAAAGAGTGCAAAGGCCAAGGCGGTTAAGCGAGTCAGCAGGCCGGCAATAATCATGATGCCGCCAACGACCTCTAATAAAATAACCAGCGGCAGTAACATGCCGGGGACGCCAACCGAGGCCATGTACTGGGCCGTGGCATCGTAGAATTCGATTTTACTTAAGCCGGTAAGCACAAAGAGTGCGGTTAAACCAAAGCGCGCGAGTAGGGCACTGATGTTGGTGAGAGTCTCGTTGCTGTTAATAAGTGTGTGTAAGTTCATCTTCGTTTCCTTAATTAGGTCTCTGTGTTGCGATAAGGAAATAATAGACTCAATTTATAAGAACGAAAATTAGTAAAATTAGCGCTTACCATTCTAAAAAAACGAATGGTTGCTGGGGCGGCGTTTGCCGGGCTAGAGCAGGGCTAATCTGGGTGAGCCTAGATTAACCCTGAACTATGTGCCTGGGTTCAGGAATCCTTGTTTGCCGAGGCGCGGATACTGCCTTCGATAAGAGGGCGAATGGTGGACGCCTGAACAATAATGGAGAAGATCACCACCACGTAGGTTAAGGTCACCAACAGGGTTTTAATATCCGTGCCATTAACTACGGCCTGGCCCGCAGGAATGGAGGCCGCCATCGCCAGCGCAAGTCCGCCTCGCAAGCCACCCCAGGTGAGAATGCGCACCGCATTCACATCGTACTGGCGGAAGCGGCGAAAAGCGAGGTAGGGCAGCGATACGCTGATAAAACGCGCCAGCAGGACAATGGGTATCATGAGTAAGCCAATGCTTATTTCTTCCCAGGTAAAGGGCAGGGTGACTAACAGCAGGCCAATCAAGAGGAACAAGAGCGCATTTAAGGCGCCTTCGATGGCATGCCAGAAGTTACGAACGTTGCGAACGCTGGTGTAGCGCGACATGGTCGCCGCTTTTCCTCGGGTTACATTACCAATAAAGATACCACTGACCACCATGGCCAAGGCCCCGGATATTCCGAGCAGATTCGCGGTGGCAAAGCCGGCGGTGGGAATACAGATGGTGAGCAGCAGGCGAATATTGGCTTCACGGCTTTTTATGATCAGTACATGGGAGACGAAGGCGAGTACCAGGCCAAAGGCGATGCCGCCAATAGCGTCGACCAAAAACAGGTGGGCAACCCCGGCTGCGGTCGGCGCGGTGCCCGACAAGGCCACGGCTAAAATGGTGGTAAACAGCACCAGGCCGACACCGTCATTAAACAGCGACTCGCCCTCTACCTGAATGGAAATGTTTTCCGGCGCCTTCATTTGCTTGATGATGGCCAGCACGGCGATGGGGTCGGTAGGGCTGATCAGCGCCCCAAAAAGCAAGCAGTAGATAAAGGGCACGGGCCAACCCATAAAGCCCAGTAACTGATAACTAAGATAAGCCACGATAAAGGTAGAGACCAGGGTTGAAAACAGCACCAGGACGGCTATTTCTTTGCGTTGCTTTTTCATCACCCTAAGGTCAATTTCCAGCGCTCCGGCAAAGAGTAACACCCCCAGAACGCCATCCAGTAGAAATTGCTTAAAATCTATTTCGGCAACCAAGTTAAAGAGTTCCTGTGTGGCGTCGGTACCAAAGACCTTACCGGCGAGAATAAGCAACATCGACATCAACAAGGACCCTGCCGTGATGGCAATGGTGGGCTGAGTTTTCACCAGAAACTGGTTACTGAAGGCGATTAACACTGCCAGGGTCGACAGCAGGCAAAGTAGGTACCAGATACTCATAACGCATTGCTCGCAACTAGAGTAATAAAATAGAGGAAGCATTCTAGTTTTAAAACTAGAGGATGTCATCTAATTTTCTTGTTTTTCATCGCCTGGGTGTGCTCAAATGTTTTTAATGTTCAGCAGGACCCAAGTCAGTAAAAGAGTCTATGACAAATTCGAATGCTAAAAACACAGCCCTACGCACTCCCCAGCAGGAAAGGGGATTTCGCCGTGTGCAAATGTTACTAGATGCCGCCGCCAAAATAATTGAAGCGGATGGATTGGCAAACTTGACCATGCAAAACCTGGCGAAAATGGCACACACCTCTATCGGCTCCCTTTATCATTTCTTCTCCGACCGGGATGCGGTACTCAAGGCCTTGTTCGAGCGACACGAAGAGTCTATCGGCGATATTGTGCGTACCCTGGAAGAGGTGGATGATCAGCTGTGGTTAACCCTGTCTCCCTATGAGCTGGTTGATAAGTTGTTGCTGCCCTTTGCCAATTATGTGTGGCAGCACGGCGATTATTTACCGGTTGTGCAAGAAGTGCGTCAGCCTCATAAAAACTCCGAATTTATTCTCTTTATGACCAAGATAGTGGCCTTGCGTAACCCGGATTTATCGCCACAAGACAGTCAATTTCTGGCGATTATGGTCCAGAACATCACCGCTGGTACCATGCAGCAAGCATATTTGCTCGAGCCGAGCAGCGTCGAGGCAACGGTAAATGAACTGCGTTTAGTGCTGGGGAGTTATCTGGCGGAAAAGGAACGAGGTTAAGGGGAATGGTGGCTGGGGCAGGAAAGATTTCTTAAGATAAAAAAAGGGCCTAGTGGCCCTTTTTTTAGGTGAATTGTTCACGCACTCTTATCTCATGGTGACAAATTCTTCAGAGCCTGTTGGGTGAAAGCTGCTCGAAGAGCGAGAGCGCGTAGCTCTTTTAGGCTTGAACGCGAGACAAGAATGTCGAGCCGGGCGTACCATCAGGGATGATAGCCCAAGCCTTTCTATCTCATGGTCACAAATTCTTCAGAGCCTGTTGGGTGTATCGCCACCACCGCATCAAAGTCGGCCTTGGTTGCGCCCATCTTCATCGCCACGGCAAAGCCCTGGATCATCTCGTCCACGGCAAAGCCGATGCCGTGCAGGCCGATTATCTTCTCTTCCTTGCCCAGGCATACCAACTTCATGGCACAGGGCTGACGGTGCTGGGTCACGGCGGTATACATGGCGGCAAAGTTTGAGGTGTACACCTTGATATTTTCCTCACCGTGCTCGGCAATGGCTTGCTCTTCGCTAAGACCTATGGTACCGATGGGCGGGTGGCTAAAGACCACGGTAGGAACCAGGTTATAGTCCATCTTCATATCATTCGGCAGCTCGTCATTAAACAGGCGCTCGGAAAGAATACGGCCAGCCTTAACCGCCACCGGCGTCAGCTCGATGCCGCCTTCGATAATATCGCCCACCGCATACACGCCTTCGGCCGTGGTGTTTTGATATTCATCGACTTTCACATAACCAGACTCGGTCACTTCCACACCCGCCGCGGCAATATTAATGGCATCCGTGGTCGGCGTGCGGCCAATGGCCCAGATCACCTGGTCGACATTCTGGCTGTGACCATTTTCGAAGTGCAGAGTCAGGCTGCCATCCGCTTCTTTAACCACTTCTTTCGGTGAGCACTCGGTGTGCAGGGTCGGGCCTTCTTTTTTCATTACCTCGACCAGGGTGTCAACCAGCATGCCATCAAAGGTGCGCAGCGGCGCATGGCGACGCACAAAGAGGTGAGTCTCTGTGCCCAAACTATTTAATACACCGGCAATTTCCACGGCGATATAGCCGGCGCCAACAACCGCAACGCGCTTGGGTTGCTCGTTTAATTCAAAGAAGCCGTTAGAGTCGATGCCATACTCGGCGCCGGGAATATTAGGAATGGTCGGGCGACCACCGACGGCCACAAGAATATGGTCGGCGCTGTAGTGCTCGCCATTCACTTCAACGGTTTTGTTATCGACAAACTTGGCAAAGCCATTGATCACGGTAACGCCATTGCTGGCCAGGTATTTATTGTAACCCTGGTGGATGCGGCCAATATAGGCTTCGCGGCTTTCCACCAGTTTTTGCCAGTTAAAGTCTTTTAGCTCAACATCAAAGCCATAATCCGGTGCGTAGAGTTTAATGGCTTCGGCAATTTGGGCGCCGTGCCACATTACTTTTTTCGGTACGCAACCTACGTTTACGCAGGTGCCGCCCAGGTGAGTGGCTTCAATCAGGGCCACCTTGGCACCGCGCATGGCGGCACGGTTAGCCGAGGCGATACCACCACTGCCGCCACCGATGCAAATATAATCAAAGTGTTGAGACATGTTGTTTATTCCTATGAACTTTTACTGTCATATTTGGTTTGCCATACCATAGCAGAAATGAAGGCGCTGATCTGCACTTGTATTTTGCCGTATTGCCCCAAGAATGTAGGTATTAATCGTATTATGAGACTCAGTTATGACTAACCCCTTGATCGCCCTCGAAGGCTTGCCGCCGTTTTCAAAAATTAAGCCCGAGCATGTGCAACCGGCCGTCGAGCATGGCATCAAAGAATGTAAAGACACCATAGCCCAGGTTCTTGAAGCGCAGAATTTTACCTGGCAAGGTCTGGTGATGCCTCTGGAAGAGGCTGATGACAAACTGGGCCGCTTATTTTCACCCGTCTCCCATATGCACTCGGTGGTAAACACCCCTGAGCTGCGCGAAGCTTACGACGCGGTATTGCCGCTGTTGAGCGAATACAGCACCTTTGTGGGCCAGCATCAGGGTCTGTTCGATGCCTATACGGCAATGGCCAACAGCGATGAATACACTCGCCTAAGCAAGGCGCAAAAGAAGGTCATAGATAACGCCCTTCGTGATTTCAAATTATCGGGCATCGCATTGAATGACAAGGATAAAAAACGCTACGGCGAAATCGTCAGTCGCCTGAGTGAGCTCAGCGCCAAGTTCGGCAATAATGTAATGGATGCCACCTTGGCCTGGCAAAAGCATATCACCGATGAGAGTGAGCTGGCCGGTTTGCCCGAGTCGGCAAAAGACCTGGCGGCACACACCGCCCAAAGCAAAGAATTAGAAGGTTGGTTGTTTACCCTAGATATTCCCTCGTACCTGCCGATCATGACCCATGCGGATAACCGCGAACTACGTGAAGAAGCCTACACCGCTTTTGTTACCCGCGCCTCAGATCAGGGCCCTAACGCCGGCGAATATGACAACAGTGCCATTATGGACGAAGAGCTTAAATTGCGTCATGAACTGGCGCAGTTGTTAGGCTTTGAAAACTATGCCCAAAAGTCACTGGCAACCAAGATGGCTGACTCAACGGAGCAGGTATTTGGCTTCCTCAACGACCTGGCCGCCAAGTCTAAGCCGCAGGCGCAACAAGACTTAGAGGAGCTGCGCACCTATGCCGAGCAAACTCACGGTGTAACGGCGCTGGAAGCCTGGGACTATGCCTATTACAGCGAAAAGCTAAAGCAGGAAAAATATGCCATCAGCGACGAGCAGCTGCGTCCGTATTTCCCCGAAGACAGGGTTCTGAGCGGCTTGTTTAAAACCGTTGAAAAGCTGTTTGCCATTCGTGTTGAAGAGCAAAAAGAATTTGATACCTACCATAAAGACGTACGCTTTTTCGAGATTTACGACAGCAGCGATACCCTGCGTGGCCGTTTCTACCTCGACCTCTATGCCCGTGAGCACAAACGCGGCGGTGCCTGGATGGACGACTGCATGGGCCGCAAGGTGCGTTTAGGCGGACAATTGCAAACGCCAGTGGCCTACTTAGTGTGTAACTTTAACCGTCCGGTGGGCGATAAGCCGGCGCTGTTTACCCATGACGAAGTGGTTACCCTGTTCCATGAGTTTGGCCATGGTCTGCACCATATGCTGACTCAGGTAGACGCCGCCGCCGTTGCCGGCATTAACGGTGTCGCCTGGGATGCGGTGGAGCTGCCAAGTCAGTTTTTAGAAAACTGGTGTTACGAGCAGGAGGCGCTGGCCTTTATCTCGGGTCATTATGAAACTCATGAGCCTTTGCCGAAGGAGCTGTTGGATAAACTATTGGCGGCGAAGAACTACCAGTCGGCGATGCAGATGGTGCGTCAGCTTGAGTTCTCCTTGTTTGATTTTCATATTCATGCGGACTACGACCCGAGCAAGGGCAGCGAAATTCAGGCCATTCTCGATTGCGTGCGTGAGCAGGTGTCGGTTGTTAAGGCGCCAAGCTTTAATCGTTTCCAGCATAGTTTTAGCCACATTTTTGCGGGTGGCTACAGCGCTGGTTACTACTCTTACAAATGGGCGGAAGTGCTCTCGGCCGATGCCTTCTCTAAATTTGAGGAAGAAGGGATCTTTAACGCAGACACCGGCCGTGCCTTCTTAACCCATATCCTTGAGCAGGGTGGCTCGGAGGAGCCTGCGGTGTTGTTTGAGCGTTTCCGTGGCCGTGCGCCAAGCGTGGATGCCCTGCTGCGTCACAGTGGCATTGTTGCTTAAGGCTATGCCGAAAGCATTGCCAATGGCGTAGCCAAATATTTAGCCGCACTTTTCACTGTATTTAAGTGATCGGTGCGGCTAAAAATTCCTGATATCATACCCCTCAACAGCCATTTCCACGGAGAAAGTCGTGCACATCTATTGCCGTATCGATACCGCGCAAGCCTATTGCGATACCCTAAGCCAGCGCTTTAAGTTGGATGAATGTCCACTCGATGAGCAATTTTACCTGCAATACGATGAGTTGGGATTGGCCTTATGCAAGCGTGACGAGCCCAAGCTCACGCCTATTCGCGTCGACTTTGTCGAAGGTGCCGCGGCTCACCGCCGTAAGTTTGGTGGCGGCAAAGGCCAGGCTATTGCCAAGGCCGTCGGCCTGAATAAGGGCGCCACGCCCCATGTGCTCGACGCCACCGCCGGACTTGGCCGCGATGCTTTTGTACTGGCTTCGCTCGGCTGCAAGGTCACCCTTTTTGAACGCCACCCAGTGGTTGCGGCCTTGCTGTATGATGGCCTGGAACGCGCCTACCTGGATACGGAAATCGGCCCCTGGATGAAGGAGCGCATGCACCTGCATCATGGCAGCAGCCACGTGCTGTTAGAGAAGCAACCCCTTTCCGAGGGGGAAGTTGATGTGGTGTATCTTGACCCTATGTTCCCGCATCGGGAAAAATCCGCTTTGGTCAAAAAGGAAATGCGGGTGTTCCAATCCCTGGTGGGGGATGACGGCGATGCCGATGATCTGCTGACGCCGGCGCTGCAACTGGCGAGCAAAAGGGTGGTGGTTAAACGCCCGGATTATGCGCCGTTTTTAAACGAACACACTCCCAGCACTCAGATCAAGACCAAGAAAAACCGTTTCGATGTGTACGTGAATGCGGCCATGAAATAACCTGTTTTCGAATTAGGTAATATCTTATTTTTGTATTATTTTCATATCCTTGTCATAAATAATTAATATTCTACGCGCATTGTTATCGACCTAAGAGATAGGCATGCGCGTCTCAACCTTTACGCGATTGCTCGCGTTACTGCTTTCTTTGGCCAGTTTAATGCTGGTAGCGACCCTGTGGTGGGCGTTTGCAACTCTGCAAACCCTGGAACAGCAAAGCAGCCAATACGGCTTACTCAAAAACGACATCACCCTAGCGCTGACCGCGGACATTGAAGACTACCTAAGTGCCGGCGATGCCCAGTACCTGCTCAATGCCGAGCATAGGTTGAAGCGCATGCAAACGGAGCAACTCCCCGGCTTATCCCCAATCTTGGAGCAACAGCTTGCGCCGCTGTTAACCCAGTTGGTTAAAGGCATAGAAGGGGATTACCGTGCCCTGGGTAAACTCTCGGGTAACAGCAGTGCATTGTTGGACAATGCCCTTAGACAAATGGCCGGCTCGGCCAATTCCCTGCTTAATTATGCCCGTCAGGCGCAGCCCGACAAGCGCGCCTTAGCCACCGAATATATCGCCCTAGCCGGCGATTATTATCAAAGCGTGCTGACCTTGAGTCTGGCCACTCAGGCCCTGTATCAGGATTACAGCAGTGAAAAAGAAGCAAACGTCAATCAGGCGCTGGCACAACTCAATGCCTTGGCCGCAGACATCGAGGCTCTGGATAACCTGGGAGTGATGAGTGAGGTTGATGAAGACGAGTTGTTCTTTGACGCCGAGCCCGAAGATCTGGCCGCTGAAATTAAAGCGGAGATCCGCTCCTGGCCGAAGCGTTTTCCTCGCGATTTACAAGGCACCTTAGAGCAGGGACAAACGCGCCAGCAAGGCATGCAGCAGTTACGCGCCGAAGTGGCGGCCATTGCCGAGGTGGTGGTGGCTGCCGAGCAGCAGTTGTTAGCCGAGCAGGAGGCGGTGAAAACCCGTGTACTTTTCTTCTTTGGTGCGGCGATTGGTGGCTTATTGCTGTTGGCGGGGGCGGTGTATTTGTTGCAGCGCTCTCAGGTGCTGAACCCCTTGCGCCAGCTTCGTGATGGCTTTGCTGACTTGCTCGACAGCAACGAGCCGGCGCCCATCATCAGTAAAAATGCCCACACCGAGGTGGGGGAAATCGCCGCCTATTTTAATCAACTGCTGCAGCGCCAGCAGGCACAAGCTCAGGCCCGACAGCAAATGCTGCAGGTGATCAACGAGTTTATGCGGGAAATGAGTGAAAACCTGGAACACATCAGTCAGGGTGCGGAGCAAAGTACGGCACTGGCCGGCCATAGTCAAAGCCTGTTGACTCAGGTGCAGCACCTGGGGGACGACGTTAACAGCGTGAATGCCCAGGTGGCGGCCAATGCCCAGCAGACCCATGCGTCCATGGCGCAGAGCGTGAGTGTTGCCGAGGCCATGTTGCATGCTTCGGCAACCACGGAGCAGCGCATCGACGATGGCATGCAGAGCCTGCGTCAGTTGCTGGCCGGCGTGGACGATGTGTCCAAGGTGTTGGATGTGATCAACAATATTGCCGAGCAAACCAACCTGCTGGCACTCAACGCCGCCATCGAGTCGGCGCGGGCCGGCGAGCATGGCCGCGGTTTTGCCGTGGTCGCCGATGAGGTGCGTAAACTGGCGCAGCAAACACAACAATCGCTGGGCGATATTCATGCCCAGCTCGGCGAGCTCAGTGGTCATTCGCAGCGGGTGTCGCAAAACATCGGCGAGCTGGCGACTCAGGCGCAAACGCAAACGGATAATGCCCAGGAGCTTAAACGCACCGCCGAAGACGTATCGCAAAGTGCCGCCCAGGCCAATGAGGTGGCGGCACAGGCCACCGATTACGCCCAGCGTCAGCAGGAAATGCTGAGTGAGTTTGAGTCATCGATGCAGGCAATGCAGACGCAAATCGAGAGCTCCGACAGCAAGGTGAAGGGCATTTATCAAAGCTTGCAGCAACAAATGCAGACAATTCGCGAAAGTCTGGGTTTAAAAGCGTGATAATGGCCCAAGATCTACCCTGATTATATAGGGTCTGTTTATCTTTGCGGTTTACTTTATGTTCAATCTAAACGCATTCTGGTCACGACGCTCGTTATGGTGCATAGTTATTCTATGTTCATAGCGAGCAACACAGAGCAGGATGCGTTTAGATGAACCCGTAGGGCAGCGCTTGTAGCGCATTTCTACTGTGTTGTTACATGTTCATGTAGAATAACTACACCACACATGTGCCGCCTTGTATAAATTCACTACAAACTGCTGCAGAAACAAACAACAAAGGTCAACAGACCCTAACCCAGAAGGAGTTTATTATGATTGCCCAAGGTCAAAAAATTCCAGCCGCGAGCCTGACGCAACTAGGCGAGCAGGGGCTGAGCCATTTCACTACCGACGAGCTGTTCGCCAATAAAAAAGTGGTGCTGTTTGCCGTACCCGGCGCCTTTACACCGACCTGCTCGGCGGCGCACTTACCCGGCTTTGTTGTTCTGCGCGAAGAGTTTGCAGCAAAAGGCGTTGACGAAGTCATGTGTGTGTCGGTGAACGATGCCTTTGTTATGAAGGCCTGGGGCGAGAGCCAGAATGCCGATCGTATACGTATGCTGGCCGATGGCGATGCCAGCTTTACCAAGGCTCTGGGGCTGGATAAAGACACGGGTGACTTCGGTGGCGTGCGTTCAACGCGTTATGCCATGGTGGTAGACAATGGCGTGGTTACCCAGCTGTTTGTGGAAGAAGACAAGCAGTTTGAAGTATCTAAAGCCGAGCATGTACTGGCGAACCTTTAATTTTAATAAGGGTTCGTTTTGCTTGCATAAAAAAGGCCGCATAGCGCGGCCTTTTTGCTGGGTAGGAGAATATCCTAAGGGTTATATTGCGCGTTTAATGTCACACCAGAGAAGGTCTGGTAAGCATTAAGGCTAATATGCCAGGTACCCGCTTGTGGGTTGCTAAAGCTACAGCTTTCGTTGTTGCCGCCTTTATATGGACGACAGTCATAGCTGCTTGCCGTAGGCTGTGCGCCAAAGCGAACAAATAGGTCGGCATCACCTGTACCACCGGAGATGTTGACATCCAAGGTGCTCATGCCCGCAGGCACTTCCAATGTGTAGTGTTTCCACTGACCCGCCGATGCTGAAATATCGGATACGGTACCGCCACCGCCGGTGCCCGTGCCGCCACCTGAGGTAGTTAGCTCACCCAATAGCGATGCATTGCTGTAGGCGCTGTAACCGCGCAGCATCACGTAGTAGGTGCCCGCCGTTGGGTTGTCGATGCTACAGGTTTCGTTGTTACCGTTCTCATATGGACGGCAATCATAGCTTGATGTGGTTGGCGCGCTGCCCGCCTTAACATACATGTCCAGGTCGCCGCTGCCACCGCTGGTGGTGAAGGTCACGTTAGTGGCGCCCGAAGGTACCGTCATGGTGTAGGTTGTTTCAGAGCCGGCTGCGCCGCTTAAACCAGTTTCTGCCGTGCCTGGTGTCAGCTCATTGCCACTGCTGGGTGGTGGTGTACCGCCGCTTGCCTGAGCAACCGCAGCCGCCGCATCAACGATACCGGTACCACAGCTGGTACAGGTTGCGCTAAAGCCCTTGGTGGTCGACTTCAGGATGCTTTCTATTTCATCCGGTGTCGCCGTGGGTTTAGCTTGTTTGATAAGTGCAGCCACACCCGCTACGTGAGGCGCCGCCATAGAGGTGCCTTGCGAGTAGTGGTAGCTGTCGCTTGAAGGTGAGGTTGAGCCCGAGTTGTGGGTAGATAAGATACCTTCAGGGTCGTTAGCGAAGCTTTGTGCGCCACCCGGTGCCGCCACATCGATGTTTGAACCATAGTTTGAGTAGTAGGCTCGACCACCGTTACGGCCAACCGAGGCCACGTTGATTACACCGCTACAGTTACCCGGGTTGTAGTTTGCCGAATTGTCGTTGTCGTTACCGGCGGCGATAACAATCGCAGTGCCGTTGGCACGTGCCTGGTTGATGGCGTTTTGGGTAGTAGAGCTACATGAACCGCTGCCACCTAGACTCATGTTGATCACATCCGCTGGATTAGCGTTGGCTGGTACGCCCGATACCGAACCACCTGATGCCCATACGATGGCATCGGCGATGTCTGATGTTAAACCACCACATTTACCCAGTACACGAACCGGCACAACTTTGGCGTCATAGGCAACACCCGTTACCCCTTCGCCATTGTTGGCAACGGCCGCTACCGTACCCGCTACGTGAGTGCCGTGCCAGCTTGAACCTTGTGCACCGTGTGTGTAACCACACTCGTTTGCGGTAATGGCATCACCCGGATCCTGGGCGTCGTTATCGCGACCGCCGCCATCGTTGGCAACGAAGGTGTCGGAGATCATGTCATAACCAGGGAGGATATTGGCGTTTAAGTCGGCGTGTGGGCGGTAACCCGTATCAAGCACGGCCACGGTTACACCGGCACCGGTTGCTGAGTCCCATGCCGCTGGTGCGTTGATGCCTGCGGCCGCTTCATAGTAGTGCCACTGATCGCCGTAGCGTGGGTCGTTCGGTGTGGCGAACGGCTTTAACATCTGGTCGATTTCGATGTATTCCACTTCGCCGCTGGCAACCATGTCTTGCATGAACTGCTTTGCTTCTTGCGCCGATAATTTCTTATCTGTACGGATCACGTGGTGATTTTGCAGGGCCATTTCTCGCACGTATTGAGCGCGAGCCTGGCCACGATTGGTTTTAAAGCCATCAACAAATTTCTTTGCACGCGCCTTGCCATTGCCTGGCATGGTCGCAGCACTGGTGCCTAGCTCGGCGTTGTCTTTGTACTTGATGATAAAGCGCGTGGTTAATGGCGATTGGCCTTTTAGCTTGGCCTGAGTTTGTGCCAGTGTTGCCTGTTGCGGCGCCGTCACTTCTTGAATGTCATTCGCGTAGAGGGCCGATGAGCTAATAGCTATCGGGATTGCTAGCGCGAGGAGTGTTTTTCTAGTTGTCATAAGAGTCCCCATTTATTTTTAGTTTGTACCCAAATGGTACACTTCGCAGAGGATGGTAAATTATTTGTTAATATTTTTGTAATAACTTTTGGAAATAAAAGAGGTACAAGTTGTTATATCTGGCCGTATATACGGTTAAAATTAATCACTTAGTACCTTTATTTTTGTTTCCATTAATACTTTTGGTTTAGTTTTGGTTGGCTGGTTTTTGTTCTATTGTTGCTTTGGGTGCAATTCAACCTGCGTTTAAATTCGGTGCTCTTGTCTGGCATTCGGCGCGTTTAATTAACCCGGGTAAATATCTTTGTCGGCCCTGGCTTGGTAGAATAGCGGCGGTTTTTCTAGGGGTGATGTTGTGATTAAAAAAGATGTGGTGATTATTGGTGCCGGTGCTGCGGGTTTAATGTGTGCAGCGCAAGCGGGTTACCGTGGCCGCGATGTAGTGGTGGTCGATATGGGCAAAAAGCCCGGCCGTAAGATCCTGATCAGCGGCGGTGGTCGTTGTAACTTCACCAACGAAAATGCCAGCCCCGAAAATTACCTCTGTGCCAACCCGCACTTCGTAAAATCCTGCTTGAGTCGCTACACTCAGCGCGACTTTATCGACCTGGTCGACCGCCACGGCCTGCAATACCACCACAAAACCCTCGGCCAATTGTTCTGTGATAACAGCGCTCAAGACATCGTCGATATTCTTATGACCGAATGTGAATGGGCGGGCGTAAGCGTACAATTGCGCAGCGAAGTCATCAGTGTGGAAAAAACCGAGCAAGGCTACATAGTAACAACCAGCACGCACACCTATGAATGTGAATCCCTGGTAGTGGCATCCGGTGGCCTTACCATGCCAAAACTCGGCGCCACGCCAATCGGTTATAAAATTGCCGAGCAGTTCGGCTTAAAGGTGTTGCCTACCATGGCTGCCTTGGTGCCATTTACCCTGCACCAGCATGATAAAGACCGTTTTGATGGCCTCTCGGGCATCAGCGTCGATTGCCTGGTGACAAGCGAGTGCGGTACCCAATTTCGCGAGAATATTCTCTTTACTCACCGCGGCTTATCGGGCCCGGCCATTTTGCAAATCAGCTCATTTTGGCGCGCAGGGCAGGCAGTGAGTATTAACTTACTTCCTACCCTAAACATCACCGAATGGTTAGAACAACAACGTCAGCAAAGCGCACAAAAGTCATTGAAAAATGCCTTGGCGACTATTTTACCTAAGCGCTTTGTGGAAATGCTGCACGACACCAAGGCCATTCCTGAGGCCAATATCAATCAGCTGACCCACGGCCAAATTGCCGCGCTGCATGACTACCTGCACAACTGGCAAATCAAACCCAATGGCACCGAAGGCTATCGCACCGCCGAAGTGACATTAGGCGGCGTGGATACGGATGAGCTCAGCTCAAAAACCTTTGAAGCGAAAAAAGCCCCTGGCCTGTACTTTATCGGTGAAGTCACCGACGTCACCGGCTGGCTCGGCGGCTACAACTTCCAATATGCGTGGAGCTGCGGCTTCGCCTGTGGGCAGTATTGTTAGGCTTTCCCACAAAAGACAAGATTAATAAAAAGGGTGACCTAAGCGTCACCCTTTTTAATTCAATCCTAGTAACTTACGCCGCCTGGGTGATCCTGCCGTTTTGGCACAGCGGATGTTGGCGCACATAGTCGAGGATGCGCTGCTCCATGGTGGTAAAGCAGGGGCCGCCATAGTAGACGATGGTTTCGTGATGGGTGCTGCTGTGGCAATTGCGTTTGCCGCTGTGGGCCAGCAGGGTTTCAACCTCGGCGAGCACATCGTTGATATCGTGTTGCTCGTAAATGGTCTCGGGCAGGGTGAGGTTATCGAAATGCAGGGCCAGCACCTCATGATTGCCGATGGCAAATTCGTCGCGGTCAATAAACAGCTTAGAGCCCTTGGGCAAACCGATCCCCTCCAGGGTGTCGATAATGGCGCGCTTGGCCTGGTCGATATCGCCGCTGACCAAGACGTCAAGCTCACAATACTCAATCTGGTTTTCTGCGTTAAGCTGGGTGCCGGCACCCGTGACTTCCCCCAATTGCAGTCGCTGCAATACCTCATCCAATGGGTCTTCATAGGTGTCGCCGCGGTCTATGGGCTGACACTTATCATTAATACGAACCGTGATATATACATCCTTACTCATTGGGGACTCTCCCTGATGCGGTGTTTGATTATGAAAATGGAATGCGTATTACTCTTTGAATTTACGCGCGGTAAGCATTAATTTTTAGCAGCTATTGGCATTTAGGCAAGGTTATACCGAAGGTTCTGCCGAAGGCGTGCGAGAGGAAAGAGGGGGATGCCGTGATTGGACTTGGCTTTGACCGTCAAAGGCCCTAAAATTTGCCATCCAAAGGTTTACCCTCCAGATAATGCGTAACTCGTCCATGAATAAGCAAGCGATAGGTATTTTTGACTCCGGCGTCGGCGGCCTTGCCGTGGCCCAGGCGGTGCATCAGTTGCTGCCGAGCGAAGACCTGCTTTATATCGCCGACTCCGGCTTTATGCCCTATGGCAGTAAAACGCAGGACGAAATACGCGGGCGCTGCCATGCCATAGTCGATTATATGGCGACCCAGGGCGCCAAGGCGGTGGTGGTGGCCTGTAATACCGCCACCATGGCGGCCATTGGCTCACTGCGGGCGCATTACTCTTTACCTATAGTTGGCGTCGAACCCGGCGTGAAACCCGCATTGCAGCAAAGCAAAAGTGGTGTTATTGGCGTGCTGGCCACCCCCAGTACCATAGCGTCGCAGAGCTTTCAGCGCCTGTGCCGGCAACAGGCCGAAGACCTGGGGCGCATTGTTTTTCAACCTTGCCCCGAATTGGCGGCGACCATAGAAGCCCTGCATCTCGACGGTGATCACACGGAGGCACTATTGCGTCGTTATTGTGAGCCTCTACTGAGCCAGGGTGTGGATGTGCTGGTCTTGGGCTGCACTCATTACGCCTTTATTGCCCCCTTGCTAAGACGCATTCTGCCTAAAGGTGTCAGCCTTATCACCACCGAGCAGGCGGTGGCCTTGCAATTGCAGCGCCGTTTAGCGCCAAGCTCTCAGTTAGGAACGCAGTTAAAAACGCAGTTAGGAACGGAGCCCAGCGCAACGCCGGGTCGAGTACGTTTACTCACCAGTGGTGACAGTCAGCGCTTTAGCGCCCAGTTACAGGTGCTGTGGCCGAGTGTTTGCACCTTGTCGCTTGGTACTTTGGGCGAGGCTTTAGCCTTGTAGGTCGATGCTTTGCGTCGACAAATTTAACCAATGTTGCTCTTTTGTCGGGCTGAAAGCCCGACCTACAACTTCTTTCTATGCTTTAACTCCCTGTTTTAAAGCCTGTTAAGTTGGCGCTCAGGCTTGCCACTTTGTTGCCATAATTGCCCTCTGTTTTTCCATTTTTGCGCCCCTTTGTTGCCACTGTGCCTTGTTTTAATAACTACCAAGCAAGGCGAGGAAGCAACCACTTCTGTTCTTGCCCCAACCCATTAAGAATTGAAGGATGACGACGATGAAAAAACACATTTTAGTAACTGCATTAGTATCAACTTTGGTAGCGGCGCCAGCGATGGCAAAAGAGCAAAAAGAGCTGGCCACGGAAACCGCCTGGGGTCTGGGCGCCGGTGCCACGGTAGGGGCCATTGTTGGCGGCCCTATCGGTGCCTTTGCCGGAGCCTTTATCGGCGGCATTATCGGCGAAAAGGAAGCGGCGTACAGCACCATCAAGTCACAGCAAGTGCAGCTGAGCCAATACCAGGACACGGAGCAACAGTTGCACAGTACTTTGCAGCAAAACCGCGCGCTGACTGCGCAAATCAACGCCCTGGAAGATGAGCAAAATCGTTTAGAGCAAGCCCGTATCGACAACCTTTTAGCCATGACGGTGCAGTTTCGCTCCGGCTCGGCGCACATCGAACCCCACTTTGCCGAGCAGCTGGATCACCTTGCGCAGATCCTTAAGCGCAAGCCGGACTTAAACCTTAACCTTAATGGCTATGCCGATGTGCAAGGGGATGAGCAAGCGAATCTAGACCTGTCTCAGCGCCGTGCCGATGCGGTGCAGCAATACCTGGTAAAGCAAGGCGTGGCCGCCACTCAGCTGTTCGCCGAAGGGCGAGGTGAGCAGAAAATTGTCGCCAATGGTAACGAATATGAAACGAACTTCTTTGATCGTCGCGTAACCTTGACGGCCCGCGGTGCGCAGCAAAACCGCATGGCGAAAAACTAAGCCACCGCAACCCGAGGACCAAATTATGTTGAGTTGTCCTAACAAAGTGCTCACAGCCCTCGCCGTGAGCCTTTTATCCCTAATTTTCTTTACCCCCGCCAATGCCATTGCCTTCTCCGGCGGCCAGGCACAACTGCAATTTAGCGATGTTCAGGGAACGAATGTGGCGCCCGGCGTCCTTTTGAGTACCCGAGCGTCCATGCAGATCACCGGGCTGATCAACCAGGTGCAGGTGACCCAGGTGTTTGTAAATCGCCACCCCTTTGCGGTCAACGCCCAGTATCTGTTTCCACTGCCAAGCGAAAGCGCGGTGCATGCCATGACCATGAAGGTCGGCGAGCGCACCATAGTGGGTAAAATTGCCGAGAAGCAGCAGGCCGAGCGTCAATATCGCGCCGCCCAGCGTGCCGGTAAACGGGCGGCCTTGGTAAAGCAGCAGCGCGCCAATATGTTTTCCTCGCGGGTTGCTAATCTTGGCCCCGGAGAGCGGGTGGAAATCACTCTGAGTTATCAGGAAATGATCCGTTTTCGCGATGCCGAGCTCAGCGTGCGCCTGCCGATGACCTTTACACCGCGCTATCATCCTCGTAGTCATGCCCTGGAAGAATTACGAGCCACTGCAAACGCCACCAATAATGGCGCGCAGGGCTGGCTGGCGCCTAAATTTGTTGAGCAACTGGCACAGCAGCAGGACTTTATCGACAGTTCGCGTGAGCCCTTACTGCAATTGGATATAGAGATAGATTTTGGTTTGCAGCTGGAGCAGATCCGCACGCCTCACTACCTGGCTCAGGTGAGTAATCCGGATTTTGGCCGTTACCGGGTGCAATTACGTGACGATGCCATGAATCGCGATTTTGTGCTGCGTGCCAAGGTGTCGCCGAGTCAGCAGGCGCAGGCAGCCTTCTTTCGACAAACGGCGCAAAGCGGCGACTATGGACTGCTGATGCTGTTGCCGCCAAGCGACCAGTTTAGCGCCCAGCAGCGCCTGGCCCGTGAGCTTATCTTTGTGATTGACAGCTCCGGCTCCATGCACGGCAGCTCCATGGATGCGGCCAAGCAGGCTCTTTTCTATGCACTTGATAACCTGGATGAAAACGACAGTTTTAACATTATCGACTTTGACAGCAGTGCGCGCTTATTCCGCCCTCAGGCGGTGGCGGCCAATGCCTTTAACCGCGCCGATGCCGAGCGCTTTGTCTATCAATTACAGGCCGATGGCGGTACGGAAATGGCGCAGGCGCTGGACTTGGCCCTCGATGGTAAAACGCATCCAAGCTATGTGCGTCAGGTGGTGTTTTTAACCGACGGCAGCGTCGGCAACGAGCAAGCCCTGTTTGATTTGGTGCAGGGGCAACTTGGTGATAACCGCCTCTTTACCGTGGGCATAGGCAGTGCCCCCAATGGCTACTTTATGCGTCGTGCCGCCCATGTTGGCCGCGGCAGCTATACCTTTATCAGCGATGGCAGCGAGGTAAAAACCCAGATGCAGGACCTGTTTGAACGGCTGCAAAATCCGGCGCTGCGCGATGTACGCCTAAGCGCGGCGCGCGCCAAGGAATTGTCCTATTGGCCGCAGCCCTTGCCGGATCTCTACTTTGGTGAGCCGCTGATGGTGGCGATCAAACTGGCGCCGCAGCAACAGGATATTTATATCGACGCCAACACCCAGCATGGACCGTTGCGCTTAACCATGCCCATGCACGAGACCGGTCAAACCTATCCGCACAGCGAAGCCATTGCCCGCTTGTGGGCGCGTCAGCAAATTGCCTCGCTCTTGCTTTATAACCCGGCCGAAGCGGTACGCCCACAGGTGCTGGATTTGGCCCTGAAACACCAGTTGCTTAGCCCCTTTACCGCCTTTATTGCCGTCGAAGAGGTGGCCACATCGACCGTGGCACAGCATAAGGAGCAGGTGGCCAATAACGTCGCCAGCGGCCAGCGGGTGCAACGTTTTGCGCAAACCGACGGGCAATCCCTGTGGTACTTATTATTGGGCGCACTCTTGATGTTAAGCACGGCCGCTTGGTTGAGACGAGAGCGGGGACAGGCTCATGGCTAAGGGAAAGCGAGTAGCGGCCCGGACAAGTTATTGGCGCTACGGCGCCATCGGCCTGTTTGCGCTGGGGGCGAGCTTTTTTGCTCAGGGCGCCTACATGCAGAGCAAGGCTTGGTTGGCGCAATGGTTTATTGAGCGGGCCTGGCAGCAAAGCCTGGCAGCGCCCGGAGCCAATATTCCGCCCTGGTATTATGCCGACACCCATGTGGTGGCCAAATTGAGTGTGCCCCATTTGGCGCTGGAGCGTTTTGTGCTGGCCGGCAGCAGCGGCCGTAATCTTGCGTTTGCACCAACTCATGATGAGGCCTTTGGGCCGCTTGGAGGTGAGGGCGCCAGTGTGATTGCCGCCCATAACGACACTCACTTCGCGTTTTTACGCCATGTGCAGGTGGGCGATGAATTAAGCCTGACGCTGCGCGATGGTCGCACCCTGAGTTATCGCATCGACAGCAAACAGGTGGTGCATCAAAGCGATACTCAGGCCGCCGCAGCCAGCGGCCTGCATCTGGTGACCTGTTATCCCTTTAACTCGCCGGTAGCCGGGACCGAGTTGCGTTTGCTGGTATCGGCCTCGCTGATATCCTCTTCGTCGAGGTCGACCACCAATGCTTGATGGCGCTGGCTTATCATCACCCCGATAAAAACCACGGCGATGCTGAGCCATTGCCACAGGGTCAGGATCTCGCTCAGCACTATGGCCGACAGCAGCAGGGTGAAGATGGGGATAAGGTTTGAGTAGGCCGCCGCTGTCAGCACGGATACCTTGCTGATGGCATAGTTATACATGCCGTAGCCGCCCAGGGTAACAAAGGTGCCCAGGTAAAGAATATGGGCAAAGGCCACCGGGTCGTGTTGCTGCGGCATTTCCACAAAGAGTAAAAAGGGCGCAAAGAAAATCGAGCCGGCCAGACCCTGCAAGGCAATAAGCGTAAGCGGCGCATAGCGGCTGCACAGGCGTTTTACGCTCACGGTGTAAAAGGCGGCGCAGACCATGGCCAGGAATTCCAAGGTGTTGCCTAGTAAGGGGTTGGGCGCTTGCTCCGAGCTTGGCGAGACCAGGGTCAGCAGCACACTGCCGCCGATACACAGGGTAAAGCCGACGATAATGGCGCGGCTAATGTGCTCTTTGAGCATAAAAAAGGCCAAGAATGCGACGATCAGCGGTAAACAGGAGACTATCACCCCAGCCTGAGACGCCGAGGTGTATTCCATGGCGTGGCCTTCGAATAAAAAGTATAAACAGGGCTCGGCCAGACTCATGCCCAGCAGGTATTTCCAGTCACCACTTTGGTATTCAAAGCGTTTTACAAAACGCCATAAGCACAGGCACACCGCCAGGGTGGTGAGCATGCGCAAAAAAATCACCACAGTCGGGTCATAGACTCCCACTGCATACTTTAAAGAGATAAAAGAGCTTCCCCATAAAAAGGTGGCAATGATCAGGCAAAGGCTCGCTGGCATAAGAGATAACTAGTGTGGTGAAAATGTGCGGCGATGCTAGCACAGTTGAATTAATTTAACTTGTTTAATCGCCCAAGCTTGGGGTAAAAATGAACTTCTTTTAACTATCAACAGGGCTAAACACGGTGCAAACCATAGTGATCAAATTAGGCACCAGTGTGCTTACCAATAACGGCCAGGGACTGGACAGGGCGCACATGGTGGAGTTGGTGCGCCAATGCGTGCAGCTGCAAAAGGCCGGCAACCGTATCGTGCTGGTATCCAGCGGCGCCGTGGCCGCAGGGCGTGAATTACTGGGGCGCAGCGCCGGTAATGAAACATTGGCACAAAAACAGATGCTGGCGGCCATAGGCCAAAGCCAGTTGGTACACACCTGGCAAACCCTGTTTGCTCTTTATAATGTGCCGGTCGGGCAGTTGCTGTTAACCCGCGCCGATCTCGATGATCGTGAACGCTATCTCAATGCCCGCGATACCTTAATGGCGTTGTTAAAAGAGGGCGCGGTGCCCATTATCAATGAAAATGATGCGGTGGCGACGGCGCAGATCAAGGTGGGCGATAACGACAATCTCTCGGCCCGAGTGGCGGTATTGGCGGATGCCGATAAACTCTTGCTGCTCACCGATCAACCCGGGCTTTTTAGCGCCGATCCGCGTACCAACCCGGATGCCGAGCTGATCCCGGAAATTCGTCATATCGATGACTCCATTAAGGCTTTGGCCGGTGGCAGTGGCACGGCGGTGGGCACCGGCGGCATGGCTACGAAAATCGAGGCGGCGAGCATTGCCCGCCATGCCGGGGTCGATGTGATCATCAGTGCCGGTCATGGCGAGGACGTGATCAGCAACTGTTTAACCCAGCAGCTGGGCACCCGCTTTGTCAGCCTGACGGCACCCAAAGACACCCGCAAACGTTGGCTGTTGGCCGGCCCCATCAGCAAGGCAGCCATTTATGTGGATGATGGTGCGGCGAAGGCGCTCAGACAGCAAGGCGCCAGTTTGCTGATCGTCGGTATTGCCCGTTTTGCCGGCGAGTTTAGCCGCGGCGATCTGGTGCAGGTATTCGACAGTCAGGGCTGCAGTGTGGGTAAGGGCGTGGCCCGTTATCACAGTGAGGAGTTGCAGCAGCTGCTGGCGAACCCGGAGCAGTCTAAGGCGCAGGTGTTGGGCTATGACAATGGCGCTATGCTGATCCATCGCGATGACTTTGTCAGCTTTCGGGATTAGCTCTTAGCGACAGCTTACAGCAGCCGTTTTCGGTAATAACTTTCGACAGGAGCCAGGGGTGTGCACTTCCCTTGGCGCAATTTTAACCGCGTGATACACTCGCGCCTTTGATTTTGTCGTGATGAGAGTTGTTATGAAAGTCATTCGCTGGTTGTTAGGCCGCATTATTTTATTCTTTAATTTTATCTTTACCCCGCGCAGCAAAAAGCGCGACCCGCAAGCGCAGCAACAGCTGGATACGCAGACCGCCAACATGGCACTGTATCAATTCCATGCCTGTCCGTTTTGCGTAAAGGTGCGCCGCTCTATTAAGCGTAACGGTCTGAACATTGAAACCCGCGATGCCAAAGGCGATAACGCCTACCGTCAGGAGCTGGCGGAGCAGGGTGGCAAGGTGAAAGTGCCTTGTTTGCGCATTGAAGAAGATGGTCAGGTGCAGTGGATGTACGAATCTTCGGATATCGTCGCCTATCTGGATAAAATTGCCGCTTAACCTTAAGATTCCAAGATTTCCCCTGGGTGCTGAAATTTCTCGCACTCAGGTGCCCTGTCGCGGCGTTTTCCTCTACGAAATTACCCGCCATTGTGCTAGCATTTGCAGCAAATTTTTAGTTGCTAATTGAAAGAGACGCTAGCATGACCCAGAGCACGACTGTTCGTACCCGTGTTGCCCCGTCACCGACCGGTGATCCGCACCTAGGCACTGCCTATATCGCCCTATTTAACTATTGTTTTGCCAAGCAGCAAGGCGGTGAGTTTGTTTTACGTATCGAAGATACGGATCAGGTGCGCAGTACGCCGGAGTCGGAACAAGCCATTATGGACAGCCTGCAGTGGTTAGGTCTGCAGTGGGATCATGGTCCGGATGTGGGCGGCGAGTTCGGCCCCTATCGTCAGTCTGAGCGCTCTGATCTATATAAAAAATATGCGCACCAGTTGGTTGAAGAGGGCAAGGCGTTTTACTGTTTCGCCACCGCCGAAGAGCTGGACGAAATGCGTGAGCAGCAAATGGCCGAGGGCCTGCGCCCTAAATACGATGGCCGTGGCTTGTTGCTAAGCGACGACGAAGTGAAGGCAAACCTGGAAGCGGGCAAACCCTACGTTATCCGTATGAAAATCCCTGCCGAAGGCAGCTTTAAATTTAACGACTACCTGCGCGGTGAGATTGAGATCCCATGGGAAAACGTTGATATGCAGGTGCTGTTGAAGCAAGACGGCTTCCCGACTTACTTCCTGGCCAATGTGGTGGACGACCACCATATGCAGATCAGCCACATCTTCCGTGGTGAAGAGTGGATCAACTCGGCGCCAAAACTGCTTAAGCTATACGAAGACTTTGGCTGGCAAGCGCCGGTACTGGGTCACCTGCCGTTACTGCGTAACCCGGATAAGTCTAAGCTGTCCAAGCGTAAGAACCCGACCTCTATCAACTACTACAAAGAAATGGGCTTCTTGCCGGAAGCGGTGCTGAACTACTTGGGCCGCATGGGCTGGTCGATGCCGGACGAGCGTGAAAAGTTCACCCTGGCAGAGATGATCGAGCACTTCGATATGAAACGCGTTTCTCTGGGCGGCCCGGTATTCGATATCGAGAAGCTGAAATGGCTGAATGGCACCTGGTTACGTGAAGACTTCAGCGACGAGCAACTAATTCAGCGCTTCGTTGACTGGAAATACAATGGCGACATGCTGCGCCGCATTTTGCCGGAAGCGAAAGCCCGTATCGATACGCTTTCTGATCTGGTTGACCTGGCCGGGCACTTTGTTGCCGGTATGCCGCACTATGATCCGGCGCTGCTAACCGATGGTAAGGTTGAAGAAGATGTGGTGCGTCAGGCATTGCAATTCTTTATCTGGGAGCTGGAAACGCTGCGCCATTGGGAAAAATCGGAAATCTTCGCCATTGCTAAAAAGGTTGCGACCTTCCACGAGCTGAAGATTAAAGACTTCCTTGAGCCTATTTTCGTGGCAATTACCGGCAAGAAGTCGTCAACTTCCGTGCTAGATGCCATGGAAATCCTGGGTTCGGACATGTCCCGTGCACGCCTGCGTTTGGCGTTAGAGCACCTTGGTGTGTCGAAAAAGCAGGCGAAAAAGCTAGAAAAAGCCTACCGCGACTTTAACTAGGTCGCACTCTAAGAAAAAAGGCTGCCTTGCCCCGCAAAGTGGCCTTTTTTGTGCCTTTTTAAAGGAAAAAGCAACAGATACGACCTCTCAGTGCGTAAATTTTGTTACACTGCCGCAGTTTTTTTGTACTCAAGTAGAGCAGCTATGTTAGAGCAGTATTATCAAGATTTTGGCACCCACGTGTGTATCACCCGTGAACAGGGCAGTCGTTTTGCCAAAGCCGTGGCCGATGATTTCAATCCACTTCATGACGTTGAAGCGAAAAAATTCTGTGTGCCAGGAGATTTACTGTTTTCAGTGGTACTTGATAAGTACGGAATTAATGAGCAGATGCGCTTCACCTTCGCCAACATGGTGGACGAAGGCGTTAAACTGGGCATGCCAGAGGGCAGCGCCCAGTTCGATATTAAAGATGGCGACAAATGCTATTTGAGCGTGGCTCGTGAAGGCGCTAACAGTGCCTGTAAGACCCTGACCAACGCGCTGATCAGGAACTATGTGGAATTCTCGGGTAAGGCCTTCCCACACGTGGTGATCCCGCTGATGGGTAAGCAAGGGGTGATGATTAACCCGGCGCGCCCGATGATCATCTATGAGTCCATGAGCATTCATATGGACACCCTTGATGCTCACGCTCCCGAGTTGCGCGAAGGAGAGCACGAGTTCAGCTATGAAGGCAAGCGCGGCAAGATCATCTTGCGCTTTGACCTGATTGAAAATGGCGCAGTAATTGGCCGTGGTGAGAAGCACATGCTGGTCTCGGGTATTCGCGAATACTGTCAGGATACCGTGGATGAGTTGATCCGTGGCTACAATGAGAAGAAGGCAGCGCTGAAGCCAGCGTGATGCGGGTCGGGGCGCCGACAGGGCGCTTTTGGTTCGTCGAGACGCCGACCGCGGCGTTATCGTTCGTGGGAACGCCGACTAATGCGGTTTTAAAGGGTCAATGTGAAAGCATTGGCCTTTTTTGTTTCCCCAAACCTGACAACCTTTGTCGGGCCGCCGAATGCGGTGTGAATTTAAAAACCTTGTCGCGTTGGGTGAGCGCGTTAAGAAAATAGTCCGGTGGACTATTTTTAGCAAGCGAACGCCTTGAGCCAGCGAGAGGCCGGGGACGGCAACCAAAGGGCGGTTTGCCCCAACCGCCCCTTGGAACCCCAAGGCGCCCGTGATTCGCTAATGCTTACGAAATCAGCGTTTTGTTAAACGCTCCGTTTAGTCATGGAGGCGATTTAACAGCACATCCCTGTACTGATAAATCTAGCTCGGCAATCCCTCTCCTCACAGAGTTCGTCGCCTTCAAGCGGCGCGAGTGAAATTATTCACTCGCTTATTACCGCTTTCAGCCTGCCTCGCTCTCAATGACACACTCCACAACAAAAGCCGATTTCTCCAGCGCGAATCTAAGCGGGGGGATCGATACCTGTTAGTTTTGAGATATCCGATAGGCCGCTAAGCCAATAGCGGACGATGGTAACGCTCCACTAAGGAGCGAGTAATAGTTGGCTATAATGTGTAGCGAAGCGAAACCGAGCCAACTGTTACGAGTCCCGCTTCAGTGGCTTGTTAGCTCTCGATTACGCGCATTCGTCGGTTGTTACGAGACTTAGCTTTTGCTCTGTTTCTTCAAAGTAAACAGTAAATGTATCAAAGAAATCTTGTGGATTATCAAGCTCATCATCTTCGAGCATTTCTTCGTAGTTTTCTGTACCTTGATAGGAATAGGTGACATACACTTTGCCAGCCTTATCCGTAAAGGGGACTGCACCAACAGAGTCTAATTGCGGTTTGTTTTCATTCTGCTCACCGTTCCAACCATGCACCTCTGGGTTGAAGAGTAATTTGTTACTATTACATTCTGGGCATTCAACATACACTGGCGAGCATTTCTTTACAATTTCCCGCTTTTTGAAAAAGCCTTTCTTTTCGATAAATTCATAAGTTAGCAATTTCAACTGTGAGTTACCGCAGGTACAGGAAATTTGCTTGGTTATGAATGAATCACCATTATTCCAATTAGTCGGTAAAACCGCATCGGTCGAGGAAACATTAAAACCCTCTAGGCAAGTAGGCCGCTTTTTTGTTATTTTTTCAATGACTTGATTCATTCCATTCCATTTCCATAGAGAGCTAACGCCCTAATAATGGGCAAAAAATTGTTGGCTAAAATGTTGAGGAACGAAAACAGCCAACTGTTTTTTGTCCTTATTAATTAGCTTGTTATAAAGCACGTACGGGAAAACCCTTTAAAATTTCATCTAGGTCTTCGATGATAGATTGGAGATAGGTTTGATCAAACCCACTAGAGAATTTAAGCTCATTTCCAACACCAACACTGTCCATGCAATTTCCCTCTAATTCTATTCCACCTCTTCCATTCCCAACTAATTTGATTTCAAGTTGCCCCTCAAGGCTGTCAAATGTAGCTGTACCTTTTAAGCAAGAATAGAGTTTTTGTATTTCTTTAGAGAATTTAACGAAATCATAGGTTTGGAAACTGGCAGAAAATTTACCACTAAAGCTTCCGAATGAAACACTAACAGAGCAAAGAAGCCAGTTATCATCAAAAGACTCGCCACTGGGAGAGTGTTGGTACTTTTCTACAGTGATCTCTACTTGTTCATTTGGAGAACAACCGATGGATAAACTCATACGTTCCTTGTGCTTTATAACGCCTCGTTAAGAGGCAATAAAATAGTTGGCTAAAATTAGCGACGAAGGAGAAAAAGCCAACTGTTTTTTGTCCTTTTAAACGACTTGTTATTTAGCCCTTACTCAAAGCCATACTTTTCTTTTCTTCGATTAAAGGCATCTTCGCCACCTTCAAGAATTTTAGCAGCAAGGTTTTGAATATTTTGCTGATCAATAGAGCCTTGATTCTGGACTGGTAAAGTTGCACTTTCGTTGGTTGACTCTAAAACACCAATCCATTCTGCATCTCCAAAAACAGGTATGTTTGCATTATGAGTAGCAAAGATAAATTGCCTTGTTAACTTGGCATCTCTAACTTGAGTAACAATTCTTTCTGCTATAAATGCATTGTCGAGATTATCTTCAGGTTGGTCTAACAGCAACGGGTCTTGATTATCAAGCAGAAGCATATGTAATAAGGCTGTACACTGCTGTCCAGTTGATAATGAATCAAGATTTTTATATTGAGGATCTTCATCAGTTGAAACATTCAACTCAATGCTAACCAAATCATCAATCTTAAACTCTTCAATTTCCATTATTTGTTGATTGCTGATTTTTGATAATCTATCAGCGGTCGTAGAGGTCATCCCCCAGTTTTTATCTATTAAAGCATCCCGTCCTTTCCTAATTGTTTCTGCTAGTAAAGGAGCAGAAAACTCATCTACAGATTTCATCCAGGAAAGTCTCCCCTCACCAACATCAGGTAAACGGTAACCAACAATAAGCTTTATTAATCCTAGTCTGTTTTTTTCTGCCGAATAGTTAACCCTAATATTGCCTTTTAACTTCCTATTTAACTTCTTAACTCCCTTTTCAAAGGCAGTAGCTCTATTCGTTTTTTTCTCAGATAATTTCGCAAGTAATGACTGTCTATTAGCTATTTCTTTCTCTAGCTTAGTCTGTTCTGCCTCGAGCTCAGAACGCTTAGGCTTTAACCTTTCGATGTTCTTAATCAGATCTCGATATTGCTCACCAATTTGTTTTCCTGTTAATCCTTCAACAGGAGCCAATTTTTTAAATTCTTTGGTTATGGAATCTTCTTGCTTATTTATGCTTTCCTGAAGTTCATTATCAAGTAGCTTTAGATTTTGTTGTGCGCTCTCAGAGTTAAGCTCCATTTTTGAAACAGATGCTTCGATACTTACTTTAAATTCAACCAAGGCCGCTTTAGCTTTTTCGAAGATTGCTTTGTCTGGATAGTCCTTGATTAACTCATCGGTTATGAAGTCACCACATGGAATAGATTCAGAGAACTCTTTCAATGCCCCCTTTAAAGTTTCAATTTTTTCTAAAACCGTACTAAAAGTACTTCTTTCCGATTCAACTATTGGTAATAGTTTTAATTGCTGGTCTATGCCAAGCTCTTTATACCTTTTTTCGTCTTCTTCATGAGTTTTCAAATCCTCCACATCAGATTCCAAGCTAGACACGCTCGATGTTAAATCAGCTATCTTATTTCTTGTTATCTCCAACTGGTCTTTAATTGTCGAAATTCCTGATTCTTTCTCAATTTTCTCTGTATTTAGGAATCGCTCTACCACTTTTAATTGTTCACTCGAGTCTTTAGCTATTTCGTGGATTTCATTTTGACCGAAAATCTCAATATCAGGTAATAGGTCTTGGGGAGAAAAAGTAGATACAGATCCGCTGTCATCTTTTACTATTGGTGGTTCACCATATCGTCTTGAAATTGTATATAACTTTCCGTGCTTTACTGCTGATTTGATAGTCAACTCAGCAAAACCTGAGCCAATATTCTGTTTTATAACTTTAAGGTGCTGTGTTTTAGACTCTTTGCTTATTGGTTCGATATCTAAAATATAACGAATTGACTCAATTAACGTTGATTTACCTGTGCCTCTTCCACCTATTAAAGCATTTAAATGCTCTGAATATTTAATATCAATTCCATCAAGAAATCCGCCAACAAACCTTACAGACTCTATTCTGGAGTAATACTTCTCTTTGACATCAGAGTTGAGGCGAACACGGGACTCTGAATCTGAAAATGCTAATTTAAACGAGGAAAAGCAGGGGGTTGACATTTTCACTAAACAAGTCGCATTTTCTTTTCTTAAGGTTTCCGGATCTTCTATATCTTTAGCATTGATAATCGCAATATTTTTATCGCGCTTGTAATCAGGGTTTTTATTTAAAAGAATCTGATAGTTGGCTTGGTCACCTTGCTCTTTTAGAGCTTCTAGTGAAGTAGGGATTTGCGCTGCAAGCAGATTTTTATTTTTCCAAATATTGTTTAACCTCTGCTTCAATACACCGTTATCATCTGTGCAATGTGCGGCATAAACAAATCCACCTTTGTCTATAACTGTCGATAAAATAAAGTCAGCACTCTTCGTGGAGGGAGCTGTTCCATTAGATGTATCTATATCAAATTCATACAAATAATTATTTAGGGTTTGAATGCTTGTGTCTTCTGGGTATAGACAAACCAAATGAATTTTTTCACTAGAAGCAATCTCAAAGCCAGGAAAGACAACAATACCTTGTGCATTGAAGGCTTCTTTAATCTTTGTAACTGAATCAACATTCCCGTGATCAGCTATTCCTACAACCTTGATTGACTCCTCAAGACAAACCTCTAATAATTTCTGATTATAGTCATCTTCTGAAAAACCCTGATCTTGTCCTCGATACGTTATATAACTTGCAGGATTTACTTGGAGTGCGCACTTCCAGAATTTTGCCTTAGTATGTTCAACAGCCATATTCATATTTTCAATCCTTAATTTTTTCACCGAGGCTTACGGGGCTCAATAACAATTTAATATCGAGCGATTGGGTCGTTTTTCTGCCGCAATCTGTCTCGTTTTTGTCCTATGACCATTGATAGCAAATTTAGGAAGTACTTACCAGCATTGAAGTTACGCTACATTGCTCTAAACCTGGACACGACAAAAACGACCCATTGGGTCGTTTTCCTGACTATGGGAGAAACTCAACGATTATGGATGTATACACAGTGATTTAGGTGGAAGACTAGATGTCGCTCTTTTCGGAATTACAGATTTTATTAGACTTTCTGTAGAACGTAGGTGTACCAGCCTAATCCCCTTACATTGCATCCAAAACGGGGTGCGAGAAGAGTAATCGCCCGTTGGCTGAAAGCGGAAATAAGAGAGTGAATAGTTTCACTCTCGCCGCTTGAAGGTGACGAGTTCTGTGAGGAGGGGGACAGCGGGCGAAAACATGCTCAGGAAATGGCTGAAAGCGGAAACAAGGGAGTGAATAATTTCACTCCCGCCGCTTGAAGGCGACGAGTTCTACGAGGAGGGGGATTGGGCTGTACATGTTGGTTACGTTCATTTCTCGCAGCGCGTTGAGGAAATAATGCAATGTGGGGGCGCCTCGGGGTTCTTAGGGGCGACGAGTGACCGAAGCATGGATGCCGTAACTTCGTCACGAACAGGAACCCGTTTTCATGGATGAATTATTAGCACTGAACTTAGCATTTCCTCTAAGTCAAAGTCGGCGACCCGACAAGATCTAAATTTGAAAACAGGTGTCGCGCGAAGCACCGACCTACAAAATCTTACCGCACAGATTTGTGCATGCACTTCTCAAGTAGTGCTTGCCAAAAGTCCGCGCCTTTGCGGCGCGCTAAACGCATGTTGTGCTCGGGGATGCTCTCAGGTTCGTCATAGTTGGCCAGGGCCTGTTCCATGCTTTCTTCGCGGATAATATGCAAGCAGGGAGCGGGGGCGCGGTTGGTGTAATTGGCGGCGTCGTCCTCATCGGCATCGGCGAACACATACTCGGGGTGAAAGTGGGCGAGTTGATAGGTGCCTTCAAAGCCCTGGGCGACTAACAACGCATTGGCTAAATCGATCAAATCTAAGAACTGGTCGAAGTCACTAAAGCCCTGGGTAAAGCATACCAAGGTGGTTTCAATTTCCGGGTGATTATCCAGCTCTCGGCATTGTTCTAAGGTGTCGAGCACCGCCTCTTCGAGCTCGGTGGCCTCGCTTAGATAATAGCGAATGGCGTTGTTTTCCACTTCCTGGCGGGCAAAGGGGCAGAAGTTGTATTTGACTATGACCGAGCTCACCCATTGGCGCATGGCCGCTTCACATTTATGCATTAATTTGCTCCTCGATTAGCGCCAGGGTTTTATTAATGGCGCCCTGATTTTGCTGTACCACTTTAAGGCCACTGGCACCCATGTCGGCACGTTTTTGCGGCTCGCTAAACAGGCTGTTTAGGGTGTCGACCAGGTTGTGCTCATCAACCCAGAGGGCGCCGCCTTCGTTTATCAAGGCCGGATAGACATGGTCAAAATTGAAGGTATGTTGGCCGCTAAGCACAGGTATGCCGTGGGCACAGGCCTCGAGCGGGTTGTGGCCACCGCGCTCAATCAGGCTGCCGCCAATAAAGGCGACATCGGCGGCGCCATAGAGCATGGTGAGCTCGCCCAGGGTGTCGGCCAGCAGTACTGCCTCACCTTGATGTTCGCCCTTGCTGCGACGGGAAAAGTTCATGCCTTGAGCTGTGAGTTGCTCGGCGACCTTGTCGAATTGCTCGGGGTGGCGCGGGGCGATAATCAGTAAGGCATCGGGGTAACTTTTTCTCACTTGCTCATGAGCACCAAGCAGCAGCTCGGGCTCGCCCGGGTGCGTTGAGCCGGCTATCCAGATTGGCGTTTGCCCCAGGCTGGCCTTAAGTTGCTTGGCCTGCGTTGCCTGTTGTTCGCTGACGCCGATATCGAACTTGATTGAACCGGTAACTTCAAGCCTATCTTTATCCAAACCTAGGTTAATAAAGCGCTCACTATCGGCCTGATGGTGGCAGGCGAGCCTGTCTATATCGTTCAAAATGCTGCGTGTAAGCGGCGCGACCCGGGCATAACCTTGTGCTGATTTCTCTGACAGACGGGCGTTGATAATCAAGGTGTTGAGTCCGGCTCGTTTGGCTCGGTGCAAGAGGTTAGGCCAGAGTTCGGTTTCAATCACCGCCAGCAGGCGCGCCCCGGAGCGGCGAATAAAGCGGCGCTGAGCCAGGGGCAAGTCAAAGGGCAGGTAACAGACCTGCACTCGGGCGGCGGCAATGCTTTGGCCAGCAGCTGGTTAATTTGCTCTCGTCCGGTCGGCGTGTTGGTGCTGATCACCAAGCGGTATTGATGTTTATCGGCCAGCAGCGCCTTAATTAATGGCAGTGTGGCCAGCACCTCGCCGACGGAGGCGCAATGCAAGATGATGTCGCCGCTGGCGTCGGTAAAGCCGAAGCGTTCGCCAAAGTTTTTTCTATAACCTGGGTTTTTGCGCCCACGTAGTACATACAAATAAAAGCAGGCCAAGGGCATAAGAATCAGCAGAATAAGGGAATATAAAAAGCGTGCAAACAAAAGAATCAATGACCAGAAATTGCAAAGCCTTAGTGTAACCCGAGTTCATCCCGGTGCCAAAACTTTACAATTTAACTGCTGAGTAATGGCCATGAATTTGATAGTATTTTCGCATTATTTTAAGGCGCTAGGAAATCGCATGAAAGGACATAAATTCGCCACCTCTGTGGCAGGTGCGGCACTGCTATTGGCATTCAGTGGTGCGGCCGCGGCCAAGCCCACGGCATACCTGCCGGTAGGCTATGACGTAAATTTAGAACAGCAATTGGATCGCATGTTTGTGCAAACCACGGGTACGCCCATGAGCAAGCCCTATCGCTTTAGTGATATCGATAAGGCTTTAGCCCAGCTAAAAGAGCAAAACCCGGCGCTCTTTCGCTCCATCAGTGACAAACTCGCGCGTTATCGCGGCGATGACAACATCACCCGTGCCGGTGTGACCCTGCGTTATGAGCATGACCAAACCACACCTTTGGCCAATCAACGGGGTTTAACCACGGATGAGTGGGGCCAGGTGATGTTCGAGGGCATTTGGCGCCCGAACAATATGATGTTGATGCAAGTCGGTCTGGAATACCGTGCCGAAGCTGGCGACCTGGTGCCTTATAACACTTTTGTGGCTATTGCCGGTGAAGATCTCCAGCTTAATATTGGCTACAAGGAGCATTGGTTTTCTCCGTTTAAAACAAGCGCTCAGATGATCTCGACTAATGCCAAAGCCTCGCCTTCCATCTCATTGGGTATGGTGGCGCCGGCGCATAACTGGTGGAATTTTGATTTTGAACTCTTTTACACCGAGCTGGAAGAGGTTAAAGAGGGCATTCAATATCAGGGCGAATGGTACGATGGTAAGCCGCGTGTAGCCGGTACCCATATCAGCCTTGAACCGCTAAGTGGCTGGAAACTGGGCTTTAACCGTATTATGCAATTTGGTGGTGGTCCCCGCGATGTGGACTTTGGCGATGTGCTGGATGCCTTTTTCGACCCTGCCGGCAGCGATAACAGCTATAGCGCAGAAGAAAAAGACACCGAATTGGGTGACCAATTGGCTTCGGTAACCTCTACCTTCTATTTCGATTGGGGCATGCCCACCGAAATCTACTTTGAGTACGGCGGCGAAGACACTCAGGGTGGCAGCAACTTTAGCCTGGGCAATCAGGTTACTTCCTTTGGTGCCTATCTGCCTCAGTTGACCTCGGATGTTGCCTTGCGTTACGAATACAACAAATGGAAAACATCCTGGTATACCAATGGCTTGTATAAGTTTGGTAACACCAACGATGGCTTCGTGTTTGGTCACTATGCCGGCGACAGACGTATCTTTGGCGACGGTGTGCCCGCCGAAGTGCATGCCCTGGTGCTGGATTATCAGCAGGATATGGACTCATTATGGCAGCTTAAGCTGACCCTGCAGGATAATGATTCGACCCAGTACAGCGGTGCTCAGGAACTTCAGCTACTTAACAGCAGCATGATTGATGGGTATCGAGTGGAAACTCAGGTGACCTATGGCAACGACGTGTTTGACGAAAGTTACGGCCACGCCTCTATCTCGCTTTACTGGTAATTGAGCGGTCGGTGAGGCTCAGCCTAGGCCTTGGCTAATAGCGCCAGGGCCTTGTCGGCCACGGTTTGCGCGCTGATGCTGTCGACGCGCTTACCGCCGACCAGGATTTCACCCGGACCCAAGGGGCGCCATTGATGCGCTTTGGCACGGATCAGCGCCAGCGCCGGCACGTTTAAGGCGGCGGCTAAATGCATAATCGCCGTTTCCACACTGATCACTAAACGAGCGCGGCTGATCATCGCCGGTAACTCGTAAAAATGACGCTTAGCGCTGAAGGTACTGATATTAATATCCCTAAGCTGGTTGTTGCTTTGCACCTGATGTTGCAACTGCGTTACCTGCTCATTGGTGGCGTTGATCACAAAGCGTAAGGTCGGTTGCGCCTGGTGTAAGGTGGCGATGCATTCAAACACCTGGGCCAGTTGCCAGTCACGCTTTTCCGTGGTCGACAGATGATTGATAAAAACGAAATTATCCAGCTCGTCGCTATTTTGCAGCGCATCCAAATAAAGTTGTGGTACGCGTAATTGCTGAAATGCCCGTGCCGGGGAGTCCATGGCAACCAGGGCGTGAAAGTGATGGCGGTAAAACTCGCTAATATGATCGAAGCGGGTGCTTTTACTGACCTTTATACTGGCATCGAGGGCAGCAATGGCCTCTTTGTGCTGCCAGCGTTGCACCGCATTGAGCGCATAGGCCCCCACTGCGCAGCCGTCGCCGGCTATCAGTCGGGCATAATGACAGAAGCGCTCGCTGCGCGTGGTGGCGATAAAAAACACCAGATCATAGTGGCGCTGCTGTGCATCTTGTATTTGTTGTTGGCGCTGTTGCTCGGAATCTGGGTTGGCGTAGATATGGCTGATATTGGGCTCACTTTCGAGCCACTGGCCTAAAATTTGATTGCGCCCGCCGTGCCAGCTTTTACGTTGCTCGCGGCAGTCATCGAACCACACATCTATCTCTAAATGCGGGTAAGTGGCGGCCAGCTGCTGCAAAAACACCCCTTGATAGACGTAATCACCCAGCGCCAGATGGCTCATATATAATATGCGCTTCGCTTGTTGTAATTGGGCTGCGCCGATTAAGGGATTACTTCCGTGCTGGGTCACTTAATTAAGCCTGATTTAATTCAATACCGGCCAATAATAACAAAGCCGGGGTGGCAATGGCAGTACCCAAATGTGGCATTTAAGTTAACAGTTAAACTCTATTAACTAATTCCGAATACAGTCAGGCTTAGGGGTGGGGCCAGCGAGGCAGCAAGGCCAATCTAAGACAAAAACGTGCAATTCTAAATACTCTTTGGAATAATGCCGTTAAAACTCGTGAATGAGGATCGAAAATGGTCAATACCGACAACCTAGCGGCTTCCTATCAGGATAGCCTTGCCCGCCATCGTGCGCTCTTTGAAGTTATGGATACCTATCAACAGCAAGCAACCGAATTACTGGCCGCCTGTCACCAGGCATTGCAAGCCGGTGGCAAGGTGATCTGGTTTGGTAATGGTGGCAGTGCCGCCGATGCTCAGCACTTAGCCGCTGAATTTGTGGTGCGCTATAAAAAAGAGCGAGGCCCCTTGGCGTCGATTGCCCTGACCACGGACACCTCAATCCTCACTGCTCATTCTAACGACTATCACTTCGATACCGTGTTTGCGCGCCAGGTGCAGGCTTTGTGTAAGCCGGAAGACCTGGTGATCGGCCTGACTACCTCGGGCACCAGTGCCAATATCAACCTGGCGCTCCAAGCCGCCAATGAAATCGGTGCTTACACCGTGGCCTTAACCGGTCGTGACGGGGGGGAGGTGAAAAACATCGCCAAGCTGCCGATTATCATCGCCAACGATGAAACCGCTCGTATTCAAGAGGCACACATGTTTATTGGCCACTGGCTGTGTGAAGCGCTTGATATGCTGGTAGCGGAGTAAGCATGGATCTGGGATTACTTAAAAATCTAAATAAAGCCAAGGTGTTGGTGGTTGGCGATGTGATGCTCGACCGCTACTGGCATGGCGACTCCGGACGTATCTCACCGGAGGCGCCGGTACCCGTGGTGAAGGTAAACCGCCTTGAAGACAAGGCCGGTGGTGCCGCTAACGTCGCTAAAAACATTGCCCGACTCGACGGTCAGGTGGCCTTGCTCGGTTTGATTGGCGATGACGAAAGCGGGCAAACCCTGCAGCGCATTTTGGCGCAAGAACACATCGACTCGCAGCTGGTGCAGGTGGTGGAGCTGCCGACCATAGCGAAAATGCGGGTGATCAGCCGCCATCAGCAGGTGGTGCGTCTGGATCAGGAAGAGCAATTCAATAAAGAACATTCACAATTGTTGCTACAACGCCTTGAGCGCGTGGTGGATGACTACGACTTTGTACTTTTCTCCGACTACAACAAGGGTTCACTGACCCTGATTGAGGCCATGATCCGCGTTGCTAAGGATGCCGGCAAAACCGTGTTGGTTGACCCAAAATCGCCGCAGCTTAGCCTGTATCGTGGTGCCGATTATATCACCCCAAACCTCAATGAATTTAGGCTAGCCGGCGGTGACAGCAGCGATGAGCAGGCATTGACCGCCAGTGCCCGTGCACTTATTCGCGAGGCCGGCATTGGTGCTATGCTGCTAACCCGCTCCGAGCAGGGCATGTCGCTGATCAGCGCCACCGAAAAACATGACTTTGCCGCCCAGGTGCGCGAGGTCAGCGATGTCACCGGTGCCGGTGATACGGTGATCGCCACCCTGACCGTGATGCTAGGTGCCGGCATGGCCCCAGCGGATGCGGTGGAGCTGGCTAATATCGCCGCCGGTATTGCGGTGAGCAAACTCGGTGCCGCCACCGTTTCGCCGGAGGAGCTCAGCCGTAAGTTGGGACAATACCTGCGCGAAAATGGCGAGCATTATCAGGCGCCGTTTGAGTCCGTGTTGCAGCATATTGAATTTGCCAAGCAAAATGGTGAGAAAATCGTGTTCACCAATGGCTGTTTCGATATTCTCCATGCCGGTCATGTGCGTTATCTGGCCCAGGCCAAGGCCATGGGCGACCGCTTGGTGGTGGGGTTAAATACCGATGATTCCATTGCCCGCTTAAAGGGCCCTGAGCGTCCTATCAATCCGCTTGAAGAGCGTGCCATGGTACTGAGTGCCTTAGCCTCGGTGGACTGGGTGATCCCCTTTGGTAAGGTGGAAGAAAACGATACCCCGGCCAAGCTGATTGAGCAGGTAAGCCCGGATATTCTCGTTAAGGGCGGGGATTACAAGGTTGAAGAGATCGCCGGTGCCGAGCATGTGCTGCGTCACGGTGGTCAGGTTGAGGTGCTGGAGTTTCTAAACGGCTGCTCAACGTCCAACGTGATCAGCAAAATCCGCACTTAATTCGTGTTTATCCTATCAGCAGGCCCTATCAGTAGGTAAGTGCTTGCTGATAGGCAGCCATTAAACACCGCCCATCTTTTTGTTGCCAATGAAAGGTGCTTTGACGACCGGCTTCCTTGGCAAAGCTGCGCGCTAATCTGGCCATATTCTGCTGTTGCCACTGTGGTTCTGGCTGGCGCAATTCCCCTCTGTCAAAATCAATGATGTACACATCATCCTGAGTATCAAAGAGAATATTATTGATATTTAAATCGGCGTGATAGACGCCGGCGTTATGGAAACGGGCGATGGTCTGGCCAATACCCAGTATCGTTTGTTCGCTTAAGGAGCCGGCCTGAAGGCGTTCACACAGACTTTGTGCCCCTTCTAAGGCACGGGTAATGATGTCGCCGCGGTAAATCAGACCCGAACGTTTAACCAAGGCGGCAATGGGCTCAACCACGGGCAGGCCTTGTTGATAAAGCGCGCACATCAGGGAAAATTCGCGGTAGACCCGGGTGTTTTTGATACCGGTATAGAGGTACTGATCTTGCAGCACCTTACCAACTAGACCACCGCGCCAATAATGACGGAGCACGGCGCGTAAATCGCCCTCGGCAAAAAAGTAGGCGGTGGCACGTCCGGTTTTTTGTGCGTACACCTTATCCTGGGCCAACCAGTGTTCAGGAGAAAACCATAGTTCGGTGATCTCGCCAACATTGGCATTTGCGGTAAACAGGGTTTTGTTCGGGGCTAGGGGAGTCAGTTGCATAATAAACAGATTGGCTGCAGGTGCTTGCCAGTGTAGCTTTTTTTGCCCCAACGATAAACTCGCTGGGTAAACTTCTTAATGAACTTGCAATGCGCTGGCGTTGCTTTAACATTTGCTCAGACTTTTGCTTTAGGACGCTCGTTTTGCAACTCAATTCCGTGCAATCTATCTGTATTCTTCGTTTATCCGCCATCGGTGATGTCTGTCACGCGGTGGCCGCCGTACAAGCTATTCAACGGGTGCATCCCGAAGCCAAAATCACCTGGGTAATAGGTAAGGTCGAGGCCATGTTGCTCGATGGTTTACCCGGCGTTGAGTTTGTGGTGTTTGATAAAAAGCAGGGGCGCCAGGCGTTTAAAACCCTGCGTGAGCAGCTTAACGGGCGACAATTCGATGTGCTGCTGAATATGCAGGTGGCCTTTCGCGCCGGGCTGGCGAGTCGCTGTATTCGTGCCAAGGTCAAAATCGGCTTCGACAAGGCACGCTCTAAAGAGCTGCATAGCTGGTTTATCAACCGTCGTATTGCCGCCAAAGAGCAGCCCCACGTGTTAGAAGGCTTTATGCAGTTTGCCGAGCAACTGGGCGTCACCGACTTTACCCCTCATTGGCAAATGCCGCTCAGCGACACGGACAAGCAAAACGCCATGAAGCTGGTGGGCGACGATGGTGAGCCCCTGCTGGTGATAAGCCCAGCGGCAAGTAAGGCCGAGCGCAACTGGTTACCGGAGCGTTATGCCGCGGTGGCCGAGCATGCCATGGCACAGGGATTCCGCGTCGCTATTAGTGGTGGGCCTACGGCGATGGAGCAGCAGCTTGCCGAGCAGATCATCAATCATTGTCAGCAGCCGGTGCTCAACCTGGTGGGTAAAACCAGCTTAAAAGAATTAACCTGTGTGTTGGGTCTGGCGACCCTGGTGTTGGCACCGGATACCGGTCCGGCACACATGGCCGTGACTCAGGGCACGCCGGTGATCGGCCTGTATGCCCACTCCAATCCCAAGCGCACCGGACCCTATCTGTATCAGGAGTATGTGGTTGAGGTGTATAACCAGGCGGTGCAAGAACAATACGGTAAGCCAGCCAGTGAGCTGCCTTGGGGCGTGCGTGCCAAGGGGGAGCTGATGGACCGTATTGGCGTGGATGATGTGATTGCCATGTTCGATAAGGTAGTACGAGAGCACCGATTATGAGCAATAAAGCGGTATTTTTAGATAGAGACGGGGTGATCAACGTCGATCATGCTTATGTCCACAAAGCCGAAGACTTTGAATTTATCGACGGCGTGTTTGCTGCCTGTCTGGCCTTGCAGCAGATGGGCTATCGTTTAATTGTGGTCACCAATCAGTCGGGCATTGGCCGGGGTTATTACAACGAGGCACAATTTGCCGAGTTGAGCGACTGGATGACGGCGCAATTCGCCGCGCACGGCGTCCAGCTGGATGCCATTTATTATTGCCCCCATCACCCCACTAAGGGCCAAGGCGACTACGGCGTTGACTGCGATTGTCGTAAACCCGAGCCCGGCATGTTGCAACAGGGCATAGAGGCGTTTGAGTTAGAGCCAGGCCAGTGCATCATGGTTGGCGATAAACACGGTGATATGCTGGCGGCCAAGCGCTGTGGCATAGGCACTAAGATTCTGGTGCGCAGCGGTCAGGAGTTTGCCGAGCAGGCGTTGACAGATGCCGACCTGGTCTGTGACTCCCTTGCCGAAGTACCCGCCCTGATAAAAGCTTAGATATAGCCTGGGTATTTATTCTCGTTCCATGCATGATTATAGGTGCCGCGATGAACGACAAACGATGCAATTGTGCCGCAAACCTTTTACAATACCCGCAAATATTTATTAACCGCTGAACCGGCCCGGCCAAGAGAGTCGGTTCAAGTATTGGAGAAATTTATGAGAGCTTCTGCGTTTTATAGCCAGCTGCAAGCACAAATCGAGCAAGTTAAAGCCGATGGCCTGTACAAAAGCGAGCGTATTATCACCTCACAACAGCAAGCCGAAATTCAAGTAGCCAGTGGCGACAAGGTTATTAACTTTTGTGCCAACAACTACCTGGGTTTAGCTAACCACCCTGAGCTGATCAAAGCGGCACAGCAAGGTTTGAGCGATCACGGTTTCGGCGTGGCCTCGGTACGCTTTATCTGTGGTACGCAGGACATTCATAAAACTCTTGAAGCGAAAATCAGCGAGTTTCTACAAACCGAAGACACTATTTTGTACTCGTCGTGTTTTGACGCCAACGCCGGCCTGTTCGAAACCATTCTTGGTGCCGACGATGCCATTATCTCAGATTCATTAAACCACGCTTCCATCATCGACGGTGTGCGTCTGTGTAAAGCCAAGCGCTTCCGTTATGCTAACAACGACATGGCGGACCTTGAGCAGCAATTGATCGCCGCCGACGAAGCGGGTGCTAAAACCAAGCTGATCGCCACCGATGGCGTGTTCTCAATGGACGGTGTTATCTGTAATCTTAAAGCCGTTTGTGACCTGGCCGACAAGTACGATGCCCTGGTGATGGTGGATGATTCTCACGCCGTTGGTTTCGTAGGTGAAAACGGCCGTGGTACGCCGGAATACTGTGGCGTCATGGACCGTGTCGATATTATCACGGGTACCCTGGGTAAAGCCCTGGGTGGCGCTTCGGGCGGCTATACTTCGGGTAAGAAAGAGATTGTCGAGTGGTTGCGTCAGCGTTCGCGTCCATACTTGTTCTCTAACTCTTTGGCACCGTCAATCGTGACCGCCTCTATTAAGGTATTAGAGATGCTGGCCGACGGTAAAGAGCTACGCGATACCCTGTGGTCAAACGCCGCTTACTTCCGCGAGCAAATGGAAGCCGCAGGCTTTACCTGTGCGGGTAAAGACCATGCCATCATTCCTGTGATGCTGGGCGATGCCAAGCTAGCCGGTGAAATGGCGGATAAGCTACTTGCCGAAGGCATTTATGTTACTGGCTTCTCTTTCCCTGTGGTACCTAAGGGCCAGGCGCGTATTCGTACGCAAATCTCCGCTGCTCACAGCAAAGAGCAGCTTGATAAAGCGATTGCAGCCTTTACCCGTATTGGTAAAGAGTTGGGCGTTATTTAAGGAGCGCATCGATGAAAGCATTATCAAAACTTAAGGCAGAAAAAGGCATCTGGATGACGGATGCCCCTAAGCCGGAAGTAGGTCATAACGATCTACTGATCAAAATTCGCAAAACCGCCATTTGTGGTACCGATGTGCATATCTACAACTGGGATGAGTGGGCGCAAAACACCATTCCTGTGCCCATGGTTGTCGGTCATGAATACGTGGGCGAAGTGGTGGACATGGGCCAGGAAGTGCGCGGTTTCGAAATTGGCGACCGTGTTTCTGGCGAAGGCCACATTACCTGCGGCCACTGTCGTAACTGTCGCGCTGGTCGTGTACACCTGTGCCGCAACACTATTGGTGTGGGCGTAAACCGCGAGGGTAGCTTCGCGGAATACCTGGTTATCCCTGCATTCAATGCCTTTAAAATTCCAGATAATATTCCGGATGAATTGGCGTCTATTTTCGACCCGTTCGGTAATGCGGTGCACACGGCGCTGTCTTTCGACCTGGTGGGTGAAGATGTGCTGATCACAGGTGCCGGCCCTATCGGTATTATGGCCGCCGCGGTTGCTAAGCACGTGGGTGCCCGCAACGTGGTGATCACCGACATTAACGAGTACCGTCTTGATCTGGCTAAGAAAATGGGTGCTACCCGCGCCGTTAACGTAAGCCAGGAAAAGCTCGAAGACGTGATGAAAGAGCTGGGCATGACCGAAGGCTTCGACGTGGGCCTGGAAATGTCGGGTGTGCCGGTGGCGTTCAACTCCATGCTCAATAACATGAACCATGGCGGTAAAATTGCCATGCTGGGTATTCCACCTTCGGATATGGCTGTTGATTGGAACCAGGTTATTTTCAAGGGTTTGATCATCAAGGGTATTTACGGTCGAGAAATGTTCGAAACCTGGTACAAGATGGCCAGCCTGATCCAATCAGGCCTGGATATCTCACCCATTATTACCCATGAATTTAATATCGATGACTTCCAGGAAGGCTTCGATACCATGCTTAGCGGCCAGTCTGGTAAAGTCATTTTAGACTGGGCATAATGAGCAAAAATAAGGCGGCTGAGGCCGCCTTTTGTTTTACAAGAGTAGTTACAGCACTATGGCATACAAACATATTTCAGTGGCGCAGACCCAGGCCCTGTTAAATGATGAAAATGTGGTGATTGCGGATATTCGCGATCCCAACTCCTTTGCGGCCGGACATATTCCCAAGGCCGAGCACCTAAGCAATAGTAATATCGGTGAGTTTATGCTTCATAAAGAGTATGACCAGCCAATTATTGTTGTTTGCTATCATGGTATTAGCTCACAGGGTGCAGCGGGTTATCTGGCCGAGCAGGGCTTTGATGATGTCTATACTATGGATGGCGGCTTCTCGGCCTGGGCCACACAATTTCCGGAACTGGTTGAAAAATGATAGAACTTGGCAGCACCAATAATGTGCGCGCGGCGCAAGGCTTTGTCGATTATATCGGCACCAAGGGCTTTGTGGGCGCGCTCCGACAAGGCGAGCAGGGCCATGTGATTATTGGCGTTGCCCCGGAGCACTTTCATCAGGTCCAACCGTTATGGCAAGAATTTCAGGCACAACCGGATCATCCTCGTTATGCCGATGCCGCCTGGCAAAGTGGCCGTACCGACTCGGGCCTGGTTTACGGCGGCACCAAGCTGAACCTGTTGCAGCGGTTTAACCAGCTCAGCCTGCTGGTTAAGGGTATCAGTATTGTGAGTGTGCTGATCTACGCCTTATTCTTACTTGGTCAATTCGCCGAGATTTTCCCGCTGTTGCAGTTTAACCCCGCACAGCCCTTATCCTGGTTGACGCCCTCTATCGTCCATTTCTCTGCCATTCATCTGATTTTTAATGTGTTATGGTGGCTGACTCTGGGGCCGGCCATTGAAAGGCAGACCTCAAAACTGACACTGGTAAGCCTGTTTATTATCGGCTCCTTGGTCAGCAGCTGGGCGCAGTATTTGATGGTGGGGCCAAATTTTGGTGGCCTTTCCGGGGTGGTGTATGCCCAAGTCGGCTTTTGTTGGATATATCCCTTGCTGGCAAAGACCAAGCCCATGATGACCAAGGGCATGATAGGCTTCTTATTACTGTGGTTGGCCTTCGGTTTTACCGATACCTTCTTTATGCCCATGGCCAATTGGGCGCACTTAGGTGGCCTGCTCAGCGGGATGCTGATTGCGGTGTTTATGGCATTGAGTCGCAATACTGAGCGGCAGTAAAAAAGCGACCTAAGGTCGCTTTTTTACTTTCTATTAATGGTAGAGGTACTTGGTAAAGAGCAGGTCGCGGATAATATCCTGACCGGTTTCCTGCTGCAGCAGGGTGTTAATGCGCTCAAGGCATTTTTGTCGGATTTCTTCACGCCCGCTCAGGCTTTTGATTTTTTCTTCCGGCTCCTGCGAGAGAATTTCGACTATGGCATCGCGTAGCAGCGGCATATGATGCTCCACCACCGCCAGGTTGTTGATGTCTTCGAGCATCAGGTCGACGGTGACGCGCACATAGCCGAGTTTACGCCCCGAGACACTGATGTAATTGGCGACGATATCGGGCTCAAAGCCATAATAGCCAACGTCGGCTAGGGCCTTGTTGGGCGCCCCAATGGTAAGTAATAAAGTCAGTGCGAATAGCAGCTTAGTTGCAAAGCGCATAATGTGTGATCGTTATAATAAATTCCGTTAGCGTTACTTTACGTGCTTGTCGTTTTTGCGTCTAGGGCAAATGTAATAACGCAGTGGTAAACACATCTCTTTAGCCCTTGCCTGAGCAGTGGTATGATTCGCTGGTGTTTTTTTGATTTATTCGAGTGGTCCTTTGCCTACTTACCCTCTTTCGCTGCAGGCGCAATGGCAAAATGTCGAGTGCGTCGCCTTATCAGCGCAATTGCTTGACTGGTTAGTCGAGCCAAACTCGCTTACCCAGCGGCTTAAATCTTTATCCCAGCAGTTTGCCGTTGAGGTGCTCAGTGAGCGCCTTGTGGCCGCCGATACTTACCAAAGCGACATCTTTAGCAGTACTAGCGCGCAGTTACGTGTGCGCGAAGTGATCTTGTTTTGCGATAACCGTCCCATGGTTTATGCCCAAAGTTGGATCCCCTGTCATGCTCATCCTGAGCAGGGCGTGGATTTAACTCATCTTGGCGATACGCCTTTGGGCGAAGTGATTTTTCAAGACCCCATGTTGTCCCGTCAGCAATTGCAGGTTGCCGACTTTAGTGCCAATAGCGACCTTCAAGCCTTAACTCAGTCCTTTAACTTGCCGACCCAGCCCTTATGGGGACGTCGCAGTCGCTTTAACCTAACCGGGCAAGAGATCATGGTGTGCGAGGTGTTTTTACCGGGAGCCTATCCGTACCTATGAAGTTAGCAGCATTGCATTGGGCGCACAGGCCTCACTATCAACAGCTTATGCGCACCGACAAGCCCATAGGCACCTTATTGCTGTTGTGGCCGACGCTATGGGCCCTGTGGCTGGCGGCCGAAGGATGGCCTGATCTTGAGTTGATAGTGATATTTTCCGCCGGGGTGTTTGTAATGCGCAGCGCCGGCTGTGTGATCAATGATTTTGCCGACCGTAAGGTAGATGGTGCCGTAGCTCGTACTCAGGCCCGGCCCCTGGCCGCCGGCAAGGTCAGCGCCGGTGAGGCTCTTAGCCTCTTTGTCTTACTGGTGATCATGGCCTTTATGCTGGTGTTGCTGCTCAACTGGCAAACCATAGCTTTGTCTTTTGCGGCTTTGGCTTTGGCCGCCTGTTACCCCTTTATGAAGCGCTACACCCATTTGCCTCAGGTGGTGCTGGGGGCGGCCTTCAGCTGGGCTATTCCAATGACCTATATGGCTACCCTGGAAACCGTGCCTATGCAGGCCTGGTTGCTGTTTGTGGCTAATCTCTTGTGGACCGTGGCTTACGATACCCTTTATGCCATGGTGGACAGGGACGATGATGTGAAAATTGGCATTAAGTCCACGGCGATTCTTTTTGGGCGCTTTGATTTGGCCATGGTGGCGCTTCTTAACGCCCTGTTTATGGCCATCTTGGTGTACATAGGTTATTCGGCGAAATTGGCTTGGCCATACTGGCTTGGGCTCTTGGTGGCCGCCTTGCTGTTATTACGGCAGCTTTATTTAAGTCGTCAGCGTGATCGGGATGCCTGCTTTGCGGCATTTTTGAATAATCATTATGTGGGTATGGCCATTTTTATCGGCCTGGCCATCAGTCTGTTTTGATAAAGCGCCCAGACTGGGCGCATCACAGAGTTTTGCTTTTAGCGCGGCGGGTCGATGACCCCGGCAATGGAGGTGTTTTTTCTAAACCAGCCGGCGATAGAAAAGCGTGGCTGCTGCGCCGCCAGTACTTCATGCATAAAGCGCTCGCTTTCAAATACCACTAAGGTGCCGGCCTTGGGAGACACTCGCTCAGCCACCTCCTTGGAGCGGGGTTTGTAAATCACCAGTTCACCGCCCAGGGGTGGGGTATTGAGGTAAAAAACCGTGGTTAACACCCGGTTCGAACGCCCCTTAAAGGCATCATAGTGTTTTTTATAGAAATCCCCTGCTTGGTAGTAGGCAAAGTGACATTCATAGTCGAATAAGCCTAAATAAAAGTGGCGGTTTACGGTCAAACGCAATGCTTCCATGACAGCCAAATAATCGCGCTCTGCTGCGCAGTCGCCGCTAAACCACAAGGTCTTATCCTTTCTTACCTCGCTGTTTAGTTGCAGCTCTTCCTGACGGCCTATGGCGGCCGGAGAAAATGCCGATAGCTGTGCTTGTGCTGTGGCGTATATTTGTGCGGTGAGGTCCGGGCAAAGTGCTTGCTCAATAATGGCGTAGCCTTGCTGATGGACATCATCAAGGACACGGTCAAACAACAGTTCTGTATTCACATGTGGGGCAGGGAAGTTAAAGGTGGCTAAGTATACCGCTGAAAAAGAAAAGCAGTGAGAACTTTATCAACGGTATTACTTTTATGCTTCTAAGCCCTGCGCATTGGCCGTTTGCGTGATGACTGTCAGGAGCTCATCAAGATGGCTATGTGGTTGCGAGGTCTGCTGGGTTTTCACCACAAAGCGGGCCGCAGTGGCGCTGCTATTGGAGCGGATTTGAACCAATTCCGGGTGAGCGCTCAGGGCCTTAGCATGCTCGATGGCGGCAATGGCGATATTGTGGTTGTTGTTAACGCAGCTAATGATTTCGCCCAGGCTACCCAAACGAATATCATCGCCCTTGTTAAGCAACTGAGCGGCTTCACCTATCATGCTTTGTACGTGCAGGCTTTGTGAAAAACAGCCAAACAAGGGGTAGGGAGCAAGATCTTCCAGGGTAATGCAATCTTGGCTGGCAAGGGGGTGATCCTTGCGAGCAAAGAGCAGTAACTGGTCCGGCAGATGAATATCTATGGTGTTGTTGTCTTGGTCTTCTTCGCTGACATAGATATCTATCTCGCCGCGCTTTAGCATGGAGTATAGGGCTGCGCTTTCTTGCAACTGCATCTCAATTTTGATTTCCGGATGCCGGGCCATAAATTGGCCGCAGGAAATTGGCACTATGGTGCTGGCTGAGTTGGTGTAACCAACCACTAAGAGATTATCGCGCTTGCCTTGGCTGTGATCTAAACGCTGAACTATCTGGTTATATTCGTCCAGGGTGCGTCTGCAAAAATGCAGGAACATTTCCCCTTGCTCCGTTAATATTACCGAGCGAGTAGAGCGTTTTACCAGTTGATGACCCACTTCTTGTTCGAGTGTTTGAATACTGCGGGTTAATGCTGAAGTACTGATGTTGGTTTGTTCTGCGGCCTGACGAAAATGGCGTAACGAGCCGAGTGCTAAAAACTGCTTTAATTGTTCAAATCTCACTTTTAAATCCCTTAAAGTAAGTATATAGGTCTTTGCTTTGTAGCCGAGTTCAATATTAGTACATTGTACCCCAAATAAATAGGGGGGCGGCTAAAAAGTCCTTTTCACTGGGCCGTTAAAAGCCTAAATAAGCGTCCCGAAAGTAAGAATTTTATACTCAAAACTGGCCGATATTTACTGGAAATAATGGGCTTTATAGTCTAAGTGTTCCGTTCATCTTCTTTTAATTCTAAAGTATTACTTTTTCTGCCCTATGGATTCGAGTTCAATGGCAATGGCGTCACAAGAAATATGGATTTCATAGAGCGAAGTGAGCAGCGAGATCATCAAGGCTACTAAACTGATACCAAATAAAATTGTGCCGACTAAATTAACCTGTACAAACAGCGCAAACATTGCCAAAGTACATAATAAAAAAGAGGCCACACCCCATACCTGCATGGTCCGTATAAGGCGAATTCTTTTCTTTAAGTTATTGATTTGCTGAGCCACAAAAGGCCTAATGTGCTCACCCTCGCGGGCATTGAGTTCGCGGATCAATTGAGCCAGCACTAAAAAGCGGTTTGTGTAAGCCAAAAGTAGTAGGGAAATGGCCGGAAAAAGCAGTGCAGGCGTGGTTAATGTCATCTTTTTTCCATTATTGACGTTTATAATAGTGGAATGTTAACTATAGGCTAGACTTTTTTACAAATAACAGGCTTAATATTAACAATTTTGCTGTCGGCCTTAGAAACTAAGGCATTAGACAAGTTTAATCAAGCATATATATATGCGAAATAGATGTTCGGTTTAAGTGATAAATGCAGCACGATACGTCTATGTTAAGGGGGAAAAATGGCTATCAACAATGGTAAACCTCAACAGCAAGAGGTACCAGATAAATTGGCACAGGAGTTCGCACAGCGCTGTGCAGATTTATTTAACGTTGAGCCGGAGCAATTAAATAACGCCCTGGCTGACTCTTCTGATAATCAACCGCTGCGTCAATTCGCCGCACAACTAGGTCAACAATTGAGTATTGCGCTCGTTGCCGCTCAATTAGGTAATAAACACAATGCCGACGATGCCGAACAACTCGAAGAGGCGCGCGGTGAGCTGGCGGCCTTAAAAGAGCGTTATGCCACGCAGAATCGCCAATTACTCGAAGCTCAACAAGAAAATGCTCAGTATGCCGATGAACACGTGCAGCTAAAGCAAAAACAACATGAGCTGGCGGCGCTTAAGCACAAGTTAACTGAGCTGGAAAGCGACAATTACAACTCGCAAGGCGAGCGTGAAGAGTTACTGGGCGCGGTAGCGACCCTAAGAGAACAAAAAGCAGCCTTTGAAAAAGACAATAAGGCGCTTAAAGAAGCATTGGAAAGTCAGCGTCAAAGCAATATTGCCTGGCAGGAAAAGCTTAAGGAAATGGCCGAACAACAACAAGGCAGCGAGCAAGCCGCAGAGCAGCTTGTTGAGTTACAAAAAGAAAATGAAGCCATTTCAGAACAGCTTGCTCATTATGAGCAGCTGGTAAGCCGCCAAAATCAACAGCTTTCAGATCTATCCGAGCAGTTGAATGAATCGACCGAAGAAGGTGAAAACCAGCAGGTGATGGTGCAGCGCTTAAAGAATCTAGGCGAAGAGTTGCGTAATGAGCTTAATGCCGAACAGGAACAGTTAGCCGAGCAAAAAGCAGCGAACGAGCAGCTGAGTCAGCAGCTCGCCGAGTTCCAAGCGCAGCAGCAAGAATCTGAGCAGCAATATCAACAAGCGCAGCAAGAAATAGCCAGTTTAAGTGAGCAGCTTGCCGCCATCGATGAGTTGCAGCAGCAATTGCAAGAGCAAGAGCAGCAACACGAGCAAGTGCTAAAAGAGCAGGCTCAGCAACAGCACAGCTTATTGAAGCAAGAGCAAGAGCAGTGGCAGCAGCAACATGCCGAGCTGCAACAGCGTCTAGCCGAGCTTGAAGAGCAAAACCAGGCCCTCGATGAAGAGAAAGGTGCTATCAGTGCCGAGCTTGAACAGGTACAAAGTCGCTGTGAACAAGAAGGCCAGGAACTTGAGCAATTAAGAGCTCAGGTTGAAGAGTTGGGCTCGCGCCATCGCGATGAGCAACAGCGCAATGAAAGCCTGCGTTCACGTATCGACAATGACTCGAAGCAAGCGCGTCAGGCGTTCGACAGCTTGCGCTCTGAGCATCTTGAGCTAAAAGACGAGCTTGAGCAGGCGCAAGAAAAAATGATGGAATATAAACTTAAGTTTGACTACGCCCAGAAGCAACTGCAAAGCGACGCCTAAGTGACTTACGCTCACTGGTTCACGCTAAATGAGCTTTAAATGGGTGAAGGCCTTTGACGCTGAGCACAGCGTCGAGGCCAACATAGTTAAAGGCATGCTTGAGCATGCCGGCATCCAATGTCAGCTCAAGGGTGAGGCCCTGCAAGGGGCGCTAGGTGAAATCCCCTTCACCGAAACCACGGTCAGTGTCTGGGTATACGACATAAAACTGCCCGCGGCCAAAAAAATCTTGCTAGAATACCGCCAATCAAAAACATCAGCAGCAAAATGGCAATGTCAGCATTGCCGGCAGTGGAATCCCGCTAGCTTTGATTTGTGCTGGTCCTGTATGAAAGATAAAAATGAAGAAGCCCAATAACTTTCAGCGTATTCGTGAGTTGAATACGGTGCAAAAGGCGGCCCTTGCGGCGGCTTTGTTAGAACGCATGCTGCCCAACTATACGCTCTTTAGTGAAGCCCTTGAGTTTGGTGAGCCCGAGGTGTTGCGCAACGCCCTGGCACTATGCTGGGAGAAGATACTCCTACCTAAGAGCAAGATCAGCATAGAGAAGTTGGTCGAAAAGGTAGAGCCTAACGTGCCCGAGGTGAACGACTTTGATGTGTTTGGTGTTTACCCTGCCATCGATGCTGCTACCGCACTTTTGACCTTGCTTCAGGGTTTACAAAGTAAAGACGAACAAGAATATGTGAGCGTATGTAAGATAGCGCAGGGCACCGTTGCCCGGCTGATCGAATATCAATTTGAGCTCGATGAACAACCCTACAGCTCGCAGGATGTGAATCAGCACCCCTTGATGGAATATGAAATTGAGGTGCTTGGGGAGTTAATCGACTTTGTTGCCGCCATGACACGACTCGATAAAGACAGTGCTAAGGCGCTGCGTCAACTGGCGGTGGCCGATGGCCAAACGAATATCGGTGTAGAAATTTAATAGTATTTGGCAGGCTCAGCTAACGCTAGGCCTGCTCAACGCGTTGGTAAAGTCGGCACCAGACCTGCCCAGCTTGCTTTTCCTTTAGCATCTGCCAATTGGCAGGTGCGCAAAAATCCTGATTATCACTTTCCACTTCGACGTAAATAAGCGCCTGTTCACTCAGCCACCCCTGTTGTTCCAGGGCGGCGCAACATGGCGTACTGAGGCTACGGTTAAAGGGCGGGTCGACAAACACCAGATCAAACTGGCCGCTTGCTGGGCGCTGTAAAAATGCCATGGCATCGCCGCGAATGACCTCGGCATTGGTCAGCTTAAGCAATTTGGCATTTTCTTCCAGTTGCTTGGCTGCCTTGATATCGAGTTCAAGCAAGGTGGCATCGCTGGCAAAGCGCGACAGTGCCTCAAAGCTAAGGCTTCCGGCTCCGGCAAAGCAATCCAGCACTCGAGCATCACGCACATCCATCATTAACCAGTTAAAAATGGTTTCTTTAAGGCGATCCGTTGTTGGCCGCAGACCGATAACGTCATGAACCGGTAGCTTTCGTCCTCTATGCTGACCACCGATAATACGGATTTGTCCGGCGCCAGAGTGGCTTTTGGGGCTATTTTTTACCGTTTTTCGTCGGCCGATCATGCTTTTACTCACTTATGCTTTTTCCATATGCGGGGAAAATGATAATATAACGCGCAATTATAAATAATATTTGTCGCTAGCAACAGCGGCCCGAGTGGGGGCGGTCGATACCTGCGGGTTGATACCTGTGCGCTAGACCCATGGCCCACGTCAATATTGAGTTTACGGTTTCAGATTATGGCTAAAAAAAGTAAGTTTCTGTCTTGGTTCGGTTTAGGCAAAAAAGATAAGCAGGAACAGCAAGAGCAGGAGCTAGAGCAACAGCGTCTAGCCGAAGAGCGTGCAGAGCAGGAACGTTTAGTTGCGGAACAGGAAGCACGTGAAAAAGCGGAGCAGGAAAGTTTAGCGGTCGATCAAGCGGCTCAAGAGCAAGCGGAGCAGGAACGTTTAGCGGCCGAACAAGCGGCGTGTGAGAAAGCAGAGCAAGAACGTTTAGCTGCCGAGCAGGCGGCGCGTGAGAAAGCCGAGCAAGAGCGTTTAGCGGCCGAGCAAGCGGCTCAAGAGCAAGCTGAGCAAGAGCGTTTGGCTGCCGAACAAGCGGCCCAAGAGAAAGCAGAGCAGGAGCGTCTGGCTGCGGAACAAGCGGCTCAAGAGAAAGCTGAGCAAGAACGTTTAGCGGCCGAGCAAGCGGCTCAAGAGAAAGCAGAGCAAGAACGTTTAGCAGCGGAACAGGCTGCTCGTGAAAAAGCAGAGCAGGAACGTTTAGCAGCGGAACAGGCTGCTCGTGAAAAAGCAGAGCAGGAACGTCTGGCTGCCGAACAAGCGGCTCAAGAGCAAGCTGAGCGGGAGCGTCTGGCTGCCGAACAAGCGGCTCAAGAGAAAGCTGAGCAAGAGCGTTTGGCTGCCGAACAAGCGGCTCAAGAGAAAGCGGAGCAAGAGCGTCTGGCTGCCGAACAAGCGGCTCAAGAGCAAGCCGAGCAAGAGCGTCTGGCTGCCGAACAAGCGGCTCAAGAGCAAGCGGAACAGGAACGTCTTGCTGCGGAACAAGCGGCTCAAGAGCAAGCGGAACAGGAACGTCTTGCTGCGGAACAAGCGGCTCAAGAGCAAGCTGAGCAAGAAGAGGCTGAGGAACCGAAAAAGTCGGGCTTTTTCTCTCGCCTTAAAAAAGGTCTATTAAAAACCAAATCGAATATTGGCTCCGGCTTTGCATCCTTATTCGCCGGCAAGAAAATTGACGACGAGTTGTTTGAAGAACTGGAAACCCAGCTGCTTACCGCGGATGTGGGTGTCGATACCACGGTAAAACTGATTGATAATTTGACCGATGCCGCCGATCGTAAGCAGTTAAAAGACGGTGACGCCCTGTATGAACTATTGAAGCAGGAAATGGCCGATATGCTGGCCAGTGCCGAACAGCCGTTAGATGTTGAGAAAAAAGACGGTCCCTTCGTGATCTTGATGGTGGGCGTCAATGGTGTGGGTAAAACTACCACCATAGGCAAGTTGGCAAAGCAGTACCAGCAGCAAGGTAAATCCGTAATGCTGGCCGCTGGTGATACCTTCCGTGCTGCCGCCGTTGAGCAGTTGCAGGTTTGGGGCGAGCGCAATGATATTCCGGTGATTGCTCAGCATACCGGTGCCGACAGCGCGTCTGTGGTATTCGATGCTTTCCAGGCAGCCAAGGCCCGTAATGTTGATGTTCTTATCGCCGATACCGCCGGACGCTTACAGAATAAAGACAACCTGATGCAAGAGCTGGAAAAAATTGCTCGGGTAATGAAGAAGATAGATGCCGATGCCCCCCATGAGGTGATGTTGACCATAGATGCGGGTACGGGTCAAAATGCCATTAGCCAGGTGAAGTTATTTGACCAGGCGGTGGGCTTAACCGGTATTACTCTGACCAAACTGGATGGCACCGCCAAGGGTGGCGTGATCTTTGCGATCGCCAATCAATTCAAAACACCGATTCGTTATATAGGTGTGGGTGAGGGCATCGACGACCTTCGTACCTTCAACAGCAATGACTTTATTGAGGCACTTTTTAGCGGTGAGCAATAACGGCCAGCAGTAGCGGCTAGTACAAATTGGGACATAATAATAATGATAAAATTCCAAGATGTGAGTAAAACCTATCCTGGCGGCCACTTAGCCCTGGAGAAGGTAAGCTTTCATATAAAAAAGGGAGAGCTTGCCTTTTTAACCGGTCACAGTGGTGCCGGTAAAAGTACGCTGTTAAAACTGATCAGCCTGATGGAGCGTCCTTCAGCGGGCAGTGTGGCTATTAACGGCGTCGACCTGAGTGCCATTAAGCAGCAGCAAATTCCCTATGTGCGCCGCGATATTGGCATTATTTTCCAGAATCATCGCTTATTAGACAGATACTCAGTCTTTGATAACGTCGCCTTGCCGCTGGTTATCGAAGGCGCGCACCGAAAGCAAATCGAAAAACGCGTGTCGGCGGCACTGGAAAAGGTAGGGTTAGGGGATAAAGCCCGCTGTAATCCACTGACCTTGTCCGGTGGTGAGCAGCAGCGGGTTGGTATCGCCCGTGCCATCGTTAATTCTCCCCCTGTATTACTGGCCGACGAGCCGACCGGTAACCTGGACCCCGAGCTCTCGATGGAAATTCTCAAATTATTTGAAGACTTTAATAAGCACGGCACCTCGGTACTGATCGCCACCCATGATCTTGGCCTTATTGCCCGCATGAAATACCGTAGCCTTACGCTGAAAAATGGCCGCCTGCTTAGCGACCCCTTAGCGCCGGAGGCAAGAATATGAGTTTATTGTTTAAAGGCCGTAAAACTGAGTATCAACGCACTGGCCACTCCTTTTTTACCCGTTGGTATTTTAGTCTCTTTAATACCATTCGTCAGGGCATCCAAAGCCTAGGTGAAATGTGGCGCACGCCGGCGGCGTCTATGATGACCATTTTGGTATTGGGCTTAAGCCTTACCTTACCCTCCACCTTATACCTGGTGGTAAAAAATGTGCAGAAGGTCAGCAGTGGTTTTGATAATGCCGCGGAGATTTCCTTATTTGTAAAGCAGGAGATGTCGGCGCAACAGGTGCAAACCCTGGTAAAGCGCCTGGCGTTATTCAGCGAAGTGGAAGACGTGCGCTTGATCAGTAAAACCCAGGCTCTGGAAGAATTTAAACAGGTATCGGGCTTTGCCAATGCCCTGGATTATCTCGATGCCAACCCGCTTCCTGATGTGGTCCTGGTCACTCCCACCGAACGTCATCGTCAACCTGAGGCGGCAAAAGCGTTATTACGCAAGTTGCAGCAAGAGCGCGAAGTCGATTTTGGTAAGCTCGATATAGAGTGGCTGGAGCGACTCAATGCCATTCTTAACTTGCTTAAGGAAAGTGTGATCACCATCGCCGCCTTATTATTGACCTCGGTGATCTTGATCATAGGTAACACCATACGTCTATCTATCATGGATAAACGCAGTGAAATTCAGGTGATGAAGCTGGTCGGTGCCACCAATGGCTTTATTCAGGCACCCTTTTTATGGACAGGTATCTGGTATGGAGTGGTCGGTGGCTTTGTAGCACTGATCTGTAATCTGCTAATGATGTGGTGGCTGGAGTCGGCAGTGGCGCAGGTAACCGGCATCTATCAATCCAGCTTTATATTGCAAGGACTCAGCGCCGATGAGTTCATTACCCTGATTGGCCTGGCCGTGATACTTGGCTTCAGCGGCTCTTACCTGTCGGTACGCCGCTATATTAAAGAAATCGAACCGGATAAGGTTTAATCACTTCTGTAGTCGTTAGCCATGGTTGTTAAGCCTGCTAACGACTGCTAAAGTTCACTCAATGTTCACTGCCGGCACGCTAAATTTTCTTCGCCTAAACTTTCACTGTTATCAAATTGTCATATTTTAAATTGGCGATAAAAGGTAATTAATTCAATAAAAACAGTGTATTAGTTTGGTTTTTTCGATCTTTGAGAACTTCTTGATAAGCGCGCGGTCAAAGGTTACAATGCTTTAGCACTCTCGCTAAAAGAGTGCTAAATTTAGATGAAGATTTATCATCCGAGGTGAATAATGAGCACAAATTTAAATGCACTAGCATTACCGGTAAGCCAACAAAGCGCGAGCATCGAAGGATATTTGCAGGCTGTTAGCACCATTCCCATGCTCGAGGCCGAGGAAGAGCGCCGTTTGGCTACCAGGCTTCAGGATGAGGGTGACCTAAGTGCTGCTAAGCAGTTGATCATGTCGCATCTGCGTTTCGTTGCGCACATTGCTAAGAGCTACAGCGGCTACGGTTTGCCACAGGCGGATCTGATTCAAGAAGGTAATATCGGTCTGATGAAGGCGGTAAAACGTTTCGACCCGAGTGTCGGCGTACGCTTAGTATCATTTGCTGTGCATTGGATTAAGGCCGAAATTCACGAATATGTATTAAAGAACTGGCGTATCGTTAAGGTGGCCACCACCAAAGCGCAGCGTAAATTGTTCTTTAACCTACGCAAGAATAAAAAGCGTCTTGGTTGGTTTAACCAAGAAGAAGTGACCACTGTGGCTAATGAGCTGGGTGTGAGCGAAAAAGAAGTCCGTGAGATGGAGTCGCGTATGAGCGGCCAGGATATGGGCTTTGATCTGACCAATGATGAAGACGATAGCAGCGTTGGCCAGAGCTATTCACCGGTTCAATACCTGACGGACAACAGCTCGGATTTAGCCGAGTCGGTGGAGCAGGAGCAGTGGCAAGAACAGTCGCATACGCGCTTATTCTCGGCGCTAAAAACCCTGGACGAACGCTCACAAGACATAGTGTCATCGCGTTGGTTGGCCGATGAAAAGGCGACGCTACAAGAGCTGGCTGAAAAGTATCAGGTTTCTGCGGAGCGTGTTCGTCAGCTTGAGAAAAGCGCGATGAAGAAATTACAAAACGCCATGGCATAAGTGTTCTGCCAATGAAGTCATAAAAAAGGCCAGCAGTTGCTGGCCTTTTTCGTTGTTAGTCTAACCAAGCCTAGTGATCGCGTTTAACGGCAATGTTGGCCAGTGCTACTAAGGCGTCTTTAAACTCACTGGCGGCCATAAAGTCGAGCGCGGCAATGGCTTTATCGGCTTCTTGCTGAGCACGCTCCATGGTGAACTCCAGGGCCTTGGTTTGTGCCAAGGTGGTAAGAATGTCGTCAAGATGATCTAAACCATTGCCCTGTTCAATAGCGGTGCGAATTTGCTCGACCTGAGCCGGCTCGGCCTGGGTCATTGCATAAATTAGGGGCAGTGTGGGCTTGCCTTCGGCGAGGTCGTCACCAATGTTTTTGCCCAGGGTTTCGGCATCGGCACTGTAATCGAGCACATCGTCTACCAATTGGAAGGCGGTGCCCAGGTGCATACCGTAGAGGCGCAGGGCTTCTTCGACATCGGCATCTTGCTCGGTGATCACCGCGGCTAACTGAGTCGCGGCCTCAAACAGCTTGGCTGTTTTAGAGTAAATCACCTGCATATAACTTTGCTCTGTGGTGTCCGGGTCGTTGCAGTTCATCAACTGCAACACTTCGCCTTCGGCAATCACATTGGTGGCATCGGCGAGGATATCCATGATGCGCATTTGCCCAAGACCGACCATCAACTGAAATGAGCGGGTGTAGATGAAGTCGCCCACCAGGACGCTGGCGGCATTACCGAATTCGGCATTGGCCGTTGGTTCGCCACGGCGTAGCGCCGACTCATCGACCACATCGTCGTGCAACAGGGTAGCGGTGTGAATAAACTCCACTATGGTTGCTAAAGTAATGTGTTTATCACCTTGATAACCCAGTGCGCGAGCCGCCAATAGGGCGAGCATAGGTCTAACACGCTTGCCGCCGCTGTTGACTATATAGAGGCCAAGCTGATTGACCAGAGCAACATCAGATTGCATCTGCGCATATATTAACTGGTTGACGCTGTTCATATCGTCAGCGATAAGCGTCTGGATAGCCTTTATATCCATTTAACTCCGTGCCACGTCGTTTGTCCGAGGAAATGCGCCGAGAATTGTACATTAATTTTGGCTTCAGCTCGACACTTTCCCCATAAAGGGGCTTTTTTATTGGCTAGGTAGCAAAAAAACGACCAAAGGCAAATTAATTGCTTAAAAAGTGCGTAATGAACTTGGCAAGCGGCCAAAAAAGGATAAAATAGGGAAAATTTTTTCATGTCCTCATCGGCGCCATTTTTTCAAATAATTTATTGAAAAAGACGCTTGTCAAGAAGGGTGTTTTAGCGTAGACTTCGCGCCCTATTGAAGAATATTTAGTTGCGTCGATTTGAGGGCGCACAGACGGAGTTAATTATGTACGCGGTTTTCCAAAGTGGTGGTAAACAGCACCGTGTGACTGAAGGTCAAACGATTCGTCTAGAGAAGCTAGACGTTGAAACTGGTGCAGCAGTTGAATTTGACACAGTACTTTTAGTTGCTAATGGTGAGAAAATCGAGATCGGTACCCCGTTCGTAAACGGTGGTAAAGTAACAGCTGAGGTTGTTTCTCACGGTCGTGGCGAGAAAGTGAAGATTGTTAAATTTAGACGTCGTAAGCATTCTCGTAAGCAGATGGGCCACCGTCAGTGGTTCACTGAAGTTAAAATCACTGGCATTAGCGCTTAATTTAGAGGTACAGAAAGATGGCACATAAGAAGGCAGCTGGTAGTACTCGTAACGGTCGCGATTCAGAAAGTAAACGCCTAGGTGTTAAGCGTTTCGGTGGTGAATCTGTACTAGCGGGTAACATCATTGTTCGTCAACGTGGTACTAAGTTCCACGCTGGCTCAAACGTAGGCATGGGTAAAGACCACACTCTATTTGCAACTGCAAATGGTAAAGTTCAGTTTGAACAGAAAGGTCCTTTGAACCGTAAATACGTGAGCATCGTAGCTGAATAATCAGCATACAGACTTACTGAAAAACCCCGCTTTTGCGGGGTTTTTTGTTTTCAATTGCACGGGCTCTGCCTACGAGCTTTAGTTCTGCTATCTAATCGCATTGTTAGTGAGCATTAATCAAAAGCAATTGATATAATAGAAACATTCAATCGCAGATCCGCTAAGTGAAAAATCATGAAATTTGTTGATGAAGTCGAAATCCGCGCAGAAGCCGGCGACGGCGGCAGTGGCGTAGTCTCCTTTCGCCGCGAAAAATACGTACCCGATGGCGGCCCGGATGGCGGCGATGGCGGTGACGGCGGCAGTGTCTATCTTGAGGCCGACGAAAACCTCAATACCCTGATCGATTACCAATTTGAGCGCTTTCATCGCGCCGAACGTGGTACCAATGGTCAAAGCCGTAACTGTACCGGTAAGAAAGGCGCTGATTTAATCCTCAAGGTGCCGGTTGGTACACGCGTAACCGACGTCGACACCGAAGAATCCTTGGGTGATTTAACCAAGCATGGGCAGAAGCTGATCGTCGCTAAGGGCGGCTTCCATGGTCTAGGTAATACCCGCTTTAAGTCCAGTACTAACCGTGCGCCGCGTCAGAAGACCCTAGGCACACCGGGTGAGGTGCGTAACCTTAAACTGGAATTGATGTTGCTAGCGGATGTGGGCCTATTAGGTTTGCCTAACGCCGGTAAGTCGACCTTTATTCGCAGCGTATCGGCGGCCAAACCTAAGGTGGCAGACTACCCATTCACCACCTTGGTACCTAACCTGGGCGTGGTGCGTCCGGCTTCGGGTCAGTCATTTGTTATCGCCGATATCCCGGGATTAATCGAAGGCGCATCCGACGGCGCTGGCCTGGGCATTCGCTTCTTGAAGCATCTGGAGCGTTGTCGTGTGTTATTACACGTTATCGATGTGCTGCCAATCGATGGTTCAGATCCGGTCGATAATGCCTTTGCGATTATCAATGAGCTGCATCAGTACAGCCCGAAATTGGCGGATAAGCCGCGCTGGTTGGTATTTAACAAAATCGACCTGCTTCCCGAGGATGAAGTCGAGGAAACCTGTGCTCGTATCGCTGAAGAGTTGGGTGTTGAGCAGGATATCTATAAAATCAGTGCCGCGAGTAAATTGAATACTCAGGAACTGTGTCAGGATATCATGCAGTTGCTTGAATCCATGCCGAAAGACAAGTTCGAGCAGCACCAAGAGCAAGAAGAAGTCGAATTTAAGTGGGATACCTATCACCGTCACGCAACGAAAGACAATGACAACGACGATGATTGGGACGATTGGGATGATGACGACTATGATGTCGAGGTCATCTACGAACGTTAATGTATTACCTTAAGGGCGCTTGCGCCCTTTTTTATGAGTAAAGGAATCAGCAGTGAAAATCTCCATGATAGCGGCGATGGCCCATAACCGAGTGATAGGCAAAGACAATGATATGCCTTGGCACTTGCCCGCCGACCTGAAGCATTTTAAACAAGTGACCCTAGGGAAACCCGTTATTATGGGCCGAAAAACCCTGGAGTCTATCGGTCGCGCACTGCCGGGACGCCGCAATATAGTGATCAGCCGTAATGGCGACTATCAATTTGCCGGCGCCGAAACGGCCACCTCGGTTGAACAGGCGTTGAGTATGGTAGAAGGGGTTGAAGAGGTGATGATTATCGGCGGCGGTAATATCTACAGTCAATGTTTGCCCTTGTGCCACACCCTTTATTTAACCTTTATCGATTTGGATGTCTCCGGCGATACTTGTTTTCCAGACTATGAAGCCGTAGGGCCTTGGCACTGTATAGAGCGTGAACAGCATGGTCAGGATGAGACGAATCCACATAATTATGAGTTCGTCACGCTTAGTAAGGAAGTGTGAGCTAATTGCTAAATATTGCCCCGATTGGTAAACTATTTGTCTACTTTGTAATAAAAAAGTATTAAAAGGGTGCAACTAATGAAATTATTAACTGGGGTAATCGCAACGGCCATATTGGCCGGCTCGGCGTTTTATACGGCGCCAGCCAGTGCCAATGAACGACTCGCCGTAACCATCTGCGAATACATTGCCGCCAATGATAAAAACCGCCTGCGCAAAACCTTGCGTAGTGCACGTATTAAGCTTCGTGATGTTAGCGACAGCGTGCAATGTAATGGCAATAACCTGGTACGTCACGCCGTAGCAAGTCAGGCGGTGGATACCGGCGAATACATCATCAAGAGCCTGCCCAAGAGTGCACTTGAAGATGGCGCCGACCTTAACTGGGCAACAAGCAATGGCTATGGGGATTCACGCTTATTGCCGTGTTAAAAGAACGCGCGGGTTTATAATACCGATTGAATTATTGCTATAGATGCAAAATTCGCTAAAAAAGCACAAAAACCACGGTTCTTACCGTGGTTTTTTTGTTTTTGCTTTTAAATCTAATTCAGTTCGCGCCCTATACTGGTTAAAATAGCGCAAATTTCTCCAACTAGGTCTTTCTATGGCAATTCACGTAATTGATCACCCTTTAGTACAACACAAACTAGGTTTAATGCGTCAGCAAGGCATTAGCACTAAAAGTTTTCGCGAGCTCGCTTCGGAAGTCGGCACCTTGCTGACCTACGAAGCAACGAAAACGCTTGAGCTGGCGGATACCGCAATCACGGGTTGGCAGGGAAATGAGCTAACCGTTAAAAGTATTAAAGGGAAGAAGATTACCGTGGTGCCAATTTTGCGTGCGGGTCTGGGTATGCTTGACGGTGTGATGCACCTGATCCCCGGCGCCAAGGTCAGCGTTGTTGGTCTTGAGCGTAACGAAGAAACGCTAGAGCCAGTTCCCTATTTTGAAAAATTGGTAGGCAATATCGATGAGCGCTTAAGCCTGGTTATCGATCCTATGCTGGCCACCGGTGGTTCTATGATAGCTACGCTGGATATGCTTAAAAAGGCTGGCTGTAAGCAAATCAAGGTGATTGTCCTGGTGGCGGCGCCGGAAGGCATAGAGAAAACCGTAGCAGCGCACCCGGATGTGGATATTTATACCGCCTCATTAGACAGCCATTTAAATGAAAAAGGATACATAGTGCCAGGACTGGGCGATGCCGGCGATAAGATCTTCGGTACCGTTTAATGAGTGCATTTTTATCCCCTAAGACCATGATCACCGGCGCGCAAATGCTCTTTGTCGCCTTTGGCGCCCTGGTCTTGGTGCCCTTGTTAACCGGGCTAGATGCCAATGTCGCGCTCTTTACCGCGGGTCTAGGCACCTTGGCATTTCAATGGATCACGCGGGGCCAGGTACCTGTATTTTTGGCCTCATCCTTTGCCTTTATTGCTCCCATTATCGCCTGTAATCAGTTGTACGGCAGTGCCGCGACCATGGGCGCGCTGATGGCCGCCGGTGGCGCTTACATGCTGCTGGCTGTGATGGTGCGCTTAAAGGGCACGGACATGCTGCACAAGGTGTTACCGCCCGTGGTGGTTGGTCCGGTGATCATGGTGATTGGCCTGGCCTTGGCGCCGGTGGCGGTGAACATGGCCATGGGTAAAAGCGGCGATGGCACGGCACAATTGGTTGCCTACCATGATGCGGTGTGGATCTCCATGTCGGCACTGGTTGCCACCATAGTGGTTTCGGTGTTTGGCGGCGGTATTTGGCGTTTGGTGCCGATTCTCGCTGGGGTGATCACCGGGTATCTGTGTGCCCTGGCGTTTGGTGTGGTCGATTTTAGCGCGGTGCAACAGGCTTCCTGGCTTGCGGCGCCGGCCTTTAGCGCACCTGAGTTTAAGTGGCAGGCCATTGCCTTTATGATCCCGGTGGCCGTGGCACCGGCCATCGAGCACATTGGCGACATGATGGCGATTAGTAACGTCACCGGTAAGGACTTTTTGAAAAAGCCCGGGCTGCATCGTACCCTGATGGGAGATGGGGTCGCCACCACCTTGGCAGCCAGCGTTGGCGGTCCCCCCAATACCACTTACTCGGAGGTAACCGGGGCGGTGATGCTGACGAAAAACTTCAATCCCAGAGTGATGACCTGGACCGCTATTATTGCCGTGGTCTTAGCCTTTATCGGCAAGATGGGCGCCGGACTGCAAACCATTCCTGTGCCTGTGATGGGTGGCATTATGATCCTGCTGTTTGGCTCCATTGCCGTAGTGGGTTTAAAAACCCTGATGAAGGCAGACCTGGATGTAAGTGCGCCGCGTAACCTGGTGATCGTTGCCTTGATTTTAGTCTTCGGTATCGGCGGTATGCAGATAGGCGGCAATGAATTTGCCCTGCAAGGGGTGAGCCTCTGTGCCATCTTTGGCATAGTGCTTAATTTACTGTTACCCGAGCATCAGGCAGAATCGGAACAAAATGACGGCTAGGATTAATCGCCTAGAGCATTTGTTCCATAAATAAGTTAGAATCTGCCGCCTTTAGTCTTTCAAGATCATGGTGGCAGAGTGCAATATGCAGGCACTATCGCCATTTAATTATTAGGGGCACTCCTATGTCAGATAAGCGTTATATTACCGCGCAACAGCTGCTGGAAGATTCATTCCGCGTCGCAGCACAAGTCTATGAAGATGGCTTTCGACCCGATTTCATCATTGGTATTTGGCGTGGCGGCGCACCTATAGGTATCGCCGTGCAAGAGTACTACGACTACAAGGGTATCGACACGGATCATATCGCCGTACGTACCTCGTCTTACTATGGTATCGGCAAGCAGTCGAAAGAGATCAAGGTGCATGGTCTGCACTACATCATTGAAAATGCCAATGCCAACAACTCATTGTTGATTGTTGACGATGTATTCGATTCGGGCCGCAGCATTTACGCACTCAAGGAAAAGCTGGCCGAACTGATGCGTTTAAACCTGCCTCAGGATATTCGTGTTGCTTGTCCTTATTACAAGCCGAAGAATACCAAGGTGCCAATGAAGCCGGACTACTACATTCATGACTCTGATGAGTGGTTAGTGTTCCCGCACGAGTTGTCGGGATTGACGCCTGAAGAGTTGCAGGAAGGTAAATCCGATCTTGCCAATATTAAAGATCTGTTTGTGTAATAGACAGTGAAATAAAAAGCAGCCTAGGCTGCTTTTTTTATGCTTATACCAATTCTGTTAAATATGTGAGCATGATATTTAGCCCGCTAGAATGATTAGCTATTTAAGTGAATTGGTATTAGATAAAGCTGTCGACAAAGGCCGAGAGGGCGGGAATGTCGATGGCTTGCAAGCCCTCTTTTGAGCGTACGATCAGGCCCCGGTCGACCAGCTCGGTTACCACCCGGCGGTAGGCACGCTCCGTGGTGGCAAAACGCTCCGCTTCGGCACTCACCGTAGGGTAGGCACGCAACAAGGTCGGGTTGGTGTTTTGGGCCCGCATCAGGCAGTCCTTGGCAATGTTATAGCTCAGGGGCAACAGCAGTTTGTCGAGGTTAACCTTTTGGTTCTCCTGAAACTTAGCGGCAATGGTCTGCGCCGTATACAGGCTCAACTGCGGGTTAGCCAACAATACCTGGCGCCAATGTTTTAGTTCGATCAGGTTATAGCTGACATCGCTAAAGCAGGTGACGGTATAGATGCAGGGCTGGTTATTCAATGCCTCAATTTCACCGATCAAGGTGTTGTTACAATCAAGCTGGCCAAGCAAAAGACGGCGGCCGTTACCCACATCATAACTAAAAGACACAGTACCGCTGCGAACCAGCACTAACTTTTGTAGCGGTTGATCCTGGTGCAGCAAGACTTCTTTTTTCTCCTGCTGGTAATAACTACCGGCATAATTTAGAAGCTGCTCAACGAGATCCGTTGAAAAATGATACTGAAACATTGTCAAAGCCTGCTGGGACAATTGTCCTTTTTGTTACAACCATATGACGCTAGCATGAAGGTCTAACGTATTTTATGTCAATTTACACATTATAACCGGGTTGTTCCTTAGCATAACGATTCCCGTGTTTATTGTTCGGTTTATTACTCGGTGGTGTGAATTGACCTTTTTATTCTCTGTAATCGCCCTGTGGTGCATGCGAATCCTTGCCCTCACAGTGGTTTATCAATGCTAACGTAAAGCGAAGGAGAGGACAAATGGCGTGGGAATATTTAGGGTATTTTGCCTCGGCGCTGCTCGTCACCTCTTTAGCGATGAGCGATGTTTATAAGCTGCGTTGGTTCAATCTTGCCGGTTGTATCGCCTTTAGCTGTTATGGCTTGGCCATAGATGCCTGGCCGGTGGCGTTAACCAATGCCTTGCTGGCCTTGGTTAACCTCTACCACCTCTACAAGTTAAAGTTCAATCAAGGCGTCACCGAAGCGCTGCGCTCGTAGCGTTTTTCGCCGCCAAGCCAGGTTTGTAACACCTGGGTTTGCCAGATGTCCTGTACCGGGGCAGTCATAATATCGGTGTCGACCAGTATAAAGTCGGCCCATTTGCCTTTTTCCAAACTTCCAAGCTTAAACTCTTGATGGGCGCTATAGGCCGCATCCAAAGTAAAGGCGCGCAGTGCCTGCTCTCTGGTCAATAATTCCTGCGGGCGCCATCCGGCTTGCGGCTGACCTTGATGGTTCTGGCGGGTGATGGCGCTGTAAAGACCGTGGAAGGGATTGGCTAATTCCACCGGGAAATCGGAGCCGGCTGCGACCTTTGAGCCCTGCGCTAAAAATGTCTGCCAGGCATAGGCACCACTTAATTGTTGTTCGTTTAAGCGTAGCTCGGCCATATGCATATCCGAGGTGGCGTGCACCGGCTGCATGGAAGGAATAATTTTCAGCGTTTTAAAGCGGGGGATATCGCTCGGAGCGACGATTTGCGCATGCTCGATACGATTGCGCAGTAACTTGCCGCCGGTGCTTTTAAATACGTTTTCATAGGCGTTGAGTACATCGCGGTTGGCGCGATCGCCAATGGCATGGGTGTGAGCCGAGAAGCCATGGGCAAAACAGGTTTTGAAAATCTCTTCTAACTGTTCCTGGCTTTCCAGCATCAGGCCGCGATGGCCCTTGCGGTCGGCATAATCGTCAAGCAATGCCGCTCCGCGGGAGCCTAAAGCGCCATCGGCATAGACTTTAACGCTGCGAATGGAGAGCATGTCGTTGGCATCGCTAACCTTACCGGCTTTAAGCATGCTTACCAGTTGAGGATGGCGGCGCTCAGCATGGCATAGATGCGCAGCGGTAAGTTATTTTGTGCGGCGCGTTGGCGGTACAGTTGCCAGGTGTCTTTGCTGATGCCGGCATCATGGGTACTGGTAATGCCGAGGCTAAGTAAATGGGCGCCGGCCTTGTCCAAGGCAGTGGACAGAGCCCGAGCATCGGCTTTGGGAATATGGGTGGTGATCAGGTTTTCAGCCTTGTCAATGAAGACCCCAGTCGCTTGTCCTTGGTCATTACGAATAATTTCGCCGCCCTCGGGGCTCGGCTCCGTGCCTTTAAGGCCTGCCAGTTCCATGGCTTTGGTATTAACCCAGATGGCATGACCATCAATGCGCGTTAGGACAACCGGGCGGTCGCTGACATATTTGTCCAAGTCCGCCGCCGTGGCAAAGCGTTTCGTTGGCCAGTTCTCCTGGTTCCAGCCACGGCCAATAATCCAATCCTGGGTTGATTGCGCCGCAAAGGCTTTTAGCTTCTCACCAATGTGCTCCACCGACTGGGTATCGCGCAAATCCAAGCGCATTAGGTTTTGACCTAAGCCAATCACATGGCCATGGGCATCGATCAACCCCGGCAGCAAGACCTTGCCTTGGGCATCGATGCGCTCGGCATCGGGGTAGCTCTTGGCTAGTTGCTGATCGCCGCGATTAAGCACGCGACCGTCTTTAATCACTAGGGTGCTAAAGTGGGCGAGCTCGCCATCCTGAGTTGGGGTATAGCCCTTGGCGTTGTACACCACAGTGGTGCCGGCCAGGGTGCTAAAGGGCACCAGCGTCGTTATCATTAGCGCAATAAGCTTGTTTTTCATGGATATTTTCCTCCTCGGCAGAAAAATGACTGTAGCAAATAAATATCCACAGCGACAACAAACACGATGCCTGTCAGCAGAGAAGGGATTAGGAGAAAATCGGGAGAGAGGAAGACCGGGCAGGCCGGTCTTCCGGTTGAGGTTTAAACCCTAAAGCCATCCACGGATAAACGCAGCTCTTCGGCCAATTTGGCGACCTCAGAACTGGACTCCGACGTTTGATTAGCGCCTTGAGCGGTTTGTTCGGCGATGGCTACGATCTGTTCCAGTCGTTCGCTGATCTCTTGGGAGACCTGGTGCTGCTCCATGGCCGCCGAGGAGATTTGATCGCTGACATCATAGGCGGTGGCCACCGCATGGGTAATGCAATCAAGAGCGGCGCTGGCGTGCTCGCTTTGCTCTACGCAAGACTCGGCCTGCAGGCGGCCCTTGGACATGGCTTCAACCGCGGCTTGTGCGCCGCTTTGCAGCGATTCGATCATGGTTTGAATTTCTTGTGTCGATTCCTGTGTCTTGCTCGCCAGCGAGCGCACTTCGTCGGCCACCACGGCAAACCCGCGACCTTGCTCGCCGGCCCGCGCCGCTTCGATGGCGGCGTTCAGCGCCAGCAGGTTGGTTTGTTCAGCAATACCGCGGATCACATCAAGAATGCCGCCGATGGAGGCGCTGTCTTGATGCAGCTGGTTGATCACTTGCGAAGCGTTATCCACTTCACAGGCCAGTTGCTCTATGGTGAGCTTATTCTGGTTAGAAATGCCCTTCACGCGATTGGCTTCGGCGTCGGCATTTTTAATTTCACTCAGTGCCTGTTGGGCACTGTCGTTCACCGCTTGCGAGGTGCTGCTCATTTCTGTGGTGGCGGTGGCCGCTTGTTCAACCTGGGCACGCTGGGACTCAATGGCCTGGCTCGACTCGCTGGTAATGGTTGAGGTTTGCTCCGACGCCGCCGCTAATTGTGTCGAGCGAGAGATAATGCTTTGGATCAGCGAGCGCAGGCTGTCGATCAGCGTATTGCAACTTTGTGCCAGCTCGGCAAATTCGTCTTTGCCGCTGTCATCGAGGCGCTGGGTCATATCGCCGGAAGCGACGATATTAAGCACCCGGTTCACTTCGTCCAAGGGCTTAGTGATGCGGCTGACGGTGATAAAGGCAACGACGATGGCAATAAGGGTGGCAATAAGCATGCCTAGCCAGGTCCAGACGTTGGCCTTGGTTACATCGCTGCGTAACCCTTGTTGTTGTGTGGCCGCCAGCTCGTGAACCTGCTCAACCAGGGCCGCCAATGCGGCGATGGCCTTGCCGTTAGTGGTTTCCGAACCGTCGAGATTGGCCTTGGCTTGTGCCTGAGTCTGCAGCAAGGCCGCCTTGTTTTGCGCCAGAGAATTGTCGCCCTGTACCTGCTTACGGATGCTCGTCAGATAACCGTTCAAGTCATTGAATAGGCCTTCGTCCTTGGCGCTGACCTCCGCTGAGATCAGGGCCACAGAGCGCTCTAGCTCGGTCAGATAAAAGAGCTGATCATTTTTGACTATGTCCAGAGTTTGCAGGCTGTTGAGGGTTAATAGATCATTGCTGGTGGTGGTGATGGAGCCTAGGTGGTTTTCAATTTGTCGATTCGCTTCAAAGGCTCTGGGCGCCGATGCCTCCAAGCCGTCGAGGTCGGCAATGTCCAGGGTTACGGCAATGGCGTCTTCCACATTCAGATCTATGGTGTCGAACTGCTCGCGCAGTTGGCTGCTTAAGGTGAGGGCGCGTTCCTTTTGGCTAAAGAGTTGAGCCACCTGAGCTTCCGACTCACCGTAGATTTGCTTAACCTGCTTGGCGAGGGCGGCCAGTTTGGGCTGCTCGGTGACCACCTGTTGTAAGGTGTCCATGCTGGTGTGGAATTTCTGTTGTTGTTCCTGGTAGCTTTGCTTTAGTGCTCCAAGCTGGGTTAAATCTTCACTGTAAAAGGCACCCAGGGCGGCCTTGCTCATGAGCGCAAATTCAACCTGTAACTCGGAGCTTTTTTCCAGCGCCGGGAGCGAGAGCTGGTTGACACTTTGCGTCGATCTATCAATATTGGCTATACGAAACAGTGAGTTACCACCAATTGTTAGCAGTAACAAGGTGATGATAATAAAACCACCCCAGATACGTTGACTCACGGTAAGCTGCATACAAATTCCTAACTACATTGGACTAGATAACTTATCGGCGACTGGCACGAAAAGTTGAGGGTTTTATAGCGAAAATGTAACAATTTTTACCGTGGAGCGCAGTTTATTACGATGAAAGGTAGGCTGGTATCGATACTTTGTTTTTATTTTTCAAATTCATAGCCGTCATGCTGCCACCCCAGACACAACCGGTGTCCAAGGCATGGATATGGGCTATTCCGGTATGGCCTTCGAGCGCCGCCCAGTGACCAAAGACAATATCAAAGTCCTCACCACCGCGATTAGGGTGTTTAAACCAGGGAATAAGCGGGCTGGCTTGGTGTGGCGCGCCCTTGTCGCTCAGGTTCAGTGCCCCTTGTTGGTCAACGAAGCGCATGCGGGTAAAGGCATTGATGGTATAGATAAACTTATCTATTTCGTTTTTAGCCTCGGCCCACTGGCTCGGCGCATTTTGATACATGCGTTCAAAGTAGTAGGCTGCGTTTTCACCTTGGTAGCATTGTTCGGCAACACGGGCCTGTTGCAGCGCCTGGGTCAGCGACCATTGTGGTGACAGGCCGGCATGGCTTAACAGGATACGGCGTTTTTCCAGCCAGATGGCCAGGGGCTGGCGTTGTAAGAAGGCTAACAGCTGCTGACAATCCGGGGCCGCTAACAGGGTGGCGAGCTTATCCTTGGGATTGGCTGTTTTGCCCAGCGCCACGGTGGCGAGCAGATGCAGGTCGTGATTGCCCAGAGTAATGCTCACGGCGTGTTCCATGGCATGCAGGCGTCGCAAGCAGGCAAGGGAATCCGGGCCACGAGCAACGATGTCGCCAACGCAATAGAGATGATCTTTACTTGGATTGAAGTCGATGCGCTTTAGCAGCGCATCTAATTCTTGATAGCAACCCTGGATGTCGCCAAGTGCATACTGGGCCATGGGTTAGTGCAGAATATTCGGGCAACTAAGACGGAATACATCGATAGGCGCCTGGAATTCGTTGCCGAATTCGCTGCGCATCACATAATAGCCCTGCATGGTGCCCACCGGCGTGTCTAGTACGGCGCCGCTGGTATAACTGTAGCTCTCACCCGGGCCTATGGTTGGTTGCTCACCGACCACGCCTTCGCCTTCGACCTCCACTTCCTTGCCGTTGGCATCGGTGATCAGCCAGTAGCGACTAAGCAGCTTGGTGCTGCTCAGGCTGTGGTTTTTGATGGTGATGTTGTAGGCGAACACATATTTGTCATGTTCCGGCTCGGATTGACCTTCAACGTAGAAGGTCTCTACCATGACTTTAATGGCCGACTCTGAGTTACTGCTTGTTGTCATATAACCAATTCGCGATATCGATAAACTGCTGTAGCGTTAAACTTTCTGCGCGGATACTAGGGTCTATGCCCAATGCCTGTAACTGCTCTGCATCAAGCAGGTTCGCCAGGCTATTACGCAAGGTTTTACGACGCTGGTTAAAGGCTTCAAGGCACACGGTATTAAGCAACTTGGTGCTTTTTGCGGTGCGTTGCTCCGGCGCCTTAGGTACCAGGCGAACCACGGCCGAGTCCACTTTCGGTGCCGGTTTAAAGCAAGTTGGCGGCACTTCGATGACCGGAATAGCGTGGCAGTAATACTGGGTCATAACGCTAAGGCGACCAAAGGCTTTTGAGCCTGGGCTCGCAACCATGCGATTAACGACCTCTTTTTGCAGCATAAAGTGCATGTGCTCGACGTTGTCCACATACTCGAATAAGTGGAACAATAAAGGCGTCGAGACATTGTAGGGCAGGTTACCGAAGATCTTTAGCTTGCGCTCGTCGTTAAGCAGGCTAGAGAAGTCAAACTTCATCGCATCACCCTGATGCACGGTCAGTTTCGGTGCCATAAAGGGGTGATGGATCAAGCGCTCCGCAAGGTCTTTATCCAGCTCGACCACGTAGAGGTGGTCGGTCAGCTCGGTGACCGGCTCGGTAATGGCGCCTAAGCCTGGGCCGATTTCGACCAGGTTATCGCCCGGACGCGGGTCAATCGCGGTGACGATTTTGTCGATGACGGTTTCATCGTGGAGGAAGTTTTGCCCGAAGCGTTTTCTCGCTCGGTGTCCTAAGTGTACTTTATCTGTCATTGTCTCTGCGCTTTTTTGCTCGCCAGTTTGATCGCTTCGCTCAGGGCGACGCGGAAACTGCCGGCATCTGCTTGGCCGGTGGCCGCCAGATCTAGGGCTGTACCATGATCAACGGAGGTCCGAATAAAGGGAAGGCCAAGGGTGATATTTACTGAATTTCCAAAACCCTTATATTTTAACACAGGTAGCCCCTGATCGTGATACATAGCCAGTACCGCATCCGCTTCATCAAGATATTTATCTTGAAATAGGGTGTCGGCGGGCAGTGGGCCGATCAGGTGCATGCCCTGATTATTGAGGGCCTCAAGGGTGGGTGTCATCACCTCGATTTCTTCGCGCCCCAGGTGACCGCCTTCGCCGGCATGAGGATTTAAGCCACAGACTAAAATACGTGGCTGCTCAATGGCAAACTTGGTGCGCAAATCGTGATCTAGGATACCGATCACCTTGGCGAGGCGCTCGGGGGTAATGGCTTTAGCCACGTAGGCCAGCGGGATATGGGTGGTTACTAAGGCCACGCGCAGTCCTTCGGTGGCCAGCAGCATCACCACATCCGGGGTGTTGGATTGCTGAGCAAAATATTCGGTATGGCCGCTAAAGGAAATACCAGCTTTATTGATAATGCCCTTATGCACCGGCCCCGTGACCACGGCATCGAAGGTGCCGTCCATATTTTTTTCACAGGCGATGCGCAGGGTGTCGAGTACATACTCGCCATTTTGCTCATCTAACTGGCCGGGAATGGCTTCCACCGCCAGGTCTACCTGATGATAAAACAGGGTGCCGGCGGCGGTAGGCTGTGCCTGAGCTTGCTCGTCAAAAGGGATAAGTGTCAGCGGCAAGCCCAAGGTAGCGGCTCGCTGCTGCAGCAGTTGCGCATCGGCAATGGCAACCAATTGTGCGTCCCACGCTTGCTGCGCCAGAGCAATCAGCAAGTCCGGACCCACGCCAGCCGGTTCACCTGGGGTGATAGCGATACGCAACGTCATGGCCTTTATTCCTCTGCGAAAATATCAATGTGTGCTTGTTCGCGAATTTCCTGTTGGAAAGCAAAGCTTTCTTCGTTGAATTTGCGGTTATACAACAGCTGTTGCGCGCGGTTTTTCTTGGCCAGGTCGGTTTTATCGGCAACGCGCTTATCAAGCAGTTGCACTATGTGCCAACCATAATTAGAGCGAAACGGCTCACTGATCTCGTCTTTTTCCAATGCCATTAGCGTGTCGCGGAAGGTCGGCACATAGGTAGTTGGATCGGTCCAATCGTATTCACCGCCCTTAAGCGCCGAGCCCGGGTCTTCAGAATATTCCTTGGCGAGTTCGGCAAAGTCGGCTTCACCGGCACGCAGGTCTTTAACAAATTCTGCCAGCATTGAGCGGGCTTTTTCCTCGCTCAGGATAATCGATGGCTTCAACAGGATATGACGTGAGCGAACTTCGACGGTTTCAACAACCTGGCGACCGCGTACGTCTTGTACCTTGATGATATGGAAGCCGGCACCACTGCGCAGTGGACCAATGATTTCACCTTTTTTCTTACCCTTTACCGCTTCTGCGAATAATGAAGGCATTTCATTGGTGCTCATCCAGCCTAACTGACCACCCTCAAGGGCTTTTGAACCGCTTGATGAGGCGATGGCGATACGCTTAAATTCCTGGCCGTCATTGAGCATCTCAATAACCTTGGTGGCACGTTCCTGAGAGCTGGCAATGTCTTCGGCGCTGGCGCCGCTGGGAATGTCGATCAGGATGTGGCCGATGTCGTATTCTTCGGCGTTACCACCTTGCTGATCCATGATTTTCAGCAAGTTTTCAATTTCTTGCAGGCTGATATAAATACGGCGGTCAACGTTGGCGCGCAATACCTGCTGAGTGGTGATTTCTTTACGGATATCCTCACGGAACTGCTGGAAGCTCTCACCTGAGGCTTCGATAGAAGCGCGCATATCGGCAATGGTGCCGCCTTGATCGCGGGCCATGTTAGCCAGGGTTTGGTCAAGCTGACCGTCGGAAATTTCCATACCCATGCGCTCGCCCATCTGCAGCAGCAGGGTTTGGTCGATCAAACGCTCAATGGCCTGGACGCGCAGGGCTTCGTCGCTGGGTAGTTCCTGACCACTGGCCTTGGCCTGAGTTTTTACGCGGTTGATAATGGCGTCAACTTCACTTTGTAAAATGACCCCTTCATTGACTGTGCCCACCACCTGATCGATCAGTTGTGGCTTGGCGATAGCACCTTGGCTGAGGCCGAGGGCGAGAACACTGGTTGCTAAAAAACCGTCTAAAATTCATAGTTGTTATTGCTTTAATTAGTAAGGAAGTAGGGGCGACGGTAGCCAAAAATGCCTTCTTTAAGTATTTCTTGTGCATCATAACTGCTCTTGCCTCCGAGTCCCTTAAGGACAAATTTGATGCCGATCCCCGAGTCGAAGACCGCTTGCTCTTGGTTAATACTTTGATTCAAGTCTGTTTCGATTTGTCTGCGTCCGGTAATCTGTACCGCCCAGCAACACGACTCGTACTGTACCCCACTGTATACCTCGATGCTACGCCCGGATTCAATATCACGGTGGTAGCTGGCAACGAATTGCCAGTTGTCATCGATGGGCACACTGGTAAACATGCCGACTTGCTCAATTGTATTCCCTGAGACATCGTTTGCATAGCGATGGTTCAATTGCACCAACTCATTGTCGTCACCCTTATAGTCTAAGGTCAGATGCGATTGAATCATTTGACTGCCGTCAATGTCGTATTGAATTCCCCCGGACAGGTACCAACGGCGGTGCCAATGCCACATGGCTTCACTGGCAAACAGTGAGTCGTAGCTGGTTTCATCGGCAAAATCCTGAGCCGTGGGTTTGGCAGAATCCGACAAATAGAAGATTTGACCAGCGCTTAGGTTAAACACCTCTTCATTTTTATGATCGAATACCCGGGTGGTCGCACCTAAAGTGAGCTGGTTCGCCGCCGCGACGCGGTCGACGCCGGAAAAGCGACGGTCACGGAACAGGCCGAAAAAGTCGTCCTGCAGTTTGGTGGTGTCGAACAAGCCGATATTGTTTTGATCCTTGTTCGGGGTATACAGGTACTGGATTTGTGGTTCCAGGGTCTGGATCCCGTTATCGACAAACAAGCTGGTGTCTCGTTCGAAGTTCAACTGACTGTACAGGCGCACCTTAGGTAAGGTTCGATGCACGGTTTCTTCAAACTCGGTGCCCTCCAGCTCCCCTTGCTGATCATAGTAAGTATGCAAGAGGCTGAATTCAGACAAGAAAGACCAGGCATAACGCTCCTCGCTGAAACGCAGTTTAGGCTCGATATGCAAACGCGTCGCTTCGTCTATCACCCGGGTGCTGTTGCGGAAGTGACTGATCTCGCCATTGATGCTGGCGTCAAACCAACCCAATTGATAGGCCTGAGTCTGAGCAAAACCAATACGCGGTAAGGCGGTGTAGGACTCAAGGTGGTCGCCCAGTACTTCATAGTCCTGAATCTGGATGTCGGTACGCCAGCGCTCACCTAAATGAGTCAGAATGCCCGAACGTGCCAAATGGGTGTCTGTTTTGCTGGCGTAACTGGAGCCCAAGTCGGTGAGATAGTTATCGTCACTGACGTTGGTGATATCGACCCCGGCACGCCACTGGTCGTTAAAGTAGCTTTGCTGCTGCCAGTGGTACAGATAACGACTACCCAGCTCGCGCTCGGTCTTATCCGAGTCAAGGTATTCCAAGCCAAGTTGGCCCTGGCTGGTTTCGGTAAGATAACGGAAATCCGACTTCAGCTGCAGGCCCTTTTTCGACATATAACGGGGCGTTAGAGTGAGATCGTAATTCGGCGCCAGGTTAATGTAATAGGGGGTAATGGTTTCCACACCATAACGATTCGAGCTTGATAGCTGAGGCGCTAAAAAGCCTGTTTTACGCTGATCGTTGATGGGGAAGGTGAAATAGGGCAAATACAAGACCGGAGTATTGTAGATCTTTAGCGTTGCACCATAGGTTTCACCCCAGCCCTCTTGCTGCGACAAGATAATTTTATCGGCATTAATCGACCAGGTTTCATTATCCACCGGGCAGGTGGTAAAGCTGGCATTGCTTAGGGTGAGCGCCTCTTGCGACACCTGCAGTTGCTCGGCACCACCGCGGCCTTGTTGTTCTGTTAATTGGTAATCGGCGGCCAATAAGTTGATATTGGAGTCATCCAGGCTGGCATTTAAGCCACGGCTGGTAATAATGGCGGCGCCATCCCGATAGGTGAGTGGTCCCCGCGCATTAAGCAAACCCTGCTGTTTATCGATTAACGCCGAACGGGCATTCAGGGTCATGGTGGCGCTGCTGATGTCTACGTCGCCATCAAACTGGGCGCTGGCCTGACCGATTAATTCGACATCGTCGGCAACGATTTCAATCACCCCTAAGGGTAAATCGGGAGCCTGCCACGGGGCAGGGCGAGCCACAGCAAGACAATGGGGGATATGGCCAGAAGCCGGCGCTGTGAACGTTTTTCCTTCGGGAGCAGGTACCTTGGCATCCGCCGCTTGTTCAAGAGCTGCAAGTGCGACGCTGGCTTGGGTTCCATATAGGGCTATAGCTATCATGCCCCATAATTTATTCATTGACTCACCTTAGCTTAGTTGCCAAAAGTATTAGGTCCGTTGACCTTTATTGTTTTTTCTGTGTTTGGGCTGAATATAAAGTAAACCACAAAGATAAACAGACCCTAGAAATAAGCATGACATAATAAAGCAATTTTTGGCTAATTACATCCGCCAAGTACCGACAAATACGTCATTTTTATGGCCTATATCCACCTTAATAGATACGCGCTTGTGCTTGTTAGTTCGATGATTTTTAGTCAATATGTGAGAGCATATTCAAATAACAAGGGTTAGCGCTAATGTGGGGTAAGGTGCTCGGTGCCTGTTTTGGCTTTATGTTTGGCCGTTTTTTTGGTTTGTTCCTGGGTCTGTTTATTGGCCACCTGTTTGATAAAAGTCTGAAACAGGATTTTGATAATGCCGGTGGATTTCGTGGTTTCTTTAATAACGACGATGTGTCCGAGCGCCAGGCGTTGTTCTTTTCCAGCTGTTTCGCGGTGATGGGGCATATAGCCAAGTCTAATGGCCGTGTAAACGAGCTGCATATTCGCGCCGCCACCGCCTTTATGGAAGAAATGGGCCTGACCGGTGAGGACAAGCGCGAAGCGCAATTGGCGTTTAACGCCGGTAAAGCCGAAGACTTTTCCATGAATGCAACCTTGCGAGAGTTTCGCGAGCATTTTGCCGGGCGCTTCGATCTTATCCAATTATTTTTAGAAATTCAGATCCAAATGGCGTTCAGCGATGGTCACCTGACGGCCCATGAAAAAACGTTACTCGAGCAGGTGGCTAAGGGACTCGGTGTCAGTAAAACTCACTTTAGCTTTATTCTCAAACGCTATCAGGCCGAATTCGCGTTTCGCCAGCAACAACAGAGGTTTCATCAACAACACCAGCAGCGCGCGCCCAGTGGTGCAAGTAGTGGCATGAGCCGCGCTCAGGCGCTTCATATCTTGGGCTTGGAAGAAGGCGCCGATCCCTCCACGGTCAAAAAGGCCTATCGCAAGCTGATGGCCCAGCACCACCCGGATAAGCTGGTTTCTCAAGGTCTGCCCGAGCATATGATGCGTCTGGCACAAAAGAAGAGCCAGGATATTCAGGCCGCTTACGAGTACCTAAAAAAGGCGGCGTAGAAAGCCGTCTATTTCCTTGCTTAGGCGTTGTGTCTGTTGCTCATCAATCAGAGGGGCAGAGAACCAGATCTGACGATAATCCCATTTATGATTTTTGTGCGTCCATTGCCGGCGCTGCGTTCTTTGTGCCAAGGCCCATGGATGTAGCCCCGGGTGATAGACATCCAACACCGCTGGCGCCATCACCGATAAGTTAGCGCTAATATGCTGGTGGCGTTCGGAGACACTCAGATAAGCGCCCACACTGATAAAGGCTTGCAGTTGTATATCCGGATAGCCGCTCAGGTATTCACTTATCAGGCCGGCACTTTGCCCCGCGGCGATAAGACTGATGGGGCGATTGTCAGCTTGGGCTCGGGTCAAGGTGGCTTCAAGGCGGGCTTCGAGTTGACGCCGATGATTATCGAGCGTGTGTTCCGTCATGGCCGGCTGATAGGGGGGAGTATAGGTAGAGACTTGCCCGGAGGCTGGCAAAGAGCCCTGTTTATCGGCTTGGCTTGGCGTTGCCGAGCCGGACTCCCGATTTGCGTTGTCGGCTACATCAAGTGGCTCGCCTAGTGGTTGCCCTAAGTCGGCGTTGACTACTAAAAAGCTGCTGTAGCCCTGCTTGCTGAGTAACCGGCGTAAGTGAGCAAAGCCCTGGCGATTACCATAGGGGTCGTGTTGGGCGGGGACTAAGATCACCGTACCGCGATGCTCGGCGGCCATGGCTGGACGGTGCAGTATCTGCATCTCTTCACCCTGAGCCAAAAGCGTCAGCGTTTGCTCCTCGCCGGCCGGCTCATTCGCAAAAAGTGGCGTCGCCATCAGCAGGCATAATATCGATAAGCGCCCTAGCATATTTAAATCCCCACACAATCCATACGGCCGTTATCGGCCAAACGAGGAAATAGTTTAGGGAGTTCCTTAAAACGGGCAGGGCGCGGTAAAGGTCATGCTTTCACCGCTACTGGGGTGATTCAGGGTCAGCCAGTGGGCATGCAATTGCAAACGCGGTGCGCGGGCCTTGGCTTCGGGATAGGCGTAGAGGCGATCGCCCAAGATCACATGGCCAAGGGACAGCATATGCACCCTTAGCTGGTGGCTGCGACCGGTAATGGGAGTGAGGCGCACCCGGGTATTATTCTCGCCATGTTCGAGCACCTCATAATGGGTTAGCGATGGCTTGCCCTTTTCCATATCCACCATTTGCTTGGGGCGATTAGGCCAGTCGCAGATAAGCGGCAGGTCCACCGAGCCCGTCGTTTCCTTTAGGTGACCATCGACGATGGCGATGTATTCCTTAGCGGTTTGTCTGTCCTGAAACTGCATGCTGAGGTTGCGGTGCGCTTCTTTGTTCAGTGCCAGACATATCACGCCGGAGGTGGCCATATCCAATCTATGGACGATTTTAGCGGTTGGAAAGACAATATTGGCGCGACGAATTAGGCTGTCGGCATGTTTAGGGTCTTTTCCCGGTACCGTGAGCAGACCACTGGGCTTATCGAGGATCAGCAGGTCGTCATCCTGATAGATGATCTGCAGATAGGGAAAACGTGGGGGATTGTAGTTTAAAAGCATGGCCGACCTCTAGCTAGGGTCAACAGACCCTGGGCCGGCCATTTTAATGAAATGCCTAGTGGCTGACAACGATTAAGCGAATGGCGTCGAGTTTTACCTTGGCTTTATCTATGTAGTCGTCCATCTCGGCGCGACTGCGCTGAAAATGTTTCAGCTCTTCATCGCGAATATTCGGGTTGATCTCCTTAAGGCTGGTCAGGCGCTCCAATTCGCTATCAACGGCTTGGTGCATGGCGGTTTTGGCCCCAGTACGCAAGTGCTCCATCTGTGTTTGCGCCAGGGTGTTGCCTTGCTCAATAAGGGGGTGAATAGCACTTTGCAGGGCATTCACCAGCTTAGAGGCGGTTTGTCTGCCCACCGCATTCAGCTGTTGGTTAAAGGCGTCAAATGCGACATTTTCCGCCAGGTTATTGCCGCCCTTATCGAGCAGCACGCGCACCGGCGTTGGCGGCAGATAGCGCCCCAGTTGCAGTGATTTTGGTGCCATCGCCTCGGCAATATAGATCAGCTCGACAAAATAGGTGCCCGCCGGCAGCTTCTTGTTTTTCAACAAGGCGACCGAGGCGGTACCGAAATCGTCGTCACAGATCATTTCCATCGCCCCTTCGACCATGGGGTGATCCCAGCTGATAAAGTGCAAATCTTCCTGTGCCAAGGCGGTATCCCGGTCAAAGGTGATACTCATGCCTTCATCTTTTAAGCCCGGGAAGTTAGCGCCGAGCATGTGCTCGGTGGGTTTAAGTACAATGCTGTTCTCGCCCTTGTCTTCTTGGTTTACACCCCAGGTATCAAACAGGTTGATCATGTAGGTTGGCAGTTCAAAGCTGTTATCGACTACCTTGATATCTTCCACCAGGTGTTCCGATTTACCTTGGCCGCTGGAATGCAGCTCCAACAGGCGATCGCGACCGGACTCCATTTGTGCCTTCAGCTCTTCATAACGCGCACCGACGCGCTCAACCAGCTCAGCCAATTCCTCGTCCTGATAGCCATTGTGAGCGAGCAACTGCAGCAGCTCATCGCCAAACTCCTGGTTAAGCATATGGCCCGTGGTTGAGGTGTGCTCGAAGGCATTCAGGCCCTCGTGATACCAGCGCAGCAAGGTATGCTGGGCGCTGTGCTCAAAGTAAGGCACATGAATTTTAATGTCCTGGGTTTGGCCGATGCGGTCAAGGCGACCGATGCGTTGTTCCAGCAAGTCCGGGTTCAATGGCAAATCGAACAGCGCCACATGGTGGGCAAACTGGAAGTTGCGTCCCTCTGAGCCGATTTCCGAACAGATCAGCACCTGGGCGCTGTCTTCGATATCGGCAAAGAAGGCGGCGGCGCGGTCGCGCTCAATAATACTCATGCCCTCATGGAAAACCGCCGCTTTAATGCCTTCACGCTCGCGCAGCGCCTGCTCCAGGCTCAGTGCGGTTTCGGCCTTGGCACAGATCACCAGCATTTTCTCGGGCTTATTGCTGTTAAGAGTGTCGATTAGCCACTGCACGCGCGGGTCAAACTGAGTCCAGCTGGCATCGGCGCCTTCGAATTCCTGGAAAATCTTCTCCGGGAACAAGGCACGAATGGCGCTGAGCTCGATGGGGCCGTTGTTGCCCAGGCTGCCCATTACATTCATGGCGGTCTTGTATTGGCTCGGCATAGCCATGGGGTAGCTGTGCAGAATGCGCTTTGGGTAGCCGCTGATGCCGCTGCGGCTGTTACGGAATAAGATGCGCCCGGTGCCGTGTCTGTCCAGCAATTGCTCGAGTATCTGCTCCTTGGCCTGGGCATCGCCCTGGTTAAATTGCGCCAAGAGCTTTTCGCCCTGTCCACCAAGGAGGTTAGTTAGTACCCGCTCTTGCTCTGCATTAAGCGTTTGCTCTTGTAAAATGCTGTTGGCGGCATCGGCTATGTCCTTGTAATGACGTTCCTGGTCAACGAAGGCGTCATAATCATAGAAACGATCCGGGTCGAGTAATTTCAAACGGGCAAAATGACTTTGGTGACCTAACTGATCCGGGGTGGCGGTCAGCAGGATCAGGCCGGCAATGTCCTGACTAAGCTCTTCAATGCGCAGGTATTCGGTGCTTGGCTTATCCACCGACCAGCTTAAATGGTGCGCTTCGTCAACCACAAGCAGATCCCAGTCGGCCATGGTCGCCTGTTCGAACCAGCGCTTTTTCTTGGTTAAAAATTCCAGGCTGGTCAGCACCAGTTGTTCGGTTTCAAACACATTGGCGCTGTCGGCAAACGCCTCGGCGCAGCGTTCTTCGTCGAAAATGGCAAATTTCAGGTTGAAGCGGCGCAGCATTTCCACCAACCATTGGTGTTGCAGGTTTTCCGGCACCACTACCAAGACCCGGGCGGCACGACCGGTCAGCAACTGCTGATGTAAGATCATCCCCGCTTCAATGGTTTTACCCAGGCCTACCTCGTCACTCAGTAAAACCCGTGGTGCGAAGCGCTGGCCGACTTCGCGGGCGATATGTAACTGGTGCTCAATCAGGCTGGCACGTTGACCGATCAGGCCCTTTAGCGGCGACTGGTCGCGGTGGAACCTATGCTGCCAGGTGTTATAACGCAGGGTATAGCGGTCAAAACGGTCAATTTGGCCGGCAAAAAGGCGGTCTTGCGGCTTATTGAACTTAATAAAGTGGTCAAGAAAGGTTTCCTTAAGCTCGGTCGGCTCTTCGTTATCAACGCGGGTACCCTTATAGGTATACAGGCCATCTTGCTCTATCACCTCGCTAACGGTGAGCTCCCACTCGTCGGCACTGCGGATCACATCGCCTGGATTAAATAGCACTCGGGTAACCGGCGCTTCGGCCAGGGAATAAACTCGGCTTTCGCCGCTGGCGGGGAATAAGATGTTAACTTGGCGTCCTTCCAATGCAACTACGGTACCTAATCCTAAATCCGACTCGGTATCACTGATCCAACGTTGACCTAAGGAAAAATTCATTTCGTGTTCAATCTCGACTTTGGGTTATCTAGGCTTGGGCCGCGGCGGCCCTAGCAAAAAAAGGCGGCTATATTAGCGTGCAACTTGGTGATTATCACCTGAAAACTGATAAATAGTGTGGTGCTTGTTTAGAATATATACAGCAGCAAAAGAAGGCGCTTTTTGCAAATGCAAAACGACAATTTTTCTATACTTTTTTACCGTCATAAAAGCGTCTTTTTGTGACCATAGACTAAACTTGAAGTATGCCAGTAAGGCATAACCACCTTGTTAGTGTAGTTGCAAAGGTGCAGTTATAATAACGACAAATTAGGAACGCGCTATGGATAAAGACCGCCTCGCTAAAAGCAGTAAAATGTACGTGCTCGACACCAACGTATTACTTCACGACCCCCTTGCTTTCCTTTGTTTCCAAGAACACGACGTTGTCATCCCGATGACGGTACTCGAAGAGCTAGACCATATAAAGGACAGAAAACGCGACGTCAGCCGCGATGCCCGCGTTGCCATTCGCGCCCTCGATGAAGTGTTGCGTGATGCCACTCCGGAGCAAATGCTCAAAGGGGTGATCTTACCCGATAACAAACGTGCGCCCGAGCAACCGCGCGGTAAGCTGATCATAGTCAATGACCACCTGTTTGCCGACAGTATTTCCGGTTTGCCGGGCAATGAAAATGACCATCGCATTATCAACTGTGCGGTCTATCTGCAAAAACAGTACAGCGACGCCAGGGTGGTCTTGGTTACCAAGGACATCAATATGCGCTTAAAGGCGAAGGGCGCAGGACTGCATTATGTCGAGGACTATCGTACCGATCAGCTGATTGACGACGTCGCCTTATTAACCTCTGGCTATAAAAAGGTGGAGGGTGACTTTTGGCAGCAGGTCGGTGAGTGTGAAACCGAGCAGCAAGGGCGCGATGCCTTGCATCATGTGTCGCGCGAGTTGGTGCCGGATGTTTTTGCCAATGAATACCTGCTCGATGAAAGCGGGCACTTCGCCGCTCGGGTGGTGGAGTATAACGATACCCATATCACCTTAAAAGATCTCGGGGTTGAGCGTTTAATGTCGCGCCAGGCCTGGGGTGTAAAACCGAAGAATGTCTACCAGGGCATGGCCATGGATGCCTTACTCGACCCGGATGTCGAGTTGGTGCTGCTGACCGGCCCGGCGGGCTGCGGTAAAACCAGTTTGGCGTTAGCCTGTGCGCTGGAAATGATCATCGAAAAAGGGGTGTACGATAAATTGATTGTCACCCGTAACACCCCAGAAATTGCCGAGTCGATTGGTTTCCTTCCGGGCACCGAAGAGGAAAAAATGGCCCCTTGGCTGGCGGCGATCACCGACTCTTTAGAGGTGTTACATAAGAGCGATGAAAACCCCATCTCCAGTCGCAACTACATCATGGAAAAGGCCAACATTCAGTTTAAATCGGTGAACTTTATGCGTGGGCGCAGCATTCAAAACGCCGTGGTGCTGCTCGATGAAAGCCAGAACTTAACCGCTTCTCAGCTAAAAACCATTATTACTCGCTGCGGCGCCGGTACCAAGCTGATCTGTTCAGGCAACCTAGCGCAAATCGATAGCAGCTACTTAACCCCGCTCACCTCGGGTTTAACCTATATTGTTGAGCGCTTTAAACACTTCGAGGGCAGTGCGACGATTAACCTTAACGGCGTGGTACGCAGTCGTTTAGCCTCGTTCGCAGAAGAAAACCTATAGCGATCAGTGCCGTACACCGTCTATTATAGGCGGTGTGCGCATTGCTTTTGTCCACTAATAAGGTATGGTTAGCTCATTATTGCTGGCATGCCTAAGACTTTGGCATGCCAAATTAAGTAAATAAACCACCTTGGTAACAAAACTACCGTAAAAATATAAAGTAAAGATCAATAACTCGGTCTAAACTGGTAGCAAAGGTGCGCTAAACAAATAACAAATACAGCTCAGCGGTAGGCCTGCACGGGACGGATTGTTGGGCAAGGTATAGCAAACAGGAAGGCTCATGAAGTCAGCAAAAATTCTCATTGTCGACGATGACGAATTAAACCAAGTGATTTTAACCAAAACCCTCGCTCCTCAATATCAGGTGCATTGTGTAAATGATGCCGAGGCCATGTTTGCTTGGCTTGAGGACAACACCGCCGATTTGATTTTGCTTGATATCATGATGCCGGGCATGGATGGCTATGAGGCGCTGAAACAGTTAAAGCACGACGAAAGAACACAGCCCATTCCGGTCATTATTATCTCCGCCAATGATTCCACCGGCGATGAAGCCAAGGGGCTTGAACTTGGCGCCATGGACTATATTACCAAGCCTTTTGGCAGCGCCATCGTGCGTGCCCGAGTGAAGAACCAACTGACCATTAAACAAAAAAATGACCTGTTGGAAATGCTCGCGAGCATAGATGGTTTAACGGAAATTCCTAATCGCCGTTATTTCGATGAGCACTTTGCGCGCGAATGGCGTCGCAGCGTGCGTGCCGGATTACCCTTGTCGGTGCTGCTAATCGACATCGACTACTTTAAGCGCTACAACGACAGTTATGGTCATCAAAAAGGCGATGAATGTTTGAAGAAGGTGGCGTCCGCCTTGGTCAACAATTGTCAACGAGGCAGTGACTTTATTGCCCGTTACGGCGGCGAGGAATTTGTTGCCGTATTACCCGGCAGTGAAGAGCTGACCGCTATGGCATTAGCCAATAAGCTGTGCAGAGTGATCAGCGAGCTCAATATTCCTCATATCGACTCACCCATTGCCGAGCACATTACCATCAGTATTGGTGCCACCACCTTTAATGGCGACAACAGCGACAGCTGCGAGATGGCGTTGATCGAAAATGCCGACAAGGGCATGTATCAGGCCAAGCAGCAAGGTCGCAACGGCGCTGCTTTCTACGGTTAAAAAAAGCCGCGTGGGCTAGTTAGCCCCGCGGTCTTGTTCATTTCTTTACAGCTTAGCTACCAAAGCCTGATAGGCGCTGTCGCCAACACTGATTAAGCGACCGGCCTTAAATACCAAAGGCGTGCATTCGTTTTTGCTGATCTTGCCGTCCGATTTAACGCTTTGCGTGGCATAAAACAGCACCTGATAGTCTTCACCTTGATGCGCAAAGGACTCGCTGAAGTCGGGCGTGCCCAAGGTTTCTTTGATCACCGAGGCGCTGTTACCTAGATCTAGGTGGGCAATATAGTCGCGATTTTGTCGCTGTTGTTTTTGCCAGTCGCTCGAGGCCCAATGAGCGTCTGCTTCACCGTCATTTACCGAAACAATACAACCACCCAATAGAGGCAGGCTGACAAGGGCGCAAAGAAGTGCTTTTTTCATTGTGTTATCCAATTTTTATTATCTGGTAGGCTGTGATTTAATCAAATACAGTGCCAAGATTTTTATTTCATATTTATCAATAAGTTATATTTTATTGTCGTAACTTGGTTGGTGCTATCACTAAACAAGTGGTGAATTTAACCAACACGATTACGAACTTCACCATCGGCAAAGGCACGAATATTCAATGCTAACTGGTGTATTAACCTGTCTCTGGCTTGTGACGACGCCCAGGCAATGTGCGGTGTCAGCAGCAGATTATCGCCGCGATAACGAACCAGGGGGTTATTCGGGTCGGCGGGCTCCTCGCTTAGCACATCCAGCGCAGCCGCCGCCAAGGTACCCTCCGCCAAGGCCGAGGCGAGATCCGCTTCGTTAATGATGGCGCCGCGTGCGGTGTTGACCAGCACTGCACTGGGTTGCATTAACGCCAGTGTCTCGCGGTTAATTAATTGCTCGGTTTCGGCGTTGAGCGGGCAGTGAATAGTGATAATATCCGCTTGGGCCAAAGCCTGCTCAAAGGCGATACGTCCGGGCCGCGGCGCCTGATTACGGCGCTCGGCTATAAGCACTTGCATATCAAAGGCATGGGCCACTTTGGCTACGGCTTGTCCAAGCTCACCATGGCCAATAATGGCTATTTTTTTACCCGCGAGCTCGGCGATGTCGTAATCAAGGCGACAAAACATATCGCTTTGTTGCCACGCGCCCTGGCGGCAATCATGAATATATCTATGCAGGTTATTGAGCAACAGGGAGATCAGGGTGAAGGTGTGCTGTACCACACTGGCGGTGGAGTAACCGGCGACATTGCATACCGCGATGCCTTGCGTTTGGGCGGCGTTAATATCTATGTTATTGGTGCCGGTGGCGGCGACACAAATCAGTTTAAGCTTGGGCAGCGCCTTTAGCTGCTCGGCGCCAAGGCGTACCTTGTTGGTGATGATCACTTCGGCATCGTCACAGCGCGCTACCACATCCTGCGGCCGGGTGAGCGCGTAGCTGTGCAGTTGACCCAAGGCTTCAATGGGCGCCAGCGAGTTATCACCCAAGGTGCTGGCGTCTAGCATAACGATTTTCATAATTGCTCTCCAAATGGGTTAGGGCGCTAGTTTTTCATGGTCTCGGGCGAAGCGCAAAATTAATCCTTGACCTTAGTGTTAACTCCAAGGTTTATAATGGCCGTTAAGTGAACAGCATAAGTGGAGGGATGCGGATGCGTATAGGTGAATTGGCCAAGCAGGTGGATATGAGTACGGACGCGCTGCGTTATTATGAGCAGCAAGGGTTGTTGAGCGAGCCGCAGCGCAATGCCAGTGGCTACCGTCAATATGGGCGCAAGCACATGGCACAATTGCACTTTATTCGCCGGGCTAAGGATGTCGGCTTTAGCTTGGAAGAAATTGCCGAGCTGTTAAAGATAAACTTTGAAAAGGCCCAGCATAGCTGCCAGGAAGTGAAAGACTTAACCCTGAGAAAGCGTGCGCTGGTGGCCGAGCGCATCGCCGAGTTAGAGCGTTTTCATGCCTCGCTGTCGCAACTAGCCGAGCAGTGCTGTGGCACCGGCGCACCAGCACAACATTGTTCCATTCTTACTGCCCTGGAGGACATAGATGGACTTAATCGGTAACTTTTGGCAACTGTTTGTACTGTCGGCACCCTGGTTAATGCTGGGGCTGCTGCTCGCTGGATTAATCAATGTTTACCTGCCCGCTAACTTTCTCAATCGTCATCTTGGCAAAGAGGGCCTCTGGACCACGGTTAAGGCGGCGCTAATTGGCGCGCCCATGCCCCTGTGCTCATGCGGAGTGATACCGGCGGCGGTGGGATTAAGAAGGGCCGGGGCCTCAAAAAGTGCGACCACCTCCTTTTTAGTTTCAACGCCGGAAACCGGGGTCGACTCTGTGTCTGTCTCCTATGCCTTATTAGGTCCCTTTATGGCGGTGATCCGGCCAATAGCCGCGGTGTGCAGCGCCATTGTCGCCGGCCTGCTGGTGGGGCGTGAGGACGGTGCGGATAACAGAGCAGCTGCGGCTGAACCCGCTAAAGCGAAGACCAGCGGCTGCTGTGCCTCCAGCACCAAGGCGGTTGTCGCAAGCAAACCGGCAGAAGCCTCGGGCACGCAGTCGAGTTGCTGCACCACCGAGGCTCGGGCGAATCCGCAAAGTGCCGACTGCTGCGCCACTCCCACTTCGGTGCCACAACCAGGGGCGAGTTGTTGTGGTAAAGATAAAGCCGCTGCGTCGCCAGCTCGGCAGACACAAGCATCCGCCTTCGCCAAGTTAAAGCAGGCGCTGCATTTCAGCGCCACCAAGCTGTTGCGCGACACCGCTTTATGGTTGCTCATCGGCCTGTTTTTTGCCGCCCTGGTCCAGACCTATGTGCCCACCTCTTATTTGAGTCAATGGGGTAATGGCATTTTGGCCATGGCGATAATGGTGTTGATCAGCATTCCCATGTATATCTGTGCCACCGCATCTACCCCCATTGCCGCGGGCCTGTTACTGGCCGGAGTGTCTCCCGGCGCGGTGTTGGTCTTTATGTTGGCAGGACCGGCGACCAATATCGCCACCTTGGGTGTGGTTGGCAAGGAGCTGGGACGCCGAGCCGTCGCCGCCTACCTAACTGGAGTGATAGGTGTGGCCTTGTTGTTTGGTGTGGCCACCGACTATCTGGTCGAGCAATTTGGCTTTAAGGTGACGCCTTTGGTGACACAGTATGATGAACTGTTACCGTCTTGGTTGGAGCTTGGCTCGGCGGTTATTTTGACCCTGTTACTGATACGCTCGCTATGGCTGAAATTTAGCCGCCAAGGGCAAGGCGAGGCTATATCTCACTGGTAAGAGTTGATAAACTTAGCGAATAAATTTCGGGCGCGATACAATAAGCGCCGTTTTTTTGCCTGCAGTAATAAGGTGAGCACCGTGGATAAATATGCAGATATAAGACCTTACAACGATGATGAAGTAGCGGCAGCCGTGGCTCGGCTGATAGCCGATAATGCTTTTGTCGATCTCATTGCTAAGCACAATTTGCCCGCTTGGTTGGCATCGTTGCGTCTTATTTCGCGGCCGCTGGTGCGCAGACAGTTACAGCGCAAGTGGGGACAGGTTAGCTCGGTAGAGCAGGTGCAGCTGGAGGTCGTTCATTACCTTGAGCAAATCGTTAATAACACCACCGCCAAGGTGACCTTTTCCGGTCTTGATAAACTGGATAAGAATCAGGCCTACCTGTTTATTTCCAATCACCGCGATATCGTTCTTGATCCGGCCCTGGTGAACTTTGGTTTGCACCAGCACAAGATGAATACGGTGCGCATTGCCATTGGCGATAACCTGTTACAGATCCCCTATATCACAGAATTAATGCGCTTAAATAAGAGCTTTATCGTTAAGCGCTCGGCCAAGGCGCCAAAAGAAATGCTTAAGGCACTCACCCAGTTGTCGGCCTATATTTACGACTCACTGAGCGAGGGGCACAGTATCTGGATTGCTCAGCGTGAAGGGCGTACCAAAGACGGCTTCGATCAAACCGATCCGGCGCTATTAAAAATGCTGCAACTCAATGGCCGTAAGCAAAAGAAAGAGTTTGCCGAGTATGTGCGCGAGCTTAAAATTGTCCCCGTGTCCATTTCTTACCAATATGAACCCTGCGGCTTAGCCAAGGCCAAGGAGCTGTACCATAAAAAGCATCATGGCGAGTACGTCAAGTCCGCCGGTGAAGACATCGAAAGCATTGTCGAGGGCTTTACCAGCGATAAGGGGCATGTGCACCTGGCCTTCGGTCAGCCCGTGAGCAATCACTGTGGCACCCCGGAAGACTTGGCGAAAACCATAGATCAGCAGATTGTTGAGTCCTTCTATCTGCACCCGGGCAACTACATTGCCGCCAAGCATGCCAATGCGGTGGTCGACTCCGAATCTGAGGATGTGAAGGCCTTTGCCAAGCGTATGGAAGCGATCCCTGAGCATCTGCGCGATCTGGTTACCGCCATTTACGCCAAGCCGGTATTACGTAAAGAGGAAATGGATAACCAGGGCTAATTTTCACTGGCAATTAGGCGCGGCAGGCATTAACGTTAGAAGTAGGGTTTTTGACCTTTTTGCTTTGAAGTGCCTATGCAACAGCTTGAAATATTCTCCATCGATAGCCCCTGCAAGGGGATATGTCAGGTCAATAGCCGCGGTTATTGTCGTGGCTGCTATCGGTCGCGAGAAGAGCGGTTTCATTGGAACCAGCTTACGGATGCGCAAAAGCGCCATGTCAATATGCTGTGCCAGCAGCGTTATAAGCGTTTTTTGGCGCGCCAGCAGGAGCAAGGACAACAGCCTCCGCTTATGGAGCAGGGCGAGCTAGATCTATAAGCCGTGCTTTTTGCGCAATTGCGCCACCACCCCACTTGCCTCTAACCCCTGTAACACTGCCAAGAGTTTGGGGATCTTATCCGCATGGCGCTTATGCACATAATGATAACTGTAATAGTTTTGCAGGTGATGACGGGTAAAGGGTTGTTCGGCGCGATAATGAGCCCCCGGCTTGAGGTGAAAATCCAGTAGCACCACCGCATCGACCTTATGCTGGGCCAAGAGGTTCAGCTGCGCCGTCACGCTCTCCAGTTTAATGATTTGACCACTGAAATTATTGCTATGCAGGTATTGCTCGGTCACCGGATAACCATTGCGGATAGCAACCCGGGAAAGCTCCTGCAAACTGCAATAGTGGCAACGAGTCAGCATAAAAAGCTCAAATTTAAACAGTGGGAAATCAACCCGTACCAGGTTTTCGTAGCGCGCTTCGATATTGGCAATGCGCCCCAGCTGACCGTCTAGCTCTCCTTTATCCGCCGCCGCTAGGGCCAGCGGATGAGCAAAGTCGATGATCGCCAGTTCATAGCCGAGCCGGGCGTAAGCGTGGGTCATCAGGTCGATGACAAAGCGCGCCTGGGCGGTGTCCGCTGGCTTATTAAAGGTCATCTTAGTGCTGTTGGTTGCGGCAGAGGCGTTACCTAGGGCACAAAATATAGCCACTAGCAGTAATCGCGGCAGCACTAAGGCAAAAATGTGTTGCATAAATACCTGCTGGCGTAACACTGCAACCTTGAAGAAAAAATTAGCGGAATAAGGGGGCAGTGGTTATCATTATTTTCATCAAGCACATGTTAAATTTGTGTGATGTGTTTTTCCATTTTAGGTAAACTAGAGTGGAAATACCAGCCCTAGCTTAACCGTGGCTCCATACACCTGGGTGCTATCTGTTATAGTATAGTTCGTGTCAGTTATTAAATAGTGTTGCAGTGATGAGTATCAATCTTTGCCGACTTCCGCGAGAAGAGAAATACCGAATTCAATTGGATTACGAGGCGTCATTTTGGGCGTATCAAATCATTCGTGGCAAAAATGCCCGAGATAAGGTTTATGAGGCCATTAATATGCGTCCGGTATCGGAGCAGAGCTATTTAAAACAGCAGTTTGAGCACTTTCTGGCGATGATGAGTGCCTCGCGATGAGCACCGCCCTGGCGCAACGTTTATCCCCCCTTGCCACGCCCCTGGTGAATAAATTTTATGATCGGGTTGGTGCTCGGGGCCGCGCCAACAAGCAAGACTTACTCTGGGTGGTGCGTTGTGACAACGAAATCGTGGCGGCGGCCAGAGTCAGTCGCCTCGAAGATCAGCACTTCTTATGCGGCGTGTTTGTCGACGCCGGTCATCGCCGCCGCGGACTGGCGGGTACGTTAATTCGCCAAATCTGCAGTGAGTTAAATGGCCCTATCTACAGTTTTATTTACCGGCATCTTCATCCTTTTTACGCCCAGTTAGGCTTTGCCGCCGTTGCCACCTTGCCGGAGCATTTGGCGTCACGCTTACACAGTTATCGCCGTCAGGGTCGTGATGTGCTGGCCTATTGCTATCGGGAGCCCAGGAATGCGTAGCTGCTGGCTGTTGTTATTGAGTTTATTTCTGGTCGCCACCGCCGGCGCCAAGGTACAGCGTTTGTCGCCCAGCGAAGGGCTGTCGCAAAGTTATGTCGGCAATATGGTCATCGACCACCAGGGCTACCTGTGGTTGGCCACCGAAAGCGGTCTGAATAAATACGACGGCTATCAGGTCAAAATCATCAGCGACAGCAAGGGTGAACTCGACGATGCCATGATAGATACCCTGCATATGGATAAACAGGGGCAAATTTGGACCTCGTCCGTTCTTAACGGCCTGTATCGCTACCATGACGGTAAAGGCGTGCTCGAACGTGTGGTCGCGCCGCCCAAGGAATTGGATACCGACTTTGCCACCGCGGTGTTTTCCATGCACTCCCTCGATGAGAACAGCATGCTGCTTGGCCGAGGTGGCGATGTTGCCTTGCTTAACCCCAAAAGTGGCGCCGTTACCAGCTTATTCAAGGTGAGCGAGGGTGAAAACCAGGCTTTGGTGCGGGTCTTTTTCGAGTATCAGCACTATATTTTTGTCGGCACCACCAATGGTGCCTTTGTGTATGATCTCAACAGCAAGCAGGTTCGTCCATTACAGCATTTGCCACCGGATAGTGTCGGCATGCACAGGGAAAATGTGAAATCCTTTGCCCTGGTCGATAACAGCAAGTTACTGATAGGGACTGTGAAAGGCCTATATGTTACCGATATCGCCGAGCTGGATACCATGTTTGCCGAGCCACAGCGCGAATTTCACAGCACTGTGTTGCTGCCGGAACTGAATATTTGGCAAATCAAACCCCAAGGCCTGGGTGTGCTGCTGTTGGCCACGGACAAGGGCCTGTTTGAATACCAGTGGCAAGCGAATCGCTTGCGTAAACAACAAAGGCTGGCTGGCACTCCCTATAGCCTGTCGGATCCCAGCATTATCAAAATGGTGGAAACAGAGCTAGGCGATATGTGGTTGGGTACCAAAAGCGATGGTGCCTTTTTTCTGCCCAATAAGCGCTTTGAATTTGACAATGTCACCGCCGATAACCTGGCTGGCGATGGCCTTTCCCATCATAATATCTGGAGTTCGGCACAAAGTGGCGACAGCTTATATTTGGGCACCCATAATGGCTTAACCATAGTCGATTTGGCGACCATGCAAAGCGAGGTGAAGTTTAAAAGCTATATGAGCGATGAGCTCGACAATGTGTTCAGCATTTACACCCTGATCCCTTATCGCCAGCAGCTGTTGATGAATACCACCCGTGGCTTATTCAGCTACAACAAGGACACGCAACAATTACGTAAGCTGCAGGCAAAAACGCCAGCAGGGCAGGCCTACCTTGAGGGCTACTTGCATGGCATTAGTCTGACCCCGGATGGTCGTCTTTTTGCGGTTAATCAAAATCAAGGGTTCTTCTATTTTGACTTAGCCAAACAACGCGTGCAGCCCTTGGGCGGCGATTTAGATAAGCACGACCCTTTCTTGGCCCTCGGATTCAGTGCGCCACTGGCGGATAGACCGTTGCAGCCGCTGTTTTTCTCCGGCGGTCAGCTGTTACGTTTCAATGCCCAAACGCAAACCCTGCAAATGCTGTATCAGGTGCCGCAATCGCACGGCAGCCTGGCAATCAACCTCAACGGCTATGTGGTGGATAACAACAATACCCTGTGGCTGTCATTTTCCAACTATGGTCTGGTGGCGTTGAATGCCAGCAACTTCAGTTTTATTAAACGCATCGACTTGCAGCGCCGTGGTCTGGGTAACTTGATGTATGACCTCATGCTCGATGACATGGGCATGGTGTGGATGAGCAGTCATAAGGGATTATGGCGATTTAACCCGCAAAATGAACACTTTTTCCAGTACACAAATCAAGAAGGCCTGGCCACCAATGAGTTTAACCTCGGCTCGGTAAGTCGCCGTGACGATGGTCGCCTCGCATATGGCTCGGTCAAGGGCGCCACCTTGTTTTATCCGCATCGCAATGTGCCGCAACGCGCCTTGTTGCAAGGGGTGAACTTTACCTCGGCAGAGCTTATGTATCGTGAGCTTAACTTGCCGATTATGGGGCCTTTAACCCAGGTGCATCTGGCTCATGACGACATAGGCTTAGAGATCACCTTCAGCGCCATGGCCTTTAATTATCAGGACAGGGTTATCTACGAGTACCAGCTCGATGGCAGTCAAAAAAGCTTTACTCGGGATAACAATCGGGTGGTGTTTCCGAAACTGAATCCAGGGGAGCACCTGTTACAGGTGTGGGCGCGGGATCCTTTTACCGGCGAGTCTACCAAGCCGGCAAGACTGAATATTAGCGTCGCTTATCCGCCATGGAGTTCACCCGGGTTTATCACCCTGTATGGTGTGATTGTCCTCAGCTTTATCGCCATGTGGATGTATCGTCGTAATCGCATTCAAAAAATGCTGATGGCGGCCCACAAACAAAGTAAAGAGTCGGCGGCGCGGCTGAAGTTGGCGCTTGAAGGCAGTCACTCCGGGGTGTGGGACTGGCACCAACATGAGAGTAAAATTTATCAGCCGCGGCTACGCGAGGAACTCGGTTATGACTACGAGCATTGTCAGCTGGATCAATATCTGGCACTGATCCACCCCGATGAGCGACAAAAATTCCGTATCGAGTGGCTGGAGTTTTTATCCACCGACAAGGGCTACTTCAATTGCGTTTATCGTTTGCGTCACAACAGCGGGCAGTGGCGTTGGTATAAAGACTTTGGCAAGGTGATGCAATGGGATGGCGCTCATCCGGTACAGGTTGCGGGCACCTACACCAACATGACTCGGGAGCTGGTGCTGGAAGAAAATGCCCGCATGTTTGGTGCTGCCTTTGAGCAGGCCAGTGACTGGCTGATTATTTTCGACTCCAAGCTACGTATTGTCGCCACCAACCAGGCACTGCGGGAAAACTTCGGCTATAGTGCCAGCAGCCCGTCTTCACGACGCCTTAATCTCGGCCTGTCTAAAAATGTGCGTATCAATTACCTGCGTATTCTTAAGGGCTTACGGGTTGGTGAGCATTACCAATGTGAAGAGCAGGTGGTGCTTAAAAGCGGCGAACAGGTTCCCGTTTTGTTAAAAATGAGCGCCGTCGCCGAGGGCGAGCAGCATAGCACCTGTTATATTGTGATGCTGACCGATATCAGCGAAGCCAAACAAACCCTGGTGACGCAGCAACAACAGGCGCACTACGACAGCCTCACCGGCTTTCCTAATCGCCCCCTGTTTATGGACAGGGTTGAACACGCACTGGAGCAGGCGCAAAGAGAAAATCGCGGCTGTGCGCTGTTGTTGATCAACCTGCCGTTGCCGGAGGCAGACGCCGGGGAGGCCGAAGCCGAGCAGCAGTTGTTGAGCCTAGTCTATCGTTTGCAACGGGCGATACGCTCGCAAGACAGTTTGGGACGAATCGAGCCGCACCAATTTGCCCTGCTGCTCGAAGACATCGATGAGCTGAAGCAGGTGCTGGCGGTGTGTCGCAAGGTGCAAGAGGTATTGATGCGGCCCTGCCAGGGCATGTTCGGCACCGCCAACGCCAGTGTTGGCGTGGCGCTATTCCCCGAAGATGGTCACCAGGGGGAGGCGCTGCTTAAGGGCGCCGAATTGGCCTTGTACCAGGCTAAGCGCAGTGGTCGCAATCAGTTCCATTTCTTCCAGCCGGAGATCAATGCACAGGTGCAGCGCAGTTTGGCCACCGAGCAGGCCTTGATGGCCGCCGCCGAGCAGTGTCAGTTTATTAATCATTACCAGGGTATATACGCCATGCAAAGCGGGCGCTTACATGGTTTTGAGGTCTTGCCCTATTGGCAACATGATGAGCAATTGTTAGCGCCTGGGGAATATGTTGAGCACATCCGCCAAACCCGATTATGGTCAAAGCTTATGTTGCAGACCCTGGAGCGGGCGGTGCTTGAATATCGCCTGTGGCATCGCCAACAGCCCCAGTTGCAGTTGTCCCTGGCAATCAATGGCCGTGAATTTAGCCAGCCGGGCAGCATGGGGGATATTCTCCATCTGCTGCACAGCCATGAGTTCCCGGTTGGCAGTCTGGTGCTGGAGATAGCGGTGCAGGATTGGCAACGCCTCGACAAGGATACCAAGCAGGTACTACAAGAGCTGGTCGTGGAGGGAGTGCACCTTTCTTTGCATATCAACACGCTGGATGACTTTTGCGTACCTGAGATAGGCGACGAGCTGTTTCATCAGGTTAAATTTGGCGCCGAGTTGACCAGCTTACTGTGCGTCGATTACAAGGCCTATAATAAGGTGAGCCGTTATATGTCTATTTTCAGCGCCATGAATATCGAGGTGCTTGCCTGTGGCGTTACCGATGCTAAAGAGCAGCGTCAACTGTTAAGTCTCGGCTGTACGCTGATGCAGGGCGATTGCCTGCAGCAGCCCTGTCATGGCGATGATGTCGCTAGGTTACTCGGCAAGGCCTGCATTATTCCAGATGATGGCCGCACTGGGGACAAAAGCGCTTAAGCAAGGGGTGTTGCTCGCGTACCTGCTCCTCTAGGTGCGCCGCCTCTTGGACGCTTAACCCGAGCTCCAGGCGAAGCTCATTAAGATCGACCCTATCTTTATGGCAGATAATGCCATCTTCCATGAGTTGATGCACCATTTCGCTGTAGGTTCTGCGCCGCTTACGCAATTGCTCGGAAAAGCTGGAGGCGAGAATACCGGTTGGAATCGCAACCATGCCCATGCTTAAAATGGTAATAATGCCACCGAAAATTTTTCCCAGGAGAGTGACCGGCACGGTATCGCCGTAACCCACAGTGGTTAAGGTGATGATGGCCCACCACATGGCGGCGGGAATGGAGCCGAACTTATCCGGTTGAATGTCATGTTCAAGCAGGTAAATGCCGCTGGCGGCAATAATGAGGATCACCGTCATAATAAAAAAGGCTGCCAGCAGGGAGCTGGCTTCTTCTTGTATGGTGCGTAACATCAGTTGCATGGCGCGCGAATGGCGGGTGAGTTTGAAAATACGCAGCAACCGCAGCACCCGTAAGAACCTCAGGTCGAAGGGCACTATAAACATCAATAACGACGGCAAGATGGCGATCAGATCGACGATGGCCATGGGCGAGATAAGATAGCGCAGGCGCCGTTTGGCAGGGCTCAATGGGCTCTCGTCAAAACGGTTTAAATCGACGCTAGTCCACACCCGGGCCAGGTATTCCACCGTGAAAATAAGCACGGAAACCAGCTCAAAGTAAGTAAAAAAGCGCCTATGCTCCTGTGCCATGCTGGGCACGGATTCGAGTACTATGGCGATCACATTGGCAAAAATTAAGGTCATTAAAAAGGCGTCGAAGGCATAACCGTAGCGCTTCGATTTACCGCGTGTTTCAAACACGTCGGCCAGTGTAGTTCTTATTCTTTTAATCATCTTGTGTTCTTTCATTGAGTACGCGACGCATATGAATGGTCCCTTCTTCAAAGTCACGGGTGATAGTAAACCCTAACTTACGGGCCAGTTCTATCATGCCAGTGTTCTCCCACAGCGTCATGCCCTCGATACTGCCAACGCCCTGGTGCCGGCAATAGTCGATGGCGGCGCCAAGCAGAATACGCCCCAAACCCAGCCCCTGAGCTTGGGAGCCGACCACTATGGCAAACTCTCCGACCTGGTTATCCGGATCCATGAGTACTCGGGACACCCCCAAGGTGACGTTTTCACCCTGATGTTTGCGGGTGACGATAAAGGCCATTTCTCTGTCATAGTCGATTTGCGTCATCTTTGCCAACTGCTCATGACTAAAGTGCGGCATTTCGCCGAAAAAGCGCCGATATCTGTCTTCCTTGCTAAGCGACTCGTCGAAGCGACGGTGGGCTTGCTCATCTTCCGGGCGTATCGGGCGCAGCAGCGCTTCGGAGCCGTCTTTAAGCGTGACCCAGCGTTCCAGTTCTTTCGGGTAGGGGCGAATGGCCAGGCGCTTGCGATGGGCAAGGCGTTGATAGCGGCTGATCCCTATGCTGGCGTCGAGTACCAAAAACTGGCCCTGGGTGGCCAGTAAGGGGTTTAGCTCCAGGCTGTGGATATCGGGCTGGTCGACGATTAACTGTGACACCCGGGTCAGCAGGGCGCATAAGCGATACTTGTCGACCTTTTCTGGCAAGGTGCGCTCTTTAAGCACGCCCTTATCCTGAGCATTGGCGATTAAATACTTGGCCAGGTTCATATTCAGCGGCGGTAAGGCCACCGCGGCCTGGGAGTAATCGAGGGCACTGCCGGCTTCGCCGAGCAGAATTACCGGACCAAACTGGGGATCGGTTTTTATCGCAATGCGTAGTTCATGGGCGCCGGCGCGCGGCGCCATGGGCTGAATGGCAAAGCCGTCGATGCGAGCTTCGGGATACACCTGGTTAATGCGCAGCAAGATGGCAAATGCCGCTTGCTCCACTTCCTGCTCATCGCTGAGGTTAAGTACCACGCCGCCGACCTCTGATTTACTGGCGATGTCGGGACTGATCAGCTTGAGCACCACGGGGAAGCCGCATTCGGCGGCTACTTCCGCAGCCTCACTTGGAGTCGTGGCAATATGGGTCTCCACCGTATCTATACCGTAATAGGCCAATAGTGGTGCCGCCTGATGGGTGCTGAGGTAGTGCTCGTCGCGACTGAGGTGGGCGCTGATCGCCGCCTGGGCGGCGTCGACCTGGATGTCCAGCTCATCGACAATGGACTCCGGGGTTTGCGTCAGGTGTTTTTGGTTACGGCGGTAATTGATCAAATGCATATAGGCACCGACCGCGCCCTCCGGGGTGCGATAGGTGGGAATGCCGCCCTGGGCGCAGATACGCCGGGCCTCATAGGCGGCGTCTTCACCCATAAAATTGGTCATCACAAAGGGGCGCTTGCGGGCATCGATTTGTGCCAAGGTGTCGACTATGATGCGGGCATAGTCGGCGCTCGGTGCCAATGCCGAAGGGGTGTGAATGATCAGCAGGTTTTCCACCTCCTTGGCCTCAAGAAGAATTTTTAGTGCCTGCTGATAACGCTGGGGGTCGGAGTCGCCGAAAATATCCACCGGATTCTGGGTGCTGTCCGCCTGCGGGATCACCTCGTTTAATGCCTGCAAGGTGGTTTCGCTAAGCTCACAGAGCTTGCCCGAGCTTTGCACCAGGCTGTCCACCGCCATCACCGCCGGGCCACCGCCATTGGTCAAAATGCACAGGGGTTCGACCTTAAGCAGTTTCGGGTGCAGGGCCAGCGTTTGCGTGGCGGCAAACAATTCGCGTAAATCGTTTACCCGCAGCATACCGGCGCGCTGGATCAGGGCGTCGTAGACCGCATCGCAGCCACTGGCTCCGCCGGTGTGCGCCAGTGCTGCCTGCGCGCCGGCGTCGGTGCGTCCGGTTTTAATGACGATCACCGGTTTACTAAAGGCGGCGGCCCGGGCTGCGGAAATAAAGCCACGAATATCTTTAAGATTATCAATGTATAACAGCACTGCCTTGGTGCGGGCGTCGCGGCCTAGAAAGTCCAGTAATTCACCAAAGTCGATATCGAGGCAGTCGCCCACCGAGATAAAGTAAGAAAAACCAATATCCTTATGTTGTGCCCAATCCAAAATGGTCGAACACACCGCCGCCGACTGAGAAATAAAGGCGACCTTGCCGGGGCGGGTCACGGTATGGGAAAAACTGGCATTGACGCCTAGGTGGGGGATCATCAGACCCAAACAATTGGGCCCCATCAGGTTGACCTGCTGAGCTTTACAATGTTGTTGTAATTCGGTTTTTTGTTCTTCGCTAAGGCCCGCCGCGACCACGATGACGTTGCGGCAGCCTTGTTTGGCAAGGTCGCTGATCAGTGGCAACAAGGTGGCCTTGTTGGTGCAGATAATGGCAATGTCCGGTGTTTGCGGTAGCGCCGCGATATCGGCGTAGGCCAGCACTCCGTGTACCGCCTCATATTTGGGGGTGACCGGCATAATGGGGCCGTTAAAGCCACCCTGTAGCAGGTTGCGCATCACAATGTAGCCCGGGCGCATGGGATTGTTTGAGGCGCCGACAACAGCTATGGATTTAGGGTTGAAGAACTGACTAATGCGTTTTACGCTCATAGCTTACTCGTTTTGGTACACTGGATACCGAAATATAGTCTCATACTTGCTGCAAAAAGGAAGCATCAATGCATAAAAGTATAACGCATATCATATTTTACCCGCTTTTCTCCTGGCCTTGGGGCTGGCCTCCATAGGTATCTTACTCAGCAATGCCATCGTCGAGTTTAAGGCCATGGATCGCACCGTGGTGGTGAAGGGATTAGCGGAGCAGCAGGTACAGGCGGACACCGCCATTTGGCCCATCGTTTTTACCGAGGCCGGTGAGCAGCTCGAAGAGGTCACCGCCGCGGTGCAACAAAAACAAGATGCGGTGGTGGCATTTTTAAAGCTGCATGGCTTTAGTGACGAGGAGATCTCCTTCGGCCAGGTGACCGTGGTCGATAAAAAGGCGCAGCAGTATGGCTCGGAGCAGGTCGGCCTGCGCTATCTGGTTAGCGCCAATATGTCGGTGTACAGCCAAAGCCCTAATCAGGTGCGCCATGCCAGCAGCCAGATCGGTGAGTTGGCCAAGCAGGGCATTGCCATCGGCGGTGACCGTTACACTAACCGTATCGAATACCTGTTTACCGGTTTAAACGATATCAAGCCGCAGATGATAGAGCAGGCGACCCGCAACGCCCGCGAAGTGGCGCTTAAATTTGCCCGCGACTCGGACTCGACACTCGGTAAGATTAAATCGGCGCGCCAAGGGCAGTTTAGTATTAGCAATAGGGATTCAAGCTCGCCGCACCTGAAGAAGGTGAGGGTGGTCAGTACCGTTGAGTATTATTTGGTGGACTGATGTCAGGACGCTGACAAGAAGGCACCTTCAGGGATGAATTTCTTGCACAGAGGTTAGTTCATGTCGCGTTGGGTGAGCGCGTTAAGAAAATAGTCCGATGAACTATTTTTAGCAAGCGAACGCCTTGAGCCAGCGAAAGGCCGGGGACGGCAACCAAAGAGGGAGTGGTTCGACTCCCTCTTTTAAAACTTATATTTTAATTTTGCTCAAAATTACGTCGGATTTCCCAATTATGTTGTTGGTTTTAACTCCAGTTTTTTGGTGGATGGCAACAAAATATTCAACAGGGTATTTAATTGTAGATAAAACCTCTTTAGGTGAATTCCGGCTTTTATCGAGTGGCGATGGCCAGTTAATTGATATGTTTCCTTCGGAAGCGTCTATGCGACATGGTAGTTTTCTGCCCTTAATGCTGGTCATCGATGTGCCATCTGTATTCAAAAATTGTACCGAGCAATGATATAAGTTTTCATCTGCATGAAACCCATTGATTACATAGTCAAAAGAAACTTGAATCTCGTGTTTTCTTTGCTCTAACTCGGCTTTTTCTTTGACCACAATATTAGAGAGAGCGGCGGTGCTCATATCAAATTCAGAGTAATCGGTAGATGCGCAGCCGGCTAGGGTTAAAGCTAAACTCAAGGTGCAAATTTTTTTCATTATTTCTTCCTTAAAATATAAAAAGTTATTATTGAGAGGCAGAATTTTATCTAAACCTGTCTCATTTTTTTAACTTACCTTGTACCATATAAGCGGTATCGCTTACTAGTTCTGTGCTTAGAGCGGTTTGCCTTAATTCCCAGGGCAAAATGGCGCACGGGGTTCTCTTTAAGAAATCCTGAAATTCGCAAACCTCCATCCTATTTTCAATATAAAAAGATGCTCCTTTTTGGCTTGCAGTGGTTTGGTGTTATCCCCCTTACATTGCATCCGAAACGACATACGAGAGGAGTGATAGCTCGCACCAAGCTGATGAAAGCAGGCCTAGGGCTATCCTATTCATGCTGGTTCGATTCATTTCCCGAAGTCCATTAGGGAATTGATGCAATGTCGGAGCGTTTAGGGGCTCTTAGGTGCCGTCGCCACCATAATTACAGCTCTTATGGTTAATTCGCCAGGCTAAATTAACGCACTAATTGATAGAATCATCTCAAAAAGTTTAAATGATACTAATTATCATTTAAACTACCCCGGTTGTTAGCCAATGGAATTGCAGTTTGAAACGCGTAGCACGAAAAATTCATTTGACCCTGGCGCTGGTGATCAGCGTTTTTTTAGTGCTGATGTCACTCACCGGGGCGCTTTTGATCTATGCCAAGGATATCCAACTGGCGGTGAATCCTGAGCTGTGGCAGCGCGCCACATCAGAGGCGCCCTTGGATCTGGATACCCTGTATCAAAAAGTACAGGAGCAGAGCGGGCAAAAGATAGAGTTTATCAGTATAGAAGAAGATAGCCGCTGGGCCTGGCAGGCAAGGCTGGCCGATGGCAGTTATGCGAGCCTGGAGCCAAGCACGGGAGAGGTACTGCATAGCTACGATTATTACGACACCTTGTACGGCTTTACCATGGGTCTGCATCGCTGGTTATTATGGCGCGACGGTGAGGGCAAAATGCCGCTGCGCAACTGGGTGTCAACCATGGCGCTGGGCTTTATGCTGGTGCTCTTGGTCGGTTTTTATCTCTGGGCCAAGCCCAAGCAACGCTTAAAACGTCTGAAGATAAACCGACGCGCCAAGGCCCGGGTGATCAACCGCCAGGTGCACCATGTGCTCGGCGTGTATACCTGCTTGCCCTTGCTACTTATCGCCTTTTCCGGCATTGCCTTTAACTGGAAGGCGCCGACACAGGCTGTGGTCAACGCCGTGCTGCCGGGGCAGGTTGAACCCCGCCCTCAGGTTGACGACATTACCCCCATGGCGCAAACGCACTTCCAAGAGGCATTTAAAAAGGGCCTGGCCGTGTTTCCGGAAGCTGCCTTGTTTCGCATTTATTTCCCTAAAAGCCCGGAAAAGCCTTTGGCGCTGCGCCTCAAACAGCCTGGTGAAAGCCATGCCTATTCCTGGGTCTGGATGAATCCTTACAGCGCGCAAGTGATTAATAGTTTCGATGGCGCAGCCGCCAATCTGCCGACTCAGGTATGGAATTTTAAATACAAGTTTCATATCGGTGATTTTGCCGGGCCCCTAGTGCAGGTGCTCTGGTTGTTGCTGAGCCTATTACCGGTATTCTTTGTGGTTTCCGGGCTGGTGATGTGGCGGGGACGAAAATAAAAAACGCCGGTCACTGACCGGCGTTTTTTCATTCTAATCTCAATAGTAAGATTAGGCGGCTTGCTTCTTAGCAACCCATTCGGCCACCATTTCTTCAAGCAGGTTTAACGGTACCGGGCCGTTTTTCAATACCACGTCGTGGAACTGACGAATATCGAACTTGTCACCCAGAGCCCTTTTCGCTTGCTCACGTAGCTCAACTATCTTCAGCATGCCGACCTTGTAGGCGGTGGCTTGCGATGGCATTACGATATGACGCTCAACCATTTTCACCGCATCCGAGGTGGCATTCGGTGTGTTGTTCACGTAGAAATCGATGCCTTGCTGACGTGTCCAACGTTTGGCGTGGATACCGGTATCAACAACCAGGCGACAGGCGCGCCATAATTCCATGGCCAGGCGACCAAAGTCGGAATAAGGGTCTTGGTATAGGCCCATTTCTTTTGGCAGTAGCTCAGAGTAGAGTCCCCAGCCCTCTGTATAGGCGGTGAAGCGGCCAAACTTACGGAAGCTAGGCACGCCTTCAAGCTCTTGGGCAATGGCGATTTGCATATGGTGACCTGGGATCCCTTCGTGATACGCCAGGGCTTCCAATTGATAGGTCGGCATGGCTTCCATATCGTACAGGTTGGCATAGTAAACACCCGGGCGTGAGCCATCTGGCGCAGGCTGCTGATAGAAGGCTTTACCCGCAGACTTTTCACGGAAAGCTTCTACCGCCTTCACGGTTAAATCTGCCTTAGGCTTAACGATAAACAGCTCGTCTAAACGACTCTTCATATCATCGATTACGCGTACCGCTTCGGCCAAGTAGGCATCGCGGCCTTCTTGGGTATCCGGGTAGTAGAACTGTTTGTCGGTTTTCATAAACTCCATAAAGGCTTTGAGATCGCCCTCGAAACCCACCTTTTCCTTGATCGCACGCATTTCATCATGGATGCGCTGCACCTCGGCAAGACCGATAGCATGAATTTGCTCTGCCGTTAGGTCGGTGGTGGTGGTGCGCTCAAGCATGGTGTTATAGAAGGTTTTACCGTCCGGGAACTTCCAGGCGCCGTCGCGCTCATCGGCACGCTTTTCAAGCTGCTGCAGGTAACCGATAAGGCTGGCGTAAGCCGGCTTAACCGACACCTTAAGGGCTTCGGTGGCCTCGGCGATAAGGGCTTGTTTTTGCTCTGCGCTTATCTCCAGTTTATCGATTTTGCGTTTAAAGTCGGCCAGCAGGGTTGAATCCTGATCGCCACCGAAAGGGGCTCCGGTAATGATGTTTTGGCTTGCTTCAATCACATGAGGGAACACGAACTTAGGTGCAATGATGCCCTTGCTGGCTCGGATTTCCAGGTTTTCTTCCAACTGGGCAAACAGCTTAGGCACGCCGTTTAAACGGGCGATGTACGCCTGGGCTTCTTCCACATTGGCAATGCTGTGCTGGTTAATTAAAAACGCCGCTACCATGGAGTGAGTACCATACATCTGGTTCACCGGGTAGGTGTGGTAGCGCCATTGGAAATCATTAATGCTTTCTTCAAGGTTTTGCTGCATCAGGTCATAGCTCACCCCAGTGGTGGCATCAAGCTTGTTGCGATCGATGGTTTTCAGCATCTCCAGATCTGCCTTGGCCAATGCCAGGTCTTCTAGGGCGCGCTCTTCGCTTTGGTCATCCCACTTATCATAGTCTTTTTTAATACCCATATAAGTTTGGAATGTAGGGCTACGCATGATGTTGCGATTAAAGACTTCTTCAAAAAAAGCGTTGGCTTTTTCGACTTCGCTTTGAGCAACTTCTTGTACCGGCGCCGGCGTTGCGGCCGGTGTGCTGGTGCTTTGTGTATTTTGACAACCGGCCAGCAGTGTGGCGCTGATGGCTGCGGCGATAAGTGTTAGCTTGCGCATAGTTATTTTACCTATCCTTTCACTTGTTGTTGTGCGAGGGCTGATGCCCCGCGAAAGTTAAAATAATCTTGTTGTAGTATGGCCGCCTGGGAGGCAGCCTTAAAATGGATTTACTGTGTAGCCTTGTTGCTGCAGTTGCGCATGGGCGGTCATGGCGGAAAGCGCCATTTGTACGCCGGGGATCAACTGCTCGGCGCTGATCTGGTAATGGGTTGCCGACTGACCGCATACATAGACTTGGGTGTTGTTATCCAGTAACTGTCTGAGCAAGGCCTGGTTTTTGTTATCGACCCCAAAACGTTCTTGGTAGTATTTATTGCTTAATACATCGACCGAGGCGCCACCATGAACAACCAGAGCTAATTCAATATTTTCTGGTTTAACCCCATGCGCAACATGCATATTGATAAAGCGTGCCAGGGAGTTAATGTGGTTGTTCTGCTCACCGGCTTTGGCCGCAGGGGCCACATCGAAGGCAATTTTAAAGCGGGTATCCGGGGTGATGGCGGCATGCTTTGGCACTTGGTAAAAGTAACCAAAGTCTTTAATGACAGGGTTTGCTTCTTCGCCGTAAGCCCAGGGGCTCAGTAAAAAAATTGCTAATAGCAAACCTGTCAATTTCATTATTCTTATCCTAGTTATTGTTAGGGTCTGTTGACCTTTGTTGTTTGTTTCTGCAGTCGTTTGTAGCGGATTTATACAAGGCGGCACATGTGTGGTGTAGTTATTCTACATAAACATGTAACAACACAGTAGAAATGCGCTACAAGCGCTGCCCTGCGGGTTCATCTAAACGCCTCCTGCTCTGTGTTGCTCGCTATGTACATAGAATGACTATGCATCATAACGAGCGTCGTGATCAGGAGGCGTTTAGATTGAACATAAAGTAAACCGCAAAGATAAACAGACCCTATTAAACGAACATTTCCAGCAATTCATTGAGATACCTATGGCCGCGCTCGGTCACCCGAATATGGGTGTTGTCACGGCTGAGCAAGCCTTGCTGTTGCGCCGCTTGTAACTGAGCTTCAATCTGGCTTAGGTCTAAGCCAGTGTATCGTTGAAACTCATCAAGGGGGCAGGGCTCGGCTAAGCGCAAACGGTTCATCATAAACTCAAAGGGTCGCTCGTCGTCGGTTACGGACCACTGCCTGTATAAATAGGGTTTGGTAAGATCCATATAACCGCGCGGGTGCTTCACCTTCTCGGTGCGTACTATGTCGCCATCGGGTTTGGTTATTTTGCCATGGGCGCCACAGCCTATGCCTATATAATCGCCAAACCGCCAATAATTCAAGTTGTGTTGGCATTGATGGCCGGGTTTTGCGTAACCAGATATTTCATACTGCTGATAACCCGCCTCGCGCAACAGTTCCTGGCCCAACTCCTGGATCTGCCACAGGGTGTCGTCTTCGGGCAGGGTCGGCGGCTTAGAATAGAACTGGGTGTTGGGCTCGATGGTCAACTGGTACCAGGAGATATGCGGCGGGTTTAAGGCGATGACCTGGCGTAGATCCCCAAGGGCATCGTCAATGCTTTGCCCTGGCAGGCCATGCATTAAGTCCAGATTGAAGCTGCGCAGCCCGACTTGGTGTGCTTGCTCGGCCGCACGCTTGGCTTCATCGGCACTGTGGATGCGCCCCAGGGCTTTGAGCTTGTCCTGCTGCATGGATTGCACGCCGATGGAAATACGGTTCACACCGGCTTTTACATAGTCGGCAAAGCGCCCGGATTCCACCGTGCCCGGGTTGGCTTCCAGGGTAATTTCTGCATTGTCGGCCAGCGGCGTAAGTTTACGCACGCCGTCGAGCAGGGTTTGCAGCGCTTCACCCGATAACAGGCTCGGCGTGCCGCCACCGATAAAAATACTGTGAATAGGGCGTCCGGCCGCAAGCGGGGCATCGGTGCGCAAGTCGGCAAGCAGGTGCTGCACATATTCCTGTTCGGGGATCTGCTGTCCTTTTTGACCGTGACTATTAAAGTCGCAGTAAGGGCATTTTTGTACGCACCAGGGAATATGAATGTATAGACTTAATGGAGGCAGGGTCACGCGTTAACCCTGCAATTGAGCAAGTAGCAGTTGTAATGCCTGGCCGCGGTGGCTAATGGCGTTTTTCTCGGCCTTGGTCAGCTCGGCACTGGTTTTATCCAGACCCTTGACCTTAAACACGGGATCATAGCCAAAGCCCTCATAACCACTGCGTTGCTCGGTGATCTCGCCTTCCCAGGTAGCCTGGCAGATAAGCGGCAATGGGTCGTCTTTATGGCGCATTAACACCAGCACGCAGCAAAAGCGCGCACTGCGCTTTGTTTGCCCCTGCATATCCAGCAACAGTTTATCGATATTATCACCGTCGCTGGCACCTGGGCCACCATAGCGGGCACTGTAGACGCCCGGGGCGCCATCGAGGGCATCAACAATTAAGCCCGAGTCGTCGGCAATGGCCGGCAAGCCCGTTTGCGCACTGGCGTGACGGGCTTTGATAATGGCGTTTTCCACAAAGGTGGTGCCTGTCTCGGCTACATCACTAACGTCAAAGTCGCTTTGTGGCTTTATGGTGATATGTAAGTCGCTTAATAGCGCGCTGAGCTCGGCAACCTTACCCTTGTTGCCGGTGGCAAGCACCCAAGTTGTCATCTGTTCTCTCTTAATCTTTATATAGCTTTTGGTGAAAGCGCAGTACTTCCACGGTCGTCCCCTGAGTCAGGGTAATTTCAAAGCGATAGGTTTCTTCGTCTTCAAAGCGCATCTGGGCGATATAGTAAACGCTGTCGCCTTCTTTGATTTCCTGGAACTCCAGTTCCTCGCTTTGCCCTAGAAGGTTTTTCGCCACCCCTGAAATAGCCACGGTTTGCGCCTTGTCGTTCTTGAGCACGGAAATGTTAATTAGGGCTCTGTCACCGGCGCGCTCCAGGTTATAGCTGCGGGCTACCTGAGGGGAAATGGTGGTTGAGGGAAAGGCAATATAGTGAACTTGCCAATGGCCAAGGTTTTTAAACTGACCGCCTTGAACATCGTTTTGCGCCGCATAGCTTGGAGCCATGCACAGAAGGCTTAAAATTAGGCTGTATAGCAGGGCTTTCATAGCTGCCACTCCTGTGTTGTGAGTACTGTAGGGTCTACTAACTAAGTGTATCAGAAATCGGGCGAACTAGTGCTCGCCCGAGGCTATTAACGGGTTAAATCCATTAATAAGAACTGCAAAAATTGTAACGCGATGATCAGCACGAGGATCGACAGGTCTAAACCGCCAATGGGAGGGATCACCTTTCTTATCGGCCGTAGCATGGGCTCGGTCAACTGATGGAAGATGGCTTCGATAGGATTATAGCCCTGGCTCACCCAGCTTAGAATGGCGCGAATGATCAAGACCCAGAACAGTAGCTGCAAGGCCTCGCGGATTAGGGTGAACACACCGCCCATCAGCACTAAGGTGGTGTTCCAGCCCTCGCCAAACATCAGCAGCAGGGTGGTAACCTTGGCAAAGGCGACAATAAATGCCAATACCAGGGAGGCAATGTCTAAACCGGCAAAACCGGGGATCACCTTGCGCAGAGGATTAACGGCAAAGCTGGTGGCTTTCACCACAAACTGGCTGAGCGGGTTGTAAAAGTCCGCTCGTGCCGCCTGCAGCCAAAAGCGCAACAGCACCACCATAAGGAATAAATCAAACAGGATGCCAACTAAAAAATGCACTGAGTTCATGCGTTCAGCCTCAATAAAAAAATTAAATTTCTTGCTCCATCTCCTGGGCGCGGGCAATGCATGCATCCATGGCACCGGAGACGTTTTCAACTAAGCCATGCGCCTTAAGGTGCTCCACCGCAGCATGGGTGGTGCCGCCTTTGGACGTTACATTGGCGCGTAACTGGGCGATGCTGATATCTGTTTTGGCCAGGGCCATCTCCGCCGCACCCAGAGCGGTTTGCTGTACCAGGGCGCGGGCTTGCTCGGCACTAAAGCCCAGCTCAATCGCTTTTTGTTCAATGGCTTCCATAAATAAGAAGAAATAGGCCGGTGATGAGCCGGTGACGGCGATGATGTCGTTGATTTGCTCTTCTTTATCGACCCACACTACCAGACCTGTGCTGTTAAACACGGATTCAATAAACTGGTTTTCATCCTCGCTGGTGCCCTCGGCATACAGGCCGCTGACGCCACGACCAAGCAGCGAAGGCGTGTTTGGCATGCAGCGCACCATTTTTACCGGGTGGCTCAGCATTTCCTGCAGACGTTTCACTGTGATACCGGCGGCAACGGAAATAAAGACCTTGTCGCTGAAGTCGACCCCGGCGGCAATAAAGCTTTGTGCCAACTCAGCCATCATCTGGGGTTTCACCGACAAAACAATGATGTCGGCTTGTTGCAGGGCCTCAATATTATCGGCGGTGGTGCGTACACCAAAGTCTGCGGCCACCTTCGCGAGTTTTTCCTGATTACGATTGGTGGCAATGATTTGCTCTTTGGCAAAGCCATTTTTCACCATGCCGCCAATGATGGCGTAACTCATATTTCCAGTACCGATAAACGCGATGGTTTGCTGTGACATATAGACCTCAAATCTTGTGTTATTCGATGTTCGGCGCCTCGGTGTTATTGGTCACGCTCGCCAAAAATGGCGGTGCCAATGCGCACCATGGTGGAGCCGGCGGCGATTGCCGCATCCATGTCGCCACTCATGCCCATGGACAGGGTGTCGAGCTGTGGATATTGGTCCTTTAGTCTATCAAAGCAAGCGCTTAATTGCTTAAAAGATTGTAATTGTGCCTCATAGCTTTCTGATTTTGCGGGAATTGCCATCAAACCACGCAAATTTAGCTGGTTGCTGCTATCGATAAAGGCGGCCAGCGCCGGCACGTCCTCAAGACGGCAACCGGATTTGTTGGGGTCATCGTCGATGTTAACTTGTATTAACACTTGGAGCGGTTTCATGTTGCTGGGACGTTGCTCATCAAGGCGGCGAGCAATTTTCTCGCGGTCGATACTTTGCACCCAGCTGAAGTGTTCGGCGATGGCCTTACTTTTGTTGCTCTGAATCGGGCCGATAAAGTGCCATACTATATTCTTATGTTCACTAAGTTGACGAACCTTCTCAACCCCTTCTTGTACATAAGATTCTGCAAATTCTCTGTGACCATGCGCAAAAGCCGCTAGAATATCTTCTAAGGGTTTTTTCTTAGAAACGGCAATTAAAGTGACGTCATTATAATCGCGGCCGCTTTTTTTTGCCGCTTGAGCTATTCTGTCATAGGCGGCATCGAGTCGTTCTGCTATTGTAACCATAAAGTTATCAGTTGGTTGTGGAGTCCTATTTATGGATATTACCGAATTACTGGCCTTTAGTGTGCAACACAAGGCCTCGGATTTACACCTTTCTGCCGGTGTGTCACCGATGATCCGTGTCGATGGTGACGTGCGCCGCATCAATATTCCCGTGCTCGAAGCCAAAGAGGTGAGTGGTCTCGTCTACGATATTATGAACGATAAACAGCGCAAAGAATACGAAGAAAATCTGGAAGTGGATTTTTCATTCGAAGTGCCTAACCTTGCGCGTTTTCGTGTTAATGCCTTTAATACCAACCGTGGTCCTGCCGCGGTGTTTCGTACCATCCCTAATGAAGTACTGACGTTAGACGATTTAGGGGCGCCGGACATCTTTAAAACCATCTCGGATAACCCCCGTGGTTTGGTACTGGTAACCGGGCCGACCGGTTCGGGTAAATCAACCACATTGGCGGCGATGATCGATTACATCAATAACAATCGACACGATCACATTCTGACCATTGAAGACCCGATCGAATTTGTGCATCAAAATAAGCAGTGTTTGATTAACCAACGGGAAGTGCACCGTGATACTCACAGCTTCAACGCCGCACTGCGCAGTGCCTTGCGTGAAGACCCCGACGTTATTCTGGTGGGCGAGCTGCGGGACTTGGAAACCATTCGCTTGGCGATGACCGCGGCGGAAACCGGTCACCTGGTATTTGGTACCCTGCACACCACCTCGGCACCGAAAACCATAGACCGTATTATCGACGTATTCCCCGGTGAAGAAAAAGACATGGTGCGTTCGATGCTGTCGGAATCACTGCGTGCCGTAATTTCGCAAACGCTACTGAAAAAAGTCTCCGGAGGCCGGATTGCCGCCCACGAGATTATGATAGGTATTCCAGCGATTCGTAACCTTATCCGTGAGGATAAGATTGCGCAGATGTATTCATCCATCCAAACCGGTGCCGCCCACGGCATGCAAACCATGGATCAGTGCTTACATAACTTACTGAACCGTGGCCTTATCAGTACCCAAGCAGCTAAAGCTAAAGCCCATGATAAAACCCAGTTCGGTTTATCGGGCCAAATGTAGGATAGAACTCAGCAATGTTACAGCCATTATCACATCACCTGCAAAAGATGGTCGCCCTAGAGGCGTCGGACGTATTTGTTTCCAGTGGTTTGCCAGTGAGCGCCAAGGTCAACGGTGAGCTCACGCCGCTGGACGACCATGTATTGAGCGACGAGGAATCTTTGACCCTGGTTGAGTCGGCCATGACCGACAAGCAAATCAATGAATTCCACAACAGCAAAGAATGTAACTTTGCCATCGCCACCGAAGAAGGCCGCTTCCGGGTCTCGGCTTTTTGGCAGCGCGACCAGGCGGGTATGGTTATTCGTCGTATTAACACGGTTATTCCTAATGCGGAAGACCTGGGCTTGCCGTCGGTATTAACCGATGTGATCATGAAAAAGCGCGGCCTGGTGCTGTTTGTAGGTGGTACTGGTACAGGTAAGTCGACCTCAATGGCGGCGCTTTTGGGTTATCGTAACCGCAATCAAAAGGGTCACATTCTGACCATTGAAGACCCGATCGAATTCGTTCATGAACACAGTAAGAGTATTATTACTCAACGTGAGGTGGGCCTGGATACGGAAAGCTTTGAAGCGGCGCTGAAAAGCTCCCTGCGTCAGGCTCCGGATGTGATCCTTATCGGTGAGATCCGTTCACAAGAGACCATGGAATATGCCCTGTCGTTTGCCGAGACCGGTCACCTGTGTGTGGCGACCCTGCACGCTAACAACGCTAACCAAGCCATCGACCGTATTATGCACCTGGTGCCAAAAGAAAAGCACGAGAAGTTGAAATACGACCTGGCACTGAACCTGCACGCCATTATTGCTCAGCAATTGGTACCCACCGCGGACGGTGAGGGTCGTGTTGCCGCTATCGAGGTGTTGCTGAATTCACCCATGGTGGCTGAGCTTATCAAAAAAGGTGAAATTGGTTCGATTAAAGAGGTGATGGCAAAGTCGACGCAAATCGGTATGCAAACCTTCGACCAGGCGTTGTTCAACCATTATCAGGACAAACGTATCAGCTATGCCGATGCGCTGCACCACGCCGACTCGCCAAACGATCTGCGCTTAATGATCAAGTTGCGTAATAACGATCAGCAGGGTGCTGGTTTCCTTCAAGGGGTTACCGTTGACGGCCTAAGCAGCGACGACGACAAGTTTTAAAACACCTGCATAAATAATAAGGGCGACCTCAGGGTCGCCCTTATTGTATCAGCCCACTAACTTACTGCCCTTAGTCGCCGTAGGCCGCCGAAAAATAACTTTCGAGGATCAGCACCGCCGAGGCGTTGTCGATGTTGTCTTTGCGCAGATTGCGATAACCTCCGGAAGCAAATAACTGCTCCTTGGCCGCCGCCGTGGTCAGGCGCTCGTCCTGGGTGTCTACTTGCAATCCGGTTTGGTTATGCAGGCGATTGGCAAATTTGCGGGCGCGGTGGGTGAGGTCTTGCTCGGTGCCATCCATGTTCAAAGGTAGGCCAACCACCAGTAAATCCGGCTGCCACTCGTTCACCAGGGCGCGAATATCCTCCCAGTTGGGAATGCCATCACGGGCCTTGATGGCACGCAGGGCATTAGCGGTGCCGGTCAGCTCCTGACCAATGGCCACACCTATGCTTTTGGTGCCAAAGTCAAAACCCATTACACTGCGTTGTCCCGGCGGCGTTTTACTGTTTTGGCTCATGCGTGTCCGGCCTCCAGGCTCAGTTTGTCGGCATCTATTCCCACCAAAGCCAGGGCCTTGTGCCAGCGCTCGCTAATGGGGGTGTTAAAGATGATCTGCGGGTCGGCCTCGATGATCAGCCAGGTATTTTCCAGCAACTCTTTCTCCAACTGGCCTTCGGACCAGCCGGCATAGCCCAGGGTGATAATAAAGTCCTGCGGCGCATCGCTGGTGGTCAAGCTGGCGAGCACGTCCTTGGAGGTGGTGATCATGATCTCCGAGCTTAGCTCCTGCGAAGAGGCGTAGCCGGGTTTAGGGGTATGCAGTACAAAACCACGGTCGGTTTTCACCGGTCCGCCAGCAAACACCTGATGGCCTGCCGCCTGGCTGCTCTTATCGTTATCGATTTCGACCTTGTCGAGCAACTCACCCACGGTGACATCGATGGGCTGGTTGATCACCAGCCCCATGGCACCATCATCATTGTGCTCGCAAATGTAGGCCACCGCGTGCTTGAAGAAGGGATCTTGCATCGATGGCATGGCGACTAAAAAGTGGTTCGCTAATGATTGCATAGGCTTACCTTAGGTTAAGCTGGCGTGAGCTTACGCTCCAACGCATCAAAAAACTGTCCGGTAATAGAAATACCGGTTTCGCCCTCGATTTCTTTCACACAGGTCGGGGCGGTGACGTTCACTTCGGTGAGCTTATCGCCGATAATGTCCAGGCCAACAAACAGCAAGCCCTTGGCTTTTAGGGTTGGCGCCAGGGCTTCGGCGATACGACGCTCGTCATCACTAAGCGGGCGTACCTCACCGCGGCCACCGGCGGCGAGATTGCCACGGGTTTCGCCTTTTTGTGGAATACGGGCCAAACAGTAGGGGATCACCTCACCGTCTACTACCAATACGCGCTTGTCGCCGTCTTTGATCGCTGGGATATAATTTTGTGCCATGGCATAGCGACTGCCGTGCTCGGTCAGGGTTTCGATGATCACACCGATATTGGCATCGTCTTGCTTAACGCGGAAAATAGAGGCACCGCCCATGCCATCCAGGGGCTTAAGAATAATGTCGCCATGCTCGCCGAGGAACTGGCGAATCTGCTTGGCCGAGCGCGTTACCAGGGTGTCCGGGGTAAACTCGCTAAACCAAGCGGTGTAGAGCTTTTCGTTGGCATCGCGCAGGCTTTGCGGTTTATTCACCACCAGGGCACCTTCCAGCTCGGCGCGCTCTAAAATATAGGTGGCATACACGTATTCGGTATCAAAGGGCGGATCCTTACGCATCAGGATAATATCCAGTTCACCTAGGGCAATATCGCTCTGGGGCTGCAACTCATACCATTTCTCTGGATTATCAAACACTGCGGCCTTGGCGGCATGAGCAAAGGCACGACCCTGACGTAAAAACAGGTCGTCCATTTCGATGTAATAAAGCTCATAACCACGCTTATGTGCTTCCATCATCATTGCAAAGCCGGTGTCTTTTTTAATGTTAAATCCTGAAATCGGGTCGCTAATAATGCCCAGTTTTATTGCCATTGCTATGCTCGCTTAAAAAAATTCTAACTATGTAATGGGGTTGGCGGTGGGCAAAATCAATTGCCGAGATCGCCAAATTCCAACTGCAGTGCGCTGAGTACGGTTAACGCCGCTGTTTCCGTGCGCAGTACCCGTGGGCCAAGACGGATATCGATAAAACCATTATTGTGGCTTGAGGCTATCTCTTCATCGCTAAAGCCGCCTTCCGGACCAACTAAAAAGCGCACCCCTGAGCTTGGTGCGGCCAAGGTTTTAATGCTGTGCTCGGCGCGGGGGTGTAAGGTAAGTTTAGTGGCATTGGTGACTTGCTGCAGCCATTGTTCCAAAGGCATGGGCTCATGTATGGTGGTGATCTGGTTACGTCCACATTGCTCTGCCGCAGCAATGGCGATTTTCTGCCATTGTTGATGCTTCTTCGCAAGCCGGTCGGCCGCTAATTTTACGCCGCAGCGCTCGCTAAATAAGGGGGTGATTTCACTGACACCCAATTCCACCGATTTCTGAATGGTGAAATCCATTTTATCGCCGCGGGAGATCACCTGGCCAAGGTGAATAGCCAAGGGTGATTCGCATTCGAAGTCTTTGAATTCAATCGCCTTAACTCGCACCTGCTTTTTACTGGCAATGAGGATTTCACATAAATACTCGCCTCCCTCACCGTTAAACAGGCTGATCTGATCGCCGCTTTGCATGCGCAGCACGCGGCCAATGTGTCCGGCGGCGTCATCACCTAGGTCGAGCTCAATGCCTAGCTCTAGGGTTGCCGGTTCATAAATATGCGGAACTCTCATATGAATGCTCTAAAGGGGGTTTTGCGACAGTCTAAACTAGTCGCCTAAATGCGCAAGTGAATCTGGGTCCTGATTGCAGCTTAAGTGGTTGTGGCGAAAGGGAGTGTCTAGAGGTTCAAGATGGTAATGTTGGTCATGTTGTTCGATGAGGTAGCGTTTGGGATGCAGGGAGTCTATTACCCATTTGAAGGTGTCGCTGGCGTGCTCATAAACCTCGGCAAAAATAAGCACGCCGGCAATCTTGTGATGACGCGATAAATAGCTGGAAAGCTCGGCGACGCTAATTTCATTTTCAAAATCACAGTAGCAATAATCCTTGGCCTGCTGGTCAAACATAAGTTTGACCATGTGACGGGTGTTGGCACCGGCAACGATCACTTGTGAGCTGTCAACTCGGGCGCAAAAGGCACGGCTTAACAAAGGGTCACTGTCGAGCAGGAGAAAATTGCTTAAATTCATGAAGGCCCTTATGCCTTAGGTAAAAAATTGAATCAGTAAATAGCCCATGGCGCAGTGCACCGAAAACTCAACCGCGGCAATGCCGACGTTATCCTGATGATCAACTTCTACACCGGTATTGACGCGATAGAGCACGATTAAAAGTACGACCCGTGACATCGCCATCACCAATATCCACATCAGACCGCAGTGCACCGCCAATGTAAAGACATTTTCAACCATTTTTCCGCTGTGATAGGTGGCGCTGGCCAGCCCGGCGTAGATGGCCAACGCCAGTCCCAACGACTTGCCCGCATAGCGGATGCCGATAGAGGTATTTTCCAGATTAAAGTTATTCTGCAATGAGGCACCTTGGTTAAATTTAGCAAAGCGCGCCTCGCGAATTTTGCTATCCAAGGCAAACATGCACTGCAACATTAAAAAGCTGACAGACACCACTAACAAAGAGTATAGGCTATTGGTTTGTGACCAGTTAACTAATCCGATAACCACTATGCTATTGCCTAGCAGCATGCCGGAGTCGACCATGGCCGCACAGACATTTTGTTTTAAAATCGCCTTTTCTTCGTTAAAACGACTTAAGATCCACTTGCGATGTATGGCCTGACCGACCTTGATAAACAGCAACATCAGCAGCAGTAAAAAGGGCACCTTCCAGGGTGATTGCTTCATTACGGCGAGGGAGAAGTCGTCCAGCAGGTAGCCGATGACCAGTACCAGGGAGAGCAAATAACTGGCGTAGCTGATGCCGAGGGCGAAGTTATCGCGCTGGGCCAGCTCTTCACTGAGGGTTTGTCTTGCCTTGATCTGAGTATAGATACGCAGCAAAAACAACACTAAGGCAATGGCCGCAAAGCAAATTGCAAAAGTGTAGAGGGACTCGTTTGACAAAGTAAAATACGTCATACTGACTACATTAGAGTAACTTTGACTTCATTCTAGTACGCTTGGCCGTAACTTAAAAGAGAGCTATTTCATGCCAGCAGCCATAACTATTCCCACGTTATTACAACAACTTGGTGAAAGTCGCTATCAACAGATATATAACCCGCAAGAAATGGGCTCGCCCTTGCAGGCGCCCTTGCAGGCGCCCTTGCAGGCGCCCCTGCGGTCGCCCTTGGTGCAATTACTGGCGCTCAGTGACTTTGCCTTTAAGGTGCTCAGCGCCCATCCCCACTGGGGTGAGTGGCTATTGGCTCCCGAGCAGCAAGCCTCCTATGCGGCGCCCGAGGTGTTCAGTGAGCCTCTTGAAGAAGTGGATGATGTTAAGGCGATGCGCCGCTTGCGTTTGTATCGACAGCAATATTGGTTGCATGTGGCTTACCTGGATTTGGTGTGTGCCAACGACATTGCCGACTCCATGCGTTATGTCTCCGAGTTGAGTGATAAGTTGATCGATGCCGCCAATTGCTGGGCCTATGCGCAGGTGACCAGGCTCAACGGTGAGCCATTTGATGAGCGGGGAGAGCGCCTGCCTATGCTGATTTTAGGCATGGGCAAGCTAGGTGGCTTTGAGCTTAATTATTCTTCCGATATCGATTTGATTTTTACCTACCCGCGGTCGGTGTCGACCCAGGGCGGGCGTCGCAGCATTGAGGCTCAGGTGTTTTATACCAAGGTGGCGCAAAAGGTGATTGCGGCGCTGGATCAGCACACCGCCGATGGCCGGGTGTTCCGAGTCGACATGCGTTTACGCCCCTTTGGCGACAGTGGTCCGCTGGTGATGAGCTTTGCCGCCATGGAGGATTATTACCAGGAGCAGGGCCGAGAGTGGGAGCGCTATGCCATGCTTAAGGGCCGCTTGATTGGCAGCGCCAGCGCCTACCATCAGGAATTTTATACCCTGCTGCGACCCTTTGTTTATCGTCGCTATATCGACTTTTCGGTGATCGAGTCGCTGCGTAAGATGAAATCGCTGATCGCTCAGGAAGTCAGGCGCAAGGGTCTGGTCGATAATATTAAACTTGGGGCCGGTGGTATTCGTGAGGTGGAGTTCGTAGTGCAGGCGCTGCAGCTCATTCGCGGTGGTCGCGAGCGGCAGCTACAGACTGCGGGTTTGCATCAGGCGCTTAAGGCACTCACGTCCTTGGCGGTGTTTAGCGACGAGCAATATCAGCAGTTGTGGCATGACTACGCCTTGTTGCGCCGGGTTGAACAGTACCTGCAAGCGTTTGCCGATCAACAAACCCAGCAATTGCCTGATAATGAACAGGACTGGCTGCGTTTAAGCCATTTGTTGGCTCAGCCCGATGAGCAGGGTGCACGGGCTCTTATTGACGCGGCGATGGCGCGCATTCGCAATGAATTTGAACAGGTCATAGGTTTTGAGCAGGAGCCCAGCGCCACCGTTGACAGCAGCTATGTGCTGGCCTGGGAGCATGGCGACATCGAGGCGTTGAGCGATGTTGTGCCCGAGCCGGAGCAAAGGGCGAGTTGGCAGGCGCCCCTGCAGCATTTTCGTGAGCGCGTCAGCAAGCAGCCCATCGGCAAGCGCGGTCGGGATACCCTCGACAAGCTGATGCCTCAGGTGCTGGCGCGGTTGCAAAAAATCAGTGCCAGCGGCGAGGTAGTTGCCCTGGTGACGAATGTGCTCGATAAAATCATGTCGCGCACCACTTACTTGGAGCTGTTACTGGAAAACCCGGGAGCCCTGCAACAGCTGGTTCGTTTGTGCGCCCACAGCCGTTGGATAGGCGAGCAAATTGCCCATTATCCAATATTGCTCGATGAACTGATCGACCCGGCCGAGCTCTACAAACCCTTACCCCTGGACGCCTACGCCAATGAGATCCGGCAATACTTTTTACGCATTGATGAGCAGGATCTTGAGCTGCAAATGGAAGCACTGCGTCAGTTTAAACAGACGCAGCAGTTACGCATTGCCGCCGCCGATGCCACCGGCGTGCTGCCGCTAATGAAGGTCAGCGACCACCTGACCGCCTTGGCGCAGGCGATAGTGGAGCAGGCGGTGAATTTGGCCTGGCAACAAATGGTGGCGCGTTTTGGTCGCCCCGAGGGCAGGGATGATGAGCACAAGGGCTTTGCGGTAATAGCTTATGGTAAGGCCGGCGGACTGGAATTGGGTTACGATTCGGATCTCGATCTGGTGTTTGTGCACAATCATGATGGTGATTCCGACACCGACGGTGACAAGGTGATTTCGGCGCGCCAGTTCTATTTGAAGTTGGCGCAGCGCCTGATGCACCTGTTCAACACCCGCACCAGCTCGGGTATCTTGTATGAACTCGATACCCGTTTGCGTCCCGAGGGCTCATCCGGACTTCTGGCCATTAATATCGAGAGCTTTTTACATTATCAGCAAACTCAGGCCTGGACCTGGGAGCATCAGGCCCTGGTGCGGGCGCGGGTGATTTACGGTAGTCAGGATTTGACCACGCGCTTTGGTGAGATACGCCATAGTATCTTGACACAAAGCCGCGACAAGGCAGCGCTGCAACAAGATGTGTCGCAGATGCGCGAGAAAATGCGCCAGCATCTGAGCCGAGACAATGAACTTATGTTCGACCTCAAGCAAGGCCATGGCGGCATGACCGACATCGAGTTTATCACTCAGTACCTGGTATTGGCGTATGCAGCGGAGCATCCGCAACTGGTTACTTATTCGGACAATATTCGCATTTTAGAAATCGCCGCGGCTTATGATTGCATTAGCGAGCGCGAGGCACAGCAACTGATCCATGCCTATTGCCATTATCGTGGTCTGTACCATGTATTGAGTCTGCGTAATCAGGAGAAGCTGGTTGCTAAGGTCGATGTGCAACAGGAGATAGCCAGTGTCAGTGGCGTTTGGGCGGCGTTGTTGGCGCCGCCACCGATGCACTAGCGAGCGATGGTTTTAATGCAGTTGTCCCGCACATAGGCGGAAGGGCGCTCGGTAATGAGTGCCGCCCGCTGTTGGGGGCAAAAGAAGGAGTGCACATCGCTTTCAAAATCGCTGTCGATGGCTCTGCCCACCTGATGCAGGGTGGCAACAAAGGTGTCATCGACACGAAACGGATGTTTGATGACATAGTCTTTATCAAGGTGCCAGTAAAACACCACCCCTTCTTCCTTGGCAAAATCCGACATCGCCTTTTTCAAGGTCGCGCCGGCACTAAAGCGGCGCACTTTAACGCTGCCTTGCCAACGCAAATCGGTGGCCTGCACCGTACCAACACGCTGGCTTAGTTGAGCATCAAGATTATTGTTGGGAGTGCCCAAGGCAATCACATACTTGTCGCGTTCGGTGGCACTGCGCACCGAGCTTTTAATATTGGCATAAAATTGCGATAACCCGGAGGCGGCGGCATTGTTCTGTTGGTTTTTAAACATGGGCCCATCGCCTAGTAAAAAATAACCGGCGGCAAAAATTAAGATAGCCGCCAAAGACAAATGTTTAATCCAAAACCACATTACTGCACCTTCCTTATTATTATTTTTTTTAGGGCCCGGGTTATTAGCGGTAGTACGAGGGCGCGTTTTTATCCGGACGGGTTTTAAAGCGTCGGTGCAACCACATGTACTGCTCCGGGGCCATGTTGATTGCTTGTTCCATGCGCTTGTTAACCTGAGTCACATCGGCCACTTCATCGCCGCTGGGGAAATTTTCCAGCGCCGGTTGCACCGCTAAATGATATTTACCTTGCTCGTCACGGCGCGTGCTGATGCTGAGCGTTTGGCAATATTTGCTGGCGGCAAAAATCAGCGTACCTGTGGTGCTGGCGGCATCGGGTACGGCAAAAAACGGTGCAAATACACTGCGTTTGCGGCCATAGTCTTGATCCGGCAAGTAGTAGCAGAATTTTTTATCCTTGAGTGCCTTGAGCAAGCTTTTTACGTCGCGTTTGCCTACCAAGTATTCGTTAGAACGCAGTCGACCCTTGGTGGTGAAGTAATCCATCAGGGCGTTGTTATGGGGGCGGTAAAAGCCAATACCACGGCGCTTGACGCCCATGATGCGTGAAGCCATTTCCAGATGCAGCATGTGTGGTACCAACAAGAGTACGCCTTGACCCTGCTGCTGGGCGGCATCAACATGTTCTAAGCCGGTGACCGAGCCGAATATGCGCTTAATACGCCAATCGGGCCACCACCAGGCCATGGCACTTTCGAAAATGGCCATGCCGGTGTTTTCCATATTTTTCAGCACCAGCTCGGCGCGCTGCTCGGCATTTAGGTCGGGGTAGCACAGGGCAATATTCACTTCGGCGATTTTGCGGCGCTTTTTCATTAAGCGATAAACAAGGCGACCAAGTGCTCGTCCCAGCGCCAGTTGCCAGGATTGAGGTAACCAACTGAGGGTATAGAGTAAGAAAACGGATAGCCAGCTAGGCCAGTATTTCGGGGCAAAAAAAGCCAGTTGGAAGGATGTTTTGTTAACCACAAGCATTGATATTTATCATGACGAATGGCGCTCAGTATACGTTATATTGGCAAAACAAAGCCAGCGCTGAGGCTGGCTTTGTCTGTGGTCTTAGTTTTGCGCTTTTAAGCCTTGGTTGATGGCTTCTAAGTCTTGCGCCGTTAAAGTACCGGCCGCTTGTTTCAACGCCAGGGTTGAAACCACATAGCGGTAACGCACGTTGGCCAGGTTACGCTTGGCGTTGTACAGGTTCTGGGTGCTTACCAGCACGTCGACTATGGTACGTGTGCCCACCTCGAAACCGGCTTCGGTTGCTTGCAGTGCACTTTCCGCCGAAATTACCGCCTGCTCAAGGGCTTTGTAAGTGGCGATATCCGATACCACCTGATTGTACGAGGTGATGGTCGAACGGGTCACGGCACGCAGCGTTGCTTCTAAGTCTTCGCTGGCAGCGACATACAAAGAGCGAGCCTGTTTGGTTGAGGCTACCGTGGCACCACCTGAGTAAAGTGGCAGGTTAAAGCTCAGGCCCACGGTTGTTTGATCTTCACGAGGCACATGATCACGGTTGATGGTGGTGCCCATGGTGTTGATTTCGGTATCGGTTAATGAGTCGCCGTAAGATGCGTTCAAAAATAGCGTCGGGTAGTGACCCGCTTGCGCCAGGTCAATCTGCTGCTTGGCGATATCGACTGTGGCCTTAGACACTTGCAACTCTAAGTTCATTTGCTTGGCAAGCTCAACGAAATCGGTGTTTTGCTTGGTTGGCTGCACGGTTGAGAAGGTCTCTGTGTCCAGGGTATCAAGCTTGGCATGGTATTTACCTGTGATTTCACGAAGCTGTTCACGGGCCGTTTCAACGTCGTTTTTGGCAACGATTTCACGGGCAACCGAGTTATCGAACTGAGCTTGAGCTTCGTGAACGTCGGTAATAGCCGTCAGGCCCACGGCGAAACGTTGCTTAGTTTGCTCTAACTGACGCTCAATGGCGCGCTTTTCCGCCTGCACAAATTCCAGGGTGTCGATGGCGCTGAGGACATTAAAGTAGCCTTGCGATACGCGCACGATCAATGCTTGCTGTGCCAGGTCATAAACGGTCTGCTGTTGCAGTGCCTGTTTGTCGGCGATATCCAGTGAACGCCAGGCATTCAAATTGAAAATGGCTTGGTTAAGGCTGATCTGACGAGAAAAGGTATCGCGCTCGGTGTCGAGAGACATTAACTGACCCGAATCGGTATCTATATCGTAACCGTCATTATCGGTTTTGGTATAGCCCATTGAAAAGTCGACTTGTGGCAACAAGGCGCTCAAGGCTCGGTCTGTGTTATGCTGTTGTGCTTCGGCATTGGCCTTGGCTTTTAGAACCACAGGATCATTTTCAAGGGCAATTTGATAAACCTGGAGCAGGTCTTCAGCATGACTGTAAGAGCTAAAGCTAAGCGCTAGCAATGTCGTTAACAGTGTCTTTTTCATTATCAGTACAGTCCTTAGGAATATATTGCGAATTATCTGCATGTTACCGTGTTTGGGCACGATATTGAAAAGCAAAAGCGTAAATAATATATGCTTAAGTGTAACAGAATTTATTTTTTGCGGAAGGATAAACGGTGTCGTTTACCTTTGATTTTGTGACTTTACGTAATCGGTTTGTTTTATATGAATAAAATCAACAGTTTTAAAAACGAAGATGTGCAGGTTGAAAGCACCGAAAGAGTGTTCAACGGCTTCTTTAAAGTGGATAAGTACCGATTTACCCATGCGCTTTTTGCCGGCGGTCGCAGCGACACCATAGAGCGGGAAATATTTGAACGGGGCCATGCGGTGGCGGTCTTACCCTATGACCCCCGCGGTCGTCAGGTGCTACTGGTTGAGCAGATCCGCATCGCCGCCATGGCCAGCAAAGACAGCCCCTGGTTACTGGAGTGTATTGCCGGCATGGCCGATGACAGTGAAGATTATCAAGCCGTGGTGCGTAAAGAGGCGCAAGAGGAAGCCGGGCTTGAGCTGGGAGAGCTGGAATTTATGCTGTCATATTTGTCCAGTCCCGGGGGCACCAGCGAGCGTCTGTATTTATACCTGGCGCCAACGGATCTCAGCGAGGCCGGGGGTATTTTCGGTCTGGATCATGAAGGCGAAGACATCAAGGTGCATGTGCTCGGTCTGGACGAAGCCCTGGCACGCCTGAACAGTGGTGAAATCGATAACGCTGCCACGGTGATCAGTCTACAATGGTTGGCACTCAACGAGCAGCGTATCTTGCAGCAGTGGAATAAACCGTGACGGTAAAAAGAAGAGCCGGGTATATACAATCATTACCCAAGTATCTCACTCTATGTGAGCGCAATTATGCCAATGTCCTGCGCATTCTCCCCGAGCAGCAATGTCGGGGCGCGTCGCGCCTGTTGGATATTCGTCATGAGCGCTATCAAGTCGACATAGAGCAGATGGCCAAGTACACCACGGATATTTGTATTACTCAGGTGCGCGGCGCCATTGCCGGTATGTTTACGCCGCCGATGAATGTGCGCATCTATCACGATGCCCGGGTGGCCGAGGTGGTGCACCCGGATTATCATAGCCGCATCAAGCCCGCCTACAGCTACCCGAATGTGGGCATGCATCAAAAAGATGAGAAGTATCAGGTCAATGCGTTTTTACACGACTGGCTGACGTTTTGTATTTCGCACGGAGAGGCGGTATTGGATTGGGATTGTGGCAGTGACCTGGTTTAAAGAACATCTAATCAGCGCGGCTAAGCCGCTGCATTTCGGTCACTTTACCGATAGCCATGTGTTTGCCGACAAAGACGGCGAATACTTTAATGTTAATTGTGCCGAGCATTTGGCTAAAACCCTGGCGGCCATGGCCGAGGAAGACTTCGATTTTGTGGTGTTTGGTGGCGACCTCACTCAAGATCACAGCGCCGAGTCTTATCACCTGTTTGCCGAGCTGGTGGCGGCCAGTCCCTTGGCGTGTCCGGTGTTTTGGGTGCCCGGCAATCATGATGAGTTAACCCATTTAGAGAGGATGAGTCAGGGGCAAATTAGTGCCTGTAAGCGTATTTGTCATCCTTATGCGCACTTGCTGCTGATCAATACCAAGGGTACTACGCCGGCGGGCTGGGTCAGCAAAGCGCACCTGCAAGACATTAAACAGGCGCTGGCAGTGAGCGATGCCCCGCATATATTAATCGGTCATCATCATCCCTTGCCGGTGCGTGGTTATATCGACAAGCACATATTGGAAAATGGCGCCCAGTTGCTGGATTTACTCAATGAGCATTCTCAGGTGAAGGCCTTGGTGCACGGGCATGCGCATAACGAATATGAGCGTGTCTGTGAGGGCGTAACTATCTATGGCACGCCGGCGACTTCAATTCAATTTACCAAACACACCCAGGATTGGCAGCAACAACGCGTAGGCCCGGCCTACCGGCGCTTACGTGTGGAGCAGGACGGGTTACTCAAGACTCAGGTAGTATGGCTAGAAAATTAATCTATATTCATGGCTTCAACAGCTCGGAGCTATCGCAAAAAGCGGTGCAGTTAGGTGAACACCTGGCAAATTGGTCCGGGCAGTATATAGTGCCCCGTTTAAGTCACTGCCCGACAACGGCCATAGCCCAACTAGAGGCGCACCTTGACGATAACACCGCCCTGATTGGCAGCTCCTTGGGCGGCTTTTACGCCACCTATTTATCGCAAATCCATGGCTTGCCGGCGGTGGTGGTGAATCCCGCGGTGCACCCGGCGCGCCTGTTTAGCGACTATTTAGGGGCCCAATACAACCCTTATCAGGATTATCATTACCAGTTAGAACAAAGCCATTTGCTGGCGCTGGAACAACTTTATTTAGAGCAATTAACTTCCCCCGAGCTATTGTTTTTGTTACAACAACAAGGTGATGAAGTGTTACCCTATAGGCAGGCCGTAGACTACTACCAACTCTGCCAACAGGTTGTTGAACCCGGCGGCGAGCACCGCTTTGTAGGATTTGAGCGCTATTTTGGCGCCATTACGCGATTCTTAAATATCACCCTAACCACATAGGCTGTTAACGAATAAAAATATGAGCCAGCAGAACTATAACGCCGAAGCAATTGAAGTATTAAATGGTCTGGACCCGGTAAAACGTCGTCCGGGCATGTATACCGATACCACCCGTCCTAACCACCTGGGTCAAGAAGTGATCGACAACAGTGTCGACGAGGCCCTGGCCGGTCACGCCAGCAAGGTGGATGTGATCCTCCATGAAGATAACTCCCTGGAGGTGATCGACGATGGCCGGGGTATGCCGGTTGATATTCACCCGGAAGAGGGCATTCCCGGGGTTGAGCTGATCCTCACCAAACTCCATGCCGGTGGTAAGTTCTCCAACAAAAACTACCAGTTCTCCGGTGGTTTGCACGGTGTGGGTATTTCCGTGGTGAACGCCTTATCGACCCGGGTTGAGGTCACGGTGCGCCGCGATGGCCAGGTTTATGAAATTGCCTTTGCCGATGGCGATAAGGTGCAGGACCTGCACGTTACCGGCACAGTGGGTAAGCGCAATACCGGCACCTCGGTACGCTTTTGGCCCGATGCTTCCTATTTTGATTCGGCAAACTTCTCACTGAGCAAATTAAACCATGTGCTTAAGGCCAAGGCGGTGCTCTGCCCGGGTCTGCGCATCCGCTTTATTAATAAGCAAACCAAAGAAACTCAGGAATGGTTCTACGAAGCCGGCCTTAAAGACTATATCAAGGATGCCACCAAGGGCTATGAAACCCTGCCTCAGCAACCCTTTACCGGTGAATTTAGCGGTAGCACAGAGGGCGTAGACTGGGCGCTGTTGTGGTTGCCCGAAGGCGGCGAATCGATCACCGAAAGCTATGTCAACCTGATCCCGACGGCTCAGGGCGGTACCCATGTAAATGGCTTGCGCCAAGGCTTACTTGAGGCGATGCGGGAATTCTGTGAATTCCGTAACCTGTTACCACGAGGCGTGCGCCTGACTCCGGAAGATATCTGGGACAAGTGCTCCTACGTGCTGTCGGTGAAAATGCAAGACCCGCAATTTGCCGGACAAACGAAAGAAAAACTGTCGTCGCGCCAATGTGCGGCCTTTGTTTCCGGGGTGGTCAAAGACTCCTTTAGCCTGTGGTTGAACGAGCACACAGACGTGGCCGAACTGCTGGCCGAGCTGTGTATCAGCAATGCCCAGCGTCGTATGCGTGCGGCGAAAAAGGTGGTGCGTAAAAAGGTCACCCAGGGGCCGGCACTGCCGGGCAAGCTGACCGACTGTAGCAGCAGCGAAATCGAGCGCACCGAGCTCTTTCTGGTGGAAGGTGACTCGGCGGGCGGCTCGGCGAAGCAGGCGCGTGACCGAGACTTTCAGGCGATCATGCCGCTGCGCGGTAAGATCCTTAACACCTGGGAAGTGGAGTCGGGACAGATCCTGGCATCACAAGAAGTGCACGATATTTCCGTGGCCCTAGGTATTGACCCGGATAGCGAAGATTTAAGCGGCCTGCGCTATGGCAAGGTGTGTATCCTCGCCGATGCGGACTCCGATGGACTGCATATCGCCACCTTGTTGTGTGCGCTGTTTGTAAAGCATTTCCCATCCTTGGTGCGTCAGGGCCATGTCTATGTGGCGATGCCGCCACTGTATCGTATCGACGTCGGCAAAGAGGTGTTCTATGCCCTCGATGAAGATGAAAAAACCGGGATTCTCGATCGTATCGAAGCAGAGAAAAAGCGCGGCAAGGTTAACGTCCAGCGCTTTAAAGGTCTGGGTGAAATGAACCCGCTGCAACTGCGTGAAACGACCATGGATCCCAATACCCGTCGCTTGGTGCAGTTAACCTTGGACGAGCCGGAGCAGACCGAAGAAGTGATGGATATGCTGCTGGCGAAAAAGCGCTCCGGCGATCGCCGTCAGTGGTTGGAAAACCACGGCGACAAGGCCGAAGTTGAACTCTAAGTAACAGTAATCTGGGTGCCGTGCTGCGGCGCCAATACACAGAGAGAGGTTTCCATGGGTAATAAAATTTTAAGTGCGTTAATTGGCTTGGCTTTTGTCGGGAGCGCCCAGGCCACGGATATTACCGAGCGTCTGTCGGTACCGGAAGGCTTTAGCATCCAGCCTTATGCCCTGAACGTAGACAATGCCCGTCAGCTGGCGTTATCAGACACAGGGATTGTCTATGCCGGTTCGCGTAAGGCCGGCAAGGTGCATGCGTTAATCGATGCCGATAAAGACGGCCAGGCGGAGCGCCAGGTATTAATCGCCGAGGGTTTGAATTTGCCGTCCGGCATCGCCTTTAAGGATGGCGATTTATATGTCGCCGAAGTCGAGCGTATAGTCCGCTTTAAAGACATAGACACCAAGTTGGATAAGGCGGAAATGGAAGTGGTATTCGACCAGCTTCCCGATAAGCGTCATCATGGCTGGAAGTTTATCCGTTTCTCGCCCAAGGGCGACTTAATCATTCCGGTTGGCGTGCCTTGTAATGTCTGTGCCGAGGATCCGGAATTTGGTCTGCTGTATACACTGGATCTGAAAAGCAAGGAAGTCACTACCATCGCTAAGGGTGTACGTAACTCGGTGGGCTTTGATTACCACCCGCAAACCGGCAATTTATGGTTCAGCGATAATGGTCGTGACATGATGGGTGACGATATTCCACCCTGTGAAATCAATGTGATAACCGAGCCCGGGCAACATTTTGGCTTTCCGTATTTTCATGGCGGCACCATTGCCGATCCTGAATTCGGTAAGGGTAAGAACATGAGTGACTATGTGCAGCCGGCCCTTAATTTGGGCGCTCATGTGGCACCGCTGGGCATTCATTTCTACACCGGCGAACAGTTCCCTGCCAAGTATAAAAATCAGCTCTTTGTGGCCGAACACGGTTCATGGAACCGCAGTAAAAAAGCGGGTTACCGCGTCATGGTCGCCGAGGTTGAGGGCGATAAGGTGACGGGTTATACGCCGTTTATTACCGGCTTTATGGAAAATGAGCAAACCTATGGTCGCCCGGTGGCCATGGTGCAAATGCCCGATGGCAGCCTGCTGGTCTCAGACGATTACGCCAATGCCATCTACCGTGTGCAATATAATAAAAAGTAAGTTTGGATAACGAGCAATGACACAAACAACGACCTTGTCGCAACAAGGCATAGAGCAGCTTACTATGGGGCGTTTTACCGAAGACGCCTACCTTAACTATTCCATGTATGTGATCATGGACCGCGCCTTGCCGCATATTGGCGATGGCCTTAAGCCCGTACAACGCCGTATTGTTTATGCGATGAGCGAGCTTGGCTTATCGGCGGCGGCAAAATATAAAAAGTCTGCCCGTACCGTGGGTGACGTGCTAGGTAAATACCACCCCCATGGCGATAGCGCTTGTTATGAAGCCATGGTGTTGATGGCGCAGCCGTTTTCTTACCGCTACCCGCTGGTGGACGGTCAGGGGAACTGGGGTGCGGCGGACGACCCTAAATCCTTCGCCGCTATGCGTTATACCGAAGCGCGTTTGTCTAAGTTCTCCGAGGTGTTGCTCAAAGAGCTGGGCCAGGGCACGGTAGACTGGACGCCGAACTTCGACGGCACCATGAAAGAGCCGCTGGTACTGCCGGCGCGTTTACCGCATATCCTGTTAAACGGCGTGACAGGTATAGCCGTGGGTATGGCCACGGATATTCCGCCTCACAATGTGCGTGAGTTGGCCGATGCCTGTTGTTTATTGCTCGATAAACCTAAATCCGAATTAAACGAACTGCTGCAGTTGGTTAAGGCACCTGATTATCCCACCGAAGCGGAAATCATCACCCCGAAAGCCGACATCGAAAAGATGTACACCACGGGTCGCGGTTCGCTGAAAATGCGCGCCAAGTACCATGTGGAGCAGGGCGAGGTAGTGATCACCGCGCTGCCGCATCAATGTTCCGGTGCTAAGGTGCTGGAGCAAATCGCCAATCAGATGACGGCGAAGAAACTGCCCATGGTGGCGGACCTACGCGACGAGTCGGACCATGAAAACCCGACCCGTATCGTGGTGGTGCCGCGCTCGAATCGCATTAAGGTGGAGCCGTTGATGGCACACCTGTTTGCGACAACCGATTTAGAGAAAAACTACCGCGTTAACCTGAATATGATCGGCCTGGATGGTCGTCCTCAGGTTAAAGATCTACGCAGTATTTTAAGCGAATGGCTGGAGTTCCGCCGCGACACCGTGCGTCGCCGTTTGCAGTATCGTCTCGATAAGGTTATGGCTCGCCTGCATATTCTTGAAGGCTTAATGATCGCCTTCCTCAATATCGATGAAGTGATTGCCATTATCCGCAACGAGGACGAACCCAAGCCGGTGTTGATGGAACGTTTTGGCCTGAGTGAAACCCAGGCCGAAGCCATCTTGGACTTAAAACTTCGTCATCTTGCCAAGCTTGAAGAAATGAAAATTCGTGGCGAGCAGGATGAGCTGGCCAAAGAGCGTGACAAATTGGAGCTGACTTTAGGCTCAGAGCGCCGCATGTCGACGCTGATGAAAAAAGAAATCCAGGAAGCCGCCGAGTTGTATGGCGATGATCGCCGCTCACCTGTGGTTGAGCGTGAAGAAGCCAAGGCCCTAAGCGAGAAGGATCTTATTCCTTCCGAGTCGGTGACCGTGGTGCTTTCTGAAAAAGGCTGGGCCCGGGTGGCCAAGGGCCATGATGTCGATGCCGAGGGGCTGAGTTACCGCTCCGGTGATAAGTTTAAGGCCAGTGCCAAGGGTAAGAGCAATCAGCCCGCGGTATTCCTCGACTCCAGTGGTCGCGCCTTTGCCACCGACGCTCATAGCCTGCCTTCGGCGCGCAGCCAGGGTGAGCCCATGTCGGGACGCTTCAATATTGCCGCCGGTGCCACCTTGGAGCATGCAGTGATGGCCGAGAGCGAGCAGATGCTGCTGATGGCCAGCGATGCCGGTTATGGTTTTGTCGCCGAATTTAACGACTTGGTGAGTAAGAACAAAAACGGTAAGGCCTTGGTGAGCATTCCTAAGGGCGGCTTACTGATGCAGCCCATTGCCGTGGGCGACATTGCCAGCGACTATTGTATGGCGATTTCCAGCGAGGGGCGCATGCTGCTGTTCCCGCTGCGTGATCTGCCGAAACTGGCTAAGGGTAAGGGCAATAAGATTATTTCCATCCCCAGCGCCAAGGTGCAGGCGCGTGAGGAGTTTGTGAAACTGTTGGCGGTGGTGCCCGAAGGCGCCAGCGTTACCCTGTTGGCCGGTAAGCGCAAGCTGACGCTCAAACCAAGCGATCTTGAGCACTATCACGGCGAGCGTGGTCGTCGTGGTAACAAGTTACCCAGAGGCCTGCAACGGGTGGACGGCTGTGAGATTGAACTGGCCGGTAATACGCCAGAGCCCGAAGTGGCAGCAACAACCGAAGAATAAAAAAAGAGGGCTTAGCCCTCTTTTTTTATGCCTCAGCGAACGGCTTACAAATCAAAGCGGTCGGCATTCATCACCTTGTCCCAGGCCTTGATAAAGTCATGCACAAAGCGATGTTTATTATCATCCTGGGCGTAAAACTCTGCGTAGGAGCGCAGCACTGAGTTGGAGCCGAATATCAAATCGACCCGGGTCGCGGTCCATTTAGCGACATCTGTTTCGCGGTCAACTAAATCGTAAAGGCCATCGCTGCGCGGCTGCCAACGATAGTCCATGTCGGTGAGGTGAACAAAGAAGTCATTGCTTAACACCCCGACGCTGCTGGTAAAGACCCCATGGTCGCTGCCACCATAATTGGTGCCCAGTACGCGCATACCCCCCACCAAGACCGTCATTTGTGGTGCCGTTAACCCCATGAGCTGGGCGCGATCGAGCAGCAGCTCTTCGGCGGGCACCGCGTAGTCTTGTTTGAGCCAGTTGCGAAAGCCATCGGCAATGGGCTCCAGCGGCGCAAAAGAATCGCCATCGGTCATCTCTATGCTGGCATCACCGCGTCCCGGTGAGAAGGGCACTGTGGTGGCCACGCCGGCGGCATGAGCGGCCTGCTCTACTGCGGCACAGCCACCAAGGACGATTAAGTCGGCCAGGCTAACGGGTTTACTTAGCTCCGCCTGCAATTTTTCCAGTGCTTCGATAACCCGGGCCAGGCGTGCCGGCTCGTTGCCGGGCCAGTTTTTTTGTGGCGCCAGGCGAATACGCGCACCATTGGCGCCACCGCGATGGTCCGAGCCGCGATAGGTGCGGGCGCTATCCCAGGCGGTGCTGATCAAGTCGCTGTGGCTGATGCCGCAGTCGAGCAGTTTGGCCTTGAGGTCGTCTATTTCATGATTGCTAAGGATATAATTCACCGCCGGGACGGGATCTTGCCAGAGCAAGTCTTCATTGGGCACATCGGCGCCTAAATACCGGGCTTTGGGGCCGAGATCCCGGTGTGTCAGCTTGAACCAGGCGCGGGCAAATACATCGCTGAAGTAGTCAAAGTCCTTGGCGAAGCGCTCGATGATCTGGCGATAGCTGGGATCCATCTTCATCGCCATATCGGCATCGGTCATGATCGGGTTATGACGAATGCTGGGGTCTTCGGTGTCGACCGGTTTGTCCTCTTCTTTAATATCAATGGGCTCCCACTGCCAGGCGCCGGCGGGGCTTTTTTTCGACTGCCACTCGTAGTTGAGCAGCAAATAACAGTAGCCATTATCCCATCGGGTCGGGTGGCTGGTCCAGGCGCCTTCTAAGCCAGAGGTCACTGTATCACTGCCGATCCCTCGCTGGGTATGGTTATTCCAACCAAGTCCTTGTTCGCTGATATCGGCGGCTTCCGGCTCGGGGCCCAGTAAGGTGGCGTCGCCGTTGCCATGTGCCTTGCCGACGGTATGGCCGCCCACGGTCAGGGCCGCGGTTTCCTCATCGTTCATGGCCATGCGGGCAAAGGTTTCGCGCACCTGAGCCGCTGTTTTTAGCGGATCCGGCTGACCGTTGACCCCCTCGGGATTGACGTAGATTAGCCCCATTTGCACCGCCGCCAAGGGGTTTTCCATGGTGGTTGGCTGGTTGACGTCGTCATAGCGTTCGTCGCTTGGCGCCAACCATTCTTTTTCCGCGCCCCAGTACACGTCTTTTTCCGGGTGCCAGATATCTTCACGGCCACCGGCAAAACCAAAGGTCTTTAAGCCCATGGATTCATAGGCCATATTGCCGGCGAGGATGATCAGATCCGCCCAAGATAAGCGGTTGCCGTATTTTTTCTTAATTGGCCACAGCAGACGACGGGCTTTGTCCAGGTTGGTGTTATCGGGCCAGGAGTTGAGCGGGGCAAAACGTTGGTTGCCGGTGCCGGCGCCGCCACGCCCGTCGGCAATGCGGTAGGAGCCGGCGGCGTGCCAGGCCATGCGGATCATCAAACCGCCGTAATGTCCCCAGTCTGCCGGCCACCAGGGCTGGCTATGGGTCATCAGGGCTTTAAGATCTTGTTTCACCGCCTCGAGGTCGAGCTTTAAGAATTCCGCGCCATAATCGAAGTCGTCGCCATAAGGATTGGGTTTGTGATCGTGCTGGTGGAGGATATCGAGGTTGAGGGTGTTGGGCCACCAGTCGGTATTGGCCTCGGCGTTATGGGTGAGACCGCCGTGCATTACGGGACACTTAGCCATCTTAGTTTCCTTGTTAGTTTTAAAATATGGACCACATCCAACAGCCGTCATAGATGAAGTAAGCTAATTACTCAAGTGTAGCCAATACAGTTCCAAAGGTGGGGTATTAGCCAATAAAAACTGCAACATAGCGGGTTACAGGGGCACGGCGAGCAGGGCCTGCATGTGCTATGTTTACAAAGGCGCTAAGGTAATAAGGGCTCTAGGTATTTTGGCTGCAGCAAGAGCATAAAAAGCGGCGTACAAGTGTTCGCTATAATAAATCAGCCTATGTATAATGCCGGCCAATCTCGAAAGTTGGAGTTAATTGTGCTGGCATTGTTACGCTTGTTGGTAATTGCGGTATTTATTCCTTGTAGTTTCATCGCAGGTTTTTTGTTGTGCCTGGTGCGTCCGTTTCATGGCGATAATGTTCGCATTATCGGCAGCTGGTATGGGGCGGCCTCAAGGTTGTTTGGCGTTAAGCTGGTGATAGAAAAAGACGAAGCCATCGTCAGTGGTGAGCCGGCGGTGTATATTGCCAATCATCAGAACAATTACGATATTTTCTTTTTACCCGCGGCGCTACAGCGTAATACGGTGAGTTTGGGTAAAAAGAGCCTCAAATGGATCCCCTTCTTTGGCCAGTTATATTGGCTATCGGGTAATATTCTGATCGACCGTGGCAACCGTAAAAAAGCCATGGCGACCATAACCAAGACCACGGAAAAGTTAAAAAAAGGCGGGTTATCCCTGTGGATGTTCCCCGAAGGCACGCGCAGCTATGGCCGTGGCCTGCTGCCCTTTAAAACCGGTGCCTTTCATACCGCCGCCAATGCCAATATTCCGGTGATCCCCGTGGTGATGAGCGATACCCATAAATGTATTAAGTTAAACCGCTGGGATAATGGTACTATCTACATCAAAATGTTAGCCCCACAGCTGTTAGATGCATCCATGAGTGTTCGCCAATACGCCGATCACTTCCATGAGGTGATGAATGAAACGCTGACGCAATTAAATGAGAGAAGCTAAATGGAAAACTGGCGCGAAATAAGCGAAGAAATTGTTGAGTCACTACTTGAAGACGGTTCTAACCCGGAGCTGCTGTATGAAGTAGAGCACCATTTTGTGTGTGAAGACTTTAACGCCTTAGAAAGTGCCGCTCTGGCCGCATTTAAACTGGGTTACGACGTTGAAGAGCCGGCGGAGCTGGAGCTTGAAGAGGGCGGTACCATTTGGGGCTTCGACGTGGTGGTAGAGTGTGAACTAAACGCCGACGCGATTATGGAAGACGTAGACAAACTGGTGGCCATAGCCGAGCAAAACAAGGTTGAATACGACGGTTGGGGAACCTACTTCCAAGACTAAAAGGTGGTTTTATCCACCTTTCATAGACTTTAAGTATTAGTTAGTGATAACGTTCTTCGAGTCCTTCAATTGCTAGCCCTTTTATATGTTGATCTCCTTATCTATTAGCGAGTTAAAGCCCGGCATGTTTGTCGATCGCGTCAATAGGCAGACAGCAGGGGCGGCAATTAAAATCAAAACCCGCGGTATGGTGCGAGACCCCGCTATCATTGAGCGCCTGCTCAAGGAAGGGGTTGAAGAGTTGACCATCGACTTTGCCCAGAGTGAGGTGGCAATTCCTCGACATTTGCAGCCTGGCAGCGCCCCCGCCAAGGTTCTAGAGCCTGATGCTCAAGTCTCTGAAGAGGCACCAACTAAGCTAAGCCCCGACAAATCTGCACAGGCCACATTAGAGCAGGAATATTTAATCGCCAGCACCTGCTATGAACAAAGCCAGGGTAAGTTGCGCGCCATGTTTCATGATTTGAGCGCCGGCATGCTGGTGAATATGGAGTTGCTTAGCGATATTGCCGACGCCATTGTCGATTCGGTGTTTCGTAACGCCGATGCCATGGCGGCGTTGACGCTGTTGCGCGATCAGCAAAGCTATACCTGGCGGCATATGCTCAACTGCGCCATTCTCACCGCGATTTTCGCCAAATACCTGGGCTATGAAATGACTAAGGTCAGGCAGATGGCGCTGGCAGCTTTACTGCATGATATTGGCCTGGCCAAGGTGCCACAGGGAGTTTTGTCTAAACCTAGCCGGTTAAGTGAGCTTGAGGTCAAGGCGATGCGTAAGCATGTGGCCCTGGGTTTGAGCATGCTGAAGGGGCAAAAACATATCACCGCCATGATGCTGGAGATGATAGTCAATCACCATGAGCGTCTCGATGGCAGTGGCTACCCGCGCGGCCTTAGTGCCGATAAACTCTCTCGTGAGGCACGTATTCTCGCCATTGTCGATGTTTATGCGGCCATGATTGCTGATAAGCCCTATAAACAGGGGCAAGAGCCGCTTGGCGCATTACGCTTCTTGCTGGCTCAAGAGCAGCTGTTCGATCAGGCCCTGGTGCAACGCTTTATTAAATGCGTCGGGATCTATCCAATCGGCACCCTGGTGCACTTAACCAACGAGCGCTTGGCCATGGTGGTGCAGGGCAATAGTGACAACCCCATTCGCCCTAGGGTAAGGGTGTTTTACAATACCCAACACCGTCATCATATTACCGCCAAGGATATCGATCTGAGCGCAGGGCAGGACGATATTAAAATTATTGCCTCCACCAGTGGCAGCGAATATGAGCTCAATTTGGCTCGGCTGTTAAAGGAACACCTGCTGCCCTAATTTTACCTCCCGGGTACGCCCGTTTCGCCTTAGCGTGGTTGTTAAACCGCTCACTCATCCAGGCCGCTGCCAAACAGCTTGCCGTCATTAAAACCCACACCAGCGTGCCTTGTTGGCTATGCAAGGTCAGGGCACAACAGCCCAGGCTTAAGAGCTGACTCAACATGGCCAGCAACCAAAAGCGAGCTACGGGGTTGTCGCATTCCCCTTGTCGGTGGCAGGCACAGTAACTGGCCCGCAAAAACGCATAGGTACCGAGAGCGCAAAACAACAGAGCCAAGGCGATAAGAGCAACGATAAAAAACATCATCTGTCCTTAGAGTGAGTAATGGCATCTAGTGTAACGACTAAACCCATCAAGTCAACGCTAATGAGAATTATTACCAAATGTGAGTGTCGAGGACATACCAGTTTTAACTTTGTAGCAAAAATGCGCGATTGTGTCGTTAAATTACTGGTTGTTAACCATAATTAACAGATTTTTATCATCAAATACGCTAATGTAGGCCGGTTAACAAGATAACAATGAGAATGAAGTATGCAATTCAAAAAGATCCTTTTAGCGGCCTCTCTGGCGCTATTATCAACCGAAACTTTTGCCGCTGCCTTTCAGTTGGCGGAGCAAAATGTCTCAGGCCTGGGCCGTGCCTACGCCGGTGAAGCGGCGGTTGCAGATGATGCTTCTGTGGTTGCGCGCAACCCAGCGCTGATGTCACAGTTTGATAAGGCGCAGCTGAGCATCGCCGCCATGTATGTAAAGCCGGATGTAAGCCTTGAAGGTAAAAGCACCAATAACGGCCTTGATGCCGAGCTACTTGATGACAGCAGCATCGCGCCAAGCGCGGTGATCCCTGCCGGTTACTTTACTATGCCGCTTAACGAACAAGTAAGCCTGGGCTTTGGCGTATTCTCTAACTTCGGCTTATCAACGGAATTTTCTGGTGACTACGTTGCCGGTCAAATTGCCGGTGAAACCGAAATCGTTACCATCAACACCAATGTGTCGGTTGCCTACCAAGTTGACGAGGCCTGGACACTGGCCCTGGGTGTAAACCATGTTTATGCCGATGCCAAGGTAAAGCGTACCTTGGGTGCAAACCCCTTTGGCGCGCCTGCCAGTACTGAAGCCGCGCACCTGGAAGGTGACGACACCGGTTTTGGCTGGAACCTGGGTGTGGCTTATAGTCTGGATGACAACAACCGTTTAGGTTTCCACTATCGCAGCGAAACCGATCTGACCTTTGACGGTGAATACAGCAACTCGCTTCCGGCTGCTTTAGGTGGTTTAGAGGGCATGGAGCTTCCCGGCACGCTTGAGCTAACCCTGCCGGCAATCGCCGAATTTTCCGGTTCTCACCAACTAACAAAAGAATACGGCCTGCACTACAGCGTGGTTTGGACCGGCTGGAGCAGTTTCGACAAACTGGAAGCCTTTGTGCCAGCGAGTGACGCGCCGGTGTTCGAAAAGCAAGAAGACTTTTCCGATTCAATCCGCGTCTCTGTCGGTGGTGATTACCAGCTAAATGAGCAGGTTAAACTGCGCGCCGGTTTGGCCTTTGATGAATCGCCGGTATCGCAACAGCACCTGTCTATCTCTATCCCGGATACGGATCGCTTTTGGTTCTCATTCGGTGCCGAGTGGCAGTTGGATGAAGCGTCAAGCGTCGACCTGGGTGCCAGCATTCTGCGTGGTAAAAAGCAGAGCTTTGTTGAAAGTGACAACCTTGGCCAGCAATGGGGCTTTGAATCGGAAGGCAATGCCTACCTGTTCGGTGCGCAGTACAACTACAGCTTCTAAGCCAGCATAAGCGTTATAAAAGCCAGGCCAGAGCCTGGCTTTTTTGTGCCACAAATCCGCCTGGGTTACAGATGGATGCTGCGTTTACCGAACTGCTGAGCGACTCCTCCTACCTTAACCTGAGTGATGTTTCCATCCTGGCATGCCACCGTGGCACAGATCTGGGATGCGCAATTCATGGCTCTGCCTTGTTCAAAGACATACTTGTACGGCGCCAGGTGTGGCAGATGCTGTGCCAGGTAGCACGCCAGGGCACCGCTTGAGCTGCCCGTAGCGGACTCTTCAGGAATGCCGAACAAGGGAGCAAAGTTACGGCAACCGGCCGTAAACTCACTGCTTTGCTCGTTAAGCTCGAACGCATGCAGGCCAACCAGGTTGTGCTGAGCACAGAAGTCGGCCAATAGCGGATGATCCGGGTTGATGTCGTCTAAATAACCGAACGGCACGGGCACCAGTACGTCGGCCAAGCCCGTGGAAATCACCTCAATCGGCAGGGCGGTGCGCGCTAACACCTCGGCACTAAGGCCAATCAAGGGCGCTATTTCCTGGTAAGAAAACGCCCCCAAATATTTGGGTAATTGCTGTTGCATCACGACACGACCATCGGGCTCGATCACCACAGGCAATAAGCCCGCCTTGGTTCTTTGCACATAGTGTCCCGGTGCCAGTCGTCCCTCTTGATACATCACCGAAAATGCCGCCAAGGTTGCATGACCACAAAAGTCGACTTCATCGGTCGGGGTAAAAAACGACACATTAACGTCCACCTCATCATCGGCACAGACAAACGCCGTTTCCGAATAGCCTAGCTCCCGGGCGATGTGGAGTTTTTGCGCCCTTGATAAGTGCTCGGCATCAAGTACCACACCTGCTGGGTTACCGCCTTGTCCATTGGCGGTAAAGGAATTAACTAAAAATGTTGTTACTCTCATTTCACCTATCAATCTTCATAAGTACGTGATTATCATGGTTCATTCAGTATTTCTTGTTATGATGCTACATCATCTACAGAAGGAGCTCTAATATGAAAACAATTTTAATGAGCACGGTAATCGCCCTTAGCCTGGTCACTACCTTGGCCCAGGCCAAAGATCATAACGGCAAAGGTAAGGGGAATGGCAAAAGCCTACCACCCGGCTTACAAAAAAAAGTAGCCAATGGCGGTGACCTACCGCCCGGATGGCATAAAAAATACCACCAGGGTGATATCCTAGATTATGATATTTATCGCCGTGGTCGCGTCATCGATGCCCATGGTCATGACGGTGTTATTGCCATTGAAGTGGATAACCGCATTATTCGCTTGATTAAAAATACCCGAGAAATTGTGTCCATTTTAGGCCGATAGGCCTGAGATAGAGTAAAAAAGCGCGAGCCCGGGCTCGCGTTTTTTGTTGGTGCGATTTAACGGTAAATCGGCACTAATATGCACGTCCTTGAGTGCAGGTGCATCATCAATAGTGCGCGCTTATTTTGGCGTGGTATTGATTATAGATGGGGCAGAATCGTCGAGTATGCGCACCTCTCTTTGCGGGAATGGGATCTCAATATTGTGTTCTCGCAGGGTTTCAAACACGATCAGCAATAGATCGCCGCCAACGCGGTTTTTGCCATCATCAATGCCAAACATCCAAAATTCCACAAACATATTGACGCCAAAATCACCGAATGAGTCGATTTCGCAATCGGGCCGTTCTTCAAATGGGATATCTTCGCCGCTGATCACCTGAGGGTGTTCGGCAACGGCCGTCTTTATTATCTCGCACATCGCCCGGATATCGGTTTTATAGGCAACGCTGAAGTCGATGCGATAACGCTGTTTGGGATCCTTGTGGGTCCAGTTGGTCATCAGCGAATTAATAAACTTTTCATTTGGCACCAGAATATCTTTGCCGTCATAGGTCTCGAGCACCGTATAGCGCATCCGGAACTCGCGGACAAAGCCCTTGCTGCCGTCTTCCAGCTCTATAAAATCGCCGATGGTGAGGGAGCGATCGAGCAGGATAATAATTCCGGAAATGAAATTAGAAGCGATAGTTTGCAGGCCCAAGCCCAGACCAACACCCAGCGCGCCGCCAAATACCGCAAGGGCCGTGAGGTTAATACCCATGATGTTGAGGAGCAAAAGAAAGCCCAGACAGAAAAGCGCCACTTCGAAGACCTTGGTAAAGACCTCCTTGGTGGTGACATCAAGGTTTTTATGATTACGTATTAGCTTCTTACCCGCCATTCTAAAGGCTTTACCCAGCCAAAAGAGCAGCACGCCGAACACCAGTACTCGGGCGATCCCATAGAAAGACACCTCGACATTCCCTATGGTGATGGCGATCGTTTCCAACACCGCGATAATGTGCGGGAGTATTCCGACCAGATGCAGGAACACCAGGGGTAACAACACCCAGCGCATAAATGCGGCAATGTGCTCACCGTCGACCACGGCGCGAACAACGGTATTGAGGAATAACAACACGGCGATAATCAAGACGGCATTAATCAGCCAGGTATCTATGTCGTATTGCTCCCCCAAAAACATCGACAGGGTGAGAAAAGAAATGGCCAGCATAGGGAAGATAACGGCCACCAGTCTGCTGACTACAAATTCCAGGGCATGGTTACTGCTGGAGCTGGGTTCCTTGGCGGGCACCACCTTTTTACGAATTTTGGAGGCGATTAAAAAAGCGCATAAGTAAATGGTCAAGATGATCGACAGCTGGACTACGAAACCCATGCTCGTAATGGCGTCTTGTGCGACAACAAGATAATTGTTTAACGCCGTACTTAATGACTCGGTTGAGAACTCGGTTGAGGACTCGGTCGTTATGTTTAGGGTATTCGCAGTCTCTTGTGTTGCCGCCATATTTATTCTGCTTTATCAACTCAGGCCCGGTGATAATAAATATAATCTTAGGTCTAAAATGACAAAACGAAAAAAGCAGCGGGTTGTTTTTTAACTATTTAGTGAATTTTCTCGCTCTTCGTACATAAAAAACGCGAGCCTTGGCTCGCGTTTTTATGGCAATCGAATGGCCCCTTACAGGCTTTCGATTTTCGCTTTTTGCTCAAGCAGCTTCGCTTTTGCTTCGCTGTACTCAGCCAATTTCGACTTTTCTTTTTCCAGTACCGCTTCAGGAGCGTTGTTAACGAACTTCTCGTTCGCGAGCTTTTTCTCTACCTGAATCAGGCCTTTCTCGGCCTTTTCCAGTTGCTTAGCGATGCGAGCCAGCTCGGCTTCAACGTCAATCAAGCCTGCCATAGGGATCATGATCTCTAATTGGCCGACATAGGCGGTGGCGCTGGCCGGTGCGTCGTCCGCGTTCTCTAGCAGGGTGACATCTTCAAGTTTGGCCAGTGAGCTTAGGAAGGTACGGTTTTCTTCCAAGCGACGGGTGTCTTCATCGCTGGCATGGGCCAGTAATACGCTCAGAGGCTTGCTTGGACTAATGTCCATCTCACCACGGATATTACGAACGGCGACGATGAATTGCTTCACCCACTCCAGATCGGCCATGGCCGTTGCATCTACCTTGCTTTCATCAAACTGCGGGAAGGCTTGCAGCATGATGGTATTGGCTTCAATACCAGCAATTGGTGCTACGCGCTTCCAAATCGTCTCGGTGATATACGGAGTGATTGGGTGCATTAGGCGCAGCAGGCCTTCCAATACGGTGATCAGCGTATGACGGGTGCCACGTTGCTGTACTTCGTTACCTTTGAACAACACCGGCTTGGTCAGCTCCAGGTACCAGTCACAGAACTGGTTCCAGGTGAACTCGTAAATGGTGTTTGCCGCCAGGTCAAAACGGTAGTTATCCAGGTGCTCGGTGAAGGTTTTCACTGTTTGCTGGAATTGCCCCTGGATCCAACGATCAGCCAGCGAGTATTCGCGCTCGGCATCGTTGAAACCACAATCTTGCTCTTCGGTATTCATCAGCACGTAACGGCTGGCATTCCAAAGCTTATTACAGAAGTTGCGGTAACCTTCAAGACGGTTCATGTCCCAGTTGATGTCACGGCCGGTTGAGGCCATGGCTGCCAGGGTGAAACGCAGCGCATCGGTGCCGTGTGGCTCAATGCCATCGACGAACGTCTTACGGGTGTTGCTTTCAATCTTCTTCGCCAGCTGCGGCTGCATCATGTTGCCGGTGCGCTTGGTCACCAGGCTTTCCAGATCGATACCGTCGATCATGTCCAGCGGATCAAGCACGTTACCCTTGGACTTCGACATCTTGTCGCCGTTCTCATCACGGATAAGACCGGTTACATACACGGTCTTAAAAGGTACCTGTGGCTTACCGTCTTCATCTTTGATGAAGTGCAGGGTCATCATGATCATGCGGGCAACCCAGAAGAAGATGATGTCAAAACCGGTTACCAGCACGTTAGACGGGTGGAATACCTGCAGGTCTTCAACCTTGTTTGGCCAGCCCAGGGTAGAGAAAGTCCACAATGCCGATGAGAACCAGGTATCCAGTACGTCTTCGTCCTGGCTTAGGGCAACATCATCGCCGATATTGTTATCGCGGCGCACTTCGGCTTCGTCGCGGCCAACGTAAACATTGCCTTCGTTGTCATACCAGGCAGGAATACGGTGACCCCACCAAAGCTGGCGTGAGATACACCAATCTTGAATGTCGCGCATCCAAGCGAAGTACATGTTTTCGTATTGCTTCGGCACGAACTGGATATCACCGTCTTCTACGGCTTTGATAGCAGGCTCGGCCAAAGGCGCAACGCGTACATACCATTGGTCGGTAAGCAGTGGCTCGATTACCACACCAGAACGGTCGCCGTAAGGCACGGTCAGGCTGTGGTCGTCGATTTTCTCAAGTAAACCGGCTTGCTCGAACTCTGCAACAACCAGCTTACGGGCATCGAAGCGGTCCAGACCATGGAAGCGCTCAGGAATAGGTGCATCCAGCTCCAGCGGCTTACCATCGAAGGTAAAGGTTTCGCCTGCGCTTAGAATCGCCGCATCCTTGTTGAATACGTTAATCATTGGCAACTGATGGCGTTTACCTACTTCGTTATCGTTGAAATCGTGCGCCGGGGTGATCTTCACACAGCCGGTGCCTTTTTCCATATCCGCGTGCTCGTCGGCAACGATAGGAATGCGACGATTAACGATAGGCAAGAGCACTTCTTTGCCGATTAGATCTTGGTAGCGCTCATCATCCGGGTTCACTGCCACACCAGTATCGCCCAGCATGGTTTCAGGACGGGTGGTGGCAACGATAATGTAATCTTTGCCGTCTTTAGTGGTCACGCCGTCCGCGAGCGGGTAGCGCAGGTTCCACATATGGCCCTGCTTGTCTTTGTTTTCTACTTCCAGGTCTGAGATAGCGGTGTGTAGTTTCGGGTCCCAGTTGACCAGGCGCTTACCACGATAGATTAAGTCTTCCTTGTGCAGGCGCACGAACACTTCTTTAACCGCTTCCGATAGACCTTCATCCATGGTGAAACGCTCACGATCCCAATCAACAGAAGCGCCCAGGCGACGTAGCTGCTTGGTGATGGTGCCACCGGATTGTTCTTTCCATTCCCAGATCTTATCGATAAAGGCATCACGGCCCAGGTCATGGCGGTTTTTACCTTCTTCCGCGGCCAGCTTACGCTCTACCACCATCTGCGTGGCGATACCGGCGTGGTCGGTACCGACCTGCCATAGCGTGTTGTTGCCTTGCATGCGCTTAAAGCGGATCAAGGTGTCCATAATGGTGTCCTGGAACGCATGGCCCATATGCAGGCTGCCGGTGACGTTCGGCGGCGGGATCATAATTGAGTATGCGTCGCCTTCGCCACTTGGTTTGAAGTAGCCGTTTTCTTCCCACTCTTGATAGAGGGATTGTTCAATATCTTGCGGATTGTAGGTTTTATCCATTGCCCAGAACCTTTAACTAAATGCTATCTAAACTTTTTGTGTGCTTAGCTGCGCGCCAATATCGCGAAGCTGCTTGTATTTTGCTCGTGCCATTTGTTTGCGTCGCTCATCGGCGGGCACAAAATCTAAAATGGTGTCGAAGCGGCGTATAAAATCGGGCACCGTGGAGGCTAAATTAATTAGCACGGAGCGCTTGGCAACCGGCGGTGTTTGCCCGATTTCTACAGCGGCGCCGCCACGAGAGCCTTCACCTTGAAGGTTGTGGGGCACAAAACTATCGGCGTCAAACGCCCATAAATGCTGGTCGATAAGGTGTGCGTCGTCACGATTATCAACAAAAATAAACACCCTTTTGCCTTGGCGATATTGCTCCGCCGCCAGGCGGGCACCAAGATCAAAATGAGCCGGCACTTCATGGCCCGGCTCATCGGCATGTTCCAGCAGGTAAAATAACGCGTGCATTGCGTCCTCTACGCGGCTCGTTAATCCGCCAATTTTGACACAATCGACAGTTTGCATCAATGAATAAGCCCCTATAAAAGGGGCTTATCGTTAACTCGATGAGTTTCTGTTGGGATTAATCTTGCGGTGTTTCCGAAACGCCGGCGCGATTAATTAAATACTGCGTAAGCATAGGCACAGGGCGACCGGTTGCGCCCTTGTTTTTGCCGCCACTGCGCCACGCCGTACCGGCGATATCCAGGTGCGCCCAGTTATATTTCTTGGTGAACTTGGAGAGGAAGCAGGCGGCGGTAATGGTACCGGCGGCGCGACCACCCAGGTTGGTGAAATCGGCAAATGGGCTCTCTAGCTGCTCATGGTAATCATCCCACAGCGGCAACTGCCAGGCGCGGTCGCCACTTTGCTCCGACGCTTTAAGCAGGTCGTGGGCCAGTGGGTTATGGTTAGACAGCATGCCGGTGGCGTGGGCACCCAAGGCAATAATACAGGCGCCGGTTAGGGTTGCCACATCGATAACCGTGTCAGGGTCGAATGCTTCAACGTAAGTCAGGGCATCGCACAATACCAAACGGCCTTCGGCGTCGGTGTTCAGTACTTCAACCGTCTGTCCCGACATGGTGGTAAGGATATCACCCGGACGATAAGCATTGCTGCTCGGCATGTTCTCACAGCCGGCCAGGACACCAATTACGTTAATGGGCAGGTTCATTTCTGCGATTGAACGCATGGTACCGATAACACCGGCGGCGCCACCCATGTCGTATTTCATTTCATCCATGCCTTCGCCCGGCTTGATAGAGATACCGCCCGAGTCGAAGGTAAGGCCCTTACCCACAAGCACGATAGGGGCTGCATCTTCAATACCGCCGTTGTAGTGGATCACCGACATCACCGACTCATTGGCGCTGCCGCGACCAACGGCCAGGTATGAGTGCATGCCCAGCTCTTCCATTTCTTTCTCGCCAACCAGGTTCACCGTGACCTTGTCGAACTCGGTTTCAAGTTGCTTGGCTTGTTCACCTAAGTAACGCGGGTTACAGATGTTTGGCGGCATATTGGCAACGTCTTTACACAGCTTGGCGCCGGAGGCAATGGCCAAACCGTGCTCAATGGCGCTTTCGCCTATGGTCAACTCGCGGCGCGTCGGCACGTTAAATACGATTTTACGTAGAGGTCGACGCGGGTCGCTTTTTTTGCTTTTTAATTCGTTGAAGGTGTATAGGCAATCCTGGGTAGTTTCTACCGCTTGGCGTACCTTCCAGTAGGTGTCGCGACCTTTAACATGCTGTTCGGTTAAGAAGCAAACGGCTTCCATCGCCCCGGTTTCGTTTAGGGTGTTGATGGTTTTAGAGATGATTTGTTTATATTGTTTGTCATCAAGCTCGCGTTCTTTACCACAGCCAACCAAGAGTACGCGCTCGCTCAGTACGTTAGGTACATGGTGCAGTAACAGGGTTTATCCCGGCTTGCCTTCAAGGTCGCCGCGACGCAAAAGATTCGAAATATAGCCTTCGCTGATCTGGTCCAGCTGCTCACCGATAGGTGATAATCGGCGTGGTTCATAAACACCCACCACGATACAGGCGCTGCGCTGTTTTTCTGGACTTCCACTCTTTACGCTAAATTCCATTGTGACTCCTAATTAGAGGAATAATCGGTACTTCTGGCGTGTTGTGCGGCAACAGACCGAGTAAGTACTTATAATATGCCAGTGAACTATTTACGTTTTGCTCAATCCACTAAACTAAAGTGTAGACAATTACATGCCCTAGGTATGATATTTGATCCGCTTGACATATAATAAAGTGACTAAAATAACTAGTTTACTCAAATTTTCCCACTATGCCAGTGAAACACAAGTTTTTAGGGGCGCACATTGCTGATTTTTAGATACTTAACCGCGGAAGTTTTAAAGTCGCAGGTGGCCGTTTTTGTTACCCTGATGACGATATTTGTGAGTCAAAAATTCGTTGTCATTTTAGGCGATGCCTCTGAGGGCAGTATTCCAGCAAAACTGGTGCTTTCTGTCGTGGCCTTAAAATTGCCGCAACTGGCGTCTTTGATCCTCCCCCTGAGTATTTTCCTCGGTATTATCCTCGCCTATAGCCGGGTCTATGCCGACAGTGAAATGACCGTATTAAAGGCTTGTGGCGTCAGCGAGTGGTATGTGGTGCGGGTGACCTTGCTCTCCAGTACCGTGCTGGCCATTTTAGCCGGTGCCATGACCTTATATTTGGCGCCTTGGGCCAGTGAAAAAGAATATCAGCTGAAAGAGCGCGCCGAGGCCGAAGCCGGATTGTCGGCATTGCGCGCCGGACGTTTCCAGGAAACCGGCAACGAAAAGGCCGTGGTCTTTATCCATAATATCGATAACGGCGGCCGGGTGCTTAATCGCGTCTTTGTTGCCCAGTTGCTGCGAGGTGAAGACGTACAAAAATCGCTGATCGTCTATGCCGATATGGGTCAGGTGGAAGAACACGAAAATGGCGAGCAACAACTGATCCTCAGACAGGGCCAGCGGGTGGAACTAAAAGACAAGGGACTGGATGTGCAGCGCACCGACTTTGACAGCTACCAGGTTCAAATTCGCGAACAGGCCATTGAGCATCAGCGCCGTAAACTCGAAGCCGTGCCAACCTCTGAGTTGCTCAAACAAGACAGCAATGAAGCGGTGTCGCAGTTCCAGTGGCGTTTGGCCATTCCCCTGTCCATTCCGCTGTTAACCTTGATTGCGGTGCCGCTGAGTGTGGTTAATCCGCGCCAGGGTAAGTTTGCCAAACTGGTGCCTGCCATTGCCTTGTATCTGGGTTATTTTATCCTCCTCAATGCCGCCAAGTTTGCCCTTGAAGATGGCAAGATACCCGTGTCTGCGGGCTTATGGTGGGTGCATTTAAGTGCTTTATTTATAGGTGCATTTTTGATTATTAAAGGACGGCCTGTGGGTGCCTGGCTGCGTGCCAGCTTTAAGCGCCGAGGGGCCACAGCATGAAGACATTAGACTGGTATTTAGGTCGCAGCATAATGCAAACCACGGGCTTTGCCTTGTTGGTATTGGTCGGCATCAGCACCTTGATTAAGTTTATCGAGCAGTTGAAATCGGTGGGCCGCGGCAATTATGACATCATAGATGCCATGCTCTATACCCTGTACAGCATTCCCGGCGATGTGGTGGTGTTCTTCCCCATGGCGGCGTTAATCGGCGGTTTGACCGGGTTAGGAGCGCTGGCCTCCAACAGCGAACTGGTGGTGATGCAGGCCGCCGGTATGTCGCGTTTACAGGTGATAGGCTCGGTGATGAAAACCGCCATTGTCATGGCCTTGCTGATGATGGCGATGGCCGAGTGGGGCGTGCCGAAGGCAGAGCAAAACGCCAAGCAGCTGCGTTCGCAAGCCATTTACGGCGGCGAAGTATTTAGCGCCCAGCAAGGGGTGTGGGCCAAAGACGGCGATGTCTTTATCAATATTGAAGACGTGGACCAGCAGGGGCAGCTCAATGGTATTCGCATGTACCAGTTCGATAAAGAATTGCAATTACAGCAAGTGATCTTTGCCGCCAAAGGGTTTAATCGTGAGGGCGGCTGGATGCTACGCGATGTTAGAGCCCTGCGTATGTCGGATTTACAGATTAGTGAGCAGACTCAAGACGAGTATTTTTATGCCTCGCAGTTGACCGCAGAGAAACTCGGTGTGGTGTCGGTGAAGCCAGAAACCCTGTCCTTTAGTGGCCTGTGGTCGTATTTGCAGTATTTAAAGCAGAATGATCAGGATACCAGCACCTATGAGCTCGCCCTATGGCGCAAGATAATGCAGCCGGTGGCTTTGGGGGTTATGTTGTTGGTGGCCTTATCCTTTATCTTCGGGCCGCTGCGCACGGTGACCATGGGCGCACGCATCGTCATGGGGGTGATCACCGGAATCGTGTTCCATTTGACCGACCGTATCTTCGGGCCGATAGTAACCGTGTATCAAATTCCGGCTTTCATCGGCGCGGTGTTGCCAAGCCTGTTGTTTATTATATTTGCCAGCTACCTACTCAAGCGCCGCAATTAGGGGCTAATTCAATCTAAACGCATCCTGCTCTTTGTTGCGAGCTGTTTACATAGCGCTGCTATGCTACTCAGCTCGTGCCGCGAGCAGCAAGCGTTTAGAGTGAATGAAACCATGAGTTCTTAGGTCGTACTACTTATCACTTCTATTTTTCAGTATAAATAGCGCTGTGATGCCAATCAGCTATTGCTGCTAGCAGAATGAATTAGAGGGTAAGGTGTTGTCGGTGGTGCTGAGCGTCGACGGTTTCTCGGCGCAGCGAAGTAGCAAGCGGCGCAGTGACACGCCGCTTGTTGGTAATTAATCTAAGGCGCGATAAACCTTTTTATTTTCGTCTTTAGACAGGGTCACAACCTCACAGCCCGAGAGGTAATCCTGCAGCGCGCGTTTATTCTTAAAGTCCACCAAAACCAGTAAGTTGCCCAGGCCTAGTAGGGCGGCTAGGCTGCGCCAGGCGCCTTGCCAAAATGTTGGTAGAGAACCGTCTAAACGACGCACCTGTAAGCGCCACGCCCGCATGCCTATGGTTTGTCCGCTTTTACTCCAGAAATAGCCAAAAAAGCTAACACTGACCAGCACTAAAAGAATGTCACGAATTACATAAAGCGTGGTGTTTTGTTGGATCAGCGCAGCCACATCTTCGGCCTCGCCCATGGCAATCCAGCCCATGGACACACCAGCTTGCACCAAGAGCAGAAAAAGTACTGTGGTCAGCATGGCAAAGGCGATAACGACTAAACCGTCATAAATAAGTGAAGCAAGACGGCGACCAATGCCCGCAGGCGCAGAATTCGATGACATGATGTTATTTCTCTCCAACAAAATCGGCGACAGTGTAACAAAGGGCGATTATAAAGGCGACGCTTTCCCATTTTGTGTGGCTGGGAGTGGATTGCTGTATTCGGCCCATAAGATGCAAAAAGCACGCTTTGGTTGAATAATCGGCAGTTGACAGATTTATAACATAAAACGCTTGCCGCGCTTTTCATTCTTTGTATAATGCAGGGCATAGAGATGAGGGCAGATAAACAAAGCCTTTGCTCTGAAGTGGTTTTTCTTTATCTTCTTACTGAGAAGGTTAAAGAAAAAAGATGCCAGTGTGATGGAATTGGTAGACATGACGGATTCAAAATCCGTTGCCTTCGGGCGTGGCGGTTCAAGTCCGCCCACTGGTACCACTTTTACAGACCCTAGCCGATTGGTTAGGGTTTTTTTATGCGTGCAATCCATGCACTTACCCTTTGGGCTAGTCTTCGAGCTAGCCCCAGGGCCGACCTAGAGTCGTTCAAAAATATTCCAGATATTTTTGTATGCCCGAAATTTGAGGTGTAGCGGACTTAAGTGCCACGCGGGGCGCGGCACTGTTGCAATTTGGAGTCCGCTCATTGGTACCACTTTTACAGACCCTAGCCGATTGGTTAGGGTTTTTTATGCGTGCAATCCATGCACTTACCCTTAGGGCTAGTCTTCGAGCTAGCCCCAGGGCCGACCTAGAGTCGTTCAAAAATATTCCAGATATTTTTGTATGCCCGAAATTTGAGGTTTAGCGGACTTAAGTACCACGCGGGATGGGGCACTGAAGCAAGCTTTAGTCTCTATATTCTTGGCTTGCGTAGCTAGGTATTCACTCAAACGGTAAGCATAGTCTCGACACCATCTCTACTGTTTTCCATTTAACCTTTCTCTACTCAATTAACCGTTGGCCGGATGAAACGCAATCACGAGTTAACGAGTCCTTGATTGCCTGATGTAAGTCAGCAGGTTCAATGGGTTTTTGCAAAACCAGATAATCAGCGAGTTCTTCAGTAAACACGCTATTTGATAGGTGTTCGCCGCTTATGAAAATAGTTGTGACTTCCTGATTGAGCATCTCTTCGAGTTGGTGTAACAAATCAAGGCCCGTGTAATTATCTTCTAATCGATAGTCACTCAAAAGAATGTCGGGGCGTGACTGCTCGGCCAATGTTAGCGCACTTTTGATATCCGACGCCGTATCAACTCGGCATTGCCATTGCTCTAATATGAGCTGCATACCACTTAATATTTCTGTGTCATCATCGACTACTAAGATGTGAAGGTGAGCTAAAGCTGGGAACCCTTCGATATCAGATTTTTGAATGTTAGATTGTTGAATCTTTTGGGTATTACATGTGAGGCTAAAGCAAGAGCCAGTTCCTTCGGTTGACGTTACATTAAGAGTGATGCCAAGTAACTGACATAATCGAAAGGTTATAAATAACCCCAGCCCAAGTCCGTTTTTAGCATCCCGTCTCTTATTCCCAACTTGATGATATTCATCAAAAATATGGTTTAGTTCATGTTTTGGGATACCAATACCGGTATCTTGAATATCAAGCCTGTAATGCTCATTTGTAAGCGTTTCAATAACATGAATATCACCGTGCTGGGTATATTTGACCGCATTGTCCAGTAAGTTGCGGACAATCCGAGAAAACAGTAAATCATCGGTATAAAGACGGGCATGAATAGGTTGGTAATGGAGCTGGACCTGCTTGGTTTGGCACTGTTGTCGGTATTCATCAACGACAGCACCAATGAGGGCGCTACTTTCTAGGTGGCTTGGCTGTGGGGTTATTTTACCGGTTTCTACATTGGATACTTCAAGCATACGAGCAAACATGCTGGAGAGTGATTTATGTGCTTGCTCGATTTTTTCAACCAAGGGCAGGGTGTCCCCAGCTCCACTTTGAATTTTTTGCTTTAAACCATATAGAAATAGTCCGAGTGAGTTCAAGGGTTGCCTTAAGTCATGGCTAGCGGAAGTCATAAATTCAGTTTTTGACTGATTGGCTTTTTGTGCTTTTATTTTCTGTGTTTCTGCTCGCTGCTTTTCTTGCGTGACTTGTTGTAGCAATTGCTGATTTTTTAAATCGAGCGTGATGGTATTGATCACCGACTTGGAAATGCGCGCCATAGTGATTAATAGAAAGATTTGATAAATCGCCACGTTAGCGAATAACACAAAGTAGTCGTAGCGATAAACACCTGCTGCAAGTCCAAAGAGCGCAGGTAGGCTAAAGGCTATGCCTGCCCAAATCGAGGGGGCAAACGCAATGAGGTTGCCAGCAGTAATACCAATAAACACCGCTATAAAGCTGACCATGAGCTCAGTTTGGTTTTGCTCGGGCAAATAAAAGTAACCGGCCCAGCCCCAAATAGCGCCAGCAAATAGCCAGAAAACGATCACGCTTCTATGGATAGCCTTGTCACTTATTTTACCCGTGGCGCGGTTGCGCTTTAAAACTGGAAAAATGAATATTTCTCGCACAAGCACGACGCTAAGGTTTAGTGCAACCCAGTAGATCATCTGCTGAAAATGCGAGGTGTTATGCATCATGAGCGTAACAACAATGGTGAATAGTGTGCTGAAAAACCCGGTTTGCACTGTTTGCTTTAACAGCATGTCCAGTCGTCGCGTATTTACCTGCTGCTGATATTCAGGCAATGATTTGCCATGGTCGGCCGTTTTATCCATGATGTTATCAGCAACTCAACAAATCTTGTTGTTGGGCAAACTGAATTAACTCTGCGCTATTACGTACGTCTAGCTTTTTCATCAAGCTGTATCTATGATTTTCAACGGTTCTGGGTGACAAGCTAAGGCGTTCAGCGATTTCCGCAGTAGTTAATCCCTCTAACACCAAATCCATGATTTGAAACTCTCTCGACGTTAGTTTATCAACACCATTCTCTAACTGTTGTTTAACGCTATTCGATAGCACTTGTTGACCAGCCACAACACTGCGCACCGCAGCTAACAGTTCTTCAGCGGAAATTTCTTTGAGTAAGACCGCATCAGCACCGCAGCTAAGTAGCTGTCGAAATAATCCTGCTGAATTGACACCGGTAAGGCAAATCACTCGAGTGGTCTCAAAACGTTGTTTTATATAGCTGAGTACAGATACTGCGCCACCACCGGGCATGCGATAATCGAGCAATACGAGATCAGGCGTTTGATTTTGCACTTGTGTCATTAAGTCTTGAGCATTGTCGACTTCGGCAATTACTTGCCATTGTGACTCAATACTGAGTATGAGTCGAAGCCCTTCGCGAAACAGTTGATGGTCATCGGCAATGACAATTTGCATATTATCTAACTTTTAATTTTATTGTTTTGTTGGATTATAAACACTAGTTTGACGGGTAAGGAGAAATAATTCGACATAAAGTAGTTTTAGTTATTGATGTTCCTGTTAGCGGATGAAATTGCTGATGTCACCTTAGCTGGCAACAACTTAAGTTAGACCATTCACGCGTTAATGTGATGGCTTATATTTAAGTTTTTGAAAGTAAGATATTTCATATGCCGCTGTTAAAAAATATTGACCCTAATACTACCTATTCGATGAATAAACGACCCTCTGAGTAAAACTACTCAATTGGCCGCCATGGCCTATCTCAATAAAACAATTTTAAATTAAAATCACTCGTTCAAGTGCAATATCTATGGATGTGTGTAGTGAAAATTAAACAGGTTTGGTGGTTGTTTACAAGCTGGATGCTGGTAGTAGCAATAAGTAATACGGCACAGGCCAGCACGGCACAAGTGACTCATCAGTCGATATCGTTAAGCAGTACCCCGGAAAATACGGCCTACGTCAATAGCGATACCACCAAAGTCTTTTATCAGGCGGTATCGCCAAATAAAGCGGGTTTTTTCGTGCAATCAGGTACTCAATGGGCGTACTTGACCGACGATGGTTCAGACAGAGAAACTACTGGTGAAGGGATTATCTTTGAAGGGCATCCCGCGTTACTTGGTGTTCCGTCTGAAGTTGGCACTATTACCATAGGTGCGGGGAATTCCATTGAAGATCTCTGGACTGATCGCATCTATGCACGACCTGTTGTGTTCATCAGCCTTGAAGATCCTAACCAAAATCCTGGCGTCAGTATTTTACCGCTAGCGCCAACTATTAGCGGTAATCAATTTAAATTCTTTGTTCGTTCAGTCGGTAATGCCCCAGATTTAGCCGGTGCCAAAATTCATTATATGGTGGCTGAGGAAGGCTGGCATCGCTTAGCTGATGATCGCATGCTGCTTATTTCTAGTGCCGATATCAGCGATACCATTGGCTCAACTAACTTTGCAGGTCTGTCATTTGAGCTAGGTGCGACGTTTGCTAATGCAGTGACTGTTGCTCAGTTACAGCGCCCAATGACTATCAAAACGATTGCTGGTTACGGCGTACATAACAACCACGACTTTTATCAAGGCGCGACCGTGGTCAGCAGTGTCGGTAATGGCAGTAAATTGCATTTAAGGTTAATGCAAGACGATGCCGCTGAAGATGCTCTCGATGGCGGTGAATTCGGTGGTCGTATTGGTTTTATGGTGCTAGGTACAGTTACGGATATGCAAAATAGCGTCAGCTTGAAACGAGATACCGCTGGGCATGTGAGTAACGGCATTTATGATGTTATTCCACATACGTTTTTTAATAACTTCCGTCATAGCGCAGCAACCACGCCGCTATATAATCAAATTGGTTGTACAGCAGATGATGATATTGAAAACATGTGTATGTACCTGTCTGGACCTGTTGATGCACATAGCCGCGGAACATTTAACACCCCGCGCTTGCCTTACCTTGATTACAACTTTGATCCGTTAGAACTGCACCGCAGTTTTTACTCTACCGACAGCTCACATGGCTGGGAATTGGGTATAGAAGCCGCAATGGCAGCGCCTACTAACGAGCAAAAAAAGCTTAACGGCCAATGTGGCGGTGGGGATTGCCCTATTCAGGGTGCTTTGGCACAAATGTTTCCGAAATTTGCTGCGGCAAGAGGTTGGGATGAAAATTTCTTTGCCGCCAATGATGAGTGGCATTGGTTTACTACACACCACTTTGATACCTGTATAGAAAACGCACTTAATCCTACTTGTATGGATAAGCAATTGGGCGGCAATATTCTTAGCGGCACGACATTGCCGTGGGATGCTTCAAGTTTTTATTATAACGATATTAAAACCACCGATATTGGCAAGTGGGGGACTTATCCTGTTGGCGATGTGACCGATTATATTTTTATCAGTTCAGATAAAACCACGCGCTCATATAAAGATCAATGGGAGTCAATACAACCACCACGTTGGGCAGCAGTCGAAACAGCGGATTACCTTAATTATAAATTACCAGAGGATATCACCTGGCTGCGTTTTCATAAGTGGGAACTAGATGAGCTTTATAACTTTGTTGAAAACTATCACTTAGCAGATTGGCAGATTCAAGGTATTCGCCTGATGGTTTATGGCACAGAGTATATGTGTGGAACGTGTGGTAGTTCAGGGGAGTGGCGTAGTTATACGTCTTACTATATCGAAGTGCCAGTACCTGAAGGTGACCCAGGCTGGTTTCAACCCATGATGATTAACCTAACCGATAGCTCACATGTGTATTGGCACAACGCCTCTTACCTCTTTCCCGGTTATCACGAATGGGACGCTTCGTCATTTCGCAATGGTTTAAACGCCAGAAAAAAGCATTTAGATAAATGGAACTATGATACCACTAAATTTGGTAAGCGCTTTTTTCATCCAAAAGTCGATAAAGTTAGTCAAGTCCTTAGAACAGGTGATTATGCCTTCGCGAATGTGCCGTACGGAGTGGCCGGATCTAGTTATGTGTGGATGCGATCGGCAACGGCAAATCGCAGTGATGCCATAGTCATCGCGAATGACACGTTAGGATATCAAGCAACGAGTGACGATGCAGATAACTACATCACTATGTGTATGCAATATGAGAATGAAACTACTTGTGGCGACTGGCTAAAAGTAGGTCAAATACCTCATGCAACGGATGTTTACATTGAATCTCAATATTCAGAGCCATTGGTAACCGGTGGTTTGACCGGTCGCTATACCTACATTGCCCCAGGCAATAGCAATTATGATTTAGAGCGTAACAGCCAGTACCAGTGGCAAATAAAAACTAACGGCCAATGGCAAAACATCGCTAGCCAGACCGACCAATTTTTTACTGGTGTTGCCAGTGTCGGCACCGAAGTGCGTTTTTGTGTGACGCCAAATTCAGCCTCTAACTTAACAGGTGAGCAAGTGTGTTCGGCCTTGGTGCGCTTTGGCGCGGATACCGACGGTGATGGCGTTGGTGACTCAAATGACGATGATATTGATGGTGATAACCGCGCTAACTGGGAAGATAAATTTCCATATGATGCCACCGAGTGGGCAGATTTTGACGGTGATGGCATTGGTAACCATGCCGACCCGGACGATGACAATGACGGCCTAAGTGATAGTGACGAAGTTGCCGCAGGCTCGGATCCATTTAACGCAGACAGTGACGGTGATGGCACCCTTGATGGCGACGACCCTCGGCCGACTGTGTATGGTGATTTACCTGATTTAGATAACGACGGTATTGCCGATGAAAATGATAGCGACATTGACGGCGATGGTGTTACTGACTTTGTCACGGTGGAAGGCACAGTCTATCGCGTTGATGACGATCAATATACCGCCTGTACCAGCACCGCTATTACAGTTACCAGCAACGCAGATAGTGGCGCAGGTAGCTTGCGTCAGGCAATGGCTGATGTATGCCCAACGGGTCAAATATCAACGGTTCCTGTCATCACTTTTGCTGAACCAATGACCATTACACTAAGCAGCCCGTTGATTGCTACCAAAGGTATGCTGATTGATGGTAACCGTGAAGTTACCATTGATGGTGCAGGTGTTACAAATATTATGGATGTGGCCTTGGTGCAAGGGATGACAAGTTCTCAATTCCCTGTTCTCTCTGGGGTAACCTTGCGAAATGGCGCCACAGATAATAGTCGTGTTGGTAGTGTATTTAATATGATTACCACCAACTATATCGGGTTGCACTATGTACAGATCATCAACAACGACGCGCCCGTTATTGCAGGGGATGACTATTCAATAAGTATTGAGAATTCGCTGATTGCCAATGTATTTGGTGACCATTACGCTATCAGCACAGTAGACGGCTTCATTGGTTTGAGCTCATTTACGCTGATTAACAGTGAAGGCGGTGCTATAGGTATTAGCGGTGAAGGCTCAGCAAATATGCTCCATAGCTTGTTCATAGCAGGCGAGAACGGCTCAACGGTTTGCGATGTAGCAACTTGGACTTGGCAAAGTCATAACTGGGTGGAAAACAGCGAGTGTGGTGTTAGCTCAACGGGCAGCATTGAGTTAGCCGATGTTGCCAATGAAGACTTTCGACCTGTCCCTGGCAGTGTGAATATTGATGCCGGTGACAATGGCTTGTTGGATGGCGTTGGTGATTTCGATTTGTTTGGCAATGACCGTATACAGGGTGAGTACAACCCAGACGCAGACGGCGGTCCATTAAACCCAACCGTCGATATTGGCGCCATTGAATATACCTATGGCGGCGATTTTGATGGTGATGGTGTTGCGGACAGCAACGATGCCTTCCCTAATGATGATTCTGAGTCTGCTGACAGCGATGCTGATGGTGTAGGTGATAATAGCGATGCCCTGCCTAATGATCCTAATGAGACGTTGGACAATGACCTGGACGGCATTGGCGATAACGCCGATACCGACGATGACAATGACAATTACAGCGACGTAGTTGAATTAGCCGAAGGCACGGATCCGTTCGATAGTAGCAGCACGCCGCTTGATACCGACGGCGACTTTATCCCGAATTCAACGGACGACGATGATGACAACGACGGTGTTATTGATACTGAGGACGCGTTCCCGCTCGATGCAGCGGAAAGTGCAGACAATGACTTAGACGGCATTGGTGACAACGCGGATACCGACGATGATAATGACAACTATTCAGACGAGGTCGAGATCAGCGAAGGCACAAATCCGTTTGATAGCAGTAGCACGCCGCTTGATACCGACGGCGACTTTATCCCGAACTCAACGGACGATGATGACGACAACGACGGTGTGATAGATACTGAGGACGAGTTCCCACTCGATGCCGCAGAAAGTTCAGACAATGATCTCGATGGCATTGGCGATAACGCCGACACCGACGATGACAATGACAATTATTCAGACGCGGTTGAGATCAGCGAAGGCACAAATCCGTTTGATAGCAGCAGCACGCCACTTGATACCGACGGTGATTTTATCCCGAATTCAACGGACGATGATGATGACAACGACGGTGTGAGCGACGGCCAGGATGCCTTTCCGCTAAATGCAGCGGAAAGCTCAGACAATGATCTCGATGGCATTGGCGATAACGCGGATACCGATGATGATAACGACAATTACAGTGATGTAGTTGAATTGGCCGAAGGCACGGATCCGTTTGATAGCAGCAGTGTGCCACTTGATACCGACGGCGACTTTATCCCGAATTCAACGGACGACGATGACGACAACGACGGTGTTATTGATGCTGAAGACGCCTTCCCACTTAATGCCGCAGAAAGTGCAGACAATGACCTAGACGGCATTGGCGATAACGCCGATACCGACGATGACAATGACAACTATTCAGATGAGGTTGAGATCAGCGAAGGCACAAATCCGTTAGATAGTAGCAGCACACCGCTTGATACCGACGGTGACTTTATCCCGAACTCAACGGACGATGATGACGACAACGACGGTGTTATTGATACTGAGGACGCATTCCCACTCGATGCGGCGGAAACGACAGATACCGATCTTGACGGGATAGGTAATAACGCGGATACAGACGATGATAACGATGGCGTTATTGATGCTGAAGACGCGTTCCCATTAGACCCAACCGAAACCTCAGATAAGGATAATGATGGTATTGGCGATAACGCCGATGATGATGATAACGGTAATGGGGTCCCTGACGAGTTCGAAGAAGGCTTTAGGATCGCGCTAGATGTAACGGTTAGCCAACAGCAACAAACTACATATACGGTTTATCAAGATGGTGGTCTGGTGCAGCTTGAAGCAGCAGTACGTAACTTAGGCGATAAGTATGAATTGCTCTTTGACTGGTTTGGTTCTGAAAGTGCGTTTGCATCTAGTGACTCCGTTTTTAGCTTTGACCCTTCATCGCTCAGTGTTGGTATGTATAAGCTGAATGTGTCGGTGGTAGTTCCAGAATTAGATTCGATGTCAGCCTCTGCCAATGTTTGGATTAAGGTGAAAAAGGCGACGCCGATATTAGATGATAATGTTGATTCCGATAATGATGGCATCTCAGATGCGGATGAAGGCTTCGGTGATAGCGACGGTGACCGTATACCGAATTATTTAGACAACAATGGTGTTATCAAACAGCTCACGACGGGAGAGACAACTCAACCTATTCAGGCACCAGCTGGCATTGCGCTTCAGTTGGGAGATATTGCCTTTGCCACGGGTAATTATCAGGCACAACTAAGCATGCAAGACTTTATCGATAATGCAGGACTTGTAATGGATAGCCAAACGTCAACTGAGGATAGCGCTTTTAGTTCGACTAGCGATATTTTCAACTTCATCGCCACAGGGCTGGCAGACGGTGAGAGTGTCAATATTGTGCTACCTCCTCAGCAAGCGTTTGTCGAAGATGCGGTCGTTCGTAAGTTTAGCGCCGAAAAGGGATGGTTCAATTTTGTTGAAGATGACAACAACATTATTTGGTCAGCCCCTGGCTCACTTGATGGTTGTCCAGCGCCAGGTGACAATGCATATACCCAAGGCTTAACTGTTGGTCATCACTGCTTGCAATTAACAATTGAAGATGGCGGCGCGAATGATGCGGATGGCGCTGTGAATGGCCAAGTAGAAGATCCTATTCGCATGGCTGTGTTAACACTGGCTGCGCCTCAAGTAATTGCTGAAAAATCCAATGCTGAAGCTGAAAACTATGCATTTGGTGATGGTGAAAAAGTCGTTTTGAGCTTTGCACTAACAAGTGACAATAACGATGCCATATTAGAGCAGCTCACTTTAAATGCGAGCGGCGATATGGATGAAGTGAATGATATTGAAGGTGTTTATTTATACCTTGATGAAAACCAGGATGGCCAAGCGCAGGAAAGTGAGCTTCTGGCAAGTGGCAGCTACGACGTGGATAACGGGACTCTAACCTTTAGCTTAGTTGCAGCTCAGGCATTAGCTTCGGGGCAAACCCATTTTTTAGTGACTTACGCATTTTAACGGGACATTTATCCACATGAACAAGAACATGATCAGCTATAAACACCTACTTAAACTAATTGCTGTTACCTACGCATCATTCATGTTGACCGCGTGTGGCGGTGATAATGACAATAATCAGGATGAAACTAATGTTAATTTACCACCCCCACCGGTAACCAAGAGCTTCACTGTGAGCCTTGACAGTGTGGTGGTAACTCGTGCATCGAACGGCGATGCCGTTTCGGTGGAATTAGATAATATTAGCGCGACGGCTGAAGTAACAGTCAGCCAGTAAAATTAAATAGTAAAGCCATTACGGATTGAGCATTGCTGAGCTAACTAAGGCCTAAACGAATGATGGCGCTTTAGGGAAAGAGAACAGAGCTCGGCTTATCGGCCTGCTCACCCTATTAGAAGAAAAACCTCGGCGGTAATGTGGAGGTTTTTCTTTAATGGGCTGACAATATTTACCAACCCATATGATAGTAAGCCCAAATACGTTCAATATTCATCGGTAGCCACTGTTGGTAGTAGCGCCAATTTTCATACTTAGGCAGTTTAATTTGTTGGCGTAAGGCGTCCGGACTATGAGTGCCTGAGTCCATAGCCTGTTTCACCGCTGTCATTAAATCTTCCAGATAGATACGCTGTTCAGCCACTACAGATGCGGGGTCGATAGCAGGTTCGGTTTCTGGCCCATGGCCGGAAATGACGTAGTTGATATCCATCTTTTCAATTGCTTTTAAAGAACGAACCCATTCATCTGGCCAGAAGTCAGGCATTCCTCTAAATGCAACCCGTCTAGGAGTTACTATGTCGACAACAAACAAAATTTTCTCTTCTGGTAGGCGCATTACCGCAAGGCTGTCGCCATGGTTAGGACCCAAATAAGATAACTCCAGAGTGCGGCCACCAAGCTTTAAGGTGTAGCTGTCACTAAAGGTAATATCGGGTAATGGGATCACGGGACTAGGGTGATCTTTGAGTTCTTTGAGCAGATTGTTATGACCAATAAACTTAGCGCCTTGTGCCTTGAAGATATCACCGCCAGAGATATGGTCGTGGTGATTATGGCTATAAACAACATATTTTACTGGTTTATCCGTAATCTTGCGGATCTCACTTTGCAGCAGTTTGGCAGCTTTAGGGTTCATCGGATCTGTGACGATCACGCCATCATCTGTGATCAGAAAAATATTGCGGTACACCCACCAACGAAACACATAAAGGCCATTGCCTATTGGCTTAACACTATGACCAAATGCCTCACCTCCCATGGGTTCCTTCATCGGTAGCTGGGGCGCTGCGAGTGTGAGCGTTGATATCAATAGGCTGAGGATAACAACTGATTGTCTTATAAAAGTTTTCATCATTACACTCCTGGTTATTCGGTATATTGTTTAGCGGATTGAACGCGAGGTTTTAACGGCATCATTCGAGTAAGCACATCGGCTTCTGGCTCGTCAAAATATCGGTGTTTCAGTGCTCCGGCAATATGTAAAAACAGTGCTGCCAGTAGAGTGTAGACCATAGTTACATGGGCCTGTTTCGCTATCCCTGCAAGCACCAGGTTTTTCTCAAACAGCTGAGGAAACTCAACCAAGCCAAAGAAATTGACGGGATAACCGTAAAAATTAGTCATGGCAAAACCACTAAACGGAATCGCCAGCATCAGTACATATAACAATACCGTAACGGTGCGAGAAAGAAGGCGTTCCCATGTAGTCAACACGTTTGGTAGTTGAGGTGCAGGGTTTAATCTGCTCCAGATTAATCGTAATACTGCAAGTTGCATGAAAACAGCGCCAAACGATTTGTGCATTGTCATCAATTGCAAGCGACTTGGATCTGATAGTTCCAGCCCCGCCATATAGCTGCCAATTAACATCAGGGGTATCAGCATAAGCGCCATGCCCCAGTGCAGTAACTTGGCCAGTTTCCCGTAGGAGTGTTTTTGATTTGCTTGTATGGTCATAAGCCACCTCTTAACGCATTGAATAAGGATCAGGCCTGGTGCGGCCAGCGAAATTAAGTTTATTGTTTTCTTTTGGGTTGATATATATGCTTATTGTCAACTGATTGTTTACTGAGGTGGCTTAATTTGAATTCGCTTTCGTTAATGGAGACCTTTGCTATTGTGGTTGAGGAAGGTAGTTTTACAGCGGCGGCGGAGCGGTTAGGATTGTCCAAATCCTTTGTTAGCAAGCAAGTAACTAAACTGGAACAGGATTTAGGCACTCGATTACTGTACCGCACAACAAGAAAAATAAGCCTGTCAGATGAAGGAGCACGCTTTTATCATCATTGCCAATTTATTATAAACGAGGCTGTACGGGCTCGGGCTGAGGTCATGGAGAGTCAAACCTCACCGCGTGGGAAAGTGCGCATTACCATTCCGCAAAGTTTGATTATTTCCGGTATTAGTCGCTTGTTGTTTGAATTTCAACGCCAGTACCCGGATATCGAGCTGGATGTCATTGCCAGTGGTCGAGTAGAAAACTTGGTTGAAGAAGGCATAGACATCGCGCTTCGGGTCGGACAACTGGAAGATTCCAGCTTAATTTCTCGCAGGCTCACTGATTGCAGTTTTCAGCTGGTGGCATCTGCTGAATATATAGAAAAAAGCGGAACACCAACCGAACCCAAAGAGCTATTAGCCCATAACTGCCTAATTTATGGTGATTCGAAAATAAACCGAAACTGGCCTTTTCGTATGCCAAGTGGTGAGCAACTCACTGTAAAGGTTAGCGGAAACCTGAATTGTAACGATGGGGTGTTAGTTGTTGATGCTATACGACAAGGTATGGGTATAGGCTTTGGTCCTGATTTTCTATTCAAAAAATATGTCGATAGTGGTGAGCTGCAAGTGTTACTGGCAGATTTTGCCATGCCACCGAGCACAATATCGGCGCTCTATCCGCAAAACCGCACGCTGTCCAGAAGGGTTAGAGCACTCATTGATTTTTTGTCGGATCGTTTAGCCGTATAAGTACTAACTGTTAAATAATAAGGTGTTGAATTTATTATAATTAATTTATCGTTGGGTTTGTTTTACATATGTCGCAAATAAATAATTGCAGGCTCGAGGCCCGCTTTTGGCACTAAGCTGACATTTCGAATTTACTAACACCGAAAGGTTGAAGGTAGACATTAGAGCCTGAAACTGTGACTATTTTTTGCAGTTGTGACAGCATTTTTTACAGCGATGAAATTTAAAGTTATTTAATACCAATGCATTGCAGCCCTGCTGGTTCCTGGCTCAAATTCAAGATTCGTTGCTTTCGGGCGTGGTGGTTCAAGTCCGCCCATTGGTACCACTTTTACAGACCCTAGTCGGTTGGTTAGGGTTTTTTTATGCGTGCAATTAACGCAATTTTTGGGGCGAGGATTAACTTCATATCCCCAAATTCCAGATCATTTTCCCCCAGCGGTGACGATTTTTTACCACAAATTTGTTTTGTACTTCTTTGGTTGTTAGAGCGGATTGAACTTCTCAATTAACCATTAGATTATTGCTCGCAAAGGTATTAATAGAAAGAAAGCCCATTACATCTTTAAGTTACTAAATCTCGTCCAAATAAGATCAATTTAAAATCAATGAGATGGTTCTTTACCTAAGAAAAATGAGTAATCTTATCTTTACTAACACTGTACCGTACAGTACAGTTTGTTGAAATCATCCATTCGGGTTTCAAACATGAAAAAGAAAGTAATCGCGTTCTCGCTTGTTGTTGGTTCGTTGTTTGCTGCGGGTTTTACCTTATACCAGCCGAATACTGTAACGACGGATAACGCCTATGTTCATTCAGATGTAACGGCAATTTCACCGGAAGTTGGCGGGCAAGTAAGCGAGATCTTTGTTAAAGACAACCAATGGGTCAGCAAAGGAACACCTTTGTTTGCAATTGATGATGAAGACTTCATTGCCAATCAAGAGATTGCTCGAGCAGCACTTGATGTTGCCAATTCTGCGCTTACTGCGAATCAAATCAAAACGGAAATGCAGCAAGTGAAGATTGAGCAGGCGAAGCAAGGTATTCGCCGTGCGAGCGCAAATGCAGCACACCAAGCGGCGGAGTTTAAGCGTCTTTCCCGTTTGATACAAAAGCAATCCGTAAGCAAAAATCAGTTTGAAGCGCAAAAAACGCACTCTATCGAGGCCAGCAGTAACCTTGAAACCGCTAAGTTAGCGTTAGCCGCTGAGCAAAAACAGCTCGATACGCTGGTGACTGAAAAGTTGCAACTGACCGCCCAGCGTAAAAAAGCGGAAGCTAGCTTACGATTGGCGAATCTCTCACTTGAAAGAACTACGGTGAGTGCGCCATTCGATGGTTATGTGGCAGACAGGCAAGTGCAAGTCGGTAAGTTTGTGCAACCTGGAATGGGACTCATAGTGATGGTGCCAGATTACGTTTGGATAGAGGCAAACTTTAAAGAAACCCAACTGGAAAACGTCCTACCTGGCCAAGAGGTGGAAGTGGTATTGGATATGTTTCCAAACCACCCGTTGCAAGGTCACGTATCATCGATAACTCCAGCCACGGGTGCACAGTTTAGTTTGCTGCCACCACAAAACGCGACAGGCAATTTCGTAAAAGTAGTACAGCGTGTGCCAGTACGTATTGAGTTAGAGCTCCCCAAAGAGCTGAACCAACGAGTCTATCCGGGATTGTCTGCAGAAGTATCGATTGAGACCGCGACACAAGGTTAACACCAATGGAAAAACGTTCACCACTGCTGATTTTGACTCTTTTTGCGATTGCCGCCTTTGGTCTTAACTCCGTGATGTTTACCGAGCTATCGTATGAAATGGCGGCAACATCGGGCTTATCTCCCGATGAGGTCGCTCTGGTTAAAGTCGGCTTTATGATCACCCAAGTATTAGGCTTTATATTCACGCCAAAATTGGTACGTAGATTAGGTACGTTAGTTCTCTTGTATGCCATTTTATTGGTAGGTTTAGCGAGCAATTTTGTACTTTACTGGGGCGGACATCAGGAGCTGGTATTCACCCTGACTTGGCTTGCGAGTGGCTTTTTTATGAGCATGTTAATGGTGGTATTAAACCTTTACCTGCTCCACTTCTTTGAGCAGCGTTGGCTACCTGCCATCATCGCTTTAACGCTGGTGTTCTCAACCCTGCTGCCGATGGGGGCTTACCCTTGGATAGTGGCGAATATTGTCGAAGTATTTGACTGGTCGCAGTTGTGTGTCGTGTCGGCTTGGTTGTATTTCTCTGCGTTGGTAATCGCATGTCTATACAATCCAAAATCGATTCAAATCGATACCAAACCAAAATCTGGCGGTTGGTTTTATTTGGTCTTAGCACTGGCCATGAGCCTGGTAGTGTTTCTATTGATGAGAGGTGGCTACTACAACTGGTTCGACTCGCAATGGTTTGTTAAAGCCTCTTCGATAGCCGCTGCATTGACTCTATTGGTGGTGTACCATTTTGTGAAAACCAGCCCTTCCGATACGGCATCAACACAGCTGCACAGTAAGTTGAAAACTAATGTCTTTATGTACAATGCTTTTTTGGCAGGTTTTGCTGTTACGGCGAGCAACGTGCTATTTGCTAGCTTTCTGAAAATGGCGTTGCAGTACAACAGTCTTAATGCCGGGTATGCGCAACTGCCGGCATTTTTCGCCATGTTAGGTGGCATGCTGGTAAGCGTGTTGGTGTATTACTTCCGCCGTCCTTTAGCGGACGCAGTCGTGCCGTTTGGTGTGGTGATGATTATACTGTCGGTACAGAAGTTTAGTCAGTTACCGAGTTTTGCCGGGGCGGAATCTTTACCCGTTCCCATGTTGTTGCGAGGGTTTGGTGTCGGCTTGCTCAATGTCTCGGTGACCATTGCTGTACTTATGTATTTCCATGCGCGGCAGCGTTTAGAAGGAATCGCGAATTTCTATCTGTTTCGTACCCTGGGTGGTGTGATTGCTGGTGCGGTATTCTCAAGGGTGATGCAAAGCCATAGCGCGCAAGCTTCAGGAGAGATTGGCCGAACGCTCGAAGATGCGCATCACGCTTTTGGTGTGTATCAAGATGCGTTGAGCAGTACGATTATTACTCAAGGCCACTTGCCTAATTCGGCATTAGGAATGAGCCAGATTAGCTCCGTCGTCAAAGAGCAGGCGACCACACTCGCACTGAGTAATTCGTTGTTGATGTTTATCATATCGGTCTTTGCACTCGCGCCAATCTTAATAATTGGTAAGAAACTGACTGCGAAGCAATAAGTTAACTAAACCAATAAAAAAGGGAGCTATTTAGCTCCCTTTTTTATTGGTATTCAGTAAGTTTATCTCTGGTATAGCCTTAGGAATGCTGCAACCGCCTTTTTCGCGTGTGTATCTAACTCTTCATCGGTTAGAAAATCAAAGCCCATCAGCGCCATGTTCTGGTAATCCAACTTGATAAGTGCGAGTAATTGATCACAAGCGAGATCGGCATTTTCAATGTGGAGCTGGGAGCTGACGGCTTCACTCTTTAAAAAATCGATAAGGTATTGGTGAATACGCTGCGGCCCGGTTTGCCAGAACTGATTTGGCACGGAATCATGTTTGTTGAAGTCAGCCGAAATAATGCGAAAGAGAGACACCATGGGATTGGAACAAACACCTTTTAGATACTTCTTGGCGAAATCATTTAATGTCTCTTGCAAGGGCGCCGCTTGTTTGTCGGCAAGTTGGAATACAGACTCTAAGCTGGTCTTGGTGTTGTATGCTAGCACTTCAACAAACAACCCTTCCTTGTTGGCAAAATAGCGATACAAAGTTTGCTTTGAGCCTCCACAAATCGCGACGATTTGATCGAGTGACGTGTCTTTGTAACCTTGTTCGATAAACAGGTCTGTGGCGACTTCGATATTCGAGTTCGTTTCTTTTCAGTAGATGCGCGCATAATTAAATTAACCTAAGTAAAACCCCACCTTATTTGAGGGCTATTTTAGTTTTTAGCCACAAAGAAACATACTGAATCCTAAAGCTTTTCACATCAATTAGAGCTCGCAGGGCGCGTGTGCCCCCTCTTATTTATGGTGAATATGAAGCTAACTACTCATATCAGCATTGCTACAGGCAATTATCCATAGAATAATCACGGCCGTGCTAGAAGCTTAGGGTTGGCATAAAACCGTTCAGTACAGTACCACTATTAAAGTAAGTAAACACCGTTTTTCACCTTTCAACGACTCAGGCGAATAAATTGAATATTAATTAAACGGAGAAAAACAGAGGCTGGTTTCATTTTGACTCGCCGGCCGCTTATGCCGGCACCATTTTTAATATCAATTTCTCTTTGTGTTATAGCCGCTTTACAATGTGAGTTGGTCACATCTCTACTGTTCGTCCGCTGATGCAGATAATGATAAAATGGCATTCGTTTGTTTTTATATCCCCCCTTAAACTCACCGCCACTGGTTGTAAATGCCACTGTTTAATAAATTGTGTCCAGCAACCCCAAAGCCATAGAAAAGACTTAGGTATAAAGTCCCAGCAAGTGTAATCATTTGTTTTTTGTCATTAATTCTTAATTTCTCACACCAATACTCCTTGGTCAGTTATTACACAAAAAACCAAGGAACAACTGATGAAATACACCGCGTTACTGTTAGGCTCGTTGTTGTGCGCAGCGCCAAGCTATGCACAGCCGAGCTTTTTAGTGAAACCCTATTTACAAAACCCAGCCACGGACGCTATGTCCATCTTTTTGGAAACCACCGACACCAATGTGCAATTACATTATCGTGCGCAGGGTTCAGATACATATCAAGTCATGCCGATGGAGAAGATCTCATCGGTGTCATCGATTTACAGTGCTCGTATTACCGGGTTAACCAGTGACACCAAATATGAATACTATGTATCGACCAATGGTGGCAGCTCAAATGGCTCCATGTTTAAGACGTGGCCTGACGTTCAGGATGATCTGGATAGCTTCAAGTTTGTGTCGTTTTCAGATTCGCAGGGTCAGCATGTTTCCCGTTTGGTCGACATAGTTGATAACGGTATCGTGCGCAACGACTGCGAAAATGACCTGAGCAAATGTGTCGATAATATTGCCGGTATCGTTATACCGGGTGATCTGGTTCAAAATGGCGGCACAATTAGTCAATGGCGTGAGCAGTTCTTCGGCGCGGCCGGCCACCTGTTTTCTCAAGTGCCGGTTATTCCTGCGATTGGTAATCACGATACGCCGATTAATAATTACTTGAACTACTTTGAGTTGCCGGATAATGGCTATAGCGACTACCAAGAGCAGTGGTACGTGCATGACTACTTAAACCTGCGCATCATCACCCTCAATTCCAATACCTCGAAAGTAAGTGATACCAATAATGTGCAACGGGCTTGGCTGGATGCCTTGTTGGAAGATACCGCCAACAGCGACAATATCGACTATGTCATGTTGCAAATACACCATCCGTGTAAGTCCGAGTTGTGGACGCCCGGGGAGAAGCAGTTAACCTGCGAGTATGTTGATAAGTTTGAACAAGTCTCTGCCAGAACCGGTAAAATTACCGGCCATATTTTTGGCCATACCCATGCGTATTCTCGCGGACAGTCACGAGATGTAAGTCACCTCTGGCTAAACGCGGCCGTCAGTTCTGGCGACATTGATTATTGGGGCGAGTTTCCCAACTTTGATTATGATGAGTTCCAAAAAAGTTATCCTGAATATGGCTATTCAACGTTAGTCTTCGCTGTTGATCAGATGCAAATGCACGTCAAGCGCTACTCAGGAGGCGACGGCAAAAATAATTACTGGGGCTATCAGGGTGAAGGCGTTAGGGATGACTTTACCGTGGGTGGCAGCAACCTGGCTCCGGAGCAGCCGCAGGCAGTGGCACCGGTCGATACCGCAGTTAAGGGCGTGTTTGAACTTACCGCCAGTCAATATATAGATACCGATGAAGACGCGCATTTAGAGTCGCACTGGCAAGTATCTAGCGATCCCCAGTTTGAGACGGTAGAGCTCGATATCTGGGGTAACACCACGCGTGCTGAAAATATATGGCATTACGCCAATACCCAAGAGGGCGTGGCGTTAAACAGTTACAAAATCTCCACCCAACTTCCTAGCGGCACTTACTTTTGGCGGGTCCGCTACCGTGACGCGCATTGGGCCTGGTCTCAGTGGTCTGAGAACGTCAGCTTTGAGGTCGATGGTTTAACCTTCAGCGACAACTTAATCGTTAACGGAGGGGCCGAGCAAGGTTTGAGCCATTGGAGCATCGAAAAAGGTGTGGTTGAAGCCAATGCATCTGATGTCTGCTCGGGCGTGACTGCTCAGTCGGGGCAATATTACTTTGCCGTAGGCGGCATCTGTGAGCACTCGGATGTCGGGCAGTTGGCGCAAGAGGTGGCGCTAACCGATTTCTCTGATTACATCGCAGCGGGCGTGGCAAAGCTGGAGCTGTCCGCTTTTGTCAGAAACTATAATGGTAATGATGTTCCCGAGTTATGGGTCGACATTTATGATAGCGAGCGCCAGCTTATCACTTCGTCTGAGGTGATCTCTAATGCTTCAGGAGCCTGGAACCAAGTATCTACACTCGCCACGCTGCCCACCAATGCAGCATTCGCCACGGTGCGCCTCAAAGGCACACGAAAATCAGGTACCGACAACGATTCCTATTTTGACCAGGTTAAATTGGTCGTCGGTTATGACAGTTCGGGTATTAATGTTGTTACCACGGACAACCTTATCCTTAATCCCGAGGCCGATTTAGGGCTTGAGCACTGGCAAATAGAAGCGGGCGTGGTTGAGGCGTTAGCAAGCGGTCAATGTAACGGGGTCAGCGCCAATGCCGGCGATCATTACTTTGCCGTGGGTGGCCTGTGTGCTCACTCCGCAGTTGGCCAAGCCGCGCAAAGCATCGCTTTAGACGACTATGCCCGGGTTATTGAACAAGGCAAGGCGTCCATTTCTCTGTCTGCGTCGATGCGCGATTGGAGCGGTGATGATATTCCCGAGGTATGGGTTGATGTTTTTGATGCAAACAATCAGCTGCTAGGCAGCAGTCAACGCCTGAGCAATGCCAGCAACGCCTGGCAAGAGTTAAGCACCGCCATGGCGCTTGAAACGAGTGCTGCCTCCCTAACGGTGAGAATGAAGGGAACGCGTAACAAAGGCACAGATAACGACTCCTATATCGACTCATTGCAATTGACGCTAAGTTACATTGACAGCGCCGAGCCTAATACACCGCCCACGGCCGTGGTTGACTATAACAGCGAGGTGTTTGTAGGTGATACCGTGAGTGTAAACGGCGCAGGGAGCTTCGATGAAGACCAAGGCCCGGAAAACCTGAGTTTTCTCTGGATGTGGGCAAACCGCCCGGCGGACAGTGTGGCCGAGTTAAGCGATATGTCCTCGGCGGCGGCGGTGTTAACTCCCGATGTGCCAGGAATTTACCATCTCACCTTGCAAGTCAGTGATGGCGAAGACGTTGCTTTCGGCGATGTGGTTATCAGTGCGCAGCCGCCGGTATTGTGCGACCTCAACAGGGATACGGTGGTGAACAAAGCCGATATCGGCCTGATCCGGGACCGCTTTGGCGCGGCGGCAGACAAATACAATGCCGCAGATGCAAATAAGGACGGCGTAATCACTGGCCAAGACTTGAGCTACTGTGTCAAACAATGCAGCCAATCCAATTGTAAAAACAGCGATTAATAGGCCCAGGCGGGTAGCTCAATACTACCCGCAATTAGGCTATTATCTTGGCTATAAATATAGGTAACTGTATGAAGTATTATGTTTTATTTGCACTGCTGCTGATCTTTCCCGAGCTAAGTTACGCTCATGGCCAATTAAGTGCCGATGGTTTTGTTAGTGGCCTGCTGCATCCGGTGCTCGGTATCGACCACTTGCTTGCCATGCTCGCTGTGGGGGTGGCATCCACCTTGATGCATCGATATGCGGTAATAACTGCACCGGCGACCTTTGTGCTGGTGATGGCGCTGTCTGCGTATTTGGCGATGCAGGGTTGGTATTTATCTTACATCGAACTAGGAATTTCGGTGTCGGTCTTGATCTTGGGCGCTTTAATTCATCTGCTGGTTAAATTTAAATCGTCCTGGTTGAGCCTGCTTATGTATTTGGCAATTGCCCTGTTTGCCGTATTCCATGGCTATGCCCATGGCAGTGAAATACCGCAAGCGGCCAACCCTATTCACTTCTTAGCCGGTTTTGTATTGGCAACTGCGGCCATCCATTGTGCGGGCGTGTTGTTTGCCTATAACAAAGGGCATGGGGTATCAAGCCATTACCGGGTGAGTCATTTCGCTACGGCGATAACCGCCGTTGGCGCCATGATGAGTTACTTATACGTAGAGAGTTGGTGGGGATAAGCTCCAGGAATTCGACGTCACCGGGTTTATTTCCCACGTAAATTTAAAGGCTAGAATCATCTGCGCTAACGGCACGGGTGCTAGCCTTAATCACAACCACTGTTGTTAACTAGGGGGCCGTTCATTGTCCGCAGTGACGGCTCAAGCGTTCGGTGAGTATCGATTCCTCAGCGATAAACTCTATCTTGGTAATTCCTCCTTGTTCGATATCGATCACCGAGACACTCCCTTCTTTAACGGGCAGACGTTCGGTGCTGGCGCCGTCGTAGTCCAGCCAGATCGGGTAGGGGTAATCGCGCAGGCGCGGTACTGCAACAAGATGGGAAATGATGATGGGCATGCCACTAATATCGGCAACATAGGCAACCCGACCCGCTGTTAAACACTGCACGTCGATTTTCTCGATGCTGGCGCGTGCAATCTCCTTGGCGGTCATGCCATTTACGTACAACAAGAGCTCTAAGGTAGCGGGGTCTTCGAAGGCGTCACCATGCTGATTTTCTAATGCCGTAACATTAAGAACCTCGCCCACCGCAATCGGTGGCACCTGGGTGGTCGAACAGCCGGCAGTACTTGCAATGAAGAAAAGAACACAAAATAAACGCACCATATACCGAGCCCTGTAGTTTCAATAGCCATGCATTGTAGGTCATGGGCATTAATTTTCATAAAACTTATTGCCCGCATAGTGGGCGGGTTAAGTGTGAGTAAAATGAGCGAGGAGCGAGCGTCAGTTTGGCTTTAGACGACTATCCGTTCATGCAGTTGCCAGGCGTCGTTATTGCCTGGTTAATTCAGTTGCGGCACAAACGTATGCCCATGCTGTATTGCCTGATTTAAAGTTACCTGCAACACGCACGTATTCTTCTACTTCATAGTCATCGGCTTGCTGTAATTCTGATGTGGTTACTTCAAAAACGGTGCCTTCCACTAGATCAGCATCACTTCCCGTAAACTTCAGGATTGGATGAATATCTGTGCCGCTAACTTTTATTACCGCTTTATCTTTAATTTTTACCTCAGAAAGGGTGTAACCAATTAACGCATCTTGTTTACCCTGTAGCTTACGGCCAAATGTTTCTTGCTGGACATGTTCCATTTGCAACGTGCCATATGAAAATAACTTTTCCATTTATTACCTTGAGTGATGAGTGTTTCGACTGGGTGCCTAACAGCTTGTTTAGGGGTAAATATCGCAAGCCGAAATTAAGGTGTGTCACGTGTGTGCGCCCCGGTGCATAACAACAGCATATTGTTATGCGCGTTTTTCTACCTTCCACGGCGGATTTAAGCGATTTTCGCCAGCCCAGTAGAGCTTAATTTTATTCCCCGACGGGTCTAGTAGCACGGCTTCTTTCCACAGGTAACGCTGCTCTGTTGGCGCCTGCTCGAAGGTGATGCCTTTCTCAATAAGCGCTTGATAGAGCGCATCTAAATTTTCGTGTTCGAAATAGATCACGGAATGATTTTCGAAGTCTTCGTTTTCTAACGAGAGCGAAAATGTTGCATTGCCGTCGGGGCATGAGAATCGCGCGTAATGGGGAGTATCAACGATTTGCGTAAAACCGAGGCAAAGATAAAATTTTACCGTTTTATCCATATCTTTGACCGGTAAAGTAACCTGATTAAGTTCCATTTAGCCTCCAAGTGTGTAGCGCCCGCATAAAATGCGGATAATGCTTGGCTATAATTAGCGAAGAATGAGCGCCAGCCAAGCGTTTTGCGTCCTTTTGAGTAACTTGTTATACATCTTTCGCCCAGAGCTCTTGAGACCTAAATGCGTACATATATTGAGGGTACATAAAACCATATAGGAAACCCAAAAAGATAAAGGTCACCAACAATTGCCAAAAGTTAAAGTTATTAAGCAAGTAGAGAGCAGCTAGAACAATCCCTAAAATTGCTATAAATCCGTTAAACGCAAATATTAGTTTCGCTATTAACTTGGAGCCAACTGCGATCTTATAAGCAAAGCCATAAAGAGGAATTAAAGTCAAACCACCAGTTATAGCTCCAATAAAATCACTGATAGTTAAGGTATCTGAAAAAGGTAACCTAATAACACTGATTAGGTACATTATGCAGAACAAAGCGAAAGTGATTTTCCATTTCTTCATGGCTTTCTCAAGATGTATAACGCCTTACTAATGGGCGCATAAATGCTTAGCTAAAATTAGCGACGAAGGAGCACAAGCCAAGCGTTTTGCGTCCTTTTGAGTAACTTGTTATATAGCACTTTTGCACTGACTATCATTGTAGAAAGTGAGACGTGCATCAAATGTTTTAACTAGTTTATTCTTCAGTAGACGAGCTAATTCTAACGCCTGCTTTTTGTTATTTTTATCAAAATCATAAGCTGCGGCGAAAAAGCAATCATGATCTAAGTAGTTTTGAACGTATATATGAATACTTTTATCTAAAGAATATTTGGCGGCAACTAAAACAGCAGCTTTTTCCGGAAGCATTCGCTCTCCGCCTTCGTAATTTTTTACTAAATTATTGTCGTGTGCGAATGAGTCTAAATGCGTAATTAGTTCCGCTTTATTCAGGCCTTCAATTGAGAACTGCATTCCACCTATCGCAGGATGATGCTCCCTTGAACAACTTGATAACAGAACAACTAACAATAGTAGAAGATAACGCATGACTTCCTTGTGTTATATAACGCCTTGCTAAGAGGCGAGTAATTGTTGGCTAAAATGTGAAGCGAAGCGGAACCGAGCCAACTGTTACGAGTCCAGCTTGAGCAACTTGTTATGAATTGTTTTTAACTACATTACAAATGCTACTAGCCTTTATGTCTTCTAGTTTTATAAAACGGTCAACGAAAGAACCTACAATAGGGTAATACATCTGCATTGCAAAAGTATTTTGATTAAAATTTAGAATTTTATCTTTAATTTCTTCTCCAACATTAACGTAGGGTGAAGAGCTTTGAACTACTTTTACAGTTAGCTCGTTGTTCTCTAAATTATAAGTACTTAAGTAGTAACTAGCGCTAAGTTCTTTGTTTTTATCAAAGCTATAGCTAATAGTGCATTTTTCTCCTGAAGCAGTAAACGCTACATGACTAAACCAAAAGTCACCTTGTCCATCATAGAGTAATTCCCAAGCGCCAACTAAGTCTTCGTTTTCAACTTCTGATGCACATGAATAAAGAAATAAAGAAATAAAGAAATGATTAATACGAATAATCTCAAAATTAGCTCCGAGCTAAAGATTCATAACAGCTTATTAGTGAGAATTTCGGGTTAAGGAAGTTATCCACAACCTTCTCTTTTCCCACCAGTAAAATTTTTATTTAGTAATAGCAACAAGTTATCAGGTGTCTAACCTGCAAGCAATTGAATCTCTGCTCGGTAAAAACGAGCCATCACTTATTCGAGCCAGACAAGGCTCGTTATGTAATTTATTTTCTTACTTATTATCAGCGGGCCAGGTTTCAATTTTGCGTAACCGTGCCGTTTAGGTGGATTGCATAGCGGGCCAAAACAGCGGCAATGTGGGGGTTTTTACATATCCCTGTTTTTGCAGAGTGCTTGCAGTGGTTATGTGGCTGCTGTTGTTAGCCTGCCAAACGCAGTGGATTTTGGGTGGTTATTGGGTTTGAAATACTACCCCTGTCGGCGCCGGGCACCGACCTAGAGTAAGTTAGCGAATGCGCCAGTGAGATGTGACGGCGTTAGCTACAGGCGCTGGTCATCTTGGTCAGGGTGCGGCGCTCTTGCGCCGAATACGTCAATCGGTACTTGGTCATGACGGCGTTAAAGCGGGCCAGATATTCGCAGCGGTATTCATGCTTGGGCGGCAGCCATTGGGTTGGGCCCTTGGCGCCCTTGGATTGGTTTAAGGCGTCATCGACGGCAAGCAGATTTTCCAGGTCATTGGCAAAACGCGCTTTTTCATCCCGGCTCCAATGGGCGCCGCCATGCTCATTGGCAAATTTTAGCGGCACTATGTGATCGATATCCAGGTCGTCGTCATTGGTAAATTGTTTGCCCGAGTATGGGTCCGTCCACACCCCTTGCGTGACTCTGCATTGTTTTTGGTTACTAAAGCTGACCAATCCCTGTGACTGGGCAATCAGCACCTCGGCCCGGGTGTCCTGGCAGTCGTCATCTACGTCTAACCAATGCGCCCAGTCATCGCGGTTGTACTCACCGTTGCCGCGTGTCGCGGTATTTTCTTGGGCATAGCCTTTGGGTAAACGGCCGCCCGCTTCGAGGCAGCTGGACAAATCGGCATAGGCGGTAAAGTTTTTGGTGCGCAAGTAATGGGCCGAGTCTGGCGCATGACAAATACCGCTGTGCGACATTTTCACCGGCTCGGCTTGGCATGCGGGTAGGGTAAATAACAGGGTAACGGCAAGGAAGGTGGTGGCAACTGCTGTTTGGCTCATATAACTGCTTGTAGAGTCAAAGAATACTGTTCCGCACCATAAAGTATTTTGTGCGCCAAGTCACGGTGCTGAGGGCTATTGGTTGCGAGGTCTGAAAATAAAAAAACCACCTTGCTACATGAACAAGGTGGTTTGTGGTTAAGAACCAACCAAAGGACTATTTAAGCTGGTATACACGCATCATGGTTTGCGCCGCAGTGCTGCCAGAGGCGTCGCTCATTTGCACGCGAAGGTGCACAAACTCGCCCGCTTCGCCGTTGTTTGGCAGGTGTGCAACCCATTGGCCATCGACCATGGACACACTGGCCTGCTGCCATGCGCTTTCGGGTAAGCGTGTTGATACCGGACAGTAGCTGTAAACAGAGACGCCTTCCGGTAAGCAGTGTTGGCCGAAGCTGTATTGAACGCTTACTTCGCTTAGCGATACCGCCGCGCCCGAATCCAGCTGGGCGCCGAGCACCATGTTCAAGGCACTGCCGGCGGCGATGCTGTTATTGATATCCACCGGGATATCAAATGTTGGCATAAGTACCGCCTGGCGACCCTGAGTTTCACTGTGGGTATTGAAGGTGTATACACCGCGGAAGAATGAGCCCAGGGCATCATTAACCGGTGAACGCTCACCCACGCCACGGGCATTGTATTGAGTTGTTAGCTCAACTTCTGCATTGCTGTGCGGCACTTCCAGCATACCGCTGTTCGGATAGACAGATTGACCATCAATCTTGAGGCCCACCGCCGATGAACCCGAATAGCCACTGGTTCCATCGTGTCCGGCACCGTCGCCAAAGGCGGCGTAGCGGAAGTGAAGAATATTGGTCTGACGACTAACCAAGGCCGAGCCGTTGGTCAGCAGGGCACCGGTACGCGGGCCCTTAAACCATGCGGTCTGCTCTTCACCTTCGGTCATAACCCGTGGACCATCGAAATAGCCGCCGTTAGACCCCAGTTGGCTGCTCGGCATGACTATGTTGGTCCAGGCATTTTTGGTCGTGGCCGTGTAATATTCTTCTCGCTCAATAGGCAGCATCATCATCTGCGGGCTGCCGGTGGAGTAAAACTCGCCAGTCCCTGAGGTCATGGCCATCACATCCGTCCAAGCCGGACGCTCATCGCCTTGCGAGTGATACTTGGCCGTGATCTTTCTCATTTTGTGTTCTTGCAAATTGATTTGACCCGACTCAATGGCGCCCTGAGTGATGTGGTTAATAGAGTAGGCATAGGGTGAACGCTCGGCGGCAATACCCGACCAAGAGACGGTATTGTTACCGGCGGCCACTTCGGCGGCCAATAGTTCACCTTGCTCCGAGCTGATGTTGATCACCGGCACGCGCGGTGTGCCACCGATATTGCCCTTGTAACGACCCGGGTTACCCGGACGATAATGAATCACCCCCACGGCTCCGTGTCTCATGGCATTACCTACCATGTAGGAAGTAAGGTAATAAGGGTTGGCGATAAGCGCTATCTTGCCTTCCAGGTCAAACTGGCTCCAGTCTGTGCTGTAACCACCGTCGCCCACCGCCAGTACCTCGGCATTGCCTTCACCATGGAATGCCAACGCCTGACCCTGGTTTACATAGTTAAGCAACATGCCACCTTGGGTGCGTACTTCTGCCTCGGGGGCCAGGGCACGGGTGGTGATAAACGAGCGGAAGCGGCTATCATAGCCCTGTGACCAGGCATACATGTTGTCGACGTAATCCGGGGCCAGGTCAAAAGCGGCCAGTTTGGCGCTTTTGCTGTCGTCCAGGGCATAGGTAAAGCCGAACGAGTAACCCTGAGTATCCAGTGGCTTGCTGGCCTTAAAGGTGACTTCACGGGCATCGCGGGCATCAAAGTGAAGCTGGCGATCCGTGGTTAGCTTGGCGTCCAGGTCTGCCATCATGGTGGCCGATTCCACCAGACCCGAAGCGGTTGTGTCGTTGTCGTACGTCATGATATGCGCAACCACGGTGTAGTTGCCGCTCGGTACGCTGACGCTGGCCTGGCCGTTGTTCAGCGACACATAACGACCCCAGTCGTCTTCTTCGTTGATCAGGTACACTTTTGACGGTGAGGTGGCAGGCATACCGCGGCGGTCGGTCACGCTTAAGTCCAGGCTAACCTGCGGTTGATCAATCCAGAACGAGATAGGCACGATCACCTGGTCATCGTCTGCTCCTACCGTTTTACCAATGATCTTACCCGTAATAGCGCCGTAGGCGCCGTCGCGCAGGGCGATTTCAGGGTTGACCCACACGGGTAATTGCGCGCTTTGATTGGCGCCAATGGTGATTTCTTTAACACCGAGCCCAGCAAAGGTCGCAGGGAGTTTGGTTTTGCCGTCTTCACCAAGCAGCTCAAGGTTGAGCTTTAGGGTGACGTCTGCAGATGACAGGTTTTGCAGTTGCACCTGTGTTTCTGTGTAGCCGGCACCGTCGCCGTCATGGAAAATGCCTAGTTCTTGGTTGGGCGCGCCAATCACGGCTTGTGCTACCGCACGGTTGATATCCATCGGGCCTGCACCTTGTTCAAGTACATGAGCGGCGGACTCTTGAGCCGATGACGTCAGTACTTTTTTCACGTCTTGCGGCGATAAATCGGGACGCGCCTGCATCACAATGGCCGCACCGCCGGCAACATGAGGTGCCGACATAGAGGTACCCGAGAGCGCCTTATACGCGGTGGCGCCGGTGCCGCCCGAGGCAGCCGCAACCACATCCACGCCTTGTGAGGCAATATCCGGTTTAGGCGAGTGGCCATCCGGTGAGGGGCCGCGTGACGAGAAAGAAGCTGTGTTGTTATCGCGGTCGATGGCACCTACGGTCAGAGCGCTTGGGGCACAGCCCGGTACGCCGACGGTTTCACGGGAGAAACTGTTACCGGCCGAGATAACGAACAGCGCCTGGTCGCTTAAGGCCTCAACCATATCTACCAGAGGGCCGCTACAGCTGGTGCCGCTGCCGCCAAGAGACATATTAACGACCTGGGCGCCTTCTTCCACGGCCCATAACATGCCGTTAAGAATGCCAAAGGTTGAGCCGCCACCGACATCACTTAATACCTTACCGACGATCAGGTCGGCGCCAGGCGATACCCCGGCCCACAAGCCGTTTGACTCGGCGCCGGTACCGGCGATGGTGCTGGCGGTGTGCGTACCGTGGCCATTGAAATCATCCACCTTGGTATAAGGGTAAGTAAAGTCACGCTCGGCGATAACCTTGCCGACTAAATCGGCGTGGCTGGTATCGTATCCGGTATCCAACACGGCCACTTTTACACCGGCCCCATTATATTGGGCTGCAAATGGGCCAAAGGCACCGGTCAGCTGCACCGTGGGTGTAAGTGTGGCACTGCTGGGCGCGGTTTTATGGGCATGAACCACGGCATCAAGCCAGACACCTTGAATGCGGCTGTCGCTGGTGAACGTTTGCCATACCTGAGCGGCCTTGTCTTTGCTGATGGCAAAAGCGGCGCTGTCGATGATCTCCAGCTCACCACTGAGCGATACCCCTTCGAAGGTGGCCGGTGTGGCACTGCCTGCCAGGGTGCCGTCGGCGTATTCAACAATGACCGGGAGCTTATCGGTTGACGCGTCGTCATAGCCCGACTGATGCAGCTTGGTGATGTTAAACAGCTCCATATCGATCGCCTGAGCGTCCACCAAGGTTTGCGCCTTGTTGGTGATCACATATTGGTTACCACCTTTACTGAATACACTGGTGATCTGCTCTTCACCATTGTCACCGAGCACGCGAATACCGCCAAGCTTGCCGTCGGCCTTGACCACGGCACTGACTTTTTCGCCGGTGATCAGGGTGAATTGAAGCTCTGCGGGTTTAACTGCCTGCGCTGCCGAGGCCGTGCCGCCCATGGCTAGCAACATCAGGGTTGCTAGGCGGGATTTGTTGAAGAGTCGAGTCATGACTGGTTCCTGTTTTGGTGTTATGCATGGTCAATCGAGCAGGAGGTTTCAAGTGAAAAATATTGCCGACAACCGCGCTTTGTTGCCAAAAAGTTACCGGTTGGTGGGGTTTTGTTGCAATTCATTTAATGTACGATTTTGTACCTGAGATGTGTCATTCTGTTTAAGAAACCCTGAGAATTAACTTTTAATAGCTAATAAAAACAAAGTGTTAATTTTTTATTGGGGTCATGGTAGGTAGCTGGGCACTGAAGGTGAATGCTTAGGTTTTATGATTTTTGTTGATGGTTTGCAAATAATGCGTCGGTGAGATGCCAAACCAGCTCTTAAAACTGCGGCTAAACGCCGAAAATTCAGAATAACCCAGGTTTAGCGCCAGATTGGTAAGGTCGGGACGCTGCGTCGCCAGCACCTGTTGGGCGATATCCTTACGCACCTGTTCGAGCAAATCCCGGTAGCAGGTGAATTGTTCGCTCAACAAGCGCTCTAGTTTTTTCGGGTGTAAATCCAAGCTCTTAGCTATGTTCTCCTTGCTGCAATCGCCGGTGGGCAGCAGCATATTGATGGCGTGTCGGGTCAGCACCACATAGTCGACAGGCTGATCCAGCCGTAACCCTTTAAATTGATTGTCAATGATCTCAGCGAGCAGGTTTGCTGGTGGCTGTGGCGGTTGACTGAGGATACCGGCATCGAAAACCATGCTGTCTTTGCGACAACCGCACTGGATATGGCATTTAAGTGTTTGCTCCAGGTTCGTTTTTACCGTAAGGGGCAGATGTTGTTTCAAACCAATATAGTGGGGTTGCCAAGTATCGCCAAGCATGTCTTTGAAGACACTGACTATCAGGCTCATAGACAATAAAAGGACCTGAGGGTACTGCAGGTGGTGATTGACCTGCAGGTTAACGCTCAACTCGCATTGGTCGGCCGTTGGTGCGCCCAAGGTCAGGTTGGCGCCCTGAGCATGACGTTGGGCGTACTTGGCACTGCACTCCAGTGCTTGTAACAGGGTCGGCTTTTGCACCATGTAGGCACCGATTAACCCCAGTGTTGATAGGCCCTGGCGTTGTCCCAGCAGGGCGCCGAAATAGGGTAGCTGCAACCGCGCCGCGGTTATTTCCAGGAGCTCGGCAACCTGCTTATAGGGGATCATCAAGTCCGGATCACTCAACTGTCTCGGTAAGATGCATGCCTGTGACAACAGCTCCCAAGGGTCGGCACCCAGGCTCTCTACCAGCTCGGTAAAGCCGTTGAGGGAACCTATACGGACATAATAGGACATGGGGTCACCGCGGTACTGAGGCCAATTTCTTGTCGCATTATGTCATCACCATGTCGTGTTTTGTCAAGATATCCCCCTGGATTTGCAACTAGTATCTAAAGTCACCCCTTAGTTTATGCCGGCATAGGCAAAAACGGGTTAAGCAGTTCAAATGTTAAAGAGGGTACTTCTATGAGTAAAATGGCAGCGGTGGCGGTACAAAACGGCCAAATTAGTAATATTGAAGTGGACATACCCACGCCGGCGACAGGGCAGGTTTTGGTCAAGAGTCTGGCCTGTGGCATTTGTGGCTCTGATTTGCACATTGCTCGCCATGGCGAAGAAGTGTTCGAGATTTACAAAAAGATGGGCGCCTTGCCCCAAGATTTACCCAGCTCAGCGCCTATTATGCTGGGCCATGAATTTTGTGCCGAAGTGGTCAGTTACGGGCCTGAGACACCGCCGCGTTTTGCCCCGGGTACTCGGGTTACCTGTGCACCTATCTTGCTGTCACAAGGTGGTGCGGGTGTGGGAGTCACGCCGGGTTTAAGTGGTGCATATTCAGAATACTTTATTGTTGATGCCGAGTTGCTCTTGGAAGTACCTGCTCATCTGAGCACCTTGGCGGTCGCCATTACCGAACCCTTGGCGGTGGGCGTGCATGCGGTGAATCGCGCCAATATCGATCGTGACTGCGTGGCCCTGGTTGCGGGCTGCGGCGCCATAGGCTTGGCCACTATAGCGGCACTGAAACACCAAGGGGTAAAAGAGATAGTCGCCTCGGACTTACAAGCCAATAAACGGGAGGTGGCAGCCCAATTTGGTGCCACCCATACGGTCGACCCAAGTCAGGAAGATGAAGTCGCGCTGGCCGCACAACTGGCCCAAGGCCGTCGCGTGGTTATTTTCGAATGTGTCGGTATTCACCAGCTTATCAATGGCTTTATCGAGCGTGCGCCGGCTCACGCCACCTTAGTGATCACCGGCGTGCACACCGCCATGACACAAGTGAACTTTGGCTATGCCACGGTCAAAGAAATGGATATTAAGTTCTCTTATTACTATTCGGTGGAGGAGTTCGCCGACTCACTGAACATGCTGGCCTCCGGTGAAGTCGCCTGGCAAAAGATGTGCACCGCAACCGTTGGCATGGATGGCATTGCTGATGCCTTCAACACCCTGTTGGGACCGAACGAGCACATTAAAGTGATTCTTGAACCGGGTCGTCAGGGGGAGCTGACACCCTTTTCGCAGAGTTAACGCAGTGGGCAGTTTGCTGCCCATCACCCACAATAACAATAATAGGCCGCAAAGGCGCAACAACAAGACAGGAGCAGAGTATGGCTTTACCCGATATGGTTAATCATTTAGATCGGCTGTTATGCATACATACCGAGCAACAGGAAATTATTAAAAATGCACTGCCTGGGGTGCATTTGCACCCCCTGGTATTAGATGTCGAAAATGGCTTATGGGTATTGCGGGTGCAGTTTGAACCCAATGTGACCCTGCCTAAGCATTTCCACACCGGCATTGTGCATTTATATACCCTGAGCGGTTGCTGGCATTACCTCGAATATCCCGACGATAAGCAGGTGGCCGGCAGCTATTTATTTGAGCCCGGCGGCTCTATACATACCTTCCACACGCCGGCAAGCAATGAGGGGCTGACCGACACCTTTATGGTCGTGCAAGGCGCAAATATCAATTTTGATGCCGATGGTAATTATGTAAATATCATGGATGCGGGTTGGATTGAACAAGCCATGCTGGTGGCGGCCAAAGAGCAAGGCATAGTGCCCAAATACATTAAGCCCAAAGCAAGCTATGATTTTTCCGATATATAAAAAGAATAACAAGCGAGGACGACTATGCTTGCACAAATACAAGAGTATCAAAACCTAGATCAATTTATCTCAAGCGCCTGTCAGCGATACGGCGACCAAGATGCCTTTACCAGTGTCGGTAAAACCCTGACGTTTGCGCAAATCGATACACTCGCAGAGCAGTTAGCAGGCTATTTTTATGGGCAGGGGCTGCGGGCCGGGGATCGCATCGCCATTCAACTGCCTAATGTGAATCAGTACCCCATTGTCGTTTACGCCGCCTTTAAACTGGGACTAGTGGTGGTTAATACCAATCCCTTGTACACGCCCAGGGAAATGTTGCACCAGTTTAATGACTCCGGGGCCAAGGCCTTGGTGATCCTGGCCGATCTCTACCCCAAATTAGCAGGCATTATTGCCGACACCGAGATTGAACACCTGGTTTGCACCGGTGCCGCCGACCTGTTGCTCGATAGCAGTGAGGCTGTCTCTGAGCGAGGAGTCAGTTGGCACCAGGCGTTGGCCGAGGGGCAGGGGCAAGACTTCCCGCGCTCCAGTGCGCACCTGGAAGACGTGGCGGTGTTGCAATACACCGGCGGGACCACGGGGGTGTCGAAGGGGGCACAACTCACCCATAAAAACCTGATAGCCAATGCCTTGCAAACCAAGGAAGCGTTTGGCGACAGGTATCACGACGCCAGTGAGATATTTATCTGCCCCTTACCGCTGTACCACATCTATGCCTTTACCCTGAGTATTTTGATCAATACCGCCTCGGGTAATCACTCGGTGTTGATCCCCAACCCCCGTGACTTGGACGCTTTTGTTAACGCCATAAAACCGTTTCGCTTCACCTCTTTTGCCGGCATTAACACCTTGTTTGTCGGCTTGTGCGCGACCAAGGCGTTCACCGAGCTGGACTTTTCCCGGCTGCGTTTAACCGTCTCCGGCGGCGCGGCGTTAACGACCACGGCAGCCAATGCCTGGGCCAAGACCACGGGGTGCAGTATTTCAGAGGGCTACGGCCTGTCGGAAACCTCCCCCGTAGTGACCCTCAATCAACCCGGAGGGGAGCAAATTGGTACCGTGGGTTTTCCCGTGCGCGACACCGAGGTGGAGCTATGGGATGAGCACGACTGTGCGGTTGCCGATGGTGACAGCGGGCAAATTGTCGTGCGCGGCCCGCAGGTAATGAAGGGCTACTGGAACCGCCCCGAAGAAAGCGCTAAGGCACTGACCGCAGATGGTTTCTTTAAAACCGGCGATGTCGGCATTCGCCTCGATAACGGTGCCATCAAGGTGGTCGATCGCCTTAAAGACATGATCATCGTCTCCGGCTTTAATGTGTATCCGAACGAGGTCGAGGATGTCTTGGTCAGTCATCCAGCGGTATTTGAAGCGGCGGTAGTTGGCAAGGCCGACGAGCGCAGCGGCGAGGCGGTGCATGCTTATATCACCGTGAAGCAGGCGGTGGACGAGAAGGAGTTACAGGAGTTTTGCCGTCAGCAGCTTACCAACTACAAGGTGCCCAAGCATATCCATATATTAGATGAGCTGCCCAAGTCTACCGTGGGTAAGATTTTACGCCGTGAGCTAAGAGACGATAAGGCTTAACGGCCACACAAAATAAAAAAGCCCCACACTATGGGGCTTTTTTATAGGCCTGGTGCCATCATCTAGCTGTCATATCCCGGGTTATTGGCATCAAGCAAACGCAGCAAGGCCGGCCAGGCCAGGGCGCCGCCGAGGCCCTTGGTCACCGCCTGGGTTTGCCCCTCAATGCCATCGATAATGGCTTGCGGTACATGAATAAGCTGGGCCGGGTCTTGGTTGGTGCGTGCCTGTATGGCGCAGGCCGACTCCAGTGCATACATAAACAAGAAGGCATCGGCCACCGTGGCGCCGGTCGTCAGCAGTCCATGGTTACGCAGGATCAAAAAGTTGTTGTCCTGTAGGTCGGCAACCAGGCGCTGTTTTTCTTCTGGGTTCAGGGCGATACCTTCATAGTCGTGATAACTCAAACCGCTATGCACCACAACGGCCTGCTGCGAAATCGGCAGGAGCCCGTGTTTGCACGCCGACACTGCGACGCCATTGGCGGTATGGGTGTGAATAATGCAATGGGCGTTGGCGCGGGCTTCATGGATGCAACTGTGGATGGTAAAGCCGGCGGGGTTCACCGGGTAGTCGCTGTGATGCAATTTATTGCACTGTTGATCAACGCGGATCAGCGACGAAGCGGTGATCTCATGAAACATCATGCCGTAGGGGTTAATTAAGAATTGGTCCTCGGTTCCCGGCACGCGCATGGATATGTGCGTGAAGATTAAATCGTCCCAGCCAAAGTGGGCGATTAACCGGTAGGCGGCTGCCAATTCAACCCGTGCCTGCCATTCTTGTGGTGAAACCTGATCTTTCATTTATTATTCCTCGTTAGTGAGCGCTTATTACCAGGGAACCTTACGGGTAATGATGTCTTTAAACATTACCCAGTCGCCGAGAAAGCTGTAAAACGGGTAGCTGAAGGTGGCCGGTTTATTCTTTTCAAAAAAGAAATGGCCAACCCAGGCAAAGCCATAACCAATGACGGGCAATGACCACAACCATACATAATGACCGCTGATGATGGCCGTTGCCAAAACCGTGAGGACCAAGACACTGCCAAGCACATGTAAACGGCGGCATACCTTGTTTTTATGTTCTTGCAGGTAATAAGGGTAAAACTCCTTAAAGCTGCTAAAGCCTTCTTTGTCTGAAACATGGCCCATGGGCATTCTCCTGTTGAGTTAATAACCAGCGTGCCCCGAATCTTTATTCTTATAGTTAAGCGCGAATTGTGCAGGTACGCGTTAGGCATGCTTTAAGTACGCTTTGAGCAAGCTTTAAGCACGTTTAATAACAATATGCTGGAAATTTGCACCGCGCTTGATATTGTGGGTCTTATAATTGATTTTTTAGGTCAGATAATGCGGACAATCTCATCCTGGTGGGTCAGTGCCATGGCCGAAACCTTTAAGTGGCATGGCTTGCCCATCACCACCTTATTTCGCGATGCCAATATTGCCCTCGATTCCTTGACGGCTAGGGACAGCCGCTATCCGCAAAGTAATGTCAGTACCTTGTGGAATGCGGCGCAGGCGGCTGTGGCGCGCCGTGTCGAACACATTAATCTTGGCATTGCCGTCGGTGGCAGCATGAATGTCAGAGCTATCCCTGTGATTGGTCTGGCCTTGTTAAAACAAGACAATGTCCTCAGCGCCTACAAACTGATCCTCCGTTATCAGAAGCTGATCGGCGATACCACCAATGCCCAGCTTATCGAGCCACAACCGCAGCAGGCGGTGCCAAAGGATATGTCGACGACAGCGTCAACGGCAGCATCAACGGCTGTGCCAACAGCTGTGTTGCGGTTTTATTTTGCCGACAGCACCGCTGAAGTCGGCACCCAAAGCTATGAAGCGGCAATGGCATTTTGCGTTAAAATTGCCCGCACCGTGGCCGGCAAGCACTGGCGCCCGGAGCGGGTATGTGTGCAGCGCCGCGCGCCCTGCGAAGAACTTGAGCGTTACTTTAATTGTGCCATCGAATACGGTGCCCCTAATCATCAGATCCATTTTCAGGCCCATGCCCAAGCCGTACATCCGCAACTGGAACAAGGCATGCTCGCCGAAAAACATAAGGCCATTAGCCAAGTGTTGATACTTTTACTTGAGCAACAGCTGGCGAGCGGTGAGTTGAGCTGTAAAAGCATGGCGCAGATGCTCAGCATGAGCGAGAAAACCCTGCAGCGTCGCCTGGCCGCGGAAGGCACCAGCTATCGCACCGTGCTTGACACCCTGCGCCAAGAAAAAAGTTGTGCCTTGTTGCGGGAGTCTTCCTTAAGCCTCAGTGAAATCGCTTATCTGTGCGGTTACAGCGAGCTTAGTGCCTTTCATCATGCCTTTAAGCGCTGGTTTGCCATTTCGCCGAGCGCGTATCGCCGTGACCAGGCCCCTTGCTTTACTTTTGCGGATGAAAAAGTCTAAGACCTTGAAGATGTATATGAAATTATTTAGTTATATCTAATAACCAGCGCACCTTTTTTGGAGATAGCGCGTTTACCGTCAAATCCGTTACACTTATAGCAATAAGCAGTTAGTTAATACTAGGAAACCGCCATGCGTCATGAGATCTGGCAGCAGCTAAGAGAAGAAGCGAATCAAGTCGTTAGTAAAGAGCCCTTGTTGGCATCCCACGTATATTCTTGCGTGCTTAATCATGATTGTTTGGGCTCGGCGCTAAGCTTTATCGTTGCCAATAAGCTGGCCGATGCCGTGGTTTCAGCCTTTACCATTCGCGAGCTGTTCGATCAGGCCTTTGTCGAGTGTGATGCGATGTTGACCCATGTTGCCCACGATATTAAAGCGGTGCGTGATCGCGACCCGGCGGTGGACACCTATTTGATGGTGATCTTAAACCTCAAGGGGTTTCATGCCATTCAGGCCCACCGTTTAGCCCATTGCTTGTGGCGTCAGGGCCGTAAGGAACTGGCGCGCTTTATTCAAAGCCGTAGCTCGGAAGTATTTGGCGTCGACATTCATCCGGCCTGTAAGGTCGGCCACGGTATCATGTTCGACCACGCCACCGGGATCGTAGTCGGGGAAACCGCGGTCATTGAAGACAATGTCTCTATTTTGCAATCGGTGACCCTGGGCGGTACCGGTAATGAATCCGGTGATCGTCACCCGAAAATCCGTGCCGGCGTGCTGATCGGTGCCGGAGCCAAGGTGTTGGGTAATATCGAGGTCGGCGAGGGCGCCCGTATCGGAGCCGGCTCCGTGGTGCTCAGCCCGGTGCCTGCGCATACCACCGCGGTTGGGGTACCTGCTAAAGTGGTAGGTCGTCCGGATTGTGCCTGTCCGGCCGAGTCCATGAACCAAAACTTTTTAGATGACGAACCGGAAAATAAATCCCATACTAGTGCCATGCTCTAAAACTGAACAGCAGGGAATGGTATGGCGAAAAATCAATTGGTTATGGCCGTTAGCGCGGCCTTTTTTGTCGGTGTGGGTTGCGGTTATCTGCTCTTTGCCGACGCCGCTCAAGAAGCCGTAGTAACTGTGCCTCAGGCGGCGCCCGCTGTCTCTGCTCCCACCCAATTAGCGCAAAACGACCAGGCAAGCATGCCAGACATGAATGACGAATGGCCGCCTGCCTCACTTAACGAGATTGCACAGCCGCCTGTATCCCTTAATGATGTTGCCGAGCCGCAGAGCGAGGGCCAAAGTCCGGATCAAGACGTGGCGCAACTCGAAGGGCAGTTGGCCCAGGCGCAGCAGCAGATCAAGGTATTGCAGCGCGCCTTAAAAGGCCCCGAGGAAATGGAGACTCAATTGCAACAGCTCTTCGAGCAGGAAACCCGCGATGAAAACTGGGCCTATCTGACCGAAACGCAAACCAGCGATTTTGTTTACAGTGAAGGATTTGCCGACAAGGTCGCACTCGAGAAGGTGCAATGTAAAAGTACCGTGTGTCGCATTGAATTTTCGACGCTGGAAGGAGCGGAGCTTGACCCGCGCACCGGCTGGCGCCAGCTGCAATCACGTCTCGACAAGCAGCCCTGGTGGCGCCAGTTTCAGCGTACCAGCTCGGTGAGCTCCGATGGCTCCCTTAGTTTTTGGGTTGAACGCAAACCACCTGAGTCGTAATTTCACCATCGGCAACCACGGTAGTCAGCTGTTGTTGTGGTTGCACCTGGGTCACCGATTTCACTATCCCCAATTCGCTTTTGGTAATGCTATAGCCGCGGGCCAAGACCGCCAGCGGGCTGATGCTATCGAGCCGGGCCGCCAATTGTGCAAGCCGCGATTGGGCCTGAAAGAGCTGCTCTTTTTGCACCGTTACCAAGCGCGTCGACAGCTGTTGTAATTGGTATTTCGCCGCCGCCACCCGGGTGCCCGGGTTGGCGCGCTGCATGCGCATATTTAGCTGATTCAACAGCGCCTGCTGCTGGCTTAATCGTCCTTCCATGGCATGGTTCAAACGCATTTGCAGTTCATCCAAACGTTGTTGCTGCTGCATTAGCTGATTGGCAGGATGTTGCTGCGACAAACGGCTTTGTAAACGCTGCAATTGTACTGAGCGGTCATGAAGCAGGTGACGCCAGGCACTGTAAAGGCGCTGCTTTTGGTGCTGCAAGCCCTGCTTAAGCTGGATGCTGTCCGGGCTTACCAATTCCGCCGCCGCCGAAGGGGTCGGGGCGCGAATATCGGCAACAAAGTCGCTGATGGTGGTGTCGATTTCATGGCCGACGGCGCTGATCACCGGCAATTGGCTGTTAAATATGGCATGCGCCAGCTGTTCGTTATTAAAACACCAGAGGTCTTCCAAGCTGCCGCCGCCGCGACCGACGATCAGTACATCCACCTCATTGCGGGCGTTGGCCAGTTGCAGTTTGTCGATGATCCCCTGATGGGCGGCATCGCCTTGCACCTGACAGGGGTAAATCACCACTTCCAACTGCGGGGCGCGGCGTTTTAACACGGTTAAGATATCCTTGATGGCGGCACCGGTCGAGGAGGTGATCACACCCACCTTGTTAATGGTGCCGGGCAAAGGCTTTTTATGCGCCGAGTTAAACAGGCCCTGTGCCGCCAGGCGCATTTTTAACGCCTCGAACTCCTGCTTTAAGGCGCCTTCGCCGGCGGCTTCCATATGTTCAACGATAACCTGGTAGTCGCCACGAGGTTCGTACAAGGATACCCGTGCCTGTACCTGCACCTGATCGCCGTCCTTGGGACGGAACTTGGCGTAGCGGTTATTGCCGCGCCACATGGCGGCGCGCACCTGCGACTTGTCGTCTTTTAAGGAAAAGTACCAATGCCCGGAAGAAGGGGCGACAAAGTTAGAAATTTCACCGTTAAGCACAATCGAGGCAAAGCCACGCTCCAAAATGGTACGGATCTCACGGTTAAGCCGTGACACCGTATAAACGCTTTGGGAGGCAGGGGAATTTGATTGTGAATACATAGTGATATCGCGCCTTGCAAAAACTTATGGCAGTTTATCATAAAGAAAGCGCAAATTTTATTTTACTCGCCTTAACATCGCTGATAAAATGCCGCCGCAACTCCACCCAATCACCAATTCGTGAGATGTTGCCAATGCTTAGGATCGCTAAAGAAGCCCTTACCTTTGATGACGTACTATTAGTACCTGGTCATTCTACTGTTTTACCGCATACAGCGGACCTTACCACACGCCTTACGCGCGGCATTAAGCTGAACCTTCCGCTTGTCTCTGCATCTATGGATACAGTGACCGAAGCGCGTTTAGCTATTGCCTTAGCACAAGAAGGCGGTTTGGGCTTTATCCACAAAAACATGACCATCGCTGAGCAAGCAGCGAATGTTCGTAAGGTGAAAACTTACGAAGCGGGCATCGTTTCTCAGCCAGTTACCGTTGAAGCCGATTTAACCATCGCCGAAGCGCTAGCCCTTGCTGCAGAAAAAGGCTTTTCAGGTTTCCCTGTAACCGACGCCGACAACAACCTACAAGGTATTGTTACCAGCCGTGATATGCGTTTCGAAACCAAGCTAGAGCAGCCGGTTTCAACCGTGATGACCAAAAAAGACAAGCTGGTTACCGTTAAAGAAAACGCTAACCGTGAAGAAATTCTTGGCCTGATGCACGAGCACCGTATTGAGAAAATCCTGGTTGTTGATGACGCCTTCAAACTAAAAGGCATGATCACGGTTAAGGATTACCAAAAAGCGATGGACAAGCCAAACGCATGTAAAGACGAGCAAGGTCGTCTGCGTGTAGGTGCCGCAGTAGGTGTGGGTGCCGGTACCGACGAGCGTATCGCAGCCCTGGTTGAAGCGGGCGTTGACGTATTGCTTATCGATACTTCACACGGTCACTCACAAGGTGTTATCGACCGCGTTAAAGCCACGCGCGAAGCCTTCCCTGAATTACAAATCGTTGCCGGTAACGTTGCTACGGCCGAAGGTGCTATTGCCCTTGCCGACGCCGGTGTTGATGCGGTTAAAGTGGGTATTGGCCCAGGCTCTATCTGTACCACGCGTATCGTAACCGGTTGTGGTGTACCACAAATCACAGCAATTTCAGACGCGGTTGAAGGCTTAAAAGGCCGTGATATTCCTGTTATTGCCGACGGTGGTATCCGTTTCTCAGGTGATATCGCCAAGGCCCTGGTAGCCGGTGCTGCCTGTGTAATGGTTGGTTCTATGCTGGCCGGTACCGAAGAGTCTCCGGGTGAAGTTGAACTTTATCAAGGTCGTTACTATAAGTCATACCGTGGTATGGGATCACTAGGTGCGATGAACCAAAAAGAAGGCTCTTCTGATCGTTATTTCCAAACATCAAAAGAAGCTGAAAAGCTGGTTCCGGAAGGTATTGAAGGCCGCGTTGCCTACAAAGGCCCAATCACTACCATTATTCACCAGCAAATGGGTGGCCTGCGCAGCGCCATGGGCTTAACCGGCTCGGCAACTATTGAAGAGCTCAATACCAAGCCACAGTTTGTGCGCGTTACCGCAGCGGGTATGGGTGAGTCGCACGTACATGACGTGCAAATCACCAAAGAAGCGCCAAACTATCGTCTGGGCTAAGCGCTGACAATAACGATTCAAGGGCTAGTTTTTGCTAGCCCTTACTAATTTCTGATTAGCGAATTAACTAAACGCTAATCCAATTTCATTTAATTTAGATGAGATCGCAATGAGCAAAGATATCCATGACTCCCGTATATTGATCCTTGACTTTGGTTCACAGTACACGCAATTGATCGCCCGTCGTGTGCGTGAAATTGGTGTTTATTGTGAGCTGTGGGCTTGGGATGTAACGGAGGAGCAAATCCGTGAATTTAACCCACAAGGTATCATTCTATCTGGTGGCCCTGAGTCAACGGTAGAAGAGGGCAGCCCACGTGCGCCTGATTACGTATTCGAAGCGGGTGTGCCGGTTCTTGGCGTATGTTACGGCATGCAAACTATGGCCATGCAGCTAGGCGGTAAGGTACACGGCTCTGATAAGAAAGAGTTCGGTTACGCCCAGGTTGAAAAGGTGGGTAACTGTGCACTATTCGAAGCCATTGAAGATCACCTGGGTGAAAATGGCGCCGGCTTATTAGATGTATGGATGAGCCACGGTGACAAGGTTGAAGCCATTCCACCTCAGTTTACCACCACGGCAAAAACCGACACTTGTCCACATGCTGCCATGTCATGGGAAGAAAAGCGCTTCTACGGCGTACAGTTCCACCCGGAAGTGACACACACGCAACAGGGCCAACGCCTGTTAGAGCGTTTTGTGGTTGATATCTGTGGTTGTGACAAACTATGGACGCCGGCGCAAATCATCGAAGACGCGATTGCCCGCATCAAAGAAAAAGTCGGTGACGACGAAGTGATCTTAGGTCTGTCTGGTGGTGTAGATTCATCGGTTGTGGCCATGCTTATCAACAAGGCTATCGGTGACAAGCTGACTTGTGTATTCGTTGATAACGGTCTGCTTCGTCTAAACGAAGGTCAACAGGTAATGGATATGTTCGGTGACCACTTTGGTCTGAACATAGTGAAAGTAGACGCCGAAGAGCGCTTCTTAAAAGCACTTGAAGGCATCGATGAGCCAGAAGCGAAGCGTAAGGCCATTGGTCACACCTTCATTGAAGTATTCGATGAAGAAGCAAGCAAGCGCGTAAACGCGAAATGGCTTGCTCAGGGTACTATTTACCCTGACGTTATCGAGTCGGCAGCATCGGCAACCGGTAAAGCGCATGTGATCAAGTCGCACCACAATGTGGGTGGTCTTCCTGAAGACATGGAGCTGGGTCTGGTTGAGCCGCTACGCGAACTATTCAAAGACGAAGTACGTAAGATTGGTCTAGAGCTTGGCCTGCCTTATGACATGCTTTATCGTCACCCGTTCCCAGGTCCTGGCCTAGGTGTACGTGTACTGGGTGAAATCAAGAAAGAGTACTGCGACTTACTGCGCCGTGCCGATGCGATTTTCATCGAAGAGCTACACAATGCCGAGCTTTACCACAAGGTAAGCCAGGCGTTCACCGTGTTCTTACCGGTACGCTCTGTAGGCGTTATGGGTGATGCGCGTAAATACGACTGGGTGGTAAGCCTGCGTTGTGTTGAAACCATCGACTTTATGACGGCCCGTTGGTCGCACCTGCCGTATGACTTCCTGGGTAAGGTTTCAAACCGTATCATCAACGAAATCGACGGTATTTCTCGCGTGGTTTACGATATCTCTGGTAAGCCACCGGCAACCATCGAGTGGGAATAATTCCCACGTATCTCATGATGAGATAAGCACATTAAAAAAGGGCTGGTAACAGCCCTTTTTTGTTATTCGAAATGAATGCCGGTGATATCGTATTCCTTGATATAGCGTTTGCCGTGCACATCGCTAAAGTAAAACTCCATCTCTATCTTGTTATCCAGTTGTCCATTGTGTTCAAGAATTTCTACTAGGTAGTAATCAACACTGGGCTGATTGACGTTTTCATAGCGCCTGTGTTGAGCCACCTCGAACTTGCTGGGGTTGCCAATTTTATCGTAGTAAGCAAATAAGGTTTGCAGTCCTCGCTTGTAAATATCCTGGTTCTTTTGTGAGGCCTTGGGGTCGCGATATTTTAATAATGGCGCTGAACGCTTGCTGTTGATTGCGCTGATAAAGCGCTCGATGATCTCTTCATGAGGGGTCACCTTAGTGGCTTGGGTCTCCTTAACCGCCTTCTTCATTTTTTCCGACAGGGGGTAAATATTTGCCAGGTAGGCCTGGTAGTCGCTCGAGGCACTGGTGTAGCTGAAATAGTGCGGCAGGCCCTTGTCGTATTCGGCTTTTAACTTTTCGTAGCCCTTTGGAATATGCTGCGAATAGGAAGAAAAGAAGTTATATCCGGCTTTGTGATCAAGATGATAAAAGTCGCTCTCATCAACCAGCTCTGAAAAAAGCAGGGTATTGAAGTTTAAAAAATTCTTTTGGTTGCTAAAGACAAAGACATCACTGATCCACACTTTGTCGTCTTTTTTAATGCTCAGCGTAAATTCGTAGAAGACCTTGTCGTCTTCGGGCAAAAAGGTTAGCAGCTTTTTATTTACCTCATGGCTTTTATCGCTGACAAAACTCTCGCTGAGCGACAGTTGGTACTCTTCTCCCAGCGCCAGAATTTCATCGGCCACTTCAATATTCAGATAATTCTTTGCCAGAGTCGACGTGCTCGCCAGCAGCGCGAGGGAGGTGCACAGGGGCACTAGCCAGCGGTTGGTTTTATTCATCTTAACATCCTTATTAGTTGTTAGCGCTTTGGTTATAAGCCATGCCTATAAAAGCGCTATCCATTTGATTTTTATTGGCATCCGTTCCAATGCCAACTAGGGCGTTAAGGAAAATAGCAAGTCGCGTATAAGGGTGTCAATCTACTTGTGCCTATATTTATACAATTGCTGAGTGCGGACAAAAAAAGGCCCTTGTTAGGGCCTTTTGACGTCACATTACTTAAATGACTTACTCTGAATTGGTCGGGCTTAAGGCTGAATCATGAGCTTGCCTTGGCGCGGCTGGTCATAGGCGGCACCGGCTTTGGCAATGTCCTTGATGGCGAAGGTTTCATGCACCGGCAAGGTTAGCTCGCCTTGCTCGGCCAGCCCAATCAGCTCCAGTACCGAGTCGGTGATTTGCTCCGGTGTTAAACGGCTGAATTCCACCATGCCCCAAAAGCCTTTTACGGTGATTTCCTTAAAGATCAAATCGCCCGCATCCACTGCCATGGGTTCGTTGGACATGGCACCAAAAGACAACACAGTGCCACCGTTTCCGACCAGGTTAATCAGCTTACGGGCGGCTTCACCGCCGATCATTTCGATACCGCCGACCACGGGGCCGTCAATAGCGGCAAGGGCACTTTCAAACCAATTGGCTTCGTCCATGGCAAAGACGTTGCCAATACCCAGCTCGTCAAGTTGCGCCTTGGAGCTGCCACGGTTAACCAGGCTCAGTACTTTAAGGCCACGGCCTTTGGCTATTTGTGCCACGGTTTTACCGACGGCGCCGTTGGCGGCGTTGACCACTATCCAATCACCTGCTTTGGCAGGGATTTTATTAAGCGCCATTACCGAGCTCATTGGCATGGCTAATAATTGCGCGGCGATATCGTCGCTGATGCTATCCGGCAGCGGCACCGCCGCCATAGCAGGAGCAATAAAATACTCGGCCCAGGTACCGGCGGCACCGGCCACGTTTACTCGCGTGCCAACAGCAGGGCCTGCAACGCCCTCACCCAGCGCATCAACAATGCCTACGGCTTCACTGCCGCCGATGGCGGGCAACTCAGGTAGGCTGCCGTACTCGCCGCGGACCGTCATGATGTCATGGTTATGTATGGGCGAGCGCGTCATACGCACGCGGATTTCCCCCGCCTGCGGCTCGGGAATGGTTAGGTCATGGGCGTCTAGCACCTCTGCGGGGTGGCCAGTACTTGTATACATGGCGGCTTTCATTGTGGTCATAAGGACTCCAAAATTTATCTTCAAGCGGATTGCTCAAGGTTTTTAACGCGCACCTTGGCATTGCCGCGCAGTGCATTTGAATAAGGGCAAACCTCATGGGCCAGGGCGATAAGCTGTTCGCTCTGTGCTGGTTCCAGGCCCTCTATTGAAACATCTATGGTCACATCAAGCAGATACTGCTCGGCGACCTTATCCAGGCCCACGGTGACCTGGGTTTGACAGCACTTAAGTGCCATCTTCAGGCGCTTGGCAGTGAGAATAAGGGCATTGTCGAAACAGGCTGCATACCCCATGGCGAAAAGCTGCTCTGGGTTATGTCCAGGTGCGCTGGTACCCGGTGTGGTCATGGTAAGGGTCAGGCTATCGTCGGTTAGCTTGGCACTGCCATCGCGGCCACCACTGGCAATGGCTGTGGTTGAATAAATCATACTGGTTACCTTGTTGGCTCTTACTGTGTTGGGACCCAGTATGCGTGAGAAGCAGATAGAGGAAAAATAATCTAAACTTGGGTTAATATAATTAAATTTATAGCTGTAGCTTATGTCCATTCATCAATTACGCACCTTTGTTGAGGTTTACCGTCAGCGTTCTTTTAGCAAGGCCGCCGATGTTTTGCATATCACTCAACCTGCGGTCTCCAGTCATATCGCTTCACTCGAGTCACAATTGGATCACCGTTTGTTTGTGCGCCATGTACGCGGGGTACGGCCAACCCGTATTGCCGATGAACTAGCGATACAACTGGGAGATACCCTGGATTATGCCGAAGGCGTGTTGGCAAAAATGAAATCACACGGCAGCAAAATAGACGGGGTGATACACATAAACGGCCCCATAGATATGCTTTCGAGTATGCTCGCCCCCAAGTTACAACCGCTTACCGATGCTGGGGCGCAAATACGCTTACACCCCAGTCACGATGACGACATGTTTACCTTTCTTAAAGATGGTAACTCGGACTTTGCCCTGTGTTTAACGCCTCCGGAAGATGGGCAGCTGGATTACTGTTTATTGGGTGAGGAACGGGTTTTCCTGGTTGCCAGCCCTGCCAGGGCGCGGCAAATGAGCCAGGACCTGGAGCTGGTATTAAGTGAGCAACCCTTGGTGGCCTATGATCTGGGCCGGACCCTAGTGCGTCAATGGGTAAGCCATAATGGTTTATTTTTGGGGCACTTAAATGAGATTATCACCGCCCCGGATCTGCGTTGCTTGCGTACCCTGGTGCTCGCGGGCTTGGGATGGTCGGTGTTACCCGAGTACCTGGTGAGTGATGATTTAAAACACGAACGCTTAGTCGCCATAGGTGGCCCCCAGGCAAATCCGGCGATAGAGTATCACTTGTGTTGGCGGGCGGGAGCGTTGCGTAGTCCCAGGATCGCCAGAGCTCAGCAGTTGCTGCGCGGGGTATTTACGCATTAAGTCGGCTAAAATGGACTGTTTTTTCTACAGTTGTTTATTTTCGAAGCAATTGAACGGGTACGGCGATATTTTTTCTTTACCTTTATAAAAAGCTCATTATAATGCGTCGACATTGCAGGGGCGTAGTTCCAATTGGTAGAACAGCGGTCTCCAAAACCGACGGTTGGGAGTTCGAATCTCTCCGCCCCTGCCACTTCTTTCCTTAGCTTCTTTACGCTACACTGGCAGCCGCCAAATAAAGTTAATTATTTCCGTATGCAGTCACACTTAGCCGATATTTTTGCTATACAGCCGGTGCGTTTACGTGCAGCTTACCGAGCGCATGACACACAGCCTCTTGATGGTGAACAAACCCAAGATTCACAACCCTTGTCGGGCCCCTTGGCCGAGGATATTTTGCGTCTGCTTCCCACAGGGAGCGAGGTGCACCTGGGTGATGTGAGCACACCGCAATTGCAGGGCAATCGCGTTTACCTTCCCAGCGACAACTTATCAGTGGCACATAAGCAGGCCCTGTGGCAGCAATTGTGTGAATGTGAGCAGGTGCTTATCGATGCATAGGCTGGCGCCTTTGGGCGAACAAGATGTGGCGGACATGATGGCCATAGAGCGGGCCTGTCACAGTCACCCATGGAGTGAAAAGCTGATGCGCTCGTGTTTGTCCGGGCGTTATTTCTGCACCGGACTCTTTAACGATAATAAATTATTGGGCTTTTATGTCGCCGAGCAGGCTGGCCCAGATATCACCCTGATGGATATTTGCGTAGCGCCAAGTGAGCAGGGGCAGGGGTTAGGTAAGGTGTTGATGCGGTCGCTCATTAAGGACTCGACTGCGCGTAATGCCGAGCTGATGTTTTTGGAGGTGCGTGAAAGCAATGTCGCCGCCATCGCCCTGTATGAAGCCTATGGCTTTATCACTAACGGTGTGCGTAAGAAATACTACCCCGATGGCGAAGATGCCTTGTTAATGATGAAACCTTTGATGGGTGATGATTAGCCACCCAGCATCCGTTAACAATAACGTTGCCTTGCTATCCCTCACCCTCAGCTTAATGCGTCGCTCTCGTTTCGCTTATCTGATTAGATGCGTAATGGGGAGCAGCTCCTAGCTTATTTCGTTCAACTTTTGGCAAGCAGCCTGTTAAAAGCATTTAAAAAAGCCTGCTCTAGAGCCACCATTTGCTCAGAGCTAAGGGCTTTTTTCATGGATGCATAGGATATTGCTTGGTGTGCATAGCAAACCAACTCGGCCGTATCCCAGGCGTCTCGCAGTGTTGCAGGGTCCCCAAAGTCCGACCATTGAGATAAATATGCTGTGACTATCCTTTGCTTGTTTTCGCCTTCGGGCATTCTGTAAATGTAGGTGCCATCAATAAAGGGGTGGCTGATACAGGCATCACTCCAGTCAAAGAAAATAAAAGTACCATTCACCTGGGCTATATTTTCGATGTGCAGATCACCATGCACGAGGGTATTGGGCATATTAAAACTTGCTAATTTCTCAACGGCTTGTTTTACCTTGAGTAGTATTTCATCTTTGTTAATTATAAAGTCGTCAGTAAGGTGCCGTGTTATCTCAGTATCGTTTAATGCGCTATTTAATTGCTCTGGAATATCAGCCACTTGCCTAAGTAAACAACCACTTTTTATCAGTGCATCTGTATGCTTTGTCGATTGCTGTTGTAGCCTAGCTAGGCGCTGAAACGCTTTTGGCCACAAACCTTTGTCCGCATCTTCGGGTAATCCGCCACCAAAATCCTTGCTCATCATCCACTGTTTTTCACTGCTGATAAACATTGTCTCGGGAACATACTCTGGCATGAGTTCTGAGAGTTTTGCACACAGCTGCGACTCATTGGAAAACAAAGGCAAAAAGGCTGTCGCCTTGAAAAAGCACAGACCCTTGTTGGTATTTTGCTTAAAGATTTGACCCAGAGCCCAGCCGGAAACCTTTTGTAGTTTACCTAATGGTTCAAGGCCATGCTTTGCAAGGTTCTGATCCGCCCAAGACTGCGCCAGCTCAAGCCATTCAGGCGATTCCCAATTTAAAAACATGTCCATAGTTTATCGTTCTCGTTATGTAATTTTATTTTTGAGTTGCTGCGGGGCAAGTGACTTAAGAGAGTCCCTTCGGCGCTTCGGCTTGTGGTTGTAAAACAAAGCGGATGGCGTGTTCAAGCTTAAGCACCGGGTATTCGTGGTGCTCGCACTCGCCGTTGCGCAACGATAGCTCGAGCTCGCTGGCGGCATCGGCTACGGCGTTAAAACCAAAGCAGCTGGCACTGCCTTTTATGCTGTGGGCCACCGCCTGCAACTGCTCCCATTCCTTGGCTTGCTGGTGAGCCAAGACCTGCTCAAGGTAATCGGGGAGCTTTTGCTTGTAGTTTTCATTGATCTGTAAAAAGCGTTCGCTTTTAAGTATGTCGTCCCACTTGGAGTTGGCCTCCTGTTGCAGACTTAAATAGGTGGCCAGGGTATGCTCGAGCTGCTCCTTGTCGATGGGTTTGGCCAGCGCCTTGTCACAGCCCGCCTCTAAATAACGCTCGATATCGTGTTTCATCACGTTGGCGGTCAGGGCAATGATGGGCCCATCGTAGGCGGCATGGCGCAGCATTTGCGTGGCTTCTTCACCACCCATCACCGGCATCTGCATATCCATTAAGATCAGCTGGTAGTCTTTGACCAGGGCTTTTTCTACCGCCTCGGCGCCGTTATTGGCAAAGTCCGGAGTGATCCCCCAGCGCTCCAACAGCAGGGAAATAAGCGCTTGGTTGTCCCGGTTATCCTCGGCCACCAAAATTTCACCGTCGAATTGTTGCCAGCTTAGGGTTGGCATCGGCTCCATAACCGGTTGCATTTCCTCGACGCCATGGTAGAAGTCCTGGGCCTCATACACCTGGTTACAGTTGATCTGTATGCTAAAGCGACTGCCTAGCCTTGTTGGCTGTGAGCGCGCACATCGCCGCCTAATAACTGTGCCAGATTTTTAGCAATACACAGGCCCAGGCCACTGCCGCCAAAGCGACGGGTGGTGGTGGTATCGGCTTGCTCGAAAGGCTTAAAGATACGGGTCAGCTCCTGATCCGAGATGCCTATACCGGTGTCGCTGACCACACACTCAATCATATCGTCGTGGTAGCTGACATCTAGGTGCACCTGACCCTTGGCGGTAAATTTCACCGCATTGGTGAGAATATTGAGCAGGATCTGCTTAATGCGGGTTTGGTCGCTGTTAATGTATTTAGGTAAGGGGAACTGGTAGTTGATGGCAAACTCCAGTTGTTTTTGTTGCGCTTGGGGCTCGACTATGGAGTTCAAGTCGTCAAACAGCTCATACAGTGACACCGGCTCGCGGTTAACGGCGAGCTTTTCCGCCTCAATTTTTGATAGATCCAAGATATTGTTGATCAGCTCCAGCAGGTGACGTGAGTTACGCAGCACGGTGGCAAGCTGGTGTTGCACCTTGTCATCGTCTATTTGGTTATTCTCCAGCAACTGTTCAGTAAAGCCCATGATGGCGGTTAAGGGAGTGCGAATTTCATGACTCATATTGGCCAAAAAGCGGCTTTTTAATTGGTTGGCCTGCTCCGCCTGCTCAATGGCTAACTCCAATGCCTTGTTGGTTTTTTCTAGCTCCAACGTGCGCTCCTCAACCCTTTGCTCCAAGGTGTCCTTGTATTCCTTAAGCTCGCCCTGGGTGCGATAAATCTTGTTCACCATGTTGTTAAAGTCGCTAAACAACTGGCCAACCTCATCGGTGCGTTTGTCATCAAGGCGCACGGCCAGATCGTTGGCGCCGACGCGGTGACTGGCGGCTCCCAGTTGCTCTATGGGGTTAAGCAGTAAGTTACGCACTACGATAAAGATCAACACGGGCAGGGTGACGATAGAGATCAGCACGATCAGCGCGGTGATAAGACTGATCACCTTTCCGGCCTGATAGAGCATTTTTTTCGGAATGCTGGTGACAAAGTAGTGGCCATCGGGCATTTGCACGCCGTAGAGCATGCGCTCGGTGTTATCGACGCTCTCAAGCACAATTTCATTAAGGCGGCCGTTGTCGGCCCACAGATCTATGGCCTCTAAATCCTGCTTGCTGAGCGTTTTACCCAGCAGCGCATGGTTGGAGCTAAACAACACCTTACCTTGCTCGGTCAGCAATAAATTCAAGGTGTTATTGTAAGGCGCCTCTAAAATTGCGGTGTTAAGTACGGTTGGCTGCACTCGCACTATGATGTGGCCAAGCAGCACCGGGCGCTCCAAATGGTAGTCCGGGGCAAATACCTTTTGCGCAAAGTAGAGGGTGGTTTCGCCATTGTCTTCTTGCACCATAAATTGCTGGCGGCGCAACGAGCTGGTCAGTAGTTGCTCGAAAAAGGGATATTGTTGCGGTGCACTTTGCAGCGTTGTGGAAAAGTAGGCGTAACTTTGTTGCGTACTGGAAATAAAGTTAATGCTGAGAATATCCGGATAGGCCTCGGTATAACTGCTAAAGACGTCGAGCAGAGCACCCAGGTGGGCGGTGTAATAGGTGTTGGGGCGGTCAATCTGGTGCAAAAAGTTTTGCAATACCGGCGAGGTGCTCAGCAACTCAGTGGTGGAATGATAGACATTGAGCGAGTGAAACACCTTGTTTTGTTGTTGCTCAACAAAGCGGCTAACAATCAGCTGCGCCTGTTGCTCTGAGGAGCTGGTAACGTTAGTGAGGGTAAAACCACCTAGAAACAGCAAGGGCAAGATCACCACCGGGGTGATGTACCACAATAAGCGAATGCTTAGCTTGCTTGTCTTCATGGTGTGCGCCTCCTTGCAACGTCTTAAAATAGCCTGAGCGCGTTATGGTAATCACCACAACAAAAAAATTATACAAAATGCTCAGCAATAATACACATAGGTGGACCATGAAGTCACTTTTACTTGTATTCGGCGCTTTTGTGCACACCCTAAAGTCGGTATAATCTCGGGCATTAATGTCTTTAAAATTTAATTGCGACTTAACCGCCTCGTTGTGGTTGGGTCGACAGCTCATAAGTGACCGCATGTCAGAATTAATACAGCAAATTAATAAGCGTCGCACCTTTGCGATCATCTCTCACCCGGATGCGGGTAAAACAACCATCACCGAGAAGGTACTCTTGTTCGGTCAGGCCATTCAAAAGGCCGGTACGGTCAAGGGCCGTGGCTCCAACCAGCATGCTAAATCGGACTGGATGGAAATGGAAAAAGAGCGTGGTATCTCGGTCACCACCTCGGTCATGCAGTTTCCTTACAATGAGCGCTTAGTTAACCTGCTGGACACCCCGGGACACGAAGACTTCTCGGAAGATACCTACCGTACATTGACCGCCGTTGACTCTTGTTTGATGGTGATCGACGCCGCCAAGGGTGTAGAGGACCGTACGCGTAAGCTAATGGAAGTCACCCGCTTGCGTGATACGCCGATAGTTACCTTTATGAACAAATTGGACCGTGATATTCGCGACCCAATGGAGTTGCTGGATGAGGTAGAAACCGAGCTTAACATCATGTGTGCGCCCATCACCTGGCCTATCGGCTGTGGTAAAGAGTTTAAAGGCGTGTACCACCTGCACCGCGATGAGACCATCTTGTATCAAACGGGTCAGGGTCACACCATTCAAGACGTGCGTACCATTAAGGGCCTAGATAATAGCGAGTTGGATGAAGCGGTAGGCGAGAGTCTGGCGTCGCAACTGCGTGAAGAAATCGAGCTGGTACAAGGTGCGTCAAACGAATTTGACGAGGAAATGTTCTTAAGCGGTGATCTAACGCCGGTGTATTTCGGTACCGCCCTAGGTAACTTCGGTGTGGACCATATGCTCGATGGTCTAACCGAGTGGGCGCCGGCACCTATGCCGCGTAAAACCGACGACGAGCGTGAAGTGAGCGCAGAAGACGAGATGTTCTCCGGCTTCGTCTTTAAAATTCAGGCCAACATGGACCCCAAACACCGTGACCGTATCGCCTTTATGCGTATCGTGTCGGGCAAATACAGCCAGGGCATGAAGATGAACCATGTGCGTTTGGGCAAGCAGGTGAGCATTTCCGATGCGGTAACCTTTATGGCCGGTGACCGTGAGCGTGCACAAGACGCCTACGCCGGTGACATCATAGGTCTGCACAACCATGGCACTATTCAAATCGGTGATACCTTTACCGATGGTGAAAAGCTCAAATTCAGCGGTATTCCAAACTTCGCGCCGGAACTGTTCCGCCGTATTCGTTTGAAAGATCCACTGAAGCAAAAGCAATTGCTTAAAGGCTTGGTACAGCTTTCCGAAGAAGGTGCGGTGCAGGTATTCCGTCCACTGATCAACAACGACCTGATCGTAGGCGCCGTTGGTGTGCTGCAGTTCGACGTGGTTGTGGCGCGTTTAAAAGCGGAATACAAGGTGGACGCCATTTATGAAAGCGTCAACGTTAACACCGCGCGCTGGGTTTCTTGCGATGACGTGAAGAAGTTTGAAGAATTCAAACGTAAGTGTGAGGCGAACCTGGCCCTCGATGGCGGGGACAACCTCACCTACATAGCGCCAACCCGTGTAAACTTAAATCTGTCGATGGAACGCTATCCTGAAGTGAGCTTCAGTGAGACCCGTGAACACTAATCGCCCCTAATTTATCTCGGCCAGCGTGATGTTGGCCCAATTGCAAGGTAACTGCAACGATGAACATTAAACAAATTTTAATCGACAAAGCCAATGCCGCCATGCTTGCTGCGGGGCTTGAAGAAGGCACAAATCCAGCGGTAACGCAAAGCACGCGTCCGCAGTTCGGTGATTACCAAATCAATGGCGCCATGGGCGCGGCCAAAAAACTAAAAACCAACCCCCGTGAACTAGCGCAAAAAATTATCGATGCGTTAGACGTATCCGATTTAGCGGATAAGGTTGAAATCGCCGGCCCAGGTTTTATCAATATTCACCTTAAGCCAGAGTTTCTGGCCGAGTCTGTGGCCAGCGCTAACCAGGATGCCAAACTGGGTGTGGCCGAGCATGCGAAAGCCGACACGGTTGTGGTTGACTATTCATCGCCTAACCTGGCCAAAGAAATGCACGTGGGTCACCTGCGCTCAACCATTATCGGTGATGCCATTGCTCGTACCCTAGAGTTCCGTGGTGACAAAGTCATTCGTCAAAACCACATGGGCGACTGGGGCACACAATTCGGTATGTTGATTGCGCACCTTGAAGACCTGCTTAATGACGGCGTTGACCTGGAAAAGGTGGCCCTGGCCGACCTTGAGAGCTTCTACCGTGACGCGAAAAAGCGTTTCGACGATGAAGAAGGCTTTGCCGATCGTGCCCGTGAGTACGTGGTAAAACTGCAGCAAGGCGATGCTCATTGCGACAAGCTATGGCAGATGTTTATCGATACCTCGGTGAAGCACTCTGAAGAAGTATACGAAAAGCTGAACGTGACCCTTAAGCGTGAAGATATTTACGCGGAAAGTGCCTACAACAGCGAGCTACAGCGCATGATCGATGTGCTGCGCGAACAAGGCATTGCCAAAGAAGACCAAGGTGCCCAGGTGGTGTTCCTTGATGAGCTGGCCAACAAAGACGGCGAGCCTTCGGTATTTATCGTACAAAAATCAGGTGGTGGCTTCTTGTATGCGACCACAGACCTGGCAGCCTGTGAGTACCGTTCACATAAGCTGGGTGCCGACCGCATCATGATCTTCGTGGATGCCCGTCAAAGTCTGCATTTTAGCCAGGTTGAAATCACCGCTCGCAAGGCCGGTTTACTGCGCGATGAAACCAGCTACGAATTCTGCCCGTTCGGCACCATGATGGGTGAAGACGGCAAACCGTTTAAAACCCGTACCGGCGGTACGGTGAAACTGGCGGATCTGCTTGATGAAGCGGTCAGCCGTGCCAAGGCCAAGCTGTCTGAGCGCGAGTCGCCATTAAACGACCAGGAGCAGGAAGAGATCGCCACTAAAGTGGGCATTGGCGCGGTAAAATATGCGGATCTGTCGAAGAATCGCACCAGCGACTACATCTTTAACTGGGATACCATGTTGAGCTTCGAAGGCGCCACGGCTCCTTATCTGCAATATGCCTATACTCGTGTTAAGAGTATCTTCCGCAAGGCCGGCATCGACAGCGCCGCGCATCAGGCGCCGGTAGTGATTGCTGAGCCACAGGAAAAAGCATTGGCCATTAAACTGATGCAGTTTGAAGAAGTGCTGGATCAAATGGTCGGTGACGCCACACCGCACGTATTGTGTGGTTACCTGTATGAGCTGGCGAGCCTGTATATGAGCTTCTACGAAGCCTGCCCGGTATTGAAAGAGGGGGTGAGCGAGGAAGATAAGGCTAGCCGTTTGGTGTTGTGTTCGCTAGTGGCGAAGACTTTACGCCAAGGTCTCGACTTACTCGGCATCGAGGTTATGGAGCAAATGTAATCTTAGCGGCCTGTAGTTCGCTTTAGCTGCGTTAGAGAAATGATTGAGTCAGAGTCACAGACTAGATGTATGCTCCTTGACATAAATCATTTCTCTGCCTAGCTAGCACTCCTACACTTGCTGAATCAGGCGGCCTGTAGTTCGCTTTGACGGCGTTGTTAAACCGACTGACCCTAATCACATACTTTATGTATGCTCATAGGGATAAGTCGGTTGAAAGCCTTGTCAGCACTCCTACAATTGCTGATACTGTGATTTGTGGGTCGTTGTTTTTCGCTTTGTAGGCGAGGCTTTAGCCTTGCGATTTTGGTGTGAGGCGGCGGTGATAATTAGAAGGAATTGATATGAAACTTGATGATATTCGTCGTGAATATTTACAAGGCGGGTTGGATGAGAGCATGCTTGAAGCCGACCCCATTGCGCAATTCGAAAAGTGGCTTGAACAGGCCATTAAGGCGCAAATTCCCGATCCTACGGCCATGGTGGTGGCGACGGTGGATGAGCAGGGCCAGCCTTCGCAGCGTATCGTGTTGCTGAAGCACCTGGATGAAAAGGGTTTTGTCTTCTTTACCAATACCGGCTCGCGTAAAGCCAGTGAATTGGCGAAGAACAATAAAATCAGCCTGCACTTCCCGTGGCATATGTTTGAGCGCCAGGTGATAGTCTATGGCGAAGCCCAGCCTTTGCCGGTATCCGATGTCGCCAAGTACTTCTTATCCCGCCCCAAGGAAAGCCAGTTGGCCGCCTGGGCATCAAGTCAGAGCCGGCCCGTGTCTTCACGCCAGGTGCTGATGGAAAAGTTCACGCAGATGAAGAACAAGTTTGCCAAGGGTGAGATCCCCTTGCCGGATTTCTGGGGTGGCTATTGCGTTAAACCCACCAAGGTGGAGTTTTGGCAAGGCGGTGCCCATCGCCTGCACGACCGCTTTATGTATATTCGCCAGCAAGATAACAGCTGGCAAGTCGAGCGCTTAAACCCCTAATGCGCTTTATTGACTCCCACTGTCATCTCGATTTTAGTGAATTCGATGAGGATAGGGCGCAGTGCATTGCCAATGCTCTGTCGCTGGGAGTCACACACCTTGTGGTGCCGGGCGTGAGCCTGGCCCAATCCACGAACCTGCTTACCTTCACCAAGCAATACCCTGCAACCTATATTGGTGCCGGTTTGCACCCTTACTTTCTAGCCCAGCATCAAGAGCAAGATATTGCCGAGTTGAGTGATTTAATAGCGGCAAACCGTGAGATCTTTGTCGCCGTCGGCGAATGTGGTTTGGATAGAAGTATCGGCGAGTTAGGGAAGCAGCAGAGTTTATTTGAGGCGCAAATCGCCTTAGCCAATGAATTTGAGTTGCCGCTGATTGTCCACCACAGACAAAGCCACGATCTAATCGCCGCCAGCTTTAAACGCTGTCCGCCTAAATTCGGTGGTGTGATCCATGCTTTTTCCGGCTCACAGCAGGTGGCCGAAAGTTATATCAAGGCGGGATTTAAGCTCGGGGTGGGGGGCACCATCACCTATCCCAGAGCACAAAAAACTCAGCAAGCTTTGCGCCATGTAGGCGTCGAGCATCTGCTACTCGAAACCGATGCGCCCAGCATGCCCTTGTGTGGTTATCAGGGGCGCAGGAATACCCCGGAGCGCATACCCAATGTGTTTCTCGCCCTGGCGGCGCTGTTGCAAAGGCAGGACTATGACGCCTTAAGCGAGCAGCTTTATTTGAACTGTTTGGCTTTTTTACGAAAGTAACGCTTTAGCTGCCAGCGCTTTAGGCCGCGTCCAAGCTGCCAGGTAAATATGCAGCAAATAAACAGCATCAGCAGTACCTGGCGACCGACCTCATGAATATAACGGTGGCTCGTGTCTATGGCGGTTTGCGGCAGGTAATTGACCCGGGCAAAACCTATGGGTTTGTTGTCTTGTGGGGAGTTGATCGGCACCACTATGGGTTGGGTTAGCTTGCTGATCCCCGGCGTTGCCTGGGTGATCCCCAAGCTGGCTTGATAAGGGCTGTAGGCCTCGCTTTGCGCCTGTGCCGTGCCATACATATTGTAAATAACCGCACTTTGGATAACCGCATCGCTGCTGAGCTGGTTGGTTAACTCGCCCAGGCGTGGCTTATTGTTTTGTTCCAGCGGCAAGGCTGCGGTCAGAGCCAGCTGTTGCGACAGGCTTTTGGCACTGTGATAGCCTTGTTGATAGAGCATATGATGACCCTGGAAGCTGGTGTTAAAGGCCATCCAGGTCAGCAAGACAAAACACAGCGCGGCAAAGAGTAAGCGTCTAAGGCGTTGCCATTGTGAGCTGCGCACCGGATTTTTTACTTGTTTATTTTTCATATCGCTCATGTGGTTACTGACTTTCACGGCTATCGGTGATTAAATTGGCAGTGCCGTAATCACGATTAAATTTCGCCTTGGAGCCTTTGATGTCACAGCCTAATATTGCCTTTTCTACTTTAGCACAGCAAGACGATCTGTCCTTAAGTAATCTGCTAAGTTTAAACCTTTGGTATGACATCGACCATTCGTCTTTGGTGGCAGATACCGAGCCGAAAACTCCAACCTATGTACTAGTTTTCGGTTTTCAACTTGGCATGCAAGTGGCTAATTTAGTTCAACAATTGCAGCAATGGCCGGGTCAGCTTAGCGCCGTTTGCCGCTTTGAAGCCCACAGCGACCTGCCGCCCGCCTTTGCCTTTACCGTGCAGGATGCAGCGCCGGAATTGGCGCAGCAAATCAAGCAGTATGGCGCCGATAATGGCGTGCAATGTGCCGTGCTGGTTAATCCGCCCAAGCTCAGTGAGCCCGGATTACTGGTGATGGATATGGACTCCACCGCCATTACCATTGAATGCATTGATGAAATCGCCCGCCTTGGCGGTGTCTATGACGAGGTGGCTGCGGTGACCGCACAGGCCATGGCCGGACAACTGGAATTTAGCGCCAGTTTGCGCCAGCGGGTCGCCAAGTTAGAGGGGATCCCATTAACTCTGGTGGCCGAGCTGCAAAATCAATTACCGCTGATGCCGGGCATAGAGCAGGTGTGTGAGGTTTTACGCGCACACAACTGGCACCTGGCCATTGCCTCAGGCGGCTTTGTTCCCTTTGCCGCCCATGTGCAGAAGCTCTTACACCTGGATCGCATTCATGCCAATACCTTGGATGACGATGGCAAGGTGCTGGTGGGCTCGGTAAGCGGGAAAATTGTCGACGCCGAGGAAAAAGCGCGTTTTTTATCCGCCTATCGTGATGAGCTGGGTCTGGCCAAGGAGCAGACTCTGGCCATAGGTGATGGTGCCAATGATTTGCTGATGCTGCATCAGGCCGGTTTAGGTGTGGCGGTGCATGGTAAGGCCAAGGTGGTTGCCGAGGCACCTGCGGCGATCACCGCTGGCAGCCTGGCGCAATTACTTTACTTTTTAACTATTCCGGCACGTTAACCAATATGCTGTAGCCACTTAGTACGGCGTTCGACCATACCCTGGTAGGCGCCGATATCCACATGAACAAGCCTTGGAATTAGCTCGTCTATGGCCAGGGCATCGCTCACCCCCTCTACCTGCCACAGGGCGTCTTCTAATTCCTTGGCCTTGTGCAGGGCATAATGGCTAATGTATTTCAGCTCGCTGAGCAGATACTTGGTATCCGGACGCCCAGTTTTGGATAAAAATAACCGATAGGCAAAGAGTAAGCCTCCATCTAGCGCATCGTTAATAAAGGGGGCAAGGGCCTGATAGTCTTGCTCAAGGGCCACACAACGACAGCTGATGGCATCGGCAATTTTGTCTTCTTTCGGGCGCACATGGATAAAGAGATCAAAGGCCTTGGCCTGATCTTGGCGATGACCCTCACGCAGGGTGTCGGTGAGCAGTTGTAGGCTTTGGCCTGTAAACAAGGCGCTTAAATCCGGGTGTCTGCCGAGCTCACCAAAGTGTCGCCAAATGCGGTGAATACTGTTGCTGTAGCGGCCAAGCCCAATGGCACCCAGGGCCAACTGGTTGTCTTGCTTGCAAAAATACAGGGGCGTTTGACACAGGTTTTTAATCACTATGTTACGCAGCGCCTTGGACAGCCCAGGTACCTTGGGCTCTTCTTCACATTGCTGCAGTTTATCCTTATTGTTGTCAATCAGCTGGGCAAAAAATAACACCCCGGCATGAGGCTGCCGCCCTTTCTGATAGGCCTTCAAATTTAAAACGGTGCCGCTTTTACTGATTGCCATTACCTCGTAGGGCAGTTGCGCCAGGTGGAACTTCTTGGTGATCTGCTGCAACAGCGGTAAGGCCAGGGTGATCACATCGCCTTTTTTTATGCTATTACCTTCTGCCAGCTCAATTTGCATGCCCAGGACACTGAAATCCAGTGATTTGGCACTGACCTCGAGGTTTTGTGTCGTGGTTACTGTGACCTCGGTGGCGTATAAATAGCGCCTATGGGCTCGCAGATTGGCGTATTCCAATGCCACCACTTCAAGTTCGGGGGTATGACTGCGGCGGTGGCCAAATACCTTTAATTGATTCACCGCCGCGCGGTCGAGTTCATAGCGACGCAGACGCTGGGTCAGCGCCGGGCTGTGCAGCGGAGTCAGCAGACACAGATACGTTAGACCCCGTAAGTAGCTATATACTCGGGCGCTGGGGGGCTTATTAAGCTTGGCAATGGCATCGCCGGCGGAGTCGGGCAGGGAGAGGGGAATATGGGCGTCATCGGCTTGTACCGGCAGCAGCTGCAATTTGTGCACGCGCCAACTTGGTTTGCGGCTGCCAAAGGCAAAAAATAAGGCGCGCAAATGAGGATGACTGGCCAGCTCCAACTCGGTGGCGCTGTAGAAATAAGTCTTATTCTGATGACTGTGGGTAAAGCTATACAAGAGAGTGTGCTTTACCTGGCCCGACTGCGTCAGCGGCTGCGCCAGTACCGAATTAAGTCGGGCGGCATTGAGCAATCTGGCGATAACGGACTGACGCTCCTCGTCACAGAAATAGGTGTGGGAGTCGAGGTTGTTTTCCGTGGTTAATAGCAGCCGCGGCTGTAACTTACCCTGCTGCTCACAGACAAAGGCAAACAGGGAATTAATACGGGGCAAATAATATTGTTCATACCCCTTGGTGAGCACCGCATCCAGGGTGTTGTCTAAATTGACCTTGTAACGGCGTTTATTGCCGTCGATAAAGCGTGCCAAGAAGGCATCGAAGCCCGGTGTCTCCTGGCCTTCTCCACGCTTTAAACGGGCATAGTAAAATTCGCGGTCGACGCTGGGCTCTATGGCCACCACCTGGTATTGCACACCGTCTTTAAGGCCAAGCTCAAAGTCTTCCTCCAGGCCGGTAAAACGCACCCGGATGGTTTGCCCGCGTTCGAGCAGGCTGTGGCGTGGTAATTTGAGTTTTGCGCCGCCGATAGAGATATCGCTGGTTTTGCCTTCGATGTGTGTCTCGTTTACCAGAACCCGTATCTTGATGGCGTAATTCATGCGCTCTTGCTGGCGCGACTCGTAGGATGCAAAGCGAATAAGGCGGCCTCCATCGTGCTCGTCATGCTCCACTTGGACTTTTTGCTGGCGTTGTTGGCGCCGCTGTTGCACCTGTTGCATGACCATTTCGTACACCGCCAAGGTGTAGTCGCCAAAGCGTTTAACTCCCAGTTCAAAGGCGGCAATGGCTTCGGCATCGAGAAAGTGATGCTGCTTATTGTATTCGTAGCTTTGAATTTCACCGCTGCTGAGGCCACGCAGATCTAAGACCCGGTTACAGGGTTGGCGCAGGCGGTTTAACTCCATTTTAATAAGGAACTGCTCGCCCTTGGAAAGCTCAGCCGTCTTGCTGTCAAAGGCGGTATTAAAGCCCTTTTCGCCAAGGTGCTGCTTGAGCTCTTGCACAAGAGGTTGATGTTTTTGGAGAATGTCTTCAGCCATGTATTAAACCATTACCCAGCGGTGAAAAACCGTTATACTGAGAGTCAAATTATTGTTTATTCTTTAGTTACGCAAGCTTAAGCGCAAGGTTTAAGTCTAATTAAAGCAAAAATTATGCCCCCAATATGGTAAAAAAGAAAACAGCCTTTGTATGTAATGAATGTGGAGCCGAGTTTGCGCGCTGGCAAGGCCAGTGCAGTGAATGTAAGGCCTGGAACACGGTTACCGAATTTCGTGTGCCGTCGGTTAAAAGCACCGGCCGCAGCAGTGCAACCAGCGGCTATGCCGGCCAGATAGAAGCTAAAATCCAAACCCTGGACGAAGTTAACCTGGAAAGCCTGCCGCGCTTTTCCACCGGCTTTATCGAGTTCGATAGGGTGCTCGGCGGTGGCGTGGTGCCGGGTAGCGCCATTTTGATCGGCGGTGAGCCGGGTGCCGGTAAAAGTACCATACTGTTGCAAACCATGTGTGGCCTGGCCGAGAACATGAAAACCCTGTATGTCACCGGTGAGGAGTCGCTGCAACAGGTGGCCATGCGCGCCAAGCGTTTGGGCCTGCCTACCGATAAGCTGCAAACCTTGGCGGAAACCAATGTGGAAACAATTTGCCAGTTGGCCCTGCGTGAAAAGCCCGGCATCATGGTTATCGACTCCATTCAGGTGATGCATATGGCCGATATTCAGTCGGCACCGGGCAGCGTCTCTCAGGTGCGTGAAAGTGCTGCTTACCTCACCCGTTTTGCCAAACAAAACCAGATTGCCATACTTATGGTGGGACATGTGACCAAAGACGGCTCTTTGGCCGGTCCTAAGGTGCTGGAGCACTGTATCGATTGTTCTATCTTGCTTGAAGGCAGCAGCGACAGTCGTTTTCGTACCTTGCGCGGCAATAAAAACCGTTTTGGTGCGGTCAATGAGCTGGGTGTGTTTGCCATGACGGGCCAGGGTCTGCGTGAGGTAAAAAACCCCTCTGCCATTTTCTTAAACCGTTCTCAGGAGCAAACGCCGGGCTCTTTGGTGATGGTGATCTGGGAAGGAACGCGTCCGCTGTTGGTGGAAGTGCAGGCGTTGGTGGACTATTCTCAGTTGGCTAACCCGCGTCGCGTGACCGTGGGCTTAGAGCAAAACCGTTTAGCCATGTTATTGGCGGTACTGCATCGTCATGGTGGCCTGCAGGTGGCGGATCAAGACGTTTTCGTTAACGTGGTAGGCGGCGTTAAGGTGTCGGAAACCAGTGCCGATTTGGCATTAATCGTGGCCCTGGTTTCAAGCTTTAAGAACTACAGTTTAGAGCGCGAGCTGGTGGTGTTTGGTGAGGTGGGCCTAGGCGGTGAAATTCGTCCCGTGCCCAGTGGCCAGGAGCGTTTACGCGAGGCTGCCAAGCATGGCTTTAAACGGGCCATAGTACCGGTAGATAATAAACCGAAAGAGCCGATAGAGGGGATGCAGGTGCAGGCGGTTGCCAGCCTAAGCGACGCCCTCGAAGCATTGTTTTAGGGTTGCGCCCTTAATTTAACTCGGAGCGCGGACAGCTCCAAAGGATCTAGCATGAAAAAACTACTTACTGTTGCCGCCCTCGGGGCCATGGCATTTGGCGGTTATAGCTACGCTAATTATTATGTCAGTAAAGAAGCCCGCAAAGACGTCGACGACTACCTATTGCAACTGCAGGCCCAGACTGGCCTGGATGTACGCTATAAGGAGATAAGTAGTAACCTCTTCAATCAGAGCCTGGCGCTGAATTCGGTCGCGGTTAAGGGACCCGATGGCGTACAGTTCGCCGATATTGGTAGCATAGAATTAGACGGCTTCAACCCGGTGCAGCCGAGTGATTATGCGCGCATGGCTATTAATGACATGACCTTTATGGGCCCGGTGGTGGTCGAGATGCAGGAGCTCGACGGCGAACGTATCAATGTGGTCAGTGAGTTCAATTACAGCGCCGATAACGGTGATGCGGACACTAAAACCGTGATCAATGCCGGCAAGCTCGCCGATGTCGAGTTCAGTTTTGCCATGACCAACTCTCAGGCGCTGATGGGTCTGCGTCAGCAATTCGAAGAACTGGAGCAAAACGGGCAGGGCAATTTGCAACAGCAACTGGCATTGCAAAGCCAGCTGATGACGGCCATGACCGAGTTGGTGCCGAAAAGCTTCAGCTTTAAGCTGGACAATAAGGGTAAGTTGAAGGACCTGATACAAAGGGTGATTGCCGAGCAGGGCCTGACCTACGAGCAGTTTCAGCAACAGGCGCAGCAGCATCTAAGCATGTCGCCAGCGCCGCAAACTTTGCGTGATGCGGCATTGGGCTTTATCGAAGGCACCGAGCAGTTTAAGGTTTCCGTGTCTTTACCCGAAGGCACAACCGTGGCCCAGGTCAATGAGCAGATGATGACCTTGATGGGTCACCCAGAAGAGTTGGCCAAGTATTTTAATTTAAAGGCCTCGGGTAAATAACCCTTTAGGGTTTGTTTAGGAAAAGCCGGATATTAATCCGGCTTTTTTGTGCATTCTCAGCCCGTTTTTATGTATATGGGGTACAGCGCCTAAGCTTTAGTTAGGGGCGCAGCTTTCTGTACACCTTGCCTTGTATCCCACCCTAAAACGCACTTGTTTTATCAATTTTAGTGCCGCAATAAAGGCAAGTATAGTGTCTAGCCGAGACAACCCGTGCGCAACTACCGCATACATTTGCAGGGGCAAATTTACCATCCAATGTACCATCCCGTAGATCAATTTCTTTCATTTTCGAAAGGAGCAGTTCACGGTTAAAGCCAACCTCTTCGAGGAGCTCACTCATGGCCATGCAAACCAGAGAAAGGTGGTCGACTTTACTTTGCAGCTCAACGATATCGTATTGATTATCTGTAGCTTTGCGGTCAACCTGCCTCGTTCGCTCGGCTGCTTCGGTTTTCGTTTGCTCAAGACGGTACTGCTGAAATATATCGAATAGATCCACTTTTACCTCATTGGGTTATGACTTGGCTAAGATTGAATTTAGCTCAGTGTTTGTATTTAATTTTATTTATAGATTTTTGGTGGCTTTTATAAAAGATCTAGTTTTGCAATGGCAAGCCATACAAGGGGCACAGCTATAAGGGCGACAAAGGTCAGCAAATCCTTTTTCGATTTCTTATGTTCGAGCTCGGCAATTTTAAGCATGGCTTGTTCGCGTTCTTTATCTTCAGCCATTTCTTCACCGGCTTTAGCAGTTAACCATTTAATCTGCGCATTTCTTTCATTTCATCTCTAATTTCAGAGAGAATTTGTATCGAGTCGTTATCATTCATTTTATTTTCCATAACTAGATTTCTTTGTCAGTTCTATTCGTGGCGATTGATGTGTGGTGAATACCAAGCTGATGCTTAGCAACTCCCTAAGGTATTTTTACGCTCCTTGGTATAGGCCCACCACGGCTTTGCTTCTTCACCACGCATAAAACGCGTAATGGATATAAAGACGTCGATAACGCAGGGGTCATGTTTGCTGCCTGTTATATCGCAGAGCTCTTCGTACATTTGATAGGGGTCGCGCCCTACAAGGTCTTCAGGGCGCTCTCTGCCGAGTAATTGCAGATCGGCAGCGCTTGCCTGACCTATATTAGGTAGGTCGGTGAGCTTGATGGTTTTACTGCGCACGACTTTTGTTGGATTCATAGTGGGCCTAATGCTGGTGTGGGGTGAGAGGGCTGCGTCTGTTATGCACCTTTATCCACCTTCCACGGCGGGTTTAAACGATTCTCACCCGCCCAATACAGCTTAATTTTATTTCCTGAGGGGTCTCTTAGTATGGCTTCTTTCCAAAGGTAGCGCTGCTCGGTTGGTGCTTGTTCAAAGAGGATGCCTTTTTGCGAGAGTGTGTTGTATAGCTCATCCAGTTCTTTATGCTCGAAATAGATTACGGTGGGGTTTTCGAATTCACCGTCGTCGAGAGATAAAGAAAATGTGGCGTCACCATCTGGGCAAGTAAAACGTGCATAATGTGGCGTATCGACGATTTGTGTGAATCCCAGAGTGAGATAAAAATGTACGGCGTCTGCCATGTTTTTAACGGGTAAGGTGACCTGGTTAAGCTCCATTTATCCTCCAGGGAGATGACAATTTACTATCACGCCAATGGGCAACCAAAGGGGTGATTTTCACTTAACTTATTTTTAACATACAAGCGCACTCAATGCTATGCGGTGGCCGTGACTTACTCAATCTCAGAATTTATTACCCCTTGTAATATTTTGCTTCGACCATAGGTCTAGTAGCTCAATGGCGCAAAATAATGCAAAGGAGCATTCATGAGCACAACCCCCTATACTCCGCCCAAGGTCTGGCAGTTTGATAGTGAAAATGGCGGCAAATGGGCCAGTCTGAATAAACCAACATCCGGCGCAACCTTTGAGCAGCATTTGCCGCGTGGGCAACATCCGTTTCAGTTGTATTCCCTGGCAACCCCCAACGGCCAAAAAGTAACCATCATGTTTGAAGAGCTGCTGGCCAAGGGGATCAGCGATGCGGAGTATGATGCATTCTTGATTGAAATTAGCGAAGGCGATCAGTTTGGCTCTGACTTTGTGGCCATCAACCCTAACTCAAAAATTCCCGCCTTGTTAGACACCAGCACCTCACCAGCAACCCGGGTCTTTGAGTCGGGTTCTATTTTGCTGTATTTGGCAGAGAAGTTTTCTTCTTTTATTCCCCATGATGCGCAGGCGAAAACCGAGTGTATGAACTGGCTGTTTTGGCAAATGGGCAGTGCTCCTTATGTGGGAGGTGGTTTTGGTCACTTCTATGCTTATGCGCCGGAGCCGATGGAGTACCCCATTAACCGTTTCGCCATGGAAACCAAGCGCCAGTTAGACGTATTAGATAAGCACCTAGCACAAAACGAATACATGGCCGGGGATGAATACTCTATTGCCGACATGGCCATTTGGCCCTGGTATGGCGCCTTGGTGCTGGGTAAGGCGTACGATGCCGCCGAGTTTTTATCCGTGCATGAGTATCGGCACCTGTTCGCCTGGGCTAAGAAAATTGAACAACGCCCGGCGGTGCAGCGTGGCCGACGCGTTAATCGCACTTGGGGCGATGAAGATGAGCAATTGCGCGAGCGCCATAGCGCCGCCGACTTTGACTAATTAATAAATCTACAGACACAAAAAAGCACAGCCTTTGCTGTGCTTTTTCAAATCAGAGCATTGATGCTTTAGTGCAAAATACGGGCACGAATGGTGCCGTCCACGGCACTCAATTCTTTCAGCGCCACTTCCGAGTGGTCGCTGTCTACATCAATAACCACATAACCAATATTTTCATCCGTTTGCAGGTACTGAGCGGCGATGTTGATGCCGTGCTGTGCAAAGGCTTGGTTGATTTGTGTGAGCACACCTGGGCGGTTGTGGTGAATGTGCAGCAGGCGGCTGCGGTTAGCCAGCTCGGGTAGGGCGACCTCGGGGAAGTTCACCGCGGTCATGGTTGAACCGTTATCCGAGTACTTGGCTAGTTTGCCGGCCACTTCAACGCCAATGCTTTCCTGTGCTTCTTGTGTTGAACCACCCACGTGAGGTGTCAGGATCACGTTATCGAATTGGCGCAGCGGCGACACAAACTCTTCGTCGTTTGATTTGGGCTCCACCGGGAAGACGTCGATTGCGGCGCCAGACAGGCTTTTATCTTCTAATGCTTCGGCCAGGGCATCGATATCCACAACGGTGCCGCGTGAAGCGTTAATCAGTATGCTGCCTTTTTTCATCACCGCAAGCTCGGCGGTGCCGATAAGGTTTTTCGTTTGCGGCGTTTCCGGTACGTGCAGGCTCACCACATCCGAGCTTTGTAATAATTGAGTCAGGTTTTGGATCTGCTGGGCATTACCCAAAGTAAGTTTGTCTTCGATATCGAAGAATTGCACCTTCATGCCGATGTTCTCGGCCATGATGCCAAGTTGGGTGCCGATATGGCCGTAACCGATAATGCCCAAGGTTTTACCACGGGCTTCGAATGAACCTTCGGCGGTTTTTAACCACTGACCGCGGTGGGCCATGGCGTTGCGCAAAGGAATACCGCGCAATAACAGCAGGATTTCACCTAGCACCAGTTCGGCAACCGAGCGGGTGTTAGAGAAGGGGGCATTAAATACGGTGATACCACGGTTTTTTGCCGCTTGCAGGTCGACCTGGTTGGTGCCGATGCAGAAGCAGCCCACGGCAATCAGTTTTTGTGCCGCGTCCAGTACCGCATCGGTGAGTTGCGTGCGTGAGCGAATACCCACAATGTGGGCATCGCTGATGCGCTCGATGAGCTCACTTTCAGGTAACGATGTTTTGACATAGTCGATGTTGCTATACCCGTTGCGCTTTAGTGTTTCAATTGCGCTCTGGTGTACGCCTTCCAGCAAGAGAATCTTAATTTTATCTTTTGCTAACGATACCTTACTCATGTTCCTCATTCCTCTAACGTGTAGTTGGGCCCTCCGGCGTGCCGATGATTACGGTGTCGGCGCCGCGGTGAGCGAATAGGCCGTTGGTAACCACACCAACAACCTGATTTAAAGTTTGTTCCAGTGACTTGGCATCGGTGATCTGCAGGTTGTGCACATCTAAAATCACATTGCCGTTATCCGTCACAACGCCTTGTCGATAAACAGGGTCGCCGCCCAGTTTGACGATTTCGCGGGCCACGTAGCTGCGGGCCATGGGGATCACCTCAACGGGTAATGGAAAATCCCCCAGGGTGTCGACCAATTTGCTGCTATCGACGATACAAATAAACTGTTTAGCCACGGCGGCCACGATTTTTTCGCGGGTTAACGCGGCGCCACCGCCCTTGATCATTTCGTTGCCGGCATTGATTTCATCGGCGCCATCAACATAAACGTCTAAGGTATCAACATCATTTAATTCAAACACTTCGATACCCAGAGCTTTAAGACGCTCGGTCGACGCTTGCGAACTTGATACCGCACCGCGGATATCGTCTTTCATTGTTGCCAGGGCATCAATAAAGTGATTAACCGTTGAACCGGTGCCAACACCTACAATGGTGTCTTTCTTTACATAATCGAGTGCGGCCCAGGCGGCCGCCTTTTTCATTTCGTCTTGAGTCATGTTGTGCTCGCAAATGAGTTAATAGCTAAGGTTGCGGACTATTGTACCACTACCCGTGAGGGCAATAAATTCGCTCGGGGGTGACAATGTAATCTAATGGCACATCCCAACTGGCCACCGGCAGCGTATCTAGGTGCTGACATTGGTGCGCCACGCCGATTAATTTGGGGCGATGGGGCGCATCCGGTGGTATCTGGGCAAAGGTGCGGTCGTAATATCCACCCCCCATGCCTAAGCGATTACCCTGGCTATCAAAGGCCACCAAGGGGGTTAGGATAAAATCCAACGCCGCCACGGGGCTCACATGACTGCAATTCAACTCGGGCTCCAAGATACCATAGCGGTTAGTGTTCATGGGTGAATTTTCTTCATATCTCTGAAAGAGCAAATGCACCCCAGTAAAGGGGTGTAATATGGGTAGGAATGGTGTTGCGTTATTTTGCCATAGCCATTGAAATACGGGGTCTAGGTTGGGTTCTCCATCATTGCTTAAATAGGTGCCTACCCGAGCGCTTTTAGGGTCCTTTATAACTTGAGAAATATTAATTTTAAGCGCGTTCGCGGCACTTTTTTGTTCTTCTGGAGTAAGCTTTTTGCGTAAATTTCGCATTCGCTTTCGAATGTCAACACGTTGCTCGTCAAATTGCATAGCGGTCTTACATTAAAAATTAAACAGATCGGGATAGAAATAGCTCACCCCGAGTATGGCCAGCAGTAATGTGATCAGCACCAGGATCACGACTAACAGCGGATGGCGGGTGGCGGACGCAGCGGGCAGGTTGAGCTCCTCGTCCAGGCTGAGATCCAATGCCAGCTCGTCGCTGTCATTGCTTTGTTGTTGGTGCAGCAGGTGTTCGCTAAAGCGCTGGTCCATATCGTCGAGCCGCTCTTCAAGGCGGATCAAGCTGCTGGTGATGTAATCCAGGGCCGCCAGTACCTGCTCATCGGCTTGGCCCGCCGCGGCTGCGGGTGTTTGCGCCGGCGCCACAATGCGCTTTAGACGAGCTCGTACTCCCAAACTGGCCAGCACCTTGGCCTGCTTAAGCGCTTTAGCCTTATCACTGGCGGGGAAAATCGCCTCACCGGAAAAAAACGCTTCAACCTGTTGCTCGGCTAATTTAAGCCTTTGCTGCAGTGCCTGGGCGGCTTGCTCTATGTCCTGCTCTTTATCTAGGTGCGCAAAGAGCAGACGATATTGTTCACTCATATCTATCCTATGGTGATCGGTGGGAGTGCCAGCGGCGACTCGATTACAGGTAGGCTTGAGTATAAATCCTTTTATTTAAAAAGAAAAAACCTCGCGGTGGGCGTCTGTGGCGCAAAAAAAACGCCACACTGATTCGGTGCGGCGTTGTTTGTGTGTGGAACACCTAGTACAGGGGATTAGTACTTGGCGGCTTCCCCTTCTGCCGGTAGGGCATTGAGGATAAAGTCGCGCAGGTCGTTGTTTGAGCTTTCTAAGTCGGCGCGACGCAGGTACATCATATGGCCGCTGCGGTAGCCTTTAAAGCTCAGGCGCTCTTTCATCTTGCCGCTTGGGTCAAGTTGCCACATGGTGTATTTGGCATCAAAATAGTTGGTGGCACCATCGAAATATCCCGCTTGCACCAGCACATTTAGATAAGGGTTTTGCGCCATGGCCAAACGTAGGTTTTCACCCGTGTTGTTGTTGCTGCGATCCCAAGGGTGCACCGAACCAAACATATTGTATTTTACGTCGGTTTTATAATTGAGCTCTTCACGCAGATAGTAGTTGATGGCCGGGGTAAACGAATGCAACCAAGAGGTTAGCTCGGCCCAGTAGTCGGGACGATCACCGGCGTTGCGCTTGTCTATGCCCAGGTAGCGCGAGTCGAGACGGCCCACGGTTTTACCCTGGCTGCGTAGCAATTCCTTCCAGAACGACGAGGTAGGAATATCCAGGTTGTTGTTTTCCACGTAAGTCGGCGATACACCGGCATAGCGTGCCACTTGCGCGACGATACGCTGCTTTTCTTCGGCACCGATAAAGCCGCCTTTGGCGATAGCCGGGATCAATTCGTTGACAGTAAACTCTTCAACCTTAGGCAATAGCTCATCCAGATCAAGGGCTTGCAGCTCGCTGTCCAGGGCCTTGTGATACCAGGCGGTGGCGGCAAAGTAGGGCAGTCGGTTGGCCGCTTCTACTGGACCTTCACGCTTGATGCCAATTTCGGTAGGCGATACCAAGACCACGCCATTGAGGTACATCCACTGGCTGTTTTGCAGTGCCAAAGCCAGACCGGAAACGCGGGTGGTGCCGTAGCTCTCACCGATTAAAAACTTTGGTGAGCGCCAGCGGTTATGGCGGCTCACAAAGGTATTTAACCACTCGGCCAGGTATTTAATGTCGGCGTTAACGCCAAAGAACATCTCTTTTTGCTGATCGCGACTGGGCAGCTTGCCATCGGCGCCTGGCAGCACGCGTGAGTAACCCGTATTCACCGGGTTCACATAAAGAATGTCCGCGACATCCAGTACCGAGTAGGGGTTTTCTTTTACGCCGTAAGGCTGTACCGGGTAACCTTCATCATCGATTTTTAGCACTTTGGGGCCGGTGTAGGCCAGGTGCATCCAGACCGAGGCTGAGCCCGGACCACCGTTGAATGAAATCAGCAACGGGCGTTTGGTATCGTCATCCACACCGCTGCGCTTGTAGTAGGTATAGTGCAAGGTGGCAACGGCATCGCCGCTGTCATTCCACACCGGCTGAGTGCCGGTCTCGGCGCGATAAGAAATACGTTCGCCGTTAATGCGTGCCTTATGCTCGGTTATAACCTTGCTGTCGATATCGATTTGGCGACTGTGGGCCGCGGCATTATGTTGGTCTACCTCGGCCAGAGCCGATGGGGCGATTACCACGGCCAAAGACAGGGCCACGGCTTTTAGATGGGTTGCAAACATGATTCACCTTTTCTTTTTTCTTCTCGCTCCATTAAAGGAGCTTGCAGTGGAAACTACAAGTTATTGCGATAAGTGGGGTGTCAGCACCTCGGCGATGCGAGTAGCAAAATCACTTTTTATTTCAATTCCCTGTTTGCCAAGTCGGGTGTCTTTAAGGGCGCAGTCCAGCGGACGCGTAGCGCTAGCGCTTGTGTCTGCCGCCGCCGCACTTAGGATGCTCGGCTCCAGACCTAGCAGCGGTGCCATCAATTTGGCCATACCCAGTTTGGTTAAACGCTCATTGGCGCTGAGGTGATATATCCCCTCTAGCTCGGTACCCAATGTGGCTATGGCGCCAGCCAAGGCCTCGGCGATATCCGCGGTGTCGGTGGGAAAACGCTGACACTCATCATCGAAGCGGGTTACGCCGTTTTTGAGTTGCTCGGCAATGACGGTCACCGCAGACTCACCGAGATGGCTCACTTCGCCATAAAGCACCGGGATACGGATAATGGCCGCGTGCGGATACTCTGTTTGCAACAGGGCTTCGCTGCGTGCCTTGGATTGACCATAGAGGTTTAAGGGGTTTGTTTCGGCGTCTTCTGCATAGGGTGGGTTGCGACCATCGAATACATAGTCGGTACTAATAAAAATCAGCGTGCAATTAAATTGCGCACAGCACTTGGCAATGTGCTCGGTGACCGCACAGTTGAACTGGATGCTTTGCTCTGGGTCATTATCGAACTTATCTGGGTTGCGCTCGGCGGCGCTATGAATAAAGAAGTCCGGTCGGTGCGCAGCAAACAGGGCGCTGATAGCCTCTTTATCAAACAGATCCGCTTTGATTATGGGCGGCTGGGCGCGAGAAAACCCAAGGCCTATTACCTGATGTTCTGGGTTGAGACGCGCAAACAGGGCGCGGCCGAGCAGTCCGGTGGCACCGGAGATGATGATTTTAGCCATAACTTTGCTCTCTAATGGCAGGGGAAAGCGGCAGCGTAACTGTGGTGAAGGGCAAAGTCAAAGTGTCCATTTTGGCCTGAAAATGCGTATGTTTAGGTTAAAAGTTAACTAGTTAAGCAGCCCCACGTTTGGCGGAGGCTAAGCCTATGGTGTATTGCTGACAGCGTCTGAGGCTGGAAAAGTAGCCATGCTTATTCCCATTGCCTCATAGTGAACAGGCTGTGGCCTTGTGCCTTGCACAGCTTTGGCAAAAACCCTCGTTTAACGCACCAATGTGGTGCGTTTTTTGTGCGCCTAAAAAGTTATCTTTTTGTTAATTAAAGAAAAAATATTCTGGCACAAAGGTTGAAATTACCTAGAGGACAATAATAAACCGAATCGCCTACGAGGGGGCTATATGAAAATGATCAGTGCCATCATCAAGCCATTTAAGCTTGATGAAGTGCGAGAAGCGCTAGCAGAGTTGGGGATCGAGGGAATGACAGTGGTGGATGTTAAAGGGTTTGGTCGTCAGCGTGGCCATACCGAACTCTACCGCGGTGCCGAGTATCAGGTGGACTTTATTCCCAAAATTAAAATCGAGATTGCCACGCGCAGCGAAAATGTGGAGCGAGTGGTTGAGTTGATCACCCGGGTTGCCAGCAGCGGCAAAATAGGTGACGGCAAAATATTTGTTTTCGATCTTGAGCAAATAGTGCGCATCCGAACGGGTGAGCTTGATGAAGAAGCGATTTAGGGGGACGCACTCATGGAAAACACCATAGTTGAATTACAATTCTCATTGAACACCTTTTACTTTTTGATCTCTGGCGTACTTGTCATGTGGATGGCGGCGGGCTTTGCCATGCTTGAGGCTGGCCTAGTGCGCTCAAAAAATACCACCGAAATTCTAACCAAGAACGTCGCCCTCTATGCCATAGCTTGTACCATGTATTTGCTGATTGGTTACAACATCATGTATGTGGGTAACGGCGAGGGCGGTTTCGTGCCCAGTTTTGGCACCTTGATTGGCAGCCAGGCCAGTGATGCCGATCATGCACTGGAATCGGACTTCTTCTTCCAGGTGGTGTTTGTGGCCACGGCGATGTCGATTGTCTCCGGTGCAGTAGCCGAGCGCATGAAGCTCTGGGCCTTTTTGGTCTTCTGCGTGGTGATGACCGGCCTGCTTTACCCCATTGAGGGTTACTGGACCTGGGGTGGCGGCTTCTTATCGGCCATGGGCTTTGTCGATTTTGCCGGTTCGGGCATAGTACACGGCGCCGGTGCGGCAGCGGCCTTGGCTGGGGTATTAATGCTGGGCGCTCGTCGCGGAAAATATGGTAAAAACGGTGAAATCTATCCTATCCCAGGTTCTAACCTGCCGCTGGCGACCCTGGGTACCTTTATCCTGTGGATGGGCTGGTTTGGCTTTAACGGTGGCTCGCAGTTGTTGATCAGCGATGCTGAGAATGCCAGTGCGGTGGGTAAAATTATGCTTAACACCAATGCCGCAGCGGCGGCCGGTGCCATTGCTTCGTTATTGGTGTGTAAGACCTATTGGGGCAAGGCCGATCTGACCATGGTGCTCAATGGTGCCTTGGCGGGTTTGGTGGTGATCACCGCCGATCCGGCATCGCCTTCACCTTTACTGGCGTTGCTGCTTGGTGCCATCGGTGGCATGGTGGTGGTGTTTAGCATAGTTGCTTTGGATAAGATGCATATCGATGATCCGGTGGGAGCTATTTCGGTGCATGGCGTATGCGGTGCCCTAGGTCTGATGCTGGTGCCTTTGTCTAATGGTGAGGCCAGCTATACCACCCAGTTTATCGGTATCTTCTGTATCTTCGGCTTTGTCTTTGTCGCATCTTTGATCGTGTGGGCAATTTTAAAGAGCACAGTTGGGATCCGCGTCAGCGAGGAAGAGGAACTCAGCGGTATGGATCAGCATGACTGCGGAATCGATGCCTATCCCGAGTTTGTCTCGGTACGTTCGAGTTAAATATCAGGATATTGGCTAACGCGGCGAGTTTATCTCGCCGTTTTTTATGACTATAATTTCATTTTCAGTCCCTTTAAAAGGTTCCGAACATGGACAATAAATTACTGCTGATCATACTTTCAATCTTTCTCCCGCCCGTTGCCGTATTTCTCAAAGCCGGTGCAGGTAAGCATTTAATCATCAACATTATTCTGTGCTTCTTATTCTTCTTACCCGCGGTTATTCACGCTCTTTGGGTATCCACTCGTTAGGCAAACCAGGCGCAACCCCGCGCTTGGGCGTGAACAAAAGTCAGTATCAGTTAAGCTAGCCTTCGCTAGCCTTAACCTGCACCCTGTCTTGGCATACTCGTGGGCAATTAATTTTGCTCGTGAGTATGCTAAGCTTCCACCAATTTTTCATTCAAGCCACGCATTAGCAATCCTATGGCGACAAAAAAGACACCCACGAAGAAACAACGTAAGAAAAAGCCCAAGGCCGCACCGCCTTCAACAATGAAGCGCCTGGGCAAGCGACTCTTTTCCATTGGCTGGAAAGTTGCCTTGGTCACCATGATTAGTGTGGCCCTGTATATGATCTACCTTGATGCCAAGGTAACCCGACAATTCGAGGGCAATAAATGGCAGTTGCCAGCGCAGGTCTACGCCCGCGCCATGACCTTTTACCCTGGGCAATACCTGTCTATGGCCGAGGTGGAGTGGGAGCTGCAACGCCTTAACTACACCCAGGTGACCAAACTCAACCACACCGGTCAGTATGAGCAAAGCAAAACTCGCTTGCGTATTTACCGCCGTGCCTTTGAGTTTGCCGACGCCAATGAACAAGCCCATATTATTGAGCTGCGCTTTAGCGGCAATAAAGTTGCCAGCGTAAAAAATAACATTGGTCAGCGTCTTGATAGCGCCCGTTTGGAGCCGGTGCAAATTGCCCGAATCGGTAACGATGAAACCCAGGACCGCGAATTTGTGCCGCTCGATAAATTCCCCGAGCTGCTCAAAGACACCTTGTTGGTGGTTGAAGACCGCAACTTCTATAAGCACCATGGGGTCTCCCTGTGGTCCATTATGCGCGCTCTGTACGCCAATATTCGCGCTGGACGTACCGTGCAAGGCGGCAGCACCCTGACTCAGCAGTTGGCGAAGAACTTCTATCTGACCCGAGAGCGCTCTTTGGTGCGTAAAATCAATGAGGCGCTGATCGCGCTGATCCTTGATTACCGCTATACCAAGGACGAGATCCTTGAAGCCTACTTAAACGAGGTTTATTTAGGACAGTCATACACCAAGGGTGTGCATGGCATGGGTCTGGCGGCGGAGTTTTATTTCTCCAAGCCCATCGACGAGCTGGAGTTTGATCAAATTGCCTTGCTGGTGGCCTTGGTTAAGGGGCCGTCTTACTACAACCCACGACGCTATGAAGAGCGTGCCATGGAGCGTCGTGATTTGGTACTCAGGCTGATGGCTGAAGATGGTTTGATCAGCACCACCGAATATCGTACCGCTTTAAATCGCCCCTTGGACATTGCGCCCATGCGCCGGGATATCGATAAAACCTATCCGGGCTATTTGGAGCTGGTTAACCGTCAGTTGAAGGAATTGCTCACAGATAAGGAAACCCTGGATGCCGGGGTGCGGGTATTCACCTACCTAGACCTGCAAAAGCAAGAAGCCATGGAAGACGCCATTGCCAAGTCCTTGCCTTATTTAGAGAAACGTCCTAAAACCGAGCAACTTGAAGCGGCCATGCTCTCGGTGAATCGCCGGGCAGGCGGGGTATCCGCCCTGGTTGCCGGTCGTGATATGCGCTATTCGGGTTTTAACCGTGTGCTTGATACCAAGCGTAATATCGGCTCCTTGGTGAAACCGGCTGTGTATCTGAGCGCCTTGCAGGTGCCCCGTTATAATCTCGGCACCTTGCTGCATGATGAGCCGCTGGAGCTGACCGATGAGCGCGGCAAAGTCTGGAGTCCGGATAATTTTGACCACCAATTCCGCGGTGCCTTGCCTCTGTATAAGGCCTTTAGCAACAGTATCAATATTCCGGCGGTGAATCTGGGCCTGGATATTGGTGTCGACAAGGTGGCCAATACCTTGCAAGGCCTGGGTGTGGAAAGTCATATTAACCAGTTTCCCTCCCTGTTACTGGGGGCCTTGGAGCTCTCCAGTTACGAGGTGGCACAGCTCTATACCACCTTGGCGAACGACGGTGCCTATACCCGCTTAACCAGCATCTCGGCGTTGACCGACAACGCTGGTAAGCTGCTGTATCAGCACAAGCCGCAGTGGCAACAGCGCTTCCCTAAGGATGCCATGTATATGACTAAATATGGCATGAAGCGAGTGACCAAAGACGGCACAGGTAAGCGTTTGAATAAGCATTTTCCCACCATACAGCTGGCGGGTAAAACCGGCACCAGTAACAATCTGCGCGATAGCTGGTATGGCGGTTTTGACCAAAATACCGTGACCGTGGCCTGGCTGGGGCGCGATGATAACCAAAGCACCGGCCTGACCGGCGCGGTGGGCGCATTGGAGCTGTATATTCGTTATCTGCGCCAGCTTAATCCGCAGTCCATTGCCGATGAGCGTCCCGACGGTATCCGTTGGGCCTTTATCAATGAGCAAACAGGTATGCAGGCCCCGCCAGGGTGTGGCAAGGTGATTCAACTGCCGATACGGGCCAGCGAATTTAACCCCAGACCCAGTTGTGTGCGTCCTTAAGGGCGTGCAACGGATGTAGAGAAAACCGCCCCTGGGCGGTTTTTTTATGTTCGCTTTAAGCGTACTTAGAGCTTAGCGAAGGCGCGAGTGTGATACCGTTACTCGGTGGCAGGAGCGAGGGTCGCCAACTCATTCATCAATTGATTCCTTCTTTGGTAGGCAAACTGCAGCATCAACTCGCAGTTGCCCTGGGTATAGCGATTAAGAAAAGAAATTGTCTGCGTCGTCGAGTTTGCCATCATGGCCGCGAGGTTTGGCAGTAATTGAGTCAGCTCATTATAGAGGGCAACTTCCTGAGCCCTTATTTCATTGCCTATGCCTGACACGGCGCCTTGTTGATGGGCATAAGCCAAAGTGAACAAGGTGCGATAGGCCCAGTAGGCGCCGTGCGCATCAAAGTTATTTGTGCCGCTATGGTAGCTGGCGGGGAAAGACTGAACCGCACCAAAGAAAGGCAGATACATGGCACACAATGGGGTGCTAACGGCCTGCCAGATCATCCCCTGAAGCTCATGAGGTTGTTGCTTATCTAAGGTAATGATATGGCTTTCAGCGGTTTTGTCATAACCAATGGGTCGGTTTGCCTTACCCTCAAGCTCGGTGCCCTCATAGGTGGCCGTTAACACGCTAATGACGTCGGGAACAGACACTAAGGCGTCGGGCTTGAGAAAGAGCGGATATTGCTGCTGCCGGGGTGGCTGAGCTAACGAAGGGGTGAGCTTAAGCTGAGCAAGCCAAATGCGATCGACATTATAAGGCTGGCCGGTTACACCGAAGGCCTTGGCAAAATTAAAATGCTGTTTATCGGCATCGGGTAATAATTGGTGTTGGCAAACAAACTCGTATAACCCAGGTGAATGCAGAACCTCGGGAGAGTCCAGGTCGATATCATGAATGCGCATGGCATTGGCCACAACCAGATAGCTGTCTGTTGGCACTTTGACGGCAAGCCAATGGTGACAGGAGCCATTTTCAAAATACCAAATTTCATTGACGTCGGCGATGGTGACACCATTTACTTCGGCGCTGCCGTATTGCTCAATATATTGTCCCAGCAATTGAATGCCGTGCCGGGCAGACTCGGCCTGGGGTAAAATTAAGGTTGGAATAACGGCCTCGGTGATCCCACCTTGTTTAAGCAAGGGATCGGCCAGCGCCGCCTTGTCATTCATGGCCAGGGTGTTGGTGGCCGACATGGCGACATTTTTCTCATTGATGCCGCGTTCTTCATAGAGAAACTTTGCGGGCATTAGGCGGCTTGCTTCGTTATTTGCGTCAAAGTCTGGTGCCGCACTATAGCTAAATGCCTGTGTTGGTTTTGGTACTTTGAGTCCGTTACCCAGGTGCCACAGGCCATCGTCAATGACTTTCTCATTGGCATATTCCGGTTGCTGGCGATAGACAAAATACTTGTTCCAGATATCACGCTCGCAATCCTCGTTTCTGGAGACAATATTTTGTCGGTGTGTCGTTGCATTTGCAGCCACTATTACACTCGTACACATAATCAATCCTTAAAGAGAAAAGGAAGGTTGCCCTTCCTTTGTTGTGACTTACTCAGTGCTTATTAGGCACCACCGTGGCAATTTCAGATTTGACGTGAATCGGCGAAGTTAACAGGTAATTTTGCCCTTCATTGAGTTCCTGGCCATGGAAGTTAAAGTTGAGATTGACGCCTTTTCTAAACAATAAGCAATGGGTTGAACCGCCAAAGTGGAACATGCCCAGTTCATCGCCTTTTTTAACGACTTGCTGCGGTTTCACCGTGACGTCACAGGTTGATACTTCGGCCATACCCACGGCCATAAACGCCATTAAGCCAATGTCGGGGTTGTCGGCCTTGATATAAATAATGGCCCGGGTTGCCATTTCCGTGATGTAGCCCTGGGATTCATTGGGCCCCGCGGGATCTTCACCTATTGCCGGTGCCTCTGCGTAATAGCTGCCATCTACGAATTCCACCATTTCAATGACGCCATCGACGGGGCTATTCCAGCGGTGGTATTGAGTGGCACTCAAAAATGCCTGGTAGACGGTACCACCGGCAAATTCCGGGTAGTAATCGGCATTGTTATTGAGCATGTGTTGCAAGGAATAGGGCTGACCTTTAATCCAAAATGTATCTTGAAGCTGCACATTGGTTGCCCATTTGTAAGGTGCAGACTCGCAGGCGTTGGCGATGACATTGTTATCATCGGGCGCGGCGACCGGGCGTTGATCCGCTTTAAATACACGGGTAAAAAAGTCATCCCAGCATGAAAATCCATAGTGAGGCAGCGTCGGGTCACAATCAAACGTGCTAATAAATGCCTCACGTGAACCCGCCATTTTCGCCATGGCGGCGTCGCTTAACCAGCCCGTGGGGGAGTCATTCAAGACCGACACGGATTCGCTGGATTTTAAAAAGTTGCCCCAGTCATTAAGGATCTGTTTGAAGTGCTTGTTCACCGTGGGATCCCGAAAGGCGCAGTAGCCACTTTCCGTCGCCATTACCCGATCCACGATGGCATTAATTGGAAATCCCACCAGACCTGTTTCGTTAAATTCAGGCGCCATGCTGAGCACGTAGTTACACATGGCCAGCATTTGCTGGTAATTTTCGACAATAGGCGCTGGCTCAGGGCCGCTATCACCACCATGTATTGGTGTGTTGTGGCGTTTAGGTTGTTCATTAAACATGCGCGTAAAGAGCATGAAGGCGGCGGCGTCACCTTCAATGTAGTCTTTAAAGGCTTGAATGCATGGCTGTAAAGGCAAGTCCGCCTGCTTGGTCTTGGCGGCTAACTGGCGCAGCCAATCATTTAAGGTTTCCTGGTCTTGCGGAAGCCATTCGCCAACTCGATATGGGGTGTGACTGGTATTCATACTAGTGTCCTCATCTATAAGGGTTAGGTTTAAGGGTGAGTTGGTTTAAGGCTGGCTAACCAATTATCGACCACCTGTCTGGGTACACCTCGGGTGCGACAATGCATGGCATCGGTACCCAGCCAGGGAAATTCAGGCTTACTGTCAATGCCAATAACCGTATGGCCCGGTAATGCAGCTCGATAGGCAGCCAATGCGTCCTCATCGTATTTTTCGTATCCTTGCCCAGACAGAGGAACATATACAAAGTTATTTAATATCAGGCTATTAGTGTAGGCAGCCGTTGTCGCAGGCTCGTCGGCGTTAGGAATATACATGTTTTGGCAAAGTACACGATAGACCTGATATTCCTGTGCGAAGTTATCGGCAATGTCATTAAGTTTTTTATTAATCTCGGTATTTTCAGATTGCGCAACCAGTACCTTATCCTCTGATAAAAACTTACCCCAACAATCAATGTGACCGATGTAGGTGCCTGTGGGGTCATCGAGCACGCGATAAGAGCTAATACCCATAAAGCGATTAAGCTGCTCGAGTATATAATGCATTCGCTTCTCGATGATCTCCGGCGCATTTTTATAGAGGTCCCCCTCATTGTGGGTGGGTAGCTCATTTTGCGTTGCTACCAGATAGGTAGAAGCTATGTTGCCCTTGCCATCAACCATGTAGTTACCGCCCACATCGAGTAAGCCGGAATAATAGAAATTATGCACCTTGATGGGTGTCAACTTGGTTGGCTCTTCTTTATGCCAGCGGGCCTTATTCCACTGACGAATAGGGTTGTTGAGAAAATCTGAAAATTTGACGGCGCCGTAATCATCATTGGGTCTAAAGATCCCCAAGCCTTCCTTGGGTGAGACATTTTCCGCACCTTCAACTAACCCCACTTCGCCGCCGCCTAAGGTGGTATAGGTATGCTTGGCAATACCGTAATAATCGGAGTCCTTGTTGTGGACCCACCAAGGTCCAAAATCCCGGGTCCAGAAGGTATCCGTATCCCAGGGAACTATATGCAGGTGCTCAGGGTTGTAGGTTAAACCCAGTGCCGATGCCGTTTCGCTTAGATCTTGATCGATAATTTGTTTTTGGCTTACATCGCCACACATCACAAAAATATGGACGGGGTTTGAGGTATCATTTTGCTGCATGCGGACAATCAACTCATTCGGAATACCGAATGAGCGCGGTCCAGAGGGCGGAAACTGAGGTTGGCTTGGTGCTACGGTGCCTGGGTAGGCGATGAGCACACCGCCCATAGGCGCAAATTCGGCGATGGCACTCACGCAGCTGGGGGTGTCGTTATGATAGACGGTATTCGGTAACTCTTTAACAAGTAGGCTGACTTCGGATGCCAGGGAAGCAGGAACTATCGTAGGGCGTTTTTTGGGGGTAGTCATAGGTACTCTCCGTGTGATTTGTTTATAAAAACCAGGTCGAAGCAAAGGCGTTTTTCGCCAACAAGGCGAATAACAAAGTCCCTTGAATTTGATCACGTTCGTACAGCACTTAAACCATAGCCACGGATTATCAAAACGCAATTTCAAATGTTAATTTTTAGTTAATTATTTTGCTGGTTGCCATTGGGGAACGTAGGATTATGTTGGATTTGGCATCAGGGTGCGGGCGCTGGCATTATGCTATGGCTGCACTCACAGGGTTGAAATGGGTAATCTCGGGTGGGTTGTTGTCTGTAAGCGATTGTAAGGTTTTTGAGCTACAAGCGAGAGGCTGGGATGAGAGGTAAAGCAAAAGTCTTTGCAGTAGTGTGAAACCGCCACAAGGGCGGTTTCAGTTTTCATTGCCAACTTATAACTTAGCGAAGGCACGCTCCGCCGCAGCTATGGTTTGGGCGATGGCTTCGTCATCGTGTGCCTGGCACACAAAGCCCGCCTCAAACGCAGAAGGAGCAAGGTATACGCCTTCTTCAAGCATAAGGTGGAAGAAACGCTTAAAGCGCTCTAAGTCGCACTCGGTGGCTTGCTGGTAACTGGTTACCTTGTCGGCATCGGTGAAGAAGAAGCCATACATACCACCGGCATAGTTGGTAGTAAGTGGGATACCGGCCTTGTCTGCAGCGGCTTGGAAGCCTTCACAGATGGCCTTGCTTTTCGCTTCCAGCTCTTCATGCAAACCTGGCTTGCTCAGTAGCTCAAGGGCTTTTAGACCTGCGGCCATAGCAATTGGGTTGCCAGACAGGGTACCAGCTTGATACACAGGGCCTACCGGGGCAATGTAATCCATGATTTCTTTCTTACCACCGAAGGCACCTACCGGCATACCGCCGCCGATCACCTTACCTAAACAGGTCAAGTCCGGAGTGATATTGTAATAAGCCTGGGCGCCACCTAGGGCGACGCGGAAACCTGTCATTACTTCATCAAAGATCAGCACGCTCTTATATTCATCACAGATTGCACGTAGGCCTTCTAAGAAGCCCTCAACCGGCGGAATACAGTTCATGTTACCGGCAACCGGCTCGATGATGATACAGGCGATCTCTTCTGGGTACTTGGCAAAAATCGCTTTCACTTCATCCAGGTTGTTGAAAGACACGGTCAGCGTGTGCTTGGCGAAGTCTTCCGGAATACCCGGTGAGTTTGGTACGCCCAAGGTCAGGGCACCCGAGCCCGCTTTAACCAGCAGAGAGTCGGCATGGCCGTGGTAACAGCCTTCAAATTTTAAAATCTTATCGCGACCCGTGTAGCCACGGGCCAGACGAATGGCACTCATGGTGGCTTCGGTGCCCGAATTCACCATGCGTACCGAGTCGATAGAAGGCACTAACTCTTTAACCTTCTCGGCCATCTCGATTTCCGCTTCCGTGGGCGCCCATAACTTAGGCCGCGCTCAACCGCTTCGTGTACGGCCTGTTTAATTTCCGGGTGGTTATGACCCAAAATCATAGGTCCCCATGAACCCACGTAGTCGATGTATTTGTTGCCATCGGCATCAAAGGTGTAAGCGCCTTCGGCATGGGTGATAAACAATGGGGTACCGCCAACGCCGTTGAAAGCACGGACTGGAGAGTTCACGCCACCGGGGATCGAGGCTTGGGCGCGGGTAAATAAATCTTGGCTTTTGCTCATGTTGCTTCCTATTAGGTTGGCAAATTAATCTTCACGTTTACGGCTGAACCAGGGCACACTGGTCTCATGTTTCTCGACCAGGTTGTCGACGCCCAGGGTTAGCGCAAACAAGGCCATGCGGATCAGCACGCCATTTTGTACCTGACGGAAGATGGCCAGGTTGTCGTTGCTATTTAGGTCGTTATCCAGCTCATTGGCATCGCTGCGGCTATCGCGCGGCAATGGGTGCATCAATACCGAGCTTGGCTTACAGTGGGCGTTGTAAATCGCCTGGCTGATGCGGAAACCACCGCGATATTTATTGGCTTCTTCCTGGCTGGGGAAACGCTCTTCCTGAATACGGGTTTGGTAGACGATATCGGCGGCCAGATTGCCTTCCATTTTATCCACCAGTTCGATTTGGTGACCGGCATTGGTTACGGTGTCGAGGATGCTCTGTGGCATTTGCAAGCCATCCGGCGCCACCATGGTAAAGCGAACATCTTTGTAGTGGCAAAGCAGCTTAGACAAAGAGTGCACGGTGCGACCATATTTTAAATCACCCACCAGGGCAATGTGCATGCCATCGACCTTTTGGCCAAAACGGGCCAGCTCGCGGTCTATGGTTAGAAGGTCAAGCAGGGCCTGAGTCGGGTGCTCGTTGGGGCCGTCACCACCGTTAAGAACTGGGACGCTACAGCCGGTGGCAAACTCGGCGACCGAACCGGCATCCGGGTGACGCATGGCTACGGCATCGGCATAGGCTGAAATAACACGGGCGGTGTCGTACAAGGATTCGCCCTTGGCCAGCGCCGAGCTCTGCATACCGGTCGTTTCGCGTACCAAACCGCCAAGCAGGTTGAAGGCGGTGCCGAAGCTCACGCGAGTACGGGTACTGGGTTCAAAAAACAGGTTGGCAAGAATGGCGCCTTCGAGCACCTTAGTGCGTTTTTGTTTTTTGGCATAAGGTTCCATCCGTTTTGCGACTGCAAATATATGCTCGATACTGTCTCTATCGAGTTGATTTACAGAGAGAATGTGTTCACCTTGAAAGCGTAGCATGGAGGTCGTCCCAAACGTTAAAGTAAATAATTCGGTGTCCTGTCAAGGGGCGAATTTGCATGTGCGCCCCCGACATTTAAACGCCACCGCGTTTGGCTGCGCACTATAGCAAATTTTTCGGTATTTTTAGAGTACTGGTTTCAATACTGCTAAAAAGATGATGGCCGCGAGGATCAGCACCGGAAATTCATTAAAAATACGGTAAAAACGGTCGCTGCGGGTGTTGCGATCGTGCTTGAAGTCGGCCAGCAACTTAAAGCAATAGCCGTGGTAGGCATAGAGCACCAGAACCAGCGCCAGTTTATAGTGCAGCCACATGCTGGCGCGGAACCAGTCACGGCCATATTCCATGATGGTCAGTACCCCAAACACCGCGGTCAAAATAGCAAAGGGGGTGACGAAAAAAAGCAGGCGGCGCTCCATCACCTTTAGCATGGCGCTGCAGGACTTTTCTTCGTTTAGGGCGTGATAAACAAAGAGCCTGGGTAAATAAAAAATACCGGCAAACCAGGCAACCATAAAAAACAGGTGCAGGGCTTTGTAAACTAACACTAAAGTCATGGTGCTTCCTTTTTATAATAGGGCGTTACGAATGGTGAGAATGTGGCGAATTTGATCCCAGCGTAAAATGCCAACGATTTCCTTTTCATCGTGCATATCATACACATAGACCGCACCGCTGCGTTTGTCTTTAAGAATGTCAAAGGCGTCGGCCAAGGTGGCCTGTGAGCTTACTCCATCGAGTTCCACATAGAGAATATTGATGTTCTCTTGTGACATCAGGTTCAAATCGTATTCCGCCAGGCGGTAGCCATTGTCTTCGTCGTAGACGATAAGCGGCGTTTGCCCATCAAGGTGCGCCAGAGACTCCTTGATCAGCTCCTTGTCGGCGGAGTAGAGCAGCTTAAAGTTTTCATTCATTTCCGCCATGATCCCCACCTTTTGCAGTGCCTCTTTGGCGGGGGAAACCTGGTAGGTAAGCCCTTGAAAATCAAGCTGCTGCAAGAAAATGGAGCGATTACCAAAGACCTGCAGTGCGGTGACATAGGCGGTCACTATCACCAACATGGCGGGCACGATAATTTGCGGGCTGGAGGTGAGCTCCATCACTGCGGTTAACGCTGCTAAGGGAGCGTGTAAGGTGGCGGCGAGTAAGCCGGCCATGCCTAAAACGCCATAGGTACCGGCCACATCCGTGCCCGGAGCCACAAGGTGGGCAAAGAAGGACATCAGGGTGCCCATCACCACGCCCAACCCTATGACTGGGCCGATAATACCGCCTGGGATCCCCAAACCGATGGCGAATAAGGTGGCCAGCAGTTTGGCGATTAATATGGTCAGCAGCAGCTGCACATTATCCGGGGAGTTCATGGCAATGGTGATGGCGCTCATGCCAGAGCCCATGGCTTGGGGCACCAGATAGCCGATGCCGCCGGCGATAACCCCGGCAATCAGCAGTCGCGGCAACATGGAAAGGGGTTTAAAGGTGCGGATAATCAGCATCAGGTTTTTATTAAAGGCATAGGCCACGGCGCCCAAGGTCATGCCGCAGATCACCAAATACGGATAATGCCAAAAACTTAAGGGGGTTACGCTTATCAGCGCCAGCTCGGAGTCGGCGCCAAAGACAAATTGTGTGGCTAGGGCGCCTGTTACCGCCGCTAGCATGATGGGCACGAAAATATGCACCTTGTATTCACGAATAACCACCTCCATAACGAAAATTACCGCCGCCAGCGGCGTGTTGAAGGAGGCGGCAATACCGGCGGCGACACCGCAGCCGCTGAGGGTACGCATGGCGTTATAGGGCAAATGCAATTGATTGGCGAGTATGCTGGCACCGGTTGCACCCATATGGACCGAGGGGCCTTCGCGGCCCACCGAAAAGCCGCTGATCAGTGCCAGAGCACCACCAAAGAACTGGTTGACCGTGTTGTAAAACGGCATTTGTCCATAATGCATTTTCATGCGGTGGATCACGAAGGGGATCCCCAGGCGGTAGTGCTTAAAGCCGGTAAGGTAGGCAAAAAAGGCAATCACGCAGGCGGCGCCGACCGGGAGCAAAAAGCGTTGTAGCTCGCCCATGGTGGTAAAGTCGTCAAAATCATCGAGAAACAGGTTTTGCGCTATGATGATAGTGAGGCGAAACATGATGATCAGACCCGCGGCGATAAGGCCGGCGGCGATACCTAATAAGCACAGTTGCGCCGATGTTTTTGGTCGGGCAAGGCGACGTCTCAGCGCCTCTAGATGCATACCAATTCCTCAGGCTGAATAAGGGGGAAGTTATATTATCAGTAGTTTATCAAACGTTACCTAATAAATCCTTGTTTAGTATCAGGGTTTGCTTCTTTGTATTGTGACCCCCGTGCTCGAGATTAACGAAGGCGGTGCAGCCAATACTTGATTAACTTAGTCGGGTATTAGATAATTTGGGCAAATAGGTAGTGAGAGAGACGGTATGTCCGAGCAAGTTCCAATTAAATTCAGCGATGCCGCAGCGGCGCGCGTTAAGCAGTTGATCGAAGAGGAAGAGAATCCTTCGCTAATGCTGCGTGTTTATGTCACCGGCGGCGGATGTTCTGGTTTCCAATATGGTTTTACTTTCGCCGAAGAAGCCAACCCGGGCGATATGCAAATCGTGAAAAATGGCGTCACCTTGGTGGTGGATCCCATGAGTTTGCAATACCTGGTCGATGGTGAAGTGGATTATACCGAGGGCTTGGAAGGTTCGCGTTTCTTCGTAAACAACCCCAATGCCACCACTACGTGTGGTTGTGGTGCCAGCTTTAGCGTATAACCGCAGTGCAAAGATAAAATAAAAAATGCCGCTTATGCGGCATTTTTTATTTTTGATGATTATAAATCGCTGTTCGTTATATACACCATAAAGGTAAAGAACCCTAACACGAACATTGAGAAAATAATTATATAAAAGAAACCCTTACGGCCCTGTTTTAGGGGAATATTGTTGGCATTAAGAAACAGCCACCAGGCGACGCACAGAATTACCGGCAACAAAAACAGCAAGCGAAACATCTTTTCCCCAAAAATGATGATTTAACTCAATCTTAGCGCAAAATTCCTACCCTCTAAAGAAAAATTAAAGACTTAGCGAACGCCGTATAAATTAGAGCTATCTATCTAATTTATCAGTAGTATTTTATTGTTATAAGGTATGTAAACTATTTCGCGCCGAAATTAGGTAAACTTTTGTACATACGCTATACCTAAAATGGGACATGTGCTTTAATACTGGCTGAATGAGACGGGCAAATTTCATTCACTAATAATTATAGAAACTTTACAGCAATCGATTCATCTAGTAGGAGATGTAATTATGATGGGTAAAACCGTTTCTTCCGAGGAAAATGGAAGACTAACCAAATGGCTTAAAGATAAACGCCATGAGAAAGGCCATACCATGCGCAGTTTGGCGCAGGTGTTGGGCACACCACATTCATTTATCGGTAAAATTGAAAACCAAGAGCGTCGTTTAGACGTGATTGAATTCATCCGTTACTGTGAAGCGCTGGATGTGGATCCTTATGAAGGGTTAGCGCTACTTAAATAAGCATTGAAAGCCTATTTTCTGGAGCCCAGGAAGGGCTCTATAGTTTTATACCAATTCACTTAAATAGCGAGTCATTCTAGCGGGCTAAATATCATGCTCACTATGTTGAAATTTTTCGATGTAGAATAACTACATATAAAAAATCCCGCCTTGTTAGTACATTATTTATCCAGCGCGATATCTGATCACATACTTAACAGAATTGGTATTATTCCTGCTCCTTGGCTTTACGCCCATTTTCATGAAACTGCCACTCTAATTGATACAAGCGTTTGCGTATCAAAAACAAAAATACCAACGACGGTATTACCATCAGCGCCGTGAGAATAAAAAACATCGACCAATCACCGTGCAACCAATCGTCGACTATCACGCCACTGTACCCCGATAACAGGGTGCGTCCAAGATTGCCCAGGGAGGCAAGCAAGGCATAGTGGGTGGCGCTAAAGGCGCGGTCACAAAGCATGGAAATAAAGGCCACCATGGCCACCAAGGACCAGGCCTGGGTAAAGCCATCGAGAACAATGGCCATCGCGTAAAGTGAGAGCTTGGGTCCTGCAACGGCAATCCAGGAGAACATCAGGTTCGATGCAGCCATAGCTATGCCGCTGATAAATAAACCTTTTACTATTCCGAAGCGATTATTAAACACGCTGCCTAAAAAGGCAAAAATAATGGTGAGTACCGCGGTGCCGAGCTTGGAAAAGGTGGCGATATCTGAGTTGCTAAAACCCACTTCTTTATAAAAGACGATGGACATGCGTGCCAGGAAAGCCTCGCCAATTTTAAAGAGGAAGATAAAGGCCAGTAAGGCTAAGGCGGTTTTAACCCCGTTACGGGTAAAGAAACTGCGCAGCGGCTCGATAATGGTCACCCCAAGCCAGGCAATCACGATATTTAACCAACGTGGTAAAACGGTGGCGTGTTTACCGAGTTGCTGCTGATACTGTTGCTCTAATCGGGCGTGCACAAGCTCGCGATTCGACTCGGGCTCTTGGGCAAAGAAGACATAGACGATCAATAGGGCGACAATCACCGCCAATGCCAAATACACATCAGGCCAGTCGACACCGGGAATATCCGCGGCATAAAAGGGCAGGGCGCCGAGCAGAGCATAACCTGTCCACCAACCACTGGTTGCCATGGCCGCCGCCGCCGACATTTTTTCACTTTCTTTTTCCGCCAAAATATCAATACGGTATGCATCAATGGCTATATCCTGGGTAGCAGACGCTATGGCGATAATCAGTGCCAGTAGGGCAATAACAAAAAGTTGTCCGCTGATATCGACAAACGCCATGCTCAGGGTGGCGGAAAACACAATGCAGAGGCAGCACAATATCCAGCTGCGGCGTTGACCCAGCCACTTGGTGAGCAGTGGAATACGCACACGGTCGACCAGGGGCGACCATAAAAAGTTAATGGAGTAGGCGCCAAACACCATGCCGAACAGGCCGATCATCGAACGGCTTAAGCCTTCGTCTTTAAGCCAGGCGCTCATGACCGAGCCAATCAACACCCAGGGAAAGCCGCTGCTGATGCCAAAAATAAACACGGTGACCAAGCGGCGGTCGCGAAAATGTTGGGTGAAGTCGCGTAAAGAGAGGGCTGTGTGGCTCATGCTTATTCTTATTATTAGCGAGAAGAAAAAGGGCGATTAGACTCGCCCTGGTAGATCTAGTACGGCTGTGCTTCAAGCACCTTGATGTCAAAAATAATCACCGCTTGTTTAGGCACATAGGAATAGCCTATTTTTTCCTGGAAATCGGTTTCGACGCGCATGATCTTATCTAAGGTTTCAAAGCCTTCTACTACTGAACCGAACACCGAGAAGCCCCAGTCACTGCCTGGGTTAAGGTGGTCATTGTTGTCCATGTTGAAGAAAAACTGGCGTGTGGCCGAGTGCGGTTTACGATCCTGGTAGGCCATGGCTATGGTGTACATATCATTTTTCAGACCGCTGCCGCTTTCATTGAAAATGGGGTCATTTTCATGCAGGCCATCATAGTCTTTATCGTAGCCGCCACCTTGAATCACAAAGTCACGGTCGTTTTCTTCATCGCGCTCGACACGGTGAAAAACAGAGCCCTTGTAGCTGCCATCTTGCACATAGGTAAGGAAATTGTTCACCGTCAGCGGCGCGCGTGAGCGATCTAGCTCGACAACGATTTTTCCTAGGCTGGTAGTGAACTCGACGCGGGGAAATAAATTGCTCTTTTGCACAAATTCACCCTGCACCGCTGCGTGCGCGAATGGCGTCAGCATTAAGCATAAGGTAAATAAGGCACTGATGAGGCGAGTGTTCATGACGCTCCCTTTTGCATGTAAGTATTAAGCTCGGGGTCGCTCATAATGCGTGCCACAAGCTGTTCGATAAGTTTATTCAGTTGCGCCTCGACCTTGGCCTGATCATAGCCAAAGGGGCCGCGAAACTGGCTTTGGCCATTATACATTTTATTGAACTGGCTACCATTACGCTCGACGAACACCTGCAGGGCGATTTGCGCTTCACTATGATGGTCCACGGTATTTTGCATCACAGTGGCATTTAAAGTGTGAATGGCTACCTGCATATGGGTGCTAGCCATGGCGCTGATATGAGCACCATTGGCTTGCAGAGCTTGGGTGAAAACCTTTTGCATCTTATTATTTAAGTCCGGGGTGGACATCAAATAACGTTTGTCGCCCTGGGCGATGGAGATGGTCGGTGCCTTCGCTCTTTGGTCAATCACCTGCAAAGACAGCGCCTGGTTATAGCTGGTAAGTTGGCCGCTTTGGTAATAAGGGTCCAAGATGGCCTGTGCCGAGCGGTTGCTACATCCTGTAAGTGCCGTGCTCAAAACGATAATGGCAAGCAGTGAAAAACGGTTAAACATAATTATCCTATTACTTTTTTCGCGCTCAGTACGACAAACTTCTTGTTTGAACCAAGGAGTTTGGAGCCGCCGAATAAGCGCTTTAGTTTTTCATGGTAATCAAGGTGTCGGTTGCCTACGATACGAAGCTCACCGCCGGGACGCAATACTTTTTTGGCGTCGTTAAACATCTGCCAGGCGATGTGGTCGGTCACCGCATTTTGCTGATGGAAGGGTGGATTACATAGCACCAGGTCATAGCCTTGGGCGGCAAAGCCAGACAGACAATCGTTATGAATAAACTCACAGCGATGCAGTTCATCGGGCAGGTTCTCTAGGATGGTTTGCTGCGCCGAGGCCACAGCCATGGCAGACTCATCAACAAAGGTCACCTGCGCCTCGGGGCACTTCAGCAAGGTTTGCAGGCCAATCACGCCATTGCCACAGCCAAGGTCGATAATGCGAATTGGCTTTTTCGATTGCGGCAGGTAATTACTGAAGAAGCGCGCACCGATGTCCAAAGAATCGCGTGAAAACACATTGGCATGATTGACCAAGGTGAAGTCACTGCCTTCCAGTTGCCAACGTTTGGGAAACGGGCTTGGCTGCGCCTTATTGTGCATGGTCGCGGTGATCAGGCGTGCCTTTTTCTGAGCCAAGGTGGTGGTAGCAGGACCGATATAGCGCTCCACCAAATTAATGGTTGAGGTATGTATGGCTTTGGTTTTACCCGCTAAGACCACGGGGGTCCCCGGTTTTAGTTTGTGCGACAGTTGCGCCAATTGGTGCTGAAGGTAGCCACTGTTTTTCGGTATTTTGCCGATCACCAGATCGTAATCGTCGGCGAGCGGTTCAAGGCTGGTCAGCGGTGTAAGTTGCTCGGTATTCAAGTTATTTTCTTTCAGATTATGCTGCCATGCTTGCATAGCAATGTACGAATCACTAACTGAATCTGAAGTTAATTGATTAAAGACGCAGGCCAGGGCACCGAAGTCGTCATTGAGGATCAGCAAACGCTTGGCATCACCATGATGCTCGTTAATATAATCGATAAGGTATTCATCGGCCGCGTCCCATGCCTGCAGGCTGCGGTTTTTCTGTTGTAAAGGCAAGCGATGTAAGTGGTAGGTATTACCACCTAGTTGAGCTGATGTTATCATGAGCACTTAGGTTTAACTGACAATGGCGCTAGTTTATCACGATGCGTGCCAACGCCCACCCCCAAAACAGCAACCAATTGCCGCCGGCTTTACCCCCAAGCATGTTTAGTTACCAGGCTCACGCCCTTGATGAGGTGAAGGCACAGCGCTTGTTTGCCTATTTGCGTGATACCTTGCCCTGGCAACAACCCAGCATTCAGGTGTTTGGCAAGTGGCATGCGATCCCACGCCTGCAGGTTTATATGGGAGATGCCGACAGCGCTTATGAATATTCTCAGCAGCGTTTCGAGCCTGTGCCCTGGGTGCCCGAGCTTGACGCCATGCGCCATCGCCTTAATCGCACGCTGGGCTGTCATTTTAATGCGGTGTTGATTAATTACTATCGCCATGGCCTAGATTGCATGGGCTGGCACAGTGACGACGAGCCCGAGTTGGGCCCCGAGCCGGTGATCGCCTCATTGTCTTTGGGGGCGCTGCGTAAGTTTAAGTTACGTCACAAAGACAGTGGCGAGGTAACCGACCTGGCATTAACAAATGGCAGTTTGCTGCTCATGAAGGGGCAAAGCCAACGTTGCTATGCCCATAGCCTGCCCAAGCAACGTAGGGTTACGCAGGGGCGCATCAATTTAACCTTTCGCCACATCGATTCGACTTTGCTATAGTAGCGTCACCTAACTAGTTGGCAGGTACGTCATTTATGTCTATGCAAACGCGTATCGAGCAAAAGCTCAGCGCAGGGATACCCTGCAAACACCTGCGGGTTGAAAATGAAAGCCATATGCATGCCCGTGGCAGTGAATCACACTTTAAAGTGGTGGTGGTCAGCGATCAATTTGCCGGACAGCGGCTGTTGCAACGTCACCGCACCATTAACGACATTCTGGCACAGGAGCTGCGCGAGCACATTCATGCGCTGGCTATTCATGCCTATACCCCCGAAGAGTTCAGCGAAAAACAAGGACAAGCCCCGGATTCGCCGCGCTGCTTAGGTGGTTCTAAATTTGATAATTAAACACTCGGCGCGAGTCATCAGACCTGTGTAGTGGATAATAGTCGCTACACTAGCGCTAATTTTTCGGCAACGATATGGAATTTTATCATGGTCATTAAGCCTAAAATCCGTGGATTTATCTGCACTAACGCACACCCAGCAGGCTGTGCGGCTCATGTACAACAACAAATAGAATATGTAAAAAGCCAAGGTGATTTGGGCCAGGGTCCAAAAAACGTTTTAGTGATCGGTTCATCAACTGGTTACGGCCTTGCTTCTCGCATCGTATCTGCATTCGGTCATGGCGCAAAAACACTGGGTGTGTTCTTTGAAAAACCAGGTACCGAGAAGAAAACGGCGTCTGCAGGCTGGTATAACACCGCAGCTTTCCAACAAGCTGCCGATGAAGCCGGTATCTGGGCAAAGAACATCAATGGCGATGCGTTTTCCGATGAGATCAAGGCACAAACCATCGACACCATTAAGAATGAACTAGGCAAGGTTGACCTGGTTATTTATTCACTGGCGTCACCGCGTCGTACCGACCCGAAAACAGGTGAAACTTACTCATCAACGCTTAAGCCAATCGGTGAGAGTGTGACCACTAAAAACCTTAACACCTCAAAGCGTGTTATCGACGAAGTGAGTGTTGAAGCGGCCAGCGAAGAAGAAATCGCCAATACCGTAAAAGTAATGGGTGGTGAAGATTGGCAGCTGTGGATCGAGGCCCTTAATGAAGCAGGCGTGTTAGCCGATAACTTCAAAACAACCGCTTACACCTACATCGGTAAAGAGCTGACTTGGCCTATCTATGGTCACGCCACCATTGGTAAGGCAAAAGAAGACCTGGACCGTGCCGCACAAGAGATCAAAGCATCAACGGCGGCCTTGTCTGGCGAAGCCTATGTGAGCTCTTTGAACGCGGTAGTGACGCAGGCGAGTTCGGCGATTCCTATCATGCCTCTGTATATTTCAGCGCTATTCAAAGTGATGAAAGAAGACGGCACTTATGAAGGAACGATCGAGCAAATTACCGCGTTGTTCAAAGAGAACCTGTACGGCGAAACGCCGCGCTTTGATGACGGTGGCCACCTGTTCCAGAACTATAAAGAGCTTGAAGACGACGTGCAGCAGCGCATCCAGAAAATTTGGGATACGGTTGATACCGATACCATCGACGAGCTGACCGACTATGTGGGTTACCACAAAGAGTTCTTACATCTGTTTGGCTTCGATTTAGCCGGCGTTGATTATGACGCGGATGTAAACCCGGACGTAGCTATCAACAACCTGCTGTAATTGGGTTGTATCTGCTAAAAAAGCCAGTCTTAAGACTGGCTTTTTTGTATCCAGGTAACGGTGCTAAGTAATTAGTTACATATGAACACGCGAAATTAAGACTTTGGTCTATCTTGAAGTTTATTCATTCGAGAGCGCCGCGGATCCTTGGATAATTTTTACTTTTTAACTCGCATAGTCGCCGTGAATGATGTTAAAATTCGGCAGATATGTGACAAGTTCGCTGCGTTGCTTGGAACACTGACCGACATAGGTGCTCTTTTATACCGTTTGTATTAATGATGTAGGTTGTTAATTGCTCATTTTGATGTTTTTTGGCATCGCGAAGGGAGCATAGACCTAGATTAACAACGCGGGTTGGCGCCAGTCGGCCGATGCTAAGCGGCGTGGTTGGTAAGATTTTAAGTTTCTTTCCTTTAATGTAATGCAAGTGCGTATGATCAACATAAAAAAAGGTCTGGATCTACCGATAGAGGGCGCACCTCAGCAAGTTATTCATGACGGTCAACCCGTTAAACGAGTAGCTGTGCTAGGTGAAGAATACATCGGCATGCGTCCAACCATGCGAGTTCGTGTGGATGACCAAGTCAAAAAAGGCCAAGTTCTTTTTGAAGATAAAAAGAATCCTGGCGTAATCTACACTGCACCGGCCTCCGGGGTAGTTAAAGAAATCAATCGTGGTGCAAAACGTGTACTGCAATCAGTTGTTATTGAAGTTAATGGCACTGAGCAAGAAACGTTTGCCAAGTTCGACCAAGGCCAATTAGCAAGCCTAGATCGCGACACCGTTGTCGATCAACTTGTTAAGTCTGGTCAATGGACCGCACTGCGTACTCGTCCTTTCAGCAAAGTTCCTGCTGTCGATGCTAAGCCTAGCTCAGTATTCGTTACTGCCATGGACACCAATCCGCTAGCCGCTGATCCAGTGGTTGTGATTGCCGAAAATGCTGAAGCTTTCGAAGCCGGTCTAGCCGTGGTTTCACGTCTAACCGAAGGTAAAGTGTACGTATGTAAGAAAGCGGGCGCGCAGGTACCTAGCTCATCGGTTGCTTCTGTTGAAGTACATGAGTTTGGTGGCAAGCACCCAGCCGGTCTTGTAGGTACTCACATTCATCACCTAGACCCAGTCTCTGCCTCTAAGCAGGTTTGGCACTTAGGTTATCAGGATGTGATTGCTTTCGGTCATCTTTTCCTAAGTGGCGAAATTTACACCGGTCGTGTGATTTCTTTAGCCGGTCCTCGCGTTAAGAACCCGCGCCTAGTTAAGACCCACATGGGTGCTGCACTAGACGATTTAGTAGCGGGCGAGCTAGAAGACGGTGACAACCGTGTTATTTCTGGTTCGGTGCTTTCTGGTACTAACGCCATTGGTCCACACGCGTTCCTTGGCCGTTACCACACGCAAGTGTCGGTACTGCTTGAAGGCCGTGAGAAAGAACTATTTGGTTGGATTGCGCCAGGTAGCAACAAGTTCTCTGTAACGCGTACCTTCCTTGGTCACCTTGCACCAAGCCGTCTATTCAACATGACTACCTCTACCGGTGGTTCAAAGCGTGCCATGGTACCAATCGGTAACTATGAGCGTGTAATGCCGCTAGACATCTTGCCTACGCTACTATTACGTGACCTTATTTCACGTGACCTAGACAGCGCAATTACGCTTGGCGCATTGGAGCTAGACGAAGAAGATTTAGCATTGTGTACCTTCGTTTGTCCTGGTAAATACGAGTACGGTTCAATCCTTCGTGAGTGCCTGACAACAATCGAGAAGGAAGGCTAAAATGGGCTTGAAGAAATTTTTAGAAGATATCGAACCGCATTTTGAAGCCGGTGGTAAACATGAAAAATGGTACGCCCTGTATGAAGCAGTAGCGACTATTTTCTATACCCCAGGTTATGTAAACAAAGGCGGTACTCACGTTCGCGATAACATCGACCTAAAACGTATTATGATTTTAGTGTGGATGGCAACGTTCCCTGCCATGTTCTTTGGCATGTTCAACATTGGTCACCAAGCTGCTGACGCACTAGCGAACGGCTTTGCGCTTGGCGATTCATGGCAAGTAGCTTTATTCCAACTATTCGGTGGTGAACTAACCGTCGATTCCGGTTGGGGTGCGAAAATGTTCTACGGTGCCTGCTTCTTCCTACCTATCTACGCCACGACCTTTATCGTGGGTGGTTTCTGGGAAGTGGTATTCGCCTCGGTTCGTAAGCACGAAGTAAACGAAGGTTTCTTTGTAACCTCTGTACTGTTCGCGCTAATCCTGCCGGCGACTATTCCACTGTGGCAAGTAGCCCTAGGTATTACCTTCGGTGTTGTCATTGCCAAAGAGGTATTCGGTGGTACTGGCCGTAACTTCCTAAACCCGGCACTAGCGGGTCGTGCTTTCCTATTCTTCGCATACCCTGCGCAGATTTCAGGTGACACGGTATGGACAGCGGTTGACGGTTTCTCAGGTGCAACTTACCTAGGCCAAGCGGCTACAGGTGCACTGGACTTCGCCAACATGGATCTTTGGTTGAACGCTTTCTACGGCTTCATTCAAGGTTCTGTAGGTGAGACCTCTACCCTTGCTATCGCCATCGGTGGTTTATTCCTTATTTATGTGCGTATTGCTTCGTGGCGCATCGTACTAGGTACTTTCCTAGGTATGGTGGTAACGGCAATGCTACTTAACTTCATCGGTTCTGAAACTAACCCTGCATTTGCTATGCCTTGGCATTGGCACTTGGTACTAGGTGGCTTCGCGTTCGGTATGTTCTTTATGGCAACCGATCCGGTTTCAGCGTCATTCACCGATAAAGGTAAGTGGGCATACGGTGCGTTGATCGGTTTCATGGTGGTAATGATCCGCGTTGTGAACCCGGCGTACCCAGAAGGCATGATGCTAGCAATCCTATTTGCTAACCTATTTGCACCGCTATTCGACCACTTCGTAGCGCAGTCAAACATCAAGAGGAGATTGGCACGTGGCTAGTAATAACGAATCAATCGGTAAAACGCTTGGTGTAGTAGTGTCTTTATGTTTGGTGTGTGCGGTTATCGTATCGTTTGCATCAGTACAACTACGTCCACTACAGCAAGAAAACAAGCTTAAAGATATTCAAAGCAATATCCTAGCCGCAGCCGGTTTTGACGGCGTTAAAAACGTTCAATCGACGTTTGACGAGAACATCGAGACTCTGGTTGTTAACGTTGAAAACGGCCAACAGGTGCAGTTTGACAACGAAGAAGCTCGTAGCGCTTGGATTAAAGCGTACGATTTTGAGAAGAGTAAGTTCGATGCGGCAATGAGCATCAAGCTAACTAAAGCTCAAGATAAAGCAGGTATCCAACGTCGTACAACTGAAGCGCCGGTATACATTAGCCGCGCCGAAGATGGCTCAGTGAACTCTATCATTCTACCTATCCAGGGCTACGGTCTTTGGGGTGTAATGTACGGTTTCCTAGCGCTAGAAAACGACGGTGAAACCGTTAAAAACATCATCTTCTACAAGCACAACGAAACTCCAGGCCTGGGTGGCGAAATTCAAAACCCAACTTGGACGGCCCAGTGGAAAGAGAAAGAGCTGCCAGTTGATCTAGTGAAAAACGGCGCCAAGAATGCTCACCAAGTTGATGGTCTATCTGGTGCAACACTGACGTCAAACGGTGTTGATAACACGGTTGACTACTGGACTGGCGATCATGGCTTTGGTCCTTTCCTTGCGAAAGTACGTGAAGGAGCGTTGAAATAATGGCTGATACTAAAGAAATGAAGTCGGTTCTATTTGGACCTGTCTTCGCCAATAACCCAATCGCCCTACAAGTACTAGGTATTTGTTCTGCGCTGGCGGTTACTTCAAGCTTGAAAAATGCTTTGATCATGTCGATCGCATTGACCTTGGTAACAGCGTTCTCAAGCTTGTTTATCTCGATGATCCGTAACCAGATCCCATCAAGCGTTCGTATCATCGTACAGATGACGATTATCGCTTCATTGGTAATCGTGGTTGACCAGGTACTACAGGCCTTCTCTTATGCTACGGCAAAAGAGTTATCGGTATTCGTTGGTCTAATCATTACCAACTGTATCGTAATGGGTCGTGCCGAAGCATACGCAATGAAGTCGCCACCAATGATGTCTTTCCTAGACGGTATTGGTAACGGTCTTGGCTACTCTGTAGTGCTACTGACTGTTGGTTTCATCCGTGAGCTATTCGGTAAAGGTTCACTATTCGATGTGGAAATCATTCCACTGGTGCAAAACGGTGGCTGGTACCAGCCTATGGGTCTATTGATCCTTCCACCAAGTGCATTCTTCATCATCGGTCTATTCATTTGGGTACTTCGTACCTTTAAGAAAGACCAAGTAGAAGCGAAATAAGGGGCGAGTCGTGGAACAGTATCTTAACTTATTTGTTAAAGCGGTTTTCATTGAAAACCTTGCGCTTGCCTTCTTCTTGGGGATGTGTACTTTCCTAGCTGTATCTAAGAAAGTAAAAACCTCTCTAGGCCTAGGTATTGCGGTTATCTTCGTACTGGGTATTGCGGTACCGGTAAACCAAGTGGTTTATCATGCGGTATTGGCACCAGGCGCACTTGAGTGGTTAGGCTTCCCTGAAGCTGATTTAAGCTTCCTACGCTTCCTAACCTTCATCGGTGTTATTGCTGCCCTAGTACAAATCCTAGAGATGGCTCTGGATAAGTTCTTCCCGCCGCTATACAACGCGCTGGGCATCTTCCTACCATTGATCACGGTAAACTGTGCGATTTTCGGTGCAGTATCCTTCATGGTAGAGCGTAACTACAACTTCGGTGAGTCCGTGGTTTTCGGCCTGGGCTCAGGTGTAGGTTGGGCACTGGCAATCACATTGCTTGCTGGTATCCGTGAGAAGATGAAGTATTCAGACGTGCCAGACGGTCTACGTGGTCTAGGTATTACCTTTATCACCGTAGGTCTTATGGGTCTTGGCTTTATGTCATTCTCTGGTATTTCACTATAAGGTAGCGAGGAGAAATCATGCTTGAGGTATATTTAGGCGTAGGTGTATTCGTCGCTATCGTGGTTATCTTGGTTTTAGTTATTATCGCAGCTAAATCTAAGCTAGTACCCACAGGTGACGTCACCATCGGGATCAATGGCGATCCTGAGAAAGCAATTAAAACTTCACCGGGTAGCAAGCTACTTGGTGCACTAGCGGATGCCGGTATTTTCGTATCGTCTGCTTGTGGTGGCGGTGGCTCATGTGGCCAGTGTCGCGTAGATGTGAAATCGGGTGGTGGTGATATCCTACCGACCGAGCTTGACCACATCTCAAAAGGTGAGGCCCGTCATGGCTGTCGTCTTGCGTGTCAGGTTGCCGTTAAAGGCGACATGGAAATTGAACTTGAAGAGTCTATCTTCGGTATCAAGAAGTGGGAATGTTCTGTTATCTCTAACGATAACAAGGCAACCTTCATTAAAGAACTGAAACTAGCTATCCCTGAAGGTGAGGTTGTACCTTTCCGTGCCGGTGGTTACATTCAGATCGAAGCGCCTGCTCACCATGTTAAATACGCTGACTTCGATATTCCTGAAGAATATCGTGCAGACTGGGATCGCTTTGGCTTCTTTAACCTAGAGTCAAAAGTTGACGAAGAAACAATCCGTGCGTACTCAATGGCTAACTACCCAGAAGAGTTCGGCATCATCATGCTTAACGTACGTATTGCGACTCCGCCGCCAAACAACCTAAGCCTGCCTTGCGGTAAGATGTCTTCGTACATCTGGTCACTGAAAGAAGGCGACAAGGTAACAATTTCTGGTCCATTCGGTGAATTCTTCGCGAAAGACACAGACGCAGAAATGGTATTCGTAGGTGGTGGTGCAGGTATGGCACCTATGCGTTCACACATTTTCGACCAGCTTAAGCGTCTTAACTCTAAGCGTAAGATGAGCTTCTGGTACGGTGCACGTTCTAAGCGCGAAATGTTCTACGTAGAAGATTTCGACGGCCTAGCTGCTGAAAACGATAACTTCGTATGGCACGTAGCTCTTTCAGATCCTCAGCCTGAGGACAACTGGGAAGGTTACACCGGCTTTATCCACAACGTATTGTACGACAACTATCTGAAGGACCACGAAGCGCCTGAAGACTGTGAGTTCTACATGTGTGGACCACCGATGATGAATGCGGCCGTTATCAACATGCTTAAAGATTTAGGTGTTGAAGACGAGAACATCCTACTGGATGACTTCGGCGGCTAATTTAACGATGTATAGTCGTTAACATTAGGTATAAGGGCTTCCTAGCTAAGGTTAGGGAGCCTTTTCTTTTTCTCACGCGAGTATTGCAGATGAAACCTATTCTTCGTGTTATGACCCTGGTGTTTTTTGCCCTTACCCTGGGTTTACTAAGCGGCTGTGATAAGGCCGGTGAGCCCGAGCAGCAAGAGTTACTGCTGCACGGTAAAACCATGGGCACCACCTATAACATCAAGCTTTATGCCCCAGGCGAGCAGTTGGCGACCCTGAACCTGCATGGTGACATAGAGCAGGCCTTAAAAGCCGTAAACCAGTCCATGTCGACCTATATTCCCGACTCGGAAATCAACCAGTTTAATCGCCTGAAAGCCGGTGAGGTGATGGCCATCAGCCCCGACTTTCGCACCGTGACGGCCGAGTCAATTCGCTTGGGCTTCTCTACCAAGACCCTGGATGTGACCATGGGACCCTTGATTGATCTCTGGGGCTTTGGTCCGGATAAGCGCCCAACGCAGAGACCAACGCAAGCCGAACTCGATGCCATGATTGCCAATATCGGCGTCGATAAGCTGATTCTCAATGAGCAGGGCTTAGCTAAGTCGGTAGACGGCCTGGAGCTGAGTTTTTCGGCGACCGCTAAAGGCTTTGGTATCGATAAGGTGGCAGACTTACTTGAGCAGCAGGGCATCACCAACTACATGGTGGAGATTGGCGGCGAGATGCGTATAGCCGGGCAAAAACCCGGTAACAAGCCCTGGGTGATTGCCATTGAGCAGCCGGATGCGCCTAGGGGTGAACGCAAAATGCATCGCGCACTTGAATTAGGCTCTATAGGTGTGGCCACATCCGGTGATTATCGTATTTTCTACGAGATGGACGGTGAGGTATACACCCATCTGATCGACCCGCAAACCGGTATGCCAATCAAGCACGACCTGGTGTCTGTGACCGTGTTACACCCCAGCGCCATGACCGCCGACGGCCTGGCTACGGCGCTAACGGTAATGGGTACGGAGCGCGCTAAAGCCTATGCCGAGGCCAATAACTTACCCGTGTATTTGATCAGCAAAACACCGGAAGGTTTAAAAACCTATTCAAGTCCAGCGTTTAAGCCATATTTGTAGTCAGGTTAAAGCGGGCGTATAATAGCGCCCGTGGCTGACTCAGCCGTTGATTGTCATTTTTAAGGGGCACAGACAATGCAGCTATTTCTTCTTACCTTTGGTCTGCTTTTGATTATTATCGCGGCGATGGCGGTAGGTGTTATCGTTCAACGCAAATCAATGGCCAGCAGCTGTGGTGGCCTGGGCTCTGTAGGCATTGAAAAAGCCTGTGACTGCGACGACCCGTGCGACAAGCGTAAAAAGCGCATGGCCAAAGAGCAGGCCTGGAAAGAGAATCAGATTCTGTAACCAGAGTTAGAAAAACCGCTCAAGTAAGCGGTTTTTTTGTGTCTGCAATTTAGTCTGCAATGCTTAGCCCAAAATAATATGGGGTACAAAGCGCGAGGTGTCCTTGGTAATGGGGCCATTGTCCTCGCGGATCGTCAGGCCACAGCTTTTATGACCCACCACCCAGGAACCGATCAAGGTATGGTTGCCAGCAAACACGGGCAGGGGCGCTAAGGCCTGGGTAATAAAGCCCTCACCGCCGTAGCTGCCGCCTTGATGAACACGACCCCTACTGGGATGTACCCAGGTGATGTTTTCCCCCTCACGGCTGAATAAGGGTTTGCTGACATAGCCCTGCTCAAGCCCATCACCTTCCTCCCCGGCAAAATAGCTAGGCAGTAAATTGGGGTGGTCGGGGAACATTTGCCACAGCAGCGGCAAAATGGCCTTATTTGAGAGCACGGCCTTCCAGGGTGGCTCTACAAACAGGGTGTCCGAGCTTAACAGTTGGGGGCCGAATTCATCTAAAAACAGCTCCTCCCAGGGGTATAGCTTAAACAGCTGGGTGATTGGCGTGTCTTCGAGATCGGTGAGCTGGCCTTTGGCATCGATACCTATGTCTTCCACGGCCATCCTGACCGTCGGCATACCGGCTTGATAGGCACAGTCCTGTAGGTATGCCACCGTGCCCTTGTCCTCAATGGAGTCGCGGCTGTGGGCAAAGTGGATGGCATCTTGGCTACTAAAATGGTTGAAACGGTTGATCAGCGCTTCTTGAATACTATTGAACTGATCGGCACGCCTTGGCAACACGCCTCTGTCCACCTGTTGTTCCAGCCACAACCATTGGAAAAAGCCGGCTTCATAAATCGAGGTGGGGGTGTCGGCATTGTATTCCAGCAGTTTAGCCGGGCCTGTGCCGTGGTAACTAAAATCCATGCGGCCATAGAGGCTGGGTTCTTTATTGTGCCAGCTTGTGGCTATCAGATCCCAAAAACGCTCGGGCAGGGCGAATTTTTTTAACCAGTATTCGTCTCGAACCACCTTATCGACCAATTCCAGGCACATTTGCTCCAGTTCGTTGGTCGGGTCTTCCAGGTCGTTTTCAATTTGCTTCAGGGTAAATTGATAGTAGGCGCTTTCGTCCCAGTATTTTTCGCCATCGATATTACAGAACTCGAAGCCGAAGTAATCGGCCTGAGCGGCCAGGTCTGGCCGCTCAGTGATGGGTTGGCGAAACATCTAACCACCAAAGCTGCTGCGTGATGCGGCACGACGGCCAAAACCGCCGCGTGAGCGGGTCACAGATTTTGGCTTGCTGGTATAGTGGATCTTGGACTTTTTCACCATGGTGGTGCCGCGGTTATTAACCGAGCCGATATAGTCGTTGTTGGCGTTACGAAAACTGAAAAAGTCATCGCGGGAGCGATACAGGGGTTTGGCACCCGAGTAGTAACTGCCACCCAGGTAGGCGTATTTTTTACGCTTTTTCTTTTTCATCAGGTCGAGGCCTTCATCGACCGCTTCGGCCACCGCGGCTATCATAAAGCCGGCCATAATAGGCCGCCAGATACTGCCTTCCTGTTCGCATTGGTCAAAACCAAAGTCATTCTCGCAGAGGTTTTCGTTGACGTATTTGGGCGCTTCAATGGCGTGATTAGCTAGGGCTTCCTGGTACTGTGCCTGACACACGTCCTGTTCGACACCAAAGCTCATACAATCTTCGGCATCGTTAAAGAGCAAGGCCGATTCGTCCGGGTCGCCACAGCCACTGAGTCCTGCCGTGGCGCCAAGCATCAGGGTCAGTTTTAACTTATTAGTCCTTTTCATTATCACTGCTCCCTAGTAGGTAATACAAGCAGCGTTAAGGATCCCGGTCGCAAGTGACGCAATACCCAAAAAGGCACCGGCGCTCATATGGCCATCGGCAATTTTTTCCGACAGTTTAGGCATGTACAGGCGCACTAGGAAAAAGGTAATAAGTTGCATGACACCGGCAATGACACCCCAGATAGCGAAGTCAATAATGGATACCGAGTTCACTGCGGCACTGGCAACCGGTAGGGTAAAACCAATAAAGGCGCCGCTAAATGCGGTTGCGGCGGCGGCATTGTTTTCTTTCATTAAGGTCCACTCACAGTGGGGTGTGACCAAAGTGTATAAAAACAAAAACGCCAAAACTAAAAGGTAGCCAAGGCCAAAGTACATCAAAAAGGGAATAAACCCCTGCATGGATTCCATGATCATAATTGCTGCTCTCACTGAGTCTGTTTTATTGTTGTTCCACCGAGGCTAGCTGTACCAGCTCTCGGTGCAATAGCTTATCATCCCCGACGTTAAGTTCAATAAGACGTTTGAGATGAGCGGCGCTATCTAAGTCAATGAGGGTGCAGCGTAAACCTATATGCAGCTCCTCGATATGCGCGACTTCGGTATTCATCTGAATGTCGATATCGGTTTCGTCGAGAGTGAAGCTCAGTTGCAGGTTAGTTCCGGGGGTTGGGTTAAAGTTCTCTGGGTGGCTGATCAGGGCACCTTTAAGAGAGAGGTCGAGTAATTGGCAGTGGTACTGATGTTGATTGTCGGTAACTAGGGCTGGGCGGTGAAACAGCACCCGGGTAAAGTGGCGACGCTCGTGCATAAGCATTCCTAAAAAGCAGGGTATTTGTTCAGTTTAGCTGGCGCCGAGTAATTTTGTCTATGGGACCTAAGCACAAAAAGCCCCATTGCTGGGGCTTTTGCAATTGGTTAATTAACCAATTTTCTTATATTTAATACGCTTGGGCTGTGCCGCATCGGCGCCCAGCGTTTTCTTCAACCAGGCTTCGTACTCTGTGTAGTTGCCATCGAAGAAGTTGATCTGACCTTCGTCACGGTAATCCAGGATATGGGTGGCGATGCGGTCCAGGAACCAACGGTCGTGCGAAATTACCATCACACAGCCCGGGAATTCTAGAATCGCATTCTCCAGGGCGCGCAGAGTTTCTACGTCCAGGTCGTTGGTAGGCTCATCCAGTAGCAAGACGTTGCCGCCGGCCTTAAGCAGTTTGGCAAGGTGTAAACGGTTGCGCTCACCACCAGAGAGGTCTTTAACAAACTTCTGCTGGTCGTTGCCTTTGAAGTTAAAGCGACCCACATAGGCACGGCTTGGGAACTCGAAGTTACCCACTTTTAGCACGTCCTGGCCGTCGGCGATTTCTTGGAATACGGTCTTGGTTTCGTCCATATTGCCACGGAACTGATCCACGGTGGCCAGCTCCACGGTTTCACCGATAGTGATTTCACCGCTATCCGGCTGCTCTTCACCGCTTAGCATTTTGAACAGGGTCGATTTACCGGCACCGTTAGCACCGATAATGCCGACGATGGCACCCTTAGGCACGTTGAAATCCAGGTTGTCGATCAACTGGCGATCGCCAAAGCTCTTGTTCAGACCTTTAACCTCGATAACCTGATCGCCCAGGCGTGGACCCGGTGGAATAAACAGCTCGTTCGTTTCGTTACGCTTTTGGTAATCGCTTTGCTGTAGCTCGGCAAACTGGGCCATACGCGCCTTAGACTTGGCCTGACGACCTTTAGGGTTTGAACGCACCCACTCAAGCTCTTGAGCAATCGACTTCTGGCGTGCTTTTTCTGCCTTTTGCTCTTGTTGCAAACGGGCATCTTTTTGCTCTAGCCAAGATGAGTAGTTACCTTCCCATGGAATACCTTCACCACGGTCAAGCTCAAGGATCCAACCGGCTACATTATCAAGGAAATAACGGTCGTGGGTTACCGCCACTACTGTGCCTTCGTAATCGTGTAGGAAGCGCTCCAACCAGGCTACCGATTCTGCATCCAGGTGGTTGGTCGGTTCGTCGAGAATAAGCATGTCTGGCTTTTCAAGTAGCAAACGGCAAATCGCTACACGGCGACGCTCACCACCGGAAAGGTGCTCAATTTTCGCATCCCACGCAGGTAAACGCAGGGCATCGGCGGCACGCTCCAGGGCGTTGTCCAGGTTGTGACCATCATGGGCCTGGATAATGGCTTCAAGTTCGCCTTGCTCTTTGGCCAGGGCGTCAAAGTCCGCGTCTTCCATGGCGTATTCGGCATATACTTCATCAAGGCGAGTCAGGGCGTTTTTAACTTCGCTTACCGCTTCTTCAATCACTTCACGCACTGTTTTGCTTTCATCAAGCACCGGTTCCTGCGGCAGGTAACCAATTTTCACGCCCGGTTGAGGGTGGGCCTCACCTTCAAAATCTTTATCAACGCCGGCCATGATGCGTAGCAGGGTAGATTTACCCGAGCCGTTTAGACCAAGTACGCCAATTTTTGCGCCAGGGAAAAAGTGCAGAGAAATGTCTTTTAGGATGGTGCGCTTGGGTGGCACAACCTTAGACACTCGACTCATCGAGAAAATAAACTTATCAGGTAAAACCATGAAAGGAACCTTTGCAATATGACTAAAATTATCAGCCGCTATTGTAGAGTCTCGGCTACGGAGCAGTCAACGCATAGGGCCTGATTTAGGGGGCCAGTATAGGTTTAAAATCCAGCTTGAAAACAGCGGAACTGAGTGATTGCTATGCCTGGTTTAGTACATACCCCAATCACTCCGATTCAAGTTAGAGTACTCGGGATAATTTACTCTAGCCACTTAAGACCTAGCCAATGGCTTGGTAACAGGTTATAGCCAATCGCTTTAGTGAACTCAGTTTGAGAAAAGTTACCGTCGGTTGTTTGAATAAATACAAACTCTTTGGTTACGTCGTTTATGGGGGTGTGATTTTCATAGGTATAAAAGTCTTGAAGTCCATCACCATTTATATCTCTGACAGCAAAGCCTAAGCCTGCGACATTAATTTCATCGGCGGTGTCTTTCTCGCTGTGATGACTAAAAGCGTTTTTGAATTTGCCATCACAACTTCCTTCCCAAACTTGAAAGTGATGTTGGTATAAATAATCTGTTGTATAGCTAATAAAATCTAAGCACTGGTCATTGTTGTAGTTAATAATTTCCATGCCAACCGTGGCTACCGCCCAGGCTCCCCCAAATTCTGGATCATTGCCTGCTGGGTTAGCTATATTGGTGGGTATTAAACTGGTGTTCGCAGAATATGAAAATTCTGTCCCGTTACCTGCTAAAAACACATGTGAGTTGCCAACTTGATTGCCACCGCCATCTTGCAGATCATTGCCGCTATTGGCGCCCATGATAACGTCGTCAAAACCATCTTTATTAAAGTCACCGGCCACACACCAGGTAAAAGTAACCGCTGTTAAATCTTCTGGGTAGGCGTTGGGTTGCTCATTAAAATTGCCCTGCCCATCATTCAGCCAGAGGCGGGGAGCTTGTTGATAAACATTGACATCAAATATATCCACCGCTCCATCATTATTGAAATCAAGAGTGCATCCGCCATGCGTATAATCGGCTATATGATCAAATTGACCTGTGCTGATGAGATCACTGTTATCCGCTTGCAGCCAAATACTATTATTACCGCCAATTTCGTCGTTAGCGCCCCATTCGCGCCCATGGTTAGGAAGGTAAATATCGTCTAAGTTATCTTTATTGAAGTCACTAACTACAATGCGACGAGCAACCGCCGCAATATTTAATTCCTTGATAGTGTAGCCAGCTTTAGAATCGTAAATAAGGGCCGTAGCATTTTGGGAGGTGCCATTATTCATATCGCGGGTGATAATAATGTCCAAGTCACCATCACCCCCTAAATCGATATCGCCAAAATGATGCCATTCCAAATCTGGAATTGTTGATACTAGTTGAGATAGCTGCTCGTACGCTTCTTGCTGTGTTAAATCTATATCTCTTACCGACAGTGTCATTGATTTAGTTGTAGAAGCAATACCATCCGACACGCTCACTTCGAAGGTAAAGTTTGTGTCCTCATTAACTTCAGGTGCTATGAGTTGGAGTTCTGAACCTGTGACGGTATAAGTCAACTCATTGCCACTGGTTTGTGACCAAGTGTAGGTTAAGGCATCCCCATCGGCATCCGTTGCATCAGCCTTAATGCTCAGTGAAAGGCCCTCATCGGTGCTGATATCAGATAACCTAACCTTGGGAGCGGAGTTACTTGAGAGCGGAGGTGTTTCATTGTTGCTGCCGCCACCACCGCAGCCGCTGATCAGGGTGGAGAATAAACACAGGGAGGTGAGGAGCTTTAACTTAGGCATCAATTATTTCCTTGTAAACGATGTGACTCCACAAATGATAAGCGATTATTTAAGCTCATTATTTGAGAGGTCAGTAACAACTTTTTAACAGTCGCTAGTTTTACAAATCGATGTCTTTAAATTAAGGGGAAGACTTCCTAAAAAGACTAGGAAAACTTCTTAGGTAGCGGGAAGCTGTATTAGTAGGTGTGTGCCAGACCCTGAGCTATCTACTTGGAAACTTCCTTTTAGCGCCAAAGCTCTTTCTTCAATACCGAGCAAGCCAAAACCCCCATTGAACGCCTCCTTCCTCTTAGTTTCAAAGCCCTTGCCATCATCCTTTACCGAGAGTCGAAGCCGGTTTTGTTTAATAGATAAATCAACATAGACGTTATCTGCAGCGGCATGCTTGACTATGTTGTTAAAAGATTCCTGAATAATACGATAAATGGCAATTTTCTTATCTTCCGATAAGTTATCTAAGTCACTTGCAATATTTAAGTGGTAATTTATCCCGGCGCTATCAAGTAATTTAGTTAAGGACCTACCTTGTAAGGCTTTTTGCAAACCTAAATCATTGAGCTCTCGAGGGTGTAATAAAATGATCAGGTTGCGGGTAACGTTATACACCTTGTTCGATAGAGCGCGCAGATTGAGTGCAGACTGGAGTACTTTTTTATCCTTTGTGAGCTGCTCTAAGATGGTTATCTCCGTTCTTATCGCTGTTAAGGTTTGGCCAATATCGTCGTGTAATTCTGTTGATATTTTTTTACGCTCCAGCTCCTGGATCTCAACGACTTTTGTCGCGAGTAACTGGTTTTTCTTTGCTTGCTCTTTGTAGCGGGTATTTAATCTGTTAAGTGCTGAGTTTTGTTCCTGTAGCTTTGTATTTGCGCTTTTTTGTTGGGTGATTGCCGCGCCTAAAATGAGCGCCGTAAATGCAATGGTGATTAAATAGGCTTGGTTTTCAATGACCGAAATTGCTACATCTGTTCTCAGAGCGGTATACACAACTAAAATACACATAGCGAACACGCTTAAGGTGGCTCCCTTCCAGCCCCATTTATGAGATGCCGCTATCACGAAAGTCACCGAGAGTATTTTTATATAATATAAAGGTATTTGATTGATGTTTAAGATGGCCAACAAGGATAGAGCAAGCGAAAATGAAATCTTAAAGATCCCTTTGTTAGTGATTTTTAAGGAAGGCTTTTTTTTACCGTAGATCTCTACGAGCAAGATGCTCAGCGGCAAAATAAGCAGTACCCCAACAATATCGCCAAAGGCAAATGCAGTTGCGTTGAGCAGGTGCGTTTGAGTAAAGAGCTCAGTCTTAGGGATCGTCGCCAGCTCATTATGGTAAATCATGCTTGTGGTCAGTGTTACTGATGTCAGTGTAGCAGCGCAGATAGCACCCATAATTAACCCAAAGACCTGATGGGTTGTTTTTAATTCGGGCTTTCTATAAAGCTTTAAATAGAAGTGGGCGGCGCATAAATAAAATAACGCGGGGAAAGTAGTAGCAATGAAATTACTTAAGGCGGGTATTTCGCCGCGTTCATTAGTTATTAGGATGATAGCGGTCCATTCGCCAATAATAATAGCCAGCCAATATCTTTTTGGTGCGAATAAAAAAGCCGCAAAGCGATAGCCAGCCGGTAAAAACCAGCTGGCGGTATTGTCAATTACTGCGAAGCTCACCGGTAGGTACCAGGAGTGATACCAAAGCGAAGAGTAAGCGCCCGAGATAATAAAGAAAATACCCAAGTATCTATAACTTATTTTTTTCATTATTAATTGCACAATATTGAGCTTTGGGAGGTTATGGTGCTGGAGTTCATCCAGCTTAACCCATTCTTGGGTGTCTTTATAGAGGTTACGAACAGGTAATCTATTGGGTAAACCTCTTAAACTGGTGGCGTTAAGTTGTTTACGGACCCCTCCTTAGTGTCAATAAAATTGTGTCTCTAGATCAGATGCGTTTTAATGGTGCTCTGGTATAAAAGGATTGCTTACATTCATGATTAATATCGCTCTCATAGATGATCACTCCATTGTCAGGGAAGGCTTCAAGCGCTTACTCGAGCTCAATGATACACATACCGTAACACTAGAGGCCTCGAGCTTTCAGGCGGCAGAGCAGAAGCTACCTCTTAGTACATTTGATATTGCTATTTTAGATATATCACTTCCGGATAAGAATGGGCTAGGTCTAATCCCCCTGATAAAGCGGTGCTCTCCGGAGGCTAAAATTATCGTTGTGAGCATGTACGATAACGACCCCTACGTCAGTGAAGCAATTAATCTTGGTGCAAATGCGTATTTATCCAAGCAAAACGCATCCGATGAAATAATCACGGCGATAAGGCGTACGCTAAACGGCGATAGTTATTTAGGTCAGGATATTATTAAAAATATCTATTATAACTCTCATAGTGATTCGACCAGCAAAGTGCAGAAGCTGACACAAAGAGAAAGGGATGTTTTTAACCTTTTAGCCATTGGTTACTCGGTAAAGTTAATAGCAAAAAAGTTAAATGTAGCGGTTAAGACGGTCCATGCCCATAAAAGCAATATTTATGAAAAGCTACAAATCACAGAGTCATATGAGCTGCTGAGACTGGCGATTAAAAGCCATTCCATAAAATTTGAAGAATTGTTAAGGGAATAGGTATTAATTTGCCAGTAGAATGCCGACGCCGGCTAGAGCTAAAACGCCGCCGAGGATCATGTTTGCGCTCACCGGCTCACGTTTAAAAAAGCCGAAGGTCATCACCATTAACGGGGCGGTGGCAAAGAGGGTTTGGGCAATGGCTGGGTCGGTGTATTTTACCGAGGCTAATTGCAGCCACAGACCAATAAAGGTGCCGAAGAATACCGCTACTAACAACCAATGCTTCTTATCTATGCCTTTTAAGCGGATTGCCTGATACAGGTCCGAGTGTTTGATCAGCGCCACCACCAAAGCCACGGTGAGGGTGCCCGAGACAAGGCGTATCATTGCCGCCCACAAACTACTCATGGACTCGAGGTTCATTGCCCCTTTCGACATTACCATGCCGGTGGCCTGGCACAGCGCCGCCAGCAGCGCCAATGACACGCCGATAAAATAGTGACGCCTATCAAGGCTTGGTAAGGCGTGCTGTGGCTTAATGGCTATCACCACGCCGGCCGTGGTGACGATAATACCTGCCCAGGCCAAGGTTGACAGGTAGTGGCCTAATAAAAGGATATTGAGTATGCCCGCCAGTGCCGGGGCGAGCGACTCTATGACCAGGGTGCGCGCCGGACCAATATTGCGCAGCGCGCCAAAATACGCGCTGTCGCCGATGGCGATACCAATAATACCACCGGCGATAAGCCAACCCCAGGCGGCGACTTGCTGCGGGATCTGCCAATCTCCGGTGATAACAATGGCTGCCACCATCATCAGGGATGCAAGTAAGCCTTTACTGACATTGAGCTGTAAGGGCGACAGGTGATGGCTAAAGGTTTTGTAAAGCAGGGTGGAAAACGCCCAGACTACGGCGGCACTGATCGCTGCTATTTCTCCTAATCCCACCTTGGGCCCCTTTTATTTAGTTTGATGGGCGGCATTATGGCAAGGGAGGGAGTCGCTGTAAAATTTAAATGGACGTCTAAACATCTAGAGGTTGAAATTTCCATGACTCTAGTCATAATAGCTACTCTAGCTTTAGATTGGAGCCAATTATGCCTATTACGGTTCAGGATGCGTTGCCAGCGATTTCGCAATTACGCCAAGAAAATGTCTTTGTGATGCCGAAAAGTCGTGCCAGCACGCAGGAGATCAGGCCCATGCGTTTGGCCATATTGAACCTGATGCCGAATAAGGTAGAAACGGAAGTGCAGTTTATTCGCTTGCTGGCCAATACGCCTTTGCAGGTCAACGTGGACTTACTGCGTCTTGATACTCACAGATCCAGCGCCAACTCCGAGCAGCACCTGGACATGTTCTATCGCTATTTCAGCGATGTGAAAGACACTAACTATGATGCCGTGATCATCACCGGCGCGCCGCTGGCTCATCTAGAATACGATGAAGTGGGCTATTGGCAGGAATTACAGGAGTTTTTCGATTGGGCCGAGCATCATGTTACCTCCACCCTGTTCAGTTGTTGGGCCGCCCATGCCGGTTTATTCCATCATCATGGCCTTAAACGCGAACTCCAGGCCAACAAACTTTGCGGGGTGTTTGAGCACCAATGTTATTTCGATCACGGCGCGCTCACCCGCGGCTTTGACGATCGCTTTTTAGTGCCGCATTCCCGTTACGGTCATATCGATATCGATAAAATTGCCGAGTGCGAAGAGCTGGTAGTGCTTGCCGGTTCTGATGAAGTGGGTGCCTACTTACTTAAAAACCAAAGCGGCTCACAGGTCTACCTGACCGGGCACCCGGAATACGACGCCGATACCTTGCAAAAAGAGTATCAACGCGATGTCGACAAGGGTTTGGATGTGGATAAACCGAAAAACTATTTTCCCGAGGACAATCCGGCGCTAAAACCGTCGAAAACCTGGCAGAGCCATGCCTTCTTGTTATTTTCCAACTGGCTAAACTACTACGTGTATCAAACCACGCCCTATGATATTAATCTGGTGAGCCAGGATGTAAGGACCAATAATTATGCCGAATAAACGTCATGCCCTCGAAGCGGCGCTGAAGCAGCGCATTTTAATTCTTGATGGCGCCATGGGCACCATGATCCAAAAACATAAGTTTGAGGAAAACGACTACCGCGGCGAGCGCTTCAAAGACTGGCATGTGTTGGTCAAGGGCAATAATGATCTGCTCAGCCTGACGCAACCCGAGGTGATTGCGCAAATTCATCGCGAGTACCTCGAAGCCGGTGCCGATATTATTGAAACTAACACCTTTAATGCCACCACCATTTCCATGGAAGACTACGACATGGCGAGTCTAAGCCGCGAGATTAATCTCGAGTCGGCGCGCTTGGCCCGTAAGGTGGCCGATGAATTTACCGCCAGGGAGCCGCATAAGCCACGCTATGTGGCCGGTGTGCTTGGGCCCACGTCCAAGACCTGCTCCATCTCGCCGGATGTGAACGACCCCGGTTATCGTAATATCACCTTTGATCAGTTGGTTGAGGCCTATATCGAATCTACGTTAGCGTTGATGGAAGGCGGTGCCGACCTGATCTTGATCGAAACCATTTTTGATACCCTTAATGCCAAGGCGGCATCCTTTGCGGTGGAAGAAGCATTCGAGCAGGCCGGTACCAGTTTGCCGGTGATGATCTCCGGCACCATTACCGATGCTTCGGGCCGAACCCTGTCGGGACAAACCACCGAGGCCTTTTATAACTCCATTCGTCATATTAAGCCGCTTTCTATCGGCCTTAATTGCGCCCTGGGTCCGGATCTGCTGCGCCAATATGTGGAGGAGTTATCCACCGTATGCGAAACCTTCACCTCGGTGCACCCCAATGCCGGTTTGCCCAATGAGTTTGGCGAGTACGACCTGGAAGCCGAAGACATGGCCGAGGAGATCATCGACTGGGGCGAGCAGGGCTTTATTAATATTGTCGGTGGTTGCTGCGGTACCACGCCGGAGCATATTAAAGCCTTTAGCGAGGGCTTAAAAAATACCGCACCACGGGCGCTCCCCGAGCTGCCGGTGCGCATGCGTCTCAGTGGCCTTGAAGCCTGTAATCTGAATTAAGGGGCCAACAGCAATGACCAATACAGCCATTTTTACCAATGTCGGTGAACGTACCAATGTCACCGGCTCGGCGCGTTTTAAGCGCCTGATCATGGAAGAAGATTATGAAACCGCCCTGGATGTGGCCCGCGAGCAAGTAGAAAGCGGCGCTCAGGTGATCGACATCAACATGGATGAAGCCATGTTGGACTCCAAGGCGGCAATGGTGAAGTTTCTTAATCTGATCGCCTCGGAGCCGGATATCTCCAAGGTGCCGATCATGGTCGACTCCTCCAAATGGGAGGTGATTGAGGCGGGCCTCAAGTGTATTCAGGGTAAGGCGATTGTGAACTCCATTTCCCTCAAAGAAGGGGAAGAGCCGTTCCGCAAGCAGGCAAAAATTCTGAAACGCTTTGGCGCCGCCGTGGTGGTGATGGCCTTTGATGAAACCGGCCAGGCGGAAACCGCCGACCGTAAGTTTGCAATCTGCGAGCGCTCGTATCGCATTCTCGTCGATGAGCTCGGCTTTCCGCCGGAAGACATTATTTTCGACCCCAATATTTTCGCCGTGGCTACGGGTATCGAAGAGCATGATAACTATGCGGTGGAATTTATTGAGGGCACCCGCCGCATCAAAGAAAACCTGCCGCACTGTAAGGTGTCCGGCGGGGTGTCGAATGTGTCCTTCTCGTTTCGTGGTAACAACCCGGTGCGCGAGGCCATTCACTCGGTGTTCCTGTATCACGCCATTCAAGCGGGCATGGACATGGGCATAGTCAACGCCGGCCAGTTGGCGGTGTATGACGATATTCCCAAAGAGCTGCGTGATGCGGTTGAGGATGTGATCCTCAATAAAGATCCGGGGGCGGGCGAGCGCCTGGTTGAGCTGGCGCCCAAGTACTCGGGCATGGCGCAGGCGGAGAAGGTGGAAGACCTGGAGTGGCGTTCCTGGCCGGTGGAAAAGCGCCTGGAGCATGCGTTGGTTAAAGGCATCACAGACTACATCGAAGAAGACACCGAGACCTGTCGCCAGCAATTTGCCAAGCCTATCGAAGTGATCGAAGGGCCGCTGATGGACGGCATGAACGTGGTCGGTGACCTCTTTGGCGCCGGTAAGATGTTCCTGCCTCAGGTGGTCAAGTCGGCGCGGGTAATGAAACGGGCGGTGGCTTACCTCGACCCTTATATCGAGGCGGAAAAGCAAGCCGGTGAAACCAATGGTAAAATCATTATGGCCACGGTGAAGGGCGATGTGCACGACATAGGCAAAAACATCGTCGGCGTGGTGCTGCAATGTAATAACTATGAGGTGATAGACCTGGGCGTGATGGTGCCAGCGGAGAAGATTCTGCAAACCGCCATCGATGAAAACGCCGATATCATCGGTTTATCCGGCCTCATCACCCCGTCCCTTGACGAGATGGTGCACGTGGCCAAGGAAATGACCCGTCGCGGCTTTGAGATCCCGCTGCTGATTGGTGGTGCCACTACCTCTAAGGCCCACACGGCGGTGAAAATTGAGCCCCAATACGACAAGGGCGTGATCTATGTGAATAACGCCAGCCGCGCCGTGGGCGTGGCCTCCAACCTATTGAGCAAAACCGCCAAAACGGAGTTCTTGGCCAAAACCAAGGTCGAGTACGAGAAGGTGCGTGAGCAACAGGCGCGTAAAAAGCCGCGCTCCAAGCCCATTGGCTTGCAACAGGCGCGGGCCAATCATGCCAAGCTGGACTGGCAAAACTATGTGCCACCTGTTCCCAGTAAGCTGGGCGTGCAGGAGTTTCACGATGTGGCCATAGACACCCTGCGTCACTATATCGACTGGACGCCATTTTTTATGACCTGGTCGCTGGCGGGTAAGTATCCGCGCATTCTTAATGACGAGGTGGTGGGCGAGCAGGCGCAGTCGCTGTTTGCCGATGCCAATGCCATGCTCGATAAGTTTGCCCGTGAGCGCAGCATACAGCCAAAAGGCGTGATAGGTTTGTTCCCGGCCAACCGGGTTGGTGACGACATCGAAATTTACCGCGATGAATGCCGTACCGAGGTGCTGTTACGTTCGTGTCAGTTGCGTCAGCAAACCGAGAAAAAGGGCTTTGCCAACTACTGCCTGCTGACTATATCGCGCCGAAGGGCACGCCGGATTACTTTGGCGCCTTCGCCGTCACCGGCGGCCTGGAAGAAGACGCGCTGGCCGAAGCCTTCGATGCCCAAGGCGACGACTACAATAAGATCATGGTTAAGGCCGTGGCCGATCGCCTTGCCGAGGCCTTTGCCGAATATCTGCATGAGCAGGTGCGAAAGGTACATTGGGGCTACGCCACGGATGAAGCGCTCAGCAATGATGAGCTTATTCGCGAAAATTATCAGGGTATTCGCCCGGCGCCCGGTTATCCGGCCTGTCCGGAGCACACGGAAAAGTCCAAAATTTGGGATTTGTTGAACGTGGAAGAACGCATTGGCATGAAGCTGACTTCTTCTTACGCCATGTGGCCGGGTGCGGCTGTGTCGGGCTGGTATTTCAGCCATCCTGATTCCAAGTACTTCGCCGTGGCGGGCATTCAGCGCGACCAGGTTGAAGATTACGCCGCGCGTCAGGGCATGACACTGGAGGAAGCCCACAGATGGCTCGGGCCTAATCTGGGCTACGACTACTAGGATGATTCACAGCGAATAAACAAAGGCGGCTTAGGTCGCCTTTTTTATGCCTTCAATGCGCCCTGAACAAATATTAACAACCCAGAACTTGGGCATTAATGTTTTTATGATACAGTAAGTTATCGAATAACAGGGAAAAGTAGTACGGTTCAGTGAAAGATACCTTTAATGCCGCCGATGCCGATAAGGCCCATTTTTTACGTGTATTTGCCGCGATTGGCGCCTGTACCTCCTTGATCATGGCCATCAACAGTTACCTCGATGGCTACCTGCTTCTGAGCCTGCTGTTGGCCAGCGCCGTAGTCGTGTTTGCCTTGCCCTTTGTGATAAAAAAGCATGATGCCTTTATCTCGGTGCTGATGCTGTACTCCCTTTATGCGCTGATGTCATACCTGGTGGTGTCCGGAGGCAGCCATGGTACCGGACCGCTGTGGTTATTTATCGTCTCGCCGGTGACCTTTTTTATTCGCGGTTTAAAGCAAGGGGCGGTGGACCTTATTTTGTTGGGTGCGGTGGTGTTGCTGCTGTTTGTCTTTACGCCAAACCTGGGCCTGTACCAATACGAGAATTACCATTTTCCCGCGCGTGTGATGCTGTGTTTCGCCATTCTCTGTGTGCTGGCTGGTTTTTACGAGTACTACCGCAATAAATACAGCCGCGCTTTGATGCAGCAGTTGCAGATTAATGAACGACTGGCGCGCACCGATGCCATGACCGAGCTCAGTAACCGCCGTTATGCCCTGGAATGCCTGACTCAGTCCGGTTTCGGCGCCGGTGCCGTCTATATGCTGCTCGATGCCGATAATTTTAAGCAGATCAATGATGGCTATGGGCATCAGGTGGGCGATCAGGTGTTGCGCTTTATCGCCACGACTCTAAAGGAGCAGGCCGGGCCCGACGATATTGTCGCTCGTTGGGGCGGTGAAGAGTTTTTGCTGGTGGTGCATAATACCGCGGCGCGCAGTGCCAAACGGGTTGCCGCGCAGATAATGCAACATCTGCAGGACAACGCTCTGCACACAGAGGGCCACAGCTTGCATATGACCCTAAGCATAGGTGCTCACCAACGTCAGGTCGGTGAGAGCATAGATCATTGCCTGAATATTGCCGATAAGCGTTTATACCTGGCCAAAAGCAATGGTAAAAACCGGGTCGTATTCGACGACGATGTGGCTATCGATTAGGGTCGTGAAACCAAGTGGACAATGGCATACAATAGCCGCCATGAATCGCTCAGTGTGACCGTCGTGCTACCAATACAACAAAGCTACCCTCAGCTAATCGAACAACTCAGTACTCACCCCTTGTGTTTATTACAAGCGCCACCCGGTGCCGGTAAATCAACCTGGCTGCCGCTGCAATTGCTGCGCGATGGCCACTTTCAACGCATTATTATGCTTGAACCCAGGCGTTTAGCGGCGCGCAATATTGCTCAGTTTTTGGCATCGCAACAAAACGAGCGGGTGGGGCAAAGCGTGGGGTTGCGGTTGCGTCAGGAAACCAAGGTGAGTGCCGACACGCGCCTGGAAATCGTCACCGAAGGGGTGCTCACCCGCATGTTGCAAAGCGATCCCGAGTTAGCGGGCGTCGACCTGGTGATTTTCGATGAATTCCATGAGCGCTCCCTGGCCGCCGACACGGCCCTAGCCTTTGCCTTGGAAAGCCAGCTGTTAAGGGAAGACCTTAAAATTCTGATCATGTCGGCAACCCTGGATGGCGAGCGTTATCAGCAGTTTTTCGATTGTCCCATGGTGTCTGCCGAGGGACGCAGTTATCCCATCGACGAGGTCTATGAACCCCTGGCGCAAAGCGAGCGCTGGTTAGAGGCCATGGCGCCGCTGGTGAAGAAGGCGCTTAGCGAGCAAGAGGGCAGTGTGCTGGTGTTTTTACCCGGTCAGCGCGAGATCAACCGCGTGGGCGAGCAACTGGCGGATTTAGCGGCCGACACCGAGGTGCATAAGCTCTATGGTGAGCTGGATAAACAGGCGCAGCAAGAGGCCATAGCCCCGGCACCCGAGGGTAAGCGTAAGGTGGTGTTGACCACCAATGTGGCGGAAACCAGTTTAACCATAGACGGCATTCGCGTGGTGGTGGACAGCGGCAAACGTCGTGCCGCCGAGTTTAATTTAAAAACCGGGGTCACCGAGCTCAAAACCGTGAATATCTCCCGCTCCTCCGCCACCCAACGAGCCGGACGAGCGGGGCGCTTGCAACCCGGCGTGGTCTATCGCCTCGGTGCCAAAGAGCAGCTTGAACGCCGCGCCAGTCACGATGCGCCCGAGATGCTCACCAGTGATATCAGCCCCTTGTTACTCGAGGCCAAGCTGTGGGGGGCAAACATTGACGAGCTGCAACTGCTGGACCCGCCAACCCAGGCACAACAACAACAGGCGCAGGCCTTATTGCAGATGCTGGAGGTACTTGAGGGCGACAAATTATTGCCCCAGGCGCGCGCCATGCATGCCATGGGCACCGAACTGCGTTTTGCCCATCTTTTATATAAGGCCGAGAAGTTTGAATGTCAGTGGCCGGGTTTTTTGCAGCTGGCCGTCCATTTTGTCGCCTTGATGGAAGCGCGCATTAACACCGCCGCCGAGCTCAGCACCGCGCTCAATGCGCAGCTGCATCGACCTCATCCGGCATTTCGCCAGCAACTCAGGTATTGGCAGCAAAGGCTCAAGTTGGCACAGTGCCAATCCCTGCCTATGTCCTTATTGCCCCTGGTGGTGGCGCTGGCGTACCCGGATCGTCTGGCCAAGCGCCGTGGTCAGGGTATGCTGATGAGTAATGGCGCTGGAGTGCAGGCATCCGCTGAGCACTGGCTCGATGAAGAGTATCTGGCCATTGCCGAGGTCGGCGGCCAAGGCGGCCAGCGGATCTTTTCTGCCACCGCTTTTTGCCCCCAGCAATTACAAGAGCATTTACCGCATTTATTTAGCGAGCAACAGGTGTGTGAGTTTAACGACAAGACGGCGCAGTTCACCAATGAGACCCGCTTTAAGCTCGGCGCCATTACCCTGCGCAGTCAGCCCTCCTCGGTAGCCATTAGTCCGCAAATGAAGTGTCAGGCCTGGCTCGGGCAGGTGCAAAAGCAGGGCTGGGCCTTGTTTAAGCACCCACAATCACAGCAGTTGCGAACGCGCCTATTGCTGGCCGGGCAGTTGCTGGGCGCGCCTTTTACCTACAGCGACGAGCAGAGCTTATTGGCGGCGGCGCCTAGGTGGCTGGCCCCCTATCTGAGTGAGGTGCAGTCGCTGGCCCAACTGCAGCAACTCGATTATCGTCCCGCCTTACTGAGTTTGCTGGATTACCCGGCGCAACAGCAGCTCGAGCAGCTGTTACCGAGCAAGTTAACCGTGCCCTCCGGCGTCACCCATAGAATCCACTATCAACTTGATGGTCCGGCCAAGCTTAGCGTGCGTATGCAGGAAGTGTACGGCCTCACCGAAAGCCCCAAGCTGGCACAGGGCAAGTTGCCGATATTAATGGAGTTACTGTCGCCGGCACAGCGCCCACTGCAATTAACCCAGGATTTGGCGCAGTTCTGGCAGGGCAGTTATCGCGAGGTGCAAAAGGAGATGAAGGGGCGGTATCCGAAACACAACTGGGATTTGCCAGATGGACATGACATAGTGGATTCTAAAATTGACACGAGGAAAAAAAAGAAAAGTAGTAAGAGGTAGGCATTGATAACTTGGTTTTCATAAAATCGTTTATTTAATAATTTTTAAATAAGTGCACGAATCTGCATATGCTGCTAATAATATAGGTTGGTTCTTATTAGGCTTGAATTCGCTGGTTATTGAGTGAATAAAGTTGCTGTCATAGCAAGCCTTTGGTTTTCAGTACTGATTATTGGTATCGAGGGACCTTCTGTGAAAATGATTGAGTCTAAGGTAGGTTGGTTACCTTAAATTTTAATGTCGCGCTTAATGTAATCAGTGACACACTTACTTTCAGTACCTTACTTGCGAAAACGTGTGGTATTTTTACTACGCGTTGAGCCTATAGTTTGAGGTGTTCGTCGCTGCTGAGATGAATTGCAAGCGGTTTTCTAGATACTTAAGCAGTTCTTGGGAAGGACTCTATAGTCGATTATGGGAGCTTGTTATTCTTATTCAATACGAGCTTCTTAAAGTGGTAACCGCCTGGATAGATCATAAAAGGCTTTCCTGCCTCTTGAAGGTATCCTAAATTATAAAATTGTTCGATAACCTCTTTGTATATAAGAGGTAGCTTGTCGATGGGTGTATGGTCATAGTTACCCATCCCTGCATAGTAGCCGATATGGTATGAACCGTCCTCTTGAGAAATTAACAATATTGGAGTGGTTGCTTCTTTAGCGGCCCACAGTTTGACTTTAGAGATTATCTTATCTTGTGTCAGCTGCTGCTTCATCGTTAACCCTCACTAATTTCAAAAATACTAACACTAACCTAACATGAAATAGCTAATGTGCCGGGAAATAATATTTATCCCTCACCACTTATGTGAAATTATAAAGAGTTGCTCCCCCGTTCACACACATTACACGCACAGTTGTGGGCGACAGAGGGTAATTTCCCCGCTCACACACATTATTACGTACGGTTGTGGGTGCCAGAGGGTAATTTTCCCGTTCACGCACATTATTACGCACGGTTGTGGGCGCCAGAAGGTAATTTTTCTGCTCACACACATCACTCGCACAGTTGTGGGCGACAGAGGGTAATTTC
>NZ_PQCD01000062.1:0-60248 GCF_002964705.1 Pseudoalteromonas sp. T1lg75 | reverse complement strand
CCAGAGGGTAATTTCCCCGCTTACACACATTACACGCACAGTTGTGGGCGCCAGAGGGTAATTTTCCCGCTCACACACATTATTACGCACGGTTGTGGGTGCCAGAGGGTAATTTTCCCGTTCACGCACATTATTACGCACGGTTGTGGGCGCCAGAGGGTAATTTCCCCGCTTACACACATTACACGCACAGTTGTGGGCGCCAGAGGGTAATTTTCCCGCTCACACACATTATTACGCACTGTTGCGGGTGTCAGAGGGTAATTTTCCCGTTCACGCACATATTGCTCACATGCGAACAGTACAATCACGCAATATCTAAAAGATGACATTTTTTTAAATCAACACAACAAGATAAATATTTGATAATGCGTGCTATTAAAGTGTAAAGATTAAGAGCGGTAATTTTTATTTTATTAAATTTTAGATAGGCAATAAATTTGATTTTTATTAAATTTCAAATGGACAATTAATTTTAATTTATATTGGTTTTTTTTGTTTTTTTGTTTGTTTTTATTCTATTCTTTATTGAAAGGATAGTGCCGGTGTCAAATGCTTGATTTTATATCAAGTCAAAGGGTAGCTCAGTATGTCTAGTTAAGATATTTGGGCTTGTTAATATTTATTCAATGATTACTGAACTCTGGAGCAATTGAATATGCTAGGTAGGTTACAGCGCCTTGAGGTGATTCCTGTTGTCGAGCATTGTAATTCAATGTTCACTAGGGATATCCCTAGAAGTCTGAATGGAAGCTTTGATGCAGTTACAGCTGACTTATATCAAATCCATGAATTTTCAAATGAGTGGATTGAAAAAGAAAATAATATTTATCAAGTGCCTTACTTATTTGAGTTAGACGGTTCATCATGGGTAGAAGCAAACATGTTTCTGTTTCACATGGCGAAATACTCTACTTCAACTCAGTCGATAAGTAACAAGCTACGTCGTTCAGCCTGGGCTCTGTTAGATTACAAGATTTTTTGCGAAGGATTAGCGATAGAACTGTTTGATTTTTCAGCCTTGCGCCCGATAAATAGGCCCACTTACCGGTACTTTAAGTCTCTTCTTGAATGCGATGAAATTAATGGCCGCTCTCTAAATCAAAAAACAAAAGTTATTTACGATTTTTATAAGTACATTTTTGATAGAGGCAAGCATGATTTTAAAATTGAGCGTGTCGATGTAACGAGGCCTCTTCGTGTTTTTATTAGTACTAACACTGGTTATATAGAAAAAGAAATTATTAAACGAAGCCAAACTGTCTTAACAAAGCCAGCTACACAAGTTGAAGTGGGGTTTATAAGGGATGAGGGAGAAGATCTTAGGCCATTAGTCGGCGATGAATTCAACAATCTTCTCAGCGCTATTGAAGGGGAAGGGCTTAAAGTAGATCAACGGCTAATGGTTTTGATTGCTCTATTAACGGGGGAGCGAAAACAAACAATTTTGACGCTGAGGAGACATCACCTCAGACAATTCAATGAATCCAATCTTGGCAAGGATGGTATGTATCGACTTAATGTATGCTCTACTAATGGAGCTGATACCAAATTCGGTAAGCCACACTTACTATATGTTCCAAAGTTTCTAGCTGAAATGATGATTCGTTATTCACAGTGTGAAGCGTACTTGTCTCGTGTAGCAAAATTTGAAAGGTTGCACGGTAACATTCTTAAAAATGATGATATGTATCTTTTTCTTAGTAGGGAAGGAAATTGTCACTATATGGCAAAAAGCGATCCTAGATACCTTAAAGTTAGGACTCGACCCTCTGGTGGAAATACAAAAACCATAACGGATAGCCTTATTGCTGCTAATGTTGCGCTCCCGAAAAACTTTAGCTTTCACTGGCTTAGAGCTACTTTTGCTCATCAGTTTTATGAGTCTTTGAGACCTTTAGTTTCTTCGGGAGCGTTGAAGCATGGTGACGATATTAGTTTAATTCAAAAACGATTACATCATTCTCACCGAGAAACTACAGAAAGTTATTTAAAATTATTCTCAACTGTTAATGAGAGGCTTCAAGCACAAGAGTTATACGAGAACACTTTGTTTGGTTCAAATAAGTCTGAGATTATAAAAATAATGACCGGAGTAAGAGGTGAGTGAATTACACCCCGTCATTTTGCGTTTAAATGAATTGGCTATAGATACTATTTCACCACAATCCGTTCACGTTAAGCTTTCGGATGAGGTGAGGGTGGCGCCATTAAATATAGGTATTATTGCATATAAAAGCTTTGAAAAGCATGTTGTTTCAGATGGCTTTTTTGGTAATAAAAATGTTTACGTTCCTGTTTCTAGTGAGGTGCTGCCAGGTCGAATTAAATTTTTGGAAGGTTTATTCGACTATTTATATATTTCCCCAAATCGCGAGAATACAAAAAGTATAAAGCTACAGAGAGCTTTGTATTTTACAGAGTGGTTCAATAAAAATGGTCATGCTTACTTTATGGAGAGCAAGGTCAATGCTATTAAAGCTTACGTCTTCTGGACGAGAGAGATAGAAAGGCAAATGAAGTCAGGTGGGTTGAAATGGTCCAGAAAGACAGCTAGTTCATTACAAGCTACATTGCTGGGTTTATTTGAGTTGAGGTTCAAAGGGGACATTCGCTTTGATTTACAACAGGCCATTTATTCCTTTAAAACTCTGAGAGCTGTGAAGGAGGTAAGATCACCAAAAGAAGCTGGGGAGGTACTTAAGGCTTTAGTTGATATAGCCGAGGGATTAACTAACCTGGTGGCTGGTGAAATGTTTTTCCCCTTTAAAATGGAGTTTCTGGGACGAGAATATTTCATCTTCCCTAACGATAAAGGATATGTAAAAACTAAGCATACAAAATTCTTGATTGATAGCTATGATTATGAACTTGGTGTAGTCATTGCGCCTGAAAGAGTAAAATCAGTTCCTCTCAAAGTCCGTAAGGTACAGCTTTGGACTATTAAAGATGCTCTTATAAATATGCGACGCAATAACGAGAATATGTTAAGCCATGTAAGGCTGAGGTTTGCTGATTTAGCCTGTTGTTGCTACCTAGAAGCTTTCTTAATACTTACTGGTATAAGCAGAACTGAATTAATTAAAATTGAGAACGTCGACAGCATTTCATCTAAGAAGTCCGAATACTCCAATGAATTCAAAACAATAAAATTTCGAGCTAAAGGAAAGCCTACCTCCTATCGGTTGCATAAAGAAGGTGTCAAAGTATTAGAACGCTATTTAACGTTAAGAAATTGGCTTGTAAAAATGATGCCGAAAAATGAGCTGAAACATTTATTTATTCGTGTAGTGACGCCCTCTGGAAAGTTTTCATCTACCCCCCCATTTCTTAGGGAGTTAATAGCAGATGACATAGGGCGTGTCTATAAAAGGCTCAGAGGAAAGTTCTTTCCTGAAGGAATGAAAGCGTTAACTCCACAAGAAATACGACGAATAAAGACGGTTGTACTGCATGAGAAAGGTGTACCTTCGAAGGTGGTTGCTGACTCGCTTAACCATAGTGAGAAAATGAATCTCAATACTTATACCAATACAAAAACTAGTGCTCAAGCCGAAGAAATGGTGACATTCTGGAGGAGTGTAAAAGAGGCCACCAAGCAGATTAAAGTCGTTCAAATTGAAGATGTGAAGACGCCAATTGGTGCTGGTGCTGATGTTCCGATTTCTACAGGCCATTGTTCCGATTTTAATAATCCTGTTGACAGCGAACTGACCCCGCTAATTAAAGCTGACTGTAAAACACAATATGGTTGCTTATATTGCGCTAATTACTGTTGTCACGCTGACGAAACCGATATTCATAAGTTACTTAGTTTGGCATTTGTGGTGAGTAGCTTAAAAAGTAAGGGCTTATACCTAGAAGCGCATTATGATCATATTTCGAAGCTTCACATCAGGGTGAATGCAATCCTGACACATGTTAAGTCGTCCTCATCATTTGCGCTTGAAACATATGAGAAGCTTTACAAGAAGGTTTGGGAGCTAGGAGAGCTCACTCCATTTTGGGAGTTGAGGTTGCGGCGTTACGAGTCAATGGGAGTAATGTTTTGAGCAAGCGATATGTGCACCAGCTCTACCAAATAATATCCAAAGAACATGCAAAACAAGAACCCGTCTATTTGGCTGAAGTTTTGCCAGATCCGAGTATTATTATTAGCCAAGACAGTAATGGGGTTTTGAGTACATACAAAAATAATATATGGGATCTCAGTCCTTACTCTTTATCCCCAAATAAAGAACCAGTATTTGATTTCGAGCGAACCCTTGGAATAGGCAGCAACTATGGCGCTATAGAAAATAAGGTGCTGGAAGAAGCAAAACATTTCCTTTTAACCCTTCTATACGTAAGGAGAGGTGGGCGCTTCGGCCGTATTTCGGTCGCTGCATTTCGAAAGTATTTTTATGTAGTAGGTGCAATGGGGCGTTTCTGTATCAAAGTGAACTCTAAGGAAAATCTTCACGCGCTCACTTTAAGGGACTTATTTTCCAATGCGTACTACTTTTCTTTATATGCAAAAACTAACCCAAAGGTTTATACGAATAGAGTAGTAATCGATACCTTCAACAGCTTTCGCACAGTGAGCCAGAAGTACCTTGGCTTTACAGTGCTGTCCATTGATTTTGATGAAAAGAAAGCACGAAGTCATAATCAGCACCCGGTAATTCCAGGAGGATTATATCTTGAGTTTGTTAATGGCTTATCTAGTGATGTTAAATTGATTGCTCGCTATTCACTGCGATTGACCCACTTGATTACAGAATTTGAGAATAAATCTGTCGGGCGTGAGTACTCTAGTCAAAAACGGCTGGGTGTTTCAAAGAGAGACTATAGTTTGACTGTTCCGGAGCTCGTTCAAAAGCACCATTTGGGTGAGCTACTCGTAAAACGATACGGCGTAACAAGTTTAGCTACACTTATTACTTCTTTATATAAAATTCAATATGTTTGTCTCCATATCATAGTTCTGTATACCGGTATGCGCATATCAGAAGCACTTAATATGCCTTTTAACTGTATCCGCGAAGAGGTGCTCTCTCCATCGGTTGTTGATAACGATGGTAGTGTTGCCATTCAGGCTGAGAGCCTTAACCTTGTTTCGTACACAACAAAGCACACTGGTATCAAGGAGGCTGCGAGCTGGTTGGCCAACAAAGATGTCAAGGAGGCAGTTAACATTCTTCAAGCGATAAATCTAGGCTTTGCTAATTCTGAGCATAAAGACTTTAGCAATACTCTTTTTGTTAGCCCTAATCATCTTAAAGGTAAATCTAGAGTTCGAACTGTATTTAAGCCCAAAAAACATCAACCAACGTGGTATAGCTCTCTCATAATAAGGCAGGAAGATCTAGACGTTCTAAGAGCGACAAACCCAGATGAACAGCTTCTCGGTAACTCGTTTGTCCTAGGTGAGCCCTGGCCAATAACTGCGCACCAATTTCGTCGTTCATTGGCATTCTATGCTGCCAACTCAGGTTTTGTGTCACTTCCAACGTTGACTGTTCAGTTTAAACATATAGCTTCTAGTATGACCAAATATTATTGTCGGAACTATGAAAATATTAGTTCTATTTTTGGTTACTTTAACCCTAAAACGAACACGTTCGACCTACCTCGCGGACATACTGTATTTGATTATAAAGAGGCTCGGGTTGCAGTTGTAGTTGAGAGTTTAATCACGGAGCTTATTCGCACCGACGATCAACTTTATGGCAAGAGTAGTAATTACATTCAGAGACAGCGTTGTGATATCAAAACTGAAGAGAGTCCAGTAGACATTCTAACTGTTCGGCAGAAAACTAAAGAAGCTGTGAGTAGAGGCGAGGTTTATTACCGTGAAACTTTGTTAGGAGGGTGTACTAATGTTGAAAAATGCGATAGCCGCATGCTTGGAGAATTTACAAGTTGCTTGGCTTGCTCTAATGCTGTGATTAAACCTAAGAATGTGTCCAAGCAAATTATAGAGTTAACTAAGTATATAGAACTCTTAGAGCCGGACTCCGGAGAGTATCAAGTTGTAGAGGCAGAACTTAGGGAATTAATTGCATTTCAAGAACGTGAACATAGGAAACACAAATGAGCAAAGGAGTAACAAAGTGTTTTGAGGCATTAGAGCGTATCAAGGCAAACAAACCAGTAATATCTAAGTTCATTGATCTTCCAAGGAATAAGGTTACTGCGGCTGTTATTAGTCAAGAAGCTGGCTTTGATAGTGGCTATTTAAAAAAGAATCGGCCACAGCATCAAGAAGTCATTAGCCTGATAGAGTCTTATAGGGCTGCAAGTATCAAGAGTACGTTGTCTACTAAGGAAAAATTTAATAGGGAGCGGCGTAAAGTTGAGCGTCTTCAAGCTCGCCTTGGGGATGTCGAGGGCAAGTTGTACCAGTCTCTTGCTAGAGAATTGCTCTTACTAGATCAGATCGAGCAACTGGAGAAGAAGTTGAAAAAGTAAATATGGGTTAATAACAAATTAGGACTAATACAGTTTATCGTTCAGAGCTGCTTGGGTTGGGGCAAAAAGGCCAGCGCATTAAAAGTTTGGGCAACTTTAAAGTATTATTTTTTAAGATTTCTTAAGCTCTTTGGAACTAGGGCATTGCCCCAGCTATACGTAATATCTAATACAACTACATATGCCTACAGCCATTGATTAATGAATTAAGGCTGTCTGAGCTGTATTCAGGATCCATCGCTTTTCCTACTTTCGTTTTATCAATTATTGATTAGCCTACACCACATCAACTTTAAAGCAATCAAAGTGATTACATCAATTTGATTGCTCCTTTTAGCCGTTTAAGCTAATGTACTTTGATTAAAACTTGGTTTTATCAAAGTATGCAGCTAGAAAACCTGAATCATGCACAGCGTGAACGTCTTGCTTTTATTGACTTTAGTCTTGAATTTTTTGGGCAAATAGCAAGGGCTGACTTGATACAAAAATTTGGAACTGGCTTAGCTTCGTGTACTCGCGATCTTTCTCTATATAGAGAATTAGCACCAGACAATGCTGTGCTCATGCATGAAAATAAGCGATATGTGCGCTCAGACGTATTCAGAGCCATTTTCGAACACGATCCTGAGTCAACCCTTAGAACATTAGCTAAAGGCTTTGGAGATGGCTTCTCGTTGCCACAAGAGAAGTCATCGGCATGCTTTGATGCGATTCGGCTGGTTCATCCAAACGCTGAAATCATTTCGGCCATCATGCGAGCGATTTACTCGAATTCAGCGATTAAGTGTGAATATGAGTCTCTTAGCAGCGGTGAAACCAAACGGGAGTTAGTACCACATGCCATTGTTAATAACGGCCATCGGTGGCATGTGCGAGCATATGATCGTAAAAGCAAAGCGTTTAGAGATTTTGTTTGCACACGGTTCAAGCGTATCGAACTGCAAGAAACGGAGCCTAAAAGTAATGAGCTGGTCGACATGGATAGTGCTTGGAATTCGCTGTGTGAATTGCAGCTAGTACCTCATCCAAGACTTCCCCATAGCAAGGCTATTGAAATGGACTACGGCATGACAAAGGGCATGCTGCGCCTTGAGGTTCGAGCCGCTTTAGCAAATTACTTACTCCGCCAGTGGAATGTTGATTGTACAGACAATGCAACGTTAACTGGCGATGAGTACCAATTGTATTTGAAGAATAAAAACAGCCTGGTCGATTTAATCGACTTCTCAATAACACCAGGCCAACAACTTAACTAGGAACAGGAACCAAGATGGTTGAACAACACAAAAAAGCACTCGAAAAGCAGTTATGGAATATTGCCAACGCCTTACGTGGCAACATGAGTGCCGATGAATTTCGTGATTACATTTTAGGGTTTATCTTCTACAAGTATTTGTCTGAGCGTATGGATATATACGCTGATGAGCTTTTAAAAGAAGACGGTATTAAGTTTGATGCTATCGATGAAAATACCGATGAAGGCAAAGAATACTTAGAGGCCATCCAAGAAGAAGCTATTGATCACTTAGGTTACTTTTTAAAGCCGAGCGAGCTATTCCATGTGCTTGCGCAAAAAGGTGAAAACGGTGAGTTTATCCTAGAAGCCTTATCTGAAGTGCTTAACCATATCGAACAAAGCACCATGGGTACGGCATCTGAAGATGACTTCAATGGTCTGTTCGATGATTTAGATTTAACGTCAAACAAGCTAGGTAAAACGGAAAAAGCCAAAAACGAGCTGATTTCGAAAATCCTTGTTCACTTAGATGATATCGACTTCTTACATCACGAAACCGAAATTGATGTATTAGGTGATGCCTACGAATACTTAATCGGTCAATTCGCCTCTGGTGCAGGAAAAAAAGCTGGTGAGTTCTACACTCCGCCAATGGTATCCAAACTTCTAGCCAAGCTGGTAACTATGGGCAAAGACAAATTGCGAAGCGTTTACGACCCAACCTGTGGCTCAGGTTCATTGTTGCTACGTGTCGCCAAAGAAGTTAAAGAAGTCGGTAATTATTACGGACAAGAATCTAACCCTAGTACCTACAACCTTGCTCGCATGAATATGATTTTGCACGGAGTGCATTATCGCCAGTTTGATATTCAACAAGACGATACGTTAGAACAGCCACACCATATTGAAAAGCGCTTTGAAGCGGTGGTAGCAAACCCTCCGTTTTCGGCAAAATGGAGTGCAGCGCCTGGCTTTTTAACCGATGAGCGTTTTCAGGATTACGGTAAGCTGGCTCCAGCTTCAAAAGCCGATTTTGCCTTTGTGCAGCATATGGTTCATCAACTTGATGATGATGGCACTATGGCCGTTGTATTGCCGCATGGCGTCTTATTCAGAGGTGCTGCTGAGGGGCATATCCGTAAACATTTAATTAAAGATAAGAATTACCTCGATGCGGTAATTGGTTTGCCAGCCAACATCTTCTATGGAACACCAATTCAAACTTGCATTTTAGTTTTTAAGAAAAACCGTCAACATAGTGACAATATTCTATTTATTGATGCTAGCCAAAAATTTGGAAAAACGACTAACCAAAGTTATTTAAGAGAGCAGGATTTAGAAGATATTTTAAATGCTTACGGAGATAGAAATTTTAAAAAGCATTTTTCTTATGTATCAAAAACAAAGGATATTGAAGAAGATAATGAATTTAACCTAAGCATTCCTAGATATGTGGATATGTTTGAACCTGAACCAACAGTTAACATAGATAAAGTAGCTAAAGAAGTTAAAGTTATTGATAAAACAATGGTTGATTTAGATGCTGAAATATATTCATTCTGTAAACAACTAAATATTGCTGGTTTGGTTGGAGAATAATAATGAAGCAATTCTCCAAGCAACCAAAGATTAGGTTTCCAGAATTTAATAGTGATTGGGAAACTTCAACTCTTAGTAATGCAATTTTAGAAAAGAAAGAAAAGTCGTCTGTTCAAGATCAACATGAAATTTTGACCTCTTCTAGAAATGGCTTAGTGAGGCAAACAGATTACTATGATGGAAATGAAAGAATCACCTCTAGAGAAAATATAGGGTTTAATGTGATTTCTCCTGGTGAACTAACTTATCGCTCAAGGAGTGATGATCGTCGCTTTTACTTCAATATCAACCCTTTTAGTTTTAAAGGTATTATTAGTAGTTACTACCCTGTTTTTGCCTTAAATGACGTAGATAGTTATTTTTTCACACAATTATGTAGCGTCCACTCTTTTTATATAGGTTCAAGAAGTGTAGGAACATCTCAAACAGTACTATCCTTAAACGAACTAAAAAAGATCAAACTACCTTTTCCTTCTATTGACGAGCAACAAAAAATATCTAAGTTTCTTAAGCTATTAGATAATAGGCTGGTAATACTTAAAGAGAAATACAACTTACTTGTTGAATATAAAAAAGGTGTTATGCAGAAGCTGTTTAATCAAGAAATTAGCTTTAAAGATGAAGCAGGTAATAATTTTCCATCGTGGAAAGAGGAAAGGATTGGAAACTGGATTGAAGAATATAAGGAAAGATCTACTGAAGAAAACCAATTTGAAGTTTTGACTTCCTCCAGAACTGGGCTAATGAAACAGTCTGAATATTATGGTGAAGGACGAATAACAGACCGTTCTAATTTAGGATTTAACATTATTCCCAATGGATATTTAACTTACCGTTCAAGAAGTGATGACAGACAGTTCTTTTTTAACCTGAATGAACTCGGCTATACCGGAATAATTAGTACATATTATCCAGTATTTAAAATGAAGAATGAACAGAATAAATTCTTTGTAGAGCTTTCAAGGTTTCATAAAAATAAGTTTGGCAGGCAGGCTGTTGGAACTTCCCAGGTAGTACTGTCCTTTAATGAACTAAAAAATATAAAATTTGCAATGCCTTGTAATGAAGAACAAGCCAAAATTGCTGAGTTTGCAGAGGCATTAGACAAAAAGCTAGATGCGGTACACCAACAAATTGAACTAACGCAAACCTTTAAAAAAGGCTTATTGCAGCAGATGTTTGTTTAAGGACTAGAAGTACAAGGAGTTAATGTGGCCTATCAGTCAGAACAAGAATTAGAAAATAACTTAGTTGCTCAGCTTGTTAAAGGTAACTTTGAAAAAGCAGCAATTACCGATGTTAATTCGCTTAGAGCTAACCTTAGAAAGCAACTTTCAAAGCTGAATGGCTTTGATATTAGCGATAACGAGCTTAAGCAAATTCGTAATGCTTTATCAAAAGGCAACGTGTTTGATAAAGCTAAAATGCTGCGTGATAGGCTACAAATAAACAAGGACGATGGCACCGTTGGTTATGTTCGGTTTCTTAATGATGACTTTAGTAAGAATCACTTCCAAGTAACTCAGCAAGTAACGGTAGAAGGCCATTATAAAAACCGTTATGACGTTACCATACTGGTTAATGGCTTGCCGCTGGTTCAAATTGAACTTAAGCGCAGAGGACTAGAGCTTAAAGAGGCGTTTAACCAAATTAACCGTTACCAGCGCCACTCTTATTGGGCTGAAGATGGCTTATTTCAGTATGTTCAGGTATTTGTTATTTCAAATGGAGTCAATACTAAGTATTACGCCAATAATCGCAAACAAAGCTTTAAACAAACCTTCTTCTGGGCCGATGTTAAAAATGAGCGTTATACCGAATTAACTAAGTTTGCCGACGAGTTTTTAACGCCTCAACACCTAACAGATATGATCACTAAGTATGTGGTATTGAACGAAACTGACCGCATTCTTATGGTCATGCGCCCTTATCAAATCTATGCCACAGAAGCGATTATTGAACGAGTTGCAGAGCGTGAACAGTTAAAAGCTCAGAATCAAGCAGCTGATGAGCTCAACGGTTATATCTGGCATACCACAGGCTCTGGTAAAACACTAACCTCGTTTAAAACAGCACAACTACTCACCGGCGATAGCAACATCCATAAAGTGGTATTTGTGGTTGATCGTAAAGACCTCGATTACCAAACCAGTAAAGAATTTAATGGCTTTGCCAAAGGTTGCGTTGATAGCACTGATAACACTAAGTTGTTAGTAGACCAGTTTACTGACGCGCCAATTCCTGCGGATAAGGTTAACGAAAAACGTAATACCAAACTAATTGTTACTACTATACAAAAGCTTAATAACGCCATTAGCCATAAGCGTTACTCTAAACGAATGGAACCGGTGCAAGATAAAAATATGGTGTTTATCTTTGATGAATGCCATCGCAGTCAGTTTGGCGATACCCATAAGAAGATCACTCAGTTCTTCTCTAATCATCAAATGTTTGGTTTTACCGGCACACCCATTCTGGAAAAGAATGCGGTGTCAAAATCATCTCGTAAATACACCACGACAGACTTATTCCATAAGCCACTTCACAAGTACACCATTGTTGATGCGATTAAGGATGAGAACGTGCTCAAATTCAATATTGAGTACGTTGGCCGCTATAAGAAGAAAGACAGCGCTAATGAGGTGGATATTGAGGTTGAAGGCATTGATACCAAAGAGCTGATGGAATCTGATGTTAGGTTGGAAAAGATCACTGATTACATCATTGCTCAGCATAAACGCAAAACGCATAGCCAAGAATTTACTGGCATGTTTTGTGTGTCGAGCGTACCTGCCTTAATTAAGTATTATGAGCTGTTTGCCAAGAAAAAGGCTGAAGGTAAACACAACCTGAGAATTGCGACGATATTCTCCTATGCTGCCAATGAAGAAGACCCAGACGCTGATGGCTTAGATGACGCCGTATTGGATAAAGTTGCCGAACCTCAGGCCGCATATAGCCATAGCCGAGATAAGCTAGAACAGTTCATTGGCGATTACAACGAGATGTTCCGTTGTAGCTATACCACGAAAGACAGCGAATCGTTTTATAACTACTACAACGATATTTCCAAAAAAGTTCGGGAAAGAAAAATCGACATTCTGCTAGTCGTGAACATGTTCCTTACCGGCTTTGATAGCAAAACACTTAATACTTTGTACGTTGATAAAAACCTTAAATATCACGGGTTGATTCAGGCGTACTCACGCACTAACCGCATTCTGAATGAGCAAAAGTCTCAGGGTAATATTGTTTGTTTCCGTAACCTTAAAAAGCGCACAGACGAAGCCTTAGCACTCTTCTCAAACAAAGACGCCAGAGATACGGTGATAATGCCGCCGTATGAAGAATTCCTTAAGCTGTTTAACCAGGCTTTAGAGCAGCTTAAAAAGATTGCGCCAGAGGTAGATAGTGTTGATTCATTGCAAGATGAGCATATGGAGCTGGAATACGTTAAAGCCTTTAGGGAATTAATGCGATTGCGTAACGTTCTTTCAACCTTTGCCGACTTTGAGTTTGATGATGTAGACATTAGTGAACAAGAGCTCGAAGACTATAAGAGCAAATACCTTGATCTTTATGACAAAGTTAAAACAAATACGGCACCTGAAAAAGAATCTATTCTCGAAGAAGTCGACTTTGAACTAGAGCTACTGGCAATGGATGAAGTAAACGTTGCCTACATCTTAAAGCTGCTTAGCAAGCTCAAAGAGACAGACACTGAAGAAGAATACCAGTATCAATATAAAGCACTTATGCAGGTTATTGGTGGTGATCCTAACCTTCGCAGCAAACAAGAATTAATTGATAAATTCATCCAAGAAAACTTACCAGAAGTGAAGTCAGCTGAAGAAGTAGATGACGCGTTTGCAGTTTACTGGGAAGTAGAAAAAGAAAAAGCCACTCAGCAAATGGCTGAGGAAGAAAACCTTATTCCAGAAAACGTGAAAGAACTCGTTGAGCGCATGATCTTCAACAACCAAGAACCACTGCGTGAAGACATAGTAGCAACGATGGAAAAGCCCCCAAGTGTATTACAGCGTAAGAAAGTAATACCAAGGCTTGCCGAGAAGTTTAGAGGTTTTGTGAACACGTTTTATGGTGGGATGTAATTTTGGCAGAGAAGCTATAAAGAATAATAAATGGAGTAAATGATGGAGCAAATTAAACTTTTTATTAGTTACGCTCATGCGGATGAAGAAGATAAAAATACTTTTTGCAAATTTTTGGCAACACTTAAAAGAAATGGTGCTGTATCTGAGTGGAATGACAGACAACTGCTTGCTGGTAGTAAGCTGAATGATGAAATTATTTCTCAGTTAGAAAGTTCAGATGCTGTGTGTTTACTCATAACACAAGACTTTCTTGCGTCATATTATTGCGTTGAAGAAGAGCTCACTAGGGCTTTGAAAATGGCTGAAAATAACCATTGTCGAGTATTTCCTATTATCGTAGATCATTGCACATGGTTGGATAGTGAAATTAAAGAATTCACCTGTGTTCCGACTGATGGCCAGCCGATAAAAGAATTTGCCAATGAAAGTAAAGGTTGGCTACAAGTTATCAATGAGCTTAAAAAACTCATAACAGATATTACCGAAGAAAGAGCAGCTAAAGTAAACGTAGAAAATAAGATCGAAATTGAGTTGTGTGATGGTGCACTAACCAGCGAGTTTAAAGATTTTTTAAACGCTACAGAAATTGATTTTCAACATCCTCATAAAGAAAACATTACTTTAGACGATACCTTTGTTTTTCAAGATTTAAAGGTAATTCAAGATGATATTGATGACTATGAAGTCACAAGAAGTGCGTCAACTTTATCCGATATTAATAAGTTATCCAATTTCACCTTAATATTAGGTGAGGAACAGAGTGGCAAGACTTCTTTGTCTAAGATGACCTATAAAGGGTTGAAGGCATCTGGTGCTAATCCCGTTTACCTAGATGGAGCTGATTTATCAAGCTCAGATTTACATAAAGTAATTAGTAAAAGCTTAAAATTTCAATATGAAACGATGGACTTAGGAGCCTACCTAGCTTCAAAAGAAAATAAAGTATTGATATTGGATAATACAAACGAAGTTAAATTAAATCAAAAAGCTTTTGAGCGTTTTTTGGATGCTTCAACTGAGCTATTCGATCATTTAATTATTCTTTCTGAAGATTCTATTCAATACCAAGAAGAAATTATTTCATTATTCGATGGCTTTGAGCATTTCGAAATTTTACCTATGGGCTATGAACGAAGGGATAAGCTATTAAGAACTTGGTACTCCATTGGTAGACAAGAGCAAATTCAGGACGCAGAGTTGATCGAAACTGTAGATGTTGCGACGAGTCAATTGGATGCGATCATTCGAAAAAACATCGTACCTGCGAAGCCTTTATTCATATTGATGATAGTGCAAGCTTTAGAATCCACTCAAACTCAGGACTATTCTCTAACTTCTCATGGATACTGCTACCAAATATTAATTCAGGAAAACCTTAAGAAGGCAAAAATCAAAGCAAGTGAAATAGATAAATACATTAACTATTTGACTCACTTGTCATATTTCATGTATGAAACGCAGCAATCATGTTTAGATGATGCTCAATTAAAGTCATTCCAGAATAGTTACAGTGAAAACTATGTCATTAGTTCCCACGATGAAGTAATTCAGAACCTTATTTTGGCAAAGCTTCTTAAGGAGTCAGATAAGGGAATTGAGGTTAAATATCGCTATATCTTCTATTTTTACGTTGCCAAGTACATGGCGGACAGTGAAGATGCAGTGTCTTTTATCGATTCACTTTGCGATAAGCTGCATATGGAGCAGCATTCAAATATTCTTATTTTTATTACACACCATACAAGAAGTAGAAAGGTAATAAATAAAATAATTGAACGAACAATTAATATATTTAAAGATGAAAAAGAGGCTCAGCTAGGGAAGGAAGACACTGAGTTTTTACGCGATTATCTAGACGAGATTCCAGATCTAGTTATTAAACATAGAAGTAACGTATTGGATAACCGAAAAGAGCGATTCATTGAAAAAGATAAGGTAGAAGCTAACAAAAAAATGACTTCTGATCCTAGCTTTGATGATGAAGTCACAACGATCTCTGAGTCATTAAGAGATGTAGCACGTTCCGTTAGAAGTGTCGAAATAATAGGGCAAATAATAAAAAATAGGCATGCTTCTATAGAGCAAAAGCAATTAAATGATTTAGCCAAACAAGCGATTGATGTTGGGTTACGCTTTTTGAGCTTTTACCTCACATCAACTAAAAACATCCAGTCTGAACTTATCGAAATAATCCATAAATTCATTGAGGATCATTCAGATTTAAGTGATGAAAGAATTGCGGAGTTGAGTAAACAGTCATTTATTCAATTGGTTTATAACCTATCTTTTAACGTAATAAGAAAGATAAGCACATCCATCGGGCATAGGGAGCTTATTGGACTATTTAATGACTTAAATAAAGACACTTTAACACCGGCATATAGTCTTATAAATGCCAACATCCAGCTGGAATTTAAGTCGAATAAAAGTAGTATCCCAAGGAAAGAATTGGAGCAAACTTGGAGAGTCCTCAAGGGAGAGGTTTTAGCTGAAAGACTGTTAAAGGCTTCTGTATTACAGTTTCAATATTTAAACTTTGTTGGTTACAAAGATAAAGCCTGGATTTCGGAAAAGTTAGGAATTCCATTGGAAGTGCAAGATAAATTTGCTGGAAATAAGCAGACTAAAAAACTAAGTAAAAGATAGTGAGGTTTTCATCGAAAGGCTTATGGACAAAGAGCATGCAGCGCAGTTTCGTGATTATTTGTGTCGATTCAATAAGAAATTGATGTACGCATCAGCAATGAACTGTGAGTAGTTAAAAGTATTTATTAATAAGGGATAAACATGAAGCAAGCAGTGCAGTTTAATAGATTATACAAGGACATTTCGGAAAGCCTAGAAAGCGCCCTAGGAGACTTGTAAACCTCTAAGTTTATAAAGTGTCAATGTGATGAGTTACTTTGGATGCAAGTGCTTAGTTAGTGTCAAGGTATATAGTAATTTCGACTGTCAACTATATTTCAGGGATAGAATATAGGACTCTAGACCAGAGTCATTGCTCATCTGCCTTTCGTCAGATTGAACTAGTGTCAACAAATATACAATTCGTAGATGACAACGATTTTTGGCCCGATGATCCGGCCAATGCCCAGGCAACGACCAGAGTAAAGAGCCGAATGTAGCTAAAAATAAGGCCTGGCGCGGCGAGCTTTTCTTTTTCGTTTTTGTGAGTATAGTTAAACTAGTCAATAACTTAAGGCTAGGCCATGGATACAATGATCGCTTTTATAGGCTTGCTGATGCTGGTTGTAGTGATCGGCAGTGTGTGCGGGTTAATCGCGCTCACACAAATAGGTGAGCTCAGGCGTCAACTGGCGCAACTACAACAGCAACTAAAATCCGCCCCAGGTGCGGCCGCCGTCGGTGGCAAGGAAGCTGCACCTCAGGCATCACCCGACTCGGTTGCAACGGCTCGAAGCAGCGCTGCAACTGCAAGTGCGGCTGCAAGTGCGGCTGCAAGCGCGACCGTAAGCGCTAAAGCTGAGTCATTGACAACGTCTGTGACAAAGTCTTCGACAACGTCTTCGACCGAGTCCTCAACAAAAAAGACGGTCGCGCCTTCGGCTCCTACTTCTCAAGGTATGTCTCCTGCACCCGAAATAGCGGCTCCAACCCTGCCGGCGGGTCCGGCCACCCCCAGTTTATGGCAGCGTTTTAGCGCCCAGTTTAAAGAGCACTGGATGGTCTGGATTGGCGCCCTGGCGCTGGCCTTCGGTGGTATTTTCTTTGTTTCTTATTCCCTTGAAGCGGGTCTGTTGTCGGTTACCGCGCGCCTGGTATTAGGTGCCGCCTTTGGCGTGCTGTTACTGGTCGGCGCCGAGTATGTGCACCGTAAATTCTATCGCGACAGCGAGGCGCAATACGCCATGATTGCCTATGTGCCGGCGGCGCTGGCAGCGGGTGGCTATATCAGTTTATTTGCGCTGACCGCCCTGGCGCTGGTGAGCTATAAGCTGCTTTCACCGGGCAGCGCCTTTGTGATGTTGACTCTGGTGTCGGTGGCGGCCAGTTGGACGGCGCTGCGTTATGGCCCGCTGTTGGCCGTGGTCGGCATGTTGGGTGCCTACAGTGTGCCGCTGTGGGTGTCGACCGGTGCGGCTAATTACCTGGAACTGGTCATTTATTTAACTGTGCTGACCCTGAATTTAACCTTTGTGGTGCGCAAGGTCAGGCGCATGTGGCTGTGGTACAGCATCTGGGCGCTCCATCTATTGTGGCTATTGTTTATCGCCCTGGATATTCCTCGTGAGCATGCCATGGCCATGGTTGTTTTTGTACCCATCAGCGTGGTGCTGTTGATCATGATCCCACGCCTGGGTTTCTTGTTGTCGCAACTTGAACACAGGGTTTGGTCATTTAAATCCCTGGTGCTGCAAAAGCCGGATCATATCTTGTTGCTGGCGATCTTTGGCGCCACCCTGATCTTCTCAAGTGGCCAGGACATGAGTGTATTAAGTATGCAGTTTTGGCTGCTAAGCGCCCTGTTTGCGGTGGCGGCCTTGCTGAATACCCGCTGGCAGCTTTGGCCGGTTCTCAGTGCTGTGTTGTTGGCGCTGCTCTTGGATCAGCCTTATCCGGTCGGGGTCGATTTGAACCATGATGGTCTGTTGATGTTTCATGGCGCGCTGGGGCAGGCACAAATCGCCATGGTGGCGTTTTTAGCCTTTGGCTCGGTCTTTGCCAGTCGTTCACCTCAGCATATGGGTTTTAGCTTTATTGCCGGAGGTGCCGTGTTGGTGCCCCTGGTATTGGCTTATTTGGTCTTGCCACAGGCCTGGCTGGATGACGTGAAATGGTTCTGGGTGTTCGAGCTGCTGCTGGCCGGCGCCTTTTTGGTGTTTCTTGCCAACCGTACTCGCAATACCCTGCAGCAGATGATTTACTGGTGCGCCATCAATGCTCATCTGGCGTTTGCGGCGACCCTGGTGCTCGGCACCCACGCCTTGACCCTGGCACTGGCGCTTCAGGTGGTGTTGATGAGTTATCTGAGCAAGCGCTTTGCGCAGCCCATCCCATCCTGGCTGCTTAAAGCCTTGGTCACCCTGGTGGCGGCGCGCTTAACCCTGTTGTTTATTGAGCCCCCGCTTGGCGCCGAGCTGAGTGAGCCTTCCTTGTGGCTATACCCAAGTGTGGCCGCCTTGTTCGCCATCAGCTATCGCTTCTTTGCCAGTGAAAGCCTAAGGCCCTGGTTGCTTGGGGTTATTTTGCATGTGCTGGCGCTGTGGGTAAGCACACTGACCAGTTATGCTCTGGTGGGTCATAGCATTGATTTAAACAATCTGTCGTTAATCGAGAAACTGGTGCTCAGCATCAACTGGGGACTGTTAGGTAGCGTCTATCTGTATCGTGCCAGGGCGGCGCAAACCATGGCGCAGTTTTATACCATAGCTGGCTGTATCCTGTTGGCTGTTGCGGCACTGTTGCAGAGCCAGTTATGGCTTGAGTACAACCCTTGGCTCAGTGCCGTGCCCATGGGCGAGTCGCTGCTTACCAGTTACGCCTGGCTGTATTACTTCCTGCCCGCTGCGGTTGGATTGTGGCTGAGTTATCTGTTGCCACCTACTCAAGCCAGCTTAAGCCGAGTGTTGTTAGGCGCTGCGGGTCTGTACTTGTTCGTCTTTATTAATGCCCTGGTGCGGCAATATTGGCAGGGGCCTTTTATCCAGCTCTCTGCTGGCGTCGAAGATGCGGAGCTCTATAGCTATTCGGTGATCTGGTTACTGCTCGGCGCCGCCTTAGTAGCCGTGAGTCTGACGCTTAACAAGTTGAGCCTTCAGCGTGTGGGTGTGGCCTTATTAGCCCTGGTGATCGCCAAGGTGTTTCTGGTCGATATGGCTAATCTAACCGGACTATTGCGGGCCTTATCCTTTATCGGTCTTGGCTTGGCCCTGGTTGGTTTGGGCGCCTTGTTTAAATGGTTACAGCGCCAACATACACAGCTAGAACGGACGTCTGGATAGACAAAATTTACTTTATCTGGCAATGATCTCATAATAGTCGCTTTGCCAGTTTACCTAAGTGGGTGTTGTGTCTGATCATTCTTTACTGACCGTGGAGCAGTTGCTGTGTCGTTTGCAGGGGCGGCAGGTGCTCGATGGCATCAGTTTTACCTTGCAGCAAGGCGAGTTTATTGGCTTACTTGGCCCCAATGGCGCCGGCAAATCGACCTTATTACGCTGTATTTATCGCTATTACGCCAGTGCCAAGGATGCCATACGCCTCAATGGTCGCTGCATTCAAGACATGGCACCGCGTGCCTTAGCGCAGGATATCGCCGTGGTGTTGCAGCAAGCGCCAAGCGATATGTCACTGACTGTGCTCGAGGTAGTCGCCTTGGGTCTGTTGCCCGCACTGGCACCTTGGCAGGGGCCGGGCGCTGAAGCACAGGCGCGGGTCCAGCAGGCCATTGCCGATGTGGGGTTGGCGACGCAGCAGCACAAACTGCTAGCCCAGCTGTCCGGTGGTGAGCAGCAACGGGTGCATATTGCCCGGGCCTTGGTACAGCAGCCCAAATTGTTGATAATGGACGAGCCCACCAGTCATTTAGACATCAAATACCAAATCGAACTGATGGAGCTGGTGCGCTCATTAAATTTAACCGTATTGGCCTCGTTCCATGATTTAAATCTCGCAGCCGCCATGTGTGACAAGCTGCTGGTCCTCAATGGTGGCCAGCTTGTTGCCAATGGCACGTCGAAAACGGTGATCACCGAGTCATTATTGAGCGAGGTGTTCGGCGTCTGTACTCAGGTTGGTGTCCATCCGCAAAACCCCGAGCACTGGCCTCTGGTGCATTATTACTACAGTGACAGGCACAACAGATATGGGCGTCAGAAGTCATGAACAGGCAGCGTAATTTCGTTATCGCCGCGCTCATCTTTATTGTGCCGCTGAGCGCTTTGTGGGCCCTGAAACTGGGCGCAGTTAATATCAGCTGGTCGCAGTTACTGGCGGTGCTCGGCGGTGAGGGCGACCCCCTGTGGCAGCAGATTATCTGGCAGCTCAGGGTGCCGCGGGTGGCCTTGGCCTTTATGGCCGGGGCCGGATTAGCCTTGGCCGGCGCCATGTTGCAAACGGTAACCCGTAATCCCTTGGCCGATCCCTATTTGTTTGGCATCTCCTCCGGTGCGGCCTTGGGTGTGGTGGTGGCCATGACCTTGCTTGGGATCAGTGCCGGTATTATGCTGACCTTCAGTGCCTTTGTGGGGGCTATGTTGGCCACCGCCTTGTTGCTGTCCGTGGCCTTATCGCTGCGCTATATGCAAAACTCCATCATGGTGCTGTGCGGCGTGGCTCTGTCCTTTGGTTTTAGCGCCCTCACCAGCTTACTGCTGTACTTTAGCGATCCGCAGGCGATCAGCGCCGTGGTGTTTTGGACCTTGGGCAGTTTTTCCCGCGCCAACCTTGCCATGCTGTTACCTCTTGCCCTGTTGTTGGCGCTGGTGTTGGCGCTGGTGATGGTGCTGCGCCGTGCCCTAAACGCCCTATTGTTGGGCGATGAAAGTGCCCATACCCTGGGCGTGAATGTGCCCATGCTGCGGATTATTATGTTGTTGCTGAGCGCATTAATCACCGCCGTGCTGGTGAGTGTCTGCGGCGGTATCGGTTTTGTCGGTTTGATGATCCCCCATCTGGTGCGTCTTAGCGGGCGCTTTAGCAGCACCCAAGTCTATCCGCTGAGCTTTATTTGCGGAGGCTTGTTTATGCTCTGGGTGGATGTCTTGGCTCGGACCACCTTGACCAATCAGGAGTTGCCCATAGGGGTGATCACCGCGGCCCTTGGCAGTGCGTTTTTCTTTGCCCTGCTATACATACAGCAACGTCAACGTCAGTAGAGACTTATTCGGGCCCCGCGGTTAGGCGGGGCACCAGGGCTCAACTGCGTTTAGTGCGGCGAGTGGCCAGCAGTCCAGCTAGTAACAGCAGCCAATAAAGATTGACCGTGCCGCTACTAAGCTTGCGCTTGGGCGGCTCGACGGGCGGTTGTGGCTCGGCCACCTTCACCATGACCTTGGCCGCTGCTTGGGCGCCAAATTCATCGGCAATCACATAGTCGACGGTGGCGGTGCCACTAAATTGATCCATAGGCGTAAAGCTCAGGCTGTAGTCGGCATTGATGCTGACCTCGCCCTGTTCGCTGCTGGCCTCGACCACCCTGATGGCGCGCCCTTCCGGATCGCTGTCGTTGCTAAGCACATCCAGGGTCACCGTGGTGCGATACCAGGTTTCGGCCTCGTCATCATTGGCAATTGGCGCCTGATTGGCGGCTATGTTCACCTGTACCTTGGCGCTGTGTGTATTGCCTTGGCTGTCTGCAATGCTGTAGAGCAGGGTATCCATGCCCAGGTACTGACTTGGAGTGCGATAGAGTATCTGATTATCGAGGATCTCCGCCTGACCCAGAGTGCTTTCCACATTGAGTAGTTGCAGTTCGTCGCCATCGGCATCGGTGTCGTTACTCAGTACATTCAATGACGTATCGCTGTCTTGCGGTACCCGATAGGCATCATCATTGGCTACCGGTGCTTGGTTACCCTGTACGCTCAGGGCTATCACCCCGGGGTCGTCTATATAGCCGTTAACCATGCCGTCACCGTCGTTGGCGCCCCCGTCTTCAAGGGTGAGTTGCACGCACCAGTGGCCAAGGTTAAGCCCGGCTTGCCATTGCTCGCTGCCTGGCGCCGGACAATAACCGCGACTCCCTAAGGCCGAGGCCACCGCATTGCGCTCATCGAGGTGTAAGTCCTGCCATTGCGAGGAGACGAATTTGCGGTACTGGGCATTGCCCGGCACCGGCTGATGCTGGGGCAAGACCAATTGGACACTGCTGCCCTGCGTGGCTAATGCAGACACCACTACGCCATAGAGGGTACCTACATGACGCCCATCTGGGTCCGGGCTGAGAGCTTCTGGGTTTAACCGAGCACCGGCCTGGGCACTGTCGGCATAGGGGCTAGTATGCAGACAGGTTCCCGGCTCGCTGGCGAGGATAAAGTCTTGCTCCTGACCCGCCACCGCCGCCATTAGATGACATGGCGTCAGGGCATCGAGGTGGTCACTGACGCCATCGCCATCGAGGTCGATAAAACCTTCCTCCTGATCCGGCAGTAAATCCCCATCGCTGTCGCCCTCATCGAGTGGCGGCACAGTTGCGCGAATATCCAGTTGCCCCAGTACTGTGGTGCTCAAGGCTGGACTGCCATTGTCACTAACCGTCACCGTGATTTTATACACCCCTTCGACAAGGTTGTTGGCGGCCAGGGTCACCTCGGCGCTATGGGCATCGCTCAGGGTCAGAGCCGGCTCCACCTGCCAGGAGTAGGTATGACTATCGTCGTGATTGGCATCTGTCACCTGAGCATGTAACTGAATATCCTCATCCTGGCGATACAGGGTGCGGGCTTGCTGCCCTTGCTGCGCCTTTATGGTGACCCCAGGGGCAAGATTGGCTTCGCTGATGGTGACCCTGTGTTCACCGCGGGCACCAAGGTTACTTTGCTCTGAAAGGCTGATAATGATGGTTTCATCGCCTTCATCCAGGTTGTCATCGTAAATATCCATGCTCAGGGTGCTGTGCTCGGAATGAAATACCAGCTCGCCATCGATCAGGGAATGATCGCTGTTGTCACTGCTACCACCGACGCTATAAGGGATCACCAGGGGGTAACTGGGCGCAGAGCCGCTCAGATAGGCATGAACCTTATGGCTGCCGCCCTCGCTGGCGGTGCTGTCGGCGGCAAAACTGATCTGCGGATGGACTCGAATATGCTGGGCGGCCAGGGCGCTGCGGCCCTCACTGTCCGTGACTTGCCAATACACCTTGTGCTCACCGGAGGTAAAATACATCGGGTTCTCAAGCAGCTGGACCGGAATTGACTGCCCCGTGCTGTCCACCGCCGTGGCAATGCCTAGATTCACCTTGGTATAGAGACCGGTGGCATTGGTCTCCACATCGGCGGGCACCGTTAGTTGCGGCGTATCCGCTGGTAACTCTCCCGAGAGGGTAAAGCGCACCGTGGCGCTGTCTGCCGCCCCGGCTTTGTCGACCACGCGATAGTTCAGGGTGACGGTTTCATTGAGCCCGGCGATTGGGGTGTAAAGCAGGCCGTTATCATTGATGCTGACCTCGCCGAGTTCGGCATTGGCCGAGGTGATGGTCAGTTGATCCTCGCTATCCGGGTCGCTGTCATTAGCCAATACATCGAGGAAATAACTTCCGGATTCGGCGCGGGCCAAGGAAATAACGTCATCTTCGGCCACGGGCGCATCATTTTCGCCAGTGACAGTGATCAGTATGCTGGTTGGCTGACTTTGCAGCTGACCGTCACTGGCGATCAGGGTGACACTGTCCTGGCCATTAAAATTGGCATCCGGCGTATAGCTGAGCGTTATGCCATTAATGGTGATCTGGCCGTGTGCGGGCTCGGTACTGACGCTTAATTCTATGGCTTCGGGAGTTTCATCACTAATATCAAGCTCCATCGTGAGCGTGGTGTCTTCTTCGGTGCTCAGGCTGGTGGTATTGATGACAGGTGCTGTATTTGCAGTTAAGACATTAATGCTAAAGGCCGGCAGTTGGTCACTTAGTTCACCATCACTAACCATTATTTGAATGTTGCCATAGCTGTCCACATCGCTTTCGGTTGGCACTCCAGACAGGGCGCCTGTGCCCGTATCAAAACTTGCCCATCCTGGCTTGTTGGTAATAGCAAAAGTGAGAATGTCATTGTCGGGGTCAGTTGCTTGTGGCGTAAAGCTGTAGTTTTGGCCTGCGATCACTTCAGGTGCTGGTACGCCGTTTATGCTCGGAGCCCTGTTGTCGTCATCCATAATGATGATGGTAGCTTGTTGCGTTGCGTCCTCAACGCCCCCGCCACCGACGGAGGCGATATCGACAATAATGGTTTCTTCGTCCTCGGTGATGGCATCGTCGATGGCGGTAATGGCGATATCTGCCGAGCTTGTTAAGGCTCCAATGGTGATACTCGGCGAGCGACTGTAATCCGTGTCCACAGCCGCGGTGCCGCTGTAACTTAAGGAGACGACAATATCTTCCGGCCACTGATTATTCAGGCTATTGCCTATAGTGGCGGTCAACTGCGCCACGCCCCCGGCCTCATCTATACTGTTGGTATCGCTGCTTAGGCTAATGGCTGGCAGGTTGGCATAAATGGCATCATTGGCCTGGCTGATTGGGGTGGTATAGCTGCTTTGGTTATTTAAGCCGTCGGCCAGCACCAGATTTACGGGCACGTCGGCAGAGGCGGCAATATCCTGACCGCCATCAACAACAGTAAACTCGGCGCTGTAGTTACCCCCGCCTAAATCGCTAAAGCCGCTTAGGGCATAGCCGTTCACCGTACCCGAAACCAGGCTGGCGCCGGGTTCGGAGGCGTTAATACTGACGCTGACCGTATCACCGACCTTATGCGCGGTATCGGCAATACTCAGGGTGTTGATGGTGGGCCCAGCTAGGTCAAGCTGATGCACCTCGCCCCCGGTAAAGGCCGGGGTATAACCGTTGTTGCCATTCCCATTGCCCAAATCATCGGTTATATCTGTATTGGCTTTCAGGTCCAAGCGTAAAGTGCCACTGCCCGCCATATTGTTGACCGTAACCGTAACGCTGCTACCACTTGATGCCGACACCATGGCCACGGAGCCGCTGGCATCGCCACTGAGGGTGGTCAGGGCGAAATCATCGCTGGAAATATTTTGGACGTGACTGTCAAAGTTTACTAGGTAGCTGATTTGCGTGGCATTAGCCGGGGGAGTACCAACAAGTGCAATACCGGTGACTCGCGGCGGTATGGTATCCAAGGCGGTGAGCGCGGTGCTGTTGGCACTGGCCAAGCCCCCCGATGAGGCCTGCAGGTTAAAGACCTCCGAATCCGCTCCGGCGGGGCTGTAGGTTAATTGCAAAGAGGTGAAGGTGGCCGTCCCTGAGCTCGGGGTGAGGGAAACCGTGCTGCCATTGCCATCGTTATCGCCAGTTGCCGTCATTATGGCGGTGCCTGGGCCATTGACCTCACTGAGCGTGATGTCGGTGCTATAGCCCTGATCCACCACGTTAATTGCATCCACCGCCTGCACCACGGGCACAGTGGTAAAACTGGTGCTTTGCCATGCGGGTATTGAGGTGGGGGCGGGCTCGGTACTAAACACCAGTTTAGTGGCCACCACATCAGCAGTAACGGCATTGGCGTTGACACTGGGCAGGTCACTGCCAACGCCGTCTTGGTCATTGGCCGTTAACGTAAAGGCTTGCTGGTCGGCGGTGGCGGTATAGGTCAGGCCACTGAAGGTAGCGATACCACTGCTGGCGCTGGCGCTGGCATTAGTGAGTACACCGGCCGAGCCTTCGCTCAGGGTAATGGTTTCACTAAAGTCGGTATCCGTATTTCCAAATGCGTCGGTGGCTGTCACAACGGGCTGTGTCATAAGCGCACTGCCCGAGACACTGCCCGACGGCTGAGTACTGAAGCGCAGCCGGGTGGCCGAGACCTCTATGGGTGACCCGGTACCATTGTTGATTGGGCTGGTTACCCCCATGCGTGTACCGGCACCTAAGGTGACATCGGTATCGCCATCGATAGTGAGCACATAGTTCCGCTTTTCCACCAGGTTAGTATTGTCATTGAAATAACCGTTGATGGTATAGACTTCACTGCCGCCATCGGCGATGGAAATGCTCAAACCGGGGAAGGTAATCACATCCGTAGCGGCATTGTATACGCCGGAAACATTGGGGGCATCGGGCCCATTTAATCGCCAGGTCACTTTAGCGCGATCATTGTCGGTGGATGTGCCCATGACATGCACCCGGATAGCCGACACAGCCATGGCCAGGTTATCGCCACTGCCGCCATCACTTAAGGTAAAGTCAAAGAGGTTAGCCGCTTCGCCGCTGGTGTCGACCGTGCTGGACAGGGCGACCGGTTCAATGACGCCAGTCGCGGCGCTTAAATTACCATCGCTATTTGCCGCTAATACGGTAACGGTTATATCCTGGTTCGCCGAGGTGCCACCATCGCCGTCATTGATCGTCACACGTACATTTCGAGCTCCCGTGGTGGGGCTGACTGAGTCGGTATTTTCATAGTTGAGGGCCCGTAACAGGGTTTGTACTCTAGCCGGGGTGGCGTTGGCGTTGAAGTTGGTGACAAAGTCGTTGCCGGCGGCGATATTATTCGCGAGCGTGCCGATCACCGTTCCCGACACCGACAGGTTACTGCCCGCCGTTGTGCCCGACAGGGATACTGCGCCCGAGGTATCGACACTGAGCAGATCTTCGGCGGCATCTTCACCCGAGGTAATGGTGGCAGTAAGGTTGCCGCCATTAAAATCCGCACTGTCACTGTCGCTGACCGTGGCATTAGTGCCCTGATCCAAGAGTACCGTACTGCCTGAAAAAGTATTGAGGCTATCGCCATTTAGGTTGGCGATGCTTGGCGCGCTATTGGAGGGCGTAGTATTGAACGCATACACCCCCAGATAATTGGTATTGTTTGAGCAATTGCTGCTGGTGACTCTAAAAGAAGTCAGATTGCTTGTGTTACCAGAGAGTGTGATTGGCACCACACCGGTGGAGATATTGCCCGAGAACAGGGTATTGCCAGCGTTATTGGTCACCACTACATCGCAGGTGCCATCTACCTCCAAGGTCAGGTTATCCAGGTCAAAGTTGGTGTAACTGGCGGCCTTGGTAAATTCTATGTAGGCCGTTGCCAATGCCGGGTTGGAAGGGGAATAAAGGGACTTGGTTGCGCCAAACTGGTTGATATAAGGTCCCGACCCCGTGGCTGCCAGGTTACCATTACTGGAGAGAGCCGGCTTATTGCACTCGGAGTCATCAGGGTCGACATTAGGGCAAAAGCTGTCCGCATCATAGGTTGCCAGCACATCACTAAAATCCTGCAGAGTCAGGGCATCAAAGGGCGATTCGCTGTCGATATCGCCCTGAACGATTTCCAGTTGCCAGTCGCCACCCTTATCGCTGGCTCCGGTTAGGTCATTTGATGCTGCGATGTCGGCACCGGTCTGGGCGCTGAGGAGTTCTATAAATTCAATACCTTGTTCGCCTGGGCCAGATTACAGTTATAAAAGCGAATGTCGGCGCCGGCGCTCAGTTTTGCGCCGAGGCGTTTGATATCGGCCACATAATCATTGAGGCTGGCGGCACTGATTTGTTGTTGGCCAACATGAATGCTTCCCTGTGAGCCATGGCTTACCCAATGCAAGACGTCCAGGTTGTTATAGGCAGCCAGCTTGAGATTGAGCTGGGCAAAAATCGGCGTCTGATCATCAATTTCGATCACTTCTATGCCCGGTTTGAGGGCCTTGTAAAAGGTGGACTTGTCGGTCAGCGAGGCGTCAATGATCATCACCTCATGGCTAATTGTTCCTTTTTCTAGCTCGACCTTGGCGTAGGAGGGCTGTGCACTGGGCTCGGGAAGGAGGATGCCTTTTTGCAGCTTTAAGGTCGTTGGTGTCGCCGGCTTTTGTTTGCCCTGCATGGTGTTGATCAATAAGGCGTTATCGTCATTCAGACCATGCGTTTTTGATACCGGTGGCGTGTGCCGCTGTTGTTGCGTACGAATATAACCGCCGTAGGCCCCGGCTAAGGCGGGGAGTGCGCTCAAGCCCAAGGGCATCAGCAAGGCGGCGGCCTTATTGAGTTTAAAATGATGCATAGGTGTCTCCTTGGGGGGCTGTGGCGCAGATAAGACTGGCTTGTGTGCCCGACGTGTCTTGCCAAAATGCCATGTCACTGTATTTGTTGAATAACTCGGGCGGAAGAATGCTGCGCCTTAGGGTGAATTTGACTTCTTTTTTGACCGTATGCAGGCCCTTGACGCCAATATTGCTGTCGAATTCACCTTCTTCATATTCCACATGATTAAAGTCGTGATCGAACGTCGGCAAGTCTAAAAACTGGTAGAGCAGCTCCATGGTGCGCGCCGGATGCTGGGTGAGTAAGTCGTAGTCCACTAGCAACAAGCGCTGCGAATATTCACCATAGTAGGCCTCTTTCAAGGCCGTCCAGGCACTGCCGAACACCCCCTGATGATGGGCCATGGACTCGCAGCGGGTATACACGGTTTGCCGGCTTTGCGGGGAATACATGCGACTGTAGTCAAAGGGGTTTTTACGATAGATGCACTCAAAGCTGTCCATCACCCAGGCAGGGTTGCGAACACAGCAGATCACCTTAAAATCGTCAAACAGTTCTACCAGCTGATGCATGCGTGCCGTCCAGATACGATTGGTATCGAAGATCACCTGCTTATCGACGTGTTCGCTGTAGTAACTATTCACCAGGCTTTGGCACAGGGCGCGGCGTTTTTGCTCGCTAAAAAAAGGAGCGAATTCACTGCCGGCACCGATTTGCTCCAAACATCCGGCCATCAGTGGGGCCACCGGGCTACTCATGGCGGCGTGATAGGCGGGATTTTGTCTTAATAAACCGGCCAGCAGCGTGGAGCCGGAGCGGGGCAAGCCTGAAATAAAATGATACTGCGTCATTGTTGTTCCTACCTTTATAAACGCAAAAGGGTGGCGCCTTTTGACGCCACCGAGTTACTTCCTGTTGATAAAACAGTCTAGCTTCTGGATGGATAAATACCCTCTAACGCCATGGAGTAATTCACTCCCAGGCTGGGTTGGCTGATATTAAAGGCCTGGCTATTGCCCGGGCTCTGTACCGGGGCGCTGCCGCTGAGGGTAACACCCCCTAGTGCGACCTCGGTGGCGCTGTTGCTGGGGGCATAGATTTTTTCCGGGGTATCACTGCGGCTATCGCCGGCTACGGTCGTTGCAAGTACATAGCCAGCCTGCGGCGTTTCCGTGGTGCCGCCATCCGTGGTGGCGCTTAGGGTTCCCGTTACGCCGTTAAGGTTAGCCTCGGCGGTATGAGCTGGAAGCTCGTTCACCGATAAGATATGTGTTTCCGCACCGCGCTTTTGGCCCATGGTCCAAGGCGTAAGACCCGGTCCAGAGCCTTGACTTACCGCGGTTCTGCCGCGCAGGTCGGGCAGTGCAAAGTTAGTGCGACCATCGCCGCCAAAGTTGGTGCCTACTAACGAGAAGAGCGCAGTGTACTCGGTGATAGGCAGCAATTGCCCATCACAGGTGGCCCAGTTTCTTGGTGCAAAGTTAAAACCAAAGGGCTGAATTTGAGCGATAAAGGGGTCCATGGTAGTTGTCCTTATACTTGCTGTTGTATTGGGTGCGGTGGGCGTTGCAGCTGCTCACCGGCATCGAGGTAAATTAATTGTGCTAAACGTTCGGCGCTCATAACGCCTAATTCGCAGGCGACAATATCCAGGCGGATACAACCATCCTGCGTATTAACGACCAGTCCCTGCGTCGAGGAAATCATCACTATGGTGCCCGGTGCCGTGCCATAGCCCGGGTAATCGGCCAGGCTGACTTGAATAAGCTCGACCGCCATACCTTTAATATTGAGCAGCACCCGGCCATAGTGACCATTATGAGCGCGTGTGAGCGCCTCAATTTGCGCCGCGGTGAGGGCACTAAAATCCAGTGCGATAAATTCCGGCACAGCACTTGTTTGGTCTGCTCTTTGTCCCTGTGGCGGCGGTGCGACCATAGCGGTTGTGAGCTGGTGAAAAAGCTGTTCCAGGCTGCTAAGAGCCAAATAAGCGAAGCGCTGAACCAAACTGGCATAGGTATCTTGATTGCTAAGGGGCAGCGGCAGCTGCAGCAGAATGTCGCCGCTATCGAAGTGCTCGTTCATGGCATGCCAGGTCAGGGCGCTGTGGGTTTCTTGGTTGCGCAGCTGCCAATAGATGGGGTCGCTTCCCCCGTAAGCGGGCAATGGAGAGGCATGGCAGTTATAAATTCCTAACCGGTAATGTTCGAGTACCGGTTGCGGTAATAAATGACTAAAGCCCAGGCACAGGGCAAGATCGGCGTTAAAGTGCGGTAAGTGGCTGGGAATTAAATGCAGCTTCTCCTTGCATACCACTTCAAAGGGAATGCCATTGGCTTGCAGTTGATTCAACAGCTGCAGCAAAGGCTCTTGTCTGTGCCCCAATGTTTGCGGGTCCGGGGTGATCACCCCGACAAGCTGCTCAGTGGCAAATAGCGCCTCAATACAGGGCCAGGCAAACAGGCTGCTGGCATACACAAGAGTCCTAGGTTGTTCCTTCATTGCCTATTCCTTAATGACCAAAAAGCCGGGAAGACCGCTTAAACTGTAGTAAAACTTCAGGGTGTCGCCAGAATTTGCCAAGGTGTCATCCGCCTGCGGATCGCGTGGGATAAAGTTGATGCAGACACTGAGATCTGGAAGCGGATGGGTGATCCCCGAGTCATACAGCCCGAGTCGCTCATCGGCGAATAAGCTGATCTGGGTGTACAGACTCAGGGTTTGTTTATTGGCATGCTCGGCGAGCTGAGGCAGAACCAAGGTAGCGGCACCAAGCAGTGCTTGTTGTTCAATCTGGCTAGGAGCTATGGCCCTGAGGCTTTGTGCCGTGATCGACATGACCACGCCGAGCTCGGTGCGTTGTTGGCTAATGGCCGCCAATTTTTCACTGAGTTGTTGGGCACTGAGACCCTCATTGCGCCACTGCTCCACATACTCAAGCTGGGCTATATTGAGCATGGCGTGAACATCGACCTGCTGCGGAATAAGGTAACCATTGTTACTTAACTGCTGAGCAAAATGATGGGCAATGGCGAAGTGTCCTTCCCGACTAAAGCCATGTTGCATGGCCTCGACAATGACCAAATCGAAGAGCATAGGGGCGTTATAAGCACAGGCATCACCACAATACATTTGCTGTATGTACTCTTGCAGCCCCAATTCGGTGATCAGCTTATGCAGCGAGGCGATGGCCCCGGGTTGAATATCGATAAGGGTGATGCGCAGCCGCTCGCCGCTTATGCCCTGGCGTTGATAGTGACTTAACAGCGGCAACAATAAAGGAGCAAAGGGGCCGCAGGCGGGGTAGGCGATAAAGATTTTTTCCTGGCCGCCACCAAATAAGGCGGTGATGGCCTTGTCAATGGCGCGCATATAGGCGCTCACCCGTAAGCCATCTTTAATGGTGTGAATACAGTGATCCGGCGCCATCACCAGGCCGTGCTTACTGATAAACTGCTGGCTGCGCTCGGCCCTGGCAATATCGGCGTGTTGATAGACGGCGTTATAGGCCGTAAAAAGCGAATTAAAAAGCGGGGTAACCAACTCGCGGCTTGGTTTATGTGCTTGCAAAATGGTGGCAGCGGTGCTGGCGTTAAGTGTTTGTAGTTCTTTTTTTGTGAGTGTTGGTAAAACTTGGGTGCTGAGCTGTTGCTTTAGTAAACTGCGTTGTTGCTGGTGGGCGAACAAGCCGGCAATACTGCCGTCTGACAGGGGAGATTGATTACTATTGGCTGTGGATTGTTGATCTTTATACGCGTGCATGACAAGGTTCCGTTTATTGCCCTTTAATCAAGCCTAGTCGCGAGTTGTGGGATTACCACTATTTGTAATCAGATGAAATATTTCACCTAATAATAAAGGCTTAGTTGTCATTTTTTGATATTTGCCGCCCGCATTCATAAAACGGGGTAGAATATGGGCACCTTGGCCATTGCGATAGTGTCATTATTCCCGCAATTAACTATGCGTGGGGTGAATCGGTTGCATGGCGGTGTCGAGCAGGTGAGAGTAGCACCTTGATATCATTAATATAATTTAGTTCATGGAGTCGTGGCATGACGGATAAAAATGCGCAGCATCAAAAGCGCCAACAAAAAGTAAAGGTCGAAGTGGATAAGCGTATTGAGCAGGCGCAAACGGAGCAGGGCATATTGCAGGTGATCACCGGCAATGGCAAGGGCAAGTCGACCTCGGGCTTTGGTACCGTGGCACGCTGCGTCGGTCATGGGCAAAAAGCGGCGGTAGTACAGTTTATTAAGGGCCTGTGGGAGTGTGGCGAGCGCAACCTGCTGGAGCAGGTGGGGGTGCCCTTTGCGGTGATGAAAACCGGCTTTACCTGGGAGACGCAAAACCGTGAGGCCGACACTCAGGCGGCGCAGGCAACCTGGCAACAGGCCAAGCAATTTCTTGCCGACGAGAGCCTGGATCTAGTCCTTCTTGATGAGCTCACCTATATGCTGACCTACGACTATATCGATTTAGATGAGGTACTGGAGGCGCTGGCAAATCGACCGAAAATGCAATCTGTGATCGTCACCGGGCGCGGTGCCCACCGTCGTTTAGTGGAGCTTGCCGACACCGTCAGTGAGGTGCGCAATGTGAAACACGCCTTCGATGCCGGGATTAAGGCACGCGCAGGGTTTGATTACTAATGGCCATCTCTCGCTGGTTAGCGACCTTTACGGTGTTCTTTTTTGCCAGTACGGCTGCAAGCGCGGCTGTAGGCGCGGGTGCAAGTGCGGCTGCAAGTGAAGAACCTAAGGCACAGCAGCGTATTGTCGCCCTTTCTCCCCATATAGTGGAAAACCTCTATGCCATAGGCGCCGGCGAGCACCTAGTGGCCAGCGTCGATCATGCCGACTACCCGGAGCAAGCCAAGGCCTTGCCTCGTGTTGGTGGCTATTACGGGGTGCAAATAGAGAAAATACTGGCATTAAAACCCACCTTGGTAGTGGTGTGGCAAGGTGGCAATAAGGCGGCTGATGTGGAAACCCTGGAACGCTTAGGGGTGCCCTTGTATATCAGTAACATACAAGGGGTGGAGGACATTGCCACCGAGTTGAGACAACTAGGAAAGCTCACCGGTAATGTGGCCCAGAGCGAGCGGGTGGCCGCACAATTCGAGCAAGGTTATGAGCGCTTGCAACACGATTATCAGCGCTCCGAGGAGCAAAGACCCAAGGTGTTTTATCAGCTTTGGTCGGCGCCCATGATGACGGTCAATAACAACACCTTGATTGGCAAGGCGATTACCCTGTGTGGCGGCGAGAATGTCTTTGCCGATAACAGCACCGACTATCCGCAGGTAAGCGTCGAAAATGTCGCTCTGGCGAAACCCGATATTATCGTGTTAAGCAGTGAAAAAAGCGCTGTCGAACAAACCCGGCAGTGGCAACGATGGGGCATGATCCCGGCGGTAAAAAATAAGGCGATCCGCGCCATTGATGCCGATTTGCTGCATCGCTACAGCACCCGAATACTCGACGGTATTAGCAAACTATGCCTGGCTATTAATTCGTAATAAGGTGTTTTTAGCTTCTTCAGTTTCTTACAAGCCCAGCTCAACACGCTGGGCTTTTTTGTTTTCCTCCTCCTGGCAAGCCTCTGCACCTGTCTTTTTGCTCGAATAAAATCGATCCTTTGTGCATCCGCGAAAATCATTTATACTGTATTTATATACAGTATTTTGAGGTGGTGTGGATGAACACAACTTTAGCAGCGATGCACCATCAAGGACTGATCTTCAGCGCCAATCAAGACCGTGGCGCAGAGCAGCAAGAAAGCGAGACGGTGCTTAGCAGTGGTTTTTCGGCCCTGGATCGGCTGCTTGGCGGCGGCTGGCCGCAGAGCGGGGTGATCCACCTTAGCAGCGAGCCGGCCATAGGCGAATTTACCCTGCTACAGGGGGCGTTGGTGAAGGCGCGCGAGCAAGGCCTGGTGGTGCTCATTAATCCGCCGGCAGAGCCCTGTATCCAATGGTTGCTTGCCCAAGGTGTTGCTCCTGCCCGCTTACTGATTTTACGCCCGCAAAGTACGGCGCATGCGCTGTGGGCCGCAGAGCAATGCAGTCGCAGCAGCAGTTGTGCCCTGGTGTGGTTGTGGCATCAAGGTCTGTCGTTTACTCAGGCGCGGCGCTTTAGCCTGGCGTGTCAGCAATCGCAGGCGCTCCTGGTGCTGGTGGATTACCAGTGTCAAAGCGCAGCCTTACCGGTGCAAATCAGTATGCGATTGCAACAGCAGCAACAAGACTTGCAGCTTGTTTTATTGCGTCAGCAAGGGCGTTTTGCCCGTGGCGAGGTGACCTTGAGTAAGGTGCAGCTCTGGCCCTTTCTCCGCCATAGCCACAAAAAAATGGCATCATCTTTGACGCAGCTGCAACCGGCTGCCCAGCACTGTGAGGTAGGGTAAATGTATTTGGCTGTGTATTGTGCGCACTTGCAATTGCAGCGTCGGCAGTTGCAGGAGCCGGCGGTGTTGGTGGCCAAAGAGCATGTGGTGCAAGTAAATGCTGCGGCGCAGCGTCTGGGTGTGCGCTTGGGTATGGGCCTGGCCAGTGCCGCGGCGCTGTGCGCCACCTTACAAGTGTATCCCTATGAGCCTGAGCTGGAGCGGCAATTATTGCAGGAGCTCGCGGCGCACTGCTATCAAGTCTGTGGCGACATCATCCTGGCCGGCAGTGATAGTTTGATTGTGGTGGCCACCAGTATGCGGGCTCTCTATCCCAGCACAGAGCAGCTTTTTGACGCCTTAGCGCCGGTTATTCGTGCCTTTGTGCCGCATTTTTACTATGCCTCGGGAGAGAGCATGGAGGCGGCGGAGCTCTTGGCCCGCGAGCAACTGAACTTTATCAGTGATGAGGCAAGCGTCTGTCGCCAGCATCTTGCCCGCGTTGAGGTGACGGATCTCTTACTCGCAGCCGAGCATAAACAGCAATTGGCGCGCTTAGGCATTGAGCGGGTCGAGCAGCTTCAGGCCCTGCCCATGGATCAGCTGCGCCAGCGCTTTCATTATGAGGTGGTGGATTATTTAACCCGCCTACAGGGGCAACTGCCCCATGCGGGCCTAGCGAAAAAGTCCGGGTATTATCGCTTTTACCAGCCGACCCAGAGCTTTAGTGAAAGTCGGGAGCTGAATTTTGAAATCGATAACAGTGAGCGTTTATTACAGCCTTTAACTCAGTTGTGTGAGTGTTTGTGTCGTTATCTGCGCCAACATCAATTGCATACTCAACGCCTGGTTTTTAGTCTTATTTTTCGCGAGCAAGTGGCACTGGAACTCTGCTTAGACAGTGTTGAGCCACAAGGACAGCTGGCTCCCTGGCAGGCCTTGCTGGAAATTAAGCTGGCGGCCTTAGTGCTACCGGCGCCGGTCATTGCCATACGTTTGCAGTGCGAGGAATTTGTCAGCGCCGACGGTCACAGCGAAAACCTTTTTGCCAAACGCCAGCAGGGGCTGGCAAAGCAACAACTGCTGAGTATGCTCAACGCCCGTTTAGGGCCGCAGCATTGCTATCGTCTGCAACCGGGGCGGGCGCATATTCCCGAATTTACTCAGGTGCAGGAGGCCACCTTGCATCCTTATCAAGATAGGCTGCCCGCATCAACGCAGGCCCTCTTGCGACCCAATTTTATGATCGAACCCACCCCCTTACAGGAGCAACTTTGTTTACTGCGCGGCCCGGAGCGGATCCAAAGTCATTGGTGGCAGCAAGCGCAGTTAGAGCGCGATTATTATATCGGTGAAAACAGTCGTGGCCAGTTGTGCTGGGTGTTTAGGGATAAACACAAGGGCTGGTTTATTCAGGGGTATTTTGCCTGATGGCCGGCACGTACAGTGAATTATTTTGTCAAAGTAATTTCAGCTTTTTAACCGGGGCCTCGCACCCGGAGGAGCTCATAAGTAAGGCCGCGGAGCTGGGTTATAGCGCCCTGGCCTTATGCGATGAATGTTCGGTGGCGGGGGTGGTCAGGGCCCATAGCCACATCAAGGCGCAGCAATTGCCCATTAAGCTGATCGTCGGCAGTTACCTTTGCTACGAGGAATTAGAGTTGGTGGTGTTGTGCCCCACCAAGTCGGCGTACAGCCAACTCTGTCGGGTGATCACCAATGCTCGCAGGCGTTGTGAAAAAGGGCGCTATCAACTCAGTGAATGGGATTTAAAAACCCTCAAAGGCTGCATTCTGATCTGGCTCGTACATGGGCGCAGCGAAGCAGCAAAAGTGTCGGATAGACACTGGGGGCCCTGGTTGCAACGCCATTATGGCGATCAGCTTTATCTGGGTGTTCGCCGCGAACTCAATGGTTTTGAACCAGAGCAATTGGCCTATGTGCGCACCCTGAGCGAGCAATGGCAGATAAGCGAAGTGGCGCTCGGTGCCGTGCTAATGCACACGCCGGAGCGATTGCCTTTACAGCATGTGCTCAGTGCCATTAAGCAAGGGCAAACCGTGTCTTCGCTAGGACCGAGCCTGTTAGCCAATGCCGAGCGGGCTTTGCGCCCTTTGGACAAATTAGCAAAGCTATTCAGTCCGGCCCAGTTGGCAACCAGTGAGCAGATTGCGCAAAGCTGCGCCTTTAATCTGGATGAGCTCAGTTATCAGTACCCCTATGAACTGGTGCCGCAAGGTCTAAGCGCCAGCGAACATCTTAAATCCCTGGTAGAACAAGGGGCGAGGAAGCGTTTTAAGGGGGCAGCGCCGCCAGCGATCCAAGCCACCATAGACAAAGAGCTCGCCCTTATCGCCGAGCAAGGCTATGAGCCCTTCTTTTTGACTATTCACGATATAGTGCAATTCGCCAAACTCCGCGATATCTTGTACCAGGGGCGGGGCTCTGCGGCGAACTCTGTGGTCTGCTATTGCCTGGAAATTACCGCCGTCGATCCCAGACAAATCGATGTTTTGTTCGAGCGCTTTATCTCCAAAGAGCGCAATGAGCCGCCGGATATTGATGTCGATTTTGAACACCAAAGGCGCGAGGAAGTCTTCCAATACATTTATCAAAAATATGGTCGTCAACGCGCCGCCCTGGCCGCGACCGTGATCACCTATCGCTTAAAAAGTGCCATGCGCGATGTGGGCAAGGCCCTTGGTTTTAGCGACACTCAGCTCGATTATTACATTAAGCAGCTTAATCGCCGCCACGGCGGTGGCCAATGGCAGGCGCAGCTGATCCAACTCGGGCTAGACCCTGAGGCAAGCATTAACCAGCATTTTTTCCGTTTGGTGGATGAAATAAAGGGTTTTCCCCGGCATCTGTCACAGCATGTGGGTGGCTTTGTGATCTCCGAAGGACCGCTGCATGAGCTGGTGCCCGTTGAGAATGCAGCCATGCTTGAGCGCACCGTGATCCAGTGGGATAAAGACGATCTGGAGAGTTTAAAACTGCTTAAGGTGGATGTGCTGGCCTTGGGTATGTTGAGCGCTATTCAACGCAGCTTTAAGCTCTTGGAAAAACATTATCAACACAGTATTAGCATTGCCGATATTACTCGCCTGGGGGACGACCCTCAGGTATTTGCCATGTTGCAAAAGGCCGATACCGTGGGCGTGTTTCAAATCGAATCGCGGGCGCAAATGAGCATGCTGCCACGCCTGAAGCCGCGCTGTTACTACGACCTGGTGATCCAAATCGCCATTGTGCGTCCCGGGCCAATTCAAGGGGATATGGTGCATCCCTATTTACGCCGCCGTGACGGCGATGAAGCGGTGGAATACCCCTCCAAGCAGGTAGAGCAGGTATTAAAGCGCACTTTGGGAGTGCCCATTTTCCAGGAGCAGGTGATCAAGGTGGCCATGGTTGCGGCTGGGTTCAGCGGGGGTGAGGCCGATCAACTGCGCCGTGCCATGGCCAAGTGGAAACGCGACGGCGAGCTGACCCAGTTTAAACAAAAGCTGATCGATGGCATGCTGCAGCGCGGTTATGACTATCAGTTTGCCGAGCGTATCTATCAGCAAATTTGTGGTTTTGGCGAGTATGGCTTTCCCGAGTCCCACTCAGCCAGTTTTGCTGTGTTGGCCTATGTGTCGGCCTATTTAAAATACTATTACCCCGAGGTGTTTTTCTGCGCCTTGGCAAACAGCTTACCCATGGGCTTTTATTCCCTCGACCAACTGGTACAGGATGCTCGGCGTCACAATATCAACATACTGGCCGTAGACGTAAATCACTCCCTCTGGGAGCATCAGGTCATACGTCAGGGCGAGCACTTCGCCGTGCGTTTGGGTTTTTGCTGTATCAAGGGCTTTAGCGCGGCAAGTGCAGATAAGCTGATTGCGCAGCGCCCCGCGTCGGGCTATCGCAGCATTAGTGAGCTTTACCATCATGGTTTACAAGAAGGGGAGCTGGAAACGCTGGCCAGCAGCAATGCCCTGGCGGCCATTGCCAAGGACAGGTTTAACAGCCGCTGGCAAATTATGGATAAACAGCAGCGTTTGCCCCTCTTTGCCGACGATGAAAGCATTATGGAGGAAGCGGCGGTCTTGGCGGCGCCCAGCGGCATCCAGGATACCCTGGAAGACTGCGCCAGTATGGGCGTTAATATGGGAGCGCATCCATTAACCTATTTACGCCAGCAAGGCCTGTTTAGCAATGCTAAGAAAGCCAGCGAATTAAGCCAATGCCGTAATGGTGCCAGTGTAACCATTGCCGGTTTGGTCACCGGGCGTCAGTCGCCGGGCAGTGCCGCGGGGGTGACCTTTTTAACCTTGGAAGATGACACCGGCAATATCAATGTGGTGGTGTGGCTGGCTACCGCCAAGGCCCAGCAAAAAGCGTTTTTAACGGCTCGCCTGCTGGAGGTTAAAGGTGTGGTGGAGCATCATCAGGGGGTGGTGCATGTGATTGCCGGGCGTTTAATCGATCACAGCGATAAGTTACCGGCTTTAATTCTAAAGAGTCGATTCTTTCATTAGCAATGAAAATAACTTTTTAAAAATTAATTTAAATTATTTATGTACGAGATAAAAAAATATCATTCTTTTAGGGCTGTGAAAAAAATTCAATCCCTGTTTAAATAACCTCACCCTTAGCCAATAGGCAAACGCGCCGTTTACGCGTACAATAGCGGCCTTTCATATCGACAATCACGTTGCACCTAGGAGACAGCATGTTAGAACGTAACATGAACATTGCAGACTTTGACCCAGAATTAGCTAATGCGATGAACGCAGAAGTAGCTCGTCAAGAAGAGCACATCGAGCTTATCGCATCAGAAAACTACTGTAGCCCACGCGTACTTGAAGCCCAGGGTTCACAGCTAACTAACAAATATGCAGAAGGCTACCCGGGTAAGCGTTACTACGGTGGTTGTGAGCATGTTGACGTGGTTGAACAACTGGCTATTGACCGTGCGAACGAGCTATTCGGCACCGAATACGCAAACGTACAGCCGCACGCGGGCTCACAAGCAAACGCCGCTGTTTTCCAAGCACTACTTCAGCCACACGATACCGTACTAGGTATGAGCCTGGCACACGGTGGTCACTTGACTCACGGTGCACACGTAAACTTCTCAGGCAAAATGTACAACGCAATTCAGTACGGCCTAAATGAAGCAACCGGTGAAATCGATTACGATCAGGTTGAAGCGCTAGCGCTAGAGCACAAGCCAAAAATGATCATCGGTGGTTTCTCTGCTTACTCAGGTATTGTTGACTGGAAACGTTTCCGTGAAATCGCTGACAAAGTAGGTGCGTACCTGTTTGTTGATATGGCTCACGTGGCGGGTCTTATCGCCGCTGGCGTATACCCAAGCCCAGTACCTTACGCGCACGTAGTAACAACCACAACGCACAAGACACTAGCCGGTCCTCGTGGTGGTCTAATCATTTCTAACTGTGGCGATGAAGAGATCTACAAAAAGCTAAACAGCGCCGTATTCCCAGGTGGCCAGGGTGGTCCTCTATGTCACGTAATCGCGGCTAAAGCGGTTGCTTTCAAAGAAGCACTACAGCCTGAGTTTAAAGCATACCAGCAGCAGGTTGTTGCCAATGCTCAAGCCATGGTTGAAGTGCTACAAGAGCGCGGTTACAAGGTAGTATCGGGTAAAACCGACAACCACCTGTTCCTTCTTGACCTGATTGATAAAGACATCACAGGTAAAGATGCCGATGCTGCCCTTGGCAATGCCAACATCACGGTAAACAAGAACTCGGTACCAAATGATCCACGTTCACCGTTTGTAACTTCGGGTCTGCGTATTGGTTCTCCGGCTATCACTCGCCGTGGTTTTAAAGAAGCCGAAGCGAAAGAGCTAGCGGGCTGGATCTGTGATGTACTTGATAACATCGACAACACAGATGTTCAGGCACAAGTAAAAGAAAAAGTGAAAGCAATTTGCGCTAAGTTCCCTGTTTACGCATAACAGTGTGAAATAGCTATTACACAAACATTTGTGTATGATAAAGGCCGCAATTTTTGCGGCCTTTTTGTTATCTACAGGAATCCCATTCACTATGCATTGTCCTTTCTGCAGCGCTAAAGACACCAAGGTTATTGACTCACGTCTGGTCGGTGGTGGCCACCAGGTTCGTCGCCGTCGCGAATGCAATGACTGCCATGAACGTTTTACCACCTTCGAAGGGGCGGAATTGGTGATGCCGCGGGTGATCAAACGCGATGGTTCGCGTGAGCCTTTTAATGAAGACAAGTTGCAAAATGGCCTGCACCGCGCATTAGAGCGTCGACCAGTAAAAACAGAACAAGTCGATGAAGTGGTGCATCAAATCAAATCACAAATTCGTGCCACCGGTGAACGTGAAGTCAGTTCACAGTTGATCGGCGAATGCATTATGGAAGCACTGAAAGGCCTGGATAAGGTTGCTTATGTGCGCTTTGCCTCCGTCTATCGCTCGTTTGAAGATATCCGTGAATTCGGTGAAGAAATCGCCCGCCTAGGAGACTAAAATGATCTTCACTGCGGACGATAAGCGCTATATGCGCCGAGCCATTGAGCTTGCTTATCAAGGGCGATTCACCACCACACCCAATCCCAATGTCGGCTGTGTGCTGGTTAAAAATGGCGAAGTGATAGGCGAAGGCTTTCACCAACAGGCCGGTACCCCACATGCCGAAGTGCATGCCCTGGCGGCGGCGGGGAATAATGCCCAAGGCGCCACCGCCTATGTAACGCTTGAGCCCTGCAGCCATACCGGTCGCACTGGTCCCTGTGCCGGCGCCCTGATCAAGGCCAAGGTGGCAAAAGTCATTTGCGCCATGCAAGACCCTAATCCGCAAGTCAGCGGTCGCGGCATGAAAATGCTGGCCGAGGCGGGCATAGAGGTCGCATCCGGCTTACTCGGTGATGAAGCCGAACAGTTAAACCTGGGCTTTTTAAAGCGCATGCGCACTGGGCGCCCTTATGTTACCTGTAAGCTCGCCGCCAGCCTGGACGGTAAAACCGCCTTGGCCAATGGTGAGAGTAAATGGATAACAGGCCCAGAAGCACGTAAAGATGTACATACATTACGTGCCCAGCATTGTGCCATTTTAAGCGGAGCAGATACCGTGTTGGTGGACGATGCCAAGCTCAATGTACGCCTGGACGACACGCAACTGGCCGAATATGTCTTGCCCGAAGTGCGTCAACCGCTGCGGGTGATCTTAGATAGCCGCTATCGGCTGACTCCCGATTTAGCGCTTTTTCAACAGCCCGGTGAGATATTAATAGTTCGCTCACGCACAGCCAGTGTGACGCGCAAAGAGCTTGATAAACAGCCCATGTGGCCCAACAATGTAACCGAGCTGATGTGCGAAGGCCTGGAAAATGGTCAGATTAATCTCGACGCTCTGCTGGTAGAGCTGGCGCAGCGTGACATTAACTCAGTCTGGCTAGAGGCGGGCGCGACCCTGGCCGGTGCCATGGCACAGCAGCAACTGATAGATAGCTACATTGTTTATATTGCGCCAAAATTAATGGGCAGCGATGCCAAAGGGCTGTTAACTATGGGCCCCTTTACGGCCATGGCCCAGGTGCCAACCATGCACTTTAGCGATATGACCCCAATTGGTGAGGATATTCGCCTTACCTTAGAGAAACTTAGAGTAGAATAGCCATGTTTACAGGCATAATTGAAGCAACGGGTACGCTCAGTTCCCTCACCCTGGTTGATGGCGACTTAAGCGTGCGCGTACAAAGTAACAACTTAGACATGAGTGATGTGGCACTTGGCGACAGCATCGCCACCAATGGCGTCTGCTTAACGGTCACCGAAAAATTCAGCGACGGCTTCAGTGCCGATGTGTCAAAAGAGACATTGTCACTGACCCGTTTTGCCCACTATCAGCGTGGCCAGCGGGTCAATTTAGAAAAGGCCCTGCAGCCTATTTCGCGCTTGGGTGGACATCTGGTTTCCGGTCATGTGGATGGCATTGCCGAGGTGGTCAAGGTCAGCCCCAATGCCCGCGCCATCGAATATTGGCTTGCAGCCCCCGAAGCATTGATGAAATACATTCCCTACAAGGGCTCGGTGTGCATCGATGGCGCCAGCCTGACCGTCAATGAAATCGACGGTAACCAGTTTAAATTAACCATAGTGCCGCACACGCTGGCACAAACGACGATCGCCGAATTTCAGGTTGGCACTAAGGTCAATCTCGAGGTCGATCAAATAGCGCGTTACTTGGAGCGCCTTATTCAAGGAGCGCAAGCTCCGAAAGCAGAATCAACAGTATCCGAAAGCCTGCTAGTACAGGCCGGATTTATCAAATAACACATAATGGGCAAGATATGAGTTTGAATAGCGCAGCGGAGATCATCGAAGACATTAAAAATGGCAAGATGGTCATCTTGATGGACGATGAAGATCGTGAAAACGAAGGCGACCTGATTATTGCCGCCGAGCACATCAGTGCTGATGCGATTAACTTTATGGCGACCTATGGCCGTGGCCTGATCTGCTTAACGCTGACACAGGAGCGTTGTGAGCAATTGGCACTGCCACTGATGGTTAAAAACAATGGTGCCCAGTTCTCGACTAACTTCACCATGTCTATCGAGGCCGCCAAGGGCGTGACCACAGGTATTTCCGCCGCCGACCGTGCGCGCACGGTGCAGGCCGCCGTGGCCAAGGGCGCAGTACCCGAGGATATCGTTCAACCAGGGCATATTTTCCCGATTATGGCCCAGCCGGGTGGCGTATTAACGCGAGCCGGCCACACCGAAGCGGGCTGTGATCTAGCTCGTCTGGCCGGTCTTGAGCCGTCGTCTGTGATTGTGGAAATTCTGAACCCGGATGGCACCATGGCTCGTCGCCCGGAACTGGAAGTGTTCGCCAAAGAGCACGGCATTAAGATGGGCACCATTGCCGATCTGATTGAATACCGAAACCTTAACGAAACCACCATTGAGAAGGTTGCCCAGTGTAAGCTGCCAACGGAACATGGAGAGTTCGAGCTGGTGACCTACAAGGACACCATCGACGGCCAGCTTCACTACGCCATGGTAAAGGGTGACATTAACGACCCAACTTTGGTGCGTGTACACCTGCAAAGCACCTTTAACGATATTCTGCTCTCCGATCGCGGTGCCGATCGCAGCTGGACCCTCTCCAAGGCCATGAAGTATATCGCCGAGCAGGGCGGGGTCTTGGTTATCCTGGGTAAACAAGAATGCAGCGAAGACATCGAAGCCATGGTTCAGGCATTTGCCATGGAAGATGAAGGCAAGCAGGCGAACCATCGCAAGATCCAGGGCACCTCGCGTACCGTGGGTATCGGCTCGCAAATCTTGGCGGATCTGGGTATTACCAAGATGCGTTTGATGAGTATGCCGAAGAAGTATCACGCGCTGTCGGGCTTCCACCTAGAAGTGGTTGATTACGTACAGCCAGAATAAGCAGCTATTTTTTTTCAGTTATGGTATGATGCGCGGCAATTTTGCGATACCCCTAGTTCGCCCCGCATCACGCGTTGGCAATATCAATTAAGGTTTATAGATGAGAATTATTGAAGGTAACAAGTTTGCACCGGGCAAAAAATTTGCCATCGTGATTTCACGTTTTAATGACTTCATTGGCAGCAGCCTACTTGATGGCGCGGTGGATGAGTTAAAGCGCACTGGCAACGTCAGTGACGATGACATCACCGTTGTTTATGTACCGGGCGCCGTTGAGTTACCACTTGTGGCTAAGCGTCTTGCCGCTAAAGGCGAGCACGATGCCATTATTGCCCTAGGCGTAATTATTCGTGGTGGCACACCACATTTCGACCTGGTTGCCGGTGAGTCGAACAAGGGTCTGGCGCAAGTATCGCTAGAATATGATGTACCGGTTGCTTTTGGGGTATTAACCACGGAAAGCATCGAGCAGGCCATTGAGCGTGCCGGTACAAAAATGGGCAACAAGGGTGGCGAAGCTGCACTAAGTGCCCTAGAAATGGTTAATGTTTTAGACAAAATTTAAGGGTTCACAGTGAAACCAGCAGCTAGACGCAAAGCGCGCGTATTGGCCTTACAGGCCGTTTACTCTTGGCAAATGAGTGGTAATGCCATTGCCGATATCGAACAGAATATGTTGATTGAGAACGACGTATCTAAGGTCGATGTAGAGTATTTTAAAGATCTCGCTCGTGGCGTGGCCGTTAACTTTAAACAGTTGGACACCATTTTAGCTCCGCACCTAACGCGTCCGTATGAAGACATTGATATGGTTGAGAAAGCCATTCTGCGTCTAAGCGCGTATGAGTTAAAATTCCGTGAAGACGTACCTTACAAAGTTGCGATTAACGAAGGCATTGAATTGGCAAAAACATTTGGTGCCGAAGACAGCCATAAATTCGTTAATGGTGTGCTTGATAAGGCGGTCAAGGAACTGCGAAGCTAAGCACCTGACAACAAGGAGAGCCGGCTCAGGCCGGCTTTTTTGTGTATGCAAGAATTTGAATTGATTAATCGCTACTTCAAAGGCCGTGGCATCACTCGCCGCGACGTTAACTTGGGTATAGGGGATGATTGCGCCATAGTAAGCGTTCCGCAAAACAGCCAGTTAGCGGTGACCACAGACACCATGGTCAGTGGCGTGCATTTCTTTGAGGATATGTCACCACGGGCCTTGGGGCATCGCGCCATCGCCGTGAACCTAAGCGATCTGGCCGCCATGGGCGCCGAACCGGCCTGGGTGTCGGTGGCCTTGACCTTGCCTCATGCCGATATGCAGTGGCTGGAAGAGTTTACCGCGGGCATGCATGAAATCGCTGAGTATTTCAATGTCCAGATCATTGGCGGTGATACCACGCAAGGGCCGTTGACCATTACCGTGTGTGCCAAGGGCACAGTACCCGAAGGCAAGGCCATTACCCGCAGCGGTGCCAAGCCCGGAGACTGGATCTATGTGACCGGCCCGCTAGGGGATGCCGGTTTGGCGGTGGAAGCGCGTAAGCAGCACCTCGACATAGACCCGGAGTGGCTAAAAAAATTAACTCATAAGCTTGAATACCCAACGCCGCGCGTCGCCGCGGGGCAGGTACTGCGCGGTTATGCCAGTGCCGCCATCGATATCTCCGATGGTTTGCTGGCGGATTTAAAACACATCCTCGAGATGTCACAGGTCAGTGCCACCATACACGCAGATAAAATCCCGACGACCGAGGCGTTCCGCCAAAGTATTGAGGGCGAGGCCAAATGGCCCTATATGCTGGCGTACGGCGATGACTATGAGCTTCTTTATACCGTGCCGGAAAACCACAAGGCCATGCTCGACAATAAGCTTAATCAATACGGTATCGATGCAGTGTGCATCGGCCAGATCCGTCGTGGTGAAGGCAAGATTGAAGTCTTGGATGGCGAGCGGAAGCTTGACATCAGCGCCATGGGATTTGAACATTTTGCCGAGGATGATGCATGTTAAGCATGACCAGCAACAGCTATAATTTGCGCCGTGGCCACCAGTTTTTTGGCCTTGGTTTTGGTCTGGGCTTGAGTCCAAAGGCGCCGGGCACAGTGGGCACCTTTGCCGCCTTGCCGTTTATCTTTATGACCATGAACTTTCCGCTGTGGCTGCAATTGGTCTTTGCGGTGGTGATTTCTGTATTCGGTATCTGGGCCTGTGGCAAAACCGCCGATGATTTGGGTGTACACGATCACCCGGCCATTGTCTGGGATGAGGTCGCCGGTTTTTATATCACCATGATAGGTGCGGCGCTGAATTGGCAAACCCTGGTGGTGGGCTTCTTGTTATTCCGCTTCTTCGATATTGCCAAACCCGGACCTATTCGTATGCTAGATAAGCGCCTACATGGTGGACTGGGGATCATGGCCGACGATATTTTGGCCGGGATCTGCTCTCTCATTTGCCTACAGGCGTTAATTAAAGTAGGTTATTTGCCTGGACTATAAGTTTTGAACATGGGTGTGACATTGCTGCGGTTTTTACAGTCACTTTTGCTGCTGGCGGCGACGCTGATCACGTCAACGGCGTCGGCATCGATTACCGATTATGTAGTCAAACAATGGAATACCCGTAATGGCTTGCCGTCGCAATCCTTAAAGAGCGTGACCCAGGACAACCAGGGGTATATCTGGGTCGGTACCCAATTCGGCCTCAGTCGCTTCGATGGCGAACATTTCACCAATTTCAATGAGCAAAACAGCAACTTCTTAAACAGCAATGCCATTAATAAGCTGCTGATAGATAAAGAAGGCTTGCTGTGGATCGGCACCAAAAAAGGGGTCTCGGTACTGGATCCCGACTCCATGAACTACTTTCAGTTTGGTATCGCCGGTCCGGTGCGCGACATCTTGCAAGACGACAAGGGCAATATCTGGGTCGCCGCCAATGAGCTGTTTTATATCGAGCGCAACCAAATTGCCTTTCACCTTGACGAAGAGCAGCGCCGCCGCAGCGGCCGCATGCAAAGCCGTTTAACCGCCATCAACCAGATCTCGGTGAGTAAGATGGCACTGGCACCGCAAGGGGTGTGGCTGGTCAGTGAAAACTACCTGTTGCGTCTTACCAACATGTCGTCGTCGTCATCCAGGCTGCGCTTAAAAATCACCGCCCGGGTGACCCTGCCTGAGCGCCTGGCGCAAACCATTATTCACGATATGGCCTGGCTTGAGGGCACCCTGTATCTGGCTTCCGAGCTGGGCGCCTATTTCCTCGATATTGATGATGAACTGCGTCCCTTTGCTTTACCAAACGCCAGTAACGCCGCCGTTTATAAGTTTATGAGTGACTCCGATGGGGCGCTGTGGATATCCACCTATGGTCGTCTTTTGTATCGCGATAACTCTAAAGAGTGGCAGTGGGTGGAACCGGCGGCGCTGGATCAGAGTATCTGGTTCTCGGATATTTACCGTGATGACCAAAACAATATCTGGCTTGCCAGTTTTAGCGAAGGTCTGTGGTTGGCGCATGCCGGGCGGGTAGAGCGTCATAATGCCCTTTCCAGTATGACCGAAGCCGTGATGGCCTTAACCCTCTCTCCTAAGGGGCAGCTTTGGGTTGCCAATCGCTCCGGGGTGGGTTATTTCGATCAGGATAATAATTTCATTAACCGTATTCCTCGGGCCAAGCTTAGACGCAGTGCCGTGCACGACCTGCACTTTGTCGGCGATCGCCTTTACATCGCCACCGACCGTGGCGTGCTGTATTTTGAAAACGAAGAACTCTTCAACATAGATGCCCGTGAGCTGCGCCTTAACCCTGTGTTCGCTATCAGTGAGGCCAGTGCCGGTGGGCTTTGGTTTGGTACCGGTCGCGGCATGTATCGCCTGGGCTACAACGGATTGACGCCGTTCAACTATAACGCGGTACTGGACAGTAAATTTATTACCTTTGTCGTGGACAAAGGCACCTATGGCTTGATTGGTACCAGTCAGGGCGGCTACATCTTCTCCGATAAAGGCATTGAGCGCGCCGGTGATAATACCGCCCTTGAAAGCGCCTATGTCACCAGTATTTTGGAAATCGATGGGGTGGGCACGCTTGTTGGCTCTCTCAATGACGGCTTATTCTATCGCAGTACCAAGGGGCGTTGGCATCAGCTGGATGTCTCCAACGGCTTACCTTACGGCTCCATCTTTAGTTTGCACTACGACAAAGACTTGGAAAGGGTCTGGGTCAGCACCATGAAGGGCGTGTATCGCATGCCGGTGGGCCAATTCTCCGATGAGATTGGTAACTTGCAGGTGGAGCAGGTGATCTCTTCCTATGACCGTCAACTAGACGGTAAGGCCAGCCAGTGCTGTGCCGGTTTGGGGCATGATGCGGTTGCCGATAACGGCAGTTCGATTTGGTATCCCAGCCTGCAAGGGGTGGTGGAAATTCCGAAGAGCGTGCAGTTGTTTGGCCGGGATGCCCTGGCTCCCCAAGTGGAAAGCATAGCCACCCCGCGACGCACCCTGTACACAGGCGCCTTGGGTAAGAATCCGGTGCTTGATACCGATGAGCGTGACCTCACCATTAACTATACCGCCATCGACTTTTATGCGCCGGCGGAAGTGGAGTTTCGTTATCAGTTACAAGGCTTGGACAATGATTGGCGTTATGCCAACAATCGTCGTGAGGCCATTTACACCAACTTACCTCCTGGTCCCTTTGTCTTTAAGCTTGAGGCCAAGCGCACCAGCGGCAATTGGCAAGACGCCAGCAGCGCCGAGTACGCATTTACCGTGCCGCGCCGCTTTGATGAAACCTTGTATTTCCGCTTGCTGATCGTTTCTTGCTTCTTCTTTATCCTCTATCTGTTGCTGTGGGTCTTCAGGGCGCAGGAACGCCGTAAGCAGGCGGCACTGGAGAGTTTGGTGGAAGAGCGCACCATAGAGCTGCGTGAAGCCAACGACAAGCTCAACCAGGTTAACTCTCAGTTAAAGCTGGTGAGTCATTCGGACGAGCTGACCGGGTTGCGCAGCCGTCGCTTCTTATTCGATCAGCTGCCCAAGGATATTGAGCACTATCAGCGCAACGCAGAATCTTTGCAAAAGCAGGGCCGCGCCTTGGTGCTGGTTATCGTCAATATCGATAACTTCTCGCGGATCAACGATGCCTACGGACCGCTAAGCGGTGATAGTTGCTTGCAGCAAATGGCCACCTTGCTTAACTCCTGTACTCAAGGGTCGGACTATGTGGCGCGCTGGAGTGGCGATGAGTTCCTATTGCTGCTGCGCGATTTTGAGCTCGATCAGGTTAACCTGTTTGCCCGTAACCTCTGTAAGTCCATTGCCAAAAAGGGCTTCTTACTGCCCAATGGTAAAAAGATTAATCTAAGCGCCTCCCTGGGCTGGTCATGCTACCCTATGCCTTTACTGGGCGGTCAGGTGATCGGCTGGGAAACCTCGGTAAATCTGGCGGATATCGCCTTACATCAGGTGAAAAAGCGCGGTGGCGATGGCTGTGCGCATATTGAGTTTGATGATCAGCTCGATGCCTTCGAGTTCGAGCAAAGCGAGAATCTGGATGAGCAGATAGCGACGCTGCAAAGCTCCTCCCTGGCGGATATTAAGATTTGGATGCGCTAACCAGCAGATAACAAGCACAAAAAAAGGAGCGATATCGCTCCTTTTTGCTTTTCAGTTTTGGTATTAAGCCATCCAATCCTTAATTTGTCGCTCGATCCCGGCGCTATCCAGACCAAGCTCGGCATGCATTTCCTGTTGCGTTCCATGCTTGATAAAGACGTCCGGCAAGCCTAAGTGCAGCACCGGCTTAAGCTGCTTGCTTTGCGCCAGATACTCACTCACCGCGGAGCCTGCACCACCGGCAATGACGTTGTCTTCCAACGTCACCAGGTGCTCATGGGTCGCCGCGAGTTCATTGATCAGCGCCGTATCCAGCGGCTTAACAAAGCGCATGTCTACCAAGGTGGCATCCAGGGCTTCCGCGGCCGGCTCGGCATATTCCAATAGGGTACCGAATGACAGTATGGCCACGCCTTTGCCTTGACGCAGAACACGGCCTTTACCTATTTCCAGCTGCTGCATTTGCGCATCGAGTTCACCCTCGCCGGCACTGCCACGGGGGTAGCGCACCGCTGCGGGCTTATCGAGTTTATGGCCGGTATAAAGCATATTACGGCATTCGTTGGCGTTGGCCGGAGCCATGATCACCATATTGGGAATACAGCGCAGGAAGCTTAAATCATAGGTGCCCTGGTGAGTTTCACCGTCGGCGCCAACCACACCGGCGCGGTCGATGGCAAATAAGACCGGTAACTCTTGCAGTGCCACGTCATGGATCAGCTGATCATAGGCGCGCTGTAAGAAAGACGAGTAAATCGCCACCACGGGATTTAATTGTTCGCAGGCAAAACCGGCGGCCAGGGTTACCGCATGCTGCTCGGCAATGGCAACATCAAAATACTGCTCAGGGTATTCCTTCGAGAAGCGCACCATGCCCGAGCCTTCACGCATCGCTGGGGTGATGGCCATCAGGCTGCTGTCTTCGGCGGCCATGTCGCATAACCAGTCGCCAAAGACCTTGGAAAAGGTCGGTGCGCCAGGCTTAGATTTGGGTAATTTGCTTTCGCTGGGGTCGAACTTGGGCACCGCGTGATAACCGATGGGATCGGCTTCGGCAGGTTTATAACCCTTACCTTTTTGCGTTTTTACGTGCAGTAACTGCGGACCCTTGAGGTTGCGCATGTTGCGCAAGGTGTCGACCAGCATATTCACATCATGGCCGTCGATGGGGCCGATGTAATTAAAGCCCAGCTCCTCGAAGAAGGTGCCAGGGATCACCATGCCTTTGAGGTGCTCTTCCATGCGGCTGGCCAGCTCTTTGACCGGCGGCAGGCCGGAGAGCAGCTTTTTGCCGCCTTCACGAATATTGGTGTAGAAGCTACCGGAAAGAATACGGGCAAATTGATTATTCAAGGCGCCGACGTTTTCCGAGATAGACATCTCATTGTCATTGAGGATAACCAGCATATCCGATTTTACATCACCGGCGTGGTTCATGGCTTCGAAGGCCATGCCAGCGGTAATGGCGCCATCGCCGATCACGGCCACGGTTTTACGTCCTTTCCCTTCTTTTTGCGCGGCAATGGACATGCCCAGTGCCGCAGAAATAGAGGTACTTGAGTGACCCACACTAAAAGTGTCGTACTCGCTTTCACCTCGGTATGGGAAGGGGTGCAGGCCATCTTTTTGGCGGATGGTGTGCATTTGCTCGCGACGACCGGTGATCAATTTATGCGGGTAGGCCTGATGACCAACATCCCAAATCAAGCGGTCGAACGGCGTGTTATAGACATAATGCAACGCCACAGTCAGCTCAACCGTGCCTAAACCCGAGGCAAAGTGACCACTGCTTTGTGATACGGAGTTCAGTAGGTAATCCCGCAATTCATAGCTAAACGCGCCGAGCTTATCTTGTGCTAGGTCGCGCAGTTGTGCAGGCTTATCAACCTGATTTAAAAGGGGATACTTGCTACTATCCAAATTCATGCGTTTTATTATCCTTCACTGCGATGGCACGAGTATATCAAAACGGGCACGGCCATCTGTAGTAATTTTTAATGATCTCGGGCGATGATGTATTGCGCCAGTTGCGCCAGCATCTTGGTGTCATAGGGCAGGCTGTCGAGGGCGGCAATGGCCTCGTCATAGAGTTGCTGTAGTTTGGCTTTAGCGCCCTCTAAGCCAAGCAAGGCCGGGTAGGTTGCTTTGTTGGCGGCCACATCCGAGCCTTGTGGTTTGCCCAGGGTCTGGGTATCGCCTTCAATATCCAGAATGTCGTCTTGCACCTGGAACGCCAGGCCGATAGCCTTGCCGTATTGTTGAAGTGCTGCTTCGGTGTTGCTGTCGCCTTTGGGGGCGCACAAATAACCAAGCTCGATAGCGCAGCTCAACAGCGCTCCGGTTTTAGCATTATGTATCTGCTCAAGTTCGCTTAGGCTGATGCTTTTGCCTGTTGCGGCGATATCTAAGGCTTGGCCACCCACCATGCCGAGTAAGCCGGCGGCGCGGCTTAAGCTTTGTACCAGGCGGATTTGCGCACTGGCGTCTATTTTAAAGTCGTTAGCGCTTAGCAATTCAAAGGCGATGCTTTGCAGCGCGTCGCCGGCCAAAATAGCATGGGCTTCATCATAAGCTATGTGGCAAGTGGGCCGACCGCGACGTAATTCATCGTCGTCCATGGCTGGCAGGTCATCATGAACAAGGGAATAGCTGTGAATACACTCGATGGCCGCGGCGGCCTTATCGAGATCGTCCTTATTGGCACCGAGCATGGTGCCGACGCAATAAACCAAAAATGGGCGCAGTCGTTTACCGCCATTTTGTACGCTGTATTGGCTGGCAGAGAGGATCCGAGGTTGAGCGTCTTGCTGGCTGTGGAAATAGTTTTCTAGGGTATGAATTACGTCTTGTTGCGCTTGTGCTAAGGCTTGTTTTAATTCCACAGTGACTATTACTCTTGAGTGTCCATAGGCGTTAATTCGGCATCGAGATCATTACTCATCAGCATGCTCACCTTTTGCTGTGCATGATCCAGTTTTTGCGCCGAGGCATTGGCCAGGCTGATACCACGTTCAAACTGCTTTAAAGAATGTTCCAGGGGCATATCGCCTTGTTCCATCTCAGTGACAATTTGGCTCAGTTCGTTGATTGCGTCCTCAAAGGTGAGGTTTTCTGGTTTTTTTTGGGCCATTGCCTGCGCTCTCGTTACTGAATTACTAAGAGCGCCAATTTTAGGGGCATTCCGTGACCAGGTCAAAGGCGGTGATGATTTTCGCCCGCCCTGATGCGCAGAATTTTAAATAAAAGGGTTAAGTAATTGCGTCAGTTGCCGATAGCCTAAGAGTATTTATAATAGCGGCAAATTTTTATACCAATTGCATTGATGAAGTGAGCAGTTATAGCGACAGATAAACACTCGGGATAACAAGGCGAAAATTATGACATACAGTCGCTCTGTATGAATAATTTTTAACCTAGCTAGTCTTGTGTTTGGCTCGCTAGATTGGGCAAGACATTAATAAAATTGGTATTGAGCACCCGAGCCGAGCTCAAAGAGGTGCACAATGCAGTAACTGTGGGTGGAGGACGTGTGGATTTAGCAACCATTATTGGTATTCTCGGGGCGATAGGCTTTGTAGTCATGTCTATGGTACTCGGTGGCGATGTAAGTATGTTTTACAACACCCCGTCGGTACTGATCGTTTTTGGTGGCTCGCTGTTTATTGTTCTTGCTAATTACACCATGGGGCAGTTCTTTGCCATTGGTAAGGTGGCCGGCAAGGCCTTTATGTTTAAAATAGAGTCGCCGGATGAGCTGATTGAAAAAGCCGTAGAGCTGGCGGATTCGGCCCGTAAAGGCGGCTTCTTGGCGCTGGAAGAAGCGGATATCAGCAACAAATTTATGCGTAAGGGCATAGACATGCTGGTCGATGGTCATGATGCCGATGTGGTACGTGCCACCTTACAAAAAGACATTATGCTGACCTCGGCGCGTCATCAGCAGGGCGCCGGTTTATTTAAAGCGCTCGGCGATATCGCCCCCGCCATGGGCATGATAGGCACCCTTATCGGCCTGGTGGCCATGCTATCTAATATGGATGACCCCAAGGCCATCGGCCCGGCCATGGCGGTGGCCTTGTTAACGACCCTGTATGGTGCCTTTTTAGCGAACGTGATCGCCATTCCCATCCAGTCTAAGCTGGAGTTGCGTAAAGACGAAGAAGAGCTTAATCAGCGCCTGATCCTCGATGCGATTTTGGGAATTCAAGACGGTCAAAACCCCAAGGTGATCGAGGGCATTTTAAAGAATTACCTTGCCGAGTCTAAGCGTCAGTTAGATACCGAGGCATGAGCGAGGAATGAGTATGTCCGACGAGCAACCTTGTAAGTGTCCTCCTCCCGGGTTACCCCAGTGGATGGGGACCTTTGCCGATCTGATGTCGCTGTTGATGTGTTTCTTCGTGCTGCTGCTGGCGTTTTCGGAAATGGATGTACTGAAGTTTAAGCAGATCGCTGGGTCGATGAAGTTTGCCTTCGGGGTGCAAAATAAGCTGGAAGTGAAAGATATCCCCAAGGGCACCAGTGTGATCGCCATGGAGTTTAAGCCCGGGCGACCGGAACCTACCCCCATTGAAACCATTCAGCAGCAAACCACGGAAATGACCCAGCAAATGCTGGAGTTCCAGGCCGGTGATGAAGACTCGGCCGGTGGTCGCCAGGAGCAACGTGGCGATCAGCGTGGCGGTGAATCTTCGAGCACCGAACAGCAACAAGAACAACAGCAGGCGATTGCCACGGCGGATCAAGAAAGGGTCAACGAGCTGGTGAAGAAAATAGCCCAGCAGCTGGAGCAACAAATTATCGATGGTGCCATCGAGCTGGAATCCCTTGGTCAACAGATCATCATTCGTATTCGTGAAAATGGCTCTTTCCCATCAGGCAGCGCGTTTTTGCAGCCGCAGTTTAAGCCCATAGTGCATGACATTGCCCGCTTGCTCAAAGATGTGCCCGGGGAGATCACCGTTTCCGGTCACACCGATGATTTTCAGGTCGCCAATGAGCTTTATACCAATAACTGGGATCTCAGTGCCAAGCGAGCGGTAGCCGTTGCCAGTGAGATGCAAAAGGTAGAGGGTTTCGATAAAAACCGCATGGTGGTGGTCGGTCATGCCGATACCCGGCCTTTGGTGCCCAATGAAACCGACGAAGACCGTAAGCGTAACCGTCGCGTAGAAATATCCATTATGCAGGGTAAGGCGAAAGAGTCGGAGCCGATAGAAGTAGTACAGTAAGTATTGGCACTTGTTGAAAAAATTCGTTATTTTATGCCTAGTTTACGAATTAGAAACAAACAATAGGAGAAGGAATGGCTATTTTAAACAAGTTTGCTTATATGCCGGGTAATGGCGGTGGCTCTGATGACAAAACCGACCACGAAGACGATCAGGGTCAGGATCAAGAACATAAGCAGCCTCAGGGCTAACAAAGGCGTACCTACGGTGTACCTAAGGTTTACCTAAGGCCTACCTATGCCAGATTGGTTCGAAGACTTTCTTCTGCTTCTCAATAACAGTTCGGCGGCACTGATAGTGCCGGCGATCATTGTTCTTGCCATTATTAAAGATGCCAAAGGCATCCGCTTTGCGCTGCTGACCGCCGGCTTTTTCTTATACGGCGCGCTGATCCACGAATGGATATTCTCCTGGGATACGCAAAAGTTCTGGCGCTATGTTATTTGGGCAGGTAATGACATCACCTGGATGGCCATCATTGCATATTGGGGCGTACGCGGTAAGGTCCACCTGTGGCAAAGCATCATGGGCCAGCTGATTGTTGTTGCGGTGCCTTTTTTGCAAATGTGGCGCTTAGCCGACCGACACCTATGGGATTTAAGTTACAACAGTGCTTACCTGTTCAAAACGATTATCCCCATCATCAATATCGCCACCATAGTGCTTTGCTATTTACCCATTGTTTATTGGTTAAAAGCTCGCGCTAAGCCCACCGCCGCCAATTAAGCTTTCTTCAGCTAGGGTTTTGCACTACACTGTTTCTTACTGTATGGATGAACAGTTGTTTTGCTATGAAGCTTTATATCGCTGAAAAACCTTCCCTGGGGCGTGCCATCGCCGCCGCCTTGCCTAAACCACATAACAAAAAAGACGGTTATATAGAGCTGGGCAACGGCGATTGTGTTACCTGGTGCATCGGCCATTTGTTAGAGCAAGCAGAGCCTGATGATTATGATGAGGCCTATAAAAAGTGGCAAATACAGCACCTGCCCATAGTGCCACAGCAATGGCAACTCAAAGCCAAGACTAAAACCCGCAAGCAACTTACCTTGGTCAAAAAGCTGATCAAACAAGCATCTGTGATTGTGCATGCCGGCGACCCCGACAGGGAAGGGCAGCTGTTGGTCGATGAAGTGATTTCCCAGGCTAAATTGAGCGCGGCCCAAAAGCAAAGCATCCAGCGATTACTGATCAGCGACTTAAACTTACCGGCGGTGAAAAAAGCGCTGGGGCAATTACGTGCCAACGCGGAATTTATTCCACTCAGCGTCTCGGCCTTGGCGCGCTCGCGTGCCGATTGGCTGTTTGGCATGAACCTCACCCGTGCCTATACCCTGGCGGGTCAAAAAGGCGGCTATAAGGGCGTGCTCTCCGTCGGCCGGGTGCAAACGCCGATCCTTGGCTTGGTTGTAGCGCGGGATAAGGAAATCAAGGAGTTTGTCAGCAAGCCTTTCTATGAGGTTGAGGCTCTGATGCGCACCCAAGAGCAACAGGGGTTTGCATTAAAGTGGCAGCCCAGCGAAGCCTGTCGGCCTTATCAGGATGAGCAAGGTCGGGTGTTAGTTCAAGCCCTGGCCGACAACGTTATCTCTCGTATCAAGGGTCAGCAAGGTGTGATCACTCAGGTAAAAAGGGCAGAAAAACAAGAGCAGGCGCCCTTGCCTTATAACCTGTCGGCATTGCAAATCGATGCCGCCAAGCGCTTCGGGTTACCAGCCAAAGCGGTACTTGATACTTGCCAAAGTCTTTATGAAAAGCATACCTTGATCACTTATCCACGCTCGGATAATAGGTATCTGCCTAAGGATCATTTCCAGCAAGCGCCTAAAATCATCGAAAGTGTGATTGCCAACGGCGTGTTTTCCAAAGAGCAGCTTGCTACCGCGGATCCGTTAAGAAAAGCACGTTGCTTTAACGATGCCAAGGTTGCCGCCCACCATGCCATAGTGCCGACCAATAAAAAGACGTCGGCGCAGCTCACAGAGACGGAGCGCCGCGTGTACGAGCTGATCTGTCGCCAGTACGTGATGCAATTTATGCCCGCCTACCGTTACCATCAAACCGATGTGGAAGCAGAGATAGCCGGCGGCAAGTTCAGCACCAAGGCCAAAGAAGAAATAGCACTCGGCTTTAAGGTGTTATTGCCCAATAAAGAAGAAAAAGAAGCGCCTAGCTTACCGCCTTTAAGCGTGGGTCAGCAGGTACTGTGCGAGGATGCGCGCCGGCTAGATAAGAACACCACACCACCGGCGCATTTTACCGATGCCTCACTGCTTGCGGCGATGACTGCCATTTCCCGCTATGTGAAAGACCCTGATATCCGTAAGGTGCTGCGAGAAACCGATGGCCTGGGCACAGAAGCGACGCGCGCGAGTATTATCGAGTTATTATTTACCCGGGGATTTTTAGCTCGCACTGGCAAGTCCATTGTTGCCACCGAAGCGGGCATCGCCCTGATCAATGCCTTGCCTGACACCCTATCAACACCGGACATGACCGCCCATTGGGAAATGGCCTTGGCGCAAATTGCAGAGAAACAGCTTAAATATGATGACTTTATGCAACCACTTGTTGGGCAGTTAGAATCGTTAATAGCAGAGGCAAAAACCTGCGACAGTCGTCAGTTTTCACATATCAAGAGTCAGGTGAAAAGGAAATTTAAGGGCGCGAGAAGAAAAAGCTCACGCCCGAAAAGCAGTAAAGCTCCGGCTTAATTTCCATTAAACAAGGCCAATGCCGCATTACTCATGGCATTGACCCCCGTTGGAATCGCCTTTTGGTAATCCGGAGCAAACTTACTCGAATGTAATGATGGCAACTGCGTATTGTTTTTCATTGCCTCGTCGTAAGTATCCGGGTTTACACCACCTAGCCAGAATAGGGTAATAGGCAACTTGTCTTCGGTACGGCCATATAAACCAAAGTCTTCACCGGCCATGACCGGCTCGGTCAACTCAACATTATCGGCGCCAATGGCCGCTTTAATGGCCTGGGTGACGCGAGCGGTTTGATCTGGGTTATTGTAGGTCGAGGGAATAGACTCGGCCTCATGAACCACCACTTCAGGGTAAAGTGATTCTTCAAGCCCGGCACTGGCGGCAATACCCGCGGTAATTCGCTTGATAGCGGCAATCTGTTGTTCACGTACCGCTGGGTTATAGCTGCGTAATGTCAGCTGGAGTTTGACCTCGTTGGAAATAACATTGTGTTTACTACCACCGTGAATTGAACCTACGGTGACTACCGAAGGCTCAAGAGGAGAGAGCTCGCGGCTGGTGATCGTTTGTAAGGCCAGCACGATACGAGAAGCGAGCACCACAGGGTCGATAGTGGTATGCGGGTAAGCACCGTGGCCGCCTTTGCCTTTGACATGAATATCAACGGAGTCGACGCTGGCCATGGTGTATTCGGGCTTTAATGCAACTTTACCCGCGGGGACGCTGGCACTGACATGCAGGGCTAAAATATGATCCGGCTTGGCAAATTGGCTAAAGAGTCCTTCGTTTAACATGGCTTTGGCGCCGGCACCGACCTCCTCAGCGGGTTGAGCCACCATCATTAGGGTGCCTTGCCATTGGTCTTTGTGGGCGACCAGGTGCTCGGCGGTGCCAATAAAGCTGGTCATGTGAATATCGTGACCACAGCCGTGCATCACGCCGACCTGAGTGCCGTCTTCATTTAGTACCTTCACCTTAGAAGCATAGGAAACACCGGTTTGTTCGGTAATGGGTAAACCGTCGGTGTCGGTGCGGATCATAATAGTAGGGCCATCACCATTTTTCAGCAGTCCAACCACGCCATACCCACCCACCTCAGAGGTGACCTCAAAGCCAAGGCGCTTTAATTGACTCGCTATTTTTTCACCGGTTTTTTGTTCTTGTAAGGATAGCTCCGGGGATTGGTGTAAGTCTAAATAGAGCTTCTCCAGCTCGGGTAGGCGCTCGCTAACCTCAATTGCGGCGCTGGCGGGTAATGCCGAGGTGAGTAATAAAGCCGTGCTGGCTATTGTCATATTTTGCAGAAAACCCATAATATTCCTTACACTTGTAAATGTGATCTTTGACTCCATATCAAAGCCTAATTCTAAATAGATGGCAACTTAACCATGACGAATCAAATTCAACTTACTGCGGAAAATATTCAGCAGGTTTTAGGACAAACTTCCGAAGATAATATCGTTGCCTTGAGCTTCTACTCGGCGCAGAGCCCCGAATGCCAAGAGCAGGCACGTATCTTAGACGGCTTAGCGCAGCAATATCAGCAGCATCTTATCGTCGCGACCCTGGATTGTGACGTTCAGCAAGCCTTGGCCAGCCAGTTGGCACAGCAGATTGGTCTGCAGGCATTACCGACCCTAGTGCTATTAAAAGGTGGGGCCCCGGTAGACATGTTGCCGGGCGCGCAAAGCGAGCAACAAATAAAAGAGGCATTGCAAAAGCATCTGCCACAGCCGGAAGATGCCTTATTACAGCAGGCCAAAGCGGCGTTGGCGGCAGATAACCTGAATGATGCCTTTAAATATGCCAAGCAAGCCTATGAAATAGATCCTCAGAATGCCCGAATCAAACTGGTATTGACCGATATCTGTATTCAAATACATAAGTTAGAGGATGCAAAAGCTTTACTTGATACCATAGCGCTGGCGGAGCAGGATGCCTACTACAACAATATCAAAGCAAAACTAGAGCAAGCAGAGCAGGCACAAGACTCTCCTGAGATCCGCACATTGCAGCAGGAAATTGAGCAGCAAGGCGATAATTTAGAGCTTAAGGTGAAACTGGCGGTGGCTTTTAATGATGCCGGCCGTAAAGCAGAAGCGCTCGAAACTTTATTTTTAGTGCTAAAGAAAGATCTTAACTTTGCCGATGCGAAGAAGTTCTACCTTGATATTATCGCCAGCCTACCAGAGGGGGATGCCTTGGCGGCGGCGTCGCGCAGAAAACTATATAGCATTCTTTACTAGGGCTATTTTTGAGTACCTACATATATAGGTATAGATATGACTACGGCGAGCTTAGACTCGCCGTTATTATTTTTAGATTCCTACCTTGATCTTTACCGCAGTTGTTCAATACTTAGTAGTCCTGCCACGGAAGAATCATAACAAGGCCAGAATTTGGCTACTTAACATCCGGTTTTGGGTGCTTATTAATCAATTGATACGCAAAAGGCTATTTTTCGCAATTTTCTTCAAAAAAGGGGTTGCGTCGAAATCGTTTCTCCCTATAATGCGCATCCACCGACACGGCGGACAGCAACGAATAGCGCTGAACGAGGTGAAGGTTGAGTCAAGTAAAACTGAGTTTTAAGAAACTTTAAACTTTCTCAAAATTAAGTGTTGACAACAAATCAGGGTTGAGTAGAATGCACAGCCCTCGAGACGCGAAAGCAACTCGAAACCGGGTAACCGGACCTGTTCTTTAAAAATATGAAGCAATCATCTGTGTGGGCACTCGTACAGGTTGAGTTCTAACAGCAGATT
>NZ_PQCD01000061.1 GCF_002964705.1 Pseudoalteromonas sp. T1lg75 | reverse complement strand
GTGATTACAGCGCCACCTTACTTGCTCGGTATATGGGCGTTGAGGAGGTGTGTATTTGGACCGATACTCAGGGGGTGTTTAGCACGGATCCGAGAAAGGTTGCCAGCGCCCAGAAGTACCATAAAATTTGTCGTTCCCAGGCACAATTGTTGGCGGCGCTGGGCAATCCCGTATTGCATGCCGAAATTTACAGGCGCGGGATGGAGCAGCCTGGTAGCTCGTCGGGCTCATAACCCGAAGGTCGTCGGTTCAAATCCGGCTCCCGCAACCAACTTCTTTTTGTTCGGTTAGAAGTCAAAAATAAACCTTCAGTCTACTGGCGCGGGATGGAGCAGCCTGGTAGCTCGTCGGGCTCATAACCCGAAGGTCGTCGGTTCAAATCCGGCTCCCGCAACCAATTCTTAATTGGATACGCCACTTCTTTCGAAAGCAGAAGCAAAACAACTTTCAAGTCTACTGGCGCGGGATGGAGCAGGATGATAAATCATCCGTCGGACTCGCTAAACCAGAAAAGGCCGAAGGTCGTCGGTTCCCGACGAAACTCAGCTAAGACACTTACAGGCGCGGGATGGAGCAGCCTGGTAGCTCGTCGGGCTCATAACCCGAAGGTCGTCGGTTCAAATCCGGCTCCCGCAACCACTTCTT
>NZ_PQCD01000060.1 GCF_002964705.1 Pseudoalteromonas sp. T1lg75 | reverse complement strand
AACTGCTTTAAGAATTGAAAGCTCTTATGAATATTATCTATAAATACTTGGCTAGATTGAAACACAATACTTCCTTGTAAAACTAACGCCCCACTAAGGAGCGAGTAATAGTTGGCTAAAATGTGTAGCGAAGCGAAACCGAGCTAACTGTTACAAGTCCCGCTTCAGTGGCTTGTTATAAGCCGATTTGATCCGATTAACAATTCCATTGCCAACATAATGCACAACAAAGAACATAACTTGTGAGAGTAAGCAAAGAAATGGAACCAAAACAAACATACCTACAATCACTGAACCATTTTCACCTTCAGGAATTTCAGTAACGTATTCGTAGAATATTAGCCATGCCCACATAGCTGACACAGCTAACTGCCACCACATAAGGTATTTACTTTTAGACACTACCCAAGCGTGATATGGCATTATTCCGAAACAGAAGAAGCAATAGAAAAGATAAAGAACAACTTCCATGTTTCAGTGAGACTCCCTAGGCTTATAACGCCTTGCTAATGGGCGCATAAATGCTTGGCTAAAATTAGCGACGAAGGAGCACAAGCCAAGCGTTTTGCGTCCTTTTGAGCAACTT
>NZ_PQCD01000059.1 GCF_002964705.1 Pseudoalteromonas sp. T1lg75 | reverse complement strand
AGCGACCTATGAAGCGGCACTAGCTCAGCTGGTAGAGCGCAACCTTGCCAAGGTTGAGGTCACGAGTTCGAACCTCGTGTGCCGCTCCAACTTACTAATTTCTCGTCTCGGTAGTTAGTATAAATCTCAGAGACTTACGAAGCAGCACTAGCTCAGCTGCTAAATTGCAAAGCCGCAACTTCAGGTTGCGACCAGCGATAAAACAAAGAGCAACCTATGAAGCGGCACTAGCTCAGCTGGTAGAGCGCAACCTTGCCAAGGTTGAGGTCACGAGTTCGAACCTCGTGTGCCGCTCCAATTTTTGAGTTTTGAAAAACATTAAACTTTCTCAAAATTAAGTGTTGACAACAAATCAGGGTTGAGTAGAATGCACAGCCCTCGAGACGCGAAAGGGTCTCGAAGCCGGGTAACCGGACCTGTTCTTTAAAAATATGAAGCAATCATCTGTGTGGGCACTCGTACAGATTGAGTTCTAACAGCAGATTCTAGTTCGCTAGATGACGCAAA
>NZ_PQCD01000012.1 GCF_002964705.1 Pseudoalteromonas sp. T1lg75 | reverse complement strand
AACTTCGCCAGAAGTTAGAATACTAAAGTAGACGCACAATCAATCTTTCAATTGACTGGCATATTTCTTTACTTATTGAGAACTCTAAATCATTCAAAATTGAACAATTCAAAGTTTTTATCAGCTTTCCAAATTTTTAAAGAGCAAGAGAATTACTTCTCAGAGTTAAACACACTCTATTCTCAGGGCGTTTCCCCGAAAGAATGTTTATCTATAAGAAGGAGTAGTAAAGTGGTGGAGCTAAGCAGGATCGAACTGCTGACCTCCTGCGTGCAAGGCAGGCGCTCTCCCAGCTGAGCTATAGCCCCACATTACTAGGATACGTGCATTGTTTATAACCGGTCTTTGCTTTGAAGCAAAGTGGTGGGTCTGAGTAGACTTGAACTACCGACCTCACGCTTATCAGGCGTGCGCTCTAACCAGCTGAGCTACAGACCCAAACAATGACGTTTGTTCTCTATTTCATAATCAACAATCATCTGTGTGGACACTGCGAACAAATTCGTTCTAAATCGTATAAGGAGGTGATCCAGCCCCAGGTTCCCCTAGGGCTACCTTGT
>NZ_PQCD01000058.1 GCF_002964705.1 Pseudoalteromonas sp. T1lg75 | reverse complement strand
GGCGGAATTGGTAGACGCGCTGGATTTAGGTTCCAGTATCTTCGGATGTGTGAGTTCAAGTCTCACCTTCCGCACCATGTTCTTGATGAGAACTAAAACTATCAAACTCTATTGCTGGAGTATCGCCAAGCGGTAAGGCAGCGGGTTTTGATCCCGCCATTCCCAGGTTCAAATCCTGGTACTCCAGCCATAGTGATCTGGCATTAGTACCCAAGCCAGCCATCGACAACAAGTAGCCTGCTCATTGTAATCGATGCTGGAACAAAACAATTGTGCAAGTTACGGACAGAGGAAAAGAGGAGCACGCCGAGCGCAGCAAAAGGTAATGAAGTATTCTTGTTGGGGTTGTGAGAAGCGACCTTTTTGTAATGCATGATAAGACATATCCATTTCCTTTGAATATGATTGCTCT
>NZ_PQCD01000057.1 GCF_002964705.1 Pseudoalteromonas sp. T1lg75 | reverse complement strand
CTTGGTTACATCGCGCATCCATGCGCTCACCTCGCTAAGCTGCGAAGCATTGCTTCGGTCTTGCTCGCCTATGTACATAGCGAGCAACACCGAGCAGGGTGCGTTTAGATGAACCCATAGGGCAGCGCTTGTAGCGCATTTCTACTGTGTTGTTACATGTTCATGTAGAATAACTACACCACACATGTGCCGCCTTGTATAAATATCTCCCTATAATGCGACCCCACTGAGACGGCAGGCAGCAACGCATAGCGAGGCGCTAGCGACTCAGGGAGTCAAGTAAAACTGAGTTTTAAGAAACTTTAAACTTTCTCAAAATTAAGTGTTGACAACAAATCAGGGTTGAGTAGAATGCACAGCCCTCGAGACGCGAAAGAGTTTCGAA
>NZ_PQCD01000056.1 GCF_002964705.1 Pseudoalteromonas sp. T1lg75 | reverse complement strand
AAGCCAGAGCGTGAAACCTTCAATGCTTTACACATCAAGGTGATCCGGAACTGGCCTACATACTGCGCAATCAGCGCGTACTTTACTCCTAGCTTTTCGCAAAGTACGCGGCTGCCTTTTTTAAGAATTCATTTTCCTCTTTCAGGTCGTGTAGCTCACGCTTAAGACGGCGTAACTCCTCGCTTTCATGTTTCGAGTAATCGACGCCTTGAACGGTATTAAATTGCTTGTCGGAAAGACGG
>NZ_PQCD01000011.1 GCF_002964705.1 Pseudoalteromonas sp. T1lg75 | reverse complement strand
CTGCCTCCCGTAGGAGTCTGGACCGTGTCTCAGTTCCAGTGTGGCTGATCATCCTCTCAAACCAGCTAGGGATCGTTGCCTTGGTGAGCCGTTACCTCACCAACAAGCTAATCCCACTTGGGCCAATCTAAAGGCGAGAGCCGAAGCCCCCTTTGGTCCGTAGACATTATGCGGTATTAGCCATCGTTTCCAATGGTTGTCCCCCACCTCAAGGCATGTTCCCAAGCATTACTCACCCGTCCGCCGCTCGTCATCTTCTAGCAAGCTAGAAATGTTACCGCTCG
>NZ_PQCD01000055.1 GCF_002964705.1 Pseudoalteromonas sp. T1lg75 | reverse complement strand
CATACAACACCAAAATGGTGTGAGACTGTTAAGTTAGAAGTTAGAAATTAAGACTGAAGTAGACACATTACTTATTAAGCTTTCCGAATTAATACTGATTGCGACAGCGATTAGTAACCAACTTTGCTTGGTGACAATAGCGTTCTGGACCCACCTGACCCCATGCCGAACTCAGTAGTGAAACGGAACAGCGCCGATGATAGTGTGGCATTTGCCATGTGAAAGTAGGTCATCACCAGGCTCCTAATTTAAGAAACCCGTTGCAGCAATGCAGCGGGTTTTTTGCTTTCTGACTTTTGACCAATCTATTCAAAGCAGTTTATACCAAGCTATAACACTCGAATAGCCGAGCCTTATTGTTATATAAGAGGTGGCGCGCTTAAGAGTGGTTTCAACTATACGTCCCTGTAGCTTGGTTACCTCGGTCGTCCATGACCTCACCTCAGTAAGCTGCGAAGCGGTGCTTCGGTCTTCTTCGCCTAATTAAAGAAACCCGTTGCAGCAATGCAGCGGGTTTTTTCGTTTTAAAGACGTGATGTTCTACTTGAACAGGTGACAAAAATGTCGGGAACATTTTTGAACGCCGAAGGCGGCCCGAAGGGCGGAGGGCAGGAGAGCCCGGAGTAAAGTAGGTCATCTTACTGCGTCACGAACCAGACTCCTATTCAGAAAAACCCGCTCAATGCAGTGGGTTTTTTGCGTTTGGGGTTTTGAAAAGTGTTTGTAGCCTAGCGGAAATGAATTCAGTCATTCAGCTATCACCTTCCTTAGCCCTACACCTTAAAGTTAGGTAAAAAGTAGGGGAGTATGGTGTTTAAATGAGCTTCTATTTACTTGTTAATTAATCGGGGATTCAGCAAGTTAACTAATCTTGGGTAACCCTTTGCTTTGTTACTGGCTTTGTTTTAGGATCAGGGCATTCACACTAAGGTTTAAGACGACGTGATCCGTAATTTATTACTGCTACTTATAGTCCTTGGCGCTTGGCCATTGCAGGCAATTGAAGTTAAAGGCTTATATCAATATCGCCAGCCGGTGGAAGACAAAACCAGAGCTAGTCGCGCTACCGCCAGCCAAAATGCGCTGCTCAATGTTATTGTTAAAGTAACCGGCGATGCTGGAGCAGCAGACAACTCCACTGTGCGTACCGCGCTACCCGATATCGCCAACTACATGACCAAATATGAGTATGCGGATGATAAGGGGCAAACTTATTTACGGGTGCAATTCGACGGCAATAAGGTCAATGCGCTGGTGCGTGATGCTGGTTTACCCTTGTGGGGAAACCGTCGCCCTCTTGTTGTGATCTGGTTAGCGATTGAAGATGGTTGGCGTCGTGAGTTTATGACCGCCGACTCTTATCCGCAAATTCAAGCGTTACTTGCCGATCGCGCCTCTCGTCGTGGTCTTCCCGTGGTTACGCCTTTATTGGATTTAGAGGATCACCAACATGTTACCGTTGCGGATGTATGGGGTAACTTCAGTGACTCTCTTGATATCGCCTCAAAACGTTATATGGCCGAGCGAGTCGTCTCTGCGCGCCTTTATAAGGACGATAATTCCGATGCTTGGGAGCTAGAGTGGCGCTTCACTAACGAAGACCAGTTTGAAGCAATCAAGCATAAGGGTGACCAACAGCAAGTCGTGGTAGACATGGTTGACGCCTTGGCCAGTGCTTTGGCGAGCGAATACGCCATTGATGCCAGCTCCAGTTATGAAGCACAACAGCAAACCTTAAAGTTGTATAACACTCTTACCTTTGTCGATATTGAATATGCGTTGCGCCGATTGAAAAGCCTAAGTGTGGTAACCGATGTAGCGGTAATACACATTAGTCAGGAACGCGTGGAAATTCGTATTAGCCATACCGGTGGCGTGGAAGATCTCAAGAAAGCGCTTACCCTTGACTCTTACTTCAGCGACTATCGCGATCCTCAGAAGTTCTATTACTCCAATAGTAACGATGACCTCGAGTACGCGTGGCAATAACCTATGATGCTTAGCTCGCAATTAGCGCTGCCGGTTACCTTGCCCGATGATGAAACCTACGCCAGTTACTTTGGCGGACAGGACTCACTGGAGGTTAATCATCTGCAGGCGGCTTTCAATCACCTGAACGAACAGTTTCAATACACCTATTTGTGCGGTTTAGGTGATTCTGGCAAGTCGCATTTGCTTTATGCAACCTGTGTTCATGCCCAGGAGCTAGGTCTTTCCAGTATGTTGTTATCACTCAGTGAAGTGCAGCATTATGGCCCTCAGGTGCTAGAGGGGGTTGATGCCCTCGATGTGGTCTGTATCGATGATTTACACCTTATAGCCGGTGATGAAGCCTGGGAAAAAGCCCTTTTTAACTTCTTTAACCGCTTTAACGAGCCGGGTAAGCTTTTGCTTATCTCCGCCGACCTGTTGCCTGATATGTTGCATTTGGATCTGCCGGATCTTGAGTCGCGCTTAAAGTGGGGCACGACCTTGCAAATTCGCTCGATGAGCGATGATGATAAGGCGCAGGCACTGACCAACAGAGCCAAGATGCGTGGCCTGGAACTATCCGATGAATGTGCACGCTTCTTATTGACTCGCCTTAGTCGCGATATGCGTGCACTACTGGATGTCCTCGACACGCTAGATCACGCTTCGATGGCGGCACAGCGAAAGCTCACCATTCCTTTTATAAAAGCCACACTAAAGCTGTAGAAACAGACGCGCGGGGCTAGAATCAATGCGGCCCTTTAGTTATCATAAGTGGCTAAATAAATACTTTAAATTATCACCCTAGTCAGGTATCCGATGAACTTAGAAGCGATTTTGGCTGACGCCTTAAAGGCGGTTGAAACAGCCAGCGAAATCGCGCACCTAGAAGATGTGCGCGTAAACTACCTTGGAAAGAAAGGTGAAATAACCGGGCTACTTAAAACACTTGGGCAAATGGCGCCAGAAGAGCGTAAGAGCGCAGGCCAAGTAATTAACCAAGCTAAACAACAAGTTACCGAAGCAATTAACGTAAAACGTGAAGCCTTAAGTGCGGCTGCGTTAGAAGCGAAACTTGCCGCTGAAACAATTGATGTGACCTTGCCAGGTCGTAACATGGCCTCAGGCGGTGTTCACCCGGTGACGCGCACCATCGAACGTATAGAGTCCTTCTTTGGTGAACTAGGCTTTGCCGTTAAGTCGGGCCCAGAGGTAGAAGACGACTTCCACAACTTTGATGCTTTGAATATTCCGGCTCATCACCCGGCGCGTGCGGATCACGATACCTTCTACTTCAATCCTAAGTTGGTATTGCGCACCCAGACCAGTGGCGTACAAATTCGTACCATGGAAACCGAGCAACCGCCGCTGCGCATTATCTCGCCTGGTCGCGTATATCGTAACGACTACGACCAGACCCATACGCCGATGTTCCACCAGGTTGAAGGCCTGATGGTAGATACAGATGTTAGCTTTACCGAGCTTAAAGGCATTCTGCACGACTTCCTTCGTAACTTCTTTGAAGAAGACATGGAAATCCGCTTCCGTCCCTCATACTTCCCATTCACCGAGCCTTCTGCGGAAGTAGATGTGAAGGGTAAAGACGGTAAATGGCTAGAGGTACTAGGCTGTGGCATGGTACACCCGAACGTTTTACGTGCGGTAAACATCGACCCAGAAAAGTACACCGGCTTTGCCTTTGGTATGGGTGTAGAGCGCCTAACCATGCTGCGCTATGGCGTAACCGACTTACGCGCTTTCTTCGAAAATGATATGAAATTCCTAAACCAGTTCCGTTAAGAGGTCGTGATAAATGAAATTCAGTGAAAAGTGGTTACGCGAATGGGTTAACCCGGCCATCGACGCGAACGAACTGGCAGAGCAACTGTCCATGGCTGGCCTTGAGGTAGACGGCGTTGACGCCGCTGCGGGTCAATTTGAAGGCGTGGTTGTGGGTGAAGTGGTTGAGTGTGGCCAACACCCGGATGCAGATAAACTGCGTGTTACCAAGGTTAACGTAGGTGAAGACGAACTACTCGATATCGTGTGTGGTGCGCCAAACTGTCGCCAAGGCCTAAAAGTGGCCGTAGCAAAAGTGGGTGCGGTACTTCCTGGTGATTTTAAAATCAAGAAAGCCAAGCTACGCGGCCAGCCCTCACACGGCATGTTATGTGCGTTTGTGGAACTGGGTATCAGCGAAGAAGGCGACGGCATCATGGAGTTGCCGCTTGATGCGCCTATCGGTCAAGATTTGCGCGAATACCTGGCTCTTGACGACAAGATTATCGATGTTGATTTAACGCCTAACCGCAGCGACTGTTTAGGTATTAAAGGCCTAGCTCGTGAAGTGGGTGTACTAAACAACCTGGACGTGAATGAGCTTGAAATTCCTGCGGTTGAACCAACAATCGACGACAAAATTAGCATCGAGCTGGTCAATGAAGAAGCCTGTCCGCGTTACCTTGGCCGTGTGCTTAAGGGCATTAACCTGGATGCGCAAACACCACTGTGGATGGTTGAAAAGTTACGTCGCAGCGGCATTCGTTCAATCGATCCGGTTGTAGATGTAACCAACTATGTGTTGATTGAGCTAGGTCACCCTATGCACGCCTTTGATCTTAATGCCATTGAAGGTGGTATCAAGGTACGCAGCGCGAACGCCGGTGAAGAGCTGGTATTGCTTGACGGCAATACAGCCAAGCTGAACGAGTCGACCTTAGTGATCGCCGATCATAACAAAGCCCTGGCCATGGCCGGCATCTTTGGTGGTGAGCACTCGGGTGTAACCGAAAAGACCTCAGACATCCTGCTTGAAAGTGCCTTCTTCAACCCGGTTGCGATTGCCGGTCAAGCTCGTAGCTATGGTTTGCATACCGATGCGTCTCACCGCTATGAGCGTGGTGTGGATTTCGCCCTGCAGCGTGACGCTATGGAGCGTGCGACTGCATTGCTGCTTGAAATCGTTGGCGGTCAGGCCGGCCCTATCGTAGAAGCGGTTGCTCCTGAGCAATTGCCTAAGGTAACGGCTGTAACACTTCGTCGTGAGCGTCTAGACCGTGTCATCGGTTACCATATCGATGATGAAACCGTCACCAATATTCTGCGCCGTCTGGGCCTGGATGTGCAGTTTGAAAACGACACCTGGCAAGCCGATGTGCCTAGCTACCGTTTCGATATTCGTATCGAAGAAGATCTAATCGAAGAAGTGGCTCGCGTATTTGGTTACAACAATATTCCTAACGAGGCACCGTTAGCCAAGTTGAATATGACCCGCCACAATGAAGCCGATGTTGCCATTAAACGTATGCGCGACACCTTGGTAACCCGTGGCTATCAAGAAGCCATTACCTACAGCTTCGTTGATCCTAAGGTGCAAAATGCCATTCACGGCGAAGACAATAGCCTGGTTTTACCACACCCGATTTCAATCGAAATGTCGGTGATGCGAAAGTCTTTAATGCCGGGTTTGCTTAATACTTTGGTGTATAACCAGAACCGTCAACAGCCACGTATTCGTTTCTTTGAGCAAGGACTGAAGTTCATTGCCGATGAGCAGGCAGAAAATGGCGTACTGCAGCAGGGTGTGATCGGTGGCGTGGTAGCTGGCAGCTGTTACGGTGAGCATTGGCACCTAGATAGCCATGCAGCGGATTTCTACGATGTCAAAGGCGACGTAGAAGCCTTATTGGCGCTGTGCAATACCAGTGCTCGCTTTAGCTTCAAAGCCCAGGCCTGTGATGGTTTGCACCCGGGTCAAAGCGCGGCTATTTTTGCCGACGGCGTAGAGGTTGGTTTTATCGGCGCTTTACACCCGCAGTTGCATAAGCAACTGGGCATTAATGGCACCGCGTTTGTATTCGAAATTGAAATAGCCGCGCTAAATAACCGCGTGCTGCCACAGGCAAAGGCTATTTCTAAGTTCCCATCGAACCGTCGCGATATCGCTATTTTAGTCAAAGACGAGGTGAAAGCCGGTGATGTTTTGGCCGCGATAGAAAAAGTTGGCGGAAATCAATTGGTTGACCTAAACTTATTCGATGTGTATAAGGGCAAAGGTATAGAGCCAGATTATAAGAGTTTGGCGATTGCTCTGACACTACAAGCGGTTGATAGAACGCTCGAAGAGAAAGATATCAACCTAGTTGTCGACAACGTCGTAGCCACTTTGGCTAAAGAGTTTAATGCATCGTTGAGGGACTAGATATGGCGCTTACCAAAGCCGACATAGCTGAACACCTATTTGAGAAGTTGGGGATCAATAAGAAGGATGCCAAAGAACTAGTTGAAGCGTTTTTTGAAGAAATCCGCTCAGCTTTAGAGAATGGGGAGCAGATCAAGCTTTCTGGCTTTGGCAATTTTGATCTTCGCGATAAGAAAGAGCGACCGGGTCGTAACCCAAAAACCGGAGAGGATATTCCTATTTCGGCGCGCCGTGTGGTTACCTTCAGGCCTGGGCAAAAACTGAAAACCCGTGTTGAAGTCGGTACCAGTAAGCTTGAATCTTAATAACAAAAAGCAGCCTTAGGGCTGCTTTTTTAATGCCTAAAATGTCTCCCAACTCCCTGCTTGTGCACCTATTCGAAGTGCTATGGTCCGGCGTTGTGTTTTCTAAAGCCGCAATTTATTACCCCTGCACCAAAATTTGCCAGCATCTATTTGCACTGCTGTGAGTTAAAGCCAACAAGAGGTGGTTATTGTTGGCACTTTGCATTAGAATATGGGCGCCCGGCAACAGGCATATTGTCCTTGATCACGCTCTCACTTTGTGGTCTGAACAATGAAGTGCTGGGGTTGATATCCGTTCAAAACAAATTTCAAAGGCAGAAACAATGACCTTATCTCACGAGCAAGAATACTTAAACAGCTGGCAGGAACGCCAAGACTTCGCTGAAAGTATGCAACCTATTATTGGTAAACTGTACCGCAACCGTGGTATCGAAATTGCTGTATATGGCCGTCCACTAGTTAGTGCCAGCACCATCGATATCATCAAAGCGCACAAAACCGTCGCTCAATTTGAAGATTCAAAACTGCGTTTACGTGAAAGCTTCCCATTCCTAGAAGCTATTAGCAAAATGGAGTTAAACTCTGCTCGTATCGATATCGGTAAGTTAGCTTATAACTACCTATACAAAGATGCAGCCAATGGTCGCTCTGTTGAAGAATACCTAAACGATGAACTGGCTGAAATCGTTAACGCCGGTTCAGCAAAAGAGCCACGTGACGTAGTACTTTACGGTTTCGGTCGTATCGGTCGTCTACTAGCTCGTCTACTTATCGAAAAATCAGGTCCTTACGCTGATCTTCGCCTTCGTGCCATCGTTGTTCGTGGCGGTAAAGACGGTGACCTTGAAAAGCGTGCCAGCCTGTTGCGTCGTGATTCAATCCACGGTCCTTTCAACGGTTCAATCACTGTTGATACCGAGCGTAATGCCATTAAAGCAAACGGCAGCTACATCCAGGTTATCTACGCTAACTCACCAAGCGAAGTTGATTACACAGCTTACGGCATCAAAGATGCACTAGTTGTTGATAACACAGGTATCTGGAAAGACGAAGCTGGCTTGGGCCAACACCTTGAAGCAAAAGGCGCGGCAAAAGTACTACTTACTGCTCCCGCTAAAGGTGATATCAAAAACATCGTATACGGTGTTAACAACCAGGATATCAAAGCTGAAGACAAGATCGTGTGTGCGGCAAGCTGTACAACTAACGCCATCACACCAACCTTGAAGGCTCTTAACGACAAGTTCGGTATTAAAAATGGTCACGTTGAAACGGTACACTCGTACACCAACGACCAAAACCTAATCGACAACTACCACAAAGCAGAGCGTCGTGGTCGTGCTGCAGCACTGAACATGGTTATTACCTCTACCGGTGCGGCTAAAGCGGTATCTAAAGCGCTTCCAGAGCTAGAAGGCAAACTAACTGGTAACGCTATCCGCGTACCTACGCCTAACGTTTCAATGGCTATCTTGAACCTGAACCTTGAAACTGCAACAAACGTTGAAGAGCTAAATGCCTTCCTACGTGACACTGCACTATACTCTGACCTGCGCGACCAAATCGACTACACAGCGTCGACAGAAATCGTGTCGACTGACCTTGTAGGCAGCCGTTACGCAGGTGTTGTTGACTCACAAGCAACCATCGTTGACGGTGACCGCGTAGTACTTTACGTTTGGTACGATAACGAGTTCGGTTACAGCTGTCAGGTTGTACGTTGTATGCAAGACATGGCTGAGGTTACTCACCCAAGCTTGCCACGCTAATAAGCGTAAAGAACAAGACTAGCCGACACCGAGTGTCGGCTTTTTTATTGCTAATACTGACTTTCCCAGCATTAGAGTGAGGGAAAGGCCAGGCTATCGCACTAATGCCAATTCTGTTAATTATGTGATCAGAGATAGCGCTGGATAAATGATGTGATAACAAGGCGGAGTTTTTCTTATATAGTATTCTACATAGAAAAATTCCAACGCAGTTAGCACGATATTTAGCCCGCTAGAATGATTGGCTATTTAAGTGAATTGGTATCAATATAAGGATCAGCAATGAAGATCACCAGTAATTTCGACAGTGGTAATATCAAGGTTATCGCTTGTGAAAACCCGATGAATATCCAGCTAGAGATCAATAAGGACAACCAGTCTGATTTTTATCAGTGGTTCCACTTTCGCCTAGAGACCACGGCGTTTGTTGAGCATCGTATTCAGATCAATGAGTTGGCGCAGTCAGCTTATCCAGAAGGCTGGGACGATTACCAGGCTGTGGCCTCATACGACCGTCAAACCTGGTTCCGCGTGCCGACCCGTTATGAAGACGGAAGCCTAGTTATCGACGTTGAGCCTGAATGTTCACAGATGTTCTTCGCCTACTTTGCGCCGTACAGCTACGACCGTCATCTGGATCTAGTGTATTGGGCACAAAGCCACGCTATTTGTGAAGCGCAAAACCTGGGTCTAACCCTGGATGGTCGTGATATGACGGTGCTGCGCATCGGTGAGCCGAGTGCAGAAAAGAAAAACATCTGGATCACCGCACGTCAACACCCGGGCGAAACCATGGCCGAATGGTTCGTTGAAGGCTTGCTACACAAACTACTGGACGACGAAGACCCGCATGCGGCGGCCTTATTATGCAAGGCTGTGTTCTATATAGTGCCGAACATGAACCCGGACGGCAGCGTGCGTGGCCACCTGCGCACCAATGCGGCCGGCGTGAACCTAAACCGTGAATGGGCTACTCCTAGCATGGAAAAGAGCCCGGAAGTATTCTTGGTGATGAATAAAATGCGTGAGGTAGGCCTGGATATGTATCTGGATATCCACGGTGATGAAGCCCTGCCTTACAACTTTGTTGCCGGCAGTGAAGGGATCCCAAGCTATGATGCGCGCTTAGAAGAGTTAGAAAACACCTTTAAGCAAGCCTTATTGACCATCACGCCTGAGTTCCAGGACGAGTTCGGTTACGATAAAGACGCGCCGGGCGAGGCCAACTTGACCGTGGCATCTTGCGCCGTGGGTGAAGAGTTTAAGGCCTTGGCCTACACGGTAGAAATGCCGTTTAAAGATAACGCCAACTTGCCAGACCTAGATTATGGTTGGTCTGATCGCCGCTCTTATCAGTTTGGCCAGGATACCCTAAGCGCCATCGTTGCTGTGGTCGATAAGTTGAGATAATGCGCTAAAGCATGGGCAGTAGTCATCGCGAGTGCCCATTTAACAGCTTAGCAGCGAATAAAGGCATGCGTCGTATAACGGCCCATGCCTTTTTTATTACTTTTAACATAGTCAGGATGAATACTGGTTAGGTTGGTTTAACATATTAAAATTTAAAGACTTTTATTTTTCTAATACGTACCAGTAGACACCCAGATGCAGTTGGATTGAAAATTAACTGTTAACAAACTTGGGTGGTATAAGTTAATATTCCAAAGGTTGAAGAGTGGGGTAAGTGTGCTAACCGATCCTCACTGCCTTATGTCCCGCATTCTCAGTATCGTAACTAAGAATAAAAAATATAATTATAGAGGATATCCATGGAAGCTTTTGTAAGCGCCGTTAATGACGTTGTGTGGAGTAGTGCACTCATTTATCTCTGTCTAGGCGCAGGTCTATTTTATTCCTTACTAACCCGTTTTGCGCAAGTAAGACATTTCAAAGAAATGTGGAAGTTGCTGCTGAGCTCGAATGAATCAAGTAAAGGTATCTCGTCTTTTCAAGCCTTGGCCGTGTCGTTATCCGGACGCGTAGGCGTAGGTAACATTGCCGGTGTCGCCGCTGCGATTGGTTTTGGTGGTCCTGGCGCTATTTTTTGGATGTGGGTCGTGGCATTTTTGGGTGCTAGCACCGCGTATGCCGAATCAACCCTAGGCCAAATTTATAAAACCGAAGAAGATGGCCAATATCGAGGTGGCCCAGCTTTTTATTTTGACCGTTGTTTGCAGCAAAAATGGCTGGCTATCTTATTTGCAGTCTCTGCCATCGTTGCCTGTGGCGTGTTTTTACCGGGTGTGCAGGCGAATGCGGTTGGTAATGCCTTTACCGAGGTATTTGGCCACGGTGAAATGGTGACTACGAGCTTTGGTGAGGTAGGAACCTTTAAACTCGTTGCTTTGGCTATTATTCTGATTGTTCTCGCCTTTATTATCTTTGGTGGGATTAAACGTATCGCCCACTTCACTCAAATTGTCGTGCCGTTTATGGCCTTGGGTTACATTGTCCTGGCCTTGATCGTGGTCTTCCTAAACCTGGATAAAGTGCCGGGTATCTTCTCATTAATCGTTTCCGATGCTTTTACCGCACAAGCCGGTTTTGGTGCGGCGATTGGCTGGGGTGTAAAACGCGGAATTTATTCGAATGAAGCAGGCCAGGGTACCGGTCCTCATGCGGCCGCGGCCGCAGAAGTTGACCATCCTGCGCAGCAGGGTCTGGTGCAAGCCTTCTCTGTGTATGTGGATACTATCTTCGTGTGTACGGCGACGGCTTTAATGATCCTGATTACCCAGCAGTACAATGTGGTTGGTGAACTACCTGCGGGCCAATTTATTGTGCAAAATGTGGATGCGGCAACCGAAATCGGCTCTGCGGCATTTACCCAAATGGCCTTGTTCAAAGTGTTTGGTGACTTTGGCCATGCCTTTGTCGGTATTGCTTTATTCTTCTTCGCATTTACCACTATACTGGCGTACTACTACATTGCCGAAACCAACGTGGCCTACTTAAACCGTTACTTCAAAGGCAACATCCCAATCGTGATTGTGAAGTTGGTGATCATGTTTATGGTTTCATATGGCATGGTTAACAGCTCTGGTTATATCTGGAATATCGGTGACATTGGTGTGGGCCTGATGGCGTGGATCAACATTGTTGGTATCTTGGCTATTCTGTTTGTCGCCAAGCCGGCGTTGACCTGCTTGCGTGATTACGAAGAGCAGAAGAAAGCGGGCGGTAAAGTGACATTTGACCCGGTAAAATTAGGCATTAAAAACGCCACCTTCTGGGAAGAACGTCTTGCTAAGCAATCAAAAGATGCTGAGTAAATAGGTTCATTTTGTTGATGCAGAGGTGTAGCTCACCCCCATTTTTGAATCTCGGCATTTGCCTTAAATTCAAAAAAGACATCGACAAATAAAACCAGTACAATGAGGCGCCAAGTGGCGCCTTTTTTATTGGCGCGCAATTGCACCTAGGAGTAAGCATGGCCATAATCTCATGTCCGCAATGTCAAAAATCGATATCCGACAAACATAAAGCCTGTCCCCATTGCAATGCCGCTTTTGGCGAAATGGATGCCGAAACCAAAACCCGATTGGCGGCGCGTACTAAAACGCAAAAACAGCAGTCGCTGATGAACCAGTCTTTTATCGCCTTAATCCTTTTCCTCGGTGGCTTTTTAGTCCTTTACTGGCAACATCCGGTGCCCGGCTCATGGCAGCAAACAGCTTGTTATGGAGCCATTGCCATTGGTGTCGTCTGGTACCTAGTTAACCGCGTTCGTTTAGTGTTTTTGAAAAGAAAAAAATTATGAATATTGACCAGTTAGTCCTGTCTATTACCCCTGAAGTATACGAACGTCTGCAATACGGCGCCGCAACCGGCAAGTGGCCAGATGGCAGCCCGTTAAGCGAACAACAAAAAGAGCAAACAGTGCAACTGGTGATGCTCTATCAAGCCAAGGTGCTCAAAAGCGACGAGCAGTTCACCGTTGGCGCCGACGGCCAGCTGGTGCAAAAGTCTAAGAAAGAATTAAAGCAGCAATTTAAGGCCGAAAACGAAATAGCTAGGTTCAGTGAAAATGATCTTTAAACAGTTGTTCCAACCCAAGTGGAAGCATCCAAAAGAAACCACTCGCCTGGGGGCCTTAGCCCAGTTGGATAAACAACAGGATGCACACATCCTCACCACGCTGGCGTGTGAAGACCCCAGCGTCAATGTGCGTACCGCAGCGCTGAAAAAGCTTAACGATGTCGCTTTGTGGTGGCAGGCCTGCCAACAGGATGGTGAGCCAAGCATTAAACGCCTTGCCAATCAAAAAGTGGCCGAGGCCATTTTAGCCAGCCCTAATGCACTGAGCGACGCCGATAAAGAGCGCTATATTGAGCGTTTTGCCGCCGATAAAACCCTGGAACAACTGGCGCTGCAAGAAAAAACCGCGGCCATTAAAATTAAGTTGTTAACCCGCTTAAATAAAGCACCCTTGGTTGAGCAGGTATTCCGCGGCGCGGATGAAGCATTGCAACTGCAATTGTGTGAGCTGGTCTTGAAGTTACAGCTGACGGAAAAGCTGCTTAAGGTTGCCAAGGGTGAGGCTAAGCAAAAACTGCAGGAAGTCATTGATGAGCAGCAGCGCCAGGCGCAGATGCCGGTTGAGGTGGCCGAGCAGGCCAAGTTGATTCTTGCCAAGCTGAATGCCTTGCGTGACAAAACTGACTATCAGCTAGTTAGCGGGCAGTTTTCACAACTTCAAAAGCAGTATCAGCAGTTGGAGCTTGAATGGCTGGATGAAGAGCTACGTGGGCAAACACAACAAAAGTTTACGCAACTGGCGGCCAAACTAACGACCCATAGCGATAAGCTAAAAGTTGCCTTTGAACAACAGCAAGAACAGCAGTTAGCCAAACAGCGCAGCGTACTCGCCCTGGCCAATCTCAGTGCCTTGGCCGAAGAGATCAGCAATGCCATGGCACTGCGTTTCGATGGAAACGAGCAAATTCAAACCGACTGGCTTCATGCCAAGGTGGCGCAGGCCAAAGACATGCTGCAAAGTGAAGACTTGCAGGCCGGCACCGAGCTGCAAAGCCAGCAGCAGGAATTAGCACGCTTATTTAAGCAGGTAGAGCAGCTCGCAGCCTACGAACAAGACGTGGATGCCCTGCGTGAGCAGCTTGCCAGCTACAGTAGCTTACGTGCCCCTGGCGAGGTCAGTGAGTTGGACTCGGCCATTAGCGCCGAAGCCGAGTTACGAGCACAATTACAACAGGCCATTAAGGCACTTCCTAAAGAACTGGCAGCGCTTTGGCAGCAACAGTTTTCGCAAGCCCGCAAGCATTGGCAGAGCCAGAGTGACGCCCTAATGCAGGAGCAAAAGCAACTGCAGAATGCGGCGCGTAAAAAGGCGCGAGATATTCGCCGCTTGATCAACCAGGGCCGCTATCGCGTTGCCTTTGGTGTGTTCAATGGTCTACAGGAAATCTTTGAGCAACTGGCCGAACATTTTCAAAACGACATCAGTCGCGAATACGAAGGCCTGGCGCAAACCCTGAGTGAAGCCAAAGATTGGCACCAGTATGCCGGCGAAGCACAACAAGAGCAGTTACTCGAGGCCGCGAAAGTGCTGGCAAACGGCGACTGCGATGATGCCAACGAGCGCCTGGCGCAAGTGAAGCGTTTACGTAAAAGCTGGCAGCTGTTGGGGCCAGAGGTGGCGCAACAGGCGAAAGACGAATTCGAACAGGCGATTGAGGCTGCGTTTGCCCCTTGTCGCGATTATTTTGCCGAGCAACAAAAGCTTAAAGAGCAGGCAATTGCCGAGCGCGAACAGCTAATTGCGCAAATGGCCAGCCTGGGAGAGCGCAGCGGTGAGCTTGAAATTCGTGAGCTTGAGCACCAGTTCAATGCCCTATTAAAACAATGGCGCGCGGCTAAGCAGTTAGAAAGTAAGCTTTATCACAAACTCAATAAAGCCTTTAGCAATGCTCAAGGGGATATGGGCGAGCGCGTTGCTAACTTCTATCAAGACAATGCGAATGCCAAAGCGGCGCTTTTACAGCAAGCGGAAGAGCTGCAAAGCCAAGACGATGTGTTTGCGGCAACGCAAACGCTAAAAGAGCTGCAACAGCAGTGGCAGCAAATCGGCTTTGCCGGCAATAGCAAAGAGCGTAAGTTATGGCAGGCGTTTCGCCGCGTAAACGATAGTATCTTTAGTCAGCGCGATGCAGCTAAGGCACAGCAACAGCTGGCCCATGCCGAGCAAAAAGCCCAGCAGCTGAGTGCCCTTGAGGCGTTGGAGCAACAACTGGCGCAAGCGCAAAGCAATGCGGATTTGCAACAGCTGCGCAATGATGTGCAGCAGCTGCAATTAGTGCGTGAGCTACAGGGGCGACAGCAAAACTTAGTGGTCCGCATTGAGGCGGCGTTGAATGCTAAAGAGCAGGCACAGCAAACCCGTCATCTGCAGGGATTGCGTGCAAGTTTGGCTCAGGGACAGGCTCTGCCAATAGACTGGCTGAATGATTCGCGCATTGAGCTAAGCAGTGAGCAGCTCGTTCTGCGCCTGGAAATTGCCAATAATCTGGCCAGCCCTGAGTCACTTTCGGCACAGCGCATGCAGGAGCAAGTCAATATGCTCGATGCCAAACACCATGGCGTTGAGTACAGCACTGATGAGCTGTTACTTGCCTGGGTAGCCAAGGCGGGTGTTGACGAGCAAGGTATTTGTCAGGGTGACGCTCAAGAGCGTGAGCGCATCCTAGTAGTATTAGATAAGATGGTATCAGTATGAAGCAATGGATAATGGGTATGGTGCTGGCTTGTGTCGCCTTGTTAGGTGGCTGCGCCAGTCATGCACCTTTGAGTGTTTTTTCACTAACGAGCGGCGAGTTGGAGCAAAGCCTGCTGCAACAAAGTGATCGTTATGGCGCCAATGCCACCGTAATGGGCGTGCCTATGGAGCTGACGGTGAATGATATTGGTGTGCAAATTGGCCCCGAGCAGAGCCCTAATGGTATTGAGCTCGCGCTGGATAATACGGTGATGATGCAGGCCTTGGCACTTAAGGTGCCGGTGCGCGTGCGCTTAAATATCGCCGCTGTGCCTTATTTTAATGGCGATGAAGACGCCATCTATTTGCAGGATTTTAAAATCCTCAATGCCGATATCGATGCCATGGGCTACCGCGGTAAGTTGGCGCCTCTGTCCGAAGAGGTGCAGCAATTATTGACTCAGGCGTTGAGCCAATATCCGGTGTACAGCCTGAATAAGCAAGACCCTAAACAGGCCTTGCTGGCACGCTTTAAACTCGCTTTAGAGGTTAATCCAGGGGTGATCACCCTGACTTCGGGCCTTTAATTGCATTAAACCTTGCGAAATTGTGTGGGCAAGCCCTAAAATGACGACATATCGTCACTTGCTCGCACATTTCCATGGACTCTTCATTAAAACATTTTCTTCACGATCCCCGTCTATTGCTTGATGCCGCCGGCGAGGGCATTTACGGTTTCGATCTCAGTGGTAATGCGGTATTTATTAACCCCGCCGCAGAGCGCATGACCGGCTGGCAGGCAGACGAGCTACTGGGCAAAAAGATCCATCAGTTTCATCACCACAGTCACGCAGACGGCAGCGGGTATCCGGCCGATGAGTGTCCCATTTATCGCACCATGTTCGACGGTCAAACCCGTCAGGTAAGCAATGAGGTGTTTTGGCGCAAGGACGGCAGCCAGTTCCCCGTTGAATACACCTCCACGCCTATTTATAAGGACTCCCAGCTGATTGGCGCAGTGGCGATATTTCGTGACGTATCGACCCAACGCAGTACCGAGCACGCTTTGCGTGAGGCGCTGCAAAGGGTGAGTCAGCTTAGCGAGCAATTGCAGGCGGAAAATCGTTATCTGTTGGAAGAGCTCAACGCGGATTGGCAGCACGGTGACTTGGTTGGTCAGTCGGCGCCATTTCGCACCATGATGCAGCAGATTGAGCTGGTGGCACAAACCGACGCCAGCGTTTTGATCCTCGGTGAAAACGGCACCGGCAAAGAGCTGGTGGCGCGCCACCTTCATGCTCAAAGTGAGCGCCGTGATGCTCCTTTAGTTAAGGTCAACTGCGCCGTATTTGCCGAAAGCCTGCTGGAGTCCGAGCTCTTCGGCCATGAAAAGGGCGCCTTTACCGGTGCCGCCCAAAGGCGCAAAGGGCGCTTTGAGCTGGCCGACGGCGGCACCTTGTTTCTCGATGAAATTGCCGAGCTGCCCATGGCGGCTCAGGGCAAGCTGTTGCGGGTGTTGCAGGAGCAGGAGTTCGAACGCTTAGGAGGGCAGGAGACCATCAAGGTGGATATTCGCCTGATTGCCGCCACCAACCGGGATCTGTGGCAAATGGTGCAGCAGGGCACGTTTCGTATGGATCTCTATTATCGCTTAAACGTATTTCCACTTACCGTGCCGCCGCTGCGCGAGCGCATCGAGGATATGGAGCTGCTGGTGGCTCAGCTACTGACTAAGCTATCGCAGAAGTTAACCCGTAGTTTCACCGGGATCAGCAAGATAAGTTTGGCCATGCTTAAGCGCTATTCCTGGCCGGGCAATATCCGTGAGCTGCAAAATACCCTGGAGCGCGCGGCCATTTTAAGCCCGGGGCCGATTTTGCAAATACCCAGCCTGATGCTGGACGGTGCAGCAGGGGAGCCTGCTCACGATGCCATGCCAACCTTGGCCGAACACGAAAAGCAATATATCGAAGAGGTGTTAAGCCAATGTCAGGGCCGTATTAATGGCCGTGGCGGCGCCGCCGAAGTTTTGGCCTTGGCACCAAGCACCCTGCGTTCAAGAATGAAGAAGCTTGGGATCTGCCGCGGATAGTGTGAGTGGGGCGAATTCTGAATGAATGCATAAAGGGGCTTAGTGAGCACTCGTTTTGTCGCATTTTAAGCGATGCGCTCAAAGCGGAAATAGGCAAATTTCTGCACCCTTTGGGCCGGGGTGATGTGCTCCTCGCTTCGTTCCTCGAGCAGCTTGAAGCACTCTCCGAGCTCGGCCTTCAGCTTTGGAGCGTCATATTGCACTATCGGCAAGCCACTGCACTTTTCAGGGCCACCGACTGCAAAAGCAGCAATAATTAGGTGCCCGCCTGGGCAGAGCGCGTTTTTCAAGGCATCAACATAACGCTGACGGTCTGCTGCGTCCGTCAAAAAGTGGAACACCGCTCGGTCGTGCCACAGGGTAACCGGGGTATCTGGTGAGAAAGCGGTAATGTCAGACTCGACCCAATTCACTGCACCGGCTTTTTCTCCCAGCCGTTTGGCCGATTTAGCCAATGCCGCGCCGGCAATATCCAGGACGCTAAGATTTGTGTAGCCCTGCTCAATCAGTTGATCGACCAGCACTGAGGCGCCACCGCCTACGTCAATAATTGGCGCAGAGGGCTCGAGATGACACTTGGCTATCAGTTCCAGCGAGATGGTGGGCTTTGCCTGAAACCAACTGACTTCTGTTGCTGCTTTTTGCTTATAGACGTTTTGCCAATGGGCCTTTCTGTCCAGATCTTGCACTAACTGCTCCAAAATTATAAGTAACGCCCGCATTAGCGGGACAAAATGCTTGGCTAAACTTAGCGAGGCACGAGCACAAGCCAAGCTTTTTGTGTCCGCACTTAATGCGTTTGTTATGTAGCTATTAAGCCCTTGCCTTCTTCAGCAATATTGTTATTCCACGGTTGCCAATTACAAGTACTAATCCAACGATAACTTGCACCATACGGGCCACAAATGAGGCCTGTTCTTGAGGTGGTAACGATTGGCTGTACAAAGATTGCATCTCCATTTTTAAAACGATGAAGTAAGCTAAGTCACCAATTGAGAATGCAACTAGGTAAACCCCGATCCCAGTTAAAACAGCAACATCTAAATTCTTATAAAACTGCTTCAACTCATCAGTATATTCTTGTTCAGAAACCACACTTTTTATGAACAAATTAGGAAAAAACCACAGTAGCAGCATTACAAGAGACTTCGTTGCAAGAGGTATCCATATCATTTTCACAATTGACGCTTGCATTCCACTGTCTACTGCATTTCCATAATCGCCTAATTGATTAGGTAAAGTATTTACTATGTCCACAAAAATAAAAATCGCTGCAATTTTGAAAACTAAATTAAGGATGTTTTGATGGCTCACTGCGCCTCCTTGCTACATAACAGCTAATTAGTGAGACCTTGCGAGGTAGGAGGTAAACCATGTATAGGCGCACTAATAAGACTATAAAAAGTAATAGTAAATCATACAGTAAACGAAATGATAACTCGGCACAATGCGAAGAGGTTTCCTCACAAATTCAATCCTTTTCTAAGTATTCCGTCAATGGAAATAACGATATTTCGATACCTTCGGCGTTATATCGTCACTCAACCTGCTTTTGATTTTTAAAATAGTTAATAAAAACAATAGATTATTTTAATTTCCTACCTGGCACGGGGCTTGCGATAGGGGCTGTGTTCCCTAGTTAGTAAAAGCAAGTAAGATGAAATTTGATATTAAAGAAGAAGACCTGATCATTAAGCCCTATAAGCAATCCGGGCCGATTTATGTGCGTGAGCAAAAGGGGCGCTTTCAGCGTATTCGCCGAGTGCTTAGCTGGTGTTTGATGCTCGCCTTTATCGGGCTGCCCTGGGTGAGTTATGAGGGCCAGCAAGTGGTGTTATTCGATGTTGCCCAACAACAGTTCAGGATCTTTTCCGTCACCTTTTTCCCGCAAGACTTTATGCTGGTTGCCTGGCTCTTTATGGCCGGGGCCTTTGCGCTCTTTTTTATCACCAACTGGCTCGGCCGTGTCTGGTGTGGCTATCTGTGTCCACAAACCGTGTGGATGTTGATGTATACCTGGGTTGAGCACCGCCTTGAGGGTACCCGCAACCAACGTATAAAACGCGACGCTCAGCCCTGGAGCGCCGATAAACTGGCTCGTAAGGGCGCCAAGCATCTGGTGTGGATAGCCATGGCCTTTTTCACCGCCACCACCTTTATGAGTTACTTTATTCCCGCGCACGAACTGTATAGCGACCTGCTGGGTTTGAGCTGGGGTGGTATCACCTTATTTTGGGTCTTCCTGTTCACCCTGTGCACCTATGGTAACGCCGGCTGGCTGCGGGAAAAAATGTGTATCTATATGTGCCCCTATTCGCGCTTCCAATCCGTGATGTTCGATAAAGACACCTTGGTGGTGAGCTATGATCAAGCCCGGGGCGAAGCCAGGGGACCAAGAAAGCGCAAGGCCGACCCTAATCAACTGGGGTTGGGTGATTGCGTTGACTGCAATCTGTGTGTCGAGGTATGCCCCGCCGGTATCGATATTCGTAATGGCTTGCAATACGAGTGCATTAACTGCGGCCTGTGTATCGATGCCTGTGACCAAACCATGGACAAGTTTAATTATCCAAAGGGCTTAATTGCCTATCGCAGCGAACGCCAGCAAAACGGTGGCCGGACATCAATTTGGCGTCTAAAGCTGATGGGGTATGCACTGATGACGGCCTTGGTGTTTGTGGTGATGGCCGTTTGGCTCAATGGCCGTACGGCGCTGGAGGCCTATATCACCCGGGATAGGGGAGAGCTGTCGCGGGTCGATTATCAGGGCCAGGTGGAAAACCCATATCGCATTTCCATCATCAATAAATCCCAGCAGCCACAGCGCTACACCCTGAGCATAGACGGCTTAGCCCAGGCTCAATTGCAGGTGCATGGCCACTTGTTATTGCAACCGGGTGAGCAAAAAGAGGTACCGGTCACGGTTAGCGTCGACGGTGAGTTACTCGAGCGTAAGGTCACGCCCTTTAGCTTTGTGATAACGCAAAGTGAGGGAGAGCAGCAAAGTATCAGTAAGGAAACCCGTTTTTATAAGTAGTTTGGCCAATTACCAGATATAGCCGAGCAATAAAAAAAGACCCAGTTTAGCGCTGGGTCTTATTATTTGTGTCTACCTAGGGTTGTAACCTCAAGCGCTGTTTATAAAGCGCGGACAAAATCCAGGGCAGCGACCACGGCCGCTACCTGGGCGGCGATACAATTTTCAGGGGTGCTGCGCGGGCTATCCGGATACACCTCAGTGGTGGTGACATAAGGAGCTAAAGTCAGACCCATGCAGAGGCCAAGCTTACGACCGGCGTATTCAATCACCCCATGCCCGGAAATGGGCACGCCAATCAACTGATTATTGACATCGGCTTCGGCAATATGAGTAACGCTCGCTACCTTGGCATTGATGGCTTTTTGGAAGTCTGGCTGCGGGCGCTCGGTGTCGGCCACCAGATAAAAACCATCGGGAATATTCCAATTGTTATTGGTCGTGCCTTCTCTGGCCGCCAGGGCCGGGCGGAATTCGGAGTTATCCGTATCCGTGGTTTCATGCAGGTCGATATGCACCAACACATCGCTGCTAAAGGGGGCAATAAAGTCCAGCAGCAGTTGGGACTCGGGGGCCGGCGAGCCCTCATAAAACGAGCGGTTAGGATCAACCGCATCCGGATTCCAGCGGTTAATGGTTTCATAACCCCAAGGGCTCACGCAGGGAACGACAAGAATATTGAAGGCGTCGCTGTGTGCCGGCGCCAGCTCGGCGGCAAATGCTAGAGCGCCGTGTACGCCGCTGGTTTCATAACCATGTACGCCACCGGTCACCAGGGCAATGGGGCGCCCGGGCTGCCAGTTTTTGTGCTTAAGGGCATAAAGCGGGTAGCGACTTTGGTAGTCAAGCTGGCCGTATTCGATGATGTCATACTGGTTGGCTAAAGCCTGGACCTTAGTGACGACCTCATCCTGATAGCTGCGTTGAACGTTTTGTGCTGCCAACCATTGTTGTTTGTGCTCTTCTCCCCACGGCTCGCCCGGCGTGCCAATGGGATAAATGGTGTTGCTCATAAGCCTTCCTAGTGTTCTTTTGTGTTTAGCCGCAGCTTAGAGTCTTGGTGTGGTTTGTCAACCACATTGCCTTAACTGGCCAACGCCTTAGGGGGTCGCCAGGTGTTCATTTACATAGGCCAGGGCATCGTCAAAATTATCGAAGACAATGTCGGAGGCGGTGTCGGCACGCCCTAATGAGCGGCGAATTTGCTCTAACTGATTAATGGCGATGGCGGAGTCGATAACAAAGGCGGCGGCCTGACAGCCGTGGGCAAACATCTTCTCGGCCACGGAAACCATGCGCAGTTGCGCCTCCGGCGTGGCAGCGAGCACATCCATGGAATTGCTAATGTAGGCCCAACGTTGAAGTTGATGCTCTTTAACCAGGGTTTCTAACTGAGTAGCGAAGGTGGCTATCATGCGCTCATTGATGGCACCACTGAATTGGCCGACGATAACATCCCCTTGTCGGGTTAGTTGATACGAACCATTGGCGCCGGAATAATGAAACATACATCCCCCTGTAGTTTGTGAAGGCCAGAATCTAATCACAAGGCGCTTATTGTAACTGCATCTAGGTGTATTTAGGATGCTTTTTTGCGCTTTATTTGATGTGAGCTAGGTTCGATAGATTTAAGTGTAGTCGATGCTTGAATCGCGTTGTTAAAATGAGGTACTTTCAGAACATAATGAACATTTGGGGTGGGTGATGGAACTAACAGACAAAATGCAGGCCTTTGTAATGCACTGTGGCGAAATGGGCAGTCGTTGGGGCTTTAACCGCACCATAGGGCAGATGTATGCGTTGTTACTTATTAGCGAAGAGCCTCTCAGTGCTAACGAATTATCGCAAACCCTGCATATTTCTCGTGGTAATGTCAGCATGGGTATTAAAGAACTGAATTCCTGGCAATTGATCGCCACTCGGCATAAGCCGGGCGATCGCAAAGAATATTACCAGCCCGCAGGCAGCATTTGGCAGATGGCCAATCGTGTGTTTGAACAGCGCCGCAAGCGCGAAATTGACCCAACCTTGAGCCTGCTGCGCGATAACCTGCTCGATGAGCCCAGGGATCAGCAGGAGCGTTATGCCCAGCAACGGTTATTAGAAATTCATGACTTACTGGAAATGATCACCGAATGGGCCTCCGAGCTGCAGCGTTTAAGCCCGGAAAAACTATCGACCTTGATGAAGCTCGGTGCTGGCGTTTCAAAAATCCTCGATTTTCGCGATAAGCTCAGCCCTAAAGACCGCACAGAGACCTGAGTTACCCATCTATTAGCCTGAAAAGCGCAATAATACTAAACGCGTATATCTATATAACGAAACAATTGAGGTGTTTTTGCGCAATTAGGTTAATAATTAGTTATACCAATTCTGTTAAGTATGTGATCAGAGATAGCGCTGGATAAATGATGTGATAACAAGGCGGTATTTTTCTTGTGTAGTTATTCTACACAGAAAAATACGAACGCAGTGAACACGATATTTAGCCCGCTAGAATGATTAGCTATTTAAGTGAATTGGTATTATAGGTTTCCAGCCAAAGATAACCAATCTCGCTCGTCGAGTTGGTTTTCTTCTTTTTTGGCCCTTCTTAATTTTCCCTACGCCTTGTACCTGCTCGCACAACACTAGACAAATGGCCGTCTAGCCGCTAACGTAAACCGGTTTATAACAACAAGAATGGAACTTTTATGCTTAAAAGAACACTGGCTGTGGCCGTGTGTGTGGCCCTAACTGGCTGCAACGACAAACCGGCGGCAGAAGCAAGCGCACAAAAAGAACAAAAAGTAGAGCAAACTCAGGTTGCCCAGGCGGCCATCAGCTACCCAACCACCCGTAAAGGCGATGTCGTTGACAGCTATTTTGAGCAGCAAGTGGCAGACCCATACCGTTGGCTTGAAGACGATATGAGCAGCGAGACGGCACAATGGGTTGAGGCGCAAAATAAGGTCACTTTCGGTTACCTTGAGCAGATCCCTTTCCGCGACGAGCTTAAACAACGTCTTAAGACCCTTATGGACTATGAAAAGGTGAGCGCGCCGTTCACCGAGGGTGAATACACCTATTTCTATAAAAACGATGGCCTACAAAACCAATACGTATTGTATCGCCAAAAGGGCGAAGGTGAGGTGGAAGTTTTCCTAGACCCGAACACCTTTAGCGCCGATGGCACCACCTCACTGGCTGGCATCAGCTTCAGCGAAGATGGCTCTCTCGCAGCCTACCAAATCTCAGAAGGTGGCAGTGACTGGCGTAAAGTGATTGTTCTTGATACTAAAACCAAAGAACAAATTGGCGAGACCTTGGTCGATGTGAAGTTCAGCGCCATTTCTTGGTTTGGTAACGATGGCTTCTATTACTCAAGCTATGACAAGCCCAAAGGCAGTGAATTGTCGGCGAAAACCGACCAACATAAGCTGTATTACCACAAGTTGGGTACGGCACAAAAAGACGATGCCCTTATTTTTGGTGGCAGCGATGAGCAAAAACACCGCTATGTTGGCGCCGAGGTGACCTCGGATGCGCGCTTCCTGGTAATCTCAGCGGCCGTATCTACATCGGGTAACAAGCTGTTTATTAAAGACTTAAGCAAAGAAGACAGCGAGTTGGTTACCATTATCGATGACCTGACTTATGACAGCTCGGTACTGGATAACAAGGGCGATACCCTGTTTATCGTCACCAACAAGGACGCACCGAACAAGCGCGTGGTGACCGTTGACAGCAAAGATCCGACGCCTGAAAACTGGCAGGATCTTATTCCAGAAACCGAGAATGTGCTGAACATCTCTAAAGGCGGAGATTTCTTCTTTGCACGTTACATGGTTGATGCCATTTCTCAGGTGAAGCAGTTCGATAAGACCGGCAAGCTGGTACGTGAAATCGCCTTGCCAGGCGTGGGCACGGCGTCGGGCTTTAGCGGTAAAAAAGATCAAACCACCCTGTATTACAGCTTCACCAACTATAAAACTCCAAGCACCATCTTCAGCTTTGATGTAAACAGTGGTGACTCGGTTGTTTATAACGAGTCAGGTGCCCAGTTTGACCCGGCGCTGTACGAGTCTAAGCAGGTTTTCTATAGCTCAAAAGACGGTACTAAGGTACCTATGATCCTAACCTTTAAAAAGGGCACTGAGCTTAATGGTAAAAACCCAACCATTCTATATGGTTACGGCGGCTTTAACGTGAGCCTGACTCCTCGCTTCTCGGCCACTACGGCGGCTTGGTTGGAGCAAGGCGGCGTATATGCTGTGGCTAACCTGCGTGGCGGTGGTGAGTACGGAAAACAGTGGCATAAAGCCGGTACGCAAATGCAAAAGCAAAACGTATTTGACGACTTTATTGCTGCGGCCGAATACCTGATCGCCAACAACTACACCTCAAGCGATTACCTGGCGGTACGTGGCGGCTCTAACGGCGGTCTATTGGTAGGTGCTGTGATGACGCAACGCCCGGATCTGTTTAAGGTTGCCTTACCTGCGGTAGGGGTACTGGATATGCTGCGCTATCACACTTTCACCGCCGGTGCGGGTTGGGCCTACGATTACGGTACGGCGCAAGACAGCAAGGAAATGTTTGATTACCTTAAGGGCTATTCACCGGTACACAATGTAAAAGCGGGCACCAGCTACCCTGCGACTCTGATCACCACGGGCGATCATGATGACCGCGTGGTTCCAGCGCATTCATACAAGTTTGCCGCCGAGCTGCAATCGAAGCATGAGGGCGACAACCCAGTGATGATCCGCATCGAGACCAATGCCGGTCACGGGGCGGGTACGCCAACCAGTAAGATTATCGAGCAGTATGCAGATATCTATGGCTTTACATTGTATAACATGGGTATTAAAAAGCTTTAATACCCAGTAAGTTATGCTAGTTTGAAAGCCGAGCCATGGTGCTCGGCTTTTTCGTTTTAGGGATATGACAATGCCATTAGCCTCCTTTAAATCACCCAGACTCGAACACCAACCCTTGCGTCAAGCGCATTGGCCGCTGTTTGCAGCGCTTCATCAAAATCAAGAAGTGATGCGCTATGTGGCCGACGTACCCTCATACGCACAGATTAAAGAGCGCTTTGAAGCGCGCTTGGCGTCGCAGGCAACAGCCGATAGCTGGCATACCTGGGCCATAATCAATGACGACGGCCAGGAAATCGGTGTGACTGGCTTTTTACCTCAAGAGAGACAGGGTGCCGAACTGGGATTTTTACTTCTGCCCGAGTATCAAGGCCGGGGTTATGGCCAGGAGTCATTACAAGCCTTGCTGACCCATGGCGAGCGGCGTTTTGCAATTGCACAATATCGGGCTACGGTTACTGCAGGCAATCTGGCGTCGCGAGCACTGTTGCTTAAATGCGGCTTTACTCAGCTCGCCAGCGCCCGCAATGGTTATTGTATTGGTGGCGTTGAGGTGGAGGACTGGTTATTTCAACTGAGTTTGTAATAGCAGTAAACGTTTTTTATTGTGCATATACGCACAGAGCCTAGCGCCATGGCGCCATGTTCACGGGCGTAACGCTGGGATAAGCTAGAGTAAATAGGGTCTGTTTATCTTTGCGGTTTACTTTATGTTCAATCTAAACGCATTCTGATGAATATAATCACTGATTTATGTGGTTAAATTCATCCATGAAGCTTGGTTACATCGCGCATCCATGCGCTCACCTCGCTAAGCTGCGAAGCATTGCTTCGGTCTTGCTCGCCTATGTACATAGCGAGTAACACAGAGCAGGATGCGTTTAGATGAACCCGTAGGGCAGAGCTTGTAGCACATTTCTACTGTGTTGTTACATGTTCATGTACGCCTACATGGATGTAGGCGGTAGAGCGACGCAGGAGTCAAAGCCGAGAATAACTACACCACACATGTGCCGCCTTGTATAAATACACTACAAACTGCTGCAGAAACGAACAACAAAGGTCAACAGACCCTAAGGAGTAAGAAGTATGTTGAATAATACCGAGCATGGCTATGGCTGGATGCACATTGCCCTGCACTGGCTGGTGGCTCTTGCCGTCTTTGGGCTTTTTGGCCTGGGTCTGTATATGGTCGAATTAAGCTATTACGACAGCTGGTACAAGGGATCGGTTGACCTGCATAAAAGCATCGGCCTGACATTGGCGCTGCTTTTTGTGCTGCGGCTAGTGTGGCGCTTAACTCAGGCACGACCTCAGCCGGTGGACAGCAGTTTAACATGGCAAAATCGCGTGGCGCACTGGGTTCATATCACGCTGTACCTGGTGTTGATTGTGGTTATGGTTTCCGGGTACCTGACTCAACCGCCGACGGTCGTGGTATCGAGGTATTTTCCTTGTTTAGCGTCCCCTCGCTAGGGGAGTTTGTCGACAACCAAGAAGATATTGCCGGCATGGTGCACGAATACGCGGCCTGGAGTCTGGTTATTCTTGCTGGCTTACATGCCCTGGCGGCCCTTAAACACCATTTTATTAATCGTGACCATACGCTGGTGCGTATGTTGAAAGCGAAAAAAGGAGATTGATGTGAACAAAGCTCTGACTAAATTAACTATGGCTGCGGCCTTGGTGGCTGCCAGCGGTGCCGCCAGTGCGGCGGATTATGTTATCGATACCCAGGGAGCTCATGCCTTTGTGAATTTTAAAATTCAACACCTTGGCTATAGCTGGTTACATGGGCGCTTTAACACCTTTTCCGGCGACTTCAGCTATGATGCGCAAAAGCCCAATGAGTCTCAAATCAAGGTGGTGATCGACACCGCCAGCATCGACTCAAACCATGCCGAGCGTGATAAGCATTTGCGCAGTGCAGATTTCCTGAATGTGAAGGCACATCCTAAGGCCACCTTTAAAAGCACTAATATCTCGTTTACGGACGCCGATAATGCCAAGGTAACCGGTGAATTCACCCTAAACGGTGTCACAAAAACCATCAGTTTCGATGTAAACAGGGTGGGTGAAGGTAAAGATCCGTGGGGCGGCTATCGTGCCGGCTTTAACGGCCATACACGCTTTGCCTTGGCCGATTATGGTATCGAGCAAGACCTGGGTCCGGCATCAACCCATGTGGAAATTGAACTCTCCATTGAAGGCGTACGTCAATAACCTCCTTTCTCACACGCCTACAGCGCTTGTTGTAGGCGTGGCTTCAGCGCGGTGGGCAACCATTGCAACATCACCTCCTTGTACGCCCGACTGCTTACCACCTGTTGCAGTGCCGGTGCTAAAATCTTGACCTGCTGTTGACCCAATTCATTGTTACTACAGGCAATATAGCCATAGCTTAAGGGCGGCGCTTCAGTGATAGGGAAAATACTGAGCTGCTCATCTAAACCCATTTTTTCGCTAAGGTACTGAAATTCACTGGGGTAACTGAGCAAAATATCGAGCCGCTTTTTGGCCAACATATAGGTCAGGCTGGCAAGTACATCGCGCCCGGGCCGGGTTGTTAACTGGGACTTAGGCACCTGGGCTATCACCTCATCCAATTCATTGCCATAGGAGCGCCCCATGGGCAGGCCTAAACGCAGGCGATGTTCACCGAGTAATTTGGTTAGAGATTGGGGGGCTCCCGCAGTTAAGCCTAATTGTTGCGCCACCTCTTTGTGCATAACCAAGGCCGGTGACAAGCCTATGGTGGAATAGTGCTCACTAAAGTGCAGATCCATCAGCCGTTGACTGGTTTTATATAGAGATAATAAGCAGTAAGTGCTTTGTGTATGGCGCAGCTCGGTGAGTAAATGACTACTAGGGATAGCCATAAAATTAAAGTGATATTCAGGCAGTTGCTGCTGTAGCAAATTGATCACTTGTTCATCGCGGCCTTGACCGGCATTGGCACCATTGAAAATATAGTAGGGCTCGAAATCCAGGGTCAGCCAGGTGATGGTTTTGCTGCTTTGCCCATGGCTGGCGCTAGAAACAATCAGGGTGAAGCACAGACACAGGCTTTGTTGGAGACGTTGTCGGAGATACCACATACAAGTTACCGCTAATGCAAATCAACTCTTTGAGTCTAGCATCGCTATGACCCCAGGCACATGAAATATATATAAAAATGTAAATATCTTGGTCAACACTAGCCCATTGTGGCTATTAATACCATGAATAATCAACACGCTAGCTTGAAATTAGCAAAGTAACTAAGACCTTGGTATAACTAAAAAAACAATCTTTCGGAGCCCCCTATGGCACAAGCACAGAGCGTGGCGGTAGCCTATATTGACGGCGATGGCATCGGCCCCGATGTGATGCCCATGGTGCGAGAGTTAGTGGACCTCGTGCTCGAGCGTTGCTATGGCGGTGAGCGACAAATTCACTGGCACTGCTTATTGCTTGGCGAGCAGGCGGCGCGAGAGGGCGATGGAGAATGGTTCCCACAGGCCACCATATCGGCACTGCGTGAACTCAAGGTGGCGTTAAAAGGGCCGATGAGCAGTGCCATTGGCGGCGGCTTTCGCTCATTGAATATTGCCCTGCGCGAAGAGCTGGATTTATTTTGTAACATGCGGGTGATAAAGGCTTTACCCGGTTTGCCTTCGGCGCTAAAAAACTCCGAAGACATTGATTTGGTTGTGTTTCGTGAGTGTAGCGAAGACAGCTTTGCCAGCATTGAGCTGGCTGCCAACAGTCCAGATGCCGAGCGCCTCATTGAGGTGCTGGAGCAGGAGCTGGGATATCATAGATTAAGGTTTGTTGATAATTGTGCCTTGGCCATCAAAAATTGCTCACAGGCGGCCACCGAACGGCTGATCAAAGAGGCCGTCGATTACGCCATCAAACAGCGGCGCGCCAAAATTACCCTGGTACACAAAAGCAATGCCTGGCAGCTCACCGAAGGACAATTCCAGCGCTGGGCCCTTGATTACCTGCGTAAAGAATATCAGCTAACGGTGAGCGAGTGTAAACAGCATTATCTCCTGCACCTATACGATGGCGCCCAGATCCAGGTTGAACAAATGATGTTGGATCAGGTGATGGAGAGACTGCCACAACAAGCCGCCACCTTTGATGTAATGGTATGTAACAACCTGGCAGGGGATCTGCTGGCCGACTTGGCGGCATCCCTGGTGGGCGGAGTTGGTATAGTGCCCAGTGTGAACTGTAACCACGAGTTGGCACTGTTTGAACCCAGCCATGGACCATTTCGGCGCATTGCCGGCAGCGGTTTGGCCAATCCCTGTGCCAGTGTGTGGGCGGCCGTACTGATGCTGCAGCATTTGCAGTTGGACAGGGCGGCCTCGAGCCTGTTCAGTGCCTTAACACAGGTGATTGCCAGCCATGAGCAGTTGTTTCAACTGGATACGCGACATAGCTTAGAGCAGGGCGTGCCGACCAAGCAGGTGATTGCCGCCCTGATAAAGGCCTTGCCATGCTAAACAAAGCCTGGGTGATATTTTGTTAAGCGGCAATCGCTCCTTGCAGTAATTGACGAGCGCGCACCCGCGCAGGCTCCTGGCTGCCAAGGCGCGGTGCCAGGCCCAGCTCGTCAAGCATGATCAGCAACATGCTCACTGGGATAGGGCAATTGTTTTCATCGAGAATATCGGCCTGAGTAGTGTTAACGCCGGCGGCATTAGGGTAATGTTCGCGCAGTGCATCCAAGGTCAGGCTGTTGTCGCCACAAGCACGGCAGCGGCCACCAAACTCGTCATTGAGCTGTGCGAGTGCTTGATAAAATTCCTCAAGATTCATAGGCGAAGCGCAGGCTTGCAGCTGGGCGCGAATGAAAAGATCTAACTCGGTGTTAATGTGAATGCAGTCGTAATGTTTGTATTGGCGTCGTAGCATGGGTGCCTCCATCGGCTTGTTGTTGCTATAACTCTACCTTAGAAGGAATTACTCTATTTATTAAATGGATGATATCGATATCAGGTATTGATGCTGTAAATTATCTAGGTGTAACTTTGTAATTGTTGCCGTAACCAGATATGGGCTGGGCTATGGTGCACCAGTGGACTCCATAGCATGGAGACGCCAATTGGGACAATGGGAAAGGGAACGGCACACAGGGCTAAGGGTGCGTTGCTTTGAGCGATAATATGCTCTGCCAGGCGCCTTGGTAAAGTGGCGATGAGCTGTGAGTCGGCGCACAATGCGGGGATCAGGCTGTGATGGCGGGCATAGACACGAATATTACGACGCTCGCCAAGTTGAACAAGCGCCTGATCGACCCACCCCAGCTTTTGTGGTTCGCGATTTTTGATCATTGGCTCGGGGCCAAAGCCGCTGCGGTTCAGCCATACATGCGGGTTAGCCAAATAGGTTTCGAGATCCAGGTGTTGTTGTAAAGGGTGCTCCTTGGAGGTCAGGCAGCAGTAATTGTCTCGCCACAGCGTGGCCTGATGAAACGAGGCGGGCATGCGGGTAAAACGGTCGATGGCGATATCGACCTGTCCATGTTCAAGCTCGCTTAAGGTGACATCACTGGGGTTTATCAGATCTATGTTGATACCCTGGTAGGCGCTGAGCACCTCGCTGATAAAGGGCACTAACAGGGAAGCCACCAAAAACTCATTGGCCATGATACGAAAGGTATGTTCGCTGCGACTGGGGTCAAAATCTTGTTCTTGCGTGGTGATCGCCTGCGCCAAGGTAAGAAAGTGTTCCAACTGTGGCTGCAGGGCCAGCGCTTTTTCGGTGCACATCATGACACTGCCGCTACGAACCAGTAACGGGTCGCCAAATAGGTCGCGCAACCGCTTCAGGGCATTGCTCATGGCACTTTGTGTCAGCGCCAGGCGGTTGGCAGCGCCAGAGACACTGCGCTCCTCGATAAGGATATGCAAATACACCAATAGATTAAGATCGACCTGACGTAAGTTCATGCTTTATACACAAAAATAGTACCTAACCAATACTCTATCCTAGCCGTCATGATAAAGCTAACCGCAGCAACGGCTTAAGGTATTTTCATTGCTGATAATCAGTATTTGCCGCTGCTTGGAATAGCAGAAAAGGAAATTGGAGGGAAAGTTGCGGTGATGGCCGAGGGCATAAACGGTAAAAAGGCGCCAACTCGGCGCCTCAAGTATTTATGCACTTTGGGCTGAGCTCATGCCATCACCCATGTACTTTTTTGCTTCTTCGTCGTCCTCCGAGCGTAAACGCTCAAGCTCGGCATGGGTTTCCGCCAGGCTTGATTCCAGTTCGCTAAGACGGCTCTGCGCCAGGGTCGCACTCTTAGAAAGGCGCTCCAGCGTTGACGTTGAATTTTGCTTCAAGAAGGTGATTTGTTCGCCTAGGCGTTTATTCTCATCAATAATACCCTGGGCTTCAGAGTCTTTATTCGCTAAGCGCTCTTCAAGCTCTTTGATCTTCTGCTGGTATTGATCGTTACTGGCGGTTAGACGCTCAATGGTTGATGCCGAGTTATTCTTTAAGAAACGTACCTGCTCGTGCAGTTTTTCATTGTCCTGCTGCGCTTGCGCATGCGTCTCTTTAAGCTCTTGCAGTTCCTGAGTCTGGCCTTTGTTTTGCTCACGGAGCTGGCGAATGTCTTCACGCTGGCTCTCTTGGTGCTTGGCGGCTATGGCGCTTTGCTCCTTGAGCATGCTATTTTCATTTTTCAGGCGCTCAACCAAAGGCTGTTGTTCTTCCAGCTGCTTCTGCAGGCGTTCGATCTGAACGTCGATATCCGATCTTTCCTGTTCTAGCTGGTTGTGCTTATGAGCGAGCTCATCACGTTGCTGCAGTAATTCGTCGCGCTCTTGGGCTAGGGCGGCATAATCATTATCGAAGTTATCGATACGCTGTTGCAAGGTGGTAATTTTTTGTTCGTTTTCTGACTGGGCTTCTTCAAGTTGCTGCTGAACGCCAGCGAGCTTATCTTGATGTTGCTCAAGTTCGGCCGCCTGGGCATCGATCTGCTCCTGTCTGGCGGCAATCTTTTCGCTTAATTCTTCTTTTTGCTGGGATAGTTGCTGATACTGCTGTTGCAAGTTATCTAGGCTTTGCACCGCGAGTTGCTCGGCCTGGATCATCTCTTCTAGCTGCGCCTGTACCGGGGCGAGCTGGGCATTGGCAAAGGCTTGAGATTGTGCCTTAAAAGCCTGAACAAACTGTTCGGAGAACTCAAGATCGACCTCGCTCGCCTTGACGGGCTCTTGCGTGTCTTGTGGACGGGCGGAGCGATCCTCGCTGCGCCATTGGCGGTAATGTTCTAGCACGCTCGAACGGTCTCCGTTAACACGTTGTAATAAAATTTCCAGTGTGATTGGTGTACCGGCGCGATGCAGCTCATCACAAACGGCTTTAATTTCATTATATTGAGTCATCAATCTATCCTCCCAGCAGATATTTAGGATAGCATTAAAACAGCCACTGGCTAGAAAAATCTAAGAAAAATATTCTAGTTAATTTTGCAGCGACAGCTAATAATTACTATTTTAGTTGTAGTTCTATCCTTACAGGTACTACCTCAATCATACTACGACAATTTGGTATTACACAATGCTAACAATTGATTTAAATGAAAATAAACAGCTAGTTATCACCGAGTCAGCAAAGGTTCAGACAAAACAAGGGCAATTACTGATAAAAGTGCGCGCAGCGGGCGTTAATCGCGCCGATTTATTGCAGCGTCAGGGTAATTACCCACCACCGCCAGGGGACAGTCCCACTTTAGGATTAGAAGTGTGCGGCGAAGTGGTGGCCGTGGGCGAGGGAGCCGACGGCAAGTGGCAGGGTCAACAGGTGATGGCGCTGTGCGCTGGCGGTGGCTATGGTGAATATGTGGCCGTGGATCAGGGTCATTGCCTGGCGTTACCGCCTAACTTCAGTGCCGAACAGGGGGCCGGCTTTTGTGAGGTTTTCTTAACCGCATTCGATGCCTTGCGCCAATATCCAGGATTTGGTGTCGACCATACCCTGTTAATACATGGTGGTGCCAGCGGGGTCGGAACCGCCGCTATCAAGCTGGCCAAGTATTTTGGCGCCAAGGTGGTGGCCACCGTTGGCAGCGAACAAAAACGCCAGGCCTGTTTAGCACTCGGTGCCGATACTGTGATTAATTATCGTCAATCCGATTGGGCAGACACCATGCGTGCCGAAGGCCTAAGTGCAGATGTGGTTATCGACCCTGTTGCCGGTGACTACCTTAACAGCGACCTGAAGGCCTTGGCCCAAGACGGTAAAATTGTGATCTTAGCCCTGCTCGGCGGACGCTATTGCGAACAATTGGATGTTGCCAGGATCTTGCAAAAGCGCGCATCCATTATCGGCTCTACCCTACGTAATCGCAGCAGCGAGTATAAATCGGCCTTGGTAAAAGAGCTGCAGCATAGGTGTGAAGCGGGCATGCTAAGCGGTGAGTTAACGCCGGTGATCGATACGGTTTACCCCTGGGAAGAGGTGGAACAAGCCCATCAGCGTTTAGCGCAAAACGCCAATATAGGTAAGGTGATCTTGATGCATAAATAGAAAAGGCCAGCATTAAGCTGGCCTTTGAATCTGTGTACAGACGCTTACATCACTCGCATGCCCGGCTTGGCACCGGCATGAGGTTCAAGAATGTAGATCTCATCCTTGCCTGGGCCTGCAGCCAGCACCATGCCCTCGGAAAGGCCAAAGCGCATCTTACGCGGCTTCAGGTTGGCAACCATTACGGTGTGTTTGCCAATCAGCTGCTCCGGGCTGTAGGCCGATTTAATGCCGGCGAATACCTGGCGCTGCTGACCACCCAGATCCAGGGTCAGTTTAAGCAGTTTGTCGGCACCTTCAACATGCTCGGCGTTGGCGATGAGGGCTACGCGTAAGTCCACCTTGGCAAAGTCATCAAACTCGATCTCATCCGCCAGCGGATCTTTTGTCAACTCGCCGTTGTCGGCTACTTGCCCCAGTGCTTGGCTTTGTGGCGCCAGGCTTTCTTTTGATTCATCGACCATGGTATTAACCTTATCCATTTCGACACGCTGCATCAGCGCTTTAAATTTATTGATAGGCTGACCTAGCAGCGGCTTATCGACACCATCCCATGCCAGCTCATCGTTTAAGAAATCGCTCACGTTGGCGGCCATGCCCGGCAAAATTGGGCGCAGATAGGTCATCAGGATACGGAACAGATTCAGACCAACGCTGCATACCTCATGGGCTTGCTGCGCCGTGTCTTCGTTTTTAGCCAGAACCCAAGGCGCTTGCGCATCAATATATTGGTTTGCTTTATCGGCCAGGGCCATAATGGTGCGTACCGCACGACCGAATTCACGGCTTTCATAGTGTTCGGCTATGCTGTCTTTGGCCGCGGCGAACTCGGCCAACAAGGCCGGCTCGGCATTGGTGTCGCTTAGCTTGCCATCGAACTTCTTGGTGATGAAACCGGCACAACGGCTGGCGATATTTACTACCTTACCGACAAGATCCGAGTTAACGCGCTGGGCGAAATCTTCCAGGTTTAAATCCAAATCGGTAATGCCACCGCTTAGTTTCGCGGCAAAGTAATAACGCAAGTATTCAGGGTCGAGATGATCTAGGTAAGTACGAGCCTTAATAAAGGTGCCTTTTGACTTAGACATCTTGGCGCCATTGACGGTTACAAAGCCATGGGCGAAAACATTGGTCGGCTTTCTAAAACCGGCGCCTTCAAGCATGGCTGGCCAAAACAGGCTGTGGAAGTAAATAATGTCTTTACCGATAAAATGATACAGCTCAGCGTCGGAATCTTCGCGCCAAAAGGCATCAAAGTCGATCCCGTTTTTATCACACAGGTTTTTAAAGCTGGCCATATAGCCGATAGGGGCGTCCAACCACACATAGAAGTATTTACCCGGTGCGCCTGGGATTTCAAAACCGAAATAAGGCGCATCGCGGCTGATATCCCACTGCTGCAGGCCATCGGCAAACCACTCGTCAAGCTTGTTGGCCATTTCTTCCTGAATACTGCCGGAGTGCAGCCAACTTTTTAGCATGCCCTCAAAGGCAGGCAGGTCGAAGAAGTAATGCTCCGAGTCGCGCAGCACAGGGGTGGCGCCAGACATCGCAGAGCGTGGTGATTTCAGTTCGGTCGGCGAGTAGGTGGCGCCACAGACATCACAGCTGTCGCCGTTTTGGTCTTCTGCATCACAGCTTGGACAGGTGCCGGTTACGAAGCGATCCGGTAGGAAGATTTGCTTTTCCGGGTCGAATAACTGCGAGATGGTGCGCTTTTTAATATAACCACCGTCGTTAAGGCGGTTATAAATAAGCTCGCTTAGCGCCTTATTCTCATCCGAGTGGGTGCTGTGGTAGTTATCAAACTCGATATTAAAATCGGCAAAGTCACGTTGGCGTTCAACGCTAACCTTGGCAACCATTTCCTCAGGGCTGATCCCTTGTTTTTGTGCATTGAGCATGATCGGCGTGCCGTGAGCATCGTCCGCACACACATAATAGGTTTCATGTCCTTGGGACTTTTGAAAGCGAGCCCAAATATCGGTTTGAATGTACTCAAGCATGTGGCCCAGGTGTGTAGGACCGTTTGCATAAGGCAGGGCGCTTGTAATGAGAATTTTTCTCTTTGCCATAAGGTGCTTATTCCATCTCAGATAGGATCACCCAGATCGTCGACTCAAGGCGCTGTAGCGCGATGAAGTTTCGGTGCCTAGGGTGAATAGACTGGTGTTAATGCCCTGAATGTTACATAATTTGGCGGCACATTTCATTACGCTTCTTTAATTATTTATGCAGTTACTATGTTTGGATTAGGCTCAGGTAAAAAACCCTCTTTGTTTTCAAAACGCCGGGGTTCACAATGGCAGGAAGAATATAGGCAACATCTGGGTCGCTATCGCAGCGCCGCCTTTCCCGCAGGGGTGCCAGAGACCGCGGTACAGGCCAGCAGCGAGCAAGGTTTATGCAAGCTTGTTATGCCCTTTGCCTGTGCTCAAGAAGCGCCGGATCTCGGTGCCTTTCTAAGCGAGCAATTGAGCCGCCAGATACAGGTGGCAATCGACGTTCAGTTGGCTGAAAAACCGCGATTTGCCAACATCAAACACATTATTATGGTCGCCTCCGGCAAGGGCGGTGTGGGTAAATCCACCTGCGCCGTCAATTTGGCCATGGCGCTGCGCCATGAAGGTGCCCGCGTCGGTATTCTTGATGCCGATATTTATGGTCCTTCTATTCCCTTGTTATTGGGCCTGCAAGGGCAGAAACCTCAGGCCAAAGACGAGAAAACCCTGCTGCCCATGAGTGCCCATGGCTTAAAAGCCCAGTCCATAGGCTTTTTGGTGGACCCGGACGATGCCACAGTTTGGCGCGGGCCCATGGCATCACAAGCTCTGGTTCAACTACTGAATGAAACCCAGTGGGGGGAGCTGGATTATTTGGTCGTGGATATGCCTCCGGGCACTGGCGATATTCAGCTGACCATGTCGCAAAAGGTACCGGCATCGGGGGCGGTGATCATCACCACCCCCCAAGATTTAGCCTTGGCCGATGCGCAAAAAGGGGTGGCCATGTTCAACAAGGTGAACGTGCCCATTATTGGTTTGATGGAAAACATGAGTCAATTCCAATGCCCTCACTGTGGTGAGTCGAGCCATATCTTCGGCGCCGACGGTGCGGTGCAACTTTCGCAGCGCTACGGCGTGCCTATCTTGGCGCACTTACCGCTGGCGATGGAAATTCGCCAGTGCTCGGAGCGCGGCGGTGACCTAAACGAGCAAGATCAAAACATGGCGGCACATTTTGCCGCGGCGGCTCGCCTGTGTGCCAGCCAACTCTATTATCAACAAGGCGCTCAACAGGGCGTAGAAATTATTATAACGGACGACTAACCATGCGTTTATCAGATACCCATATAAAAGAATACCTAAACGATCAGCGCATCGTGATCACCCCGCAGCCCGACGAGCAGATGATCTCAGGCGTCAGCGTCGATTTGCGCCTGGGCAATAAATTTCGCGTGTTTCAGGATCACTGTGCGCCGTATGTAGACTTAAGCGGCCCTAAAGAGCAGCTTAATGCGGCGATGGAGTCCATTATGAGCGATGAAATCGTCATCAAAGAGGGCGATGCGTTTTTCCTGCACCCGGGCGAGCTGGCCTTGGCCATTACCTATGAATCTGTGACCCTGCCGGCGGATATCGTTGGTTGGCTCGACGGTCGTTCGTCATTGGCCCGTTTGGGTTTGATGGTGCATGTGACCGCACACCGCATCGATCCGGGCTGGAGTGGCAATATCGTGCTTGAGTTTTATAATTCCGGCAAGCTGCCTTTGGCGCTGCGCCCGAATATGAAAATCGGTGCACTGAGCTTTGAAACCCTTTCAAGCCCGGCGGAAAAACCCTATAACGCTCGTGTAGATGCCAAATACAAGGGGCAAAACAGTGCCCTGGCAAGCCGAATTGGTGATGAAGGCCAGCAGTAAGCTCGCTTCCTGTCTCTTGGCCGCCCAAGTCTTCAGGGCGGTCCTACCCTTATCCCAGTGATTGCCCCAAAAGGGTAAAATATTCCCGAAAACACGGCGCCAGCTTTGCCGCCTCATCGGCGTTGGGGTAGGCGCCTAACTTGGCCAATTCCCCTTGCTTGGTGCCACTGACCAAATACTGGTTTTTTATCTCGGCATTTTGCACATAGTGTTCAAACGCGCGAGCGCTCAGCTCTTCTGGCATGGCCAGGTAATATTGACCGGCACTGGCATCAAGTAGAGCATTGCGGCGCAAGTAGGCCGAGCTATCCGTTTGCTGCTCGTTTAACAGGATGTGCTCTAAGAGCTGTAACAGGGGTTGATTAAGCCGGTGTGGATTATAGTCATCCCGGGTCAGCCAGAGTTTGCTGGCAAACGCACGCTGGGATGTTGGCCCGGTAAATAAAAAACGACTGATGTAATGATCAAACGCATGCCACCATTCATGGGCAAAGGCGCCACTGCCGGCGTTTTTCGCCAAGGCTAGGGTGCGGGTGCTGCTTTGGTAGTGGGCTTGGACCCCAAGGCGCCCGCCTTGTGCAAAGGCCAGGGTTAAGCTCTGGCGTAGGCCAATGACCTCGGGAGAAACCGCCAGAATTTGGGTGAGATCCGCTAAGGCATCGTAAACCAGGTTGGCGGCTCGTTGACGCTCTTCATTATTAACCCAGCGCCCCACACTGATGGCGCGCAGGCCAAAGGTGGTGCGTACCTCACTGAAGTCTACGTCCACCCCAAAACGGTAATCCGGGCCGCGGCGGTACTTATCCGCCATAAGCGATGAACTCATTTTTGATAACGTTGCTTAACGGCTGCAGGCATCTGCTTTGTTTGCATGGTGACAAAGCCCTCAAGCAAGTGCAACAAGGGGCGGGTATCGAGCCCTTCTAGGTGCGCTAAACAATAGGCGCTGGCTTCGAGTGTCGATAGGCTTTGCTCGCGATTGGCCTTACGAATATGGTAACGGCTGGCGGGAACCTGGTCGAAACTCAGGGCCTTAAGCTCATGTAACCAGGGGTTTTGTTGCCACAGCCTATGCACCTTACTCCAGGTGCCATCGAGAACAATAATATGCTCAAGGGGGCTGTGGCTCTGCTCCACGGGCTCGGCGTCTGTGCTTGGGTATAACAGCGCACAGGCCTGCTCACTAATGGCCCGTACCTCGGCAAAATCCTCGGGGAGCTCACCTACACAGAGCTGTACATTAGTTAATCCCAACTGTAACAGTGGGGTGGTGCTTTTAGCCTGCTTTTGTTCGTGGGGATGTTGCAATACCCAAAGCTTAATGCGGTTATCGATTTGATTAACAAAGGGACACACACAACTGCTGGGAGGGTAGTGACACCGGGAGCAAAGAGGACGAGCCATGGCAAAAAGTATGAATTAGGGGTCTATGGCGCCATTGTACTGGTTTTGGCTATTTGCTCCAAGTTGCGCATTTGCTATCCTTTGCCGGGCCACTGATAAACAAGGAAAAGGGAACATGGAGATAAAAATTGATGAATCTGCGTTATTAGCAATGCAGGACTTACTCGGTGAGCACTTTGATGACACCCTCGCATTTTGCTTTAGTGAATTCTGTCGCTTACATGGTGCCTTTAAACAAACCTTGGGCAAGGAGCAAGGCGATGCCATTCGCAATATTCATAGCTTGAAGTCCAACGCCGCCCAATTTGGCGCCGTCACCCTGGCGGATACGGCAAGAGCCATAGAGCATGGCCTGGCCGAAGGCGAGCAACAGGCGCTGCAGGCGCAGATCGATGCACTCCCTAATGCCATAGAGCAAAGTATTGAGCTGATAAAGCAGTGGCAACAACAAAGTTGAAATTAATTCATAGCTAAGGGCATATCACATATAGCTATTTCCCGCTTGTGCCGATAATCTAACGGTAATAATTTGAAGGGGGAAAGCATGTCAGAAATTTTAAAAAGTCAGAAGTTACACGGTGTTTGCTACGATATTCGTGGGCCCGTGTTGGCTGCCGCCAAGGCCATGGAAGATGAAGGGCAAAAGGTGCTCAAGCTTAACATCGGCAATCCGGCGGCCTTTGGCTTTGATATGCCCGAAGACATGCTTAAAGACATTATTCGTAACCTCAGCTCGGCTCAGGGCTATTGCGATTCCAAGGGGTTATATTCGGCGCGGGTGGCCGTCTATCAACATTATCAACAGCGTGGTTTGCATAACCTCAGTATCGACAATATTTTTATCGGCAATGGGGTGAGTGAGCTTATCCAAATGGTAACCCAGGCCCTGGTAAACAATGACGATGAAATTCTTATCCCGGCGCCGGATTACCCCTTATGGAGTGCCTGTGTGACCCTGGCCGGCGGTAAGGCGGTGCATTATCGTTGTGATGAGCAGCAGGACTGGTTTCCCGATATCGACGATATTCGCAGCAAAATCACCTCCAGAACCAAGGCCTTGGTGCTAATCAATCCAAACAACCCCACGGGGGCGGTGTACAGTAACGACCTGTTGCTGGACTTGATCACCTTGGCTCGTGAACATAACTTGCTATTACTGAGCGACGAGATTTACGAAAAAATTCTCTATGATGGCACCACCCATAGTTCCATCGCCTCCTTGTGTGACGATGTGCCTGTGATCACCTTTAATGGCTTGGCGAAAACCTATCGTGCCGCTGGCCTGCGCATCGGCTGGATGGTGCTAAGCGGTCCGACGCAGCGTATGAGCGATTTGATCCAGGGGTTAGACATGTTGGCCTCCATGCGTTTATGTGCCAACGTACCGGCTCAATATGCGGTGCAGCAGGCACTTGGTGGCGTGCAATCCATCGATGCCTTGATCGAGCCCGGTGGACGTTTATACGAGCAGCGCAATATTGCCTGGCAGGGCCTTAACGACATCGACGGGGTAAGCTGTGTGAAACCCAAAGGAGCCCTGTATGGTTTTGCCAAGGTGGACACCAAGCGTTTTAATATCAGTAACGATGAAACCATGGTGTTGGACCTGCTGACACAGGAAAAAATCCTGCTGGTTCATGGTCGTGGCTTTAACTGGCCGGAGCCGGATCACTTCCGTATTGTCTTCTTACCCCATAAGGATGAGCTGGCCCCAGCGATGCAGCGCCTGGGTCGCTTCTTTGAGCGTTATAAACAAGAATAGGTTTTAGCCCAAGGCCTAATTAAAGAAAAGCAGCGCGTTGGCGCTGCTTTTTGGTTTTTATGGAGTCTTCATTCCGGCGCGCAGAGGGTTTGCACGTAGCGCGCATAGAGCTCATCAAGATGGGGGAGGATCTCTTCTTTTCCCGCCACCTCAGAATCAATAAGGGCATCGGCTATGCTAGCTGGGGTTTGCCAACCTTGTAACGTCTCGGCACTGCTTATATGGCTGATATGCCAAGGCTCAGCGGCAACACCGCCCTGGTATTTTAGATAGGGGCGATAAAAACCGAACTCATGCAGGTTCTCACTTAGCCAAGCGTTAAGGGTGGCAAATGGGCCGCTTGGGGCATATTCATCCGGGCTTAGTTGCAGTTGATAATCCTCGGCGACCGCGCTTGGGTCCCACACATCAAAATCACTGCCGAAATGGTGGCGACTGGCTCCGGGCAGCGCCGAATAAAGCATGATGGCATGCAGGCGCTCTAACGGCGACAAGGCAGCGAGATCGACCACTTGATGTGTGGCATCAAAAACCGGTCGTACGCCCAGATACTTGTTGTTCCAAATCATGGCCTGGCGGGAAAAGGAGCGATACGCCGAGGCAATACGGAGGTCGATACCATCGGCCAGAGCACGGCGTTGCAGGCACTGGAAGTCCGCCAGCGCTTCATGGTTTAGGCGCTGGCCTTGCCAGTCACACAAATGGGACTCGCTGCGCCCGGTGGCGCATAATGCCAGTGTCATGTTAGCAATCGCCTTAAGATCCCTTCGTAAATCAGTGCCAGCTTGTCTAAATCATCACAGCTGACACATTCATCGACCTGATGAATGGTGGCGTTTCGAGGTCCCAGCTCAATCACCTTGGCGCCCGTGGGGGCGATAAAGCGACCGTCCGAGGTGCCGCCACTGGTTTGCAGTTCGGCCTGATAGCCCATTTGCTCTTCAATCGCCCCTTGCACCGCGGTGGTTAACTCGCCCGGCTCGGTGATAAAGGGCTGGCCGTTGTGAGTCCAGTCGATATCGTAATTGACCTTATGCTCTGCCAGCAGGGCTAAGACACGGGCCTGGATCTGCTCTGCACTCAGCTCGGTGCTGTAACGGAAGTTAAATTGCACCTCCAGCTCTCCGGGGATAACATTGCCGGCACCGGTGCCCGCATTGATATTGGAGATCTGCATGCTGGTGGCGGGGAAAAACTCGTTGCCATCATCCCATTTTTCCTGACACAAGGCCTGTAAGAAGGCGGTGGCCTGATGCACCGGATTCTCGGCCAAATGGGGATAGGCCACATGGCCCTGCTTGCCCTTAACGGTTAAATAAGCGGTGAGCGAGCCACGGCGACCGTTTTTGACCACATCGGCCAGCTTGTCGGTGGAGGAGGGCTCGCCAACGATGCACATATCGATTTTTTCATTACGCGCTTCCAGGGTGTCAATCACCCTTGTGGTACCGTTGATAAAGGGACCTTCTTCATCCGAGGTGATCAAAAAGGAAATTGAGCCCTTGTGTTCGGGGTGGTTGGCAATGAAGCGCTCGGTAGCCACCACCATGGCGGCCAAAGAGCCCTTCATATCGGCGGCGCCGCGGCCATGCAAATAGCCCTCATGCTCGGTGGCCGAAAAGGGCGCAAAGCGCCATTTTTTTTCATCGCCCACCGGCACTACATCGGTATGTCCGGCGAAGCATACATTGGGCTTGCCCTTACCCTTACGCGACCAGGTGTTAAGGGTATCGACGAAAAACATCGGCTCATTGGTAAACCCGATCTTCGCTAAACGCTCGGCGATAACATGCTGGCAGCCGGCGTCTTTAGGGGTCACCGAAGGACGGCGGATTAACTCTTTGGCCAGGTCAATGACAGCACTCATGGCGTTTCCTATGCAAAAATGGCGTCGTAGTCCGCCGCCTTAAAACCGATCAAATGATGCTCGTCGGTGCGCAGTATGGGGCGCTTTATTAAGGCCGGAGACTCCAGCATCAGGGTCATGGCCAAGTCTTTATCCAATTGCTGCTTTTGTTCATCGCTAAGCTGGCGATAGGTGGTGCCGCGCTTATTGACCATGGCTTCCCAGCCGAACAAGGCTTCAAGCTCGGTGAGTAACGCCAAGTCCAGGCCTTGTTTGCGATAGTCGTGGAACTGGTATTCTACGTTATTATTTTCTAAATGTTTTTTTGCTTTTTTAATGGTATCGCAGTTACTGATACCGTACATAATTGTGGTCATAATCTGTATGTAGCTTTAGTTGCCGATAAATAATAAGGGTTCATTGGCCGCAACCTGCTGCTGGCAGTAATAGGTCAGCGTCGACGGCGCGAGATTGGTGATCATGATAGCGGCCAAGGGCGCAGATTTAAACTGCCGCAGGTCGAAATAGGCAATTTCTTCGCCGCGCGTTAAGGTGGCGCCGTCTAAGTATTTTAATTTTGCCTTGTTGCAAATACTGGGTTCATCAAGGTGTAAATAGAGCAGAATCTCAAGCCCGTGCTGGCTGCGAAAATGCCATTGTTTTGCTCCTTCGCTGACTTTCACCAAGGTGCCGTCACAGGGGGCTAGCAGTTTATGGCCGCGCATCTGGATGCAAACTCCGGGGCCTAATAAACCCAGCGCCATCAGGGCATCGGGTGCCTCGGTCAAGGGTAAAACGGCGCCGCTAAGGGGGGCATAAAGAGTTGCAGTCGATGGTAGGGTGCTCTGCGACAGTTCACGTGCGGCGATTAGTTGCGCTGTGTAGTTCATGAACGTACGTTATATCCTTCTTTTTTTAATGAATTCATGGCGTTTTTAACTTGTATGCGTTTGACCAAGATGTAATCGGTGTCAAAGGTGGAAATGGCAAAGATGGAGATGTTAGCGCGAGCTAAGACACCGGAAATATTAGACAAAATGCCGGTAAGGGAAAAGCCCAGTGGCCCCAACACCTCCAGCGCCACCCAGCCGGGCTCCTGCTCCAGGCTATCGAGTTTAATATCACTGTTACAGACGATGGACAGTTCATCTGCGGTTTTACCTACAAAGTAGACTTCGCTTTGAAAAATAATGCCCGGGATGGCAGCCGTGCTGTCGAAGCTGTGAATGGTGAATTCATGCGGGAGTAATTGGAGCGTTTGTTTGGCCATACAGATCCCCTTGGGTTAATACCAATTCTGTTAAGTATGTGATCAGATTTAGCCCGCTAGAATGATTAGCTATTTAAGCGAATTGGTATAAGTACAAGTTATACCTAAAAAGCGCAATTTATGCCACCGTAAGTTGCTCACAATAGCTGTGGATAAGTTTGGGGGTAGGGTGGTCGATAGTTTTTATCTTATTGAAATATAATAAATTTAATACTCTGTCTGTTTATTGATCAATACCCGGTTGGTTGTTGCTAATAACGAAATAAAAAGGGTGCCCCCGAAGGTGCACCCTTGTGATTATGTGCCTAACATAAGCGAGGAATTAGGCTTGGCTCTGATCCGCTTGAATGGCGGTCAGGGCGATGGTGTAGACGATGTCATCCACCAAGGCACCGCGGCTCAGATCGTTGACCGGCTTGCGCATCCCCTGCAGCATAGGGCCGATACTGACCAGCTCGGCGCTTCGTTGTACCGCTTTGTAGGTGGTGTTACCGGTGTTCAGGTCGGGGAAGATAAACACAGTCGCCTGTCCCGCGACCGGGCTGTTAGGCGCCTTTTTACGGGCCACATTTTCCATGATAGCGGCATCGTATTGCAGTGGACCGTCGATGATTAAGTCGGGACGCTTTTGTTTCGCTAATTCGGTGGCCTCGCGCACCTTTTCAACGTCGGCGCCGGCCCCTGAGCTACCGGTACTGTAGCTGATCATCGCCACCCTCGGTTCGATACCAAAGGCGCTGGCAGAGTCGGCGGATTGAATGGCGATGTCCGCCAATTGGGCAGCGGTCGGATCCGGGTTAATGGCGCAGTCACCGTATACCAGCACCTGATCCGGCAGCAGCATAAAGAACACCGACGAGACCAGGGACGACCCCGGTGCGGTTTTGATCAGTTGCAGCGGCGGGCGTATGGTATTGGCTGTGGTGTTCACGGCGCCGGAGACTAGGCCATCCACCTGGCCCTGGGCCAACATCATGGTACCAAGCACCACGTTGTCTTGCAGCATTTCTTCGGCCACGACCTCGGTCAACCCCTTGCTCTTACGCAGCTCCACCATGGGCGCCACATAGTCACGACGGATCTGCTCTGGGTCGAGCAGTTGCATGCGCTCGTTGAGTTCAACCCCTTGTTGTTCGGCAATGCGGGTGATCTCCATAGGGTCGCCCAGTAACACCGTATTGGCAATGCCACGCTCGCCACAAATAGCCGCAGCTTTTATGGTGCGGGGCTCTTCGCCTTCGGGCAGAACAATGGTTTTATTGGCGCGACGGGCCTTATCCGTTAATAGATAGCGGAATGCCGGCGGCGACAACTTACGGGTTTTTTGCGACTGCTGTGCGAGACTATCGAGCCAGTCGGAATCGATAAAGGTGGCCTGATGCGATTTCACCTTGTCGACGCGCTGCTCATCATCGCAGGGCACTTCTAAATTGAAGTTGTGCAGCAGCAAGGAGGTGCGCCACGTATCGTGCTCGGTGGCCAGGATCGGCAATCCGGTTTGCTCCATCGCCTGATGGCACAACTCCATAATGCGGGGTTCCGGTTCAATACCACCGGTGAGTAAGATGGCGCCTATCTTGGTGCCGTTCATGGCCGATAAACAACCGGCAACCAGGACATCGGAACGATCGCCCGGCGTGACCAGCAGGACCCCGGGAGAAATGTGATTCAGCAGGTTAGACACAGTGCGGGCACAGAAGGTTACCCGGCGCAGACGACGATGCAGCAGGTCGCCTTGATGAATAATGCGGGCATCTAAATAATTGGCCAGATCGATGCCACGCGGGGCCACCAGTTCAAAGTCCCAGGGAATGGTGCCCAAGAGTTGGAACGGGTGCTTGCGAAACAGAGGCATGGACGCCAGGCGGTTAATTTCGTTATCCAGTAAATCCGGGTTGAACTGCTCGACCAAATCGGCACGGGCTCGGCCTTGCTCATCAAGCGGCGCATTGACCTTGTTGAAAATACAGCCCAACACTCGTGGATGGGCGATGCCACCATAGTTGCCGGCGGCGATTTCCAACTTGTCCTCAAGCTCTTCCACCGTGTCGTTGCTCGGGGTCACCACAAAGACGATATCGGCGCCCAGGGTTTGCGCGATTTCTCGGTTGACGCGCCCGGCATAGGGTTGGTTGCGGGTCGGTACCATGCCCTCAATAATGGCGATTTCATCGTCGTTAATGCCGCTTTCAAAACGCTCAACGATTTCTTCGAGCAAGGTATTGCCCTTACCATCGCCGATCATCTTTTCAGCGTAGGCCAGTGAAATCGGTTCCGGCGGGTTAATGCTCGAACCAATTTTCACTATGGCGGTGGACTTTTCCGGACCACATTCGCCCCGACGTGGCTGGGCTATGGGTTTGAAAAAGTTGACCTTCAGTGCTTTTTGTTCCAGCGCCCGCACCAAACCCACCGACACCGAAGTCAGACCAACACCGGTGGATACGGGAATAAGCATAATACGTCTAGACATGATCAGGCTCCTTTGGCCAGACGAGCCGCATCCTGGCAGATCATCCATTCTTCATTGGTCGGCACCACCATGGCGGTAACGGGGCTGGTGTCACTGGTAATGATGCCACTTTTGCCAAAACGTGCGGCCAAGTTACGCTGTTCATCGAGTTGCCAGCCCAGGAAGCTAAGGTGCTCAAGCACCTTGGCGCGAATAATGTCTGAGTTCTCACCTATACCGCCGGTAAAGACTAGGGCGTCCAAACCCTTTAACGGCACCAGGTAGGCGGCAATTTGTTTGGCCAGGCGGTAACAAAAGATATCCAGCGCTAAAGTGGCTTGCTCATGTCCCTCTAGATAGGCCTCTTCTATGGTGCGACAGTCATTAGACAATTCGCTAATGCCGAGTAAACCACTTTGCTGGTTGAGCATGGTATTGACCTCGGCCACCGAATAGCCAAGCTGACTGGTAAGGTAATCGAATAAACCCGGGTCGATGTCACCGCTGCGAGTACCCATAACCACGCCTTCAAGCGGGGTCAGTCCCATGCTGGTATCGACACTTGCACCATTTTTAATGGCACAGACGGAGCAGCCATTGCCCAGGTGGGCGGTGATCAGGCGATGATTATCCGCGGCCAACCCCAGGACCTCGACGGCCTGGTTGGAAACATAATGATGACTGGTGCCATGGAAACCATAACGGCGTACACCATGCTCTCTGTACAGGGAATAAGGCAAGGCATATAAAAACGCGTGCTTGGGCATGCTCTGATGGAACGCGGTGTCGAATACGGCCACTTGGACCAGCTTAGGAAACGCCGTTTGCGCTGCCTTAATACCCGTGAGGTTGGCAGGGTTATGCAGTGGCGCTAATTGGGCAGTCTGGGTAATGGCGTCAAGCACGTCCGGGGTGATCACCTGAGAGCCGGTAAACTGCTCACCACCGTGAACCACACGGTGACCGACGGCAATCAAATTCTTGGCCAGATCATATTGGTGAATAAGTGCGACAAGGGCGTCGATGGCAATTTTGTGATCGGCTCCGCTGGCTAATGCGTTTTGCTCTTTGTTGCCGGCGAATTTATACTTTAAGGTAGCGTCGTCGTTATGGAGGCGTTCGGCCAAGCCGCTTAACAGCTCATCGCCGCTGTTGGCGTCGATAACCGCAAATTTTAGGCTCGAGCTGCCGCAATTTAAAACTAGGACGTGTTGTACAGACATTTGGTAGACCCGTGGTTGAATATCAGAAATTAAACCCCACGTTTACCTAAAGTAATAGCTTTTAACCTGGTCATAATAGCTATGACCAAAGGCTACATTTAGACTAAGGTATTATTGCAGTGGGACCGGCTATTTTACCTTATATTGCCACTAAACGTTAGTTGTAAGGGGCGTAAATGCAAAACAGTATGATGGCACAAATTCAGCAAGGGCATAGCTACGCCAAACTCTGGCCGCTGCGCCGTGAGCTGGCCCCCATGTTTGTGGAAAACCGTATTATCAGTGCCACCTTGTTCGCCATTAAGGTGATGCCGCTACTGGCGCTCACCAGCTTAGTGGTGCAATTGCAACTGCTGGGGCAGCATTACTTGGGTCCGGCGCTGGCCTGCGCTTTGTTGATTCTATCCCTACCTGTACAAGGGTTGCTCTGGCTCGCCAAGCGCGCCTCGTCCCCGTTGCCCCCGGCTTATGCCCATTGGTACAAGGAGCTGTATACCAAAATGGTGGCTCAGGGTTATCAAGGCGCACCCGCCAAGGCCAAGCCTAGTTATAAAGAGCTGGCCCTGCTGCTAAAGGATGTGTTTGATAAAATGGACAAGACCTTTCGTCAGGAACTCTTCTGAAACTCGCTGAGGTAAAACTCGGCCTGCACCTTAAACTCCGGCTGTGCTGCCAGCGCAGTCAATTGTTCGACGCTGAATTTCCAGGCAAAGGGCGTCATTAAGGCCAAATCTCTGGCCTGCTCGCCACTAAGGGTCAGGGTCTGGCTAAGCAGTTTCTCGGCGCTACGCGTAAAGCCGGTAGGTGTTTCAAGTGGCTGATGCTCGCGTACCTCACGATAGATAATCTCTTTCAGCTCGGCCAAATGACGAGGACCGGGGGAGGCTACCACCAGGTGTCCCTGTGGCGCCAACAAACGAGCGCTTTCCTCGGCAAAAATGGGTGCAAACACACTGGTCACCACAGACGCCGAGCCCGCCTTCAAGGGGATCTGTTTACTCGATGCCACCGCAAATTCGCAATTGCTATAGCGTTTGGCGGCATAGCGCACCGCAGGTTTGGCGATATCTATGCCGTAGACCTGACCTTCGTGCTGTAACTGGTTGGCCAGTTCGCTGCTGTAGTAGCCCTCACCACAGCCCATGTCGATGACCGCCGTATTCGCCTGATGCAAGGCACCAACGCGTTTGGCCAGCGCCTGGCGTAAAAACTGATAATGGCCGGCGGATAGAAAACGGCGTCGGGCCTGCACCATGTCTTGATTGTCACCGGGCTGTTTTGATTTCTTGTATTGCACCGGCAATAAATTGATATAGCCCTCTTTGGCATAATCGAACTGGTGTCCTTGTTCACAGCTTAGGCTGTTGCCCTGGCGGGCTAAGGGCTGTTGGCATAAGGGGCAGCAATAAGCACTCATGGTGCAAGGTATTCCTTATCATAAAAGGTGCGCACCCAGTGGGGGCGATAGATCACCAGCAGGGTCATGGCCATCCCGGTGAGCATGGCTTCCGGGAACCAGATAAGCGCACTTAGAATCACGTAGTTGTCCATCAGCATAGACCATTCATAGGTGCCAATGGCCCAGTAGTACAGGGCACCGACAAAGATCTTCAGGCAATTGGCCAGCGCCGCACAGAGAAAACTACAAACGAATAGATAGATAAATAAATGGCGTGGCAGCAGGTTATAAACCAGCACAAAGATGCCATAGCTAAAGTAAATAGGGATAAGCGCCGTGGTGAGCACAAACACCGCCGCGTTTTCCCAGGCAATGGTCGAAAAGCCGGCAAGCAAGGCGGTGGCGAGCACCGCGGCCAGGCTGGCCAAACGCCATCCCAGGATCAGCGTCACCGCGGTGATGCCAAGAATATGTATATCCAGCCCCGGAGCAATGCCGGCCTTGATACGCCACAGCAGCGCCAATACCAAGGCGCAGGCAAAGAGCCCGGTCTGTCTTGCCGGGCGCTGCCATAGGCCTGACACACTGGCTTTATCCAGGGTAAAAAATAGGATAATCGCCAAGGCGAGCGTGCTTACCAACATCAGCTATTAGCCCTCGAAGGTGCTCCAGACCGGCGCATGATCCGAGGGCTTTTCAATGCCTCGCAGTTCATAGTCGATGCCGCTGTCAGTGAGGGATTGGGCTAAGGCCGGGGTGGCTAAAATAACGTCGATACGCAGGCCTCGGTTGTCGTCGAAGCCCTTGGAGCGGTAGTCGAACCAGGAATATTGGTCGTCAACGTCCGGGTGCAATTGTCTGAAGGTGTCAACCAGGCCCCAATCGGTAAGGGTGGCCAACCATTGTCTTTCTTCAGGCTGGAACGAGCATTTACCGGTTTTCAGCCAGCGCTTCTTGTTGGCTTCGCCGATGCCGATATCCAAATCGATTGGGGAAATATTAATATCGCCCATCACCACTAGCTTGCTGTCGGCACTGTATTGGCTGCTTAGTTCGGCCATTAGGTCACTGTAGAACTGGCGTTTATAAGGGAACTTGGTTTCGTGGTTGATGTTATCGCCTTGTGGGAAATAGCCATTGAGCACGGTGACATCTTCCCCTTGAGCGTTTTCCACGGTTACCGCAATCATGCGTTTTTGGTGCTCGTCGGTGTCGGTAGAAAAGCCTTTTTTCACCATTTTGGCCGGCTGTTTGGTCAGCATGGCCACCCCATAGTGGGCTTTTTGACCATGAAAATAAACGTGATAACCCATGGCCTCGACATCGGCGACGGGGAACATTTCATCATGCACCTTAATTTCTTGTAGGCCGATCACATCCGGTTGATGCTTGTCGATAAGTGCTTGAAGTTGATGAAGGCGAGCGCGTAAGCCATTAATGTTAAAGGAAATTATTTTCATTGGTGATAAATGATGAAAGTTATTATTAAGAGGGGGTCAGTGTAGCATTTTGTGCCCTGGGAAGGAATCGCCTCAAGGACGCTCGGGGCGCTTTTAACGCCCCGAGCCTTACTAATGGTGTTGGTGGCTAATCGAGATGAGCAAAAATATTGGCCTTGGCTTTGTCGGCAATATAATCAATGGCCTTTTGGGCGCGCACACTGTTGCCGGCCCCATCGAGACGCGGTGAAAAAGCGGCAATGGCAAACTTGCCCGGCATGATGGCGATAATGCCACCGCCGACGCCACTTTTCGCCGGTAAGCCGACTGTATAGGCCCATTCGCCGCTGGTTTCGTACAAGCCGGCGGTGGTCATCACCGCCAACACCCGCTGGACATTATCTGCGCTCATCAAGTGCGCACCGCTAATGGGGTGGGTGCCGCCATTGGCCAGCACCGAGGCCATCAGGGCTAAGTCCTTGGTGGTGACCCCCACGGAGCACTGGCGAGTATAAATATCCAGGTTGATATCCACATCGCCGTAAAAACGTCCGTAAGATTTAAGCAGTTCGGCAATGGCCAGGTTATGACCGTTACTGCCGGACTCGGAGCGATAGATATCCTCAAGGACGCCGAGTTTAGCCGTGGCAAATTGTGCGTACCAAGCGCTTATTGCCTGCCATTTTTGCTCACCCGTGTCGCCGTTTATTAGGCTAACCGTGGCCATGGCTCCGGCATTAACCAGGGGATTGACCGATCTGGCCTCATTCAACTCAATGGCCGCCACCGAATTAAAGGGCAGGCCGGTGGCGTTGACACCGATTTTATCTCGGATAGCCTCGGCACCTTTTTGTTCCATGGCCAGGGCTAGGGTAAAGACCTTCGAAATAGACTGAATCGAGAAGCGGGTGTCGATATCGCCCTGAGTAAAAATCTTGCCGTCGGTAGTGACCAGGGCGATGGCGAAAAGTTCGCTGTCAACCTCGGCCAAGGCAGGAATGTAATCGGCATTGGCACCGTTTTTGTCGTCCTTATACAGGGCATGGGCCTGAGCAAGTATCTGCTCCACCTTGGCTGTGTCATAGGGACGGGCATCGACTTTAGTTTGCAGGCCGAGGGCCGATATCAATATTAGCGAGTAGAGTATTTTCTTCATTTATATCAGTCCTTATCGTCCTTATCAGAAAATGGGCGTGAATCTCGCTTTAAGCGCCTAATATTTAAAGCCAAAAGAAGTCTGCAAGCGGAAATTGTCGCCCTTGTCTCCTTGGTAATTTTGCAGCTCACCATATTGCAGTTCAATGCCAAGGCGCGACATGATGGTAGGGTTATAAATCAGGTTCACCGTACTGTAGAGACTGTTATTAAAGGACAAGGGATGCTGGGTAATGATGTTGTCGATATCCACATAACTGATACCAAAGGAAGAGGTGTAGTTGTCGTTCCATTGTTTATCCAAGTAGATAAAACCGGCCTTGGCCCCAATGGCGGTGAGCTCACCATTGCCGTCCAGGCCAGCGTCGCTGCCGCCGGTGACCGAGGCGTAATAATGGCAGCAGGGATCATTGAGGTAGCGGCCTATGCCTTCGCCGTTAGCCAATTGAAATTTGAGGCTGTGGCTATAGTCCAGATCATAGGTGCCGGTGACATTGATACCCCAACCCCAGACCTTATCTTCTTGCTGGGTTGTTTTATATCCCAAATAGCGCAGCAGCAGTGCGGTTTTAATATACCCTTGGTCAAATTGATAGGTATAACTGGCGCTGGCATCGGGCCAATCGTTTTGTTCGCTATAGTTGAGGGACTCCGGGTCAATATTAACCGGTAACGCCAGATCCGCATCTGAGCGCTCAATGCCTACGGCCCAGGAGCTGCCACCGTCTAAGCTGCGGCGATAACGAATTTGCGGATGACGGGCAAAGACCATGGCCGATGGACCCCAATAGTCGAGGATATTGGGAAAGGAATTGATGTCCATAAAACCGCTAAAGGTTTGCCCTGCGCCCCAGTTGCCCAGCTCTCCCCAAAGATGAGTAAGGTTAAAGTCGGCCTTGCCGTCGCCATCGAACATATCAAACTCAAAACGTGTGGTCATATCGCCATGCTCGGTGGGGGTATGACTGCGAAAGGAGAGTTTGGACTGCCCCGCGTTGAGTAAGGTTTTATCATCACTGGCATCTTCATCAAAGAGAATGGATGAGGTTTGAAAGGCGCCGCGATTGGCCATCTCGCCATCGTTATAGATGGCATCCAGCCAGATTTGCCCACCGATTTGCAGCGTGGTTTCCGAGTCGCTCAGGAAGATGCTTTTCGGCGGTGTTTTAAAACGGTAACTGGGGCGCTCATATTCCTGATACAGGCGACCGTTGAGCTTGCTGGTGGGCTCTTCGGTTTGGGTCTTGACCGTGGTGAGAGGGCGCTTTATCGCCTCTATTTCCGCGTCTTTGAGCGTCAGTTGTCGTTCAATCTCTGCATCTTTTAGTTGTAATTGCCGCTCTAATTCGGCAATGCGGCGCTCCAACGCGGCCAAACGTTCTTCAACCGTGGCACCTTGTACCTGGGGGCTGAGCAGGAGCGCCGTCAGGGCGAGCCCTAAAGCTTTGCTTCCCGGGGAGAAGGGATTGCGGCGATTAGGATTAAGCGGGACCATGTTTGCTCCTATAACTCGACGGCAAAGGTGACGATCATCTTGTAGTCGTCCTTTTTCGGCACAGTGCCATCGGCATTGGCTATGGGCGATTGAAGGTGATCCCAAAGCAGGGATATATCGAAATCAATATCACTGGTTATATCTATTGAGGCGCCGGCAAGGGCGTGCTGGGCATTACCACCGGCCGCTTGTTCGGCTAGGGTAAAGCGGTAATCAAAGTTTAAATCTATGTCCGAGGTTAGTTCATAATCCATGTTCGATGAAAAATATACCGAGGTGGAGGAGTTGCTGGTGGCGGCATCGGCACCGACATTGGAAAATTGTGTGCGTTGATAGGCCGGACCCAGACCGACATCCCACTCCCAGCGTTGGGTATCAACCACGTAATACCCTAACCCAGCGCCTAAGGTGTATTTATGATCGATATTTTGAAACGGGTCGCGGTAGTAATCGAAAAACACCGGACGAAAATACAGGGCCTTGGTATAAAACCAGTCAAAGGTGCCGTTGGCGCGGACGTTATTTTCCGTCACCTCTTCATCATTACTGGTGCGTGCCGCCAGCGCGTTTATCAGCAGCCGATTGGTGGCGGTGCGCCGTTTGATATCGACGTTGGCGGAGAGCTCGGTTTGCTCTGTATTGCCGCGACTTAGGTTGGCACCCAGGCCCACCTTGGCATACCAGGCGCCGCCAACATTATCGGCGCTGGCGGCGATGGAGACCAGTTCTTTAGGCATATAGGCCAGTCGTTGTTCACCCACTTGCACATAGTCCGGGCCGATCAGCAGGGCGCCTTCGTACACCGAGCCGTCATTAAAGCGCACACTATGGGCCTTGCCGGAGATCACCATGTGCACGTCTTCACGGTCGATAAACAAAGTATCGAGTATGTCGCTATCAAACTCGATTTGTTTGTCGTACATGGCTTTGAACTCGCCCTTTAGCCACTCCCCCGAGCTCAGGCGCAGCCAATCGAATTTATCTATGTCTTTAACTATGGCCTGGCGCTCTTCAATAAACAGTGAGGGCTGTTGAGCATAAAGCCCGGGTGCTAACAACAGAGAAAAAATAATAAACAGGGCGAAAAATGGCATCGCGACTTCCTTTGCAACTCGGTTTCCAACGGGGGTGAATAAATGCAATTAATTGCCTATTAATAATAGGTCAATCTGCCGAGGGTACAAAGGTGCGCTGCGCTAAGCTCGCCGTCTTAGATGCGAAGCCTGTTCTGCTTAATACGCGCTACTGCTAAACAGGCGCTGGTGGGTTTTATAGGCGTACTCATCGGTCATGCCGCTGAGGTAATCACATAACACCCGATAGGTGCTGGTACCCGTTTGCTCAGCCTGACGATAGGAGATGGCGGTGGTTTCTGGCAACAGGCGCAAAGGATCGCTGGCAAAGGCTTCGAACAACTCGATGATCAGTTTCTGTCCGTTAAACTCGATCTGCTGCATATGGGGCGCGCGAATAAGGCGCTTGTAGATAAAGTTTTTAAGGCAGTCCAGCAGAGCCTGATAACTCGGTGGCAAAGCCACCTGATAGCTGAGGATATCGCAACTAAACTGCCCGTCGGTGGGTAACAGCCTGGCCTGGGTTATAAACAAATTAACTAGTTCACCTATAATGTCCTTGCGCTGTGCTTCGCACTGGAAAAACAGTCGTTGTGCCATATCGGCATCGCTTAACCAGGGGCAGTCGAGCTTAGCCAGCATGGGTTCGGCATGGGATTGCCAGTCATGAATGGTGATCTGCTCGGTGGCGATGGCATCTTCTAAATCATGAACCGCGTAGGCGATGTCATCGGCGAGCTCCATTAAAGAGGCATCGACCGACTTATATAAGGTTTTGGCACGAAAGCTATCCAGCGGCTGATGACTTTGGAATAAGGTGCGGTCCGCCTCACTGAGTGGGGCGAAGATCCAGTCCACCAAATCGCTGTCGTCACCATAGAGGCCTTTTGCTGGGCGCCACTCATTGGCCTTAATATAACGCTGCTGCGCCGGCTCAGATGGCTTGCTATGCCACAGCGTATCGAGCATGGCCGGGTATTTGATAAAGCCCAGCAGAGTACGGCGGGTTAGGTTCATGCCAAAGCCCTGAGTGTAGGGCTCGAGCTTAGCGACAATACGCAAGGTTTGGGCATTGCCCTCAAAGCCACCGTGTTCGCGCATCATATAATTAAGGGCAATTTCGCCGCCATGGCCAAATGGCGGATGGCCGATATCATGGGCTAAACACAGGGTTTCGAGCAAGGAGTCGTCGGGCAGGCATTTCACCTCGGGGTGCTGACGGCCTAAATGGCGCAGTAAACCGCTGCCAATTTGTGCCACTTCCAAGGAATGAGTGAGACGAGTACGGTGAAAGTCGTTTAACCCTATGCCCATAATCTGCGTTTTTGCCTGTAAACGGCGAAATGCAGCGGCATGAATAATACGGGAGCGGTCTACCTGCCACGAAGAGCGATTATCATTGGGGCGGTGCTTATCTTCACTGGTGCGTCTTTGTTGCCAAATATCGGCCATGCAATACTCGTAACCCTGAGTGTTATATACTCAGTGTAAACAATAAATAACTTATTGTCTTGTATGATGTTAGTGTCAAAGTAGTCATTATTTCGTATTTGCCTCTGTTAGGATATAATGCGCCGTTTGTTTATCCAGACAGATGAATACTAGAGGTGTCATGATCAAAAAGCTGGGACTCGTTTTATTCGCCATCGTATCCATTACCGGCCTGTTGTACCCTTTTATTTGGCAACAGCAAGAGCAAGGTGCGCAGATCACAGACTCAACGTCAGAGCAGGTGGTTACCAAGCCGGAGGTAGAGAAGCCACGGCATAATGTGAAACTGCCTAATTTTGCACAAGTGACCGATATCAAAAAGAAAAAATCCCTGTTTTTTGACTTTATTCGTGGCCCGGTGGAAAAAGCCAACAACCGCGTGCGGGAGCAGCGTGCGACCTTGGAAATTGCCCTGATGATGGTTCAGTATCAGCAGGCCTTGTCCACCACGCAAGAGCAAAAGGTGACCGATATTTTTGCCGAATATGGCCTGGAAGACGAAGAGATCGGTGAACTGTCATTGCAACAGGCATTGCGCCGCGTTGATGTGATCCCAAAAGAGCTGGTGATGATGCAGGCGGCCAATGAGTCGGCCTGGGGCACCTCGCGTTTTGCCCGTATCGGCTTAAACTTTTTTGGCCAATGGTGTTTTAGTGAAGGCTGTGGCCTGGTACCCAAACGCCGTAACCAGGGGGCTAAACATGAAGTGGCCGTGTATCAATCGGTGCAAGAGGCGGTCGATGCGTATTTTTACAATATTAACACCCATAATGCCTATCGCGAGCTGCGCGATATTCGCGCCGAGCTGCGCCAGGCACAAGAACCGCTAAGCGCCAAGGCGCTGGCCTATGGGTTAATGTCCTATTCCGAACGCGGTGAAGCCTATATCGAAGAGCTGCACGCGATGATAGATCACAATGAGGCGTATTTTGATGAATAAACTGACTTCCTGGCTATCTCCTTTATTAATATTGTCGTTTACTGCTGCCGCCGAGCCCGTGGTGATGTCTTATGACGGCTTTTATGATCGCATGGAAGTCGTCAATGAGGGGGAGTACCAATATGCGCAGGTGGGTTTCTATTTAAAAACCTATGCCGATGCCAAGCCGTGCGAAATAGCCGAGGGTGAGATCTTAACGGAAAAGCAAAGCTATGCCTTGACCTACAACGACCAAGGTCAGCTGTTTTTACCCTTTGATAAAGAGCTTGATACTCACAAGGCCATGGTCGTGGTGACCCCAGCGAATGCCGGTGGGTGTCAGTTGAGCATGCAAATTGAGGCAAAAATGCCGCAACAGGGGATCACTGCGGGGCAGCTGTATCAGGTCAATCAGGAATTTGATGAATTGTTGGCGGACCTTTCCGGTTTCTTCGTCGGCACCCTGATGTCTTTTTTGTTACCGGAGCAGCAGGGCATTCAACTTCACTTTGACGGCTCGGTGCCGACCAGTGTCCCATCCGACTGGCAGTGTGCCGATACCCGCTGTAAGGTCAAAATTAAAAACAAATGGCAAGACAGCGAAACTGTCTTAGTCGACGGCAGCAAACTGGTGCGCATCACTCCCTGGATTGATAAAGGTTAATCATTGACCACAGTGCCCGGTGCCGCCGGGCTACTGACCCACCCCACTTCAGCCTTGATTGTCTGTGCTACCGCAGACTACCTAAAATTCTTCCTATTGCTCGCTGCAAAGTCCTGTCTCGCTTCTATACTTTCTACGAGTGTAACGGCGGTGACCCGTTCATTTTGTATTATGCGAATGCCTCGATCGCCGTTAAAAGCAAACAACGAGGAATAGAAAATGCAATACATATCCAAAATAGGAGCCATGCTGTTTGTGGTCACCTCAGGCGCAAGTATGCAGGGCTTGGCAACCGAACCCTGCGGTGATTTCGGAGAATGCCTGGCTCTGATTGAAATTAATGCCAGCGACGGAGACATAGGTTTCCACTTTTTATTCGACGGTGACGACCTTGAGTCGGCGCGGCTGACGGACCCAGATGGCGCCAAACTGTTCGAGTACAAGGTAGGGGGGTCATTGAAGGAACAAACCTTGACCGAAACCTTTGCCGAAAGCGCCGAACCCTTGTGTTGGAATGATCCGGAAGCCGAAGAGGATGAAGAAATAGTCACACTAAGTGAGTTTCTAGAGCGCTGGCAACCCGGTATCTATATGGTCACGGGCAAAGGTGAAGAAGGAGAAAAAGCCGAAGGAGAGACCTTGCTTACCTATCACCTACCGGCCGCGCCTGCCAATGTTTCATATTATGGTGGAGTGATCACCTGGGAGCCGGGTAACGATCTTGGTAAATGTGCGACCAGTGGCGAACTTGATGATTTAGTCAGTGATGGTAGCTTGCCTATGCACCCCGAATTTGTAGCCGTCGGTGCGTGGGAAGTCGTTATGGATACCGTTGTCGAGGATGGAGATCCCTTGGCGAAGATGAAATTCAGTGTTCGGGTGCCCGCATCGGCGTTTCAGGTTGCTGTCTCACAAGAGTTTTTGGATGCCTTGCCGGCAAATACGGAAATGAAAATCGAAGTGGGTGCCATAGGAGTCGACGGCAATGCCACCTTTACTGAAACCGGTGATATTTGTGTCAATGAAATTGAGGAGGGCTGCGAATAGGCTAGCCGCCTTGTACATATGAAAAAAGCGCTTATTAGCGCTTTTTTCATGGTGACATTAAGTCAGTTCAATAATCGCAGGGGTCGTATCGGCGACCTCATCTTCTTGGTCATAGCCTACGGGGATGACGGGTACCTCAGGCTTATCCATCGCCGTGTCACCGCCATCGATCACCTCGCCGGTTTGTAAGTCGCTAAAGGCAAATAAATTAGTGTCGGCCAGGTGCGAAGGCACCACGTTTTGCATCGCGGTAAAGATGCTTTCGATGCGTCCCGGGTGTTGTTTATGCCATTGCTGCAACATGGCTTTGATGTTTTGTCGTTGCAGATTTTCCTGCGAGCCGCACAGGTTACAAGGGATAATCGGGAACTCCTTATGCTCTGCATACTCGGCGATATCCACTTCCTTACAGTAGGCCAGCGGGCGAATAACCATGTGCTGGCCGTCATCGCTCATGAGTTTTGCCGGCATCCCTTTTAACTTGCCACCATAGAACATGTTCAGAAACATGGTTTCTATCATATCGTCACGGTGATGGCCCAGGGCAATCTTGGTGGCGCCCATTTCTTTGGCGGTGCGGTATAAGATGCCGCGGCGCAGACGTGAGCACAGTGAGCAGGTGGTTTTACCTTCGGGGATCTTGTCCTTAACGATGGCGTAGGTGTCTTCCTCGACTATTTTGTATTCAATACCCAACTCATTAAGGTATCCAGGGAGAATATGTTCGGGGAAGCCGGGCTGCTTTTGATCCAGGTTTACGGCGAACAGCTCGAAGTTGACTGGTGCCGAGCGTTGCAGGTTTTGCAGTATATCCAAAAGGGTGTAGCTGTCTTTACCACCAGACAAGCACACCATGATGCGATCGCCTTCTTCAATCATATTAAAGTCGGCAATGGCCTGACCGGTATGGCGGCGTAAGCGCTTTTGCAGTTTGTTGAAATTGTATTGCGCTTTGGCTTGTGCTGAATGCGACACCTGGGCACCCTCGTTACGGCTAAAATCAAAGGCGCGTATTATAGGCTGAGGCTCTCAAGGCATCAAGAAAAAGGCAGCGGATGCTGCCTTTGGGAGTTGAAAACCTTAATCTTCTAAGGGACTGCGGTAGCCGTCCGGCTTCAGAGCCAGTACGTCGCAATCCAGACTGTCGATGACATGCTCGGCTGTGTTACCAACAAGTGCGGCGCTGAGTCCGGTGCGACCTACCGTGCCTATGACCACCAGTTCGCTGTCGAGCTTTTCTGCCAGGCGGGGCAGCACGTCCTCAGGCAGGCCTTCTTCCACATGTTGATGGTTCTCTGGAATATTGAATTGCTTACCCAGCTCCCGAGTGGAGCTCAGGTGATGCTCTTTCACCGTTTCATTATATTGAGACGGGTTAAACTCTGGGATTTCGATGGCAATATTGACCGGTGTCGCCGGGTAGGCATTCACCAGGTGCAAATCGCCCTGGGCGATTTTACTAATAAACTGGGCGTCCTTAATGATGCGCTGACTCAGGGCTCGATGTTCATCATCATCACTGGAGGCATTAACAGCGGCCAAAATAGCGCCACCAACCAGCCACTTATGATCTTTTACCAGCAATAACGGGGTTGGACATTTACGAATAAGGTGCCAGTCGGTGGGGGTGAAAATCACCGATTTAAGGGCATGATGCTGATGTGTACCCTTGATCACCAAATCATACTCTTGCTCTAAGACCTCACGAATAATGGCTTCAAAGGGGCGGTTATGCCACACCACCTTGGTATCGAAGGCAATATTTTCATGCTGCGCCGCCAAGGACTGAAGCCATTGTTGTTTATCGGCGATAACCGCTCTGCGCATGGCTTCGCGCTCATCGCCACTGAGCATGGTGGTCATCTCATAGGAGAAATCGTAGATGGATAAGAAGGCGGTGATTTTTGCGCCAGTGTTGCGCGCTATTTCAGCGGCTCGAGATAAGCTCTGTTGTAGCTCAACGGAAGGGTCAACAACTGCGAGTATTCGTTTAATTTTGTCCATTATGCGCCTCCTTAATACCTAATTTTAAGAGTATTTCAATACATCTTTGAGTGTAATAGAAATCTCTGATATTTAAAGGCGCTAATGGACTTAGTTTGAGTCAGATCAACTGCTTGGCGTAGAAATCGCAGCCGCCTGAGCAAGTTGCTGATGATCGTTGATGGTAATAAATTTACCGTCGACGCTAATAAAACCACTTTTTTGGAAACGACTCAGCAAACGGCTGATGGTTTCTACGGTTAAACCCAGGTAATTACCAATTTCGCCGCGGGTCATAGTGAGACGAAATTCACGGGCCGAGAAGCCGCGCTCGCTAAAGCGACGAGAAAGCGTATGTAAGAAGGACGCCAGACGCTGCTCGGCGGTCTTTTTATTCAATAACAGCAGCATTTCCTGATCATAGTTAATCTCATTGCTCATCAGGCGCATGATCTGTTGGCGCAACTTGGGTAAGCGGCCGGCCAAATCGTCCAAGGTTTCAAAGGGGATCTCACAGACCATGGAGGTTTCCATGGCTTGGGCAAAACTTTGGTGGGTAAAGGTATGAATACCATCGAAACCCACTAAATCGCCTGCAAGGTGAAAGCCGGTGATCTGCTCTTCACCTTGCTCGGATAGGGTGAAAGATTTAAATGAGCCACTGCGAACCGCGAAAATAGATTTTAGCTTAGTGCCAGACTCGAACAGGTAGTCGCCCTTGTGCAGTGGCTTTTTGCGCTCGATGATTTCATCAAGGCGGTCCATTTCTTCGCCGTTTAAGCTAAAAGGAAGGCACAACTGTGAGATAGAGCAGTTGGTACAGCTAATGGTGCAATTCGATTTACCGGCGAATTTACCAGAAAGTTGTGTTTTTACGTCCATTTTACATTCCAAGGTAAGCAAGAGATGAAGTTAAATCTACGTGACTAGCGAGGCACTTGCAATAACCAAGCTATAGAGCCCATACCAAAGTAATAGATTACCTAGCACCAGGCGCACCCACGTTTGGTTAAGTATACCCTTAATGGCGTTGGCACCCAAGCCCAAGGCGAGCAGTGCGGGCAAGGTACCAAGGGCAAATAAGGCCATAAATAAGGCGCCATCGGCGGCGCTTTGGCTAAAAATAGCCCAAGTGAGGGCGCTGTAGACCAAGCCGCAGGGTAACCAGCCCCACAGGGCGCCGTATAACAGGGCTTTTGGGTAGCTGTTAACCGGCATCAGATGACGATTCAGCTTGACGATATGGCGCCAAATGGCCCAGTTGCCCAGCTTTTCTATGCCGCCCAAGGGATTGAAAAGGCGCATAACATAGAGGCCAACGAGGATCATAAACACCGCACTGAGCAGGCTCAAAGCCTGGCTAATGTGGTTATTTTGACTGGCGAACGCGGCGCTAAAACCGCCGACCAGAGCACCGGCCAGGGCATAGCTGCTTAAGCGCCCGACATTATAGGCAAGGGTGGCGCCGAGCGGCGGCAGATCGCGGCTGGCAAGCTGAAACGTGCCGGCGATACCCCCGCACATGGCCACGCAATGGCCACTGCCGGCCAAGCCCATTAAAAGGGCGGCGGCAAAGTTAATCTCGTTCATTGCTCTTGTCGTGTTCCTCTTTGTCGTCTTCAAAGAGAATACTGTGACCTTGCTTTTCCAAATCGGAAAACTGCTCGCTTCTTACCGCCCAGAAAAAGATACCAATGGCGATAAGCACAAACAAAATGGCAATGGGGATTAGGACGTAGATGATACTCATAAGCGCAGCAGCCGTAGTGAATTGGTTATAACAATAATCGAGCTTGCCGACATGCCGATCACCGCCATCCAGGGGGCGACCCAGCCTAAGGCGGCAAGGGGAAGAATAGCTCCGTTATAACACAAAGACAGGGTCAAGTTCTGCCTAATGATGCGCCGGGTTTGTTTGGCGACGCGGATTAATTGCGCCACCGAGCGCAGGTCGCTATTGAGCAGCACCACATCGGCGGTGTTTTTAGAAATGTCGGCACCGCTGTCCATGGCAATGGACAGGTGGGCGGCATTAAAGACCGGGCTGTCGTTGACACCATCACCTATCATGGCGCATACCTGACCTTCGCCATGCCATTGTTGCATCAGCGCCAGCTTATCTTCGGGAAGCAGGGCACCGTGGTAGGCATCAAGTTGGAGTTGCTCCGCCAGCTGTTTGCCGGCAGTTGAAGGGTCGCCGGTAAGCATCACGCGGCTGATGTTTTGCTCTTTTAGCTCCGCTTGCAGTGCTTCGGCATGGTCGCGGACCTGATCGTGCAGATAAAACGCGGCCACGGGCTGTTCGTCGATAAACAATACCGCCTGGGCATTAAGCGTCAGGTCGTGGGCGAACCAGTTGGCCTTGCCAATATGCACCCGGTGCGCTTGCCATAGGCCGCTAACGCCAAAGCCGGTATGCACTTCCACCTGCTCGGGCTGCGGGTGAATGGGAGTGATCTCGCTAAAGGCTTTGGCAATCGGGTGCTCGGAATAGCGCTCTAAACTGGCCGCTAACGAACGTAACTGCTGCTCGCTGTAATCTGTGTCGATAATGTCCATCTCAGCGATAGCAAAGCGGCCATAGGTGAGGGTACCAGTTTTATCAAAGCCCACCGTGGTCAACTTGGTGGCGGTTTCCAACACATGGGCCTGCTTTATCAATACCCCCCGTTTGGTGAGGTTGGCCACGGCACAGGTCAGCGCCGTGGGAATTGCCAGACTCAAGGCACAGGGGCAGGTGGCAACCAACACAGCTATGGTCACCCAAAAGGCATGTTCCGGGTCGATTTGATACCAGGATAAGGCGGTAATAGAAGCAAAGATCAACAGACAGGCGACAAACCATTGGGCCACCTTGTCGGTGATTTGCGCAATTTTCGGGCGTTGACTCAGGGCACTGTGCTGCAGGCGGATAATCTGATTGACCAGGGTGTTTTGGCCAACCTTGTTTACCTCTAAGGTCAACACCCCGTCGTGGTTTACCGTGCCGGCATGAACCTGGTCGCCATGCGTTTTGTTAACCGGGTGATGTTCACCCGTCATCATGGACTCATCGACGCTGGAGCGCCCGCTCACCACCAGGCCGTCGGCAGCAATGGTCTCGCCGGCTTTGACTCGCACCGTATCTCCGAGCTTTAACAATTTGGCGCTGATCAACTGCTCTTCGTTATCGCCGTCAACCACGCGGGCGGTCAGTGGCAGCAGTTGCTGCAGATTAGCAGTGAACTCACTGGCTTTAAGGCGGGCGCGAAACTCTAAGTATTTGCCCAGCAGCAGCAAGAAGGTAAACATACAGATGGACTCAAAATACACTTCGCCGGTGCCGCTGACGGTGGCATAGCCACTGGCAAAATAGGCGCCGAAAATGGCCAAGGAGACGGGCACATCCATATTTAATTGTTTGGCTTTTAAGCCGGTGATGGCGTTACTTAAAAACGGCAATGCCGAATAGAAAATCACCGGTGTGGCCAGGCTTAGGCTGATCCAGCGAAAATACTGTTCAAAGTTGTCTTCCATGCCGGAGAACATGCCAAAGTACATGGCAAAGGCAAACATCATCACCTGCATGGTCATCAAGCCAGCCACACCCAGGCGGCGGATAAAACTCTTGGCCTGCGCCTGCTTTTGCGCTGCTTCGTTATCGGCCTGGAAGGGGTAAGACTTGTAGCCGATTTCCGCCAAGCTGGTGATCAGGGTGCTGAGTTTGGCCTGGGTGTCGTCCCATACTATCATGGCACGATGGGTGGAGGTGTTTACATCGACGCGCTTCACCCCGGAGTGTGCCAACAGCTGCTTTTCAATCAGCCAGGCACAGGCCGCGCAGCTTATGCCTTCCACACTCAGCAGCACTTCTTTGTCATTGCCCTGATGGGAGATAAACTCCTGCTGGATAGACTCGTTATCATAGCTTTGGATCAGCGCCAGTTGCTCAGGCACCAGCTGCTGCACCTTGCCCGCGGATTCGGTGCGGTATTTATAATAGTCGCTCATGCCCTGAGCGATAATGGTCTCGGCCACCGCCTTACAGCCAATGCAACACATGGGCTCGGGCGTGTCGTTAACAACAACCGATTCATTGAAACCCTTGGGAATGGGCTCAAGGCAATGAAAGCAGGACTGCATGCTCATTTATTTATACTCGGGGCTCACTTTAATGGCGCCCGCTTGCGGCAATTGAATGTTTTCTTTTAGCTTCCAGGTATCATCAAACGGGGTGATAAACACCGTATAGGCACCTTGTTCAACCGGTGCGTCGAGTAGGGTGGTGAACTGGCCACGGGCGTTTTTGGTCAGTCTGAAGGTAAGGTCTTTATCGCTTATGGTGCGGTGATACAAACCAATATTCAGCGCTGCCACTTTTGAGTCGTCGCCCTTGGTGAAGGCAAAGCTGATACGCTCATCGGTGATTTGTAAATCGCCGTGTAAATACAAGGCCTTAGCCTTGTCGAACTTGGTTAACTCAAGGTTGATGGCTTTGCCTTTTTTATAGTAGTCATCGACCACCATATCCGGGCCGTTACCCACCGCCAGGGTGATAAGGCCAACACAGGCAATAATGGTTGCAAGGGGGAAGAAAAGTAAAAACCAAGGCCAAAACTGCTTATACCAGGGAGTTGCGTTCATAATACCAAGTTAGTTGCCAGATAAGTGACGGCTATTTTACGGCATTGGTGAATAAAATCCTAAAAAAAAGCCTCCAAATAGGAGGCTTTTTTGATTTCGATTAAATTCGTATGCTTACTTGTCTTGCGACAGGCTGTATACGTAGGCGGTCAACAGATGAACCTTGTCTTCGCCTAGAATCTCTTTCCACGCTGGCATTACACCGGCACGACCGTTACGTAGCGTTTCTTCTACCGAACGTGCTGAACCACTGCCGTATAACCAAGTGTTATCGGTTAGGTTAGGTGCACCGAAAGGTAGGTTGTGAGCCACTGAACCTTTACCGTCGGCACCGTGACAGGCAGCACACATGGCAAACTTAGTTTTACCTGCGGCGGCATCACGTTGGTTAACCGTACGACCAGAAAGGCTAAGTACATAGGCAGTCATTTCTTTGATGCCTTGGTCGCCAAGGGCTGCTTCCCAGCTAGGCATAGCAGCAACACGACCGTGTAGTAGCGTTTCTTTGATCTTGTCAGGCGTACCACCGTATAACCAGTCTTTGTCGGTTAGGTTAGGGAAGCCGTCACCACCACGGGCGTCAGAGCCGTGACACTGAGCACAGTTTTGTAGAAACAGGCGTTGGCCGATTTCTAGTGCTTGCTCGTCAGATGCCAGGTCCAGTACGTCACGCTTAGCGAATGACTCAAAAATAGGGCCGAATTTTTCTTCTGCCGCGCGGTACTCGCCATCCAGCTGTATGCGGTAGCCGTTAGCGTGCATGTCTTCAACCGCTTTTTTCGACTCTTCAAGTGATGTTACGCCCTGGTTAGAGCTCTTCCACTTTAACAAACCCTCAAAGTTACCTAGACCAGGGTAGGCCGCAAGGTAGTACACGGCCCACACGAAGGTCGCGAAGAACATGTAAGTCCACCATTTAGGCAGCGGGTTGTTAATTTCTTCGATGCCATCGAATTCATGGCCACAGCTCTCGCCTTCTTTAACACCTACGAAGTTCTTTAAGTTCCAAACTAGTAGGCCGAAGATAAGAACTAGACAGGCCAAGGTTAGAACGATGACCCAAATACTCCAAAAGCTAGTCATTTCTCAGACTCCTTTTCCTCATTAGTGATTGTGCTTTGGTGTTTCTTTTCGTCTTCAAACACGGCGTTGGCTGCATCATCGAAGCGCTTTTTGCTGCGCTTGCTGAAGGCCCACAACACAATCACGATAAAAAGTACCATTATTACCAGAGTTAAAATGCCTCTGAACGTGCCGTAATCCATAATAATTACTTCAAGTGTGTGCCAAGTTGCTGCAAGTAAGCGATAAGCGCTTGCATTTCAGTCTTGCCTTTAACCGACTCTTGGGCACCTTGGATTTGTTCATCCGTGTAAGGTACGCCGAAGTCGCGGAAGACTTCCATTTTCTTTGCAGTTAACTCGCCATCAAGTACGTTTTCATCTAACCAAGGAAAAGCTGGCATGTTTGACTCAGGAACCACGGCGCGTGGGTCCATTAAGTGAGCGTAGTGCCAATCGTCAGAGTAACGTTCACCAACACGAGCCAGATCTGGACCGGTACGCTTAGAACCCCACTGGAATGGGTGGTCCCAAACGCTTTCACCGGCAACAGAGTAGTGGCCGTAGCGTTCAACTTCGTCACGGAAAGGACGGATCATCTGTGAGTGACAGTTATAACAACCTTCACGTACATAGATGTCGCGGCCTTCAAGTTCTAGCGCCGTTAGTGGGCGTAGACCGTCTACCGGCTCAGTGGTGTCTTTTTGGAACATCAACGGAGTGATTTCCACTAGGGCACCAAAGCTGATAGCGAACACCGTGAGAATGGCCATTAGGCCAACGTTCTTTTCAACAATTTCGTGTTTGTTGCTAGAGTTATTATTGCTCATCATCCTACCCCTTAAGCTACTTGTGCTTGCGCATCGTCTGCAATTGAGCCTTTCTTAGCTGCAATAGTGCGATAGCTGTTGTAGGCCATTACCAGCATACCCGCTACGATGAATACACCGCCTAGGAAACGCATGATGTAGAAAGGATGTGATGCTTCTAGCGATTGTACGAAGCTGTACATAAGCGTACCGTCTTCGTTTACTGCACGCCACATTAGACCTTGCATTACGCCAGAGATCCACATAGCAACGATGTACAGTACAACACCTACCGTGTGTAGCCAGAAGTGGGTGTTAACCAGTTTCACGCTGTACATACGGCTGTGGCCGAATAGTGCAGGGATAAGGTGGTATGTAGCACCGATTGAAATCATGGCAACCCAACCTAGGGCACCCGAGTGTACGTGACCAACGGTCCAGTCAGTGTAGTGCGAAAGCGCGTTTACTGACTTGATAGCCATCATCGGGCCTTCGAACGTAGACATACCGTAGAAAGAAAGCGATACAACTAGGAAACGAAGTACCGGGTCGGTACGTAGTTTGTGCCATGCGCCAGATAGCGTCATGATACCGTTGATCATGCCACCCCAAGACGGCACGAATAGAATTACAGACATCACCATACCCAGTGACTGAGTCCAGTCTGGTAGCGCGGTGTAGTGTAGGTGGTGAGGACCAGCCCAGATGTATAGAGAGATAAGTGCCCAGAAGTGAACAACCGATAGACGGTAAGAATATACAGGGCGACCCGCTTGCTTAGGTACGAAGTAATACATCATACCAAGGAAACCAGCCGTCAGTAGGAAACCTACCGCATTGTGACCGTACCACCACTGTACCATGGCATCAACGGCACCGGCGTAGATAGAGTATGACTTAGTCAGTGATACCGGCACGGCCATGCTGTTAACAATGTGCAATACCGCAACCGTGATAATGAAGCCGGCATAGAACCAGTTGGCAACATAGATGTGCGATACTTTACGCTTAATCAGGGTGCCAAAGAAAACAACAGCGTAAGAAATCCAGACGATGGCGATTAGGATATCGATTGGCCACTCAAGCTCGGCATATTCTTTCGAGCTGGTAATACCCAAAGGCAGGGTAATGGCGGCTAAAACGATAACCAACTGCCAGCCCCAGAAGGTGAAAGCTGCAAGTTTATCGGAGAAAAGGCGCGTTTGGCAGGTACGCTGCACAACGTAATACGACGTTGCGAACAGGGCACTGGTGCCGAATGCGAAGATAACTGCGTTCGTGTGTAACGGACGTAGTCGAGAGTATGTTAGCCATGGGGTATCGAAGTTCAATGCTGGCCAGGCAAGCTGGGCAGCAATTAACACACCAACACTCATGCCAACGATGCCCCAAATCACTGTCATAATAGCGAATTGGCGAACAACTTTATAGTTGTACTCAGTTTGTGATGCTACTGTTTGGCTCATTGTCAGGTTTCCGCTGCATTATTATGCGATTAGAAATGAAATACCTACTCTTGCGAATAGGGCCTACTGATGGTGTCAAAGCCGACTACCTAAAACTCTCATTTTATTAAGCGTTTCAGAAAGCAGACTCGCAACACTCTTATTATTTGCGGTCGAAATAATAAAATTTTTGACCTCAAAAAGATAGCGCAAATGGCTAAAATAATGACTTCAATCAAATTATCATGCGAAGTTGGGGATTTTTTAACTAATGCCTAGTCAGCGTGGATCCCATTGGTTAATATTGACGCTAAATCAATGTTCAATAAATAACCATGAAGCTGTCGTTACATCCCCGTCACTATCTTGTTTTCTATCCCCTGTTGGCGACCATGCTGTCACTGACCGCGTGTGACGACACCGACATGAGTATAGTCAAAGATGCGTCGCTCACCCATTGTTGTGACCATCACCCGCTCAACATCGACTCATTCCGATTCGCCCTCAGTGGCGAGCGTGTCCATCCTGAGTCTCCGTTTTCTGTGTCTTTACACATGCCAGCTGACGCCCTGATAGAGAGCGCACAGATGCAGGGGATCACCATGTATATGGGCACCATCCCGGTGCTTTTTAAGCAAATTGACGCACGCTTATGGCAGGCGGACATCATGGTCGGTGCCTGCTCCGAACCTAACATGCTTTGGCAGCTAAAGGTTCAAGTCAGCCACCGGGGGCAAGTGCAAACTCTGGCCTATCCCATTAACGTAACCCATCCGTAACCGGCCTAGAGGACGGCCCTGCCAAAAGGTCTCACTCAAGGCTTAGCCTGAGGCCTAGTCTGTGGCATCACTCACTTTGCGGCTTACACTTCATTCTTATGGCTGTTTTTGCCAATCCCGCTCGAACGACATATTTGCATATAAATTCACCGATAGTTGGGTGGATTATAATCGCCTTGCATTGTTGCTTTTTGAGCAAGTCCAAAACGAGTGCCGCTAAGCTATTAATTTAACCAGTATATTTTAAATGCATGAATAACGGCCTGTGTATAAGTTGTAAATTTTCGATTAAGCAAAGCCCACCACCATCGATTACATTGAGTTACAAAGTCACCGCATATAGTTTCAGGTATCAAAAATTGTCATTTAAAAAGGTGCTTAGTTCGTATTTTTAAAGGCTTATAGACGTAAACATTTATAACAAGTGGTTACATGCTTTTATGGGAAAACTCGGGGTATTTTACGTTGTTTGATACCTGCACTCCCATTCAGTTTTCATTCAGTTAATTAAACCTAAGTTGCTCGGCGTTGTGCAGTAAATTCATAAAAATATGAACTGCATAGCCACCCAAATCGGGTAAAAATTCAACAAGTAGGGTTTAATATGAAAAAGACACAACTAGGGCTAGCTGTTGTTGCAGCTTTGCCTATGTTCTCAAGTGTTCAAGCAATTGCTGCGGATTCTTCAGCCGACGCAATTGAAAAGATTCAAGTAACGGGCTCTCGCATCAAGCGTACCGACATGGAAACTGCGTCGCCAGTAACCTTGATCGGTGCCAACGATATTAAAGCCATGGGTGCGACCAGCATCGATAGCGTATTACAAAAAATGACGGCTGCCAGCGGTGCCATGACTAACCCAGCCGTAAACAACGGCTCAGGTGGTAACGCACGCGTTGATCTACGTGGTTTAGGTGCTCAGCGTACGCTAGTACTTGTAAACGGTCGTCGTATGATCAACTCAGGTACAGGTGCTGCGTCTACTGTTGACCTTAACACCATCCCTGTTTCTATGATCAAATCAGTTGAAGTACTAAAAGACGGTGCTTCTGCTGTTTACGGTACCGATGCGGTAGCCGGCGTAGTTAACATCATCCTTAAAGATGACTTCGAAGGTCTGGACATGAACCTGAGCGGTGCTATCACCGGTGAAGGCGACGCCGATGAGACTTCATTCGACATCACTATGGGTTCTAGCTTCGACCGTGGTAACGTGGTTATCGGTCTTCAGTACACCGACCGTGGCGATGCTTCTCAGGCCGACCGTGATTTCTCTGATTGCCCGATTAGCGAAGACTACGACAACGGCAGCTTCTACTGTGGCGGTTCTTCTTACACGCCTTTCGGTCACGTTTGGGCTGACAATGCCAACCTACAAGGTCAGGCAGACGGTGAGTGGCACGATTTCGACGATACTAAAGATCGATATAATTTCTCACAAGCGAGCTATCTATACACGCCAATGCGTCGTCTTAACCTAACGGGTGTGGGTAACTTTGAGCTAACAGACACTACGCGTCTTGTTACTGAATTCACTTACTCTAAGCGTTGGTCAGATCAGCAAATGGCACCTCAGCCAGTATGGTTTGACTTTACTTATGACGCCGAAAACATGGGTGATTCACTATTGGCGCATGGTGTTGCTGACGGTGAAGAGATCTCTTACGGTCGTCGTATGACTGACGTTGGTCCTCGTGGCTACGAGCAGGTTGTAGATACTGTACGTGCCGTAGTTGGCCTAAACGGTGAGTTCGACAACGGTTGGGGCTGGGATACATCAGTTGTATTCGGTCGTAACGACTCGGTTGACCGCGCAACTAACCTACTAAACATGGGTTCAATCCAAGACGCTATCGTTGAAGGCGACTTCAACCCATTAGATCAAGCTGACTGGTCTGGTGACAACCTACAACAGTACAACTACACCGAAAACAACTCGGGCGGTAGCCAGCTATTGGTTATCTCTGCGGGCCTTAACGGTGAAGTAATGGAACTTCCTGCCGGTTACGTAGGTTTCGCTGCGGGTATCGAGCGTCGTGAAGAAAAAGCCTGGTATGTTCCAGATTCACTAACTTCACAAGGTCTTGCTAATGACCCTCGTGTTGAGCCTACCGGCGGTCGTTTCGATGTAAACGAAGCCTATGTTGAATTCGCCGTGCCGCTAGTTGCCGATGCAGCATTTGCTGACAGCATCGACCTAAGTGCAGCCGTTCGTGCATTCGACTACAGCACCTTCGGTTCTGACGAGACCTGGAAGCTAGGTCTAACTTATCGTGTAAACGATGAACTAATGCTTCGTGCGGTACGTTCAACGGCTTTCCGTGCTCCTACTGTATCAGAGCTATACCAAGGTAAATCACCTTCATTCGAACAGGTTAAGTTCCCAGGTGCACAAGACCAGGCTGAAGTAACTGTAGGTGGTAACGACCAGCTAACTCCGGAAGAAGCTGATACGCTAACTGCTGGTTTCGTATACGCGCCTTCATGGTTAGACGGTTTCTCAATGACCGTTGACTACTTCGACATCGAAATCGAAAATGCGATTTCAAGCGTAAACGACCAGTACATTGTTGAGTACTGTCTAGACAAGAACACAGGTGGTTACATCAACACCGGTTCGGCGCTATGTCAGTCTGCAGACATCAACTTCAACCAAAGCACTGGCCGTATTAGCTTCAACAACCAGCTACAAAACATCGGTGCTGAGCAAACTAAAGGCTACGATGTTAACTTCAAGTACGCGTTTGACGCTCTTGACCTAGCATGGCGTACAGGCCTGGATATCACTATCCTTGACGAGTACATTGTTGATTCAGGTACAAGCAGCATCGACTATGTAGGTCTAGTAACTTCTAGCCTAGGTAGCTATGCTGAGTACAAGACTAACTTCACGCTAAATGTTGCTGGCGATAGCTGGGATGCACAGTATCAGGCACGTATGATCGATGGTTTAGATGATTACTCTTGTCAAAAAGAAAACAGCAAGTGTTTAGTACCAAGCGTTGGCACTGTGGTTTACCACGACATCAGCGGTTCATACATCATCAACGACACAGTGTCGCTATCTGGTGGTGTAAACAACCTGTTTGATAAGCAAGCGCCTTACTACACAGGCAACAACGACTCTAACACTGACCCGTACACGTATGACGTACTAGGTCGTCGCTTCTTCGCGAGTGTGAACGTTAAGTTCTAATTGGCTCTAAGCCTTAGCATTAAAATGCCTATCAGCGTGCTGATGGGCATTTTTTTTATTCGTGAAAAATAGGTTATACTTTTATTATCAATACAATAGGGGGCTAATCTTTGCACGAAATCGCTACACTCAAACTTGATGAAGGCTTGCGTCTGGCGCTTGGGCAATCATTGCTACCTAAATCCCACACCCGTATCGAGTTGTATTTTTGTATCCCCAATGAAATGGGTATAAACCCCAACACTCTTGGGGAAGAAAGCTTCTACTATAACCATATTAAAAGTCATTTGGCTTATAATGCCAGCGGTATACATTTACCCTTAGTTCGTAGCCGCTACGTAAGTAAAGTGCGTGGTGATGAGCAGGAGTACCGGCAAAATCTTAACCTATATTGCTATCAGGTACGTCTGGCAGTGGATACTGATATTTCTGAAGCGCTGAGTATTACTGAGGCCGACGAGTTTTATATTCGGGCACTGGCATTAAAGCAGGAGGCTCATCGGCTATTGAAGCGTTTGCGTCGTTATGAGCCGAAAGAGAAAAAGCTATTATCTTTTTATCATAATGCCGATAACTTTCTCAGTTGGTATATAGAGCAAGGGCTATTAAAACTGCTCGATAAGGCGCCAAAATCTACCGACTTTGGCCTGGAGCGCGCGCAATTATTACAATATTGCCAAGATGAAAACGAGCACCGCCAAAATGCCCGCTATAATTCTTCTCCGACCTTGGAAGACCCCAACCGCCTCGCCAATAAGATGCTGTTACTACAGCGCTTAATTGAGCATGGGGTAGTATTAAAAAGAGAAACAAAAAACCTCAATACCATGTTGAAAAGGATGGTAAAGGGCTTGGTGACCGCGGTGATCATGGCCTTTGTTATGGTCTTGGTGCTTAACGCCCGTACCAACTTTACCCAGGTTACCGTAGGCTTAGTGGCCTTATTGGGCACCATCTATGGTCTTAGGGAAATTTTTAAGGAAGACGTCACCTATTTTCTATGGCGTCGAATTATTCGCGGCCGCGCCAAATGGCTGAATCTTTTTTATAACAGCACCACACGCTCTCGAGTAGGGAAACAAAAAGTATGGTTGGAATATATTCGACCTAAGCGTATACCTAAGGACGTTGCGGCTATATTTTCAAAGCGCCGACAACAAAATAAACAAGCCGCTCAATGGCTATATATGCAATTTGAAAATCAGGTCCTGGTTAATGCATTTTTGCCTGGATATGATGCCTTAAACCAGACTACCAGTATTAGTTTGGCGCCCATGGTGCGTTATTTACGCAAGGGGGAAGGAAAGCTGTATGAATATACGGGCAAGAAAATTCGTAAACACGCGGTGGAGCGTCGTTATCAAATTAATCTGGTCTTGGTCAGTCACAACAGCGCTGGTAATAAACAGGCCCAGCGCTATAAAATCACTTTGAATCGCTCGGCTGTGGTGGCCTTAGAGCCCATAGGTGAAGTACAGCATGGTTAGATTAGTTAGCGATGTCGTTGACCACGTCGTCAATCTTGCTTGAGTCTATATATTTTTCTAGACCGGCGATGGACTGCGTGACCTCAGGGCTGGCAAACAGCTCCTGACCCGCAACCTGGCCAAGCACTTCAAAACTGCCCTGAATGGCAAATGGCCCTTCGTAACGAATGGCGTCCCGCGTTTGCTCCTTGCACGACACTGTTAATAAGCGCATAAATAAGCCGGCGGTAAGCTTGTTGGCTGTTTCCATTTGTTGCCCCGTCACGTTAGAGATGTCTTGTACTGCAGGGTGAGCAGAGGCGGCGGCAAACATCCATTGTACTAATTGGGTTCTATCTTGAGGGCTGGTTGATTTAACCAAGCATTTTGCCAGGTCATCGGTATAAATACCGGCAATGGATTGACTTGATAGCAGTAGGGCGGCACAGGCGCTAGCCAGGCTTATTTTTTTCATGGCGATATCCTTATTCCATTAATGAGAGCAGATTGTTGGGGTGGCGACGCCACCCCTTAGACCTTACAGGCCTTTTTCAGAATAAAGAGTTACTTTATCCGAAACCAGGGTAACCTGAATGTTTTTGCTTTCTGAACCCCAGATACAGTTGGTGTGTAGGGCTTTGTCTTCACACGCAGACGGGCTGCCTAAAAGCGCTTCCACTTCTGCGCGGTCCATACCGACCTTGATTTGCTCGTAGTTTTCAAGAGTCACTTTAGAACAAGCAGTTAGGGTTAGACCTGCGGCGATAGCTAAAAGAAGCGATTTTTTCATATTATTTTCCTTATCACTGACTAGTGATTAAAACGTCTAATTTGCACCAGCATGCCAATTTGCGGGTGGTCGAAGTAATGAATTTCGCCCGAAATGACGCGACGAAACTGTGAAAATTCACCACTGACCGAGGTGTCGGTATCGCCTATGGCGCGGGTCACCAGGTTAGAAGTGATGTAAAGATAATGGTTTAGGTGCACCTTTAAAAAGCCGTCCAATTGCCATTGGGGCTCGTAGTGGGTGCTTGGCGATAATAATAGACTGTCTTGTGCCATCTGCTCGGGCAGCTCGCTCAAGGTCGCCACCTGCTCGCCGCCAAAGAGGCGAAAACGCGGGGCCGAGCGTTTGGATTGACCGGCAAAACGCCAGCCGGTGTGCAAGAGCACCTGTTTCCCTTTGCGACGAAGCGCCTGGCGCTGCTCGTCAAACTGCAGTTGCTCCGGAGCAAGCAAATAAGGGCTGGCGGTGTGGTTTTGTACCTCGGCATTGGGCACCTTAGGGACGCGCTGCAGATTCACCATATCGGCGGCGTTGTAGTCGCAGCTGCTGCTTTGTGTTTGTCCTTGCAGCGCAAACACATCGTTCGCACGCGTTGGCGGGCTTATCTCGCCACTATCACATTGGCCATTGAGGGTGTAAACGTAAGCCGGGGTCAGCAGGTCGTTGTCGTATTGGTAGCGGCTCAGATCGAGCTCCTCATTACGCAGCGTTTCCGTGCTCTGGGTCTGGCCTTGCTCAAATACCAGCACCTCAATTTCAAACCAACGACCATCGGCGTAACTCGGGACACTGAGCATCGCCAGCAACGTGATTAACATTATTCTTATCATTAACTTCCTACCTTGGCTTCAAATTCAGTGATCATCGCCGTGATTAACTTAAGTCGCTCTTTGGCATTGGCTTCACTGATCATAAAGCGTAACCGATTCGCGCCTTCCATTCTATAGTGTTTTGGATCCGCTTGAATTAAACCAATAATAAAGCCCGGACTGACCTTGGTTTGCTGGCTAAATTCAAAGTAACCGCCTTTAGGATTGGCTTCAACCTTGGTTATTCCTATTGCACCGGCACGTTGTTTTAGCTCCTGCAAGGCGAATAAGTGCTGTGTAGCATCGGGCAGCAGGCCAAAGCGGTCAATAAGCTCCACCTTAAGCTCGTCCAGAGTTTCCGTATCACCGGCACTGGCAATGCGTTTATACAAGCCCAAGCGCAGATTCACATCGCCTATATAATCGTTGGGAAGCAAGGCGGGCAGCTTGAGATCCACTTCGGTGTGGGATTTAAGCAGCTTATCTAAAGTGGGCTCCTGGCCATTTTTTAACGCTTCAACGGCCTGCTCCAGCATCTCCATATACATGCTAAAGCCGATGGTTTGAATTTGCCCGCTTTGCTCATCACCCAGCAGCTCACCGGCGCCGCGAATTTCCAGGTCGTGGGTGGCCAGGGTAAAGCCGGCGCCCAAGTCTTCCAGCGAGGCGATGGCCTCAAGACGCTTTTGTGCATCCTTAGACATGGCCTTGGGCGGCGGCGTTAACAAGTAGGCATAGGCCTGGTGATGGCTGCGGCCCACACGACCACGTAGCTGATGCAATTGCGCCAGGCCGAGGCGATCGGCTCTGTCCATAATAATGGTGTTGGCGCTGGGAATATCGATACCGGTTTCTATGATGGTGGTACAGACCACCACATTGAAGCGCTGATGATAGAAATCACTCATCAGGGATTCCAGCTCGCGCTCACGCATTTGTCCGTGGGCCACGGCCACCGTGGCTTCCGGCACGATAGCGCGGATATCTTCGGCGGTGCGCTCTATGGTCTCGACATTGTTGTGCAGGAAGTAAACCTGACCGCCGCGCTTAATTTCCCGCAAAATGGCTTCGCGGATCATCTCATCGTCGCGTTGACGAACAAAGGTTTTCACCGCCAAGCGTTTTGCCGGCGGGGTAGCGATAATGGATAAATCACGCATGCCGCTCATGGCCATATTAAGGGTGCGCGGAATTGGGGTGGCGGTCAGGGTGAGAATATCCACATCGGCGCGCAGTGCCTTGATTTTTTCTTTCTGACGTACGCCAAAGCGGTGCTCTTCGTCCACCACCAATAGGCCTAAATCGGCAAACTCGATGTTTTCCTGCAGCAGTTTATGAGTACCGATCACTATATCCACCTGACCTTCTTTGATTTTCGCCAGGGTCGCATTTTGCTCCTTGGTGGATTTAAAGCGCGATAGGATATCTACCGTTACCGGAAAGTCGGCAAAGCGGTCGCGGAAGTTTTCAAAGTGCTGCTGCGCCAACAAGGTGGTCGGTACCAATACCGCCACCTGCTTACCATCGGCCACGGCAACATAGGCGGCGCGCATGGCGACTTCGGTTTTACCAAAACCGACATCACCACACACCAAGCGGTCCATGGCGTTTTTGCTGCGCATATCTTCAAGCACAGCGGTGATGGCATTTTGCTGATCTTCGGTTTCTTCAAAGACAAAGTTGTCACTGAACTGACGATAGCCTGCTTCATCGAGAGCAAATTTGTAGCCAGGCTTGGCCTGGCGCTTGGCATAGATATCAAGCAATTCGGCGGCCACATCGCGGACCTTTTCGGCGGCGCGTTTTTTGGCTTTTTCCCAGGCATCTGAACCCAGTTTGTGTAATGGCGCACTGGCTTCTTCACCACCGGAGTAGCGACTGAGCATATGCAAGGCGGCCACAGGTACGTAAAGCTTGGCGTCGTTGGCATACATGATGGTCACAAATTCGGTGGCCACGCCCGCCGCATCCAGAGTTTCCAGGCCCACATAGCGGCCAACACCATGGTCCAGATGCACTATGGGTTGGCCTTCTTTGAGTTCAGCTAGGTTGCGAATAAGGGCATCACTGCTGACCTGGTGTTTATGCTTCCGGCGACGACGCTGGGAGACGCGAATACCCAGTAATTCCTGCTCTGTGATCAGACTGACACGGCCGTTGTGATTGAGCACCACGCTCTGCTCAAAGGGCGCTACTATCAGGGTGATATCCGCATCGCTTGCGAGCGCCGCATCAAGGTTGTCACAGGGCGTGATCTTTAAGCCACTTGGTTTTAACAAGGTCAACAGGGCTTCGCGGCGGCCATCGGACTCCACGCTTAAGACGATGCGACCCTTGTTTTGCTTCTCTGCCAGGGCATAATCCACAAATGCACCAAAGGGTGGCTGCTTGGCATGGTCTATGCGAACCTCGGGCAAGGGCTCGGTGCCTAAGTTAAAATGCCCTGCGCGCAGCGGCAGACTGGCTTGGGAAAGCTCGATGCGCGGATACTGTTTAAAGCGGCTGTTAAGCTCTTCAAGGGGCAGGTAGAGACGTTGCGGCTCCAGCAAGGGGCGCAGCGGATCAACTTTGCGACTGGTATAACGGCTGTGGACATCCGCTAAGAAACGTTCGGCACCGTGCTGAATATCGCCCATATGCATAAACACAGCTTGCTCGGGCAGGTAATCGAACAGAGTATCGAGCTGCTCGAAAAACAGGGGTAAATAGTATTCAATCCCCGGTGGCAATGCCCCTTTGGAGACCTGCATATACACAGAGTCTTGTTCGGCGCTGGCGCCAAAGGCTTCACGGTATTGAATGCGAAAGCGCTCAATATCCACATCCGTGGTGCCAAATTCGTGGGCCGGGAGCAGGTTGATGGCCTTAATTTGCTCGCTGGAGCGTTGGGTGTCGACATCGAAATGACTCATGCTGTCGATTTCGTCATCGAATAAATCAAACCGCACCGGCGCATTTTGGCCCATGGCAAAGAGGTCGACAACCGAGCCGCGCACCGCATATTCGCCGTGCGCCATGACCTGCTGAGTGTGTATATAACCGGCATCGTCCAGTTGCTTGCGCAGCTTGTCGATGTTCAGGGTGTCACCGACGCGATAGACGATGGCGTTGCCATAGATAAATTGTTTGGGCGCCGAGCGCAGCATCAGGGTCGACACCGGCACAATGAGCACGCCCTGATGCGAGTCGCGCAAACGGCTTAAGGTGCTTAGGCGGGTGGAGACGATATCCTGATGCGGCGAGAAATGGTCATAGGGCAGGGTTTCCCAGTCGGGAAATACCATGACCTGATCGCGAGGCAGTAGCGCATGGAGTTCGTGCTCAAGTTTCAGTGCCGTGGGTGTATCCGGGGTGACTAGCACCACCAATTGCGGGTGCTGCTTTACCGCTTCGCCGACACTCAGGGTCAGAGCGCTGCCGCTTAACTGACCCCATTTGATTTTATCTTGCTGCGTTTTTACCCAAGGCAATTCGATGAACTGCGCTAACTGCATGGAAATCTCCGTTTTAGTCGCGATAAAGTTTAGTTAGGTCGCCGTAATGATCGATACGACGGTCACGTAGATAAGGCCAGATACGGCGCACATTTTCGCCACGGGCAAGATCTAAGTTGGCGCTTAGTACTTCGGCCTTGTCGTCGCTGGCGGTGGCTAAAAATTCCCCCTGAGGCCCGGCGATAAAGGAGTGACCCCAGAATTGGATACCGGCGCTGTGGCCCGTGGGATCCGCTTCAAAACCGGTGCGGTTGGCACTGATCACATACACGCCGTTGGCCACCGCGTGGGCGCGTTGCGAAATTACCCAGGCATCTTGCTGGCGTTTTTGCTCGGCGGCATCGTCGTTGGGATCCCAGCCGATGGCGGTCGGATAAATCAGGATTTCAGCGCCTTTCGTGGCCATTAAACGCGCCGCTTCCGGGAACCACTGATCCCAGCACACCAACACGCCCAAGGTGCCGACCGAGGTTTTAATGGGTTCAAAACCCAGATCGCCCGGGGTAAAGTAAAACTTCTCGTAAAAACCCGGGTCATCCGGAATATGCATCTTGCGGTATTTACCAGCAATGCTGCCGTCACACTCAAGCACCACGGCGGTATTGTGATACAGACCGGCGGCACGGCGCTCGAACAAGGAAGCGACGATCACTATGTTCAGTTCTTTGGCCAGCGCGCCCAGGGTATCCGTACTTGGACCGGGAATGGTTTCGGCTAAGTCAAACTGGTTAACGTCTTCACTTTGGCAAAAATATAAGCCGGTGTGTAGCTCTTGCAACACCACTAGCTTGGCGCCCTTGGCGGCGGCCTCGCGGATCCCGGCGATGGAGTTAGTGAGGTTAAAGTCGCGGTCTGCGGTGTTTTGCTGCTGTACTAATGCCACAGCTAGAGGCGCAACGGCTAAGTTCGAAGAGGACATCATCTATTCTCCAAAAAACCATGGGGCAACTGCATGGTAATACAGTGCAGGCTGCCAAATTGTTCAATCAGGGCGCAGCAGTCTACGCCAATTACTTCACGTCCCGGATAGGCCTTGGCTATTTGTGCCAGCGCCACCTGATCATGGCTATCCTGGTAGGTTGGCACCAAGACAGCATCGTTAATAATCAGGTAGTTGGCGTAGGTGGCAGGGAGACGATCGCCTTCGCTGTTATACACGGCTTTGGGCCAGGGCAGGGCAATTAATTCGTAGGCGTCATCGTTAAGGCCACGCAGGGCCACCAGTTCTTCGGCCATTTTGCCAAGCTCGTCATAATGCTCGTCTTGCGGGTCGTCGCAGCGCACATACACCAGGGTATTGTTCGGGGCAAAACGCACCAGGGTGTCGATATGGGAGTCGGTGTCATCCCCGGCCAGGTAACCATGGTCCAGCCAAAGAATCTTGTTGGCGCCAAGCAACTCGGCCAATGCCGCATCGATTTGCTCTGCGCTCATGCTGGCATTACGGTTTTTATTGTGTACGCAGGCGCGGGTGCTTAGCAGTACGCCGTGCTCGTTAATTTCAATGGCGCCACCTTCGAGGATAAAATCGCTCTGCTGGGTGCGCACGCCTTGATTGAGCGCTTGCGCAAACAGCTGACCATTGATGGCGTTGTCTTTATCGGCTTCATACTTACCGCCCCAGGCGGTGAATTTGCAATCGATGGCCTTAAGCTGCCGTCCGTCGCTTAGGGTCAGCGGACCATGATCCCGGGCCCAGGTGTCGTTACAGGGGGCATCAACAAAGCTTATCTGCGTCAGGTCTACACCCTGTTCGCTTAGGGCGCTGTGAATATGGGCTTTGAGTTCGGCATTGTCGGCGACGATCAGCAGGCGTTGGCGCTCGCTGATATGCTTGCTTAATTCAAGATAAACCTGCTCGACGGCAGATAGGTTGGCCGCCCAGTCGGTGTCTTGATGGGGCCAGGTGAGCATTACCGCATCCTGAGGATGCCACTCGGGAAGTAAACTAAAGGTCATTGCTGTCAATCACTGAAAAACAAGCCGCTAGTTTAGCATTTATAGCTTGAATGTCAGCTAAATATGCAGCTTTCAAGGCGGATTGGCGGCAATTTTTGCCGCCTGCTACCAAGTGTAGCCAAAGTATTTAGTGTTGTTGCTGGTTACGCTTTTTGAGCTGTCTGGTTTGCGCGTGCAAACTGGCTCTGACCAACAACTCCCGGTCTTGTTCACGGACCAGGGTGAAGAGGATTTGATGCATAAAGCCTTCCTCGTTGCTGCTGACATCAATCACCTCGCCATAGCAATAGATGGCCGCGGCTTCATGCTCTAAAAACAGTTTGCAGCGAAAGCCTTGACCGCGCTCAAGCGCCGACTCGCGCCACAGGGTAAAGCCGGAGCCGCCATAACTGTGGGCGCGCTCACTGGGGTGGTCGGCATTTTCCTGCATCAGGATATGACTAAGGATGAGATCGATTTTGCGCGATTGTAAGGATAAATACTGGGCCAGTTCGCTGGCGGTTTCGCTCAGTAACCGCAGTGGTCGCAGCGCACTTTGTTCCAGAGTGCTCACCTCATTGGCCAGGCGAAACAAGGACGGGATATCGTGCTCAAGGGCGTCGGTGTCGTTGGGGACTTGCTTCGGCTCTATGGCTTCAATCACCACATCAATACTTTCTTGTACTTGAAAAAATTCGGCAAACAACTCGCCTTTACTAGTAGCCATATTTATCTCTTAACACGCTGATTTTCCAATAGTAGCGGGCATTACAACAATTTTAAAGCGGGATTTTTGCGAGCACAGAGCAAAGGCGCCGTGGGCGCCTTTGTGTGAGTTGGTTAAACCAAGCCTTCCTTGGTATCCACTTGTTCTTTTTTATGTTGGCTGGCGATTTCATCCGCGAGTTCCTGGCGTGAGCGACGCTCACCGAGGCGACGCTGTGTCAGCCAATAGAAAAACAGAGGCACAAAGAACACCGCCAGGAAGGTGGCCGCCATCATACCGCCCATCACCCCGGTACCAACACTGTGACGGGCACCGGCACCAGCACCGGAGCTGAGTACCAAGGGCACAACGCCGAGGATAAAGGCCATGGAGGTCATGATAATGGGGCGAAAACGCAGTCGTGCTGCCTCAAGAGCGGCGGCAGCGGCACTCCACCCCTGCTGATGCTTAAGCAGGGCGTACTCAACGATCAGAATGGCGTTTTTACCGGCCAGGCCGAGCAGGGTAACCAGGCCTATCTGGAAATACACATCATTGGTCAGGCCCGCTATCCAAATGGAAATCAGCGCGCCAAAGGTACCAAAGGGCAGGGCCAGCATAACTGACAGAGGCAAAGACCAACGCTCATAGAGCGCCGCGAGGATCAAAAATACCATGATCACCGCAAGACCCAGCGCCAATCCAGTCGTACCCGAACTGCGTTTTTCCTGAAAGGCGGTGCCGGTCCAGTCATAGCTCATATCCGCAGGCAAAACCTGGGCGGCGATACGCTCGATTTCGGCGATGGCCTGACCCGAGCTGTAACCCGGCGCCGCCTCGCCCAGCAGCTTGACCGCCGGCAGGTTATTGTAGCGGCTCAGGCTATCCGGTCCGCGGCTAAACTCCATGGTGGTAAAGGCCGACATGGGCACCATCTCACCTGAGCTGCTTTTAACGTAAATACGGCCTATGTCTTGGGGCTGCATGCGATACTGGGCTTCCGCCGACATCAATACCTGCCAGGCGCGGCCAAACTTATTGAAGTCATTCACATAGTAGGTGCCCAGCGTACCGGCCAGGGTATTAAAGGCCTCGTTAATATTGACGCCCATGGCACGGGCCTGCTCGCGGTCAATATCCACCTTCAATTGCGGTGCGTCCGGGCGCCACAGGGTTTGCACGCCGCCGACAATGGGGCTTTTTTGCGCCTCACTCATTACCAGTTGCATCGCCTGCTGCAACTTCTCCGGACCACCGGCGCCCTTATTTTGAATATAAAACTCAAAACCACCTGTGGACCCCAAACCGAAGATCGCCGGTGGATTAAACGCCAGGACCAGAGCCTCATTGATATGGGCGGTCTTACCAAACAGCTCAGCGACTAGGGCCTTGGTGTCGACGTCACGCTCATCCCAGTGGGTTTGGGTGACGAACATGGTTGCGGCATTGTTTTTAAAACCGCCGCCGATAAAGTCAAAGCCGGTAAAAGAGGCAATATTTTCGTTTGCCGGGTTCGACTGCACTGCGGCTATCACCTCGTCGACCACCGCGGAGGTGCGCTCTAACGAGGCGCCATCCGGTAGGAATACCGCGACGATGTAAAAGCCCTGATCTTCATCGGGAACCAGTGAACTGGGCGTTTTTTGCCAGAGACCTATGGTGGCAGTGACCATGGCTACCATAAGCACTAAACCCAGCAGACCACGGCGCACCATAAAGCCGACGGCGCCCACGTATTTATGGGTAATAGCGCTAAAGAACTTATTAAACCAGACGAAGAAGCCAGCGGTTTGCTTGTGTTCGTGTTTCAGAATAAGCACGCACAGCGCCGGTGTCATGGTTAAAGCCACAACACCAGAGAGGCTGACGGCAATAGAAATGGTAATGGCAAACTGGCGGAACAACTCACCTGTTAGCCCGCCGAGGAAGGCGATGGGCACAAACACCGAACACAACACCAGGACTATGGCCACCACCGGGCCAGAGACTTCGCCCATGGCTTTAATGGCCGCGTCACGGGCGCTGACATGCTCTTCGTGCATAATGCGCTCAACATTCTCCAACACCACTATGGCATCGTCGACGACGATACCGATAGAAAGCACCATGCCGAACAGGGTCAGGGTATTGATGGAGTAACCCAACATATACATGCCGGCAAAGGTGCCAAGCAGGGAGACCGGAACCGCCAGTGTCGGAATCAGTGTGGCGCGCCAGTTCTGTAAGAACAGATACACCACCAGGAACACCAGGATCATGGCCTCAATCAGGGTCTTCAATACCTCGCGGATTGAAACCTCAACAAAGCGGGTGGTGTCATAGGAGACCACGTGTTCAAGGCCCGCCGGGAACTGGGGTTTAAATTCGGCCATCACGGCGCCGACTTCTTCGGCGACTTCCAGGGCATTGGCACCGGGCTGCAGGAAAATACCCATCAGCACGGCTTCTTTGCCGTTAAAGCTGCCTTCAAAGTTATAGTCCTTGGCGCCGAGCTCAACCCGGGCTACGTCTTTTAAACGCAGCGAGCTGCCATCGGCATTAGCACGCAAGATAATGTTTTCAAATTCTTTTGGCTCCGACATACGGCCACGAGCGGTGACGCTGTAGACCAAAGATTGCGGCGCCACATGGGTTGGCGTGGCACCTATGTTACCGGCGGCATATTGAGAGTTTTGCTCACGAATTGCGGTGGTGATTTCGTTCACCGTCACGCCAAGTTGGCTCATTAAGTCCGGTCGCAACCAGATGCGCATGGCATAGTCCTTGGCACCGAATATTTGCACATTGGTGGTGCCTGGGATGCGCTTGATGCGATCGAGTATATTCAAGGTCACATAGTTAGAGGTCCACAGCGCCGAACGACTGTCGTCCGGGGAATAAAAAGCATGCACCTGCAAAAAGCTGGATGAACCTTTTTGTACCACCACGCCCTGGCGACGGGTTTCCTCGGGTAAACGCGCTTCCACTTGCTTAACGCGGTTGTTTACGTCCACCGCGGCCTGATCGGCATCGGTGCCGATTTCAAAGGTCACTTCTATGGTGGTGGTGCCGGCACTGGTGGACGTCGATGCCATATACATCATGCCCTCAACGCCGGTGATGGCGTTTTCGATGGGGGCGGCCACGGTTTGCTCCAGCACCTCGGCGGCGGCACCTGGGTAACTGGCGGTCACCTGCACTACGGGAGGCGCAATTTCCGGGTATTGGGCCACGGGCAGGGCGCGCATGGCGGCCAGACCCGCGAGAACGATGACGATGGAGATCACAAAGGCGAAGATCGGCCTATCGATAAAATATCGAGAAAACATAATGCCCTTATCCTTGCTCGTTGATGACGCTAACCGGCATGCCCGGGAAGAAGATACGAGCCATGCCCTCGACGATCACCTTATCGCCGGCGCTCAGGCCGCTACGGATAATCCACAGGTTTTCAATTTGCTCACCTTTTTGTTGGCGATACCATTCGCCGACCTCAACGGGAGCGGGGCGGGCTATGGTAGCTCCTTGCTCATTGGTGGCAGCAAGATAAACGAATTTGCCGGTGCCATTATCGAGCACGGCTTTTTGCGGGACGGCAAAGGTGCCCTTGTGTTCAGCGCCTAGCAACTCAACCTGGACGAACTGGCCCGGGCGCAGGCTAAAGTCCGGGTTGGCGACTATGGCCTGAAATTCAGAGGTGCCGGTATTGGCATTAATACGCACATCGGTAAAGTTAACCGTACCCATATGCTCATACAGGCTGCCGTCTTGTAATTTTAACTGGGTTTGCCATTGGCCATCCGCAGGCAAGGTTAGTTCGCCACGCTTTTGCGCCTGGCGCATCATCAGTTGTTCGCGCTCGGACAGGCCAAAGCGCACCCGCACCGGGTCGAGTGCGGTGATCTGCGTGAGTAATACCTCGGGGCCGGACACATAGGTGCCTTCCGATACCTGCTCACGACCCATGATGCCGTTAACCGGCGCCTTTACTTGGGCATAGTCGAGGTTGAGCTTGGCTTCGCGTAGTTGCACTTCGCTGGCATTGAGATCCGCCTCGGCGATATCGACGCTGGAACGGGCATTGTCATAATCGCGCTGGGAAACCGAATTGTCTTCGCGCAGTTTGGCCAGACGTTTGCTTTCTTTTTGTGCTTGTTCTAAACGTGCTTCGGCGGCGGCGAGTGCGGCCTGAGCCTGCTCGTAGGCGAGCTGATAGGGTGCTAAGTCAATGGTAAAGAGCGATTGCCCGGCGCTGACCTTTTGCCCTTCGGAGAAGTTTCGAGACTCAAGCACGCCACTGACGCGGGCGCGAATTTCAACTTCTTTAGAGCCCGATACCGTGGCTGGCAATGAGATCACAAAGGGCGCGTCGATAGGGGTGACGGCCAGTACTTCGACCTGGGCTGGAGGCATGGCCTGTTGTTGCTGCTGCGCGCCTTGCTCACAGGCACTTAATAGTAAGCTGGCGGTGAGCGCCAAAGACGCGGAGCGGGCGAAAGAATTAACTAGGTTAGTTCGCATAAGATAAGCGTTTCCCTGTGCAAGTTATATGGTATTTACGAGCCGCCGAGGCGGAATACTTGGCATCTTCAGGCTGTTATCGCATGGTAAAAAAGCCGCCGTAAATAAAGCGTAGCGTCGATTCTCGAAAGAATGAATCGCACTTTGCGAAATGTAATTATTGTAACCCAATGGTCACCAAGTAAACGAAAGTGTATACTTTTTTTTAATTTAGGTATACTTTTTCGTTTACCAACTATCTTCTTAGTGCAGTTTAGTTATACTGCCGAGCGTTGACATAAGGGGCAGCACATGAGTAGTACAAAACAACAAGCAGTGATCGGCGCAGCCATTGCCTTGTTTGCCCAACGCGGGCTGGCAGGCACGACCATGGAAGCGGTGGCCACTAAGGCCAAGGTATCAAAGCGCACGCTGTACAAATACTATAGCAACAAGGAACAACTTTTTGACGGCGTTGTCGATTTGTTGATTGAGCGTATTCGCCCTCTACAAGACAACCCTTTCTGCATGCAAACGCCGATTAAAGAGCAGTTGCAAAAGTTAGCCGATGTTGCACTGAGGCTGACTCAGGATAAGGACTACTTGACCTTATCCCGTATTATTTTGATCGAATCATTGCGTTCGAAAAAACGCGCGGCCATGCTCGATGAGCGCTTTAAGCATTGTGAGCAGGGCATTAAAGAATGGTTCGAAGAAGCCCACAGCAAGGGCGCGCTTAAGGATATTGCCCCCGATACCGCCGCCGTGGTGTTTTTTGGTGGCCTCAAAGAGTTGGCATTTTGGGAGCAATTAATCGCCTGGAAACCTCCGGTCGATAAAGCTAAGCTCGACGCCCTGGTCGAGCTTAGTAGCAAGATGTTTGTTCAACCGCCGTTGAAATAATCGGGCGTGCCGTGTGCTTCTATGCCTTCACTGAGACGCTCTAGAGCCACGGCATAGACGGCGTCGCGAAAGTCCATGCCGTGTTTGTCTACCAGATCATTGGCGCGCTTAAAGGCGCGTTGCATTACCTGGCTCAGCTCATCGCTGACCTTTTCTCTTTCCCAGCGTTGACCACAGCGATTTTGCGTCCATTCAAAATAGCTGACGGTGACACCGCCGGCGTTGGCAAGAATATCCGGGATTACTATCACCCCTTTATTTTTCAAAATGGCATCGGCGTCACTGGTCACCGGGCCGTTAGCAATCTCCACTATGTAACGGGCTTGAATGGCTGCGGCGTTTGCAGCCGTGATCACCCCATCGAGAGCGGCGGGGATCAGGATATCGACGTCACTGACCAAGAGTTCGGCATTACTGAGGCGTTGGTGCTCTAGGGCCTCGCACACCGAGCCTTCGCAATACACGGCTTTGAGCTCCTTATGCTGTTGCTTTTGCCGATAAACACTGTCGATATTCAGACCTTCCTGACGATAAATAGCCCCTTGCGAGTCACTGACCGCCACCACCTTATAGCCGTCATTGGCGAGCAGGCGCGCCACATGGTAGCCGCCGCTGCCAAAGCCTTGGACGGCAACGCGGGTTTCTTGTGGCGTAAGCTGGTCGCGTTTTTCCAACTCCTTGATGCACAAATAGGCGCCGCGGCCGGTGGCATCGTCTCGTCCTAAACTGCCGCCCAGGGCGATGGGCTTGCCGGTGATCACTGCGGGGTTTTTTACCCGGGTTATCTTTTCGTATTCATCCATCATCCAACCCATGATCAAGGCGTTGGTATAGACATCCGGAGCGGGAATATCGCGCTCAGGACCAATAAAGTCGGCCATGGCGCGCACGTAGGAGCGGGATAAGCGCTCTAGTTCAAAGGGGGAGAGGGTTTTTGGGTCGACACAGACGCCACCCTTGGCGCCGCCAAAGGGAATACCCACCACCGCGCATTTTAGCGTCATCCATAACGCCAAAGCCTGCACTTCATCGGCGTTGACCTGAGGGTGAAAACGTATCCCGCCCTTGGTGGGGCCGAGCACATTATTGTGTTGACAGCGATAGCCGGGGAAGTAGTGAATATGGCCATTGTCCATGCGCACCTCAACATTGACGTGCAACATGGCATTGGCATGACTTAGGGCACTGATCACCTGATTAGAGCACTGGGTGAGTGCGCCAATGCGCTTTAAGCGCGCGACCGCATCGTTAAATACCTGACCTAGCATAGCATCTCCCAAACAGCGATTTTTTAGATAGAGGTTTGATTTGTCTTGTTTTGCCCATACCTAAGAGTAGGTTGTCCTTTGCTGAAATAACAACTGAGCGGGGCAATATGATGATTTGTGGGTGAGCTTATTGTGCGTGCGTTTTTGATAATCTGGGTGGCAGCGGTCACACTCGTTTTGGCGAGTGCGCTTGGTGCTGGGCAGTTTTCGCAGCAGAGTTACTCACCTGCACCAACGGCACTGTGTGTCGCGCAGCAAGTGCAAAGTACTGTCCCTTGTATCACCTCGGCGTTTGGTATGGATATGGATGCCAAGCAGCATCAAGCGCCCACGTCTCATCCGGTACAACTGCCCCAGCGAGCCATGGGCTCGCACCCAAGCTATTTTTTACATCCCGAGCAGCAACCCTTGTATCTGCTTGCCTACACCCTGGCGCAACAAGACGAGCCTAGTCGCCTGGACAAGATCAGGTTGACGCCAAGGACCGACTTACCCTGGTATATGCATACGTGTCTACCCAACAGTGGCTTGCTTGACAACTGCAAGGCCGCCAATCTCACCTATCGCAGCCGTCTGCTGTACGACTCTCTGCCTGGTTAGCGGATCGGCTAACGACCCGCTTAACAACCTATTTAGCGGCTGGAACAAGTATCCAGCAAACGTTTAATTCCTTGTTTACAGACCTGTTTAGGCTGCGCCTGTTTACAAGGATGGCAATTTTTTACGCTTGTTATGACAAGTGTAAGGTAGAGATTATGAATAATAAAAACAGCTCGTTATGGCGAGCTAAGCGTGGCATGGGCGTATTTACCACCCTTGCCCTCATTGTGATATTGGCACTGAGTGCCTTACCCAATTTATACCCCAATACCAAGGTAATTTCTGTCAATAATCCAGAGGGAGCGCTGGCCTTGGTTCAGGTCGAACGCTTGCTCGAGAGCCAAGGTTTCCCTGTACAAGGTGGCCACTTTGACCCCCAGGCACAGAGGTTATGGTTGACCCTGGAAAAACCGAATAACAGCGCCGCGGCGGCCGGGGTATTGCGACAACACTTAGCGGACGCCGACGTCAAGGTGCAAACACAAGCGACCACACCGAGCTGGATGCAAAGTCTAGGCTTAGCGCCGATGAAACTGGGTTTGGACTTAGGGGGCGGCGTGCTTTTTGTCCTGCAAGTCGATACCGACCAAGCCATGGCGCAGCGTATTAAATCCATTGCAGCGGATGCCAATACTCTTAGGCGCACCCATGGAGTGCGAGGCGTGAGCATAGACACTGGGGATCATGCCCTGGTGCTGCGCTCCCCACTGCGTTCGGCGGCTCAGGGCGAGCAATTACAAGAGCAGCTGCAGCAGCTGTATCCACAATTGCATGTTACGCGCGAGCAAAAGGGGGATTTTGTCTATTACACACTGCATTACCCCGCGGCCCAACAGCAGCTTTTCGCCCGTGAGGATATGGCTCAGGCTCTGGCCACCTTGCGCAAGCGCATTGAGGAGCTGGGGATCACCGAGGCTGTGGTGCAGCGTCAGGGAGAGCAGGGCATTCGCATTGAGTTGCCCGGCGTCCAAGACCCGGCCGAGGCCAAACGTATCATAGGTGCTACCGCTCAGCTCTCATTTCACGGCTTGCAGCAGCAAGGTGGCAAGCGGGTGTTAACCCAAGAGGGAGACCGAGTGGCCATCGATGCCAAGGCCATATTTACCGGCAATGATATTACCGGAGCACAGGCCGGACGCGATGAGTGGGGCCAAGCCATGGTGCAGTTGCAGCTCTCATCCCAGGGCGGCGATAAAATTAATCGCTTCTCGCGCGCCCATATCGGTGAGCCCATGGCCACCTTGTACAGCGAGTATGTGCAAGGCGCCGATGACAATGTGCATAAACGTGAGGAGGTGATCTCAATTGCCACCATCAATGAAGCCTTGGGAACGCGTTTTAGTATTACCGGTCTGGGTTCCTGGCAGCGGGCGCAGGATCTCGCCCTGGTGCTGCGTTCCGGTTCTTTGGAAGCGCCGATCCGCATCATCAAGGAACAAACCATGAGTCCGAGCCTGGGCGAGCAAAATATCAATAATGGCCTTAATGCCTTATTGCTTGGCTTTGCGTTGACCCTGGGATTTATGCTGTTTTGGTATCGCCGATTAGGTGTGGTGGCGAACCTGGCGTTGATGGTTAATGTCGTCAGTTTACTTGGGCTGATGTCCTTGTTGCCCGGGGTGGTGTTAACGCTGCCGGGGATCGCCGGCTTGGTCCTAACCATAGGCATGGCGGTTGACACCAATGTCATCATCTTTGAGCGCATCAAGGAGGAGCTACGCCTGGGGCGCACTCGCTTGCAGGCACTGCAGCGAGGTTATCAACACGCCATGAGCAGTATTATCGATGCTAATCTCACCACCTTTATCAGCGCCTTGGTGCTGGTGGGGGTGGGTTATGGTCCGGTCAAAGGCTTTGCCATTACCTTGGCCCTGGGTATTGCCACCAGCGTCTTTAGCGGTGTACTGGTATCCAAATATCTTTCCTATTTGTTGTTTAACTGGGCGAAAGAACCGGCTAAGCACCCGACCAAGGAGTTCCATCATGGCGAGTAATTTTAAATCCGTGCGCAAATTTGGCCTGTGGTTGAGTGTTGTGCTTATGGTATTGAGCCTGTTGATCATCACTCTTAAGGGCGTACCCTTGGGGCAGGATTTTACCGGCGGTTATGTCAGTGAATTTGCTCTGCCTCAGTACGTCGCCCAAGAGCAGTTAAACCAAGTGCTCGGCAGCTATATTGATGGACCATTTCGCTTAACCGAGCGGGGCCTGGGGCAATGGTCGGTATTTCAAACGCCCGAGGCGGGACGCGCCAGCGGCGATTGGCTGGCGAGCTGGTCGGTGCACAGCGGTGCAACCGTGCTTGATAACAGCTTCTTGGGTGCCGCCGCCGGCGATGAACTGATAGAGCAGGGAATGATGGCCTTGTTATTTGCTACCCTGGCGGTGATGCTCTACCTCCTTGGTCGTTTTGAATGGCGCTTAAGCGTGGCGGCAACCCTGGCGCTGGCCCATGATGTGATTATCACCCTGGCGCTGTTAGCCTTGTTTGAGGTGGAATTTACCTTAACCGTGCTGGCGGCTATTTTGGCGATCATAGGTTATTCACTCAATGACTCCATAGTCATAGGCGATAAGGTGCGCGAAATAGTGCGCGCTAAACCCGAGCAAAACGTATCCAGAAGCGTGAATGAGGCCATTTTTGCCTCCATGAGCCGCACCCTGATCACCTCCTTGACTACCTTAACCACCATTATCAGTATTTGGATGATGGCGGGGGCGCCGCTGCGTGGCTTTGCCATCACCTTGTTTATTGGTGTCCTGGTGGGCACCTGGTCGTCGGTATTTATCAGTGCCACCTTGCCCCAAAGCCTGGGGTTAAGCAGTGATAATTATCTGCACAAGGACAGTGAAGAGGTCAAAAGGCAATTGGCTGAGCCCTAAGCGGGTATAAAAAAGGGGAGTCTAGGCTCCCCATCTTATTTTTGAATTAGTCGCTGCCACGCCCCAGCATACGACTTAAGGTTTTATCTTTATCGATAAAATGGTGTTTGATGGCCGCGGCGATATGCACCAACAGGGTCACAAGCAACAGCCAGGCCGCCGGGCCATGAATATCGTGCCCAAGGCTACCCATCCATTCGATTTTTTCACTCTTGGGATAGAGCTCAAAACCAAATAAGGCCGCACCATGGCCGCCGCCAATACTCATCATTAATCCGGAGATGGGCATTAACAAGGTGCCTATCAGCAGCACCATATGCACGCTCTTAGCGGTCAACTCCTGCACCTTGCTAAGCTCGGCAACATGGGTAATTTCACCCTCTTTAAGGCGCCAGAGCAAGCGCGCAAAGGCAAAACAGAGGACGGTAATGCCAAAGGATTTATGCAGCGCCAGCATCTCTAGCTTTTCATCCCCCTTGGGCAGCTCCTCAACATACAGGCCAAATGCCAATACACCGATAAACAACAGGCCGGTAAGCCAGTGCAACACTATGGTGGGAGTCGAGAGTTTATTGTCCATATTTAATTCTCAGGTTGAGCGAACTAAAATCCAGTATGGGTGAGATTTGTGTCAATTTCGACAGCATTTAGCGTAAATGTGTGTAAATTTTACGCAAAGCGGATCTGGATCATATTTTCTTAGGTGTTGGGTGCTAATTGACGCCGATGGGCCCAAACAAGCGAATGGCCAGCATAAAGGTAATTGCCATAAATAGGGTGGAGATCATAGATACCACAATGGGGATGGCGATAACTTGCCATAGCTTTAGGATCAGCACTTTTCTTAATACAAAGGCAAAGAGGATCACCGAAGCGATAAGGGTTGTGGGCTCGACAAAATTTAGCAGGTTGCTCACCCAGCCGCAGGCGAGTTGAATGGCTAAAAAACTGACCGTCAGTGCAATGGCCCTTTTATTGACTTCGTCTTTCACCCGTAGATAAGCCAGGACAAAACGAAAGCCAATAAAGGTGCCAACAAAAAAGGTGAGTAAAAAAAGTGGCTGTAGCACTGAAGGGAATGCCCCGATCGCTTAGTTAAGTTGCTTAAGACTAAGGATAGACAACAAAAGCGAGTTTATTACCATCGCCATCGCGCACATAGGCGGCATAAAAGCCCTCGCCATATTGGGGTCGATAACCCGGCTCACCGACATCTCTGCCGCCATTTTCCAAGGCCATTTTGTACAGGGCCACAACCTGCTCCGGTGATTGCAGCCTAAATGCCGTCATGGTGCCGTTGCCGACGCTGGCGGCACCACCATCGAATGGGTAGCCGATAAAAAAGCGTGGCACCGACTCATCATCGACAATGCCAAAAGAGGCGCAGGTATCGTCTTGCCAACATATTTCCATGCCCATTTGCGCAAATAATGGCTTGTAGAAATCTATTGCCCAGGGTAAATCGCTCACTCCTATCATGGTGTAGGCAATCATTTAATTCTCCTTCGTGGCTTAGTGCACAATCGTAGAGTGAGTATATGCAAGGGGTTGAATTTGTTGTAGAGAATTATCAGTTTTACGGTCGGGGAGGAAACTTTTCCGGCGTTTTGCCGAGCATCATACATACTATGAAGGGAAAAATTTATGCGTCCGCTTGGAGATGTCGCTTGAAAAAGCCGTTAGAAACAGTCGGCTTTGTCCACTAAAGGTTAATCCTAATAAAAATGTAAAGGTGCGAGCTGCACCAAGGAGAATAAAGATGAGTTATGTTGATGGCTTTGTCTGTGCTGTGCCAACGGAAAAACGAGAAGAGTATCGCCAACACGCGAAAATAGCCGCTGGGTTGTTGAAAAAGTTTGGTGCCGAGCGCGTGGTGGAAACCTGGGGGAATGATGTGCCCGATGGCAAGCTCACGTCTTTCCCCATGGCGGTGCAATGCAAAGATGACGAAACCGTGGTGTTTTCCTGGATCCGCTGGCCTTCAAAAGAAGTGCGTGATCAAGGATGGGAAGAGTTTATGAAAGACCCCAGTTGTCAGGAGCAGCTTAACCCCATGCCCTTTGATGGTAAGCGAATGATATACGGTGGTTTTGAGACCTTGCTTGATGAGTAATGGAATGCTATTGAGCTAAAAATAACAAAGGGGCAGGCGCCCCTTTATTATTTAGTCAAATCAAGATACCAGCTCTTCGTTTTCCACCCGGATCCAGTCTTTTTCATCCACCCAGTTTTGTTTGCCGTCGCCCAGGGTACGTATGGGCACGATATAGTCGCAGCTGATCTGCGGTTTAACCGAGGCAAAGATGGGCACAAAACCAAAGCTTAACGCGGTTTCGATAATGGCCTGTTGGTTTTGCGGGTCGATATCGGCGGCCTCATCAATATACAGGGGCACGCGGTACTGGCTTTTCTCTTTATCCGACAGCAGATGGCGAATAAACAACATGCCGCACAACAACTTGATGGTAATACGGGTACCGTTTGAACCGGCCGAGTCGATTTTGTCGAAATACTCGGTGTCGCCAGCGCGGTTAACCACCTCAAAGCGGATATCGAAGAGATCGCTTAGCGTCAGTCCCGCCTTGTCGGAAGCCAGCTTAATCAATTGATCTTTGGCCTCATTCACCTCACTTTCGTGTACATGCTGCTCCGCCAATAAATCCAGGCTATCCCCTTGCTCATAGAGATCTGAGGTAGCAAGGATAGTATCTATGCTTTGGACCAGCATTTTTCTTGGCACCACCTCAATCTTAAAGCCTTTGAGGTTTGAGATCTGGTGCTCGCTAATGCCCTGATTAAACAGGCGCATTTCCGATGTTAAGCGGTTCAGATCCTGGCGCAGCCCCTTGATGGTGGCGGCCACATCGGTCAATGCCACCCGAGCCTGACGATTGACCGCCTCGCGCTCATTATCCAGGTTGTGATAGGCGCTGATCAGCTTTTGGTATTTGCTCAGCTCGTCGCTTTCGTTATCAAATTTGGTGATCCCGGCGTTGTAGATATGCAAATAGGTGTTGCGCACATTGATATCGAAGTTGCGCAGCTCCTGACAATCCTTGTTAAAGCCGTGAATGGTGTCGGCCAGGGCATCGAGATCAAAGGTGATATCGATAAGGTAGGGGGTCACCTTACCGCTGATAAAGTCCAGGGTGTGATCCAAGCGCTCGCTCTTAACCTGTTGCAAGCGGGCTTTTTGACGCTCCAACGCCTCTTTTTTGGAGTTAATAATGGCGCGGCGATCGGCAATGCCGGCGGCGTTTTGTTGCACTTCACTGAGATGGGCATCCACTTCTTCCTGCTCACCATTAAGGCTTTCTTGCAGGGCCTGTTGGGCCTCGGCAGAGCGTTGCATGACCTGGTATTGCTCAAAGCGTTTGAGCGCCGCTTCCTGGGCCATTAGTTGCTCATACAGAGCATCGCGCTCGGCCTGTTTACCGGCGACATCGGCGGCAACGTCACGTTGGGACTTAAGGTCATTCAGTGAGCGCTCAAGGGATGCCAGCTGCTCGCTTAGTTGCGCCTTATCGGCGCCGCTTTGCATCTGTACTACCGGCAGCTTCTTTAGGGAGATGGTCGCGCCCGGTACCACCAGCTCACCGCCGCGCACGGCCTGGCTTAGCTCGGATAAAAATGCGCCGAAGGCATCCTCATCGTCAATATCGATCTCGCCGCCATTACTGGTGGCAAAAGACAGCAGATCCGGATTGAGGATGCGCGAAATTTCTTCCACTTCTTTGAGCGATAAGTCCTCGCGCATGCGGGTAAAGAGGTTGTACTCCAGGTTTTTCAGCTGAAGTTTCAGGCTCTTGATCTGCTTTTGCGTCTCTTTAATACGAAAATCCAGGGTATGCAGGCTCTGGCCCTCGGCGCTTTTAAGCGAGTGGGACAGGGCTTCATACTCTTGTTTAAGCGCTTTTAGGTCACTTTGCAAGGTGGCGCTGTTGGTCAGCTCAAACTCAGTATGCAGGGCGTCGAAATCGTTAAACCAGGCCGCCAGCTCGGTGAGCTTGCGCTCAATATCCCGTGATTGTTGCACGTAGAGGCGCTGCTTTTGCTCGAATTCTTCCTTCTCCTGAGAGATTTCTTCAAGCTGCTCGGCCAAGGTGGCGTGCTGATCCTCATAAAAGGTATCGAACTCGGCCAGGGCCAAGTCGATTTTCGGCGCATAGGCACCTAGCTTGCCTTTAAGGGCACTTTGGTGATCCAACATACTTTCCAGCGCGGCGATGGGCTCTTGCATGGTTTCCAGGGCATTGAGCTCACGACGGGCGCGATTAACCTTGTCGAATGCCCGCTGCCAAACCTCGTAAAAATCGACATGAGCGTTGGACATATGGCGCTCAAACACACGCATCATAAAGCGTTTTACATCGCTGGCGCCAAGTTTATGCAGGTTGAGCATGCGACGGAAGATTTCTTTATAGGTGGCGGCGTCGCTGACATTATTGAGCGGGATCATGCGCAGGTTGATGTCGCCATCGAACGGCGTTGCGCCGCCTATCAATAGGGCATTGAGTTCCTGCGCCTTGAGTTCGATGGGGCTAAAGCCCTTGTCCTTAAGATGATTGAACAAGCGGGTGTATTTGACGATGCGCTTGTTGTCGGTAAAGTCATCGAGGTTCAGCGCGCCGTTATAACAAAAGAACTGATGGGCAAAGCCGGCTATTTTGCCAAGGCCCGCCACACCTATGACCACCTTGCCATGGGGCAGGTCGGCCTCAAGCAAGATATAGGACTGGTCGGAATTAAAATAGAATTTGCGGGTTTCTTCTAAATCATGGCCATCCCATTCGGTCAGGCGCAAGTCATTGATAAGGGGAAACTGCAGGGCGTTTATTACCGAGCTTTTACCCGTGTTGTTTGGCGCGCAAATAGAGCTGCTTTTATCCAGCGGGATCACGCATTTGGCATAGCCCGCGGTATTTAACAGGGCTAGTTTACTCAGACCATGTAATTGCTGCATTTATAGCTCCTCGGCGCTTTCAAGCGCGTCTTCATTTACTTCTAACAGGGCATCGAGATAGCGGTGAATGGGGGCGAGTAAACGAAACACGCTTTCCTTGTCTTTGGCCTTGGCCATCCCCAGGCGTACCATGCGCATTAGCACATCCTTGCGTAAGTCGGTGCCGGAGAAGATCTCCAACTGGTCATAGAGTACCTTGTTGTGCAACACCAACTCCTGACACAGCTCTAGGTCGACGTCTTTGTCGAACAGCGCGCGCATAGGATCCTGCCCCTGGTTGGCGTAGTGCTCAATCAGGGTATAGATAAACAGCGCAATGGCTCGGGAGATTTTTCCCATGTTGGCGGTGCCTTCATCGGTGGCAAAATGGAAAAAACCACGGGCATCGTGCACCAGGGTGTGACCTAGGGCACTAAAGAGGGCGGCGTATTGCGCTTGTTGCTGGTCGAGCTCCTGCCAGGCAAGGTTGTCCTGCTCGCTGATATGATAGCCGCTGACCAGTTTCTTATTGATGTAGTGCAGCTGCGTAAGCTGGGTTAAGTCTATGGTGGTCATAATTCTTCGCTACTCTTTGTTGTTGTCGCATCACTGGCATCGATAAAGGGATACAAGGCAAAGCGCTTGCCGGCGATGGTTTTAGTTTCAAGCTGTTCGCTTTGACTCAGGGTCAGCGATGGGTCGTTAATCAGTTTTTGATACAGGTATAACAGCTCGTCGGACTCCAGCTCAGGATAATGGGTATCGAGCACATCGATAAGCTGCTGCCTACGGGCTTTGCTGTTGCCCTTGGCGGGTTTAAACAGGGCGCGAACATCTCTGAAGCTGGGAATATTTGGGGCGCGATAGGGCTCGGCGGCACTGGCGTCGGGCATTTCAAAGTCATGCTCCTCAAACTCGCTTAAGCCGGCCATATAGGCCACCAGTTGTGCATTGCTGCCGAGTTGGTGATGCATGGGCTCGCTGGCAAAAAACGGCTGATGAGCGCTCATCACATTATCCAAACCGCGTTTACGAATAAGCCCCAGCACCTTAGCGGCCTGGCGGGTGACTAGGGTGTTTTGTCTTAACTCTTCACGCAGTGGCATCAGTATGTCGGCACTTTGGCGTAGGCTTTCGCGGCCTATGTGGTGCATATCCAGAATACGGGTGCGCAGTTGCTCCAACATGCGAATGGTGTTGGTGTCGCGGCCACTTTGTTTAAGGTGTAACAGGTGTTCGGTGAGGCCTAACTCAATGGCGTCGAAGCAAATTTGAAAGGCACCGCTGATATCGAGCATTTCCAGCATGGGCTCTATGTATTCGTCAAAGGCCTCGATCACCGCCTTATAACGTTTACTCAGGGACATGCTCGAGCCGTTGGCCTTGGCCTGCTCGACCAGGTTATAAATGGCGTTTTCATTGTGCTTATAGAGTTTGACGATTTTACGTACCCGTTCATCCATAATACGGGTGTAGCGGCTGATATCCGCGTAATCATCGTCGCTCACGGCCTTGGAGAGTTTGGTGCTCAAGCGCTCCAAGTCTTCCACCAAGACATGAATTTCAGCGGCCACGCCAAGGCTTTCATCTTGCAATAAATAGGCGGCAAAATCGCTGACCGCACGGTTGATCTCCAATTGCGATGATTTTGCTAAGGGAACAAGAATGTCTTGGCTGAGCAGGCGGTTCGTTTCTTTGTAAATTTGGGCGCCGGAATAATGGGGAAAGTGCTGTTTTATGATGCTTTGCACTTCCTTGATGCTAAAGTCACCCATTTTGAAACGTTTCATCAGGGTCTCAAGCACCGGCCATAGCTCCGTCAGCGTGTTGAGCACGCGTTTCGCTATTATCATTATGTTTTATCTTTGTGCTTGGCAATAGGCAGGGATTATAACCAAAGGTACAAAAGGGGAAAATAGCTTTTCGTTGTTACTTTACGTTTACGGCAAGCGTTGTTTTAGGTTGACAAAAATTATGTAAAGAAATTGTCATTTACCACGAATTGGTAATAGCTCCTTTGCCATATGAATGTTAGAATTCGCGCCGCTTACAGACTGTAACCGTCTGTTAATAATTCATGGTATCGCTAAGTTTGTTATTTGTACATCAGGGTATTTTTGTACCACCAATAAACTTAGCCGTACTTTTTTAAATCGCTTGTCGCAAGGAATAATACCCAAAATGGTCAGTGCGCTCATCTTGACGCTCATTGCCGTGGCGTTTGTGCTTATTGTTGTGGAAGACGTCATCCATGTAAATAAGGCTAAAACCACGCTGTTTTTCGGCACTTTGTGCTGGATTATCCTCTTCATCTCGCCCCTTCACGGTCATTCCCTTGACCATATTAAGCATGAACTCAATGAGAACATTTTAGAAATAGCGACCTTGTGGCTGTTTTTAATGGCGGCCATGACCTTTGTAGCCTATCTCAACTCCAAAGGGTTTATTCAAAATTTGGTGCAACGGGTACTGCCAAGTAAGATTAGCGAGCGCAAGCTGATGTTCCTTATCGCTGGTTTTGCGTTTTTATTCTCATCGATTTCCGACAATATTACCGCGACTCTAGTTTCGTTGGCGGTGGTGATGTCGTTGAAACTCGATGGCCGCAAGCTGGTAAAATACGCGACCTTGATTATCTTTGCGGTTAACTCCGGCGGCGTGTCGCTGATCACAGGTGACGTAACCACCTTGATGATCTTCCTGGCCGATAAGGTGACCATAGGCAATCTGTTGTTATTGATTGCTCCTGCGGCCTTTAGTGTACTGGTGCTGGCGACCTTGTTATCGATGAAGATGCGCGGCACGGTGACCTTTTCTCTGGGCGAGCGCAAACCCATAGAAAAAACCGACATCACCATAGCGGCAATTTTCCTTTCGACAATCGTCGGCACCCTGACCATGAGTGTGATGTTTCAAATTCCGCCCTTGTTGACGTTTTTATTCGGCTTATCCCTGATGTTCCTAACGGCGCAATTCTTGATGCGCAAAAAGGATGTAAACAAACAGATCATCGACTATATCCGTGAGATAGAGTACGACACCTTGTTGTTCTTCGTGGGTGTGTTGTTACTGGTTGGCGCGCTAAAAGAAGTGGGCGTGCTGGCCCAGTTTACTCATCTGTATGAGGTGTTAGCGCCAAGTCAGGCCAACTACCTGATGGGGCTACTGTCGGCAGCGGTCGATAACGTACCTTTAACTGCGGCCCTGCTTAAAGCCGATATTCATATGGATACCCAGAACTGGCTGGCATTTACCTATGCTACCGGGGTAGGCGGCTCCATGCTGGTGATTGGCTCGGCGGCGGGTATTATCGCTATGAGCAAGGTGCGCGATCTGACCTTCGGCAGCTACCTGCGTAACAGCTTCTATCTGTTGATAGCCTACTCGGTGGGTTATGTGGGCGCTTTTTACATGGGTTCATTCGTGTAACGGCGACGGCATCTGCGTTTTCTATAAAGGCCATCTGGGCTTAAACCCAGGTGGTCTTTTTGTTTAAGGCGCACTTCTAAGCGCATCCACATACCGCTTGGTACAATTAAAAGCCTTTCAACCATTGCCGCGTACTTAAACTTACAGCACTATGAACATATCAGGTAACTTATTGACCAGATTAATAAAGGAGGCTTATGCGTATTGCGGTTTTTGGTGCCGGCTCGACGGGCTGTTATTTAGGGGCGCTCCTGAGCGCGGCGGGGCTCAAGGTGTCCCTGATATGCCGGGCACGAATTAAAGACGCCATTGTTAACAACGGCGGCATTCATATCAGCGACTACCAGGGGCTGGATAAAACCCTGATGCCCGAAGAGCTGCTTACCGAACCTCAAGGGCAGCGCTTTGATATTGTCTTTGTCACCCTAAAATGTCATCAATTACCAGCCGCGCTGCCACAGTTGTTGGCCATCACCGATGAGGACTCCGAGCTGGTGTTTATGCAAAATGGCCTTGGCAGTTTTGAGGCCATCAAGAACCAGTTCGGGGCGCGCAGCTGTGTGTTTGGTATTACTCCATTCAATGTGCTGCAGCAGGGCGCGCACTTTCATAAGGGCACCGAGGGTGAATTTGTATTTGCCAAAACCGCCCGCACAGAGCAAATAGCCAAGGCCCTGCGAGAACATGGGGTTAACTGTGAATTAGAGGCTCAGATGGAGTCGGTGATCTACGGCAAGCTGTTATTAAATCTCAATAATGCTCTTAATGCCGTGGCCGATATGCCCATTAAGCAAGAGCTGGAAAATAAAGCATTAAGACACGTGTTGGCGGCGGCCATGCGCGAATGGCTTGGGGTCTGTAAGGCCATGAACATCGAGCTGGCGCAGTTTACCAAGGTCAAGCCGGCTTGGGTGCCGGTGATTTTGAGCTTACCTAACTGGCTATTTAAGCGTGTTGCATCGGCCATGTTGGACATTGATCCCAAGGCGCGCTCGTCCATGTGGGAAGATATTCAGGCGGGACGCAAAACGGAAATCGCCTATCTCAACGGCGCCGTGGTCGCACTTGGTCAGCGGCACGCGGTAGCCACTCCCGTAAACTCGGCCATTGTTGCCTGTATTGAAAAGTTAGAGCGGGGCGGTGTTGTTAAGCTTGCCGATTTGCTGCTGGCCGCCAAGCAAAAATAAAGTGCCCATGCTCGACCTAAGGGTGATTGACATCCAGCCATCCAAACGTTAAATTGCTTGCCTAGGTTTGCGGTTCACACCGTAAACCCTTAGCAGAAGAGGTGCGATAGCTAGGTAGTAAACGTGAGGCAGACGTAGGCCCATGACCGTTTATGAGGGAGACTATCGCCGAGGAAGTACATTGCTCGTCACAATGACTTTCGGTTCTTGAGGCTGAATCCTCGGAACTGTCACCTGTTTGGGTGGAGGGCTTCTGGCAATGGACATACCTTTCTTTTTAGTCTTGCCAAGTTCTCCTGATTGTATTTGAAAAATAACCTATTTTTCATCTCGGAGAGAAAATGAATCAGGAATTTACCGTCGCCAAATTCGGCGGCACCTCAGTGGCCGATCATGCAGCGATGAGCCGTTGCGCCGACATTATCGCCAGCGACCCGCAAGTGCGCATCGTCGTTGTCAGTGCCAGTGCCGGGGTGACCAATCATCTGGTCGCCTTGTGTCAAACTGGGCTTAGCACTGAGGAGCGCCAGGCACATATCGATGGTGTTATCGCTATCCAACTGAATATCATTGAATGTCTGAGCCTGGACGCGGATTTAGCCCATGGCTTCGATAGCACCCTTAATGATTTTAAACACGCCGCCCAGCACCCGGCACAAATCAATGCGCACCGAGATGAATTGCTTAGCTTTGGCGAGCGTTTATCTTCGTATCTATTTACCCAGGTGCTGCGCGATAAAGGCGTAGCCTCAAGTCGCTTCGACGTGCGTTCGGTACTAAAAACCGACGGCCAGTTTGGTAAGGCGCAGCCGGATATAACCCAAACCAAGGCGCGAGCTCAGGCCGAGCTAGTACCACTTTTAAGCGAGCAGGTGGTGGTGACTCAGGGCTTTATCGGCTCTGATGAATACGGCGATACCACTACCTTAGGTCGCGGTGGCTCGGACTACAGTGCCGCCTTGTTGGCGGAGGCTTGTGGTGCCAAAAACATCCATATTTGGACCGATGTGATTGGCATTTACAGCACGGACCCGCGTCTGTGTAACAAGGCTAAGCCCATTGCCCATCTGACCTTTGACGAGGCTGCGGAAATGGCTACATTTGGCGCCAAGGTATTACACCCGGCGACCATTCTACCCGCAGCGCGCAGCGGCATTGGTGTATTCGTTGGCTCCAGCCAAGACCCTCAAGGGGGTGGCACCTGGATTGAAAAAGTGCCCAGCAGTGAATTGATCGCTGGCGTACGCGCGGTGACCCAGCGTAAGAATCAGCTGTTGCTGACGCTCAAGAGCCCTGAAATGCTGCTCGCCAGCGGCTTCTTGGCGCGGGTGTTTACCATTCTTAGCGAGTATAAGATTTCCGTAGATTTGGTCACCACGTCGGAGATAAGCGTAGCCGTAACCCTAGATAACGCGCCTAATGCCAGCCGCCCTGAGCTTGATCAGGAAGCCCTGGAGCGTTTAGGTGAGTTTTGTCATGTCAGTGTGGAAACCAATCTTGCCTTGGTAGCACTGATCGGCTCCGAGATTCAGTTACGCCAAAGCGAACTGAACCTGATGCGGGTGCTCAGTGATTTTGATATTCGCCTGATTTGTCATGGGGCGTCAAAGCACAACCTGTGCTTCTTGGTGGAGCAATCACAGTCGGATACCGTGGTGCAGGCTATTCACCAGCAGTTGTTAGAGCAAGGTCGATAAGTTCGACCTCGGTCTTGGCGGTGATCAAACTGAGATCGAAATGCCGCCAGGGCTGGCAATAAACCTGGGCCGGGAAGCGGTCAAGCAAGGGCAGTATGGGCTGGCTTAACAGCGTGCTGATACTTTGCTTGGCGGCCTTGGCATAGGCCTCTTTTAACGTCCACACCCGAAAAAAAGTATCAACATCGTCGCCTATATCCCGGGCTTCCACCTCAGGGTAAAAATGCGCCGCCAGCTTTTCAAAGCGCCGGCTTGCATCTCGCTTTTCAATATCCACGCCCAATAAAGATTGCTGGTCCTGAGTCATGGCCACGGCAATATGGCCGTGCGAGTGGCTGATCACTACATTGACATCCAATAATTGTCCGTCGATATAGAGCTTTAGCGCTTTTTCCTGCTCGTTAAACACACTCTGCCAACGTGTAAGGGGGATGTGCGCGTATTGCGGAAATAGGTGCTGCGCCAGGGTCTTGATGCAATAGCGGCTACTTAGGTATTCGCGTTTGGCCTGGGGTTGTTTACGCCTGTTGAGCACCTTGAGTTCGCCTGGATGCAGGTGGGCTTCATTGAGCTCAATGGCGGCACTAAGGCACAGTAAGACTTTTTCCGATATCGGCACAGATGGAGTGCTCTTTGGTAATGCGGGAAAGCGATAAGCTGCATTAAACATGGGATGAATGGTCCGATATGGTTGGCGGCGACTACTTTGTTAATGGTAAGTGTGGTTTAATAGCGGCAAAACAATAACAGATATCAATAAGAATGACGAATAATCGTGACGGCTTTCAAAGTCGCATAGGATTTGTGCTGGCAGCTGCCGGCGCTGCAGTGGGTTTAGGAAATATATGGGGGTTTCCAACTCAAGCTGCAAACCACGGAGGCGGAGCCTTCCTACTTGTTTACTTTATCGTAATTTTTGCCTTGGCACTGCCCGCGCTCTTTACCGAGTTATATCTGGGCTATGCGGCACAGGCCAACCCGGTTCAGGCGCTTAAACGTGCCTGGCAGAACAAGGCACCCAAGCTTGGCGCTGGCGCCGGTTACCTGGGCCTGGGCGGTGCGGTGGTGATGCTGAGTTTCTATTCCATCGTGGCCGGCTGGATGCTGGCTCACGCCTTGGCGCCGATTGCGCAAATGCTCGATATGCCAGCGGCGGCCGAGTTTCTAAGCAATGATTCCTTGACTCGCAACCTGGTATTTACGCCCTTAATGCTGGTGTTGACCGCGAGCATTATTTTGCAAGGGGTGAAGTCGGGTATCGAAGCCTGGTCACGACGCCTAATGCCTTTGCTCTTAGTTCTGTTGGTGGCGCTGATCTTCTATATTGGCTCACTTGATGGGGCGGCAGAGGGCTTTGCCCATTATCTGAAGCCGGATTTTGACAAGGTGTGGGATGCGGATTTGATTATCGCCGCCATGGGACAGGCGTTTTTCTCCCTGTCGCTTGGGGTGGGCTGTATGATGATCTATGGCTCTTACCTTAAGCCGGGTGCTAACCTGGGGAAATTGACCTTAAGCGTTGCCGCACTCGACACCTCGGTGGCGTTTTTAGCCGGTTTACTGATCGTGCCGGCCATTTTTGTCGCCAGCCATAACGGCGTCGAAGTGTTTGCCAATGGCAAGCTGATCGGCGAGGGCCAGCTCATCTTTGCGGTCTTGCCGCAACTGTTTGAAGCCATGGGCACCATGGGTCTGGTGATCGCGTTAGCGTTTTTCGTGCTGATGTCTATCGCCTCCGTGACCTCGACCATTTCTTCGACCGAGATCCCGGTGGCCTTTTTGGTGGAAAACCATCAAATGGACCGTAAGCGTGCGACTGCCTTGGTGACCTTAGTGGTGGCCATCGCCTCAGGCACCATCATTATGAACTTTGACTGGCTGTTTGGCTTGGTGATCCAGGTCTTTACCCAGTACCAGTTGCCGCTGATGGGCTTGTTCTACTTCCTTACCCTGGGCTGGGTGTGGAATCGTGGCAATAAACTGGCCGAGTCGAACCACCCGGGCATTAAAGCGCTGTTGTGGTATATCCGTTTGGTGTGCCCAATTTTGATGACCGCCGTGTTTATCAATGTCGCGATGAAATAATCCTACAAAGCCAACTAGAACGAAAAAAGGGATATGCTGTCATATCCCTTTTTTTGTGCCTGTTGAAACGCTTTAAGCCTATATATCCAGTACCTGATTGGTGAGGGTGTCGCCCTTGGCGAATTGGTGCAGGTTAAAGTAAGTGGTCTGTACAATCTGTTCCAGCGCTTCTTGGGTGAAAAAGCCCTGGTGGCCGGTGATCAATACGTTTTTAAAGGTGAGCAGACGGGCAAACACATCGTCTTGAAGAATTTCTTCCGATCTGTCTTTAAAGAATAATTCGGACTCCTGCTCATACACGTCCAAGCCCAAATAACCAAGCTGTCCGCTTTTAAGCGCCTCGATACAGGCCTTGGTATCGAGCAGGGCACCGCGGCCGGTGTTAATGAGCATGACACCGCGTTTCATCGTCGCCAGGGCAGGTTTGTTAATGATGTGATGGGTTTGCTCATTGAGTGGACAATGCAGGCTGATGATGTCGCTGTTGGCGAGCAGCTCGTTTTGCGATACCAGAGTAAAGGCCCCGGTGGGTGCGGCCGGGTCGCTGACCAGCACCTTGGCACCAAAGCCGTTGAGTATTTTTACCAGCGCCTGGCCAATTTTACCGCAACCGATCAGGCCCACGGTTTTATTGTGTAGGTTAAAGCCAAGCAGGCCGTTGAGGTCGAAATTATCCTCGCGCACCCGGTTGTAGGCCTTATGGGTTTTGCGCGCTAAGGTCAGCATTAGGGCTACACTGTGCTCGGCCACCGCCTCCGGGCTGTAGGCCGGCACTCTGGCCACGGCTATGTTATGTGCTTTGGCCGCCGCCAGGTCGACATTATTAAAGCCAGCGCAGCGCAGCAGGATAAGGCCGATGCCAAGGTCGGCCAATTTGCCTATGACCTCGGCATTGAGGTTGTCATTTACGAAAACACAAACGGCGTCAAAGCCTTTGCTAAGGGAGCAGGTATGGACATTAAGGCCGACATCGAAATATTCGATATCTACGTCTGCGGGGCAGAGTTCATCAAATACCTTTTGTTCATACCTTTGCGAGCTGAATAGGGCTAATTTCATCAAGTTGACTCTCTATCACCGACCTTAGGGTGTCGGGTTTGGTACGTGGCGCGTAACGATTTACCAGCTGTCCTTGAGAGTTTATGAGAAATTTAGTGAAATTCCATTTTATTGCCCGATTTTGGGCAATGCCACGGGTATGCTCTTTGAGGTAATTAAACAGTGGATGGGCGTCCGGGCCATTGACCATGACTTTACTAAACAACGGAAAACTAACATTAAATGTGCTTTCACAAAAGCCTTTTATGGTGGCGTTGTCGGCAATTTCGTGGCGCCCAAACTGATTGCAGGGAAAGCCTAAAATTACCAGGCCCTGATGTTGATAGTCTTGATAAACGCGCTCCAGTGCGCCGTATTGATGAGTGAAATTACAGCTGCTGGCGGTATTGACGATTAGCACCACATGTCCTTGTAGTTGTTTAAATGAATAGGGTTGGCCGTCGATAAGTGTGGCGTTGAAATGGTAAATACTATCCATTGAGTGCTCCCTTGCTGAAAACCAGACGTTTTTAGCCTTTGCCTTTGATATACTGTGTGCGTTTTTTCGAGGCTAGCAGGCAAATAGGTCAGAATTATGTCAAAAAAATGTACCTTTATCGGTCTAGGGGTTATGGGCTATCCCATGGCGGGTCACTTACAACAAGCGGGATACGATGTATGCGTGTATAACCGCAGCGCCGAAAAAGCGCAAAAGTGGGTTGAGCAATACGGTGGACGCAGTGCAGCGACGCCAGCGCAGGCAGCCAGTGGCGCCGAATTTGTATTCGTGTGTGTGGGCAATGACGATGATGTGCGCAGCGTGATTTACGGTGATGACGGTGCACTTGCAACCATGGCGCCGGGCAGCTATTTGGTCGATCACACCACCACCTCTGCGCTATTGGCCCGTGAACTGGGTGAAGCGGCTAAAGAAAAGCAGGTGGCCTTTATCGATGCGCCTGTTTCCGGTGGCCAGGCCGGTGCCGAAAATGGTGTATTGACCGTAATGTGTGGTGGTGATGCGGATGCGTTTGCCGCGGTGCAGCCGGTAATGGCGCCATTTAGTCGTTTTAGCGAATTGCTTGGTCCTATTGGCAGTGGCCAGCTGTGTAAAATGGTCAATCAGATCTGTATCGCCGGTGTGGTACAGGGTCTGGCGGAAGGTTTACATTTTGCCAAAAAAGCCGGGTTAGACGGTGAAAAGGTTGTGGAGACCATTTCTAAAGGCGCGGCCGGCTCGTGGCAGATGGAAAACCGCTACAAGACCATGTTGCAGGGTGAGTACGAGTTCGGTTTTGCCGTTGACTGGATGCGCAAAGACTTGGGCATTGCCCTGGATGAGGCCCGCAACAATGGCGCGACCCTGGCGCTTACGGCCTTGGTTGACCAATACTATGGTGATGTGCAGGCTATAGGTGGCAATCGTTATGACACTTCCAGCCTGCTTGCGCGTCTAGAGAAGCTAAACCCTAGCGACTAAGGTGCAATTAACCCAAGGCTTTTTTTAAAGGCTTTGGGCGTAATGATACAGGGCCTTGAGTACCGCCATGTTGCGCTCATTGCCCTCGTTCTCATGCACCAGATTCTCTAGGCTGAGCATAAAGTCCTGAGCATTGATGGACGGGCTGTCTTCGCCGTGCATCAATTTGTTTTGGCAGTATTTACGCCACGAATCCAACTCTGCCGGCGTGAGGCTCTCGGGCCAATTGCGGGCGCGATAACGGAACAGCATGGTGGCAAATTTCGGGTCTTCAAAATCCAGTTCCAGGCTCGCCAGCTCCACCGGTGAGCTGCTGCGGATCACATCGAACTTGGCCTTATCGCCGTTGCTGATAAAGCCGCTGTAAAGCTGATAATCCACATTCGTGGAGGCGGCAAATTCACGGCTTTCATTAAAGACTTCGGCTACCTTTTCACGCAGCTCGGGATGCGCCTGTAAAAACTTCAAATGCGCCAGGCATTGCTCTCTGTCTATGCCCAGACGTTCGGCGTTTTCCGGTAACAGGGTTTTTGCTGGCGCGAGAATAGGGCACTTGTTCACATGTACCAGCTTTAAGCCGATGGGCGCCTGACCCTCGGGCAGCTCGTCGTGGCGGGTATAGAGGTACTCGCGCAATTGCTCCACGGATAAATCGAGCAGGGGCTGGGGGTCTTGTGTCAGGTTAAAGCAAACCACGGCATTTTTATTGCTCGGATGGAAGCTCATGGGTGCTATCCAGGTGGTGCAGCCCTGCGTTGCCGGAATGCGCGATGAAGTATGCACCAGGGGCGTCATATTGTAGACATCGACCAGCTGCAACAGCGCTTTTTTATGGCGCAGACCGAAAAAGAAGTTGTACAGCTTGGGCTGGCGTTCTTTAACCAGCTTGGCCAGGGCAATGGTGGCCTTAACATCACTTAAGGCATCGTGGGCATCGGCGTGCTCTATGCCGTTGGCCTTGGTGAGCTCTTCTAAGCGAAAGCTGACGCTGCCGTCTTCTTTACGCGGCCAGTTGATACCCTCAGGGCGCAGCGCATAGCAGGCACGCACCAGGTCGATAATGTCCCAGCGACTGTTACCGTTTTGCCATTCCCTTGCATAGGGGTCATAAAAGTTACGATACAGGGTGTAACGGCTGACTTCATCATCGAAACGAATGCTGTTATAGCCGGCCACACAGGTGTTGGGCTGGCTGAATTCTTCGTGGATCTTGGCAATAAACTCCGCCTCGCTCAGGCCGTGGCGCAGCGCATGTTGCGGGGTAATGCCTGTGACCAGGCAGGCCTCGGGATGAGGTAAATAGTCAGGCGCCGGACGACAGTATTCAATCAGCGGCTCGCCGATAATTTTCAGCTCCAGATCGGTACGAATACCGGCAAACTGGCTCGGCCGGTCTTTTTGCGGGTTGGCCCCCCAGGTCTCGTAGTCGTGCCAGTAGATTGTGCTCTGCTCGTCGCCGTTATGCGCCATTGTCGATCCTTTCGCCTAACTTGTCGTGTAACCGCGTAACCGCATGTTACTTATGATTTCCGTCATTATTACATAGCAAGTCATAGTCACAAAGCTTGGGCTACACTTTGCTAGGACGTGAATAATAATTAGCCAGGAGATACCTATGGAATTACACGGAAGCTGCCTATGTGGTGGCGCCAGCTACAGTGTGAGCGGTGAGGTGAGTGGTTTTTATCTTTGCCATTGTCATCGCTGCCAAAAAAGTACGGGCTCCGCTCATGGTGCCATCGTCTTTATGGATGCGGCTCAGCTTGACTGGATGCGGGGCGAGCAACTCTTGACCCGTTATCGTGTTGACGACAGCCGCCATGAAAAGTGTTTTTGCAGCGTTTGCGGCTCCTCCTTGCCCTTGTTAGTTGAGGAGTTGGGCGTGGTGATGGTGCCCGCCGGCAGCGTCGATAATGGTGAGCTGCCCCAGCCCAATGCCCATATTTTCACTTCGCGCCAACAGGGGTGGCAGCAATATATTGCCTTGTTACCGACCTATGAGGAATATCCGCCCAAAGAGAGCAAATAACTGAATACTGTCATTATTCTGTTATGAAGCCATGATATAAGCTTCCATAATTATTTAGCATAAAGAATGGTGTTACGGTCGTATGCAGTGGCCGTAACCGTGACCTAGGAAGTAGTGTGCGTCTTATTCTTGTAGTTATGTTTTTCTCTCTGCCGGCCTACGGCAAACTTGATGTCAGGCAGAGTACGCAAAATTATCCCGTCTATGCCGACGTGTTGAGTGAATTGCTGGTCGCGGTGGATTCTGCCTCGCCGGTGAAACGCGGTACTCGGGTCGAGCATGGTTATACTCACCATCAGATCGGCTGGGAGTTTTGGTTTAATAGCCGGGCCCGTCAGTGTCAGGTGAATAAACTCACCACCAGGGTAGAAATCGAATATACCTTACCCAAGCTAGATAGCTACAGCGAGGCGGTGAAGAAACTCTGGTCCCGTTGGTATCCACACCTGGCCGAATATCAGCGTAAGCAGGGGGTGATGATTATTGCCGCCGCCGAGCGTCTCGATAAGCAATTAGAGGCTTTACCCCAGCTGGGCAACTGTCGAATCTTGGAACAGCAGGCGCAGCGCATCAGCGAGCAGGTACAGAACGAGTTGGCACTGGCGTTGGAGCAATTACAACAGCAGACCGAATTTGGGCGCTCGGAAAATGCCTGGCTGGTGGATCACCTTAACTAGGCACCACCAAGGTTCGGCTTATTAAGCTTGAGTCCGAGCGGGGCGTAACATGTGAGCGGCGCGCATCAGGGCAAGCACCATTAGCACAAATAACGCCTCAATCGTCCAGCTGACGAGCAGGGCAAAAATAACCGCGCTGGCCAAGGCCTCAAGATTCAACTGAATTTGCGGCGTGTAATTGTGCCAGACCTGGATGCCTATGCTTGGCACGGGGGAGCGCACCAGATGCAGATAGGGGTATTGGCTAAATTCATTGAGGGCGTTTTGCAGCGTCTCACTGCGCTGTAACAGGGTGGCGAGATTATCGCCGCCTTTGGCATACACCGGGTCGGCGCTTTGCTGATAATGGGCCAATAACTTGGTGAGGGAGCCATCAAAAAACTGCTCGGCATCGTCTTTAAAAGGCGCTACCGCGGCGTTGGTCTCAACCATGGCCGCACGTAGCGCATGTCCATAATCGTCTTTAAATCCAGGTACCTGAAGGCCAACTAGCGCGGCGATAAAGAATACGCACAGACGTAAGTAATTACGGCACCAACGGACGATATTTAACATCATAGAATTTAAGGTGAAGTAGCAGATTGCTCCAGTGTGTCATTATTCACCGTCAATTGCGAGGCTATCAAGTTTTGCTCCTCAAAATGTTGGCGATAGCGATTTCGCAAAATATCGATACGCTGCACAAAGGCACGGGTTTGTTTAAACGGGGGCACGCCCCCATAGTGCACCACATTGCTGGGGCCGGCATTGTAGGCTGCGGCCGCAAGTTTGGCATTGCCCTTAAAACGCTTTAACAAATGGGCGAAATAGGCACTGCCGGCGGCAATGTTTTCCGCGGGGTCGAAGGGATCGTTAATATTAAACTCTTTAACCAGCAGCGGCATAAGTTGCATTAGGCCCTTGGCACCCTTATGGGATTCGGCCTTGGGATTAAAGTTGGACTCCGCATGCACGATTGCCTTAAGCAGTGCCAGATCGATGCCGTGCTCTTTGGCGGCGTCAACCAGGTGCTGATGATACTTTTCTGTGTACAGGGGAGTTCTGTGCCAGGCGGCTAATTTCTCTTCGCACTGGGCACACTTCAATTCTACCACCTCAAAACCGCGGACTTTGGGTTTGGCATCGGTAAAAACCGCGATCCCTTGTTGGTTGTAGTAATGATAGATGGTGGATTGCGCCTGAACTGCAAATGTTGTCCCTAATACGGCAAATAATACAAACACTTTCAAGGCATTAAGTTTGAACGAAAAGGGTCTTTCCATGGTGTGTGCTCGCATTTTGAATCATCTTTGAGTTTAGCACAGGCTCATGATTTAGGATGAGAATTTACCACTTAAATGAATTTTTGCTTAATGACCAGAGTGTTAGCTTTTCATGCGCCTTGCTTTTAAACACGGCTAATCGGGCCAAAACACATTTTGTGCACAATTGCCTAACAAATGAATTGGCGTCTTTTTTAAGTTGGCATTGTTCATGCTCAGAGTGTAGGGAGGCAGAGGTTTTTAATAAAAACCAGGGTTAACAACCAAAATTGCACTATTTTGGCGCGAGGGCTGCACTGTAATAAAGCGTCCATATTTGCCTGTTAGCCTGATTGAAACTTTGCAAAACACACCGATTTGCTTAGCAGTATCCATAGCACATTGATGTGGCGATCGAATATTCAACCCTATTTGGAGCCCAGCTATGTTAAAAAAACGCTTTTTTAAAACCAAAGAAGAAGCCGAAGTCACTTTTGAATATAAGCACCCGGATGCGGAAGCGGTCGCTCTGGTCGCCGAGTTTAATCAATGGCAACCCTTGGCCATGCAGTATTCAAAAAAAGATCACACCTTTCGCACTAAGCTGCGCTTGCCGAAAAACAGCGAGTTTCACTTTCGCTATTTAATCAATGATGAGCAGTGGGACAATGACCACCAGGCCGATGCCTATGTCGCCAACGACTTTGGCACCGACAACAGTGTTGTCTCGACCTATCTGAGCTAGCACCAGTTATGGATGCATTTGCTCAGGCCTGTTACCTCATGGGGGTTGGCTATGAGTATCATAGCTATGAAGGTGAGCTGCTGCGCTTTAGTCCAGCGGTGCGCAGCCAAGCCTTGGCGGCCATGGAAGTAGATGGCACCAATTTGGCGGCCCTCAGCGCGCTTAATTATCGCCTGGATGCAGCTCCCTGGCAGCAGTTGGTTGATGAAACCACCTTGGTCAACGAGCACCAGCCACGCCTTCTGGTGCGGGTGGCGCGCTCGCAGTATCAGCAAAATAACGCCGGTGTTCATTTGCAGTTGCTTGAGGGCGATAAACAATTGCACTGGTCGTTGGCCGAGGGCGAGATTGTGGGTGACTACCATCTCGACCACGAAGTGTATTTAAAACTGGCCTTTAACCTGCCATTCAACTGGCTCGCCCCTGGCTTTTACGATGCCCAGGTGAATATCGGTGAACAACTCGCCGACACCCAGTTATGGTGGGTGCCTGAATATAGCTACCAACCTCACTGTTTTGCACCGCACGCAAAAGTGCCGGTGCAAAAGCTACTGGGCTTATCCTTTGGGCTCTATACCTTGGTCAGCGAGCGTGGTGTTGGCATTGGTGATTTTTCCGATTTAGCCGCCTTAGTGGTCGCAGCAGCAGAGCTGGGTATCGATTACCTTTTACTGAATCCCTTGCATCTGCTCGACACCACACAGGCGCAGGCCGTCAGCCCCTACAGCCCGGTGAGTCGGCTGTTATTGCATCCTTTGTACATCAGTATTGAGCTCAGTGAAGATTGCGACCCGCAACTGCGCCACGACTTGGCCGAGGCACACGCACACTATCAGAGTTTGGCTAATGCGCCCTGGCTCGATTATGAGCGGGTTTATGCCTTGAAGTGGCCCTTGTTACAGCGTCTTTACGATAATTTTTGTGCATCGGCCTGTGTCGAGCGTCGCAGTGCCTTTAGGCGTTTTCAAAGCGCTCGTCGCGATGCCCTGGATACCCTGCCAAGTGGCAGCTCGGAGCAGGATGAATACTGGCAGTGGCAGGCCTGGTTGCAGCGCAAACATTGCCAGCAATTGGCCATTACCAGTGGCATGCGCATCGGTTTGATTAACGACCTCGCCGTAGGCGTTACCCGCAGTAGCGGTGAATATCGACAATACCAGTCTCATTTTACTCAGGGTGCCGAGATAGGCGCGCCACCGGATCCTTTTGCCCGACAGGGGCAAAATTGGGGCATGCCGGCTTTGCACCCCAAACGTTTGGCGTCCGATCATTTTGCGTATTTTAAAAGCCTTTTACGCGCCAATATGCACGATGTGGGGGCGCTGCGCATCGATCACGTCATGGCTCTGCGACGCCTGTGGTGGTGCCTGGCCGACCAACAAGGGTGTTATGTGTACTACCCATTTGATGCACTGTTGGCGGTGGTGAAAATCCTCAGTCATCAAGAGCGTTGCGCCATTATCGGTGAAGACCTGGGGGTGGTGCCGCCACAGGTGCAAACGGCGTTAGCCGAATCGCGGGTATTAACCAACACGGTGTTTTATTTCTGTCGTGATCACCAGGGTTTTTTTGCACCAAAGCAGCTGCCCGAGCAGACGCTGTTGATGATCAGCAATCATGATCTTCCGCCCTTTGCTGCCTGGTGGCAGGGGAGCGATATCGACCAGGCTATCGAACTGCAGCTAATAAGTGACGAACAAGCACAGGACATGTATGGCGAGCGTGAGAGTCAGCGCCGGCAGTTGCTTGAACTACTCAGTGAACAAGGTCAGCAGTGCAACCTGGAGTCGGCGAGTGAAGACATTTATTCGGCCCTGTGCCAGGTATTGGCAAGGGCACCTAGTCGCCTGCTCACCTTGCAACTCGATGATCTGGACAACCAGCACGTGGCGGTCAATGTGCCCGGCACCCATACCCAATATCCCAATTGGCGACGGCAACTAAGCACCCAGGGCGGTGCTATTTTGGCCCGCCAGGCATCCCTTCTTCAGCAATTAGGTAGAGCAAGACATGGCACGTAGCGCGAGCAAATTCGAGTACCCGGTTAATTTAGACGATGCCCTGGCGGCTCTTGAACAGGCCCGAGTGGGCGAGCCGCGCCAGTTGCTGGGTCATCAATGCATAGATGGCGCCTGGTATATTCTAGTTTATAAACCCGGTGCCGAGTCTGTGGCGGTGGTGTTTACAACGGGCACAACCGAGGCCCAGCGTTATGGCGACTCAGCGCTGTTTTTGGCGCCCAGTAAAGCCCGGTTTGAACCCTACGAGCTGCTTATTCGCTACCCGCATTTAACCCGTCAGGAGGCGGATCCCTTTAGTCTGCCCTTGGGGTTAAATGCGGACGATCTTTATTATTTTCGCCAGGGGCAAGAGCAGCAGGCGCAGCGCCATTTAGGCGCACACCCCATGGATATCGATGGCATCCAGGGCGTACGTTTTAGTGTGTGGGCGCCCAATGCCCAGGCGGTGAGCGTAATAGGCGATTTTAACCATTGGGATAAGCGCCAGCATCCCCTTAGTCGCGTCGATGACTCCGGCGTGTGGGCTATTTTTATTCCCTCGGTGCCGCCGGGTAGCTGTTATAAATTCTCCATATACAGTGCCTTAGGTGAGCACCTGGTTAAGGCCGACCCGTATGCCTTGGCCATGGAAAAGCCCCCGGCCACCGCATCCATAGTCACCGCTGCGCCAAGGCTTACCCCGCTGAGTCCCGACTATTATGAGCAGCGCAGTGAACGCAATGCCATTGATGCGCCCATTAGCATCTACGAGGTGCACCTCGGATCCTGGCGGCGCGGTGAAAATAACGTGTATTTAACCTATCGCGAACTGGCGGAGCAACTGCTGCCTTATGTTGAGGACATGGGCTTTACCCATATTCAATTGATGCCCATCAGCGAATATCCCTTTGACGGCTCCTGGGGCTATCAGGGCATAGGCCTGTTTGCGCCGAGTGCACGCTTTGGCAGCGCCGAGGATTTCGCCTATTTTTGCGAACGATGCCGCACCGCGGGGATTGGCCTGCTGCTCGATTGGGTTCCCGGGCACTTTCCCGGCGACAGCCATGGCCTGGCCCGTTTCGATGGCACCCATTTATATGAGCATGCGGATACCCGCCAGGGCTTCCACCCGGATTGGCACACCTATATTTACAATTATGAGCGCCAAGAGGTGCGTAGCTTTTTGGTGTCGAATGCCACCTATTGGCTGGAACAGTTCGCCGTCGATGGCCTGCGTGTCGATGCCGTCGCCTCCATGTTGTATCTCGATTACAGCCGCGAAAATGGCCAATGGCTGGCGAATAAATACGGTGGCCGCGAAAACCTCGGTGCCATCGACTGTTTGCAGCAAATCAACAGTGTCTGTTATGCCCGCAACCAGGGGATCATGATGGTGGCGGAAGAGTCCACCGCCTGGCCCGGTGTCACCAACAGCGTTGAGCATGGCGGCCTGGGCTTTGGCTATAAATGGAATATGGGCTGGATGAATGACTCGCTCAAATACATGCAGCTCGACCCCATCTATCGTCAATACCATCACCATGAAATGACGTTTTCATTGGTCTACGCCTTTAGCGAGAACTTTATCCTGCCGCTCAGTCACGACGAGGTGGTACACGGCAAGGGCTCCTTGTTACATAAGATGCCCGGGGATCTTTGGCAGAAATTCGCTAATCTGCGGGCCTACTACGGTTTTATGTGGGCTCACCCGGGCAAAAAGTTACTGTTTATGGGCGGCGAATTTGCGCAGCACCATGAATGGAACCACGACATGTCCTTGCAGTGGGATTTGCTGGTGCATGACAGTCACCAGGGCATACAGCGCTGGGTACGCGACTTGAACCAGGTGTACCGTCAATACCGGGCCTTGCATGATAACGACCGTGACCCCAATGGCTTTACCTGGCTGGATGGCGATAACAGCGCGCACAGTATCTTCAGCTTTGTGCGCACAGCGCGCGATGGTGCCCAGAAGGTGGTTTGCGTGCATAACTTTACGCCTCAGGTGCACCATGATTTTCGCGTCCCCTTACCCGAGTCGGGGCGCTACCGGGTGTTGCTCAACAGTGACGACGAGGGCTATGGCGGCAGCGGGGTGGCCGTAATCGCCGATGAAGAGGTTGGGATTGACGCCGAGCCGGTGCCTTGGTTACAGGAGTCTTACTCGCTGCAACTAAGCCTGGGACCACTGGCCAGTATTTATTTGCTGTGGGAGCGCGAAGTCGATGCAGTGGCTAACCCGTAACGGCAAAACTGACCCCTTGGGCGCTTCGGTCAATGCCGAGGGCGTGAACTTTTGTGTTTTTGCCGAGCATGCTGAGTCTGTGTCTCTGTCCCTGTATGACCACTCCGGCCATAGCGAAGTGGCTCGAGTGCCTTTGCATCGCGGCGAAGCCGGGCTTTGGAGTGTGCAAATCGATGGCCTTCACGCGGGGCAGCTCTATGGCTATCGGGTGCATGGCCCATTTGCCCCACAACAAGGTCAGCTCTACAACGCCAATAAGCTTCTGATTGACCCCTATAGCTATGCGCTCCATGGGGAGTTTCAGCCCAGCGTGCGCCATCGCGCCATCGATGAACAGGGCGTTTTATGCCCCTTGGACAATGCCCATCTTATGCCTAAATCCAAGGTATGTCAGGCGACCCCTTATACCGGCAAGCGCCCGGACATCCCCTGGTCGGAAACGGTGATTTACGAGTGCCATGTTAAGGGTTGGTCGGCGCGCCACAACGGCATTAGCCCGGCCAAGCGCGGTACCTTTTTAGCCTTGGCCGAACACACCTTTATTGAGCATGTGAAGGCCTTAGGGGTCACCAGTGTTGAGCTGATGCCGGTACACGAATTTATCAGTGAGCCGTTTTTGGCGCCGTTAGGGCTTAGTAATTACTGGGGATACAACACTCTGAGCTATTTTGCTCCGCATCGGGACTATGCCCTGGATCACCCAGTGCAGGAGTTTACCGAGATGGTCAGTAAACTGCACAGCGAGGGTTTGGAGGTGATCATCGATGTAGTCTACAACCACAGCAGTGAGGGCGCCTTGCTTGGGCCTTGTTGTCACCTGCGCGGATTTGATAACCGGGCCTATTATCGCCTTGATGGCCAAGGCCAGTATATCAACGACACCGGCTGCGGTAATACCCTGGCGCTGGAGCATCCGCAAACCCTGCAATTGGTGCTTGATAGCCTGCGCTACTGGTACCAGGTCTTGGGCGTAGACGGTTTTCGCTTTGATCTGGCGCCCATTCTCGGTCGCAATAAAAGGGGCTTTGACGCCGCCCACAGTTTCTTCCAATGTCTGGCGCAAGACCCCATATTGCGCCGTGCCAAGGTCATTGCCGAGCCCTGGGATATAGGCCCGGGCGGTTACCAGCTGGGTGCTTTTGCGCCGCCGTGGCGGGAATGGAACGACCAATATCGTGATGTGGTGCGCCGTTTTTGGCGAGGTGATGCCGATATGCTGGGGCTGCTGGCCAAACGTCTGCATGGCTCGGCCGATATCTTCGTCAATCGCCCCCCGAGCAGCAGCATTAATTTTATTGTCAGCCACGATGGTTTTACCCTGACCGATCTGGTCAGTTATGAGCACAAGCATAATCAGGCCAATGGCGAGCATAACCGCGATGGCCACAGTGCTAACTACAGCTGTAATTATGGTGTCGAAGGGCATAGCCAGGACCCGCAAGTTAAGGCGCGTCGCCTAAAAGCACAAAAGAATCTGCTGCTTACCCTGCTGCTTTCTAAGGGGGTACCCATGCTCAGTGCCGGCAGTGAGCTCGGTCATACCCAGGGCGGCAATAATAATGCCTATTGTCAGGATAACGCCATTAGCTGGCTGGCCTGGCACGATTACAACAGTCACCATCCCTTGGCGAGTTTTATCAGCGAGGTGCTGACCTTACGTCGTTACTTCGCCATTTTTACCCTGGACAGGCATGTCCATCCGGACGATCCCCGCTTTAGTTTGCTCTGGTATCGCCCCGATGGCACACAAATGCAAACCCAGGATTGGCACGATGCCAGCCTGCATACCCTGATCTACACCCTGGTCGATAACGAGCGTCAGCAGAGTTTGGCCATAGTGTTACACCGAGGTGGCAGTGAACGCACCTTGCGTTTGCCGCCTTTGGCCTTGAGCTCAGATGCGCCCGAACCTGGTGATGAGTGCGTACCAGGGCGCTGGCACTGCGTACTCAGCAGTGATAGCCACACCTTGGGTGAGAGCGATAAGCGCACGCCACCGGACCTCTACGAGGGCGACGAACTGACCCTGAGCCCGGGTTCCAGCTCGGTATTTAGCAATATTCCCTGGCCGCAAATAGTGAGACCTTCAGCATGACAAAACCTGCACCACAATGCCAACCCTACGACTGGCAAGAAGCCCCCTTGCTCGACAGCCAAACCCTGGCCGTCGACCTGGCCCGGCACTTTCACTACACCCTGGGTCGCGACAAGGTAGGGGAGTCGCAGCATTATCTTTATCAGGCTCTGGCGCTAACCATACGTGACCGCTTGGTGGCACGCATGCGTCATACCCGTAATGACAACGCCGACAAACGCAGCGTCTCCTATCTGTCCTTGGAGTTTTTAATTGGCCGCAGCCTTAATAACGCCATTTTAAATCTCGATTTGGCCGATGAAGTTACGGCGGCACTGGCAAACTACTGCGCCGAGCTGGAGCACGTGGCCGATGCCGAGCACGATGCCGGCCTGGGTAATGGCGGCCTTGGGCGCCTGGCGGCGTGTTTTCTCGATAGCTGTGCGGCCATGGGGCTGCCGGTGACCGGTTACGGTATTCGCTATGAATATGGCATGTTCAACCAGCGCCTGGACAATGGCTATCAGGTAGAGCAACCGGATCACTGGTTGCATGAGGGCCACCCCTGGGAGCTGCCGGCACCGGACCAAACGGTGCGGGTTAAATTCTTCGGCCATGTGGAGGTGTATAAAGACGCCAGCGGGCGCAGCCATCGCGTGTGGGTCGACACCCATGATGTGTTTGCCGTGCCCTACGATGTGCCTGTCCCGGGCAGTGGCAATGACGTGGTCAACACCTTAAGGCTATGGAAAAGCGAAGCCACCGATGAGTTTGACCTGAGTGAATTCAATGCCGGGGGCTATGCCGAGGCGGTGGCGAAGAAGAACCTGGCCGAGCAGATCTCCATGGTGCTGTATCCCAACGATGCCTCGGAAAACGGCAAAGAGTTGCGCCTGCGCCAGCAATACTTCTTATGCAGTGCGTCCTTGCAGGACAGGCTGAAGATCTGGTGTGAAAAGCACGGCGACGATTTTACCGAGTTTGCCGATTACCATGTGTTTCAGCTTAACGACACCCATCCGAGTATTGCCGTGGCGGAGCTGATGCGTTTGCTCATTGATGAGCACGCGCTCGATTGGCCGCAGGCCTGGGAGATAACCACTAAAACCATGGCTTACACCAACCATACCTTGTTGCCAGAGGCCTTGGAAAAGTGGTCGGTGGCCTTGTTTGCCCGGCTGTTACCGCGCTTGCTGGAGATTATTTATGAGATCAATGCCCGATTCCTGGTCGAGGTGGCGAAGCAATGGCCGGGTTGCAGTGACAAGCAAAGAGCGATGTCGTTAATCGAAGAGGGCGCCGAGCCTCAGGTGCGCATGGCGTATCTGGCCATCGTTGGCAGTTACTCGGTTAATGGCGTGGCGGCGTTGCACAGTCTGTTGCTAAGGCAAAACCTGTTTAAAGACTTTTACGAGCTATGGCCGCATAAATTTAATAACAAGACCAATGGCGTAACCCCCAGGCGCTGGCTGATGCATTGTAATCCCCAGCTGGCGGCGCTGATCACCAGCAAGATTGGCGCGCACTGGCAAGATGACTTTAGTGAGATCAGCAAACTGCGCCGTTATTATGATGAACCCCAATTACTGGCGCAGTGGCAACAGGTAAAACAGGCTAATAAGCAGCGCCTGTGCGCCCTGGTGCAGTCGCAGTGCGGCGTCGAATTTGACGCCAACATGCTCTTTGACGTTCAGGTTAAACGCATTCACGAATACAAACGCCAGTTGCTCAATATTCTCCACGTTATCCATCTGTATCGACGTATTTGTGATGGCGACACCGAGACCATGGTGCCGCGCTGTGTGCTCATTGGCGGCAAAGCGGCGCCGGGCTATTTTATGGCTAAGCAGATCATCAAGTTGATCAGCAATGTGGCGGCGACCATCAATAACGATGCCAAAGCCAGGCCCTGGCTCAGGGTGGCGTTTTTGCCCAACTATAATGTCACCGCCATGGAAACCATTTGTCCGGCGGCGGATCTGTCCGAGCAAATCTCCACTGCGGGTAAGGAGGCCTCGGGCACCGGCAATATGAAATTTATGATGAACGGCGCCATTACCATAGGCACCTTGGACGGTGCCAATGTGGAGATGCGTGACGCCTTGGGGGGCGAGCATTTCTTTGTGTTTGGTGCCGAGATTGATCAGGTCGATACCATTCGCAGTCACTACAACGCCAAGGACATCATCGCCGGAGATGAGAATTTATCCGCCGTGCTGGCGCTGCTAAAAAGCGGCCATTTCAACCTCTGTGAGCCGGGGATCTTCGATTCCATTCTGGCGGCGCTTTACAGCGATTCGGATCCCTGGCTGACCTGTTACGACTTTGCCGATTATTGCCAGGCGCAGGAGCGCGTCAGCAAAGCCTACGAGGATAAACAAGGTTGGACGCAAATGAGTGTGTTAAACACCGCCGCATCCGGCCCGTTTTCCAGTGACCGAACCATTGCCCAATACAGTCAAGAGATTTGGCGCCTAAGCCCGATTGCTTCACCCCAAGGAGAATAGTATGCCCAGTTATGCCAATCGCTATATTAGTAACCTGACCCGTGATACCTATGCCTTGATCCTCGCCGGTGGCCGAGGCTCGCGCCTGCACGAGCTCACCGACTGGCGAGCTAAGCCGGCAGTGTATTTTGGCGGCAAACACAGGATCATCGACTTTCCGCTGTCTAATTGCATCAACTCGGGCATTCGTCGCGTTGGTGTGGCCACTCAGTATAAGTCGCACTCGCTCATTCGCCATGTGCAACGCGCCTGGGGTCATTTCAAAAAGGAGCTGGGTGAGTCGGTGGAAATTCTACCGGCGTCGCAGCGTTACGGTGATGACTGGTATTGCGGTACCGCCGATGCGGTGTTCCAGAATATGGATATTATTCGCCACGACTTGCCGCGCTATGTGATGATTTTATCCGGCGATCATGTCTATCGCATGGACTATGGTGCTCTGCTGGCCAAGCATGTGGAAACGGGTGCCGACATGACGGTGTGTTGTATCGAGGTGGATAGTCAGGACGCGGCGAACACCTTTGGGGTGATGACGGTGGATGAACATAATCAAATCCGCCGCTTCGATGAAAAGCCGCCGGTGCCTAATGAAATTCCCGGCAAGAGTGGCCGCTGTCTGGCATCCATGGGTAACTATGTGTTCAACACCGAGTTTTTGTTCGAGCAATTAAAAAAGGATGCACAAAATTCCTGCTCGGGCCGTGATTTCGGTCACGACATTATTCCTGCACTGATAGATAAACATAAGGTGTTTGCCTTTCCGTTTACCGACCCGAATATGTCGGGGCAACCCTATTGGCGCGATGTGGGCACCCTGGACTCGTTCTGGGAGGCGAATATGGAGCTGGTATCGCCAGAACCAAAGCTGGATCTTTACGACCCAAGCTGGCCAATTTGGACGTATCAGGAGCAACTGCCACCGGCCAAGTTTATTTTCGATGATGATGACCGTCGCGGCATGGCGGTGGACTCCACGGTATCCGGCGGCTGTATTATTTCCGGTTCAACGGTGCGTAAATCCCTGTTGTTCTCCAATGTCTATGTGCATTCCTACTGTGAAATAGAAGAGGCGGTGGTGTTGCCCGGGGTGGTGGTTAACCGCAATTGCCGTATAAAACGGGCGATCATCGACCGCAGCTGTAAGATTCCGGCGGGTCTGCACATAGGCGTCGATCATGATCAGGACCGCGCCAACGGCTTTAGGGTGTCTAAAAACGGTATCGTGCTGGTGACCCGCGATATGCTCGCGGCCTTGGCGGCAAAGACCAACAGCGCCGAGCAGCAAAGGGCCTAGTTCTTATGAGTGCAGTATTATTTGTAAGTAGCGAAAGCGCCGCGATTAGCGGCGCCAAGGTAGGGGGCGTTGCCGATGTGGTTGCCGAGGTGTCAAAGGCTATTGCCGAGGTAAATACAGGTCTCAGCGGTAATGGGGTACAGGTGGTGCTTCCCGAGTACGCCTGCCTGGAGTTAGCTGAGCGCACGCTTTGCGGTCAATACTCGGTGAACTTTGCGGGCAATCAGCTAACCCTGAATTTATATCGGGTGCTGGTGGAGCAGGGGGTGACGCACTATGTATTGAGCCACCCCTGGTTTAATAGCGCCGAGGTGTATCACAATGACACGGATAATCGCCCCTTCGCTGCGGATGCCAGCAAGTTCGCATTATTCTGCGTGGGGGTGGCCGAGGCCATAAAGCAGGGCGGCTTTGGCGAGCTTGAGGTGTTGCACCTGCATGACTGGCACAGCGCTACTCTGGCGGTGCTACGGGCGTTTGCGCCTCAGTATCGGTGCCTGCAGGAATTACGCACCGTTTATACGGTGCATAACCTGGCGCTGCAGGGCACGCGCCCGTTTAGCGGCGATGAGTCATCGCTGCAAACCTGGTTCCCCTGGCTGGGTTATGATGGTCAGCAAATCTGCGATCCGCACTACCTGCACTGCTATAACCCGGTGCGCGCGGCCATTACTTTGTGCGATAAAATTCACCTGGTGTCGCCAACGTATGTTGAGGAAGTATTGCAACCGAGCGACCCAGAGCGGGGCTTTATCGGCGGTGAGGGCTTAGAGGGCGAATTACAAAAGGCCCATCAACAAGGTCGTTTGGTTGGCATATTAAACGGCTGCGATTATGAACAAGAGGCCGCATCTTATCCGCCTAAGGCGCTTTGGCCATTAACGCAGCAGGCGTTGTTTTCGGCCATGGCCAAGCAGCCACAACTCAGCAGCGGCCACTATATTGCTCATGTGCGCATGCAACAATGGCAGCAGTTGCAAATTAAACCTTGGTTGGGTTCGGTGGGACGGGTGACATCGCAAAAGGTCGCCTTGTTAGCGCAGCGATTGGCAAAGCCCTTGGCACAGCCTATGGCATCGTCAGAAGGAACTTTAGTTATCGATGCGGTGCTCGATGAACTGGCCAAAGAACAAAAGCATTTTATTATGCTCGGCTCCGGCGACCCATACTATGAATCGCTCTTAACTCAAGCCATGGCCAGACATGATAACTTCCTCTTTATCAATGGGTTCTCCCTGGCGCTAAGCGACGCCATCTATGAGCTGTGTGAGCTCTTCTTTATGCCCAGCTCGTTTGAGCCCTGTGGTATCAGCCAGATGCTGGCACTGCGCAGCGGCACACCTTGCCTGGTGCACGGTGTTGGCGGCTTAAAGGATACGGTCAAAGAAGGAGAGAACGGCTTTGTATTTAATGGCGACAGCCCAGCAGAGCAAGGTGAGCAGTTACTGGCGTGCCTTACTCGTGCTCTGGACATGCACAAAGATCAGCCCCAGGATTGGCAAGAGCTAAGTGCAAACGCCAGAGAATGTCGCTTTAGCTGGCATGAGGCCGCCAAAGCCTATTTAAGCGAGCTTTATGGAGATTAATTCGCTTTAGTATTGCGCAGCCATATCCTTTATTCCCGATTCTGACACCGGGCCGAACTGATGCTCGGCTCGGTGTCAGAAACAGATCTTCGCCCCATATCCTCAAAAACATGGATAAGTAAAAACGCGTCAATTACGTCGTTTTGGCACGCTATGTAATACACAAAAACGGCTCGATTATGTGGTAATAAGAGATAGGTTACTGATTTTAATTGGCAAAAATAAAGTACATAGCGAGCCACGCAAGGCTCGAATAAGTGAAGGCACGTTTTTTATGGCTCGTTTCTCGATTGCGTGTGAACAAAACACCTGATAACTTATTGCTATTATTGAATAAAAAAGTTTATTAGTGGGCAATGGTGAGGTTGTGGATAACTTCCTTAACCGGGAATTCGCACTAATAAGCTGTTATACTCCCTTATAGATATGAGCAAACTCGAACAGAAGTTACATGAATTTAGCTGTAGGAAAGAGCATGAGAAACTCGTTTCTAGTTTAGATCCTATGATGCACGCACTTTTTGAGTCTGTCCCAAGAACAGATAGGAAAGAGGCAGTTAGAAATTTAACTCTTTCTAGTTGGAATAACGGCGAATTTAAGCCTAGTCGAGAGCATGTTGTTAGCTGGAGTCGAACTGAATATCCCGATTTCCAATCTACGATAATATATATCAAAAAGTTGAAAATTCCTGACCATTATAAAGGTTGGCTAAGTTTTGACTTTCAAGGAATGCATTATCAAATGAGTGCCAAAGAATTTAAATCAAACTTATTTGGTATCATGCAATTACTAGCTTGCGAAAATGGTGGTTTTAGAGATTTGTCCTGGGTCGGAGAGTCACAGGATTTTGGAGTTATCTTTGAGTTCAACGAAAACCAAAGCCCCCAATTTGAAGTATGTGTTTGGGGAATATAACAAGCCAATAAAGTGGTAGGTCAAAAAACAGTTGGTTTGTCGCTCGTACCTCGCTAAAGTATAACCAACTGATTTTTAGCCTCTTATTGGGGCGTTATGTAAAGGACTTACCCAAAAAAAGTAGACACCTTCTATAGTTAGAAAAAGAGGTGTCTCATGACTAAAAAGAAAAGAACCCAGGCCTATACC
>NZ_PQCD01000054.1 GCF_002964705.1 Pseudoalteromonas sp. T1lg75 | reverse complement strand
TCTAAAGACGAAGGTGGCCGTCACACGCCATTCTTCAAAGGCTACCGTCCACAGTTCTACTTCCGTACAACTGACGTAACTGGTGACATCCAACTACCAGACGGCGTAGAAATGGTAATGCCTGGTGACAACATCAAGATGACTGTTGAACTAATCTGCCCAATCGCGATGGACGAAGGTCTACGTTTCGCGATCCGTGAAGGTGGTCGTACAGTTGGTGCTGGTGTTGTAGCATCAATCGTAGAGTAATAGTTACTCTCGAGAAAAA
>NZ_PQCD01000001.1 GCF_002964705.1 Pseudoalteromonas sp. T1lg75 | reverse complement strand
TGGTCAGGTAGAGAATACTAAGGCGCTTGAGAGAACTCGGGTGAAGGAACTAGGCAAAATAGTACCGTAACTTCGGGAGAAGGTACGCTCCTACCTGTGATGAGACTTGCTCTCTAAGCGGACGGGAGTCGCAGTGACCAGGTGGCTGGGACTGTTTATTAAAAACACAGCACTGTGCTAAATCGCGAGATGACGTATACGGTGTGACACCTGCC